>CAVXEP010000001.1:0-232817 GCA_963760795.1 uncultured delta proteobacterium
GGCCTCGTGCTGGCATTCCAAGGTCCGCCCGTATTGTTCGCCGTTCATCTTGGCGAAGGCGCGTTTTATCGAGTCGTGCCATTCATCGCCATGACCGTGCCGCCGTCGTTGATCGCGCTTTACGGTTTGGCGGTTTTCACGATTGGCGCGATTCGATTCTGGCGCGAGACCCAAGGGACCGTAGTCGAGCTTATAGATTTTGCCGCGCTCTGGCGCGCTACCAAAGACGCCTTCGGCCTGGCCTACATGAAGGGCGGCGGCGCCGGCTGCAACTATCCGGGGGAGAGTTTCTCTCAGTCGAGGTTGTGGTTGCACCATGCGGTTTTCTTCGGTTTTCTGCTCGACTTGGCAGCGACCACGATCGCCGCGTTCTACGATCATTTTCTCGGCTGGCAGGCACCCTATCCTTATTTCAGCGCGCCGGTGGTTCTCGGCACGGTTGGCGGGATCATGTTGGTTGTCGGCACGATCGGTCTGCTTTATTTGAAATGGCGAAGCGACCGCGGTCCGGCGCATGCGAGCATGCTCAGCATGGACGTGGCGTTTCTGGTCTTGTTGTTTCTGACCAGCTTCACGGGACTGCTGCTGCTCGGCTTTCGCGAGACTGCTGCGATGGGCAGCTTGCTGGTTATTCACCTGGGAGTCGTCGCCGGTCTGTTCATCACGATGCCGTACGGCAAATTCGCCCACGTGGTTTACCGTTATGCGGCCTTGGTGCGATTTTCCATCGAACAGCGCCGCGTCGAAGGCAACGGTTGAAAGCGCTTCCTGAAATCGTCCGCATCCCTGAAGGAGTTTTTCTGATGGGTTGTGAACAGGGTCAGGAGAACGAGCGGCCGGTTCATCGCGTCCGGCTGGATCGCTTTGGTTTGGCAAAGTTTCCAGTCACCAACTCGCAGTACTTGTTGTTTCTCGATGCCACCGGTGCCGCTCCGCCGCCATTTTGGTCCGAGCCAATGTTTGCCGATCCGCGCAAACCGGTGGTGGGCGTGACCTGGGACGAAGCGGTTGCGTATTGCCGCTGGCTCGGTGGCCGCGAAGGGCTGCAGTATCGTCTACCGACGGAAGCTGAATGGGAGTATGCGGCGCGTGGCGGGCGAGACGGTGCGCTTTATCCTTGGGGTGATGAAGCGCCCAGCGTGCGCGCGGCTATTGGCTTCGACGCGGCCACCGGTGGCCCGGCACCAGTCGGCGTTAACCCGCCCAACGGCTTCGGGCTCTACGACATGAGCGAGGGTGTGCACGAGTGGTGCAGCGACTATTACGACTACAACTACTACCGCAATTCACCCGAACGTAATCCGCCGGGCGCGGCGTCCGGTGAGCGGCGCGTTTCGCGCGGCGGCTCGTGGCGCCATCAGATCAAGTTCGCCCGCTGCGGGGCGCGCAGTTCGTTGCCGCCGGCGTTCCGTTACGCCGATTATGGTTTTCGCGTGGCGATGACAATTGCGCGATAGCTTGCCGACGCGTTCGAAGAGTTCCCTCCATGCAAGCGCGGCTTGCCTGGCGAAGAGTCCGGCGCGGCTGGGCTGTTTTTTGCCGAAATGTTTTTGTTTGACCGCTGTCATCGATAGAGATAGATAGCGAAAACCGAAGCGCGTCGCGCGCGCCGAGAGCAACGCAAATTAACCTGGACGAGGAAGGAGCTTTAGCATGACACGCTGGAAAATAACCTATGGGTTTTTCATTTGCTCGGTCGTTTCTCTCTTCATCGTCGCGCCGTCGCGCGCTATTGACAATATCCGGGTGGCTTGTCCTTCGCTGAGTAGTACTTCGGTATTTTCCCTGGTCATTGCGCAAAAGGAAGGTTACTTTCGAGAAGAAGGTCTTAACGTCGAGCTGCTCAGCATCCGCGGCGAGATCGCGATCCGCACGGTGCTGGCCGGGGACGTCGATTTTTTTACCAATGCCGGCAGCGCGTTGGCGGCGGGGGTCAGAGGCATTCCCGTCAGGCTTGTTACGGTTTTTCAGGATAAGCCCAGTTGGGATTTGATCGCGCAACCCGAGGTCAAGTCGATAGCCCAGTTGCGCGGTAAGAACATCGCGGTGATGTCTCCGGAAGGGTCGCTTGCGGTGGTGGCGCGCGAAATGTTGCGTAAAAACGGCTTGGACCCAACGAAGGATGTCAATCTTGTGACGATGGGAGGTGACGAGGTCCGCTTTCCAGCGCTCCAGACCCGATCCATACAAGCGACGTTGTTCAACACGGCCATGAGCATCAAGGCGCAAAAGGATGGCTTTGTTAAGCTCGGAAACGCGAGCGAGTACGCCAACTTGATCGAAGGCGGATTGGCGACTTCGCAAGACAAGATCCAGCAACAGCCGGAAAAAATCCATCGCTTCGTCCGCGGCGCGCTGAAAGGGCTGATATTTTACGTCAGCAAACGGGAAGCGGCGGTCAAATACATGATGGAGACGTTGCGCATGAAGGACCAGGAGTTGGTCAGTTCGATCTATGACATTCTCACGCCGCTCGCGCTCCGGGCGGGATTCAGCGACGACAAGGTGCTGCAAACCATGATCGACGAGATGAAACGAACTACCAAAGTACAGCGCGACATCAAAATCCCCGACATTTTCTATTTGAGCTTCGTGAAAAAAGCCAATGACGAGATCAAAGCGAGCGGCTGGAAGCCATGACGCGGGGCCGCCGCTTCGCTTCGATGTGATCGTGTTCGTGTCCGGCCACGAGCACGATCACGTTTCACGAACACGACTTTCATTTTGCCGCGACCGGGAGAAATCCCGCGTCGACGAATGTCTCCCAGGGTTTGCGTTCGGGGATTAGATTATCCATCGCGAGCAGGCGGATCATTTCGTTCAATCCAACCGGGTCGACCAGGCCCTCGCCGCGGAAGGAATGGTTTTCTGGGACCATGAATTTGAACGTGCGCGCGGCGATGGTTTCGTCGATCTTCAGGCGGTCCATCATGATCCGCACCGCTTCTTTTTCGTTGGCTGGATCGTTCAACCAGCGCATCGACTGACCGATGGCGCGCATGAAGCGCACCAGCACCGGACGCATCTGCGCCAGCGATTTGTTCGAGGCGAAGTAGGAACCGTACTGTATGCTCTTAATTTCGTCGGAATAGTTGAGCAGCACGCGTTTGCCAGAGTCGATGGAGCGAAAGTTATAGGGCGGCGCTTCGGCGAGTGAGGCGGCGACTTGGCCGGACGCCACCGCTTGAAATCTTTCCGCGCTGCCGCCGATGGATAGGATCGTGTACGCCGACGGTGGGATGCCCTGGCGCTGCATGACGTCTTTGAAGATCGTCGTAGTGATGCTGGCCACGCCGGCGCCGGCAATTTTCTGGCCTTTCAGATCGGCGAGAGTCTTGAACTGCGGCTGGCTGATGATTTGATAGGCGTAGCCGTAGGTCGAGCCGCCGATGACTTTCAACTCGCCGCCCCGCGTCGCCGCGATCATGCCGAAGTGGGTGCCGGATTTCGCCAAGTCGACGGTGCCGGCAAGTAGCGCCTTGATCACCAGGTCGGGCTGCATGTAGGTCGGCTCGAACTCTATGTTCTCTTTGGCGAAGAAACCTTTCGATAAAGCAACGATCTGATCGAGGTCGAAGGCCGTGATATTGGTCGAACTCATGGTCACTTTGTCGGCGGCAGAAGCGGGCGCCGTCGGAGCGAAAAAGTTGAATATCGCGATTAAGATGAACTTGGCTATGGATCGTGTCATCGTCCTGTCCTCCAATACGATTTTGGACTTTTCGATTTTGGTCCGCGGGGCGGCTTGTCGGACCTACGTAGGGGCCGACCTGCGTGTCGGCCCTCCGAACGGGCGGACATTGGAGCGCGGACATTCTTGTCCGCGGTTAATCGCGGGTTGGAAAACCCGCGCTCCCTTATCCGCCCCTACCATTGCCTGATGTCTTTTTCATCGAATCACCCGGTCCGCCCGCACCAGCACATTCGGCGGGATCGTCAGGCCGATCTGCTTAGCTGCTTTAAGATTGACGATGAACTCGAACTTGATCGGCTGCTCGACGGGAAGATCGGCGGGCTTCCTTCCCTTTAGAATCTTGTCCACATACGTAGCGGCGCGCCGGTCCAGGTCGGGCAAGCTCGCGCTGTAGGTCATAAGCCCCCCGTCGACAACATATTCTGAATGGTTGTATATCGCCGGAAGCCGGCTCTTTACCGCTAGCTCGACTACCTGTGTTCGATGAGAATTGAGGATGGAGCTCCCCAGCGCGACGACTGCGTCGGCACGCCCCTTACCTGCGGCTCGGAATGCACTCTCAATATCCTTGGGACTTAGTACGGCTAGGTATTGAATCTTCACCTTTAACGCCCCGGCGGCGAGTTCCATCTCGCTTAGCCGTCGGGCGTTAGCGGGGTCAGTCGAAGCCGGCCCCAAAACCGCCACGCGGGAGAGCTTGGGAATGATCTCTTTCAAAAGCTCCAGTTGTTTTCCGCTTATCTCCGGGGAAAGGTTGGACAGTCCCGTGATGTTTCCGCCAGGCCGTGCCAGACTGGCAACGAACCCGTTGGCAACCGGATCGGTATCCTGCGCCATGACAATAGGAATCGTGTTAGTCGCTTCTTTGGCAGCACGGGTGAGTGCGCCCCCGCTCGTAACGATCACATCGACCTTTAAACGCACTAGCTCGGCCGCCAGCACGGGGACGCGTTCCGGTTTTAACTCGGCAAATCGATACTCAATGACAATGTTTTTCCCCTCGACATACCCAAGCTCGCGCAGACCCTGTCGGAATGCCTCGATGCGGGCCGCTTGACCCTCAGCCGTGGCGCCCGTTAAATAACCTATCCGCGGGATTTTTGTTGGCTGCTGCGCCTGGGCGACGGAAACATTTGCAACAAAGAAAATTACCAGTAGCCAGACGAGAATTTTTTTCGTCATGTTTTTTCGCCGTGCACTATTGCCTAATGCCAGTTGCCTGCTTCACTTCTCTTCAAACTCATCGAGCGCATCGAAGCGCGGTTCGAGCCCCAGGCCCGGCGTCTCCGCCAAGGTCACCCAGCCGTTCACCGGCGCCGGCGGTTCTTGGTAGATCTTGTCGCCGACGCCCCACATCTCGAAGTGAAATTCGACGCGCCAGCCGTTGGCCATGGCGGCTTGCAGGTGCATGTTGTGATGCGGCCAGCCGCCGCCGTTGGCGATGGGCAGGTTAAACGCTTGCGCCAGCGCGGCGACTTTCACCGCTTCGGTGTAGCCGCCGACCGAGCAGACATTGGGCTGGGCGATGTCGACGGCGCGGTTGGCGATCAATTCTCTATGACGAAAGCGGTGGCCTTCGTTTTGGCCGGCGGCAATGGGAATCGACGTGTGGCGGCGCAGATCGGCGAGCAGCAGGGCGTCGTTTTGATACACCGGCTCTTCGAACCAGGTGATGTTCAGGGGCTCGACCATCTTGCACAGCTCCAGAGCGCGATTGTACGAGAATAAATAATTGGCATCGATCATTATCTCGACGTCGTCGCCGACGGCTTTGCACACCGCTCTGACGCGCTCGGCGTCGACTTTGGGATTTTCCGGGTCGACGGCGACGACCATCTTCAAGCGCTTCTCGCCTTGGGCGACCAACTGCTTGGCGACCTCGACCAACTGCTCTTTCTTATATTGCTTGAGGCCAAAAGTGACATAAGCCTGCACCGGATTCTGCGCGCCTCCGAGCAGCCGCCACACCGGTTCCTTGTAGTGTTTGCCCTTGATGTCCCACAGCGCGATGTCGATGGTGCTCACCGCCGAGCTCCACATGCCGGTTTGCACGCGGGCGTTGAACTGTTTCAACAGGTCGTGCCAAACGCGCTCGGTTTCCAGCGGGTTCTTGCCTTTCAAGAACGGCGCGACTTCGCGGTTGATGAATTCCTTCATGCCGAACCGCTGTCCACCGCGTGTCAGGCCGTAGCCGGTGACGCCCATGTCGGTCTCGACGGTGGTGAAGACGATCGGCGTGACGATTTTTTCCTTGAGCAGCGGCACCTCCACCGGCACGCGGTGGATGGATGCTTTTACATTAGTGATCTTCAAAGAATACCTCCAGGATTCGGCTGACAGTTAGCCTGGAACGGAACGGAACTGCAAGTAAAAAAGGGTTAGAAGTCAGGAGTAAATAGTCAGGAGTCAGGATATGTCATTTCGAGCGACAGACTGTGTGAAAACTCTTCGGAGCCCTTCGACCGGTCTCAGGGCGAACGGATAAGTGTTGAATTTTGCTACTCGTGCTTTCCGTTCGTGCTGAGGTACTCGAAGCATGAACGGAGTTTTCACAGAAGGAGTGAGGATGTGTCATTTCGAGCGCAGCGAGAAATCTGTCTTGTTCCAAGCACTGACCGAGATCAACATTGAGCCATTGGCAATTTGTTCTTGACGGCCGGTTGTATCCGCTTTAATGAGAACAAAGCATTGCTGGAGGAGAATCTATGTGGCGAACGATAGTTACTTTACTGATCATGATCTCGGCAGTTTCGCCGTGGCGCACGGCCCAGCCGGTGCGCGGGGCGTTTCCATCGCCGAGCGTGCAGATCCTGCCGATGATGGTGGCGCAGGAACGCGGCTTTTTTAAGCGCGAAGGGTTGGATCTAGAGCTGATTTTTGTCCGCGGCGCGACGACGGCGGTGCAGGCGCTGATCGCCAATCAGATCCATTTTATTTTCTCCATCGGGCCGCAAATGCCGGCGGTGTGGGAGGGCAACGATATCATTCTGCTCGCCCAGCAGGTCGGCCGGCCGACGTTCTCGCTGGTGGTGACGCCGGATATTCAAAAGATCGCCGATCTCAAAGGCAAGAAGATCGGCGTGACCTTCGGCGGCTCGACGGCGGCGGGAACCAAGGCGTTGCTCGAACTCAACAAGATCAATCCCGACAAAGATGTTGAGTATATCGGCTTGCCGGGCAACGAGCCCAAGATCGCGGCGATGAAGCAGGGAATTATCTCGGCGGCGTTGCTGGCGCCGCCGGCGGATTATTTGGCGATGAAATCGGGGCTCAAGCGGCTGGTAAGCTTGGCGGATATTTTCAAGGACACGGCGTTCACCGGCCTGGCGGCGAACAGAAAAACGATCATCGAAAATCCCCAGATGGTCAAGCGCATGGTGCGCGCCATCGTCCGCTCGGTGCTGCACACCCGCGATAATCCGGAAGACGCGCTGCAAGTCTTGACCAAACGCCTCGGCCTGGAGCGCGACGCGGCACAGGATGCCTACCAGATGATCAAAGACGCGCTGGTGCCGGTGCCGACGGAAAAAGGCGTGGAGCTGATGGCGCAGTGGCAAGCGATCGCGTTGAACATCAAACCGAAGCGCAAGCCGGCGGAGTACATGGACCTGCGCTTCGTCAACGAAGTGATGGCGGAGCTGGGGCAGAAGTGAGAGCGGAAATCGGAATTCTCCCGTCACGGCGCCCCTTCAACTTTCCAGGTAGAGGGATGAGGGATGGACCCTGTCTACCGGATTGACGATAAGGCGAATGACAAGAATGATCGTCGATTCCAGAGACGAACTCAGACCATACGGATTAGAGCCGAGGGCGTAACGGTCAACGATGCGCGTTGACATTCTTTTGCCGAGGCCTAGCCTTTTCTTGTATAAAGAGCCTCGCATGGGTCGGGTGATTGTTCCTCGCCGGCTGCGCCGCTTACAACACCGCGGGCCAAGTTCAGTCCGGCCGGCGCGCGCTCCAGGTGAACGATCCCGAACTCGCTCTGCCTTACTTTCTCCAAGCGGCGCAGGACGATCCCAACTACGTCTATCAATCGGTTAATTTCCGCGAAGGTATCTGGACTTACGTCGGCCGTACGCAATACGCAACCAAGCGCTATGTCGAAGCGCGCCAGTCGCTGGAGCGCGCACTTACGGTCGATCCGAACGATCAACTGGCGCGGCTTTACTTCGGCCTTACGCTGGCGCGCAGCGGCGAAGCCGCGCGCGGTACCAAGGAGATACTGAGCGCCATGCGCGGGCTTCACGATTGGCTCGAATATATGAACCGGAGCCGGCCCTTCGAGGCTTATTGGGATCCGCTACGGGAAATCCGCAAGGCCATCGAGATTCATGTGCCGGGCGGACCGGGCAACGACGCCGTTACTTCCGAGCAGCTCATCCCCGACGCCGAGTGGCTAGGCAACAAGATGGAAGATGAAATCGAGCGCGTGCGCCAGGACGAGCGGCGCCAATACGAGCGCAACTTCGACCGGAGCCGGGGCACGTCGGTGGGCGTCGGCATCGGCTTCTAAGTCAAAACGATTCGATGGGTATTTGTGTGGATTATGGAATTTTCGCCATCGGTCACCGTGCGGCGAGTTCGGCGCAGCGGTTGGATGGATTGACATGCTGCTGGCAATCCTTGGCGAGGTCGGCCGAGGTTTTGCCGAATGTGCCTTTGAGATAAGCGATAGTTTCACGGTAACAATCGCTTTGATCGCGCTCCTCGCCGAAGGCGGCGCAAAACGGCATGGCGTAGCGGCCGTCCCATGTATTATCGATAAGCGCGTAGACCACGCCGCGGATACAGGCGCGCTTGGAGTCGCCGCCGGCGGCTTGGCATTTTTGCGCGGTGGGCTGGAGCTGGCCGAGGCGAACGTAGTTCGACAGGTCGCGTCCGGCCGACAGCGCACATTGAAAACGATATTCGCCGCTCTTGTCGCATTCCTGAAAGATTTTTTCCGTCGTCAGTCCCATTTCGCTCATGCGCGAGGTTTGCATGACATAGCAGTCGCTGCGGTACTTGGCGGCGAGTTTGTTGCAGGGGTAGTGGTAATCCGTCGGGCTCAAGTCGCGCAGCTCTGGGGTGGCGTTGGAGACGTTCTCCATGAAGACCCCGCCATAGCAGGATGATTGGCTCCAGCCATTGGGCAGGGCGTCGCAGGCTTCCAGCGTGGAGACCAGCTGGTAGCGGTTAAAAAACAGCAGCGCATGACCCAGACCATGCAGGCATTGAAAACGATAGCGGTCGGCAAGCTTGGGATCGCAGGCGAGGGCGGCTTTTTGCTTGAGTTCGGCGGCGCTCGGATGCTTGTCGGTCTGGGCGTAAATATCTTCACCGCGCAGAAAGCGCTCCACCGAACCGTGATAGCAACCGGAATGACAGGTCTGGTCGCAGGCGCTAAAGGATTCGTGAATCGTGCCTTTGACGCGATAGGTTTCCCGGCCGATGGCGTGGACCACTGGATGACAGTCGCGGCGCAGCTCGGCGTCGTCCTTTTCATAGCGCTGGATCAACTGAAGGGTTTCAAGGGTGGTGTGTTTCTTGAGCGCGTCGCGGAACAGATTGTCGAGACATTCCGCACTATTGGGCAGGCTATTGCAGGCCTTGATCGCTGCCAGGGAGGGCAAGCCGCCTTCAGTAGTGGCACTGGATTGGTTGACTTCCTGGCCGTACAGCACCGCGGCGCCGAGCAGGGAAGTAAAAATTCCGACCAGCAACGATCTAAGCTTTTTCATCGGCGAGGAGATCCTTGATTCAGGTTGAATCTAGCCCAAGCGCAAGTCGCACTGCAATATTTTCAGCTATTTGGAGTGATGCTCGAGGCTTCGAGCCAACCCGGGTTCGGCGTGTCGGAACCCACGCCTTTATGATAACTTAGCGCTAAACTATTTTTGTTCCACTACGTCTAAAGGTCTGACATGGAAAAACCAAAACTCACTTTTCGGTTGGCGATCCTGATCGTGGTTGGATTGCTCGCCGGATCGGTCTCCCAGGCCGGTGAAGCGATGATCAAGCCGGAAAACCTGCCAACGTACAGTCCGAAATTCTATCCCTTTGAAAGAGGCGAGAAGGGACTTTACCGCGCCACCTGGAATGGTCTGTTCTCGGTGGCGACGGCGGAAGTGACGACGACATCGAGTATGGTCGACGGTAAGAAAGTCTATCAAGTGCGTGTCGATGCCAAGACGTCCAAGGCCCTCGATCTGATTTGGAAGATGCGCGACGTTATCAGCTCGACTTTCGACGGTAAATCATTGGCGCCGAGCCATTACCTGTTTAACCAACGGGAAAACTCTCGGATCATCGACACCGAAGCTAAACTCGACGTGAACACGAAACGTTGGGCGGTCAACCGCCAGCAAAACGGCAAGCGCACCAGGACCTACGAGTTCGACTCGCAGAATACCTTCGATCCGATCACCGCGGTGTATTTGGCGCGCAGTCTCGACTTCAAGGTTGGCGATAAGCTTTATTTTAAAGTATTCGGTGGGCGCTATCAGTATTTGCTCGAATTGTTCGTCGAGAAAAAAGAACCTGTGGAGCTGCCGTCCGGCAAAACCGTCGAAGCCTACAAGGTCGTGCCGCGGGTGCAGAATCTCAAGAAGAGCGGCTACGCCAGCAGATTGACTGAAGCGGCGATCTGGATCTCGGCGGATGAGCGGCGCTTACCGGTAAAGCTCAGCAGCAAGATCGCCTTCGGCAGCGTGCAGCTCGATCTGATGGAAGACAAACGCGGCATGCAAGCGACCGCGATCAAAAACGATCAGCCTGGATCCTAAGGACACGCGTGAAATCATACCTACAGGTGGAGACGATGACATTTTCCGTTGCCAATAGCCCGTTGCCAGCGAAATTCCGCCGCTCTCGCCGGGCGGTGCTGGCGATTTTTTTCTTGGCGCCGTTGGGACTCTCAGCGTGTTTCACCGCCGCGTCGCCGCCCAGCCGGCGCGCGCCGCAGGACTACTCGCAAACACGGACGCAAAGTTATGGCGTTCGCGGCTCCGATAGTAATGACTCCGAGCGTCTGCGCCGGGTCATGGTGCCTTTGATTCAGGCCATGGACCAGCCCTGCCGGCTCGATCAAACCAAGATCGGCATCATCAATCAGGACGAGATCAACGCCGCCAACGCCGGCAACTGCCAATTCTACGTGACCATGGGTTTGTTGCGGCGCGCTTCGGATGACCAGTTGCGCGGCGTTCTAGCCCATGAGCTGGCGCACCAAGATTTGGGCCATGTCGCCAAAGCGCAGGTTCTTGGCGCGACGATCAATGTCTTGAGCGCGGGCTTGCAGCAATTGTCTCCCATCGCCGGCGCGGTGGCGCCGATTGCCGGCGCACTGGCGGCGCGCAGTTACGGCCGCAAAGAAGAATTCAGCGCCGACGCTCATGGCGTGGATATTCTGCGCCGCGCGGGCTATCCCAAAGAGGTTATGGTCGACTCCCTCGCCTGGATTCGCCGGATATCCGGCGACAAAGGGGGCGGCTTTCTCTCCACTCATCCGGGGCTCGACGACCGAATCGCAACGATTCAGCGTCTGCGTTAGCACCAGACACACGAGCTTTTCAGGGTATTTCCGTACCTCCTCGTTGGTCATTGCAGTGCCCGCCGGCAGCTGATTGGGGAGAGGTTGAAACCCGATCTGAGCCAGTCAAGTAATTCATCGGAGATCCCATTCCGGCCAGTAAACATTTTCTCAAAGCATCCGTCTAAACCAGCAAGGAGGCGGAGACCATGAAAAACACTTTCAAATCGATATTCGGTTTGGCGCTGGTGGCAACCTTGGCAGCGGGTTGCGCCGGGGGCGCGGTCACCACACGCGAAAAGGGTATCGGCATTGGCGCCTTGGGTGGTGCGACTGCGGGTGGTTTGATCGGTACCGCCGTACGTAAACCGTTGGCAGGTGCGATGATCGGCGCGGTTCTCGGCGCCGGCGCCGGTGGCTTGATCGGCGACGGCTTGCAGGGCCGGGAGATTCAGGGCAATGAGCAGGACCAGTCGATCCAGCGCAACGAGCAGGAAATCCTGCGCCAGCGCCGCGAGCTCGAAGAACTGAAACAGCGCCGCGAATATTAATCGCGCAGACTTACTAGGATTGCAGAAACGGGGGGCACTGGCCCCCCGTTCAATTTCTGGCACACGATGATAATCAGCGACAAAGCTGGCGCGGGAGGGAAAAAAGCGGTGCGGACGATGTTCGTGCTGCTTCTGCTGCTTGTCTTAGTCGCACGGGAAGCTTGGGCGCTCTCCGCGTTGCTCAGTCCCGGCGATCATACGGTTACGCTACAATTTGGCGGGCGCGAGCGCAGCGCCATCGTTCATCTACCGCGGCGGGCGGCGGAGCGGCAGGTGTTGCCCGTTGTCCTGAATTTTCACGGCGGCGGCGGCCATGGCGCCAATCAAAAAGAATACTCGCTGCTCGACGCGGTGGCGGAGAGCGAAAATTTTATCACGGTCTATCCCAACGGCACTGGCCGATTGTCCGGGCGGTTGCTGACGTGGAATGGCGGCACTTGCTGCGCTTACTCGGTGCTCAACAAAATCGACGACGTCGGTTTTGTCCGGGCGCTGATTCACGAGCTAGCCGAGAAGTTTCCTGTCGATCGGCGCCGAGTCTACGCCACCGGAATGTCCAACGGCGGCATGATGGCCCATCGTCTGGCGGCGGAAGCGAGCGATGTCATCGCCGCAATCGCGCCGGTGGCGGGCGGCATGGTGCTGCCGGCGATCAAATCAGACCGCGCCGTGCCGGTGATGCAAATTCATAGCGTCGACGATCCGCGCGCGCTTTATACCGGTGGCCTCGGGCCGCCATTCCCGATGACCAAGAGCCAGGTCTTCCATCCCAACGTCGACGAGATGATTAAACGCTGGGCCAGCCATAACGGCTGCGCTGCCGAACCGCCGGTCGCCGACCGGCGCGTCGATCGCAGCGCGCGCGGCCATAGCGCTAGTAAATTTGTTTATGGCAACTGCCGCGACGACGCGGAAGTCGTGCTCTGGAAGCTCACCGGTGCCGGCCATGTGTGGCCCGGCGGCAAGCAAAAAGTTCTCGAGCGCATCCTCGGTCCGTCGACGGATATCATCGACGCCAACCGGGAGATGTGGACGTTTTTTAAGCGCTACGCGCTGTAAAAACACGCCAAGGTTCCAATCGTTCCATCTGTTCCAGCGGTTTTTACCCGACCATTTACGCATAACCCCTTGATGACTTTCCCGTCGCGTTTTAGAGTCGGCGGTGATGAAGATCTTGATCACTGGCGCTGCGGGATTAGTCGGCAGTCATTTAGCGCGCAGGTTAGCGCGAGAACATGACGTGCTTGCGCTCATGCATGGCGATCTCGATATTACCGATCGCGCTGCCGTGCGGCGTTGTCTACTTCATGAAAAACCGGCGTTGATCTTCAATTGTGCCGTGCTCCAGGTCGACGATTCGGAACAGCAGCCGGCGAAAGCTGAAGCGGTGAATGTCAATGGGCCGCATTGCTTAGCCGAAGCGGCGAGTGACGTTGGCGCTGAGATCGTTCACTTCAGCACGCAGTACGCGTTCGCCGGCGAGCCGGTGGGGCGCTTGCCTTACACTCTTCACGATGAGCCACGACCGGTTAACAATTACGGCCGGACAAAAGTTACCGGCGAGGCGGCAGTGCGCGCTGCGTGCGCGCGCAGTTTCATCGTGCGTACGTCGTGGGTCTACGGCAGCGGCAAGAAGAGTTTTCTTTGCACGGTTCACGACGATCTTCGATCCGGTAGAAAAGTGCGCGCTATCGATGACATCTGGTCGAGTACGACGTTTGTCGACGACTTGATCGAGCGCGTAATGACGATCCGTGCGACCGGCCGGTACGGTACCTATCATGTCGTCAACAACGGCATCTGCTCGTACTACGAATTTGCCCTCGAGGCGGGCCATGTGCTCGGACTCACGCGCGGGCAAATCGATCTGCTCATAGAAATCACTCACGAGCGCGACATGGAACGAGTCGCCGTGCGGCCGCGCTACACGCCGCTGCGCTGTTTGCTTTCGGAACAACTCGGTTTGCCGCCGATGCGTGATTGGCGCGCCGCGTTGGCAGAGTACGTCAGGACTGGCTGACTGGAGTAATGGAGTGATGGAGTGGTGGGTGTTTTCCCATCACTCCATTACTCCAATTCTCTCTCACCGCGCGCATTGACACCCTCCTTCACTCAGGACTAAAAGGGCGTAGAGTCTAAGTCGTCGCGACGGAGGATCCTCCCATGTCGAACTTTCCAGTTATCGATACCGACGGTCATGTGCTCGAACGGCAATCGGACATCCGCAAATATCTCGAAGAGCCCTGGGTAAAACGGTCTACTGGTTTGTGGCCCGGCGATCAGCCCTGGGACAACGACATGATGGATGGCTTCGAGATGGCACGGACTTGGAAAGGGTTGAGCGCGGCGCAGCAGGTCGACAATTGGCACAAGATCATGGACGAGTACGGCATCGAGAAGGCGATCTGCTTTCCCACCGGCTCCGGCAACATCGCCAAAAATCAGGAAGTGCCCTATCAAATCGCCGTGACCCGCGCCGCTAACACGCAGTTCGCCAAAGAGTACAACGCGCGTTCCGACCGGCTGTTTTGCGTCGGCTGCTTGCCGATGCGCTCGCCTAAAGCGGCCGCCGAAGAATTGCGCCGTGCAGTAACTGAGCTGGGGCTCAAAGGCTTTGAAATTTTACCTACCGGGCTGCCGCTGGCTCTCGGTGATCCATATTACGATCCGATCTACGAAGAGGCTGAGAAACTCAACGTCGTTCTCGGCATCCACGGCACGCGCAATACCTCGCGGGAACTCGGCACCTCCGGGCTTTCAACATTTTCCGAAGTTCATTCCTATGCCTTTCCCGTTGGTATCATGCTGCAGTTCACCAGTATCGTTTGCCAAGGTCTGCCGGTGCGCTTTCCGAAGCTAAAATTAGCGTTCCTGGAAATCGGCGCCACCTGGCTGCCCTATTATCTCGACCGGCTGGACGAGCATTGGGAAAAACGCGGCGAAATTGAAATGCCGCTGCTCAAGAAAAAGCCCAGCGAAATGGTGCGCGAGTCGAAGCTGTTTTTCAGCGTCGAGCCGGGCGAGTCGCAATTGACTCACACCGTCGACTACGTCGGCGCCGAGCATTTTCTCTACGCCTCAGACATTCCCCACTGGGACAACGAGTTTCCGCACAACCTACACGATTTACAGAATCATAGGCAGCTGTCGAGTGAGACCAAGGAAAAGATTCTATATAAAAATGCTAAGGAACTGTTCTCGTTGTAAGTGGTTCGGATAGTTTTCCCGCGAAGGCGCAAAGACGCAAAGGAAAAAATTAATCGATGACCAAGAAAATTACCCGAATCATTTCGCTATACCTACTTTGCGCGACCTGGGCCGGACTAGCTCACGGCGCCGACACCATTCGCATTGCCTACAGCTCGGTCAATCCGCACGCGCTGCTGGTTTCATTGGCCGAGAAGCGCGGTCTTTACGCCAAGTACGGACTTTCTTCCGTGGTCGTTTACATTCCCGGCGGCAGCACGGTGATTCAAGGGATGGTCTCCGGGGATATCGACCTGGGGCAATTGACCGGGCCGCCAGGCGTGGCGGCGAATTTGCGCGGCGCCGATATTCTTTATGTTGCGATGACCGACGACCGCATGGGTTATCAGCTGGCGACCCGACCGGAGATCAGAATTGCCGCGGACCTAAAGGGGAAGCGCTTCGGTATCAGCCGTTTCGCGTCGTCGTCGGATTTCGGCCTGCGCACACTCCTGCGCCGGCTCGGCATCGATCCCAAGGATGTGACGATCTTGCAGATCGGTAATGAGTCCGAGCGGCTGGCCGCGCTTAAATCCGGTGGAATCGACGGTTCTATCTTCAACGCGCCGTTCGGTTCGATGGCGAAAAAATTTAACTTCAATGTCCTGGCGGACGCCGGCGCGTTGGGAATTCCCTATTTCAACACCGGCATGTGCGGCAGCGCTAAATTGCTGCAGAAAAACGAAGGGAGGATCCTCAACTTCCTGCGCGCCTACGTCGAAGCGATCAAGATTTTCAAAACCGAGCCGGAATATACCTTGAAGGCGCTGGCGCAGTTCAGCCGGGTCAACGATCAGGAGCTTCTGAAGGAAGCCTACGAGTACAACAAGAATAAGATCCCCGACATTCCTTATCCGTCGGTGAGCGCTATGCAAGCCGTGGTCGATCCGCTGGTCGCCGCGGAACCGAAGCTTGGCAAGGTCGATGCGAAGAATTTCGTCACGGATCGGTATTTAAAGAAACTGGAAGAAGAGGGGTTCGTGCAGAAGTTGATGGGGCGGTAGGTATCGCTTCGACTGACCCCGCAGTCGTGGAGCCTAGGCCGCGCTGGATCTCTATGTCGGCAGTATACCAGCAACGGCATCTGAAACGATTGTTTCTTCAAGTTGGGCGCTAGCTGGCGGCTCTACCTTCTGTCCAGAAGTTCGGCTAGCGGTCTTTAATATCGGCTAGCCATGCGATAGATAAAAGCTCAGGTTGTTTGCTGTGCTTTGGCGGAAAGCCGAAGGGCGCGGGTCAATTGACGGGGCCGCACATGAAGAGAGTTACGCTTTACAGTTCCAGCCGTTCATCGATCACCGGTCGGTCAGCGTCGACGGCCAATCCGCATCGCCCCACGAGTGCGGATCAACCCGACGACGGTTCTTCGGCGAAAGTTCCGAGTCAAAAACCCCGCGCGCGCTGGCGCAATCTATGCGCGCGTTACGAACGTCCGCTTTGGCTGGCAGCCGCCGTGCTGCTCTCGTTACTGGTGGTTTTTGCCCACGGGTTATTTGCGCCGGCGCCGCGTCCGGTCACTCAGGAAGATATTAGCGCCGCAGTGCTGCACACGCTCGAGACGAATGTTCTGCCGTCCGCGGCGGCGAAAGCGTACGAGATCATTCGACCGTCGGTCGTCCGGGTGCGTCGAATGGAACCGAACAAGAACGGCGAAGAGAGCGAAAAGGGCGTCGGCACCGGGGTCGTGATCGTCGACAAGGGCGTGATCTTGACCAATCTTCATGTGGTATTCGGCGCCAAGCGGGTGCAAGTCGTGTTCGCTGACGGGCTCGAATCCGACGCCACGGTGACCGGTATGCAGCCTGAGCATGATTTGGCCGTGCTTCAGGCGCATAAGATTCCCGACGATTTGGTCGCGGCCACCATGCGCTCCACCGCGGACCTTGCCATAGGCGATCAGGTTGTCGCCGTCGGCTATCCTTTTGGTATAGGTCCTTCGGCGAGTGCTGGAGTAGTCTCCGGATTGCGCCGCGAGTTCTACTCCCCGAATGGAAAACGCTTGCTGACCAATCTCATCCAGTTCGATGCTGCGGCAAATCCCGGCAGCTCCGGCGGGCCGCTGGTAACCGCCCGGGGCGAGGTTGTCGGCATCGTCACCGCGATTCTTAATCCGACCGCCGAGCGTTTTTTTGTCGGCATTGGCTTTGCGGTGCCAATTGAAAACGCCGCAACCGCTGCCGGTATGCCGCCGTTCTAGCGTAATCGCGATCACCACCGAAAAGGGGCTTATGGATAGAGAAACAAACCACAAAGAAGTTGCTTCGCTCATGGAGCGCATCCTCTACGAGGTGAAGAAGGTTATCGTCGGCCAGGATCGGTTTCTCGAGCGCGTGCTGGTGGCGGTACTGGCGCAGGGGCATCTGCTCGTCGAGGGCGTGCCGGGTCTCGCCAAGACGCTGACCGTCAAGACACTCGCCAGAACCATTCGCGGCTCGTTCAAACGAATTCAATTCACCCCGGATCTCGTGCCGGCGGATCTGGTGGGCACGCGCATCTACAATCAGAAGACCGGCGAATTTACCACTTCATTGGGACCGGTTTTTACAAATCTGCTGCTCGCCGATGAGATCAACCGAGCGCCGGCGAAGGTGCAAAGCGCGCTGCTCGAAGTGATGCAAGAACGCCAGGTCACCATCGCCGGTGAGAGCCATCGTGTGGCCGAACCGTTCTTGGTGATGGCGACGCAGAACCCCATCGAAACCGAAGGAACCTATCCGCTGCCCGAGGCGCAGGTGGACCGGTTCATGATGAAGGTGCTCGTCGGCTATCCCACCGAAGAAGAAGAGTTCGTCATCGTCGACCGAGTGACCGGCACTCCAAACGACGTCGTGCCGCTGGCCACCACTGAGCAACTGAGCGCGCTACAGCGCGAGTGTCAGCGCGTCTATGTCGATCCGGCGCTCAAGCAGTATGCGGTGCGGCTCGCCTCGGCGACGCGCGACCCCGATCGCTTTGGAGTTGCCGAAGTGGCCAAGTACATATCTTTCGGCGTCAGCCCGCGCGCCTCGATTAATCTTATCGAGGGCGCGCGGGCGCTGGCGTTTCTGCGCGGGCGCACCTATGTTTTGTCAGAAGACGTCACGGATCTAGTTCTCGATGTATTTCGCCATCGGCTAGTGCTGACCTATGAAGCGCTGGCCGAAGGCATGACGCCGGATCACTTGATCCGCCGTATCATGGAGCACATACCGGCTCCCGAAAAGCCGTTGGAGAGCCATGTTAGACTTGGCGCAAGCTTGTAAAATTGGAGAATTGAAATGCTGGAATACTGCCGGCGTGGGTTCCATTATCTCACTCGGCAACTAACAGTAAGCCAATGAGCGGTCTTGGGCCAACGGAGATGCAGTTCAACGGCTGGAATTTTTGAATGGTGTGAGCCTTTTGTCATGCTTGGAGCAATCAGCCTATGAGTCCCGTGCAAGATTCCATTCATACGGCCGGCGCTGAGAACATACTGCGCCGTCTCGAGTGGACGGTGCTCCGACGCCTGGACGGGCTGCTGCACGGCAACTATCAGACTCTGTTTCGCGGTTTCGGGCTCGATCTCGCCGATCTGCGCGAGTATCAGTATTACGACGATGTTCGCTACATCGATTGGAACGTCACCGCTCGTCTCCAGACGCCTTACGTGAGGGTCTACAACGAAGACCGGGAAGTGATGGCCTGGTTCCTGCTCGACTTGAGCCCGTCCGTGGACTTTGGCGCCCGCGTGAAGAAGCGTTCCGTCTCGACTGAATTCGTCACCGTGCTGGCGCGGCTCCTGACTCGTCACGGCAATCGCGTCGGCGCGCTCTTCTACGGCGACAGCGTGGATACGGTGATTCCGGCGCGCAGCGGCCGGCGCCACGCGCTGCATATTTTGCATAGAATCCTTTCCCGGCCCGAGCCGTCGCGCTCGGCGCCGACCAACCTGGGCGATTTTCTCCAGACCGCTCTGCGCGTCATGCAAAGACGCTCGCTGGTTTTCGTCGTCTCCGATTTCATCAGCACGCCCGGCTGGGCCAAGCCGCTCGCGCATCTCGCGCGACGCCACGAGATCATCGCCGTGCGGCTCTACGACCCATTGGAGATGGAGTTGCCCGACCTTGGAATGATCATGATGCGCGACGCCGAGACCGGCGAACAATTATTCGTCGACACCCACGATCGCACTTTCCGCAAGCGCTTCGCGGTTTTGGCCGAGCGCCGCGAGCAGGAGCTGCGTTCGGCGTTCACCCAGGCCGGCGTCGACGCGCTGGAGTTATCGACCAACGATGATTTGGCAAATGCGATTCTCCGCTTCGCCGATTTGCGCAAGCGGCGCAGCCAGTTGGCCGGCGGCGGACTGCCGCAGCATTTGAGAGGGAGCCATGACGTTTCTCTGGCCTGAGATGCTCTGGCTGCTGCTGGTCGTGCCGGCAGTCGTGGCCGGCTATTTCTATCTATTGCGCCGCAAGCAGCAGAGCGCGCTCAAATATGCGAGTTTGAGCATGGTGAAGGACGCGATGGGCGCGGGCCAGAGATTTCGCCGCCACATCCCGCCGCTGCTGTTTTTGCTGGCACTGATCGCAATGCTCGTCGCCGTCGCCCGTCCCGCCGCCGTGATCACCTTGCCGTCGCAACACCAAACCATCATCCTCGCCATGGACGTCTCCGGCAGCATGCGCGCCGTCGACGTGCAGCCCAATCGCATTAGCGCGTCCCAGGCCGCGGCCAAAGCCTTCGTCGCCGAGCAACCATCCAACGTACGCATCGGCGTGGTGTCCTTCGCCGGAACGGCGGCGGTCGTGCAGGTACCCACGCATAATCGCGAAGACATCATCGGCGCCATCGATCGCTTCCAACTGCAACGCGGCACCGCCATCGGCAGCGGCATCATCGTTTCTCTCGCGACCATTTTCCCCGATGCTGGCATTGACGTGAGCTCGTTGATCTACGGGCGTTACCCGCCACGCGGCATGCCGCTCGACCAGACCGGCAAAGCGGAAAAGAAAGAGTTCAAACCGGTAGCGCCCGGCTCCTACGCCTCTGCCGCGATCATTTTGCTTACCGATGGCCAGCGGACCACAGGCCCCGACTCCATGGAAGCGGCGCGGATGGCCGCCGACCGCGGCGTGCGCGTCTTCACCGTCGGATTCGGCACCAAAGGCGGCGAGACCATCGGCTATGAAGGCTGGTCCATGCGCGTGCGCCTCGACGAGGACACGCTCAAAGCGATCGCCGACTTGACCCGCGGCCAATATTTTTACGCCGGCACAGCTACCGATCTAAAAAAAGTCTACGAGTCCCTCAACTCCAAATTCTTGCTCGAAAAGAAGAATATGGAAATCTCCGCCCTCTTCGCCGCCGCAGCGGCAGTCACCGCGCTGGTCTCCGCGCTGCTCTCGTTGCTATGGTTCAACCGCACCCTGTAGGCCGCCGCGAAAAGAAGTTATCGACGACCGTTTCTTAAAAAAGCTGGATGAAGAGGGGTTCGTGCAGTAGTTGATGAGGCGGTAAGGTGGACGATGTCAGAGCACGCCGTCCCATGTCGTAGCGCATCACCTGTGGAAGGTATGACTATGTTGCACAGCAGAATTTTTGCTTATGCGGTCTTTCTCTGGTTGATTTCAGCCGTTCATGCCTGGTCGGCCACCGCGCCGACCAGAGTCGTGGTCGGCTACGCGGCGATGAATGGCCGGGTGGCGCCATTGTGGATTGCCGATGAGCAGGGCTTTCTTGCCAGAAACGGCCTCCAGGCCGACCAAGTTTATATCCGCGGCGCGCCGCTGCTCGTCGCGGGTATGGCATCCGGGGACATTCAATTCGGCCGCAGCGGCGGCAGCGCGACGCTGGCGGCGGTGGGCGCCGGCCATGATTTCAAAATCGTCGCGACCTTTTCCAGCCGCAATAGCTATGACTTCATCGCCCGGCCCAACATCAAGCGCCCGGAAGATTTGCGCGGTAAAAAAATCGCGCTCAACAGCATCGGCGGCACCGGTTGGATGGGTGTGCTCTTTTGGCTCGAACATTTGGGCCTCGATCAAACCCGCGATCAGATCAGCATGCAGGTGCTCGGCGATCAACCGATCATGATGCAAGCCGTCGAGACCGGCATCGCCGACGCCGCCGCGCTCGACGGCGTGTTTAGCAAAATCCTGAGGCAGAAAGGCTTCACGGTCCTCGGCGAATCCGCCAACCTCGCTCAACGGACCGTCGGCCAGGCGATGGTCGTGCCGCAAGCCTTTCTCAGCCAACGCCCCGACATCGTAGAAAACTATCTCAAGGCGGAAATCGAAGCGTTAGCCTTTGCCGTCGCACCGAAGAACAAGGCCACGGTGATAAAAACTATCATGAAAAGGCTCAAGGCCAACGCCAACGACGCCGAGGAAGGCTATCAAGACCTGCTGAAAGGCGTCGACCGCAAACCGTTCCCGTCGCTGGACGGCTTGCGCAATGTGCAGCGAATGCTGAAAACGCGCAATCCAAAGATCGGCGAGATCAAGACCGAGGATGTGATCGACGCGCGCATCATGCGCAAGCTGGATGAGTCCGGCTTCATCGACCGGGCTTACGCGGCGCAGGGGGTGAGTCTGAAATGACCTATTGTGGGTCTTTGAGCGCCGGATAGGAGATCAGTCAAAATGTCCCCGCCTATTCTTGAGGTGTTACCCCTGTGTAGATGCCCGGCTACCTTAAAATCTCGCCTGGCCTTATACGAGGCGGATTATGCATAGCACGCTTAATTTGCTTGGGTTTCTGCCAAGGTCTTCAATTGGAATCCTCCGCCGGTTTAGACAGCAAAAACACACAAAATATTTGCTCGTCTTATTTATGGCGGCGTGTGGTTACCCAGAACGTCCCACGGTCATATCCATCTCTAATCTAGGGACTTTTCGGCCTGCTAGCCCTCGGGATATAAAATCGGTTGAGCAGGCGCTGGCAGCGATAATCACGGTTTGTCGCGATGATTTAAAGTTTCCGCCGGTGCAGACCTTCGAGGCTAATCTTTATAAGAATTCCCAGTCGTTTGCGTCCTATGGCGTTGACTGGCGCATGTTTCCGACGGATGTCGCGCGTATGACGGCATTTGCTCGTGGGTCGAAGATCCATGTCGATTTACAGAAGGTCAATGATGATACGGGATGGGCCGCTTTCACATGGTTACTTGCTCACGAAATTGGTCACACAATTCACCACGAAGTTAGCGGTGTCATTCCGCTGAGCGATCCTTGGTTCAATGAAGGATTTGCGGAATGGGTGGCTGCCAAAGTTTTTGACGCACTAGCTTGGCAAGATTATAGTTACTCAATATCTAAAGTCACAAACGAGTCAGCCAGACATCTTAATATTTTGCCGCATTTACCCACACTGCGTGATCGTAATGCGTGGAACCGAATTTTGACAGGTAATTACGGAACGCTTCGAACTTATTCGCTGGGTTTGGTGGCTGTTGATCGGCTGTTGCAAAGAAAGAAACTTGATTCCGCAATACCATTATTGAGTGCCAACACGTTTAATGAGGCATTGGGTGGTTCCTATGAAGAATTTGATCAAGACCTGAGGAGGCACTTGTCCGGTCAACAAAAACAATCAAACACATTCGAAGTTGTTCATTCGCCCCGCTGGAATGTCGGCGATCGTTGGACTCACGAACTGCGGCGCCCGGGGCATATTGCTCTCGCAGACAGAGAACTCGTCCGTCTGGATTCCTTCGTTGGAATTCCTTCTTATGTGGTCAAAAGCGGTGACGAAGAATCTTACTTCTCGACAGAAGCATTGTCTTTGGTGGCAAGGAAACAAAGTGGAGAATACACTTACCGAATTTCCAACATGAACCGATTAATATCGTGGCCTTTGCAATCAAATAAAGAATGGCCGAGCCGTTTTACATATAAGGACGCTGAGGTTCGGGCTGCGCGCTCGGTGAACGTGTTGATGCGAGTAGTTGGTGCCGAGAATGTTACTGTCAAAGCTGGCCAATTAAAAGCGGTGAAGATTGAAGCATATGGCTACAACAGCGGGCGGCTGAGCGCGGAATTTTGGTATTCTCCCGAATCCAAGTGGTTTGCGAGATCCCGGATTAATTCTCGTGATTTCGGTCTGATCGAAGAAGAACTCGTGAGATTCAAATTCCGGTAGTTCCTTTGGACAGGTGATCGGACAAAGAACGCTGTTACGGCGGCTTGGGCATTGGGCTTACTCACCACGCGCAGAATCGTTGAGCTTCACCATGATCGTACCGAGTATAACGGATAATCGTCACTTACATTACGACAACGACAGTCATTTACCACCTTTAGACCTTCAAGAGTTATTCGCACTGGATTGTTCGTTGTCACAGCGCTCGCCCGTGATCATGTCACGATTGGCCCCGCCCGGCGGCACCATGGGGTAAACATTTTCATCGCTGGCGATCGGCACGTTGATGAGGCAAGGGCCGGGATGGCGCAGCGCTTCGGCGATGGCCGCGGCCGGGTTCTCTGTTTGTCCGATGTCCACGGCGCTCACGCCAAAACCGCGGGCGATCGCGACGAAGTCCGTATGGCTTTTGAGGTGAGAAGCATGATAGCGGCCGCCATAGAAGAGTTGTTGCTGCTGGCGCACCATTCCCAAGTGAGAGTTGTTGAGCAGGATAATTTTGACCTCGACGCCTTCTTCCGCGGCGGTGGCAAGCTCGTGCAGGTTCATGAGCAAGCTGCCGTCGCCGCTGAAACAAGCGACCGTGCGGCCAGGACATGCGAGTGCCGCGCCGATGGCGGCGGGGAGGCCAAAGCCCATGGTGCCCAGGCCCCCCGAAGTAAGCCATTGGCGTGGCCGCTTGAATGGATAGGCTTGCGCCACCCACATCTGGTGCTGCCCCACGTCAGTCGTGACGATGCTGTCGTCGGGCAACAAAGAGGCGACGGTGCGGACAATGCCATAAGGCCGCAGAGGATCGTCCGCGCCGGGCATCGCCAACGGATAGCACGCGCGAACCCTGTCGATATGTTGCGTCCACTGGCAACGCCTATTCGCCGCGATCATCGGTATCAGAGCGGCCAGCGCATCACCGACATCGGCCACCAGCCCCAAGCTCGGCTGCTTGATCTTGCCCAGCTCGCTTGGATCGATGTCGATGTGGAGGATCTTGGCGCGAGGACAGAACTCCGCAGCTTTGCCAGTAGCTCGGTCGTCGAAGCGTACTCCGAGGCCGACCAGCAGATCGCATTCGTCGAGCAACATGTTGGTAAAGCGCGCCGCATGCATGCCAACCATGCCAAGGAAGAGGGGATGGTCATGAGGCAACGCGCCCAGAGCGAGCAAAGTGGCGGCCGCTGGAATGGAAGCCTTTTCCATCAAGCGACGCAGATCTTTCGATGCGCCCGCCGCGATGATTCCGGCGCCGATCAACAGCAGCGGTTTTTGCGCCGCATTGATCATGGCGGCAGCGCGAAGCAGATCGTCGGCGGCGCACAGCGGCGGCGGTTCGGCTCGTCCGGGCTCGGGAAGCAAATCCACGTCGACCAGTTCGGTCTGCACGTCCTTCGGAACGTCCACCAGCACGGGCCCCGGTCGGCCGGACGCCGCGATACGAAAGGCATCGGGAATGACGTCGCGCAATTCCAGGGCGGAACGGACCAAAACATTATGTTTGGTAATCGGCAAGCTGAGCCCAAAGGTGTCGACCTCTTGGAAGGCGTCGGTGCCGATCATGTTGCGGGGAACCTGGCCGGTAATCGCCACGAGCGGAATCGAATCCAACTTGGCATCGGCGATGGCTGTGAGCAGGTTGGTGGCGCCGGGCCCCGAGGTGGCAAGGCACACCGCCGGCCGGCCGGTGACCCGTGCCATTCCCTGTGCGATGAATCCCGCGCCTTGTTCGTGACGCGCCAATATATGGCGAATCGAACTGGCTTGCAGCGCATCGTACAGGGGTAGGTTCGCGCCGCCGGGGATGCCGGCAATTGTTGAGACGCCTTGGCGCTCCAGGAGCGCGGTAATGAGTTGGGCACCTGTTAGTTGCATGGGAGCTCTCCTATGTGGATTTGCTCCCTGCGCGGCTTGCGGAGACGGTGGGTGGGCCAAAAAAACAAAACCCCCGTCGGCCATCGCGCCGGCAGGGGTTTAAAAAATTGTTTACAATTTTCCCGCTACGACGCGAAAGCCTCGTTTACTAAGACGACTACGACTACGAAATGCAAAGGCCGCGCCTTTAACGCAAGCGGCTTGTAAGTCTCAGCGGTGAACATGATTGGAAACTAGCATCAAATCGATCGCGCCGCAAATCGGAGTGATTTATTCGGGCTCAGCTCTTGCCCGGTAGTGTAAGTTCGAGACGGAACCAAGCTCGACGATCTCTATTGCCACCATGAAAAATAAAGGAGACGGCGGCAGTGCAACGCTAATTCAATCTGTCTTGGCGATTCGCGCAGTTGCCAAAGTCCGAGCTTGTTCAATTGATACGGTCCACATGAGACGTGGAGTGAGTAAGCGACTGCGACTCGTTCCGCCGCCGGAACAGAGCTTTGATTGCTGCGGGCTCGTGAGTATATGCTCCTATCTAAGCAATCCGCTTGGAATCATCGGCACGCTAGTTCTGGCCAGCGAATCAACTTCCTTTCGCCTTGCGTGCCGCCGCGATGTCGCCTTCGCTCAAGCGATAGAACCTTACCGGGTTGTCGCAGAGCATTTTCTTTTTGAATTCATCGGTCAGGTCTTTGCGCGCCTTTAGCGTCGGCAGGTCGCCGCCGAACTGGTCGCGTTCGCGCTCGTGGGGGAAGTCGGAGGCCCACATGATGACGTCATCGCGCAGCAGTTTGACGACGTAAGGCGCGGTGCGTTCTTCGACTTCCATGGTGACAAAGATATTGCCGCTTTCAAAAAAATGGCTCGGTGGATGTTTCAAGCTGCGGCGCCAGGCGGGCGGCGAACTTTTCGTAGTCCTCTTCCATGCGATCCATCATGAACGGCACCCAGCCGGCGCCGGCTTCCAAGTAGGCGACGCGCAGCTTGGGAAATTCCTGGAACACGCCTTGAAACATCATGTTGGTGATGTGGAGAAACAGGCCGACGGGATGTTCCAACATGTGGGCTTCGAGAAAGCTGCCGACGCGGTCGAGGCCGAGAGTTTTGGCTGACGCCGCCGTGGATCGTCAGCGGCACGTCGAGTCTTTGCGCTTCATCATAGATTTCGTGAAACAGCGGCGAACCGTACAGCGGCGTGCGGTTGTTGGTGGCCGACGGCAACAGGCCGGCGACAAAGCCAAGTTCTTTGACGCAGCGGCGCAGTTCCAGCGCGGCGGCTTTGGGATCTTGCGGCGCGAGCAGGGCGACGCCTTTCAAGCGCGGCGATTGACTCATGAAGCGATCGTAGAGCCAGTCGTTGTAACCCTGCGCCAGCGCGGAAGCCCAGGCGGGTAGTTGAATCATGCCCAACGCCAGCGCCGAAGTGGGGTAGAGCACCGCCATGTCGATGCCATGCTCGTCTTGAAATTTTATCCAGCGCTCGGCGTCGGGATCTTCGCGCTTGCCTTTGCGCGCCAAGCCGCGCTGCCAGCCGTCGGCGTCAAACATCGGCCAAGTCGAGTGCCAGTTCATCTCGGCGAAGTTGCCTTTGATGTGGGCAAAGATATCTTTGTGGTCTTCCATGATGTGGCCGTCGGCGTCGATGATAAATTCTGCCATAGTCCCTATCTCCTAGCGTTTTCTATTATGTCGGTGTAAAGCGAAGATTCTATTTACCACGAAGGCACGAAGGACACGAAGCTCGGAGAACTTTTTCCTGGTTCTTTATCTTACCTTCGCGATCTTCGTGCCTTCGTGGTGAGATGTCCCTATTCCAAGTCCGTGGTTGAACTCACTGCATGAAGATTTTCTGATATTCTTTCTTCTTGGTTTCGAAGTCTTCTTTGGTGAACTGGTACATCTGCACGAACTTGATCTTGTCGGCGTCTTGGAGTGGCGGATAGACGCCCTTGCGGTTGACGAACTCGCCGGTGTCGGCCTGAATTTTCATGCTCTCCTCGTCGAGGAAGAAATCGATAAAGGCTTTGCCGGCGTTGGGCCGCGGCGCTTTGGCGGCGATGTTGATGTACTGCCCGTCGCCGAGCATGTTGTAGTCGCGGATGTAGTCGAGATTGGCGCCTTGTTTGTTATAGGTCAAAACGAAGCGCGCGAAGGTGATGCCGATGGGAACCTCGCCGCTGCCCACCTTGTCGGCCGCCGGCACGATCGACTCGGCGAACAACGGTTTGGCCGCGGCGAGGTCGCGGACAAATTTCTCGACGCGTTGCTTGGGCATGATTTTGTCCAAACTGGCGAGCCACTGGGTGGTCAGCGTATGGGCGACGGGGTGGGGCATGACCAGTTTGCCGCGGAACTCCGGTTTGACGATGTCTTCGAGAGTCTTGGGATACTCGCCGGCCTTGAGTTGGTTTTTATTGTAGATCACGCCGTACATGATGTTGCGGTAGCGGGCGCCCAAGAGCGGGTCGATGGCTTCTTTGGCGAATGCTTTGAGCGAGGGCGAGTCATATTTGCCGATGGCGCCTTCGTTCGCCATCAACCGCATGTGGTCGCCGGTGATCGCGACCACGTCGAATCCCGGTCTGCCGACGCGGTGTTCGCTGAGGACGCGATCGAGCACTTCCGTCGAGCCGCCGCGCCAATATTCCATTTGCAGTCCGGTCTTTTTCTCGAAGGCGGCTTTAATGGCGTCGGCGGTGAAGGTTTCCATGGAGGTGTAAAGAATGATCTTGCCGCCTTCTTTCTTCGCCGCGGCGATTGACTGCGCCGATTGACCGAAGGCGGATGGCCCGTTTGCCAGGACTAAGCAACCGATAATTAGCGCTGCAATTGTTCGCATCGGAAATTCCTTTCACATGACACAATCACTGCTCGACAGCGAGATTTATATGGTCCGGTCGCGGTGGAGTCAAGGTCGGGTAGTGGTTCAATTTGGATTCGACGACGCGTCGCCGTAGGGGCAGATCTGGGTGTCTGCCCTCTCGGACGGGCGACCACACAGGGTCGCCCCTACAGGAATGCGACGGAATTATTTGCCCGCTATGCGTTTGAAGAAGCCTTCGCGTTCGAGTTCGTCGATGATGCTTTCGTCGAGGTAGCGGCTAATGGTCATGTCGACTTTGACACTGGGGTTGCGCTGGGCGGTGATTTCCAGAGTGTTGCGTAAGCCTTCGTGGGAGACCCGGGTGGGAAAGGCGAAGCTCTTGCCGAAGTATTGATAGGTTTCTTCGATGGCTTTGGGGTTTTTGAAGCGAAGCCACTTGGTGAGCACGGCGACGGCTTTCTCCTTGCTGTTCATGAACTGGTAGACGCCTTCGGCGTAGGCCTGTTGAAAACGCTTGACGGCGTCGCGATTTTTTTCGACCCAGCTGCGGCGCGCGACCATGACGTTCATCGGAAACGACGAGCCTTTGACATCGCTCATCTTGGCGAATTCATGCATGCCGTGGCGGAATGCTTCGTTGATGTCAGGGTAGGAGAGCATGGTGCCGTCGATCGCTTTGGCGGTGAGCGAAATGATCCGCGAGGCCGAATCGCCGGCGGGGAAGATGGTCACCGCTTGGCGCGGGATGTTCCAGGCTCGCAGCGCCAGGAAGGTCGCCGTCTCGGTGGCGCCGCCGACGGCGAGGACGCCGATCTTCTTGCCGACCAAGTCCTCCGCTTTACGGATCTCTTTCTGGGTGATGAAACTGTAGGGAAACGAATTGAGCGTGCCCGAGATCATCACCAGATCGGCGCCTTGATTGATCGCATTGACCGCCGTGGCGGCGTCGACCTGGGCGAGCTGAATGCTGTTGCCTAATAAGGCCTGAAGCTGGCGCACCGAGCCGGAGAGAAAAACCAGATCGCCGTTGAAGCCATATTTGGTAAACAAGCCGAAGTCTTTCGGCGCCCAGACCGGCGCTTGAAAGCCGGCAAAGCCGGCGTAGGCTACCAGATGAGTTTCTTGGGCGCGCGCGGAAAACGGCAAGAGCAGGAAAATAAATAACCACGGCAACAGTTTGCTTGTCATTTCTGGCTCCTTGCGAAATAATTTTACGTCCAGCCGCGCGTCCAACGCTCGCCTTTCTTGATCTTGTCGGCGAAATAGTTCCACTCGGCCGAGTGATACATCTCGTCGCGCGGCCGGCGAAAAAGTTTTTCTCTGCTGCCGGTGAGAGTTTGAATCGACTCCTGGGTTGGCCCTTGATAGCCATGCAGGCCGGCGATAGCGACGATTTTCGCTGTGCGCTCCATATAAAGTGCGTTGATGCAGGCCTCGTCGATACTTTCGCCCACCGTCACGATGCCGTGGCCGTAAATCATCATGGCTGAAGCGTTCCCCAAAGTCTTAGCGAGTTCCGCGCCTTCGGATTCATCGAGAATGTAAATCGGCCGCGGAAAGATCGGCGTGCCGCCTTTGAAGCGCGAGGACTGCATGTGGACCCAGTCGATGGGTTTTCCCGCCAAGCTCAAGGCGATGCACATGGACGCGTGGCAATGGACCGCGGCGTTGACGTCGGGCCGCGCCTTGAAAATCTCGCTGTAGATGACCGCTTCGCGCGGGATCGTGCCGACACCGCGCAGTTTCTTGAGAGAATAGTCAAAGTGAACTAACCAGTCCTTTTTCACTCCCTCGGCGCGGCGAAACATCTGCACAGCGATACCCTTGTCATCTGGCAGACGGACGCCCACATGGCCCCAAATGTCGCCTATCTCCCATTCCAATATCGTCGCGGCGATGCGCAATTCTTCTTCGGCGGTTTTGATCACGGCGCGAGTCGGTGTTTTCTGTTTCATTGAATATTCCTAGCTGTCGATCGAGTTGGCAATCACGACGCGGCTTTCTTGCGCGCGGCGTAGGACATCGGGTTTTCTTTTTGCGCCGTTTCGGTCAAAAACTCAAACTTCTTTTGCCAAGGCAGATGGCGCGGCACCAAATGGGCGAAGCAGTCGATATGCGGGAACCAGTTGCTGCGCGGGATCGCGCAGCAGATGAGGCGGCTCTTTGCCGGTCTGAAGCTCTTTGGCGGTGGTGAGCAGGAATCTGCGCACGGCGATGACCGCCTTGTCGCTGACGCCGAGATGTTCTTTGGTGCGGTCGAAAATCGCGCCCATGCTCTCGGTGGCGCAGCCATCGTGATTTAAGAAATCGTCGATGCCGGTAAAGCTCGAGGTTTTCTGCTTGTGCCGGTCTTGCAAATAATTGTTTCGTGGCGTTGCGCACTTTCGTGTAATCCGGATTGATCTGTTTGCGCCGGTGCACTTCGTCGTCGCGCACCGCACGGCCGCGGTGAAAGCCGATATCGTAGCGCCAGCAGTGGGTATCGTCGGCCGGCACATAGGTGTGAATCTCGTAACCTTCGAGCTCGTTGGTCTTGCGGCCGGCCGGGACGCAGCCGTAAACCGGCATGACGAAAGCCGAGAAGCGCACGTAGTGCTGGTCGTCGAAATTGCGCGTGGCGATCAAGCGCACGCCAAAGTCGGTGTCTTGGGTATCATAGACCGGCGCGGGATCGCCTTTGTAGACCGGCTGGTTGCTCTCGTTGGTAAAGTTGCGGTGTAGAAACGACAGATGCGATGAATCGCATTCGCCTTCCAGACCCTGGAGATAGTTGCATTCCAACAAACATTTGGTCACGTAGGAATTTTCCAGCGGCACCTGGGTCCATTCGTAATTCGGAAACAACGGCAGCTTTTCGCGCGGGCCGAGATAGGCGTAGATGACGCCGTTCGCTTCATGGGTCGGATAAGCCGTGTGATGGAGTTTTTTGCCGAAGTCACTGCCGCCGGGCTCCGCCGGCGTGTCCAAGACGTTGCCGTCAACGTCGTACTTCCAGCCGTGATAAATGCAGCGCAGGCCGCACTCTTCGTTCCTGCCGAAAAATAGCGAAGTGCCGCGATGGGCGCAGTGCTCGCCGATCAGGCCGATGCGGCCCTGGCTGTCGCGGAAGGCGACCAGCTCCTCGCCCATTAATTTTACCCGCACCGGCGGGCAGTCGTTTTGCGGAATCTCTTCGGACAACAGGGCGGGCACCCAATAGCGCCGGATCAGATTGCCCATCGGCGTGCCGGGGTTGGTTTGGGTGATTAATTCATTATCCTCTCGCGATAGCATTCTTAGCTCCTCGGGGATTCGTTCAAGGGTTCAAGGTTCAAAAGTTCAATCACTCGAATAGATTCCCGGTGTTCCAAGGGTTCCATTAGTTCCAATGGTTCAAATCGTGATCATGTGTTGAGCGTGCCCGCGGCGAAGATGTCGGCAGAGGTCGGCGCTTTGCGAATCATGCCTTGCTCGACGTTATACTTGATAAAGGCGTCGATGGTCGTCTGGTTGGCTTTGATGCCGTGCTTCCACGGATCGCCCCATTTGGCCATTTGCTCTTTGAGTTGTTCGCGCAGGTAGACGACCGAAAAGCCGCCGCGGTCGCTCAAGATATCGTCGTAGGCCAAGGCCTTGGCCTTTTCAAAAGCGGCGTAGAATTTGGCTGCAAGCTCCGGGCGCTCGCGGTCGAGTTTGCGGCTCATGACGATCATATGTACCGGGGTGTAAATGCCGGTGTCGTTGTAGAGATCGAGATCTTCCTGGACGTAGTCGGGAAAAAGCCGCTTGATCTTTGGATTGGTTTCGAGATTTTCGAACATCTTGGTGTCGGATATGTCGGTGATCAACGCGTCGAGCTCGCCGGCGATGAGGCGCTGCGACATGTTTTGGCTTTCATCGACGTAGTCGATCTTCGCACTGGTATCGTAGACTGGAAACACTTCCTTGGCTTGGAGTACCCACTGGACATGGGAGAAGTCCACGCCATAACGTTCGCGCAACAGTCCTCTCGCCCAGACGGTCAGTGCGGTGCGATAGGTGCGCGAGCCGATGCGTTTGCCGGCAAGATCTTTGGGCGTTCGGATGGCGGCATCGGCGTGACAGAAAATCAGTTGAAAAGCCGGCTTGCGCTTTGAGAAAACCGGCAAGCCGACGATTTCCCAGCCCGCTTCGATGGCCGGCAGGAAATAGCCGATGTTCAAATCCATCAGGCCGAAGTCGCCGGCTTTGAGCTTGGGATCTTCTTTGTTGATCATCGACGAGGACTTGACCGGGTTGAGGGTGACACCGTCGATGGGTACGCGGCCTTCGAGCAACGGCAGGGTGATGTCGTAGCGCATCACGGGAAAGTCGATTGTGATTGGTGACTGGCTTGTCATGATTTTTTCATCCATGACGCGAAGCCGGTGGCCTGTCAAGGGCGCGTGAGTCCACTGCGCGCCTCGCCCTCCAGCTTCGTGCTTATCCTATCCTTCGTGGTGAAGAATTCTTTGCCATTGGGTTGCCGCTGTGCAGGGCTAGGCGCCGTGCCGTGGCGTGAGGGTTTCGAGCTTCGCTCTCAAGAGCTCCGGCTGGCCATGCTGCTTCGAGAACAACCGGTTTAGTTCCGTGGCATTGACTTCAGCCAAGGTGGGCGGATTCCAGCGCGGTTGTTGATCTTTGTCGATCAAGCGCGCGCGCACACCTTCGCGGAAGTCCGAGCGGGTGCAGAAATTGAGCGCCATGTCCCATTCGCGCAGGAAGACATCTTTCAATGGCAATCCTCGGCCGCCGGTGATCTGTTCGAAGATTGCCCATGCTGAGGTCGGCGAGCCGGCGCGGTAGCCGTGAATCGCGGCGCTCATCCATTCGTCGTCGCCCTGCCATCGGCGCATGGCGGCGTCGATGGCTACGATGTCCGGCTGCAGGGCTATTTCTTTGATGACGGAATGGCGCTTCATGACCTCGGATTGGTCTGGCTCGACAGCGTCCGCGAACTGCCGCAAATAGTCGCCCAATATTTCGCGGTCCTTTGCCATCTGCCGCGTCCATGGCAAATGAACTAGGCCGTCGAGAACTGCGCGCTTGTGCTCGGCGCGGATGAGCAGGTCGGCCATGCCGATGCTGACGGCGTCGGCGCCGTTGAAGCGAGCCGAGGTCAGACCCAAGAACATGCCCACTCCCTCCGGCATGCGATTCAAAAAATAACTGCCGCCGACATCGGGAAACAGGCCGATGGCGATCTCCGGCATCGCCATCTGGGTGCGCTCGGTGACGACGCGGCAAGTGGCGCCGTTCATGACGCCGATACCGCCGCCCATGGTGATACCGTCGGCCCAACAGAGCAGCGGTTTCGGGTAGCTGTGAATTAGATAATCGACGAAATACTCATGGGAGAAAAAATCGGCGCCGATTCGGATATCGGCACTGGCGTTCAGTTGCGTCACCAACGCCTTGACATCGCCGCCGGCGCAAAAGGCTTTTTCCGAATCTGCGTGCAGTACGACACAGACGATATCGGCGCGTTCGCGCCATTCCAGGAGTTTGCGCTCCAACTCCTGGAACATCTCCAACGTCAAGGCATTGAGCGCCCGTGGGTTGTTTGGCGATAGCAGGCCAATGGTGCCGGTTGCGGTTTGCTGCTCGGTGCTCGATACGGCGGCGGTCTGCGGGGCTTGCTCGGTCATGGCGGTCTACTCTCAAGTCAGCTGGAACAAAATTGTTTGACAATGGCCAGGGCTTCATCTTTTGTGTCCGGTCGGCGCCTGGGCGGTTTTGACACGGTATCTTAATTCGGTGGAAATTCAACGACTTGCCTTAGCCACAAGCCGTTCAAGCGGCTGGCATATTGATTGCTGTACAGTGCAATCGAGCCGTAATTCTAGGACAGAGAGGGACAACATGGAAGCTATGGAAGCTGTGGAAGTATTGGAACCTGTCGTCACCAACGAAGTCAGCGCAGTTTACGACATTCATTACGAAAACGCGACTTACCAGGCGGCGGTGTGCCACCGTTGCAACGCTAAGATGTTCCCGGCGGAACTGCTCGAAGCGCATATGGATCGCCACCAACTTAAAGATATGTTCCTCGAGAGCGAACTCAAGAAACTCCAGTACGCAATGAATCGAATGCGATAGGCTGACGATTTCGCCGGCTCCGGCCGGCAACCTGTGTTCCCAGGCGCAGGCGTGGATTCCTCCTCGGTTCACGTTTGCGGTATCATCCCCAGGGTGTCCCCAATAGGGGGACACCCTTCCCCCTAAAAAATCTCCCACATCTCAAGTTCGTTGCAATTGCGCCACTGCGTTGACTGATGCGCCGTTGGTTCGTTGATGCGTGTGCCGGCGTCTGTGGCCAGGCAAATTGACTTCAAAGTTTCGCCTTGTTAACCAATGATGTCCTGGGAGAATAGAATTGAAAGCCGTTCGCATGCATGGTTACGGCGGCACGGAGCAACTGTTTTACGAAAGCTGCGAGCCGCCGAAGCTAACCGAACCCAACGAAGTCATCGTTAAGCTCAAGGCCGCTGCGCTCAATCACATCGATATCTGGAATCGTATGGGCGCGACGGGGATCGATATCGCGATGCCGCATATTCTCGGCGCCGATGGCGCCGGCGTCGTCGCCGAGACCGGCGCCAAAGTTGAAAACGTCAAGGTGGGCGACGCTGTCTGTCTCTATCCGGCCACCGGCTGCGGCCAGTGTGAGTTTTGCCGCACCGAGCGGGATTTTATGTGTATCCGGTTGCGCGTGCTCGGCGAGCGCTTCGAAGGCACCTACGCCCAGTATGTGAAGCTGCCGGGGCAAAACTGTTTTCCGATCCCCAACAGTTATTCATTCCATGAAGCCGCGGCGTTTCCGCTGGTGTTCATCACGTTGTGGCGCATGGCGATTACCAACGCGGCGCTTCAACCGGGCGAGACCATGCTGATTATCGGCATCGGCGGTGGAGTGGCGAGCGCAACTCTGCAAGTGGCCAAACAGATCGGCGCCCGGGTGATCGTCACCTCGGGCAGCGATGCCAAGCTCGAGCGCGCCAAGAGTCTCGGCGCCGATCACGGCGTCAATCATCACCGAGAGAACTTCGCCACGGCGGTGCAATCGCTAACCGATCGGCGCGGCGTCGATGTCGTGCTCGATTGCGTCGGCGGTGAAGTGTGGCGGCAGAGTCTGGCCTCGCTGGCGCGCGGCGGCAGGTTGGTCACCTGCGGCGCCACGGCGGGCGGCCAGCCGCAAGATGACATCGCGGCGATCGTTGCCAAGCAGTTGAAGATTTACGGCTCGACACTGGGCAGCCGCCGGGAATTTTATCAACTCATCAGTTTTCTCAATGCGACTAAGATCAAACCGATAGTCGACAGCGTATTCCCGCTCCGTGAGGCGGCCAGCGCGCAACGCTATCTCGAAGCGGCGAAGCAGTTCGGTAAGGTGGTGTTGGAGATGCCGGACTGATAATTGGCGCGGCGCGGCGTATCGATTGGTCCCCTGCTTCTAATCGATTGACGGCGCCGTGGATCGGCGCCGATCCCCATTTCAATCAGTCTCGCCGTCAAAGCGGTTGCGGAAGCGCCGGTAGTCCTCGCGCTGGCGCAGGACCTCCGCTTTTCCCAAAGGGTCATAATTACACGGTCCATAGAAGTCGATGATATCGCCCTCGCTTGGGTCCTTGAGCTGGGGACGGTCAAAATGAAGGGTATTTTCACGGATCGCCGGGAACTTGAGATGGCAAGATTGTCCCGAAGCATCGGGGCTCCGCGAGATGACGCCGTCGGCTGCCCAGAGCACCGAACTGGATAGCAGCATTGTGCCAGCGAGAAATTGGATGGATCGAATTCGACTGTTCATAAACCGCTCCTTTCAGACAGCGGGACGTTTGACGACGATGTCAAATATCCTACATCAGGATTCGCCCAGGTGATAGAGCCCCCGGTGCGCTTACGATCAGCGCGCAAACAAGCCGCGGCGCTTGAGCGCTTCGGCGCAAGCTTCGAGAGTGCGTAGTTGGTCGTTGGCGGCGAAGCGCAAGACCACAGTGCGGGCGCCGGCCTCGACATATTTCTCGGTCCAATCGATCACTTCATCCCAGGAGCCGGTGACGCAAAGCATGGCATTGGCCACCGCTTCATAGGACCGATTATAATATAGCGCCAAGAACTGTTGCCCCTCGACCACCGCGTCTTTGCCGCCTGCCGCCAGGGTGAAATAAATTGCCGGATGGATCGACTCGGGATTGCGCCCGGCGGCGCCGGCGTACTCTTGAATCTTTCGCCAACACTCGCCGAATAGTTCGGGGCTTTTGATGTTGTTGAGCCAGCCGTCGGCGAGCCGGGCGACGCGCTTCAGGCCGGGCTCGACGGCGTTCGACGCCAGCCAGATCGGCACGCCGCCAGCCTGAGTCGGCTTGGGTTCGAGGGTCACGTGATCGAAGCGGCTGAACTTGCCGGCATGGGTTACGTCGTTTTCGCGCCAGAGCCGGCGCATGACTTGGACTAGCTCTTCGCTCATCTTCATGCGCGCGCTGGGATCGAGGCCGAGGATTTCAAATTCATGCTCCGCCGCGGGTTCCTTGGGCCGGCCGTAACCGACGCCGAGATCGACGCGCCCGCCAGTCATCCAGTCGAGGCTGGCGAGCTGGTAAGCGAGCAGGATCGGATTGCGCAGCGCGGCGAGAAATATCGCCGTACCTAAACGAACCTGCTGCGTGCGCGCGCCGATGGCGGCCAAGGTGGTCAGCGCATCGATGCGCGGCCGCGCCGTCAAACTATCGCCGACCCACACCGAGTGAAAGCCCAATGCCTCGGCGCGCTCGGCAATTTGAAACAGAGCCGACGGATCCGCGCGTCCAGCCATGATCGCTTCGCGGGTGGGTAATAACACGCCGAAGTTGATTTTTGCGTTCTGCATTGGATCGCTCTCTGTATTTTCCTTTAAGTATATTGAACTCGTAAAGGGTGAAGGAAGGCGTCGGGATCGGAAACGCCTAACCCTTTGCCCCTCACGCCTTACGAGTTCTCCGCGCCGCGGATCAATCGCGCGACATCGTACTCCATGATCGTTTCGCCGCGCTGATTCTTGACCCACTGGCGGTAGCGGACGATGCCGCCGCCGCGGGCCGGGACGGGCTTAGTATCCAACACTTCGATTTCCACCTGGATCGTGTCGTTGACTTTGACCGGGCTGAACAGTCGCATCTTGTCGAGACCGGCGAAGGCCATGCCGGTGCCGTGAATTAGACCTGTCTGCACGGTGAGCCCTTCGGCCATGCCGAAGGTGAGACTGCCCGGCGCGATGCGCTCGCCGAAGAGACTTTCCTTGCGAATGTATTCCATGTCCAAAAACAGCGGCTCGGTGAGGCCGACCAAGTTCACAAAGGTCAGGATGTCGTGCTCGGTAATCGTCCGCCGGCCGGTGCTGTAGCGGTCGCCGGCATGAAACTCTTCAAAGGTTTTGCCGTTCATAGGACGCTCTTTCGCTTTAGTTGTTCGATCTCCTCGATACTCATTCCGAGCCAGGATGACAAGACATCCGCGCAATGCTCGCCCAGCAGTGGCGGTGGTAGCCGCACCGACGCCGGGGTGGCGGAAAACTTAACCGGAATGCCGGCGAGCTTCACTTTGCCGGCGGTGGGATGGTCGACTTCGATGAGCATATTGCGGTGCAGCACTTGCGGCGCGGCAAAAACTTGATCGATGGTTTGCACCGGCGCGCAGGGGACGTCGGCGGCGGTGAGCGCGGCGACCCAGTCATTTGTCGTGCGGGTCAGAAAAATTGTTGAGAGCCTGGCGATCAATTCTATTCGATTCTCGACACGGTCGGCGTTCTTAGCGAAGCGCGGATCGTCGGCGAGTTCGGCCCGTCCCAGCGCCGGGCAGAGGCGCTGCCAGATTGTTTCGCTGGCGGCGCCGAGCACCAAAAAACTGTCGGCGGTCTGAAAGCTTTGGTAGGGCACGATAGTCGGATGGGCGTTGCCCCAGCGGCCGGGAACTTGGCCGCCGATGAGATAGTTGCTGCCGGCGTTGATCAGCGCGGCGACTTCGGCTTCCAAAAGCGAAGTATCGAGCTTTTGGCCGACGCCGATTTTTTCTCTGGCATAAAGCGCGGCGACGATCGACTTGCCGAGCATCAAACCCGCGACCAGGTCGATGATCGCGACGCCGACCTTGAGCGGTCCGCTCTCGGCGCTGCCGGTGACGCTCATCAAGCCGCCCCAGGCCTGCACGATCAAATCATAGCCCGGTATGTCCGCCATAGGGCCGTCAGCGCCGAAACCCGACAGCGAAGCGTAAACCAGCCGCGGATTTTTTTCGCGCAACAGTTTTTCGCCCAAGCCCAAACGCTCCATGGCGCCGGGGCGAAAGTTTTCGATCAGCACGTCGGCGCGCTCGGCGAGTTGGCAGACAAGCGCGATGCCATCGGCCGACTTGAAGTCGACGGTGAGGCTTTTTTTGTTGCGATTGGTGCAGAGAAAATAAGCGCTCTCGCCGCCGGCGAAGGGCGGCCCCCAGCCGCGGGTGTCGTCGCCGACGCCGGGCTGCTCGACTTTCACCACTTCGGCGCCAAGATCGCCCAAGAACATGGTGCAGTAAGGTCCGGCGAGGACGCGGGTGAGATCGAGGACGCGGATGCCGTGCAATGCGCCGTTATTCGCTTCGCTCATAGGAATGGGACTCGTTCAAAAGGTTCAACCGTTGTGCTCGGTGCAAGCCGTTCGCGCCATACGTACGGTTGAATGTTCAAGGTTCAACAGGCGATTCATGAATCGCTCCTACGCTATTTAAATTCGATGCCTTTGGCTTTGAGAATGTCGTTCAACGTTTCGACGCCGAGCCAGAGGCCGGGCATGCCGCCGGGGATGGCCGCGACTTCGACGGCTTCCAAGACTTCGCGGGGCGCCGCGCCTAATGTCAGCGCGCGTTCGCTGTGCAGTTTTACACCGCGCGGGCGGTTGAGCGCGCAGCAGATGCCGACCATGATCAGTTCCTTGGTCTTACGCGGCAGCGCGCCTTCGCGCCCAAAGGTGCCATCGACATATATGCCTTTGAGCTTCTCGAAATACTCCGGGTCCATTTGCGCGATCAGTTCATAGGCCTTGTTCTGCGCGCCCAACGCGGTTTTTTCAAAAGCGTCTTTTGCATCTTGAGCCATCGTTGCCTCCTAGGTTTCGGCGTGGAATTGAGTAAGAGTGTTTTTTACCACGAAGGGCACGAAGATCACGAAGCTCGGAATCATGATTAACTGAAACCTAAGTGTTCTTCGTGCAACTCCGCGGTGAATACTTTTCTTGCATCTCCGATCACTGTCGTGTCGCTTCGGCTAATCTTTCCGGGTGTTCTGGCTGATCACGACATCGACCAGCGCTGGGCCGTTTTGATCCAAGGCGCGTTTGAGCGCCGCTTCGATGGCCTCGGGATGTTCGACGCGCTCTCCATGGATGCCGAAGGTTTCGGCGAGCCTGGCGAAGTTGATTTCCGGACCGGTGATCTCGGCGCCCATGTCGGCGGCGATGCGAATGCGCTCCTCGGTACCGCGGAACTGATTTTTGACCGCCATGTAAGCGCGATTGTTGAAGACGATGACGACCAGAGGAATGCGGTACCTGGCCAGCGTCCATAAACCTTGCAGGCCGAACATCGTGCTGCCGTCGCCCAGGCAGGCGACAACACGCCGTTTCGGCGCGGCGAGCTTGGCGCCGATGGCGGCGCCCAAGCCCCAACCTAAGTAGCCGCCGGAGGAATTGGAAAAATAATCCCGCCCCAGTGAAAACTGAAAGTTCGACATCAAGAGATCCTTGCTGGTGGGGCTCTCGTTGACGATCAAGGTATCTTTCTCGACGAGCCGGTCCATGGTGCGGGCGACCCGCGCGGCGTTGATCGGTGTGGCGTCCCAACCTTTGCTGACACGGCTATCGATTTCGCCGGTGGCTTGGTCCTTGGCTTTGCGTAGACATTCCAGACGCTCGGATTTCACTCCCGCTGCCGGCTCGACTTTCGCGTAGCTTTCGATCAGCGACTTGAGCGCGCTCTTGGCGTCGGCAACGATACCGATGTCGACGGGAAAAACCTTGCCGATCTCCCAGGGGTCTTCTTCGATGTGGACGATTTTTGTCGACGGTTTGATGACCGGTTCGGGGATATAGCGATATTCGCGGATCAAGCGGCAGCCGATTGCGATGATGACGTCGGGTTCGCCCCATACCGGTAGATCGAAGGAGGGTTGGCGCTCGGCGATTTGAAAACTCTGCAGATGCGTCGTTGGAAAAGACAAGAACGAATAGCGCGGTTCCATCACCACCGGGGCGGCGACCATCTCGGCGAATTTGATCAAATCTTCGGTGGCGTGCGCCTTGGCGATGGCGCTGCCGGCGACGATCAGTGGCCGCTTGGCGTGGGCGAGCATTTTAGCGGCGTCGGCAAATGCTTCGGGGTCGCCGGCGATGCGCGGCGAGACCCGCGAACGCTCGGCGTCGGGGTTCTCTACATTGATGGATTCGCCGAGGAGATTACTCGGCAGCGCGAGATACACCGGCCCCGTGGGCGCCGACGATGCGACTTTGAATGCGCGGTTCAAATATTCTGGAATCCGGTCGGCGCGATGAACTTCGGCGCTCCACTTGGTGAACTGCTTGGTCATCTCGACCAAGTTTTTGCCTTCCGTGTGTGAGTCGCGGCCGTCGATACGGGTGTCGACGTTTGTCGAGGTCACGATCACCGGCGAGCGATCGCGGTAGGCGTCATAAAGCGCTCCGACGGAATTCGCCGAACCCGGCAATGTGCTTACCTGCGCCAGTTGCGGCCGCCCGGTGACGCGGGCGTGACCGTCGGCCATGGAGACGACGCAGGTCTCGTGCATCGCCAGGATGAAGCGGATTTTCTCCTGGTCGGCGATAGTGCCGATGAATTCCTGACCGCTGGTGCCGGGCAGACCGAAAATATATTCGACGCCGTGGGCGGCGGCGACTTCTAGATAGGCTTGGGAGGCGATTTTTTCTGCGGACATTATTTTCTCAGCTCCTCTTGAATAAGGTTCAAAGGTTCAAGGGTTCAAAGTTCAAGCGCTCGGATGGAACCAATAGAACTTTTGGAACGACCGTAACCGTATTCCGATTGAACCTTGAACCCTTGAACCTTGAACAAAGTATTTAGTCATCGATACAAGCCGTCGATGAAACCGCTGTCGTCCAACTCTTTTAGCAGAGTTGCGTTAATAAAGCGCTCCGGTGCCGCTTTGGCAGCCTCGGGGCGTTCCTTGGCGGCGAGGTCGAGGAGCGCTTTGACGCCTTTCACCGACGGATAGGGTTTGCGCGGCACAATTTTCGCCGCGAAGTATTCCCAGGTGGCGCCGACAGCTTCCATGTTGTCCGTGCGCATGTAGCGGGCGATGATCTTTTCGCTTTCTCGGCGCTGGGTTTTGAAATAGTGAATGCCTTCGACGAAAGCGCGCATTAGTCGAATTGCGGATGGTTTGTTCTGCGTCAAGAACTTCTGGCTACCCGCCATGCCGGTGATCAGGAACTCGCCGCCCAACTCGGACATGTCGAGTAAGACGTTCATGCCATCTTTCTGCGCTATGGTAGTGATCGGCGGCAAGAGAATCGCGCCGTCGAGCTGGCCGGCTTTCATGGCTTCCAACCGGGTCGACTGTTCGCCCAGCTGCAAGATCGTCACCTCGCGCGGATCGATCTTGAGATGATTGAGCGCATAGCGCGCCGCAACATCCGGCGCTGCGCCAAAACGATTGACGCCGATGCGTTTGCCCTTGAGCTGGTTAGCTGACGTGATGCTTTTGATCGTGACTAACTGGAAAGCAAAGGTGTTGACGATTCCAGCCGTCATCACCAGATCCGAACCGGCAAGATTGCTGCTGACAATCGCCGGTCCGGCCATCGCCATCGCTTGCACTTCATTCGCGACCATTGCCGCCGCCGCCGTCGGGCCGCCGGGAATGAAAACGAGATTGACATCCAAGCCGTTTTTTCTAAACAGCCCGGCTTCTTTTGTGATCCAGATCGGCGCGTAAGCGCCGGCCTGGGCGCTGTAGCCGACGATCATTTTTTCTTGCGCTGTCTGCGCCAGAACCGGCTGAGCGGAGAAGATCGTCGTCAAGATGATCAACCTGAAAGTGAAATGACCTGCTATGTAGCGACCGCGCTTCATTTTTAGTTCCTTCAGTCTGCTCACGCCTCAGTCAGCTTTTCGCTTCACCGAATCACCCGGCATGCCGATTTTGGTCTGCCGGGCCGCGTGCTGGACTGATGTAGGGGCCGACCTGCGTGTCGGCCCTCCGAACTTGGCCGCGGCTAATCGCGGGTTGGAAAACCCGCGCTCCCTTATCCGCTCCTATTCTTGCATGTTGCCTTTTTCATCGAATCACCTTATCCGCCCTTACCAACACATTCGGCGGAATCGTCAGGCCGATCTGCTTTGCCGCTTTCAAATTGACGATGAACTCGAACTTGATCGGCTGCTCGACCGGGAGGTCGACAGGCTTTCGACCTTTTAGAATCTTGTCGACATATGTCGCAGCGCGGCGGAACAGGTCGTTAATGTTAACACCGTAGGTCATGAGCCCGCCGTCCTCGACGTTTTCCGGCCAAGGATATACTGCCGGAAGCCGGCTCTTTACCGCGACATCGGCAGTCTGCATTCGCTGAGCAAGAAAGGCGGGGCTCCTCAGTACGAGGACTGCGCCAGCACGCCCCTTGCTCGCGGCTAGAAATGCAGTCTCAATATTCTTAGGATCAGGTACGTCTAGGTATTGAAGCTGCACCTTGAGGGCCTCTGCGGCGAGTTCCGTCTCTTTTAACATTTGGCCGTTGCCCGCTCTGGTCGAATTACCCATGACAGCCACACGCGCGAGTTTCGGTACGATCTCCTTTAGCAGCTCAAGTTGTTTTCCACTTATTTCCGGCGAAAGGGCCGACAATCCGGTAATGTTCGCGCCCGGCTGCGCAAGGCTGGCGACGAATCCCGAGCCCACGGGGTCATCGTCAACGGCCATCACAATTGGAATGGAAGAAGTTGCTTCCTTGGCGGGACGGGTTACCGTCGGACCGGCCGAAACGATGACATCGACTTTGAGGCGTGCTAGCTCGACTGCGAGCGCTGGGAGGCGATCTAGTTTTCCATCTGCATATCGCCACTCAATGACAATGTTGTTTGCCCCTTCATGATATCCAAGCTCGCGCAACCCCTGCCTGAACGCCTCGACGCGGGCCGAGATCGTGGATGGGGAGACGGCACTCAAGAACCCTATTCGGGGGATTTTCGCTGGCTGTTGCGCCTCAACCAACGCCCCCCAGACTACGAGCATGACCACGGTGGTAATAAACCTCACCCATTTTGGATTTTGGATTTTAGATTTTCGATTATCGGATCGAAAATTCGGGAAGTGCATCCAGATTCTTTTGTGCATTTGTCTTTCTATCTTAATCGAAAATCGGCAATCTAAAATCCAAAATCGGTCACGGCCATACCGTCTTGATGAATCCGGTCGACTCCAGCTCATCCATGAAGCTCGGGTCCATGAATTCTTCGGCTTTACGGCCCTTGGCTTTGGGGTTGTTCTCGGCGATCAGACTCAATGAATTCTCGACGCCTTTGGGATTGATCTTGGGAATTTTCTTTATGTAGCGCGAGGCGAACAGGTCGTGGGTCGTCGCCAACATGTCGCGGTCGGTGACGCCGCCGTATTTTCTAAGTGCGCGGATGCCGAGCTCACGGTCGGTCAAAAGTCGCTTGGTGCCTTCGATATAAGCCTTGAGAAAGCGTAGCACGGTGTCGCGGTTGGCGTTGGCGTAGCGGCGGCTCACGACCACGGTTGACGCTGGGCTTTCGAATCCCGACTCGGAGAAGTCGAGCAGAGTTTTCAAATTAAACTTTTCCGCGTGGACGGAAGTTGGAAACGACACCATGCCGCCGTCGACGGTTTTTTGCGCGATCGCGATGGCGATGTCGGGCATGCGGCCGATCTGCACTATCTTCACGTCTTTTTGCGGCTCCAAGCCCCAATTTTTCAGCGCCGGCCGCAGCAACAAGTCGGTCAGCGAACCGAAGCCTGTGACCGCGAGGGTTTTGCCTCTGAGATCCTGTGGTTTGGCGATGCTCGGGCTGACCATCAGCTTCATGATTTGGTTGTCGATGGAGCTAGCGACTTGAATCAAGTCGGCGCCGCCCACGGAGGCTTGCAGATAGACGACGGATGAAATCGTTGAGATATCGAGCTGGCCGGAGACATGAACCTGCACCAGTTTCACGCCTTGGACGTAAACCATCTCGCTGTCGAAGCCGTATTTCTCCAAGAGCCCGGCTTCTTTGGTGGCGAACAGCGGATAGAACGCCGCGCTCGGCGAGGGATAGCCGACGCGCAACTTTGATAGCGTGGCGCCGTCGGCAGCCAACGAATTAAAGATTGAAAATGCAAAATTGAAAATTAAAAGAACTATCCACGGTTTCATTGCTTAACCTCTATCGCAATGGCTCGCAATGCAGCCAGTCAGACGCGCACCGACTGCGGTTAACAGCTAAATAGTTGCTGTGCGTTGGCGAACAAGAGTTTGTCCTTCACCGCCGGTTTGAAGTTCATCTTGTCAAAGCTCGTCAGGGCTTTTTCCAAATCGACGTAAGGGAAATCCGTCCCGAAGAGCGCTTTGTCTTGCAGCCGGCCGCCGATGGCCTTTTGAAATAGTTCGGGAAGCTGTTCCGCGAGATACCCAGAGGTGTCGACGAAGAGATTCTTTTTGTGCGTAACCACGCCGATGAGCTCTTGCTCCCAGGGCCAGCCGGGATGGGCCGCGATGATTTTCATCTTGGGAAAGTCGCGGGCGAGAGTGTCCAGGTAAATCGGCCGGCCATAATCGAGGGCGATGCCGCTGCCGCCGTCGGTGTTGGCACCGAGCACCGTGAAGCCGACATGGAACAATGCCGGCTTGCCGCTTGCCTGGATAATTTCCCAAATGTCGTAGAAGCGCTTGTCGTTGGGATAAAAGCCTTGATCGGGCGGATGAAATTTGAAGCCTTTGACCTTGGGGTTTTTCACCAGCTCCTCGGCGTAGCGGGCGACGACGGTCAAATCCGCCGCTCTGGTGTCGAGGGCGGCGAGGATGCCGGGAAAGGTCTCGGGAAACTGATTGGCCAGATCGAGCACATGTTCGTTGCTGTTGCGCGCGCCTTCGTTGACCGTCGACGGGTGCCAGCCGATCAATAGCGCTTGCACATCGTTCTTGGCATAGAGCGCGGCGAAGCCCTCAGGGGTCTGCGGGATGTCGTTCAAGTTTCTGCGAAAATAGCCGCAGGCGTGATGGTCGAGGCCGCGGGTGCTTGGATGGACGTGAACGTCAAAGGCTTTCATGGAAGGTCGCTTATGATCTCAGAAGCGTGGGTAAAAAGTCTTGTTGCCGCCGGATCTCTCAGCGAGAATTGCTGGAATTGCCAATGGGTTCAAGCCGAGCATTCGATTGGTTTTCTCCAGCTCCTCTCGCAGCGCCGCCGCGCCGGTGGCATCGATCTGTTTCAATGGCGGCTGCGGCATCTTGATGCCCTCGGTGGCGACAAGATCGACGGTGGCGGGAGTCTCACCGAGCTCGGCAACGCGGGCGGCGGCGACCAACATCGACGTCATGAGCGCGCGCTTGACGTTTTCGTCGTCGAGAGATTTACCCTGGGCATCGGCCAATTCGATAAATCGTCGGATTGGGTTTCTGATCGACGTAGAATCTCGGGTTGTCCTTGGCGAGGCGGCTAAGCAACGGTGAAGAGCGCAGGAAGGTGTCGCCGCGCAGTTCCGCCATGATGCGCGTGACATCTTCGACGATGGCCGGCTTCCAACTGTCGAAGCTCACGAACGGCGGGAGCAGTTTTAACTCCTTCGCCGCTTGGTCGACCTGGTCGATACGCGCGCCCAGTTCAAGTAAACGCACCGCCATGACGGCATAGATCATCAGGATGCCGTTGGAGACGAAGCCGGAGATGTCTTGCACCGGCACCGGATCGCGGCCGAGAGTTGTAAGAAAAGATAGGATCGATTCCCGGTTCGGCGCCGTCATGTCACCGCTGACGAATTCGACCATCTGCGTGTAGAGCACGGGATTGAAAAAGTGCGTCAGGGAAAAATTCTCGCGGTTGACGATCCCATCGCGCAATAGAGTCGCGCGGGTGACCGACGATGTGTTGGTCGTCAGCAGGCCGGCGAAGCCGGCGTCGCGGAGAGCTTTGTAGACCGCGAGCTTGACCTGAGTTTTTTCGGAAACCGCTTCGGTGACCAGGTTGGCTTGCGCCAGCGCCGCTACGCCGTCGGCAGGCACGAGCAGTCTTCGCAGATTGTCGATCTCGCCACCCGAAATGCGATTGCGCTTTTGCAAGCGGTCGATGGTTTGCTCGCGCCGGTCGGCCAGCGAATCCATTGCCGCCTTCGCGGCGTCATAGGCCAGCGTGCGAAAGCCCTTCATGGCGTAGAGAAAGGCGATGTCGAAGCCCATGACGCCGAGGCCGATGACGCCGACGGTTTTGATTTGAGTTTCCATGTGAACGTTGTTGGAGCGAGTTGGACTCGACCGGAAATATCATAGGCGCTGGGGCAACACAATGTGAGATGAGTGGGTTGCGCGTCGGTTCAGTGGTCCGGAGAGATTTCTCGCTGCGCTCGAAAGGACAGTTGCGCGGCAGTTAGAACCCAATGCCGGTGACACGCCTTGGATGAAATCTTGCCTTGACTTGGTTTCACCCCTTCTCTAAGTTCAGCCTCGGCACGCTGCGACGCGGCAATAACGGAGGTTCGATGAAGTTTGTGGGATTCTTCCTCTTGCTCGCCTTGGAATTTTGGCTCGGGCTAACCTCTGTCCAGGCGGCGCAGGTGGCGGAGTTGGAGAAGCTCAACGTCTGCTATTCGTCCATCGCCGCCACGTCGATCACCACTTGGGTGCCGCAGGAGGCTGGCATTTACAAAAAATACGGGCTCGACGTGAGCGTTATTTATGTCGCCGGTGCGCAGGCGATTACGACCTTGCTTTCGGGCGACGCGCATATCGTCCAAGGTTCGGGCGCGGCGGCGGCGTTGTCGCGGCTGGCCGGTTCGGATGCGATCACCATCGGCACGACCATCAACGTCATTCCCATGAGCCTGGTGACCACGCCGGATATCGCGACGGCGCAGGATTTGAAGGGCAAGACTTTTGGCGTCAGCCGCTTCGGTTCTTTGACCGATCTCGGATTGCGCAAGGCGGTCGCCGAGTTCGGTCTCGACCCAAACAAAGACATCAAGATGATTCAAACCGGCGGCGTGCCGGAAATATTGCTGTTCATGCAGCAGGGTGTGATCAAGGGCGGGTTGATTTCGTCGCCGACCTTGGAGAAGGCCAAGGAAGCTGGCTACAGGGAATTCTTGAATTTAAGCGAAGTGAAGTTTCGCTACCCTGGCACCGCTCTGGTAACCACCGATGCGTTCATACGCAATCGGCCGCAGACGCTCAACCGCTTTCTGAAAGCCACTCTCGAAGGAATCAAGTTCGCCAAGGCCAACCCCGATTTTACCGTGCGCATCCTCGGCAAATACACGCGCAATACGGACACCAAGCTATTGATGAGCGCGTTTAAGAGTTACGTGCTCGGTTACATCCGCAACATCCCGACCGTGACCCTGCCGGAAATGGAAGCGGTGATGGAAGACTTGGCCGAGCGCAATCCCAAAGCCAAGGGCGCCGACGCGCGGCGGTTCTACGATCCGGCGCCGCTCGAGCAGTTGGCGAAGGAAGGGTTCATCAAAGAATTGTATCCGCGTTAATAATCACGGGAACGCGTTCAAGCCGTTCAAGTAGTTCAAATCGTTCAAGCTGTTTTGCACCTGCAATGCACGTATGGTTGGAAGTTAGGAGGGAATGTCGTGATGATTAATGCTTCTTTGCGCACTCCAAACTTGTTACCCCTTATCTTAGCGCTGTCCATTCTCCCACTAGCAGCTTTCGCTCAAGCTCCTGCCGAGACTTCGCCGATGAAGATTGGCATCATCGGCTCCGGTAATATCGGCAGTACGGTGGGCACGCTGTGGGTGAAGGCTGGACATCAGGTGATGTTTTCCTCGCGCAATCCCGGTAATCTTAAACAACTGGTCGATGGCCTTGGACCGCTCGCTCGCGCCGGCACGGTTGCGGAGGCTTTAGCGTACGGCGACGCGATCTTTGTCGGCGTACCCTACGGCGCCATGCCGCAACTTGGAAAAGACTACGCGAAAGAGTTTTCCGGCAAGATCGTCCTCGATGCCGGTAACGCCGTGGTGGCTCGGGATGGTGAGATTGGCAAAGCGGCGCGGGAAGCCGGAGTTGCTCTGACATCGGCGAAACTGTTGGCCGGGGCACGCATCGTGCGGGCGTTCAATACGATCAATTTTCGCCGGCTCGCAAATCTTTCCAACCGAGCCGAGGGGCGAATCGCGAATTCCCATGGCCGGCGACGATCAAGAAGCGCTGAAGATCGCCTCCATGCTCGTGCGCGACGCCGGATTCGATCCGGTCGTGCTTGGCGGGCTCGAACGCTCGAAGCTGTTCGAGCAGGGCGGACCGCTGTACGGACAAGAAATTTCCGCGCAGGAGATGCGCGAACGGGTAAAAGCGCTGAAGTGAAACCTGGATAATCGTTCATCCCTTGACGCTGTGCGTTCTGCTGGCGTAATTAGATTCTGATTAGATCGTCGGGGCAAGCCGCTGTGCTTGCCCTTTCTGTTGTCACGGAACGTGAAAAGGAGCCGCTATGAAAGCTGCCGTTCTCTACGAAGTGCGCCAACCCTTGAAGATCGAAGATCTCGAAATGCCCGAAGTGCACGACGAAGACGTGTTGATCAAAGTCGCGTCCTGCGGCGTGTGCCATACGGATTTAAAGGTCATCGAGGGGCGTAACCGGTTCACACCGCCGACGATTCTCGGCCATGAAGTGGCCGGCACCGTCGAAGCCATTGGCGCTCAGTGCAGAGACTTCAAGGTCGGCGACCGGGTGATCATCGGCATGCGCTACAAGTGCGGGCGCTGTCGTTACTGCTTGAGCGCCCACGAGAATCTCTGCGAGCGCCGCCCGGCGCCGCCTAATTTAAAAAAGCAAGATGGCACGGTGGTGACCCGCTGGAACGTCGGCGGTTTTGCCCAGTATGTGGCCGTGCCGGCTTATATGACTTTCAAGATTCCCGATGGCATTTCGATGGAAGAGGCGAGCGTAGTCGGCTGCCGCGTGACCACCGCGTACAACGCCGTGAAGCATCGCGGCAAACTGCAGCCTAACGAGTCGGCGCTGGTGATCGGCTGCGGCGGCATCGGACTCAACACGATTCAGTTTCTCAAATGCTTCGGCGCTTATCCAATCATCGCCGTCGATATCGCCGAGGACAAATTAGCCGCGGCGAAAAACTTCGGCGCGACGCATACGATCAATGCCAGCGCGGAAGATCCGGTGAAAGCCGTGATCAAGCTCACCGACGGCGGCGTCGACAAGTCTTTCGAAGCCATCGGTAACACCAAGACTTCCGATCAGATCATTCAAGCGACCCGGCCGGGCGGCACGGCGACGATCATCGGCGGCTTGGGCAGCGGGCCGTTCACGATCAGCAGCGGCAACTTCGTCACCAAGGAAATCACCATCACCGGGGTGTCGAGCCGGCAAGCCAACGATGTCGATGAAGTATTTCAAATGGCCCAGCAGGGGCGCATCGAGCTCAAGAGCTTGATCACCCAAAGCTACCGCTATGAGCAGATCAATGAGGCGCTGCATGATTTGGAACATGGCAAGCTGCGAATGGGGATTTCGCTTTGGAACTAAAGCGCTTCGCGCTTGTTCAAAGTTCAAGCGTTCAAAGGTTCAAGGTCGGATGACTCCATGGGAAGGTTCCAGTCGTTGCAAATGTTCCAGGGATTCCAATGGTCTTCGGATTGTTTCGGAGTGCCGCGATGAATATTAATAAGTCGCTCATGGTGGTTCTACTTGCTGGTTGGATTCTCAGTTCGGGAGCGCCGGGGTTTGCCCAGATGACCAATCTGCGTATCGCCTTTAACGGCTACGGTGGAACCATGCCGTTATTTCTCGGCCAAGACGCGGGGATATTCAAGAAGCAGAATTTGCAATTGGAGATGATTTTTATCCCAGGCGGCTCGTTGTCGTTGCAGGCGTTGATCGGCAAGAGTCTGGAGTTGCTGTTGACCGGCGGTCCGCCGGTGGTGAATGCCGTATTTGCAGGGTGCGAAAATCAAAATCATCGGCGGCATGACCAATCTTTTACCGTACACCTTCGTCGCCGTCGGCGGCATTCGCGGTCCTGAACAGTTGAAAGGTAAGAGGATCGGCATCAGCCGCTTCGGCAGCAACACTGATTACGTGGTGCGCTTAGCGCTCAATCAATTCGCCCTTGGGTTAAATGACGTGCAGATCATCCAGATCGGCGGCTCCCAGGCGCGCTTATTGGCGATGAAATCCGGTGCGATCCAGGCGACGGTGTTGAGCCCGGAAGAAGGTTTGGTTGCCCAAAAGATGGGTTACGGCGTGCTGCTCGATTTCATCGAGAAGGGCATCGAGTTTCCCCATGTGAATATCGTCGCACGGGACGAATATCTGGAAGGCCAGGGGGCGGTGGTGCGCGCATTCATGCGGGCTTACGTTGAGTCGGTGCGCTACTACAAAGCCAGCCGCAACGACGCGGTCAAAAAGATCATGGCAGTGACTAAGCTGCCGGAGCGGCAAATGGCCGAGACGGTTTACGACGGCTCTTTGCGAGCTACGCCGGACGACGGCAAGCCGACGCTTAAGGGGATGGAAGTGGTGCTCGATGCCGCCGCCAAGGAAAATCCCAAAGCGAAGGCTCTGACGGTTCAACAACTGGTCGATTTGCGCTACTTTCAATGAGCAATAATTGTAATCGAGGGATCGATGACGGAATAAATGGTTTGCCGGCGTATGGCTGTCGGCGGCCGGTGGTTAGTCGGCGGCGGCGCGTACGCGGCGGATCAGAAGCCCATCGACGTGATCGAAGACGATAGTTTTCTGATAGAGGAGGCTTACAACCAGGAGACCGGTGTGGTGCAGCATATCTTCACCGCTGCTTACACGAAGTCGGGCAGGACCCATGGTTGGGGATTCAACTTCACGCAGGAGTGGCCGGTGTTTTCCCAGGACCACCAGTTTTCCTACACGATCCCGTCATTTCATCAGGTTGAAGACGGATCGCGGGTATCGGGGGTGGGCGACATTTTGCTCAACTATCGCTACCAGTTGCTTTACGAAGGCGATTGCAAGCCGGCGGTGGCGCCGCGTTTCAGTTTGATCCTGCCCACCGGCAATCGCAAAAAGGGCACGGGCAATAACGTGGTCGGTTATCAGCTGAACTTGCCAGTCAGTAAAAAAATAACCGATACGGTTGCGCTTCACGCCAACGCCGGCGCGACTATTTTACCGCATGTCAAAGCGCCGGTGGATATTAACGGCAACTCGGCAAAAAAATCACTGACCTCCGCCAATATCGGCGGCAGCGCGATTTACGCGTTGTTTCCGCGCTTTAATCTGATGCTTGAGTGGGAAGGTAACTCCGACCAGAGTTTTAGTGATTCCGGCAAGCGCCAACGATCGTTCTTGTCGACGTTGTCGCCGGGTTTTAGGACGGCGATCGTCAACGAGGACAAGTTGCAGATCGTTACCGGCGCGGCGATGCCGATCGGTCTCAATCGCAGGACCGATAATTTCGGAGCGTTTCTTTATCTGGCCATCGAGCATCATTTGTTTTAGTGAGACCTCATGATTACACCACGAAGAGCACGAAGGTTTCGAATAGTAAAATTCCAAACTTCGTGCTCTTCGTGGTGAATAGACTCTTCGCATCATTGCTTTTGTTAGCCTGAGGACTGGCAGGTCATTCCGGCAGTAAAATTTATCTGGGGGTGAAACATGAAGGGAATAATCGACGCCGACACGCATATTTCTGAGGGGGCGGCAATGTGGGCGCTGATGGATCAGGCGATGCAGCCGCGCCGGCCGATTCTGATGCAGGTGCCGGACGATACTTGGTACGGCAACCGCGACGCATTCTGGCTGATCGACGGCGAGATCTATCCCAAGCCGGCGGGTAAGGGGAGTTTTGCGTTGGTCACGCCGTCGGAACAAAAGGTTCAAGCGGGGCGCAAAGACTCGACGCCGGCGACGCGCGAGATGACCGACATTAAGGGCCGGCTGGCCGACATGGTCAAGCTCAACACGGCGATGCAGATCGTCTACCCGACGTTGTTTCTGGTCTACAATACCAAGGACAAAGAACTGGAAGTGGCGCTATGCCGCGCTTACAATCGCTTTCTCGCACAGGCCTGCGCGCAATCCGGCGGCCTGATGAAGTGGGTGGTCGTGTTGCCGCTGCAATCGATGAATGCCGCCGTCGATGAAATCCGCTTTGCCAAAGAGAACGGCGCGGTGGGGGTTTTCTTCCGCGGCATCGAAGGCGAGTACACCCTCGATAGTCCGTATCTGTTTCCGGTCTACGCAGAAGCGCAAAAGCTTAACCTGTCGATTTGCGTGCACACCGGCTGCGGCGTGAAGCAGGTGCTCGAGATGTTCGATCTGGCGCGCAACCATACGTTTGGCCACACCCGCGTCATGCCGCTGTTGGCGTTTCGCGATCTGGTTGCCAACAGGATTCCCGAACAGTTTCCTAGCCTACGCTTTGGCTTCATCGAAGCGGCCGCGGGTTGGGCGCCGTTTTTGATTCACATCATTCGCCGCCTGCTCAAAGAACGCTTCAAATATGGCAGCAGCGCCGAGATGTTCCGTGAGTACCGGCTTTATATCGCCTGCGAGGCGGACGAAGATATTCCCTATATCGCCATGCACACGGGCGAAGATCACCTACTGATCGGTTCGGACTATCCGCATAACGATCCGTCCCGCGAAGACCAGTTCGTCAACGCGCTCAATGTCCGCGAAGATATCTCGCCGCAATTGCGGCAGAAGATCTTATACGACAATCCGCGCGCGTTTTATGCGCTCTAGAAGAAATGGAGTGTTGGAGTAATGGAGGGGTGGAGTGATGGGGTTCCGACCTAATACTCCAATATTCCAGTACTCCATCACTCCGGGTGGCGGGCGGGAAAAACGACAATGAAATTGCGGCGCGTCGTTAAATTTGGTTTTGTCATGCTCGCTCTGCTGTGGGGTTCTCCGGGGTGGGGGCAGGAAGTTTTCATCGGCAATCCCGGCAAGAGCCTTAACTTTTTTCATTTCGATCTGGCGATCGAGCGCGGCTATTTCCGCGAGCTCGGCCTCGACGTCAAATTGCTCCATACCAAGTGCGATGTCGCGGTGACGGCGTTGCTCACCGGCGACTTGCAGGCGAGCGGCTGCGTCGGCACGGCGTCGCGGGTGATCGCCAGCCAAAACGTGCCGGTGCGCACGGTGATCTGGCTATTCAAGAAGCCAACCTTTTACGTCGTCGCCAGGCCGGAGATCAAAAGCGCCGCCGACCTGCGCGGCAAGACCATCGGCATCAGCTCCTTCGGCAGCGACACCGATCTGGCGATGAAAGTATTCGCCCAGAGCGGCAAGCTCGACCCGGACAAAGATATCAAGCGGATCGTCGCCGGCTCGACGGCAACCCGCTTGCAGGGATTGAAAGCGGGATCGATGGACGCGACGACCTTGTCGCCGCCGTTTAACATCTACGCCGAGCAGATGGGGCTGCGCGTGCTGGCCTACACGGGGGATTATCTGGAATTTCCTCAGAGCGGTTTCACCGTCGCCGACGCCACGCTCAAGAACAAGCGCGACTTGATCAAGCGCTTACTGCGCGGCACCCTGCGCGGTTTGCAGTTCACGCTGAAAAATCGCGCCGACACGGTGCGCTTCATCGCCAAGGACTACAAGCTGCAAGAAGCGGTAGCTGATAAAGTATATACATCGCTTTTGCCGGCGATGAGCGAGAACGGTTTTGCGACTGACAAGGGACTCAGGAACATGATCGAAACCCTCGGCACGGCGGTGGGCAAGAACGTCGACTTTCCGCCGGAGCGTTTGGTCGACTACAATTTACTGAGAGAAGTGCAAAAAGAGTTGGGCATGTAACGAAAGGACAGAGGCGATGAATTTGATTTTTCTGAAGCCGTTCTTAGGATTGTTGGGACTCGCGCTGGTTGCCAGCGGCGCATTCGCCGCCGACGCGCCGCAGAAAATTCGCATCGTTTACGCTAGCCGCAGCAGCTCGGCGCTACCGCAATACATGGCTGTGCAAAAAGGTTACTTCAAAGAGCAGGCCCTCGATGTCGAAATCATTCAGATGAACCCGCGCCTGGGTGCCGCAGCTATCACCAGCGGCGAGGTCGCCTTCGCGACGCCGTTCACCAGCACTTTTCGCGGTGCTCTTCAGGGCCTGCCGATTAAGCTTGTTTTCGTCCACATTAAGAAAGGTCCCTACTATGTGATGGTGCGCCCCGAGATCAAAGACGTTCAACAACTCCGAGGTAAGAAGATCGGTGTCGCGACGATCAAGGGCACGGACCAGTTGGTCGCCGAGGAGATGCTACAAGCTAAAGGATTCAACATCAGCCAGATTCAAGCCGTTGCCATCGGCGATGGGCCGGTGCGCATGCAGGCGCTAGTTAGCGGCGCAGTCGAAGCGGTGTGCCTGGCGCCGCCTCATGATTTCATGCTGCGCAAGATGGGCTACAACGCGCTCCTCGGTCCGCCGGACGTCGGTCTGCCTTCCGCCGGAATGCTGACGTCAGACAAGCTGATCAAAGAAAATCCCCAACTGGTGCGGCGCACGCTAAAGGCGCTGCTGCGCTCGCACCATCATATTATCGAGAATCGCCAAGATGCGATCCAGACGCTGATCAAATGGCTGCCGCAACCGATCGACATCGCCGAGCACTCTTACGACGCCGAGCTAAGGACGGGGCTCAACCGCGACGGCACCATGACCGACGCCGAGATCGAAGCGATCATCGAGCGGGTTGGCGAAAAGAAGCGGCCGCTGGATGAAGTGCGAGATTTCTCTTTCGCGCGCGCGGCGCTGAAGGAGCTGGGGCGACAATAGCCCGGAGTAAGGCAATAGCCCGGAGTAATGGAGTGGTGGAGTACTGGAGGGTTGGGCCGGAATTCCGAAAACCCATCACTCCACCACTCCACCACTCCAGTACTCCATCACTCCAATCCTCTCAGTGGTTTCTATTCGTGTCGTAGTCTTCGCCTAACTCCGACGCTCCGACAATCTGCGCGGCAATGTCGTGGCGGCCATGCATCATGTGCAGGTGCATGTCGCGGTAAAAACGTTCCAGCGGATGTTTGACGAATAGCGCCGTCGAGCCGCAGATCTCCGCGCTGCTCCAGATGATTTTTTCCAGAGTCTCTTTGGCCATCCACTTGGCTTCGTGAGCGGCGACCATCGCTTCGTTGGGACGGTTCTTGAACATGCGCACGGCGGTGTAGAGGATTAGCCGCGCGGCGTCGAGCATGCTTTTGAGCTCGCCGAAACGTAGTTGCCGGTAACTGTCCCTGGCGCCGTTTCTTTCGCGAATATAGGCGAGCGCCCAGTCGTACATGGCGCGCGCTGAGCCGAGATAGTTCGCCGTGAACGCGAAGTTGATCTTGCCCATCCAGTTTTCGCCGAGAAATTGCCCCGGCTGTCCGAGCAGATTTTCTTCCGGCACGAAGCAGTTATCTAAGTATAGCCATGGGCTGACGCAGGCGCGCATGCCGGTGGGGCGCCACGCCTCGGTGTCGATTTTCAAGCCCGGCGTGTCTTTGTGCAGCATGAACATGATTGGCTTGGGATGGGAATCCGACGCGACCCGGCCGATCCAAAGCCACTCGGCCATGCTCGCATTGGTGGCGTAGTGCTTGGTGCCGCTGACGAGATAACCGCCGCTCACTTTTTTCGCGCCGGTAGGCGCCACACCGTAGGGCTCGGCACCGGCGCCGGGGAGCAGCGCGCCGCGGTCGATGGTCGGCGCGAGCCATTTTTTCACCTGCTCATCGCGCGCCATGGCGTCGATCATCATCAGGCCGTTGTTGTGCACCTGAAAGCAGTGCGCCGTGGACGGATTGCCGTAGGCGAGGTGCTCGTCGATCAAGAAAAAACTCAACGGATCATCGCCATACAGACCGAAGCCCAAGCCGCCGCGCTTCTTGTCGAGATTGGCGAGTAGCCAGCCTTGGCGATGGAGATCTAGAATATCTTCCACCGGCATGGCGAACTCGGCGTCATAGCTAGCCGCGCGCGGCGCGATGCGTTCCTTGACGAGTGCGTTAACGCGCTCGATCAGGTGTTGCTGTTCTGGGGTGAAGCCGAAGTCCAATGGGCGCCTTCCTGGTTGCTAACCTGAAGGGATCTGTTCATCACGAAGGGCACGAAGTTCGGAAGATTATTTCTTTACCTCCTTCGTTCTCTTCGTGGTGGAAGAGGATTTGTTCCCGGTTATTTGTAAATTTCCTTGATGAAGCCGGACTTTTCCAGGTCGGCGACAAACGAGTTGTCGATGAACTGTTCCGGTTTGGCGGTTTTGCCGGCGGGATTGACCGAGTAATTAAGCATCGTCTGCATGCCGGCGGCGGAAACGTACGGGGCTTGCTCCCAAAATTTCACATAGGTGTTGTAGGTTTCGTCGAGGTCTTCCTTGTTATCAGTCTTGGTGTATTTGGCGATGACCTGTTTGGCCGCCTCGGGATCGGTGCGAGCGATTTTTGTGCCTTCAATATAGGCCTGTACATAGCGCCGCACTTTGTCGGGATTGGCCTTGATGAAGTCGCGCGTGGTCGCCAATCCGGCGTGGATCAGCGGGACATTTTTCGCGCCGATGTCGACCAATTCCTTGAGCCCGGCTTGACGCAGCTTCAACGTTGAGGGCGCGGAAACCACCGCGGCGTCGATGCGTCCCGCTCCGAGGGCGGTAATGATATCGGGCATGCCTTGCAAGTGAGTGATCTGCACGTCTTTGCCGCGTCACCATGCCGGCCTGCTGAAACAGGATCTTCGCGGTCACGTCGGTGGTCGAGCCGGGTAAGGTCACACCGAAGACCTTGCCGCGCAGGTCGGTGAGCTGTTTGAACTCCGGTTTGCTGTAGATTGAGAGCACGGCGCGATTCAATATGCCGATGATGAAGGCGACTCGCGCGCCGCCCAGACCCGCTTCGATGATTTCCGTCGCCGGGTTGACGATGTCGACGCTGCCGGATAGCAGCGCTTGGGTGCCGGTGGCCGAAAGCAAGTATTTCATGTCGACCGCCAGGCCATATTTCGCGAACAGCCCTTTGTCGAGGGCGAGCCAAAGCGGGGCAAAGGCGCCACCGATGGAGGAGTAGGTCGCCCGCAGCGGCATCAGCTCGGCGCCGCGAACCACGGTGTTTGCCGATAGGGCAGCAATCAGTAACGGCTAAGAAAAGGTAACGGCTACGACCAGAGCGCATCGGACTTCCCCCTGAGAAAAAGTTTAGGCAGATATATTAAAAAATGACGCGTTGCGCTAGGGGCACCGATAACCTGGGTTTAGCGCTATCTCTTGCGGGGCTGCTTATGTTAGGAAGGAATCGCTAATCGAACCCAGGGAGGAAATCCATGGCCGGTAAATTTTTATGGGTTTTAAGCGTAATCCTGACGGGGTCGATCTTTGCGGGCACGCCGGTGCGAGCTGCGGATGCCCCGCAGAAAATTCGCTTTGCCTACGCCAGCCGGAGCAACATCGTCACGCCGAAGCATCTCGCCCAGTCGCGCGGGTTCTTTCGCGCCGAAGGGCTGGAAGTCGAGATGATCCAGATGAACCCTCGTCTGAGCGCGACGGCGATCATCAACGGCGACGTCACCTACGCCGATGCATTTACCAGCACGTTTCGCGGCATCATGCAGGGGTTTCCGATCAAATTGGTTCTGGTGCACCAAAAGAAGGGGCCGTATTTCCTGATTGCCCGTCCGGAGCTCAAAGACATTCAACAGCTGAAGGGCAAAAGGCTCGGTGTCGCGACATTGCGCGGCTCGGATCACCTGGTGGCCGACGAGTTGATGCTGGCAAAAGGGTTCAATCCAGCGACCGTGCAGCCGATCGTGATCGGCGACGCGTCCATGCGCTATCAGGCGATGATCGGCGGTATCATCGATGTCGTGGCGGTGGCGACCCCCCAGGACTTGATGTTACGCCAGAAGGGTTTCACCGTCTTCGCCGGGCCGCCGGAAGTCGGCGTGCCGGGTTCAGGGGTGTTCACCTCGGAAAAGTTTCTCCGGGAAAATTCCGCGGCGGTGAAAAAAACCTTGCGCGCGCTGCTGCGGGCGCACCATTACATTCTCGACAACCGAAGCGAAACGATTCAAGCGATGATGCAGTGGCTGCCGCAATCGTTGGAGGTGGCCAGCCACTCCTATGATATCGAGATGAAGGCGTTGACGCTGGACGGCTTGATGACCGACGGCGAGATCGACACGCTGGTCGCCAAGCTCGGCGAGAAAAAGCGGCCGATGGACGAGGTTCGAGACTTTACGCTGCTTAGGCAAGCGCTGAAGGAATTGGAGAGTGGTAAATAGGCAAGAGACGGCGGGCACCGTCTTCTCGAGCGCAGCGAAGGATCGGCGACAATGGGAAAAATCGCAGCGATTGGATTGACGATCGCCACGCTAGCTTCGGCGCCGGGCGAGGCTCACGCCGCTGAAGCTCCGCAAAAAGTTCGCTTTGTTCACGCCAGCCGAAGCAACTCGATGGCGCCCAAGCTGATCGCCCAGTCCAAAGGTTTCTTTAGAGCCGAAGGTCTCGAGACCGAGATGATTCAGATGAATCCGCGCTTGGCCGCTACCGCGCTCCTGAGCGGCGAAGCGGCGTTTTCGGACGCTTTTACCAGTGTCTTTCGCGGCATTCTGCAGGGTTTCCCAATCAAGACCGTCTTCGTGCACCAGAAAAAGGGGCCGTATTTTTTACTGGCGCGGCCGGAGTTCAAAGAGGTCCAGCAGTTGAAGGGCAAGAAGCTCGGTGTGGCGACGCTGCGTGGTTCGGATCACCTGGTGGCGGAGGAGTTACTACAATCGAAAGGCTTCAACCCAAGCTTGATTCAGGTTCTCGCCGTCGGCGATGCGGCGACGCGCTTTCAATCCCTCAGCAGCGGCGCCGTCGATGTGATCGCGGTGGGCACGCCCCATGATCTGATGCTGCGGCAAAAAGGATTCTCCGTGCTCGCCGGGCCGCCGGAAGTCGGTTTGCCCGGCGCCTGTGTATTCACGCCGGAACGGTTTCTGCGTGAACATCCGCAGACGGTGCGAAAAACTTTGAAAGCGCTGTTGCGCGCCCATCAATACATTCTCGACAACCGCCAGGAGACCATTCAAGCGCTGCTGCAATGGCTGCCTCAGACTCCGGAAGTGGCGGCCCATTCCTACGATTTCGAACTGAAAACGATGACCAAAGACGGTTTGATGAGCGATGCCGAACTCGAGGCTGTGATGGTCAAGTTGGGCGATAAGAAGCGGCCCCTCGACGAGGTGCGGGATTTCTCGCTGGCGCGCCAGGCGATGAAAGAATTGGAAGCGGGGAAATAGCCGCGCTACCGCGCGGTGGTTAGGGGTGAGGGGGTAAAGGGTAAGGGGTTCGGAGTCGGGGTGGACGCCTAACGCCTCACCCCTGACGCCTTACGTTCTTTTGACTATTGTCGCGCGCCGAAAGTGTTCTGCTGAATCATCCAATCTTTTTGCGGCGACAGGTCGACGCGCTTGTTGTCGATGTTCTGGTCCTTGGCGGTGACGCGGAGTACTTCCAGCGTTTCGCTCGAGGCGCTTTCGAACCAGTACTTAAAGCCGCGCGGCACCAAGACGCCTTCGCCTTTTTGATACTCGCCGATGACCTTGTCGCCTTCGCCGTAGAAGCGTACCGCGCCGCTGACGACGTACCAGAAGGCATCTTCGCCGGTATGGGTATGCAGATTATTCTCGCCGCCGTCTTTGACAACCTGGACTTGCACCTTCATCAAGTCGCTATTGCAAACCTGCCAGGTTTTTTTTGGGCCCTCGAACTCGGGGGTTTTATGTCGAAATTCTTTTAAGTCCTGTGCCATGGGTCACCTCGTTTTGAAGATTTGCCTCCACCATAATCCCGATTGGGGACGGCGGTCAAGCCGGGCAGCGATTGAAAATAATCGCGAGCCGTTGACGGTGTATTGTCGGTATATTACTTATGCCGTCACTGAGGTGAATCCGATGAGTCGATGCAAAGTTTCGCTGCTGGCGATTTATCTGTTCTGGCTGTGGCCGGCCTTAGCCGCGGCGCAGAATTTGCCGCTGCTTAACATGGGTTACAGCGGCGCCGGCATCGGCTCGGATCTATTGAAAGTCATCGAGCGCGCCGGCTTGTGGCGCAGACATGGCATCGAGGTGCGGACGATCTACCTGTCGAGCGGTTCTTTGATGGCGCAGACGATGTCGTCGGGCGATATCGGCGTCGCCGGCTTCGATACTCCGGCGATGCTCAACCTGGCGGTGGCCGGTTCCAACCTCAAGGTGGTCGCCGTGCCGATCAATCGTATCGAGCCGATGTTCGTCGTGCGCAGCAATATTAAAGTGCCCAGGCGATTTGAAGGGCAAGCGCGTGACCATCAGCCGCTTCGGTTCGGGGTCCGACATCATGACTCGCGTCGCGCTGCGCCATTGGAAGCTCGATCCGGAGAAGGATGTGAGCTTTCTTCAGACCGGCAATACGCCAACGCGCATCGCCGCCCTGGTGGCCGGGCAGGTGGACGCGGCGTTGGTGAGTTCCACCGGCGTGGCGAAGATTGTCGCCACCGGCTGTTGCCGGGTGCTGGCCGATCTTGCCGAGCTGCCTCTCGAGTTCGCCAACTACGGGGTTATCGTCTCCGGCTCGCTGCTCAAGAATCAGCGCGATCCTATCAAGCGTTTCCTCATGGCGCTGATCGATGGCATTCATGTGTTCAAGACCAGGCCGGAGATCGCGCGCGGGGTATTACGCGAGAGTAACAGCGATGCCGAGGCGATCGGCCCGCTCTACGAACGGCTGAGCAAATCCTTTCGTGACTTTCCCGCCCCCGAGCCGCGCGGCATTCAGAATGTCCTCGATTCGTTGATGGTGCCCAAGGCAAAGGGCGCGCGCGCCGAGGATTTCATGGATACGACCCTGATGGACGAGATCCGCAAGAGCGGCTTTGTCGAGCGGCTGACGGGGAAGTGAGACAGAGACAGAAGGATGGGGAATCTGATTATTACTAATGCGCTCATCATCGCGATGACCGAGCGCGTCTCGTTCTACGGCTATGTGCGCGTGCGTGACGGCGCGATTGCCGAGGTTGGTGCCGGCGCGCCACCGGAAACGGCCAAGAACGAGGAGATGCTCGACGGCTCGGGTTGCGTGCTCATGCCGGGACTGGTGAACGCTCACACCCATCTCTATCAAGTCTTACTGCGGGCTTAATACCCATCTCTATCAAGTCTTGCTGCGCGCGGTGTGGGAAGACTTGGAGTTGATGCCATGGCTGAAGCGCATCTACGGCTGCGCCCGGGTGCTGACTCCGGAGCATTTCTACGCGGGAAGTCTGCTCGGTTGTTTGGAATCGATCCGCGGCGGCGTGACCACGGTGTGCGAGCATAATTTTCTCAATCCCAGTCCCGAGTGTGCGCTGGAAACAATCCGGGCGATGCAGGATGCCGGCTTACGTTCGGTGTTTGCCCGCACGATTATGGATACCGGGGAGATCGTGCCGGAGTGTACCAAGGAGAAGCCGGAACAGGCGTTTCGTCTCATCGAAGCGCTGCTCGCACGGCATAAAAATTCTCAGCAGCTCACTTTCATGACCGGGCCGAACACGCCGCCGATCAATACGACGCCCGATCTGCTTCGTGAAGTGCGCCGATTTGCCGATGCCCATTCCCTCGGCATCAGCGCCCATGTCGCCGAGTCGAAGTCGGTGGTCGAAGCGGTGCGCCGGCAGCATGGCAAGAACGGCGTTGTCGAATTTTTGCATCAGTTCGGCATCCCCGCCAAGAATTCGATCTTCGCCCACTCGGTGCATGTTTCGCAGGATGAAATTGTCATTCTCAAAGAAACCGGCTCGTCGGTGTCGCATAATCCGGTGAGCAACATGATGTTAGGCGATGGCGTAGCGCCGGTGGTGGAAATGTTGCGCCAAGGCGTCAACGTCGCGCTCGGCACCGACGGCGCGGCGAGCAACCATTCGCAGGATCTGTTCGATACCATGAAGGCGGCGTCGCTGTTGCAGAAGGTCCAGCACCAAGATGCCGGCGTGATCAAACCGTACGATGTTCTCCGCATGGCGACCATCGGCGGCGCCAGGGCGTTAGGTTTAAATTCGCTCTGCGGCACCATCGAGGTCGGCAAGCGCGCGGATCTGATTCTCGTCGACATCGACACCGCGCATAACCAGCCGATCAACGATATCTTCAGCCAGATCGTCCACTGCGCCAAAGCCAGCGATGTTCGGACGGTGATGATCGACGGCGCGATCGTCATGCGCGACCGCGAGCTCGCGGGCCTCGATGATAAGAAGATATTGGCCGACGCCAAACTCGCCAACCGCGATTTGCTCGAGCGGGTGAGCGGCTTGGCGTTCTAACCTGTGCGACTGGATTGCGGCTATCCGCGTCGCAGTCATCGCTGGCCACGGAAGGACGGAGCGGAGAGATTTCTCGGTCGCTTCGTTTCTGCGAAATAACAGGCGACCCGCGGCTGTCATTTCGACCCCTGGGAGAAATCTTTCTGCAATTGGTTCAAACGGTAAATCGCCAGCGCCGATGATCTACTTGCTCCTCGCCATCCTCGGCTCCGGCGTCATCCCGGTGATCTTTCGCGCTTTCGCAGGTTGGCGCGTCAATTTATTCTGGGCGATCCCGATCAATTATGTGACCTGTGTGGTGATCGGCAGTTTGTTGGCCGGGGCTGGCCTCGACCTTCGGAACCTAGTCGGCCAACCCTGGATCTGGCTCGCTGGAGTACAGGGCTTCTTGCTCGCGGTGAACTTCTTCCTGCTCGCCCACACGGCGCAGCGCGCCGGTGTCGCTATCGCCGCCCTGGCGAGCCGCTTGTCGGTGGCGATCCCGTCGGTGCTGGCGTTCATCCTTTATGGCGATTCGCTGACACCGGTAAAGATTGCCGGATTGACGGCGGCGCTGGTGGCGCTTTTCCTCTGCACCGCGCCGGACAGAAATAGCGGCAAGCTCAGTTCCAAGCTGTTTCATCTATTACCGCTGCTCGTTTTTGCCACCTTCGGTTGCTACTTCACGATTCTAAAATACTTGCAGACCCACTATCTCGATGGTTCGAATTATCATTCCTACGTGATGTCGGGATTTCTGTTCGCTTTGCTATCGAGCCTCGCCATCGGCTTCGCTAAAGGCGTCATAGTCGCAGCGGAATTCCGCGCTCTTCATGTTGTCGCCGGACTTGGGCTCGGACTGGTCAATTACCTGGCGGTCTACTCGCTGCTGCGGGTGCTTGCGCTGAAGGGCTGGGAAAGCTCGCAGCTCTATCCGATCTACAGTGTCGGCGTCGTCGCGGTGAGCACTGTGCTGGCGTTTTTCTGTTTTCGCGAGCGCCTGTCGCGGCAGAAAATACTCGGGCTGGCGGTCGGGTTGGTGGCGGTGGCGCTGTTGAATCGGTGAGACCCAACAGCGCCACCAGTTGCAACGAGTCGAGATTGGAACTGCGCCTACCGTCTTGGGCGATAGGTCGCTTCAACACAGGCTCTATCAGCCGTTTAACTCATCGTTCGGCTGGAAGCCGCCGCACCTAACTTTCGAGGACCAGGCCGCGCCAGTACAATTTATTTATCGCTCACGTCAATGAAATTTCCATCCGGGTCGGACAACTGGTGCCGCCGTAACGGCAGGCTTGGAGCAATCGCAACACGACATTGTGTTCACCGGTGGCATTGGGAGCCTTCGGCGCCATCCATCGGGTCCACGGTGGTCAAGATCTCAAAATCTTTTTAAACGTCTCGACACTTTCGACTTTGAACCCGACATGGTCGAGTCCCGGACCCCGGTGTTCGGCATCGTGATAGTCTTCGATCTTCCACGGCGTCAGGACCAAAGTGACCTTGCCGTCGGTCAAATAAAATTGGGATCTTCCAGGGCTTCCTTTTTGAACTCGAATACGTCGACGTAAAAGCGCGCTAACGCGGGCGGATAGCGCGTATGGTCAGGTGCTTGACGTAGCGATTTTGCTCCCGTTCGGACTCGGCCCATACGCCTCGAACATTATTCAATCCCGGCTGGCTCAGGTCGAAGATGGCCCTCCGGATCATGAGAGCTGAAAGATGCAAAGGGCCGGTTGGATGGTCGTTTGACAAAGCCGACGGCAGGATAATGTTTTTTTAGCGGCTGAACACGAGATCCATGTCGTCCACCTCGATGCCAAAGTGATCGATGCCGGCGGGGTATCCCGGCCGCGGCGCAAAAACGCGACACCGACGTTGCCATCGCCGGCGATGACCGTTGCGTCGTAGGGCTTGGCGACTCGTTTGGTCGATAACAGCGGATTGCCGAAACGCTTGGCGAACTCTTCCTCCGATGCCGGCGAGGTATCTGCTCTTGCCCGAGTCAGTCCAAACAGGCACTCATAAAACCGGCAGAGCCGGGGCGCGTTGTGGCTCATGAACGCCACATGTTTGATCAATGCTTTCATTTGAAAGCTCCTTTCCGTTGGTTGTTTTCAATCCGCCGGCGAATTCCGCCGGCACCGCTTAAAATTACAGAACGATAAGCAGTCTATTTCCGGCTATATTCTTTTTGCAACCGGTTAAAGAATCCTTCTCGTTCCAGTTCGTCGATCAGGCTTTCGTCGATCAGCCGGTTCAAATTGACTTCCTCTTTCGGGCGCCCCATCTGCTGCAGAACGATGTCGACAACGCCGCGGAAGCCCTTGCGGCCGACCCTGGGCGGCATGGAAAAAACCTTGTGGTAAAGCTCATAGGTTTCTTCCGCGACCTTTCGATCCACTTTTAAGTGGCTGCTAATGACCGGCAGGATTTTTTCCCGCTGGGTGCTGACCTGGTAGATAGATTCGCTCAGCGCCTGCAGGAAACGCTTGACCGTGTCTCGTTCCTTTTCAAGAAACGACCGGCGCACCACGATCAGTCTGTCGGGGAATTCCGGCACGATCTCGGCCAAGTCGCCTAAAATAGTCAGACCTTTCTGGGCTGCAAGAAGCGCATGGTCGTAAGAAATGACGGTGGCATCCATGCCCCGTGCCTCCACCATGGTTGTCAGTCGCGACGCGCTGCCGCCGGCAGGAATGATATTGACCGCTTCGCGTGGAATGCCCCATTCTCGAAGCGCGAGCAGAACGCCGAATTCGTTCGATCCGCCGAAATTGGCGATACCGATCTTCTTGCCGCGAAGATCCTCTGGCTTAGTGATGGTTTTTTGCGCGATGAACTTAAGCAAATTTTTGTTCAAGAAACCGGCGACGATGACTGCGTCTCCTCCCGCGAGGGCGGTCCTGATGGGAAGCATGGCCGCCATATTCGCAGAATGAGTGCTGCCGCCAATCAGCGCTTGCATGCCGCGGGCGCCGCCGAGGATCAGCACGCCTTCGACATCCAACTGATATTTGCGGAATGTTCCCAGATCCCGACCGGCCCACAGAGGAATCTGTGGGCCGCCGACACCGGCGCTGCTATGAAGGTGTCGTTGTTGTGCGCCAAGAGAAAAAAGCGGCAGAACAACAAACCAAAGAACAAATAAGGCTGTGGTTAGGGGTCGCATCCGATCTGTTAATTTCGCCCTGATCGGCATGGCCGATTGAACCTATTTCAATGTCTCACCGACCTTGCGGGCAATGCTAAAGTCGAACACTTGCGCCGGCAGCACCGGTTGCTTGGGCTTAATTTGCGCCGCCGCATCGGCAATCATTTGGCGTTGAATCTCTTCGCCGACGATGCCGTTTTCCAAGAGCGCCGGAGCGGCGATGTCATAGGTGCGCGCCGCGATCTTTTCAGGGTCCTTGCCAATGTCCAACCACGGACCTTTGAGGAATTCGATGCCATACTTCCGATCGGATTTGAAGAGCCGAGTCGCTCGCAACATGGCGCGCACGACTTTGGTCACCAACTCGGGTTGCTCCGTGAGCATGGCTGTGGTGGTCGCAAGACCGCCTTGCACCGTTTGATAAACGTCGCCGGCGGCGACCAGCTTGCGGAAGCCTTCGTCCTGGGCGGTAAAGGTTAACGGCATTTGCAGCGGCGCGGCATCAATGACTTTGGCTTTTAGCGACAAATAAGTAACGTGGCTGGGACCCGTTGCCAGGATGGCAACCTCCTCCGGGCGGACGTTATTCGCCATAAGAATCCGGCGCGTGAGGATTTCCGCCAGAGAACCGACGCCGCCGGTGCCGATTTTTTTGCCGCGCAGTTGTTGCACGCTGGTAATATTGGGCTGGACGATAAGATCGAATGACGGCCGGTCGGTTACGGCCAATATCACTTTGATGTCGGCGCCTCTCACAGCGGCGCTGACCGCCGATCCGGTTGCCGAGGCGAATTGCGTGCTATTCCCCAACGTTGCTTGAATGGTTTGGATCGCCTGCATGACGATCAGCTCAACATCCAAACCTTCTTCGCGGAAGAAGCCGCGTTCCTTGGCGACGAAGAAAGGCATGGAAGTCGTGCTTCGCGCGGCCAAGCCCATGCGGATGCGGGTAAGCTTCTCGGTGCCATCGGCTGAATGAGCCACGCTGGCCATAGAGCAGAGGAATGTAAGGGAGACTAGAGAAAGAGTGACGAATCGTCTTAGCGTCGTCATCGCGTTCTTCTTTCGCTTACGTCGATCCCTTCAGCCCAATGGCTTCCGATCGACGAATCGGCAAATTCCGCGCTCTGCCAATGGCCGGGTTGCCCCGGCGCACTTCTCAGATGACGCTTGGCAATGCGACTAGCCATCCGAGCTATGCGCCGCCGGTTCCTTCAAGACATGCTCGATCAGCCGCTGCAATTCCTCATAGGGCTGGGCGCCGACCATTAGATATTTGCCGGCCAGAAACGTCGGCACGCCGTTGACGCCGAAGGCGGCGCAGCGTTTCCAGTCCGCATCGACGGCGTCTTTGTATTTGCGGCTGAGCAAGACGTCGGTGGCTTCGTCTTTCGGCAAGTCGTTCTGCTCGGCGATTTGCGCCAGCACGTCGACCTTGCCGATGTTTTTCACGTCGACGAAGTAGGCGCGGAACAGCGCGTTGACGACTTCCTCGGCTTTGCCTTTGGTTGCCGCCCAGGTGGCGAGTTCTTGAGCGAGGCGGCTGTTGAAGGACATGTTGCGTTCGGCGTTGAACGGCAAGCCTTCGCGCTCCATGTTTACTTTCATCCGGCCGTTGCGCGCGATGATCTCGGGGCCGCGCACGCTGCCTTCTTCCGGCGTCTCAGGGTGAAGCGGAAAGTTGGTGAATTTGATGCCTAGACCGTATTCGTTCTTGAGTTTCTCGACACGCCCGGTGACGAGGTAGCACCAGGGTCAAACGAAGTCGGAAAAGATTTCTAATACTAATGGTTCAGCCATAATTACCTCCGTTAAAATCGTTCAAAAGTTCAAGGTTCAAGGGTTCAAGCGGATTCTATGGTTGTTGATTGGCGGAAGTCAAAGACTTTCTCGCCGGTTAATTTGACATTGTTGCGCTGGCTCGGATAGTTTCAAAGCGATGCCATTCTTGCAAATCGCTGACTCTGTTCATCACTATCAAGCCCACGGGCCGAAAGAGCAGCCCGCGGTGGTTTTCTCCAACTCGCTCGGCAGCGACCTGCGCATCTGGGACGGCGTGGCGGCGCGCTTGTTGCCGCATTGCCACGTGGTTCGTTACGACTTGCGCGGCCATGGCTTGTCGGAAGCTCCTACGCCACCGTATTCGGCAGTGGATTTGGCGGGCGACGTAGTCGCATTGCTCGATGGGTTGGAAATTCGTGACGCAGTGGTGTGCGGCGTGTCGGTTGGCGGTGTGATCGCTCAGGCGGTGGCGCTAAATCATCCCGAGCGCGTGCGCGCGCTGGTGCTATCCGATACCGGTGCGCGCATTGGCAGCGCAGAGGCTTGGCAGCAGCGTATCGACAAGGTGCGCGCCGATGGCGTCGACTCTTTAGTGCAGATGACCATGGATCGTTGGTTTTCCGCCGGCTTCCGCGAAAAATGGCCGGCCGATATTCGCGGCTATTCTCTAATGTTGCGGCAATCTTCGGCGGACGGCTACATAGGAACTTGCGCTGCGCTGCGGGATGCGGATTTTCGCTCGACGGTGGTGCAGATCAAGCAGCCGACTCTGGTTCTCTGCGGCGCCGAAGATATTGCCACGCCGCCGGAACTTGGCCGAGAGTTGGCGAGTCTGATCCCAGGAGCGCAGTTTTCTCTGATTGAAAAGGCGGCTCATCTGCCCTGCGTCGAACAGCCGGATGCGGTTGCCGAGCGCATCATGCAATTTCTTCAGGAGGTGGACATTGTCTGACGAGCTATTCGACAAAGGTATGGCCGTGCGCAAAGCGGTGTTGGGTGAAGAATACGTCGCGCGCGCGGAGGCGAATAAGACCGACTTCGACGCCGATTGGCAACGCTACGTCACCGAACATGCTTGGGCCGCGGTATGGACCCGGCCGGGGCTGGAAAAGCGCACGCGCAGCATGCTGACCATTGCCATGCTGGCTTCGTTGGGCAGGCTCGACGAATTGGGCGCGCATATCCGGGCGACGCGCAACACCGGCGTGACCAAAGAGGAAGTCAAAGAAGTATTGCTGCAAGTCGCCGTCTACGCCGGCGCCCCGGCGGCGAATTCGGCGTTTGCCATCGCCAAGCGTGTCTACAAAGAAATGGAAATGGAAGGGAAATAAGACTATTCACCACGAAGGCCGCGAAGACCACGAAATTCGGAGAAATTATTATCCGAAACCTTCGTGTCCTTTGTGATCTTCGTGGTGAAATCATTTGTGATCGAGGCAGGCTGTTATGATGAACATCAAACCCTACAATCCACGCGACTGGCGCTCCCATCCGCCTTACAGTTTCAAAGACTATGGTTCGTCGGTTAAACGCGGGCCGCTCAAGAAGTTGGTGCCGCTCAAGCAAACCCTCTCGGAGATTACCGGGCCGTTGTTCGGTGACATTAAATTGGCGCCGGGCGAGAACGATCTTACGCGCAACGCCGACACCGGCAAAGAAGCGATGGGCGAACGCATCATCGTCGTCGGCCGGGTGTTGGACGAAGATGACAAGCCGGTGCCCAACACTTTGATCGAAATTTGGCAGGCCAACGCCGCTGGGCGCTATCAACATCCGGTGGATCAACACAACGCGCCGCTCGATCCGAACTTTACCGGCGGGGGGCGCTGCGTGACCAATGACAAGGGCGAGTATCGCTACCTGACGATCAAGCCGGGCGCCTATCCCTGGTTGAATCACAGCAACGCCTGGCGGCCGGCGCATATCCACTTGTCGTTATTCGGGCCAAGCTTCGTAACCCGGCTGGTGACGCAATTTTTCTTTCCCGGCGATCCGTTGATCCCACTCGATCCGATCTTCAATTCAGTGCCGACCAAGAGCGGCCGGGAGCGGTTGATGGCGAGCTATGCCCATGACGTCACCGAACCTGAGTTCGCCTTGGGTTATCGTTTCGACATCGTGCTGCGCGGACGCCAGAGCTACGCCATTCGAGGGACCGCAATGAGCAAGCAAACACCTTCGCAAACCGTCGGTCCGTTTTACGCCATCGGCTTGACGCGCCAACCGATGAACGGGATGGCGGTCGATGGGACCCAAGGCGAGCGCATTCGCATCGAAGGGCAGGTCTTTGACGGCGACGGCGTAGCGATTCCCGATGTCATGGTGGAGCTTTGGCAAGCCAACTCCTACGGCCGCTACAATCACCCGGATGACAAGCAAGAGAAACCGCTAGATCCGACGTTTACCGGCTGGGGCCGGTCCGGCACCGACGAAAAATGTTTTTACAGTTTTGAAACCATCAAGCCGGGACCGGTGCCGGGAAGCGACGATACAGTCCAAGCGCCGCACGTCAACGTAGTGATTTTTGCCCGCGGCATGTTGGTGCATGCCTATACGCGCATTTACTTTAATGACGAGCCGGCTAATGAAAATGATCCTGTGTTGAAATCGATCAAGAATAAGGCGCGGCGTCGGACGTTGATCGCGCAGCGCGGCGAGCGGGATGGTAAGGCCGTCTACCGTTTCGACATTCGGCTGCAGGGAGGCAACGAGACGGTTTTCTTCGATATGTGAGGCACGGATGTTAGCGGTTTTTGCGAGACGAATTACTGTCATTTCGACCGAAGGGAGAAATCTTTGTCTAGTGCAGTCACTCGAAATCGTTGAGGCAACGGAAGATAGATTCCTCACGTTCGTTCGGAATGACAGAACAGGACAGTCACTAGTTTTAGAAATCAGCCCGAACCCACAACCATGACCACGCTGCTCGATTCCACTATTTTCGGCCCGTTGTTCGGTGACGAGGCAATTAACGGCCTCTTCAGCGATCAAGCCTATGTTCGCGCGCTAGTGGACGTGGAAATTGCCTTGGCCCGCGCCGAGGCGTTTGTCGGAGTCATTCCAGCCACAGCGGCGGAGCAGATCGCTGCGGTGACAGGCGACAAGATCGATGTTGCCGCGCTTGCCAAGGGAACCCTTCGTTCCGGCTTTCCGATCATCGCTCTGGTGCAGGAGCTGCGAAAGCAAGTGAGCGCCGACGCGGCGCCATATATTCACTGGGGTGCGACGACACAAGATATTATGGACACGGCCAGCGTGTTGCAGTTGCGCGGGGCGATTCAAATATTCGGCAAACGAATCCGCGAGATCACCGGCCACCTGGCTGCGCTGGCCGAAAAGCATCGGTCAACTGTTCTGGCCGGGCGCACTCATAGTCAGCAGGCGTTGCCGATCACCTTTGGTCTGAAGGCGGCGGCCTGGTTGGCGCCGCTCGTGCGCCATGTTGAACGATTGGCGGAAATCCAATCGCGGTTGCTGGTGGTGCAGTTCGGCGGTGCGGCGGGAACCTTGGCGGCGCTTGGCGGTAGTGGCTTGGCGGTCATGCAAGCCCTGGCTAACGAGTTGAACCTTGGCACGCCGGCGATGCCTTGGCATACGCAGCGCGATAGCATCGTCGAGTTCGGCGGCTGGCTCAGTATGGTTAGCGGTTCGCTGGCGAAAATGGCGCAGGATGTCATCCTCATGGCGCAGACCGAAGTGGCAGAGGTCGGCGAGTCAGCGGAAGAAGGGCGCGGCGGCAGCAGCACCATGCCGCAGAAGTCCAACCCAATCACCAGCGAGTTAATCGTCGCCGCGGCGCGCATGAATGCATCTTTGCTTTCGGCGCTGCACAACGCGCAGATTCAGGAACATGAGCGTGGCACTCATGGCTGGCAGGTGGAATGGTTGACGCTGCCGCAGATGGTCATGCTTACCGGCGGCGCACTTAGGCACGCAGCGTATTTGGCGAAAAATCTACAAGTCGATGCGCCGGCGATGCTTTCGAATATCACGCGCGCCAACGACGTGATTCTCGCCGAAGCGGCGGTGTTCGCCTTGGCTAATGCAATGCCACGGGCGCAGGCGGAGGAATTAGTCAAGAAGGCGTGCGCTGTCGCCGTGTCGGAAAACAAATCGCTCATCGATATCGTCAAGCAGCTTGCCGGCGATTCGGCTCCATCGGTCGACTGGCAGGCGTTGGCGAAACCGCATAACTATCTCGGCGAGACCGACAATATTATCGACCGAGTGCTGAAGGATGCAACTAGAAAAGGAGGGCGGGTTTTCTAACCCGCCGAAGGACGGCGGACAAGAATGTCCGCCCTCCGACGCTATGAACAAACCTCAAAAAGCCGATAAGCTCACTACCATGCGGGAAGCCATCGCTGCCTATGTCGACGACGGCTGCTCGCTGGCGATCGAAGGATTCACCGGATTCATTTCATTCGCCGCGGGCCATGAGATCATCCGCCAGAAGCGCCAGGGTCTCACTTTGATCCGCATGACTCCAGACCTGATCTACGATCAGATGATCGCCGCCGGCACGGCGAAGAAATTAATCTTCAGCTACACGGGCAACCCCGGTGTCGGCTCGCTATACTGCGTCCGCCGCGCGGTGGAAAAATCTATTCCTGGCCCGCTGGAATGGGAGGAGTATTCGCACTACGGGTTGGTGGGACGATATGCGGCTGGGGCGTCGCGGGCGCCATTTTTTCCGCTGCGCAGTTATATCGGCTCGGAAATGCTGGAGGTCAATCCGCTGATCAAATTGATCGACGATCCCTACGGCACTGGCAAGATCGCGGTGGTGCCGCCGCTCAATCCCGACGTGGCGATTCTCCACGCTCAGCGCGCGGACCGGCGCGGCAACACGCAACTGTGGGGCCTGCTGGGCATGCAAAAAGAAGTGGCGTTTGCCGCCAAGCATGTGATCATCGTGGTGGAAGAAATCGTCGATGAATCCGTGATTCGCGCCGATCCCAACCGCACTTTGATTCCCGGCCTGATCGTCGATGCGGTGGTGCACGAGCCCTACGGCGCTCACCCATCCTACGTCCAGGGTTATTACGACCGGGACAACGAGACTTATCTTACCTGGGACAAGCTTTCTCAGGATCACGGGGCGGTCCTGGCGTGGCTCGACGAATGGGTTTACGGCTTGGAAAATCACGCCGCGTACGTGCGGAAATTGGGTCAAGCTTATTTCGATAGGCTCAAGCCGGAGCCATTGCTGGCGCCCTCGGTCGACTACGGGAGGTATCGATGAGCGAAGTCACTTACACCGATTCCGAGATGATGATCGCGGTGGCGGCGCGCATGTTGAAAGGAGCGCGCACGGTTTTCGTCGGCGTCGGTTTGCCCAATGTCGCCTGCAACCTCGCGCGCTACACGGTCGCGCCTGACTTGGAGTTGATTTACGAATCCGGTGTCTACGGCGCCCGTCCGGAGCGGCTGCCGCTTTCGATCGGCGATCCCACCTTGGTGAGCGGAGCGACATCGGTGGTCTCCATGGCGGATCTGTTTGGGTTGTACTTGCAAGGGGGGTTGGTCGAGATCGCGCTCCTCGGCGGCGCCCAGATCGACCGCTACGGCAATCTCAACTCCACGGTCATCGGCGACTATGCCAAACCGAAGACGCGACTGCCGGGAAGCGGCGGCGCCTTGGAAATCGCTACCAATGCGCAACGCACGTTCATGATCATGCGTCTTAAGCGCCGTGCGTTTGTCGGCAAGCTCGATTTTCTCACCAGCCCAGGCCACTTGACCGGTGGTGACAGCCGCGCTCGGTTGGGCTTGCCCGGCGGCGGGCCGGAAATCGTGATCACCGACAAAGCTGTCTTGAATTTCGCTAACCCGGAGCGCGAAATGCAGCTTAACGCCCTCTATCCAGGCGTGACGGCAGAAGACGTGCAGGCCGAGGTCGGCTGGCCGCTGCGTTTAGCCGAGACGATCGAAGAAATCACCGCGCCGACGAGTGAAGAGCTGCATTTGATCCGCGACGAAGTCGACCCCGACGCTATGTACCGTTGAATACGAAAACAGCCACTGGAGCATTTTGCTGATTTCACGATCTGCGGCGCGGCGATGAAAATATTTCCTCGGAGGAAGTCGAGCGCGTGCTCAATTCTCATCCGCAGGTCGCCGAGTCGGCGGTGATCGCCGTGTCTGATTCGCGGCGAGGAAGTGAAAGCGTACATCCTCTTTCTCGAAAACCAGATTGCAATAACTCTAGTTGCAAATCATCAAACGACAATCGTGGGGCAATTTCTTCATCAACCCTTTGATCACATGGCCGCGCAGCATGTGGTAGAAGGCTGAGCGGCGCGATGCGCCGATGATCACTGAATCGACGTCGAGGGCTTTGGCGGCGTTGGCGATCGCTTCGGCGGCGTTGTGCGACACCGACCAGATTGGCAGGATCTCGATTCCCCTATCGCGCACGGCCTGTAACACCGCTTTTAGAGTTTGGACTCCCTGTTCATTGGGCGCATGGGGCGTTTTCCCGGCAAACAAACCGGGCCATTCTTCCACGTAAATGCAATAGAGCGCCGACTCTCCCTTGCCTCTTACGCGGGTGATCGCTTCTTGCACCAAACCGGGGCTCTGATCACGCAATGCCAATAAGGTTGACGACGAGTAGAGCGGCTTGACGTCAACCGCCTCAGATAGTGTCATTAATCCTTTCAACTCATCTTCCACCAGGTTTTCCGACGCGTGGTAGGCGCGCGCTTGTAGACGCTGGATGAAGGGAACCTGCACCAGAATGTCGAGGAACCACGCACGACGGACACCGACAGCGGTAAGCATGCCGATCAACGTGATCGCGCCACCGAAGTAAGTGGCCAGCGGTTTCTCCACGATATTGATCGCCCAGGCCACCGCGACCATCAAGGTCGTGAAGACGCCGATCCAGAATCCAAGATCGCGTCGGCCGAGCCTCCATCGAATAGAATCGAGACTCAATGAAGAAAAAACAAAGGCGCCGAGTAGTCCGAAGGCATACATATCGCCCAAGATCTTCATTTGACCGCCCGACCCAACGATAACGACCATCGGTAGGAGAGTTGCCAAGACGACGGCAATATGCGGTGAATTAAACGCATTGTTGCGAAGCGCGATGACTCGCGGCAAAAAACCGCCATTCACGAGGGCGAGAAACACATGGTAGGAGCCGATGATCGCGGTGTTGGAGGCGAACAGCAGTAAGCTTGAAGCGGTCAAAACCACAGCGAGCTTGAGGCCCAGCCCGCCGACGATCATGCCCAATTGCGATATGAATCTCTCGCTTTCGGTCGCCTTGAAGTGCTCGGGCAAAAGGCCGATGGACAGAGCGGTGAGGACCGGCGCAGTGATGACCATGGTGACTATCACCGCTGTCATGGCCCAGCGAGTAGTGCGCCGCAGGGGAAATTTCATGGTTGGACTCAACTGGCTGATGCTTTCCAAACCGGAAAACGCCAGCCAAGCCGAAGAAAATCCGACCAGCAGCTCATAGTGAGAGATTCCTTTGCCGGTGCCTAGACGGCTGAGAACCGTGCTCCACTGTGCGCCGTCCATGGTGATCAACGCCATGGCGATGACTACCATGTTGACGAAAAACGAAGCGCAGGCCATGACCATCGCCACGGCGGCGCTCTCGCGAATGCCGACGATGTTGAGCGCGGCCAAGACTCCGACGCCCGTACAGGCGAGCAAAACGATATGGGCGTCCAACGCCGGGAAGGCGCTGCCAACATATTGAAAGCCCGCAACCGCCGAGATCGCGGTGGTCAGAAAATAGTCCACCGTGATCAGCATGCCGCCCAGGCAGCCCCAAATCGGGCCGAAGGCTTTGGTCGTGATCGTCACGACGCCGCCACCCTCGGGGTTGCGCCAGGAGATTTCGATGTATTTAAGCGATAGCAGGATGAAGCCGCCGGTGGTCAAGAGCACAAAAAACGGCGTAGCGTCTTTGACATGGCCGTAAAGAATGCCCGGGACATAATAAACCGAGGTGCCGATATCGCAGAACACCACTGCCCAGGCCAAAAACCAATTGAGTTGCCGAGTGTCGCGAGTCGGTTTCATGCCGCGCGGTTGTGATAAGCGTTCAGCCATTTTTCGCATTCTTATAAAACAAAATTCGAACGAAACCGCTACTCATTTAAGAAAGTTCTTAAGATCATGCAATAGCCCCACGGCGCTTTGCCGTTTGCAGCGATTTATCGAGAATTTACTCTAAGGGTGAATTTACCTTTCACCGGTGATTTAATTGCTCTTTTGCAGCATGGATGGTTAGTATGAGCGGATGAATGCGGGGAAGCCGGTATGGCTGAAAGCGCCGTTCAATGCGCTTCCGGCGACAAACATAAAACTGCTGCTTCATCCGACCGACCTGACGCAGGGCTCCGAGAAGGCGTTTGCCGTCGCTGTGAGTCTCGCCAGACAACATGGTGCCGAGTTGATTATCGCCCATGCCTTGCCGCCGCCCACACCGCTCTTTGAAAGCGAATCTCCGCATCGGGCTCAAGCCGAAGCCGCTCTCGCACGCTTGGCGGATGTTGCCGCGGAGTCTGGCGTGTCGGCGCGACGAATCTTGATCGACAGCACCGCCCCGGTGAGCCATAGCATCGTGCGCTGCGCGGAGGATGTCCATGCCGACATGATCGTCATGGGCACCGCTGGCAAAACCGGCATCATCCGATGGCTGGTTGGAAGTCATGCGGCCAGGGTTATCGCTCGCGCCCAATGTCCGGTGGTGGTTGTGCGCGCGGGCGCGACGCGCTGCTGACCAGCGAAAAAGAGATTGCGTAAAACCGATGGATCAAGCAAACAAAAAATCATTCACAGAACTGTTGTTGGGAAAAGCCAAGGATCCGCTCGATCCGAAAGTGTTCCATCAAATCTCGTTGGTGGCTTTCCTCGCCTGGGTTGGACTCGGCGCCGACGGCTTGAGCTCTTCGGCCTATGGTCCGGAAGAAGCCTATCTGGCGCTGGGACAGCATTATCATCTGGCTTTGTTGCTTGTAATTATGATGGCCGCCACGGTCTTCATCATTTCCGCCAGCTATGCGCAGATCATCGAGCTGTTTCCGACCGGCGGCGGCGGTTATCTGGTCGCGACCAAATTGCTCGGCTCGCGGGCGGGCCTGGTGTCGGGGTCGGCGCTGGTGGTCGACTACATGTTGACGATTACCATTTCGATCGCCAGCAGCACCGATGCGATGTTCAGTTTTCTTCCGATGGCGTTGGCCCCTTACAAGTTCGCCGTTGCGGTGCTGCTGATCTTCGCGCTGATTTTTCTCAATCTGCGCGGTGTCAGGGAATCGGTGCTGTTCTTGCTGCCGATTTTTCTGCTGTTCATCGTCATGCATATCGTCGTAATCACGATGGGCATCATCCCGCACGCCGCCGATATGCCAGCACTGGCGGCGAACACGTACCGGGAAGTTAACCGCGATGTTCAAGGAATTGGCTTGCTTGCCACGCTGGGAATTCTCCTCCACGCCTACAGCTTGGGCGGCGGCACCTATACCGGAATCGAGGCGGTGAGCAACGGTTTGCAGATCTTGCGCGAACCCCGTGTCCTCACCGGCAAAAAGACCATGCTTTACATGGCGATTTCACTCGCTTTCACCGCCGGCGGCATCCTGCTCTGTTACTTGCTCAACCGCGTGATGCACGAGCCGGGGAAAACGCTCAACGCAAGTCTCTTCGCCAATATCTACGGGATATTTTTTGGCGGCGATACAACGACCACGGCGGCCTTGGTGATCGTCACGCTGATCACCGAAGCTGCGATATTGATTGTCGCCGCCCAGGCAGGCTTTCTCGACGGCCCGCGGGTGCTCTCCAATATGTCGCTCGACTCCTGGACGCCGCATCGTTTGTCCCACTTGAGCGACCAGCTAGTCACGCGTAACGGCGTCTGGTTCATGGGCATCGCGTCGCTCGGATTTTTGGCCTACAGCCACGGCGAAGTGAAGCTGTTGGTGATCATGTACAGCATCAACGTGTTTCTGACCTTTACCTTGTCGCAGCTGGGCATGTGCCGGCATTGGTGGCAGGTGCGCCGGAGCGCCGAGCCTTGGCGCATGAAGCTGGCGGTCAATGGCTTGGGTTTGCTTTCGACCAGCACGATACTTTGCGTCACGGTGGCGACGAAATTTCTCGAAGGCGGCTGGCTGACGGTCGTCGTGACCTTGAGTTTCGTAATGGTTTGCCAGGCGGTGCGCTGGCACTACGAGAAGGTTCAGCGAGCTCTAAAAACCCTCGACGACACGCTTTTGGGCATTCCCTTCCAACCGGATTTGAAAGCGCCGACGCCGGTGAAGAATGTCCAGGCGCCGACCGCCGCGATTATCGTGCGCGAGTTCGATGGTGTCGCGGTGCACACATTGCTGAACCTCCAACGGTTGTTCCCGAATCACTATAAGAACATCGTCTTCGTTTCCGTCGGCGTGATCGATGCCGGCCAGTTCAAAGGCCATGCGGAAATGGAGAGTCTCCAGCGAAAAAAAGAAGAGGACCTCAAGAGTTTCGTCGACTACGCAACCTGTTTGGGTTGGTACGCGGAGTATCGCTACGCGCTCGGCGTCGATCTGATCGACGAGCTGGAGCAAACTTGTAACTTGGTTGCCAAGGAATTTCCCCGCACGGTCTTCTTTAGCGGCAAGCTGGTTTTCGAGGAGGAGAGTGTGTTTACCCGGCTACTGCATAACCACACGCCTTATACCTTGCAGCAGAAACTCCAGTTCGCCGGCCGGGACATGATGATATTACCGATCCGGGTAACAACTCAGCAGAACGCTGCTAAGCGCGTCGCCGTCTAAGACTCGACTTTGTCAGTGCGGGTTGAGTATCCCATGCTGTTTAATGAAATGATCTCACGAAGTGTAGGATAGACTTTTCGCGACGACCAAGCAGGCCGTGGCCAAGAATTCACTTTGTATTTACGCCACGACATCTGAATCGCGGGTCTTATGAGCTGGCCGAAGGTGCTACGATGGACGGCGAAACCGACGAGAACCAAGCGGCTGCGATTTCCGATGTGGTTTCGCGGCTTGGTGTGTCCAACGTGCGCGCATTCGGTTTGACTTGGGAAGATTGCGTGCAATTACTGCGGCAAGTTGGTAACACTGCCCGCGTCGATATCGTGGCGGCGTAAAATGTCGGACTCCCCCTGCTCCAGCAAGTCCATCTCTTAAACGCAACCTTCCGGCGTCGCGCCGGACTGGAATTGACCAGTGTGTTGCCGAGAAGAAATGATCTTTCACGGTCTGACTCGCCCACCCTCAGTAACACCGTGCGTTGCTTTGTCGCCCAGCATGCGTTAGCAAGTGAAATACAGTATTTCAAATGTTGCCTTACCTCACAAATGACAAGCATCAACGTCCGCCCAGCAGGACTGTTGCACACCTGCTTTTGTTGCTGACTTTTCTATGGGCTTTTGTTGGAACCATCGATGGGCCTTCGGTGCAATTTGGCTCAAAGTCCGGCTATGAAGTTTACAAAACACCGAAGCTCGTCGACGGGGAACATAGCAAACAACCTACGCCGCTTTGGACCGGAGAATTTCTGGCAGACCCCCCAACGGTTCATGCCTCTTTTCTGTTGTTCGACTTCAAACAAAACCTTCGTCGCTGGCCGAACGTAGCCGGCGATATCAGTCGCTCGCCGCCTTTCGTTCTCGCGGTTTAAGACTCCGCCTACTAGTTTCTATAAATTGAATCGTCCGACTGCCGCGTCGGTGCCTTTGATAATAGGCACTGAGCCGTGAGCTCCATCGGGCGACTGTAACGAAGTCGGCGCACCACCGCGTCGCGCTTCAGTAATGGAGCTACTTTATGCAAAGAGTAATCATTTACAGCCTTTTGCTGGTCGCCGGCATGGTTTTGTCCCAATTGCCGATCGTTCAATCGTCCAACACCGCGTTCACGACTCTGACGATGATTTTCCTCGCCTACATCATGATCGAAGTGGGCATGGAGTTCGATATCGACAAGTCACACTTGGGCTCGTACGCAATCGATTACGGCATCGCCATGGCCGCGCGGCGGTGCCCTGGCTGTGCGCGGCGCTTTATTTTTGGTGGTTCTTTAGCCTGGGTTTCAATGAGTCGTTGCTGGTCGGCAGGTTTGCTTCACCCACTTCGGCGGGAATTTTGTTTACCATGCTTGCCGCTGCTGGGCTGGCGACAACCTGGGTTTACAAAAAGGCACGCGTGCTGGCGATCTTCGACGATCTCGACACGGTGCTATTGATGATTCCGCTCAAGATGATGCTCATCGGCTTTGAGCCCAAGCTGCTCATCCTGATTTTCGCCGTGTTTCTGTTACTGGCGGCTGCCTATTTCTGCATCCACTGGCTGCCGGTGCCGACGACTAACGCGTGGATCGTTATTTACGCGCTTTTGGTCTGGGGCGTGACTTACGCCTTTGACTATGTGACCGATTTGCACCTGGAAGTTTGGTGCCGGCATTTGCCCTCGGTTGCGTGATCAAGTCCGATCATCTGCACGGTTCGGCGGAATACGCCGACACAAACCATGGAGTGACCGCTCACGAATCCCCCGCACAGGCAATCTTGGACTGGGCGATCAAAGGCGGATTCATGTTGCTCGCGGGCATGGCGCTGCCGCCGATTCAATTGGGCGGCTTGGCGGTCGTCGCTGTGCTCGCCCACGTGGTACTCATCACCGTCGCCAGCAACATCGGAAGTGCGTGCCCATGGTGGCGTACAGAGACGAAGCCACTCTACGCCAGCGCTTGGCGCTCAGTATCGGCATGTTCCCGCGGGGCGAGGTCGGCATCGGCGTTCTGCTGGTTTCGCTGGAACTCTTTCGCCAGCAGAACCTGCTCGACTCGCCCGCGGTTCAGCAAAGCATGACCATCGGCACGCTCAGCTTGGCGCTGAACCTGGCGCTAACAGGAGTTTTCATCATGGCGGTGATCCGATTGCTGCGGACGCCAACCGCTTCGGCATAAAAGCATGCTGCAGCAACTCTACCGTTAGGTCGGAAAGAGGCGGTTGGGGCCTGGAGGAGATTGGCGCCTGGCATACGAATCTTATCAATCTTGGATTTGATGCGAATGATGAACACACACCTCGCTGTTGATGAGAACTTGCAGAGGCGTTGCGGACGCAGCGGTTTTAGAGTTCCGCTCCTGAGTCGTTTACGACGCGACGCTTTCCGTTCCCTTCAAAGCCTCGGCGTCTCGTTCGATCTCTCCTTCTTCATTTTCAGAAACCTCACTCCATCTTGCGGCTGGTTTCAGGCGGTCACTGCAAAACTTCAGCTAATTCAAACCTAAAGCGCGACGAGCGGTTACCTTTGCATTTTGCAATCTGCGCAACGAGGCGTCGTGCAAATTGCCAGGCGGTTGCCGGTTCTTCGGCAGAAACCGATGTGTTTTCGCGGCCTGCTAGGTGGCATATCGCTTGCGGTACCCGACTATAAAGGTCGTCAACTTTCAGGAGCGATCAAATGGCTGACGTTATATTTATCCTAATCACCGCGCTGTTTTTCATCATCTCGTGGCTTTACGTTCGCGGGTGCGATCGTTTGTAAGAGGTCATCATGGGAATCGAATACGTTATCGGCTTGGCCGTGTCGGTGGTCATTTTGGTGTACTTGGTTTATGCGCTGCTCTGGCCGGAAAAGTTCTGAGGTCGGCAGCAGCGTAGGAACGAGACAATTCGCAGGTTCGCGAAGATTCTCTGAGCAATTTTCAGTACTGCGAAGGCAGGAGAAGTTATGACAGTCAATGGATGGATTCAGATTCTGCTCTATTCGGCGATGATCTTGGCCGATAACCAAGCCGCTGGGCAACTACATGTATCGTGTATTCGAGGGTGAGCGGCAACCTTTGCCGCGTCTGTTTGGCGCGATCGAGCGGCTGCTCTACAAGCTTTGCGGCGTCGACCCGCAGCAGCAATACGACTGGAAACAGTACACCGTAGCGATGCTCGTGTTCAGCGCGATCACGTTGCTGGTGACCTACGGGATCGAGCGGCTGCAACATATCTTGCCGTTGAATCCGCAGAATTTTGGCCCGGTGCCCGCGGACCTGGCGTTCAATACCGCAGCGAGTTTTACAACCAATACCAACTGGCAAGCGTACACCGGTGAGTCGACGATGAGCTATCTGACCCAGATGGCGGGTCTCGCCTGGCATAATTTCATGTCGGCCGCTGTCGGCATCGGCATAGCGCTGGCTTTGGCGCGCGGCATTACCTACCGCTTGCAGGCGGGCGCAGCGAAGACGCTGGGCAATTTCTGGGTCGATCTGGTGCGCGCCACGGTGTACGTCTTGATTCCTATATCTATTCCGGTCGCATTGTTGCTGGTCTCGCAGGGAGTCATTCAAAACTTTTCGTCGTACATTGAAGTGACGACCCTGGAGGGCGTCAAACAAACCCTAGCGATGGGGCCGGTGGCTTCGCAGGAGGTCATCAAAGAATTCGGCACCAACGGCGGTGGGTTTTTCAATGCCAACAGCGCCCATCCGTTCGAGAGTCCGACGCCCCTGACTAACTTGATCGAGATGCTGTTAATCTTCGCGATTCCAGCGGGCCTGACTTACACGTTCGGTCGCATGGCGCGCGACCAAAAACAAGGTTGGACGATCTTCGCCGCTATGGCTGTGCTTTTCTTCGTTGGCGTGACGACGGCGTATCGCTTCGAAGCGGCCGGCAACCCGATTATGAATGGCATGGCTGTCAATCAAACGTTAGGGAACATGGAAGGAAAGGAAGTCCGATTCGGTGTCGCTAACTCGGCGCTTTTCGCCACGATTACGACCGACGCGTCGTGCGGCGCGGTTAATTCAATGCACGACAGTTTTACCTCCATCGGTGGCCTCGTGCCGCTGGTCAACATCCAACTTGGCGAAGTCATCTTCGGCGGCGTCGGCGCGGGGCTGTACGGCATGTTGGTGATGGTCTTGTTGTCGGTTTTCATCGCCGGTCTGATGGTCGGTCGGACTCCTGAATACCTGGGCAAGAAGATCGAGGCGCGGGAAATGAAGTTGGCGATGCTTTACATTCTCATCTTCCCCCTCGTCATCCTTGTTTTTTCGGGGTGGTCGGTCGCCGCGCCTTACGGTGTTTCATCTTTGAATAATGCCGGTCCCCACGGTTTGAGTGAAATCCTCTACGCATTCACCAGCGCGACCGGCAACAATGGCTCGGCTTTCGCCGGTCTGAATGCAAACACTCCTTGGTACAACGTAACACTAGGCTTAGCGATGCTCATGGGGCGCTTCTTAATGATCGTGCCGGCTCTGGCGATCGCCGGTTCGTTGGTCGGTAAAAAAGCTGTGGCGGAGAGCCTGGGCACATTCCCGACAAACGGCGGGCTTTTCATCGTGCTTTTGGTTGGTGTGATTCTGATCGTTGGCGCCCTGACGTTTTTCCCGGCGCTCGCGCTTGGCCCGATCGTCGAGCATTTTTTAGCTCAAGCAGGAAAGGTTTACTGACATGGCAGATACTCGCTTAAAAGATCGTTCGCTTTTCGATCCAGAAATCGTCCGGCCGGCGGTGTGGGAGAGCTTCCGCAAACTCGCGCCGCAGCATGTGATCAAGAACCCGGTCATGTTCGTGGTCGAGATCGGCAGCGTGCTGACGACTTTGATTTTGCTGCGTGACCTGATCGCTCCGACGGCTGGATCTCAGCCGCTGTGGTTCACCTTCAACGTCAGCTTTTGGCTGTGGTTCACGGTAATCTTCGCCAACTTCGCCGAGGCGGTCGCTGAAGGCCGCGGTAAGGCGCAGGCTGCCACTTTGCGCAAGATGCGCCAGGAAACCAGCGCGCGGCGCTTGATCAATGGCAGTCGCGAAGAAACGGTGCCGGCGTCGGCGTTGCGCAAAGGAGATAGCGTCGTCGTCGAAGCCGGCGAGATCATTCCCGGTGATGGCGACGTGATCCAGGGCATCGCGTCGGTCGATGAATCGGCGATCACCGGCGAATCCGCGCCGGTTATTCGCGAGAGCGGCGGCGATCGTTCGGCTGTCACCGGCGGCACGAAGGTATTGTCCGACCGTATCGTCGTGCGTATCACGGCGAGCCCGGGCGAATCTTTTCTGGACCGCATGATCGCTTTGGTCGAAGGCGCTTCGCGGCAAAAAACCCCGAATGAAATTGCCCTCAATATCTTGCTCGCTGGATTGACGATCGTTTTTCTATTTGCTTGCGTGACGCTCGTGCCGATGGCGCTTTATTCGGGCGTTGCGGTAGTCTCCGTGACAGTGATCGTGGCTTTGCTGGTTTGCTTGATTCCCACAACGATCGGCGGACTGCTTTCCGCCATCGGCATCGCCGGCATCGATCGGTTGCTGCGGAAAAATGTCTTGGCGATGAGCGGGCGCGCCGTCGAGGCTGCGGGCGACGTGGACACGCTGTTGTTGGATAAAACCGGGACGATCACCTTGGGCAATCGCATGGCGACCGAATTCATTCCGGTCGACGGCGCCAGGGCGGAGACGTTGGCGGATGCGGCGCAGCTTTCGAGCCTGGCGGACGAAACCCCGGAAGGGCGATCGATTGTCGTGCTCGCCAAGGAAAAATACGGACTGCGCGGCCGTGACGTGACCGAGATCGGCGCGCATTTTATTCCATTTAGCGCTGAAACCCGAATGAGCGGCTGCGATCTCAACGGACGCAAGATCCGCAAGGGCGCGGTCGACGCGATCGTCGGCTATGTTCAAGAATTAGGCGGAACGGTCGGCTCGCAAGTCGAGGGCATTACCCATGGCATCTCGGACACCGGCGGCACGCCGTTGGTGGTGTCCGAAGGCAATAAAATGCTCGGCGTGATCCATTTGAAGGACGTGGTGAAGGGCGGCATCAAAGAACGCTTTGAGCGCTTCCGCGCCATGGGTATTCGAACAGTAATGATTACTGGTGACAATCCGCGCACCGCGGCGGCCATCGCCCGCGAGGCGGGCGTGGACGATTTTCTCGCCGAAGCGACTCCGGAAGCCAAGATGCGCTTGATCAAAGAAGAGCAAGCCAAGGGCAAACTCGTGGCGATGACCGGTGACGGCACCAACGATGCGCCGGCGTTGGCGCAGGCGGACGTCGGCGTGGCGATGAACACGGGCACTCAGGCGGCGAAGGAAGCCGGCAACATGGTCGACTTGGATTCCAATCCGACCAAGCTGCTTGAAGTGGTCGAGATCGGCAAACAGATGCTGATGACGCGCGGCGTGCTGACGACATTTTCGATTGCCAACGACGTGGCGAAGTATTTCGCGATTATCCCCGCCATGTTCATGGGTGTTTACCCGGAGATCGCGCCGCTCGAATGTCATGCATCTGGCTTCGCCGCTAAGCGCGATTCTTGCGGCGGTTATATTCAACGCTCTGATTATTATTGCACTCATTCCCCTAGCTCTACGCGGCGTGCAGTACCGCCCCATCGGCGCCGGCCCTTTGCTGGCGCGTTCTTTGTTGATTTACGGCGTCGGCGGAGTCGTCGCGCCCTTTATCGGTATCAAACTGATCGATTTGGTTTTGAAGCCGTCGGACTTGTCTAGGAGAGAATCTATGAAAAACCATGGCTATCGCTTTACGAGTTACCATTGTCACTCTGGTTTTAACCGGACTTCTTTATCCGTTCGCAATGACCGGACTCGTCTCAAGTGCTATTTCCTTGGCGCGCCAACGGCAGCTTGGTGACAGACGAAAAAGGGCAAGTCGTCGGCTCCGAGTTGATTGCGCCAGGGATTTGTCAATCCGGCTTACTTTCAACCCCGGCCATCGGCGGCAGGCGAGAAAGGCTATGACGCGACCGCGTCGTCCGGCTCCAATCTCGGTCCGACTTCTAAAAAATTGCAGGATCGTATCAACGATGACCTCAAACGGCTGAAGGCAGAAAATCCGGACGCCGCCGGACCCATCCCCGCTGAGCTTGTTACTGCGTCCGCCAGCGGACTCGATCCCCATCTCTCGCCTGAAGCGATGCTGTGGCAGGTGCCGCGAGTTGCCAAAGCACGCGGTGTCACCGCGGATCGTGTAAAAGCCGTCGTCGAGTCGAATGTGGAAGGTCGGACCTTCGGCATCTTAGGCGAACCCAGAGTCAATGTGCTGCTGGCCAACATGGCGCTCGATCGGCAGTTCGGCAAAGCGACTCCGCTGCCTCCGCTGCGGAGAAGAAGCGCAAAGAAGCGCCGCGCCCCAAACTGACGATACGACGCGCCCGGGACCGGCGAGCGCCTTAGGCGCCGTGGGAATCAATATCCCGATGCTGCGGTTCGAGGAATATCAAATGATGAGATAGTGATTACGCAGCATCGCGTATGAGCACGGAAAACATAAACGCCCGGAAGATTTTCTCGAGCTGGTCGAACGCGCGAAACGCGGCCGACTCAAGGTCTACATCGGCTCGGCCGCGGGCGTCGGCAAAACTTACCAGATGCTCGAGGAGGCGCATGCTTTGCAAAAGCGCGGCGTCGACGTCGTGTTAGGGTTCATCGAGCCGCACGACCGGCTCGATACTGCGGCGCTGATCGACGGGCTCGATGTCGTGCCGCGCCAGCGGGTCGAGTATCGCGGCGTGATTGTCGAAGAGATGGACCTGGACGCGGTGCTAAACCGGCGTCCGCAAGTGGCCATCGTTGACGAGCTGGCGCATACCAACGCGCCGTTTTGCCGCAATAAGAAGCGTTATCAGGACGTGTTGGAACTGCTCGAAGCCGGCATCAACGTGATCTGCGCCTTTAACGTTCAGCATCTCGAAAGCCTCAACGATATGGTCAAACAGGCCACCGGGGTAGTCGTCCGGGAGACGGTTCCCGACTCGATCCTCAAACGGGCCGACCAGGTGGTCGACATCGATCTAGCGGTCGAAGACCTCATTGATCGGTTGAAGGCCGGGAAAATCTACGCGCCGGACAAGGTCGGTTGGGCGTTGGAAAACTTTTTTCAGCCGGAAAAACTCGCGGTACTGCGGGAAATCGCCCTGCGCGAAGTGGCGGAAAGCGTCGATCGCGCGGTTTCAGCAAAAGCTGACGACCACGATGCCGGGCGCCGAGCTGCCGCGAGCGAACGAGTGATGGTTTGTCTACCCACTCGCCCGCCGCCTCACGGTGTGCTCTTGCTCAGACAGGGATCGCGTTTGGCCGGACGCTTGAACACGGATTGGTTTGTTGTTCACGTGGAATCCAAAAGCGAAGCCGGCCACCGCATCGACGCGACGCTGCAGCGTCATCTGTTGGAAGACGAACAAAGAGCCAGGGACCTGGGCGCCGAAGTCGTGCGGCTGCAGTCGGAAAAGCCGGTGGCGGCGCTTCTCGAATTTGGCCGCGACCATGGTGTCCGCCACATCGTCGTTGGCCGTTCGCATAAACCCTGGTGGCGTCGTCTATTAGGTCAATCGCCGGTGTTTAAGCTGGTAACCGAAGCTGTTGGTTTCGATCTCCATATCGTGTCGTTAGAAGAGCAGGAGAGTAAGGAATGAACCTCTACAAAAAGCTCTTGCTGGCGCAGGCCCCGATCGCGCTGGCGTTGGTCATCCTGGGTGTTTTCTCGGTGGTGGCGATGTCGTATCTAGGCTCCCACTCACAGACGATCTTGAAGGACAATTACCGCAGCGTCCTGGCGTCGCAGCGAATGAAGGAAGCTATCGAGCGGATGGACAGCGCGGCGCTTTTTTTGGTGGCGGGCCAATATGAAAAAGGCGTCCAACAGGCGGCGAAATACCGGCCCATCTTCGAGGCCGAGCTCAAAGTACAGGAAGGCAATATCACCGAGGCCGGGGAAAAAGAGTTCACCGAAGGGCTGCGTGCCGCGTGGAAGGATTATCAGGCGAAATTCGATCGCTTACAGGGAACTCAGAATCTCGAGGAGACGCGCCGGGTCTATTTCGCCGAACTCGAAGCAGCATTCTATAAAGTCAAAGGCGTTGCTGACGAGATCCTGGCGGTCAATCAGGACTCGATGGTCCGCAAGAGCGATGCCGTGCGACGCACCGCGGAACGCATGAACGCGATAACCATCACGGTGGCGCTGGCGGCGCTGGCGCTGGGGCTTTTGGTCTCGACATTCTTGACGCGGCGAATGCTCCAGCCGCTCGCGGCGCTCAGCGACGCCAGCCGCAAGATCGGTGAAGGTAATTTCGACACCCGGGCGCATGTGCGCGGCAACGATGAATTGGCGAGCTTGGCCAGGGACTTCAACGCCATGGCGGTGCGTTTGGCTGAGTATCGCAAAAGCTCGTTGGGAGATTTGCTGCAAGCTCACTTGAGCATGCAGGCGGCGATCGACAGCATTCCGGACCCAGTGGCGATTTTCAGCGTCGAAGGCAGCCTTCAAAATGTCAACCGTGCGGCGGAAACGCTGCTTGGGCTTAGAACCGATTCTTCGTCCAAAGACCCTCTCAAGGGCATCCACGCGTCGATCGGCGCGGTGATCGAACGGCTTCGCAGCCATGTCCTTAGCGGCAAGGGTGCCTACTCTCCCAGGGGGTTCGAGGATGCGGTGCAGCTCCCCACGCTTTTGGGTGATCGCTATTTCTTGCCGCGGGGGGCGCCGGTGTACGAGACCCGCGGTGTGGTTGTCGGCGCCACAGTGATCTTGCAAGACGTCACTCGCTTGCGCCGTTTCGAAGAGCTTAAAAACGACATCGTCGCCACCGTCGCCCACGAATTTCGCACGCCGCTTACCTCGCTGCGCATGGCGGTGCATCTTTGCACCGAGCAGGTGGCGGGTCCTCTCACCGACAAGCAAGCCGAACTGCTCCATGCTGCGCGCGAGGACTGCGATCGGTTACAGGGCATGGTCGACGATTTCTTGGATCTTTCCCGCATCGAATCCGGCAGGGTCGAGCTTTATTCGCTACCCACTGAAGCTGCCGGTCTGGTCAAGCACGCCGTGGAAAACTCCAAGGCCGAAGCGGACGTCAAAGGCGTTAGTCTGAGCGCTTCGCCTAACCTGCCTTTGGTAAACGTGTTGGCCGATCACGATCGCATCGGGCATGTGTTTTCCAATCTGATCGGCAATGCGATGCGACATACGCCGAAGGACGGCAGTATCGCAGTGGACGCGGTGCTCGCGGAAAACTCCGTTCGCTTTAGGGTCACAGATACCGGCAGCGGAATTGCCAAGGAATATCAAGCACGAATCTTTGAGAAATTTTTTCAAGTCCCGGACGCCGAGCCGTAAAGGTACGGGACTAGGCCTTTACATCGCCAAGGAAATTGTCCGCGCCCACGGCGGTGAAATTGGCGTGGAGAGCGAGCCGGGAAAGGGCAGCAGCTTCTGGTTTACCTTGCCCGCTGTAACAAATATCGCCTCGAAAGGAGTCCTGCCATGACGTTACCAAAGTCGCGGATTCTGGTTGCCGACGACGAACGCAATATTCGCAAGAATTTGGCAATGGTCCTGGAGGCCGCGGACTATTGCGTCGATGAGGCCAAGGACGGCGTCGAAGCGTTGGCGCTTTGCAAAAATAACCATCCGGACATCGCCTTCGTCGATCTTCATATGCCGAAGTTGGCCGGGCTCGAGGTGCTCGGGCATATCCGCGTGCTCAGTCCCAAGACAGCGGTGGTGATTATTACCGCCTATGGCTCGGCGGCCAACGCCGTGCAAGCCATGAAACTCGGCGCGGTGGAATTTTTGGAGAAACCCTTCGACCCCAAAGTGATCGGGCTCTTAGCCGAGGAAATTCTTTTTCGCCAGCGACTAGGATCCGACATGTCATTCGACGATCTCATGCACTTGGCGGAACTCGCGCGCGAACGAAAAGCCAATATCGAGGCGCGCGGTTACCTCAAAGCGGCGATGTCGCAAGCGCTCGATCGGCCGGAGCCTTACTATTGGCTGGGTTTTCTCTGGGAGAACGAAGGCGACGAAAGGCGCGCCGTGCAGTATTATTATATGGCGATCACCGCGGATCATTCCTATGAAGCCGCGACGGTGGCCTTGAAGCGGCTCGGCAAGCTGCATTGAGCCTGGTGGTTCAGCTCTCGTATTTCTTTCGTTTGCGCCAAAGCGTCGAACTATCGATGCCGAGAATCGCCGCCGCGTCGTCCAAGGTCGGCGAGCGGCCGACGACGCGAGTGATATGTTCGCGCTCGATGTCCTCCAAGGAGAAGTTTCCGCCGACGTTGCGGCGCTTCGGCTGACTTAACCCGCGCGGCAATGTGCGCGGGAAAGGCTTGCGGCTCGATTATCTTGCGCAGGCCAAAGGATCACCGCTCGTTCGACGGTGTTTCTGAGCTCGCGAACATTACCGGGCCAGTTATAAGACGTGAGGGCAACTTCCGCCGCTGTGCGATAACTCCGGCGGCTGGCGTCGTGCCGAGCGCGCGAAGAACAATAGAAAACGCTGCGCCAAACGCAGGATATCTTCGGGCCGTTCCCGCAGTGGCGGCAACTCCAATTCGATGACGTTTAGACGGTAGAGCAGGTCTTCGCGAAACAGTCCCTGGCGCATCAACTCTTCAAGGTCACGGTTGGTGGCGGCAAGTGTGCGAACGTCGGCGTGCCTGGTTTTGTTTTCGCCGAGCCGCTCGAATTCCTTTTCCTCGATGAAACGCAATAGTTTTGCTTGTAGGGATGGTGAGATATCGCCGATCTCATCGAGAAACAGAGTTCCCCCCTCGGCGGCCTCGACGCGCCCCGGCTGATCACGCACGGCGCCGGTGAAGGCCCCCTTTGCGTGGCCGAACAGTTCGCTGGTGAGCAACTCCTCGGACAAGGTCGGGCAATTGACTACAATGAACGGTTGCCGGCTGCGCGGACTCAGCGAATGAATCCAGCGGGCGAGCACGCTCTTGCCGGTGCCGCTCTCGCCGCGAAGCAAAACCGGCGCGTCTGATGCGGCTACTTTCGTGGCGATTTCAAATACCGCGCGGACTTTGGGCGAGTCGGATTCCAGATCGGTCTCCGGCGCGGCCTCGCGCAGGCGGCCTTCCAGGTCGGTGAGTTGTCTTTTTATATCGCGTTGTTTGACGCTCTGATCGACGAGGTGGCGAATCTGCGCCGGGGTGAATGGCTTGGCGAGATAATCGGCGGCGCCGCGTTTAATCGCTTCGACCGCGCTGTCGATGGTTGCGTAGGCGGTCACTATCACCACCATCAGGTTAGGACAGTCCGCGATAAGTTTCGGAATCAGATCGAGACCGCTCGATTGGCCGAGACGGACATCGAGGAACGCTAAATCGTAAGCTTGTTGGCTGAGCGCGTCCAAGGCGCCGTCGGCAGACGCTACCGCGGTTACCTGACAGCCGGCTTGTTCGAGACAAAACGCAAGAGTGGTACGAATGTTCTTTTCGTCATCGATGACGAGCACGCGAAGGTTTGTGCCGGATGTTGAAATGTTAGAGCCCACGTTGTCGGCCTATTGCGGCGCACTATGCTACCGCGGCGGCGTCGATGCAAGCGACAAAGTCTGCCAAAGAAATTGTCCAGCGCTCAGAAGAAGTATGGCAGTTACAGCTGCAATTCATATGGCATCGCTTCGCTTGGCGTTTCAAACGTTCCATGGGTTCCAAAGGTTCCGGATGTTGTCTCGGCATTCGACGGTTGGACCGATTGGAACGTCTGGAACTATTGGAACCGGCGTCGTAGACGGCGTTGATGAATGCTATCATCGCCGAATGTGGCATTCGATACCGCTGACGCTTTTCTGGTTTGCGTATTTCGGCTCCCTGGGTGTTTTCTATCCTTACTTTGCACTCTATCTCCGTGAGAACGCCGGTTTGACCGGCACTCAAGTCGGCATGGTGTTGGCGATCTCGCCGTTGATCGGCATGATTGCTCAACCGCTTTGGGGGCAGGTGGCGGATCGGACCGGCGCGCGCACGCGGGTGTTGGCGTTTCTCACGCTGGGGACGGCGCTTGGCTATCTCGGCCTCGGCGCGGCGACGAGTTTTCAGTCGATCTTGCTGGCGACCTCGGCGCTGGCGCTGGTCGGCACCGCGGTGTTTCCACTGATGACTTCGGTAAGCCTGGCGATCCTGCGCGATTCCGGGCGCCATGCGTTCGGCCGGGTGCGCGGCTGGGGCACCATCGGTTACTTCATTCTGGTTCTGGTCTTTCCTTGGGCGCTCACCGTGTATCAGCCACCGGCGCAATCCGCCGTTGCCGCCGCCAACGTATCACAGCCTGGCATGGGCTTGATGTTTCCGCTGACGGCTTCGTTAGTTTTCGTCGCGGCGCTAATCGCGTTCTTGCTGCCGCAGAAAGGCGCGGTGGGATGGCGTGCCGAACGCGGCGATTGGCGCGAGCTGTTGCGCAATCGGGCTTTTTTTCGCTTTCTCTGTTTTTCCCTGCTAGGCCACTTCCTCATGCATGGGCCGATGTGGCTGTTTCCGATCTTCATCCGCTCCCGCGGCGGCGATTTAACGACGATCCGCAACATGTGGATTCTCATGCTGATCGTCGAAGTGCCGTTGGTCTTTCTCACCGGCAGCGGGCTGAAACGGCTGGGCGCGCGCGGTCTGTTGACCGTCGGCGTGACCGTGGGCGGCCTGCGTTGGATTCTGTCGGCGCTGATCACCGATCCGATGATTTTGTTCGCCGTCCAGGCGCTGCATGGTGTCATGGTCGTCGGCTTCAACCTTGGCAGCCCGCTCTACTTGGATGTGGTCGCGCCGGAAAAGCTGCGCTCGACGGCGCAGGGCATACTCTCCATGGTCGGCAGCGGCTTGGCCGGGATTCTATCGAACTTGACGGCGGGTTGGTTGGTCGATCGCAGCGGCACCGACGCGCTCTACCTATTGTGCGGTATCGGTTCGCTGACTCTGGGGATTTTGAGCCGCTGGATTCTGCCGAATGTCGAACGGCGGCGGGAGGCACCGAAGGAGATCGTTCTCGCCAGTGAGACGATAACTTAGTGCGGAGGGCCTGCTGAACCTAAGCTTGTGTCACTACGCCGAGATCCTTCGCTGGCGCTCAGGACGACTCATCAGCGAGATGAGTCGCTTAATGCGGCAGTCCCGTGCCTTCCGGAACACCGAGCATGAGATTCAAATTCTGAATCGCCACGCCGGCGGCGCCCTTGCCGAGATTGTCCAGGCGCGCCATCAGAATGACGTGGCCGGACTGATGCGGCAGGACGCGCAGGGAAATGCGATTGGTGTCATTGAACTCTTGCGGATCGAAGCTCGTTTCGTCAGTCTCACTGGCGTCGGTGAGCGGTTCGACCTCAATGAAAGGTTCTTTGTCGTAACGCGCGGCCAATGCTTCCCACATCGCTTTGGCCGATCCGGCTTTCGGCGGTGAATTCGCCGGAAGCATAATTTGCACACGCATGCCGCAGCGAAACGGGCCCGACGTTGGGGAGAAACTGCGGTTCAACCTTCAACGCGCCGTAGCGCATGATCTCCGGGATATGCTTGTGCAGCTTGCCGATGCTGTAGGGCGCCTCGTGGGGCAGATTGATTAATTTCTTTTTCGGATCTTCCCAGCGCTCGATCAACGCGCGGCCGCCGCCCGAGTAACCCGACAGTGCGTGGATTGCCAGTGGTGTGTCATGCGCGATTAATTTCGCATCGACCAGCGGCCGGGTGAGCAAGATGACAGCAGACGCATAGCAGCCCGGATTTGCCACCCGCTTTGCCTTGGCAATCCGCTGCCGCTGCCCGGCAGTCAATTCGGGCAAACCATAAACCCAGCTCGTCACTGACCCGGTGCGCCGTGCTGGCGTCGAGTATGCGCACCGGCGAGTCGGCAAGCCATGCCGCAGCTTCCTTCGCTGCGTCGTCGGGAAGGCAAAGGAGCACGATGGTCGCGTCTTGAGCGCGTTCTTTCGCGCCGCCGGGTCTTTGCGCAGCTCTTCAGGGAGTGTGATGACTTCGAGATCGTGACGGCCTGTGAGCCAGTCGCGAATGCGCAGCGCGGTGGTGCCCGCCTGGCCGTCGATGTAGATTTTGGCTGGCATTTGAGAGTCCTTCTGAAGCTTGAGCTCAAATCTTAGCAGAATTTCATTAACTTGAAATGGCGCAGGCAACTGACATATACGGATACGGAAACGTAACCCGTGCGAGTTGCAAGGAGGCCCTATGATAAGTCTGGTTCGAATCTCGGCCGTCGTCGTCGTTTTGGTCCTGGTGTCATGGTCTAAGGACAGCCGTGCCGCGGAGCGCTCCACCGAGCAGCTCTATGCCACCCTGGCGAAACTCCCTGCCGACCAGCGCGAAAAACGCATTGAAGAGGGCGCGCGCAAAGAGGGCAAGCTCAATTTCGTCCACACCTGGCGCGGCAAGAACGCGCGAGATCATGTCAAGCTGTTCGAGAAGCGCTATCCCTTCGTGAAAGTCGACATGGGCGACTTGGGTTCGCAAGACGCCGCCGAGCGTTTCATCGCCGAGGAAAGCGCCGGGCGCCATTTGACCGATATCCTGACGCTCGGCGTTCCCGACATGGCGATAATCCTCAAACATAATTTCGTCGCCAAGTTTCCCACGCCGGCGACCAAGAAAATTTTAAAGCAGTATCAAAACTTCATCGATCCGGCGGAACGCTGGATTCCCTGGTACTGGGCCGAGCATGGCATTTCTTACAACACCAATTTGATCAAGCCGGACAAAGCGCCCAAGACTTGGTTCGATCTGTGCAAGCCGGAGTTTAAAGGGCAAGTATCCTTCGATCCGTCGGAGACGCGGTTTCTCGCCGGGCTGCATGTCATGATGGGCGAGGAGAAAACCAAAGAGTGGCTCAAGTGCATGGGACAGAACCAAATCATTATCCAAACCGGCCACACCCAGCGCATGGAGTTGATGCTCACCGGCGACCATGCGGTACAGGGCGACAATTATTTCTACACCGGCGTCGAAGCCAAGCGCAAAGATCCCAAGGCGCCTTTCGCGATGGTACTGACGGCGCCGATCCTGTCGTTTGCCGGCGGCATGATCATCAACAAGAACGCTCTGAACCCGTACGCGTCCGCGCTCTTTGTCGACTGGACGCTTTCGACGGATAGCCAAAACATGATCAACGAAATTTTGCGCGGCCCACTGACGATCAAGCACCCGTATCTGCCCGATAACGTCAAGCTGGTGACCTATAACGTCGTTAGCGACGATATTACCAAGCGTTTACATGACGCCTGGGGCCAGTACATCGGCCGCATGAAATAACCTGCCTCATTTTCTATCATGGCCGCCGTCGATTCACCGCGCTCGGGAGCCGGCTTCCGTCCGCCTTTGCTGAGCGCCGGCGGCATCGTGCTGCTTGGTCTCAGCGCTATTCTCGTCTACCAAGTTGCGGTTCCGCTGGGGCTAATCATTTGGACGAGCCTCAAAACCATTCGTCCCGGCGAGGCCGGCTTTTTGGATTTCAGTTTTACTTTGGCCAATTACAGCCGCGCCTACGGCATCGGCGAGTTTTGGCGGGCGAGTGTCAACACGCTTTACTTCGCTCTGGCCACAACTGTTCTGGCATTTATCTGGGGCACATTTCTCGCCTGGACTGTCGAGCGCACCAACACGCCGCTGGCGCGGCTGATCGGCCTGGTCACACTCGGCCGGATTATTATTCCAGGTGTGATCATCACGGTCTCGTGGATTTTGATGGCGAGCCCGAGCATTGGAATTTTGAATCACCTCATCGCTGCGCTGACCGGTGTAAGCAGATTCCTCAACATTTATTCATTCTGGGGCATGGTCTGGGTGCAGGCGCTGGAAATGACGCCGCTGGCTTATTTGTTAATGTCGGCGGCGCTGCAGTCCATCGACCCGCGGCTCGAGGAAGCATCGGCGATCGCCGGCGGCGGCACTTGGCCGACCTTTCGCCGGATCACTTTGCCGCTGGTCTTGCCGGCCGCGGCCGCGGCCGCTTTACTGTTGTTTATCCAAACCGTGGAGAGCTTCGAGGTGCCGCTATTGCTCGGCGGCCGCGCGCGCGTGTCGGTCTACACGACGGAAGTTTACTTCAACACCTCGCGCATGCCGACTGACTGGGGATTATCGAGCACCTATTCGATGGTGTTGCTGCTGTTGGCGATGGTATTGCTCTTCGTCTATTTCAGACTGGTGCGCCACGGCGAGCGTTATCAGACCATCACCGGCAAGGACTACCGGCCGCGACGTGTTGATCTTGGTCGCTGGAAATATCCGGCTTGCGCGCTCAGCTTGCTGCTGATTTTTCTCATCACCGGGTTGCCGTTTCTCACGATGCTCTACGCGTCGTTCCTGCCGCGGTTTCAAGCGCCGACCGCCGAAGCCTTCCAGGCGATGACATGGATGAACTACGCCAACCTGCTCGCCGACGACGGCTATGCCTTGAAACCACTATGGAACAGCACGCTGCTCGGCGTCGGTTCGGCGACCGCGGTGATGCTGCTGGTCGCCGGTATTAGCTATTTCGTGCATAAGACGCGTATCCGCGGACGGAAAATTCTCGACTTCCTTGGCTTTGCGCCGATCGCGCTGCCGAGCGTCGTGCTCGGCTCGGCGTTCATGTGGCTTTATCTGATCATCCCGCTGCCGGTGATTGGCACGCTGAGCATTATTGGCTTGGCTTATCTGACGCGATATTTACCGTTCGCATTGCGCTTCGTCTCGACCGCCATGGTGCAAATCCACGCCGAACTCGAAGAGGCGGCGGCGGTCGCCGGCGGCGGGTGGTGGAGAAATTTTTATCACATTTATTTGCCGCTGCTCCGTCCGGGACTCATGGCCGGATGGTTCTGGGTGATGGTGCACGCTTACCGCGAACTGACGATTTCACTCATGCTCGCGCGCTCGAATAATCGCACCGCCTCGGTGATCATCTTCGACCTGTGGTCGAACGGTTCGTTTCAACAGTTGAGCGCCTTCGGCGTCGTCATGTTCACGCTGCTGATCGTGCTGGTGGCCATCGCGCAGAAGATTAGCAGGCGCTACGGCATACAGGAGCAGGTGTGAGGAATCTGTTTGTCGCTGGTCAAGCTGCAGACCAGCGCTTGGGTTGGCATGCATCGGGAGCCGTAGGCTTGGGTTAAGTAGCGCAGCGACAAGCCCAATGTTTTGAGGGTATCAATCCAAGAACGATGGGTATCGCAAAGCTCAACCCATCCTACGACGGATCAAACCGTTGCTTCCTGGTCCGAAGCCCTGCAGATAAGTCCGCGTGCAGCAGCCGGTGAAACAGATGCTCGCCCGCTTCGCGACGAACTGATAAACGCCCGGTATTGTAGGCGCGAGAATTCAAACCGCGCTGCACCGACTGGCAAATAGCCACGTCCTCGGCCTGAATTTGCTCGCTGACGGCGATGCTGGCTAGATTCTTTTCTCGCGCCGATGCGGAAACGTCGGCGAAGTAGTAGTCGAAGATGACTTCGGTCATGTCGACGCCGCGCGGGATGACCAGATTGGTATCCATCACTTCGTCGTAAATGTTGATCATGAAATTGGGATAGATCCAGAGATAGTTGGCGCGCTCGCCTTTGCGCACGGCGGCGGTTTTGACTTCGCCCTTTTCGGACGCGATGGGACTCGATTGCAGGCAAAAGCGCTCGCCGGTTTCGATCTTGTATTTGCTGTTGTCCAAAACGCTGCTCAGGCCGCCGTGGATATGCGGCACATGGTAGCCGCCGTCGAGATAGTTGTCGACGAAGACTTTCCAGTTGCAGTTCAAGAAGTAAGCACGGCGCTCGAACCACGAATACTGTTCAAGGTTCAAGGGTTCAAGGCGTTCAATCAGATCGGTGCCGACGTAATCCGTCAGGTCGGGATCGCCACTCTCTAGTTTAACGAACACCCAGCCATGCCATTCCGCGGTTTGGACCGGGACGAGGCCGTTGGCGCTTCGATCGAAGTTGGCAACGCCGGCAAATTCCGGTGTGAGGATCAGCTTGCCTTCTAGGTCGTAGGTCCAGCCGTGATAGGGACAGCGGAGATTTTCGGCTTTGCCTTCACATTTTGTCACGACCGCCGCGGCATGGTGGCGGCATACGTTGAAGAAGCCGCGCAGGACGCTGTCGTTGCCTCTGACGACGAGAATCGCTTCGCCCGCTACATCCGCCGTGATGTATTGCCCTGGATTGCGAACTTGATCGGAGCGACCGGCGAGTTGCCACGACTGCGAAAAAACGGTGCGCTGTTCCAACTCAAGAATTCGCGGATCGGTATACCAGGCGGAGGGAGGAGTGGATGCTTCCGCTAGCGGAGAGTTGGGATCGTAGCGTTCGATGAGTTCCGCGTACGGAAGGTCTCATGCTATTGCCCCACGGATAAGTTCAAAAAAATCTGCCGCGGGTCATAAAACGTACCGCATATGCGTCCGATGTATCGCGGCTTTGTTTGCTGCGTCCACAAGACGACTTCGTGATCGACTTTCTCGCGGTTCAGGTCCAGCCGATCTCGAACCGCAGCGTTTCAGCTTCGATCGCACCGACTCGGCGAAAACCTTGACGGCGATCAAACGAGCCTCAGGGCGATTCTATTCAATTAGTTAGATCGTTATTATCGTCCTAGGCGCTGCTTCCCAATTCCCGCCGCGCTTGTTCGGCGAAGCTCCAGTTGCGCACTTTGTCGAGCGGGACGGGGTCTTTGCTTTTCAGTTCGAGCATCGACTGATCCACCAGGGATTGCACCGCGGCGTCGGAGACGACTCCGCCGTCGGACCAACTTCGTTTACCGAGTTCGTAACTTCTAGAAGCGACTTCGCGATCGAGCCGGAGCCAGTTCACCAGCATCTGGATGGTTTCTTCGCGATTGGCGCTGGCGAAGGCCATGGCGCGGAAGACTGCTCGGATTACGCCGTAAACTTGCTTGGGATTTTTCTGAATCGTCTCGTCGCGGACGGCGAGACCGGCGAGCGGTAGCTCTAAGCGTTCGCCGAACCAGAGCAGGTCTTTGTAGCCGGCTTTCTCCGCTTGCAGGTTGTACGGCAGAGTTAAGATCGTCGCGTCGACGCTGCCGGAAATGAGCGCAGCGTAGCGCGCCGCGGCTCCGCCCATTTGCAAACGAATGAGATCGCGGTCGGGGTCCAAACCTTCTTGTTTGGCGACCGTGCGGAGCGCGAGATCGGCGGCGGCGCCGAAGCTGCCGATGGCGATGCGTTTGCCTTTGAGATCGCGTACGGTTCTCACGTCTCGCTTGACGGTGAGAAAGTAGTCGGGACGGCCGAGCAAGACGGCTACCGTTTTAACCGGCAAACCGGCGCTGGCGGCGTTTATCGCTGAAGTGCTGGGAGTGGCGAATTCGACGCTGCGGGTGAGCAATGCGTTGACCGCGATATTGGTGCGCATCGTAATCGTCAATACGTCAAAGCCTTCGTCGCGAAAAAATCCTTTGCGCGCGGCGATCTCAAGCGGCAAGGTGCTGAGGCCCGCACCGGTGGAGGCGATCTTGATTTCTTCGGCTGCGGCAACGACAGATGGTGAAAGTACCAGGACGGAGAAGATTGCGACGAAGAAACGCAATGCGTATGACTTCTTCATCCTGGCATAGGTCGACGAAGCTAGCGAAGTGAGGTTTACGATTACGCTTCTTTCGCAGTCACATGGGCGCCGCCGAACGCTTCGGAGCGGTTGCCGACGAGCACCAGCGGTTCGGTGCCGACGTTAGTGATCTGGTAGTAATCCTTGGCGCCGAAAAAAACGATCTCGTTCTGCTCAATCACGCGCTCTTCGCCTTTGAGCCCTTTGACCGACGCTTTGCCTTGAAGCACGAGAAAAGTTTCCGGCGACATATGGAAATGCATGTCGGTGTGTTCGCCGGGGCGGAAATAAAGAATCCATGAGCGAAAAGTCTCCGAACCGAAGAGCGGCATGAAGCGTTTGTCCTGGTCCTTGGCCGTCCGCATGGTGTCATTGATATTCGCGAATTCCATACAACCTCCGATATTTGGCGGTCTTTAAGCTTCAGCTTGGCCCGAATTTGGCGGATCCTGCTAGATTGTTCAGTCCGTCAGATCCAGCAGGACGCCGTCGGGATCGGCCAAGCTTTGCTTGCACAGCTTGCAGCCTTCGAGGTTTTTCTGGCGCGTTTCACCTTCGCGGCCGATGGCGATTTTTCTCGGCGCGGAAGCGGGCGAGGATGCAGCTAGGGCGTCAAGATCCTTTTTTGTTTGTTCAAGATCGTCGACCTTGAAGCCGAAGTGATCCAAGCCCGCCATATGGCCGCGATACTGGATCATATCCCAGGGACGGATCGCAAGATTCACTTTTCCGTCGGTAAGATAGTAGCTGTTGTCGCCGGACATTCCCTCGACCGGCTGGAGATCGAAAACTTTCTGGTAGAACTCGGCGATATAAGCGGGGCGGCCGCTGCGGATACAAACATGATTGATCCAGCGCGGCTGTTCCCAGCCGAACTCGACGTATCCTTCGCGCACGTTGGCCATGCCTTTTTGCGACAGATCGTATTGGTTGCCGTCCGGGTCATGGCCGCGCAAGCCGGCAAATGGCACATGTCCCGGGCTCTCGTGAATGTAGATATCGGGGTATGACTCTTTGATGCGATCGCGGACCAACTGGACATTGTCGACGGCAAAGCCGAAATGATCCAGGCCCGATCTCGACCCGGGCTGGCGCTGCAAGAGGGCGAGGCCGATGACGCCGTCGCTCAAATGGCCGCGGTCCTTGTTGTAGTCGCCTTTCTCATCGGTCATGCCGTTGGTGATTTTCTTCATGCCGAAAATCGTTTGATAAAATTTCGCTTCGCGATCCCAATTTTCGGTCAACACGGCGATATGTCGAATGCTGGTAAACATGGTCCTTACCCTCCTGTGTGATTGATTCATCTCAAAGTTGGTCGTTGCTGTCAAATGGATAGAAGCCGGTGCTCCCGGCAGTTTTTCCGGCGAACGCGCCTTGATTCTAAAAACCTGGAAGGATAGAAACGAAGCGATCTTAAAAAACGCCGATGACTATTCGCTCGTTCGATTTACTCCAACCGCGATCCTTGGCCGAAGCCGTGGAGCTTTTGCATAAGCATGGCGACGACGCCCGCGCCATTGGCGGCGGCACGACCCTGGTTATTCTGATGAAGCAGCGCGCGCTGCACTATCCCTACTTGGTCGATTTGCAGACGATTCCGGGGCTGAATCACATCACCAAAGAGAATGACGGCATACGCATCGGCGCTCTGGCGACCCATCGCATGGTCGAGCTGTCGCCGGTCATTCGGCAAGCTGTCCCCGTGGTCGCCGAGGCGTTCAGCCATATCGGCAACGTGCGCGTGCGTCAGACGGCGTCGGTTGGCGGCAATCTCGCCCATGCCGATTATCGTTTGGACCCGCCGCCGCCCTTGTTGGTTCTTGACGCCCAAGTCTCGGTCTTCGGCGCCAACGGCGCGCGCACGATTCCGCTCAAGAGATTTTTCCGCGGCATGTATGAAACCGCGCTGGAGCCAGGCGAGATTCTCTCCGAGGTATTCATTCCGCAGCTGCCGGTAAACGGCAAAGCGGTCTACCTGCGTTACAACGCATTGTCGGCCAATGATTGGCCTTGTTTGGGCGTGGCGGCGTTCATGCGGAAGGACAGTGGCCGGTGTCAGGAACTCCGTCTCGCGCTCGGCGGCGTGGCGGCTACGCCGCTGCTGATCTCCGGATTGGAATTCGCCAACGACCAGCTGGTCGACACCGGCTTGGTTGATCGGATTCTCGCTGCGGTGGACGAGCAGATCTCGCCTTCTGCAGATTTGCGCGGCTCGGAGTGGTACAAGCGCCGCATGGCTCGGCTGTTTACTCAAAAGGCGATTGCGCAGTTGAACGGATAAACCCATGGCAAATTTCGCAGTGGTCGGACAATCGGTTTATCGCAAGGACGCCAACCCGAAGGTTACGGGACGGGCTTTGTACGTCGGCAATATCGATATGCCGGGTATGCTTCATGTCGCGGTATTGCGCAGTCCGTATCCTCACGCGCGCATCGCGCGCATCGACAAATCCAAGGCCGAGGCGCTGAGCGGCGTGGCGGTGGTAGTCACGGGCGCCGAGATCGCCAAGATGCCGGGAATCGATCCCCACTTCGGGCCGGCGTTTCGCGACCAGCCGATTCTCGCCGTGGAAAAAGTCTGTCATGTCGGCGATCCGGTGGTCGCGGTGGCGGCGGTCGATAAGCGCACGGCCGAGGACGCCTTGCAGTTGATTGAAATTGACTACGATCCGTTGCCGGCGGTTTTCAATGTGCTCGATGCCGTCACGGAACAGTCGGCGCTGGTCCATGAAGTACACCGGCCGGCCAAAGCGTTCGCTGATCTGGCTCATGTCCAGGCCGGCCAAAAGTCCAATATCTGCTATCAGTTTAAACTTCGCTTGGGCGACGTCGATAAGGCCTTCGCTGAAGCCGACCGGGTGTTCGAAGATCAGTTCACTTCGCCGCCGGCGCAGCATGTGCCGATGGAGCCCCATGTCACGCTGGTCTATCTCGACGAGCATGAACGGGTAAACATCTGGACCGCCAGCCAGTCGCCATCGTATGTGCGCACGGAGGTGTCGGCGACCTTTGGCATCCCGATGCACCGGATTCGCGTGCGTGTGCCTTATCTCGGCGGCGGTTACGGCGCAAAACTTTACGCTAAGCTGGAACCGCTGGTGACGCTTCTAGCGCTGATCACAAGGAAACCGGTGCGTTACACGTTGACGCGAGAAGAGGAGTTCCTGACCGTCACCAAGCATGGGGTGGTGACCAAGATCAAGACGGCGCTCAAGAACGGCGCGATCACGGCGCGCAAGTGCGAGGTCTATTGGGACACCGGCGCCTATGCCGAGATCGGCCCGCGCATCGGTCACAAATCGGGTTACACTTCCGCCGGGCCCTACAAGATCCCAAACGTTTGGATCGACTCTTATTGTGTGTACACGAACAAGGTTCCCGCCGGCGCCTTTCGCGGTTTCGGTGTGCCGCAGGTTATATGGGCGTACGATTCGCAGACTGACATGATCGCGCGCGCCCTCGGTGTCGACCCCGTCGAATTTCGTCTCCGGCCGATGCTTGACGAAGGCGAGGCGTTCGCCACCGGCACGTTGGTGAAGTCCTTCGGTATTAGACAGGCGACCCTTCAAGCCGCCCAATCCATCGACTGGTCGAAACCGCGCACGGCCCAATCCGGCACCAAGTTTCGCGGCAAAGGCATCGCCGCCGGCGTCAAAGCGGTGCTCACGCCGTCGATTTCGGGCGCGATCGTGATTCTCAATGCCGACGGCACGGCCAATGTCTTGAGCAGTACGGTGGAAATGGGCCAAGGGTCGGAGACGACCATGAGTCAGATCGTCGCCGAGGAGTTGGGCATCGCCGCCGACGAAGTCCATATCGTCCAGCCCGACACCGATGTCACGCCTTACGATACCATTACCGCCGGCAGCCGCTCGACTTACCATATGGGCAATGCAGTGCGCATGGCTGCCGCCAAGGTCAAGGCAGCACTGTGCGATGTGGTGGCGTCAAAGCTCGAGGTCGATCCCGACGATCTGGCTGCGGGCAAGGGGCGCATTTACGTCCGCGGCCTGGAAGAACGCGGCATGACCATCGGGCAAATTTTTTTGGCCAAGTTTGGCAGCCTCGGCACCACTCTGGCGGCCGAAGCGGTTTGCCAGCCGAGCGCGGCCCATATGGATCCCGAAACCGGCCAGTCTGAGAAGTGCACGGAGTACTGGTTCCCGTCGGCGACCGCCGCCGAGGTCGAGGTTGACACCGAGACCGGGCAGGTCAAAGTGCTTCAACTGGTGAGCGTCGGCGATACTGGGACTTCGATCAACCCGCGCCATTGCGAGCAGCAACTGCAAGGAGCTGCGCTCATGCACCTGGGACTCACTATGTTCGAGGAGATGATTTTCGAGGACGGACAGCTGGTCAATGGCTCACTGCTCGATTACCAAATCGCTTCGATCAAAGATATGCCGGAAGCGGTCCGTCCGGTGGTAATTCAGGTGCCTCATGAGGACGGGCCGTTCGGCGCCAAAGGGGCCGGTGAGACCGGTGCCCTAACAGTGGCGCCGGCGATTGCCAACGCGATCCACGACGCCGTCGGTGTGCGCATTCGCGACTTGCCGATCACGGCGGAACGGGTGTTAAGAGCGTTGGCAGAAAAAGACCAGATGGCGCGGGGTTAGATTCATGAAGCGCGAGATTGCACTGAGAATCAATGAGCAGGAGGAGCGCATTACCATCGACGACGCCGACACGCTGCTCGAAGTCTTGCGCGAGCGCTGCAAGTTGTGGAGCGTGCGCGAAGGTTGCGGTGTCGGCGCCTGTGGCACTTGCACGGTGTTGCTTGACGGCAAGCCGGTGAGCTCGTGCCTGCTGCTTGCTGCGCGTGCCGCCGGCTGTGACATTCTCACAGTCGAAGGCTTAAGCGAAGGTGAGTCACTGCATCCGATTCAGCAGGCTTGGGTCGAAGAGCGCGCGTTGCAATGCGCCTACTGCACGCCTGGCTTCGTGCTCTCGGTCAAAGCCCTGCTCGAAGAGAACACCGATCCAAGCGATGACGAGATCCGCGAATATCTTGCCGGCAATCTCTGCCGCTGTGCCGGCTATGCCGATATCCTGCGCGCGGTCCATGCGGCGCGTGTGAAGCTTAAAGCTACAGTCAATTGCTGATCAGTCGTCCACTCCCGCCTCCTGCAATTCCACAATTTGAACATTTCTGTCGTTATGGGGGCCTCAAGGCAACTTACGACATTTTTGTGCCGCTGCGGTGCGAATTGTCCGTCATCGTTGCCACGATTGCCCCGGGTTCATCGCAGTCGGCAGTCAACTCATTAACAACGCTAGACAAATCTTATAGCTGGTGGTCGCCACCCGAGCTTCGAGGTCGCTGGCACGCCATGTGCTGATGAGACCGGGAGAGGGCTCAAGTTCAACCTAAAAGCGCCAACAGTGATATATGGATATCCAGCAAAACCATCAATTCGCTAGTAAGAAGCGGTCATGGAATGTCGATTGGATCTTCGGTGTGGCCAAGAAGGAAACGGTTATTCGTTTGCGCTGGCCGCTGGTCATACTTTCCTCCTATCTGCTTTACTACGCGCCGGTTGCATGGCTCTCCGCGACGCAAGTCCAGGCGCTTCTGAGTCTCTATCTCTTGAGCCACGCCACGCTGTATTTTTTGGCGGATGATTTTTTCGATTCGCCCTATTTCTACGGTCCTTTGCTGGTATTCGATACCCTGGTGCTGATCGTCGTCTTGAGCGCCAGCGGTGCGGCGAGTCCCGACTTTTATATCGCCTGTGTCGTGACCGTCGTCTTGAGTCTGATCTGCAACGACTCTCGCGGTCTCCTGGTAGTAACGATCCTGGCGCCGCTCCTCTACGGCTACGCATTGTTTAGCTCGTCCACCGTGCTCGAGCCGGAGCTTTTTGTTCAGCTGCCGTTTCCCTTCGTGATATCGCTGTTTTACGGTTATTTCGCTCAGGTCGGCAGGATGCGCCGGCTGGCCCGGGAAAAAGAGCAAGAGGTGCGGCGCGAGCAGCGTGCGGCGGAAGAACTGCGCCGCCAGCGCGAGCGCTTGGAGGCGATGCATGAAGTCAACGTCGCCGTGACCTCGACCAACGAAACCAAGAGCATTCTGAATGGTCTGTTGGAGAAAACCTTAAGCCACTTGCCCTATGCCGCGGCGCTGGTTAGGTTGCGCGACCCGCAGTCGCAGCTGGTCGAGACGGTTGCGGCCAAGGGCTTCGATACTAAAGAGCGGTTGGACGCGGATACGCTCAGCTTTGTCGATGGGATCATGAAAGCCACCGAGCCCTTGATGGTGTGCAACGTCTTTGCTGATACGCGGTTCGAGAATTTGGCGTTTTTCAAAAAAGAAGGCTTAGTGTCGATCATCGGTCTGCCGCTGGTGGCCAACCACGAAAGCCTCGGCTGTCTTGTCTATGCGACCCGTGAAGAGCATGGCTTTGGTGCTGAAGAAGTCGAGTTTTTAGACACGCTGGCCGGCCAAGCCGCCATGGCGATCCACCACTCGCAGTTGTACCGCCAAAGCCAGCAGCAGACCGAAGAGCTGCGTCATGCGCACAAGATCAAAGATGAGTTTCTCAAGGTGGTTTCCAACGAATTAAAAACGCCGCTCAGCGTGATCGTCGGTTACACCGACATGTTCAACCAAGGATTGTTGGGCCAACTGACGCCGATTCAAGAGAAGGCGATCGCAACCATCGAGCGGCAATCGAAAGAGCTTGGCGGTCTAATCAACACGGTTCTGCGGGTGAGCGATATCGAGTCGGAGACTCTGCGCGCCGGCGAAAATGAAATCAGTCTGTGGGAATTTCTGTCCGAGCTGCGCTCGGAGTACGACACCCCTCTGGAGAAAAACGTCAAACTCGTCTGGGATTATCCGGCGGATTTGCCGACCATCCAAAGTGACCGGCCCAAGCTCAAACGCATTGCTGAGAATCTGATCAACAATGCCGTCAAGTTCACCGAACATGGCACGGTGACGATTTCGCTCTACTATTTGGCAGCGGCTAAAATTCTTGAGCTCACGGTGGCCGATACCGGAATCGGTATGGCGAGCGAAAGGCGCGGTGTGATATTCGAGAAGTTCCGCCAACTACATGATTCCCATCTGGTACCACAGCATGGCGGCGTCGGATTGGGACTCTACATTGTCAGGAAGTACATGGACATTCTCGGCGGTGAGATTCGCGTCGACAGCGAGCCGGGGAAGGGATCGACATTTACCATGCGCATCCCGATAGCGCTCTACAAACAAGCGACGCTGCATGAACAGCTTTTACTGCCTACCGGAATCGAAACACCGAGGGTTGGTTTAGAGTCAAGATAGTTGCGACGCGCGGGAGCGGCGCAGAATATTTAACGTGGCGTGTCTGAAATCGCCCGGTTGCCACGTTTCAAATACATTTTGACCCAATGGTCGTAAAGATTGTCGGGCCGCAAGACATCGATCCGTTTACCGCCATTGGCGGTCTCGACGACAATGCTGACGGATAGCTCCTGCCAGGATACCCCGAGCAGTCGTTCGTTGCTTTGTTCAACCAAAGCCCCGATGGTGCGCATGAGCTGAGATAGACCGTGCCCGTCGGCGCTGCGGCTGTGGCGCCGCCGCAATTGGCGGCGGTCGCGCTCGATCCGGTCAAGATCTTGGAACGAGTAGCGTAAGCGCTTAGCGAGTTGCGACGAGGTATTGGTATAGGTCTCTTCGTGGCCGATCACACGCGGCGCAACTCGATTCTTCCAAAGTTTTTGCAGGCGATTGCGGCTAATTCGCAGCAGCGGATTTTGGCTCGCCGTCGGCGACTCTGGGCGCAGCCAAACCAGATAATTATCGCCGGTGCATTCTAAATTGAATCGGTCGAGCTGAAGGTTCTCCAGATCGTGGCCAATGACGCGCAAATGGCGCGCGTAATCGTTATTGCCCATGGATTTGTTGTGCTTGGGAGTATTCGGCGTCATCGCCGAACTGTGGTCCCTGCCGGCAATCAATCTCAAGAGTCCGCGTTTGACTGGCCGCGGCGCGCGCCGAACTCCCTCGCAAGATACTAAACATAGGCAATTTATAGTTGCAATTGAGGCAAAAGTTAGTCACCACGACTCGGACGGCTTTGGGCAACCGCTTCGAGATGGAGAAGCCGAGATAGTAACCACACTTGGGACAAGACCGGGCGCGATATTTGGACATGACGATATTGCTTCTGGTGATGGTACTTATTCATATCATCGGCGAATGTCAAGAAAGGGGGCTCTTCCGCTGATCGCAGTGATATTCAGTTCACCGCGCCTTGGATAGTCCGCTTTCCCACGTTGTCATCTTTTAGCTAAGGATTGCAACGAATCTTCCCAGCATTTTTATTACGTCTTTTGTTTCGCCGCTTGGCGGAGCGCCAGCAGTGTCCAGGCTGATGGCCATCGACTTTAATACCGATTGATCTTTGTATAAACAAAATCGTTAGCCACGCAAAAAAAGCCGGGAGACTGCTCCGGCCATGCTCGTCGTAGTCAAACTTCGGTCGGTTTGTCAGCTTTGCTCTCCAACGACGCCAGCGCTTTTTCCATCAATGCGATGCGCCAGCGCCGTTCTTCCTCGGCGGGCAGCTCCGGCTGGCCGACCGGATAATGAAACTTATTGCCGCCGACGATTCTGCCGACGCCAACTTGCGCGGCGACGTTGGCCAGGCAGGTGATGAGCACCACCGGGATTCCTTGTTTCTCAATTTCTTTTGCGATCGTAGCGCCGCTACGCGTGCCGGTGCCTCAGGTCGCGGTCAAGATGACGGCGTTCACACCGGAGTTCGCCAGTTCCCCGGCGATGCCGGCGCCGAGCTCAGCCATCTTGCTCGGCATCGCGCCGGTGCCGGTGGTGACGAAATAGCGCTCGTGAAGTTTTTTGAAGCGTTGGTTCTTCTCCAGCTGGCGCATCGCATCCAGCGGCACAATGCGGTCGGGATCTTCATCCACCATCGAGGTGTCGTAGCCAGTATGCATCGCTGCGAATTCGCCGCACTTCAAATCGTCCAGCCCGGCCAGCGAATATTTGAAATAACGTGAGCCGCGCGAGCTTTCGAGCCGATCCGGATTACCCTTGGGCACGAGACCGCCTTCGGTGACGAGAGCCACCGTGGCGTCTTTCAAGCTGCCGGTTAGATTGGGAATCATGTGCCGCGCGGTTGTGATGAGCGGGATCTCGCTTTCGTAGGTTTCGCCGTTAAGCTTGGCGAGCATGAGATCGACGGCGCGGACATAATCCGGCTTGGCGGTTCTGACGGTGAAGCGGCGTGGAATCGGCAAGCAATGCTCGGCGCGGAAGGCTTCCGCGCCGGCTGGGTCTTGCGCTATTAACAGTTCGACCAGCGCTGAAAAGCGTTTTGCCGCCTCCGCCATGGACGCCGTGGAGGCGCCGGTTTGCACGACGAATACTTGGCGGCCGATCTCCTGTGTGCCCGGATTGTTTTCATGCATGCCGGTGATTGCCGGAATACGCCAGTTGTCGCGCACCCAGCTGCACGCCTTGGCGCAGGCGATACCGTAGCGGCCGGCGTTGAAGGCTGGGCCGGCCAGGAAGAAATCGGGCTGAAACCGGTCGATGGCGGCGCGCATCGATTGCAGTGCTTGCTCTTCTTGTTCATGAAAGTAGTTGTCGCCGCAGGCCAGCGTTGCATACTCGACGCCGCGCTGCTGGAAACTCCTTTCGATTTCAACTCCGATACCGACCGCCTGCGGCAAAAATATAACTTCCTGCCCGGCCTTCTCTTCGCCGCCGATGCCGGCGAAGAACTGATTCAAATAATGGAGCACTTTGATCATGTCGTTCCTCTCTAGTTTTCATAGACCGCGCGAAAGCCGCTCATGCCCATTTTGCTGTAGGAACCGAAGAAAATCGTCGGGTCGAAGAGAAAAGGTTCACGCGCGTCATGGCGCGCTTTCAAGTGGAGGTCGATCTCAGGCCCGCCGATGACACTTTCCAGTGGTGGAATATAAATCTTCTCCGAAACATTACCGCGGCTGATCATGCCATCGGCCTCTGCCGGATGATCGACCAGCGGCCGCTCGTAGCCCTTGGGTCCGTTGGATTCATGCAACACCGCGGCGGTCTTGATGCCTTCATCTTCGCATGCTTTCACGGTTTGCATGAAATCGACGGTGCCGTTGCCGGTGCCTTCCATGAAAGCCAGCGCGCCGTCGGCGCCCAAATTTTTTGCCAGCCGCGCCACCCACAGGCCCATTTTCTTTTTCTGCTCGAAGCTGTCGTTATAACCGCGCGAAAGAATCACACCGCGAAAGTTTATGCCCCTGCCGTGGCGGTTGAGCAATTCCCATATAAACGGATTGTCGCAATGCAGCGACGTCGGCACCTTGCGTTCGCTCTTAAAGTTGCCGCTGACCAGCGCGCCGTCGAAAAATTCCGCCGGATGGACGAATGTCGGCAGCGTCCGTGAGATTTCTTCGCCATAGTAAAATGTCCGGGCGCAGCGCACTTGGCTTTGTACTTGGTAGATCAAGACGACTTTGGGCAGACTCGCGTCTGACCGCAGTGAGCGCAATCCTGTGGCGCTGCGGGCGCGGCGTGGTGCTTTTCCGCTTGCGGCAATAAAGCGCGCGCAGCGCAGCGCCATGAGCCGGAGCGCTTGATCGAAGCCGGCATTGGAGACCGACGCATCGGCAGTTAGCGATAGCACCAGATGAAAACAATCCGAGCCGTAGGAGTATGGGGCGCCGACGCCGGTCATGTCGAGAATCCCCTCGCGCTGTTTCTCGATGGGAGTCAATTCGTCGAAATGAGGGAAGCGGCCGGCGACGGTGATGAGCAGGTTGCGAATTCGCACTGTCTGTCCCGTTCCCACGAGAGCTGCGGGACCGTCGAATCCCGGAAAAGTCGAGCCGCCACCGGAGAGTTTGGCGATCGGCAGGACCGTGTCGAGCACATGGACGATGCGCTTGGCTTCGCCGGGACGAGCGAGTTCGAAATCAACCCCGATGCCGTGACTAAGGTCGTCGATTTGCTTTTCAAGCTCGGCCCGGCAGAGCGAGAGGGCGGCGCCGTCAAGCCGCGTGCGCTCGCCCCATCCGAGATCTCCGATTGAATAATCGAGCAGTTCCAGTTCCATCGCGCGATCCTTTCGACAAACGGAACGCTCGATGTTTATCGCGGCAGCAAGCTTGGTGTCAATGCAGTTCGAATCACTCCGATGCGGGTGCCGCAATGCCAGCAGGGTATTTCTTAAAATCGCGCGTCGACCCATTTCGCCACGTAGTCGAAAAAGTTTTTCACCGAATTGGAATATTGCCCCTTGGTTTTCTCGCACTCCGTGCATGGCGTGATGCCGTGGGTGGCGCCTTCGATGGTGATGAAGTCCTTATCCTTGCTCCTGGCGACCTCGTAGTGGATCTCATTGTCGCGGATAAAGTAATGGCCGCCCATGGCGCCGAAGAGGACCGGCACGGAAATCTGTTGCAGGGCGCAGACGGTGGAGTTGTTGCTCGAGCAATGGTCGATGCCGTCGAGCGAATTGGTCGCGCGCACGGCATTGGCGCTCAAGAACGAGCGCACGGTGAGAAACAGCGTGCCGCCGTCGAAGGTAGAGTTCTGCTTGGCAATATCGGGCACGGCTACGCGCACACTGTCGAGCATGCAGCAATCGTCGATACTGCCGTCGTTTTTGAGCAGCCGGCGCGGCGCGCTGGTGCTGCGCAGAATGCTCAGGTCGAGCTGAAAGAGTTTGGCGGCGTCACCGCGGGGCACGATGAACGGCGCGTCGTCTTTCGGGTTTGCACTCGCTTCGATGCGGCGGAGTTTTTCCACTGCCAAGTCGATCAGCCGGTTCATGCGCTTGGCCTGTCCCTCGAAGTAGGTTTTTTTGAACGCCTCAGAATAGTGCGATGGACCGTTGGGGTTGTAGCCGTTCTTGGCATCGAAGGGGTCCAACTTCGGGTCGATCTTGGGCGCTTTGTTTTCGTTGATCATCGCGGCGTCGTTGATGACCGCGGGATTTAGATTTCTCACCCCGGCGATGACCGGATTGCCTGGGTGGGCATCGCGAAAAATAATCCCGTCCGCCGGCGGCAATCCGGCGAGCTCGTTGCCGCACTTCAAAATTCGCTGCGGCGCCTGGCAGTAGGCGACGCCGTTTTCGGCGACGGCTTGATAAAAACTCATGGTCGGCCCGCCGCCGCTGCCGCCGAGCAGCAAGACTTTGGCGATGCCGGCTTGCTTGCGCAGGAAGTTGACGCCGGATTTCACATCGAGAGCGATCTGGTCCCACTTCACCATGGCTTCGTTGTTGTCCGAGCGCGGATTTAAGCACAGCACCATGTAGCCGCGCTTGGCGAGTTCAGTGCATGCAAGACTGCCCATAACGTTGCCAGTGCGATGCACGACCAAGATGCCCACCCGGGCGGCCGGCAATGGCGGATCGGGTTTGTACAGCGCGCCTTTTACCGCGGGTGGCGCGAACTGGATGTAGGTCGGATTACTTTGCGCGTGGGCGCGCTGAACGGCGACAGACGCGATGAGTGTGAAAAAAATCATTTGAAACCGGCGCATGTTCACTTCCTTCCTGTGGTTGGTGCGGTCAACTTAGATGGAAACAGGAATCGGAACAAGAAAAATTTTGCGTATGCGCACAGCGAGGCAACGGCTGCTTGCTCAGTAATCTTGCTGCAGCCGGAGTATGAGTACCCTCTTAGCAAAATTCAGGGGAAAAATGGAGCGCGGGCTTTCTAGCCCGCGTTGCTGATTTTGCGGACAGGGATGTCCGCGCTCCTCTTTAGCGCCATTCGGCGCTGGAGCGGAAGGTGTCGCAGCTACAATGCGATTTCGCCGAGGATGTAGTTACTGCTCCGGCGATGCCGGGAAAATCAAAGACTTGATGACCACCGGCACGGCGCCGGAGGATTGAATGAGCGCGCCGACATCGATGAAGTCGAAGTCGCTAAGCGCAATGCCGTCGATGGAGATGATCGCGCTGTCCAACTTCAGCTCTTCCTGGCAGTGCAGGCCGATGATGCCGCCGATGTCGCCGTCGTTGACCAAAACCAGCGGATGGCCTTTGGCGAGAATGTCTTTGAGACCTTCGGCCACGCCGCTGCAAAACGCTTGCAGCCGCGCGAAGGTCGCTGAGCCTTCCCAATGAAATGCTACGGCGACCGGCTGGCGGCCGTGCAGCATATCGAGGCGCCGCAGCGCGCTGAGCAATCCGTCGCGCACGGCATCCTTGGTGAATTCTTCCTGACCCAGCGGGAACTCGGGCGCAACCACGGCGATGTTGCGCACCGGCACGGCGTCGTCAGGCATGATGAAGATGGTGTTGCCGCTCACTTGCACGGTGTATTGAGACGCGCCGATGACGGTGGCGCGGATGCGCGCGTTGGGTTCCATCATCAGCAGGCCCAAGTTGCCGGCGCGTTTGTGCACTTCCTCGGCGATCAGCGGCCCCAGGTCGCCAAAGCTGGTCTTGGCGCGACTGTAAATAAATTCCGAGACGCCGCCGGAAAACATCACGCAATCGATCTCGCCGGTGTAGCTTAGCGGCGGCATGCGCAACAAGCTCTTGAAACCGTCGTCGATGGCCGATGGTTTCAACATGGCGAACAGCTTGTCGACCATGCCGGAGACCATTTTGCGTAAATTCTCTTCGGGAATTTTCTCGCCCATGGCCACCGAGAAGCCGGCCCAGCCAGCATGCTTGCGGGCGGCTTCTTCGATGCGCACGATGACACCGTCTTTGTCGAAGGCGAGCAGGCGGGCGCCGATGTCGATGGCCGATACTTCCTGGACTTTACCGTTGTTGCAGATCGCGAACTTGCTGGTGCCGCCGCCGATGTCGATGTTCAAAACTACGCCACCCATTTTCGCCGAGTGGGCTACCGCGCCCGAACCATGGGCAGCCATGGTCGCCTCAAGGCCGTCGCCGGCGCTGACCGCGACGAACTTACCGGCTTCCTGGGCGAACAGCTCGCCGATGGCGCGGGCATTGCGCCGACGCACGGCAACGCCGGTGAGGATCAATGCGCCGGTGTCGACCTGTTCGCGGCTAATTTTCGCGATCTTATATTGGTCGTTGATGAACTTGCCCAATGCTTCGACATCGATTCTCGTGTCATCGACGTAGGGCGTCAGGAGGATTTGCGATTCATTTATAACCTCGCGCTTGGTCACCCGGTAGCGCGACCCTTCGAGGGTCAGTTCGAGGCGAGAGAAAACCAGATGGGAGGTCGACGATCCAATGTCGACGCCGACGCTGGTGAGCCGTAGGTTTTCTTCATCCTGCATGTGGCGGTTGGCATTGGAAAACGAACCTCTAGGTGCGGTGGCCATGGAAATCCTTACGGGTTTAAATTGGTTCGGCGTCGAGAGTCTAGAGTCTGGCGTCAAGCCAAACCCTAGACCCCAGGCGCTGGATGCGAGACGAATTTAGTAAGAGTTCTTGTAAAGATCGGGTTCCATGCGCGATTTGGCGCCGACCTTTTCGAGGGTTTCCTCGAATTCTTTACGCAGGTACGGATCTTCTTCGTTGTACGGGATCGCGGTGCCGCCGTCTTTCAAGTCGATGGCGCCGTAGTCGATGCCCTTTTCGCCGGGCTTGCCGCGATCGCGCCCAGGCGCGTTGGGACCGAACCAGGCCGTGAGACGCAGCGGCTCTTTGCTGGCGCCAAAGTGAGCGTGGAACCAATTGCCGCTCATCGGCGCGGCGCTGACCATGCCCACCGGTTCATAGTCCTGTCGTCTAATTTTTTCCGTCGTGCCTTTTTCCCAGGGGTGCATGCCTAATTCTGACGGCCAGGTGTAGGTATATCCTTTGCCGCTGAGGCAAATTAGCACGGCGGCGGAGCCATGCGCATGCGCCTTCGAGTAACGGCCGGTTTCATGCTGGCCGATCCACATGTAGAATTGCTGGCCAGCCATGTGCGGCTCGATACGCCGGTAACCCGGCGAGCGCCGGTTATCCATCGGCAATTCGCAGGACATCACGTCGGGAATGATGTTGGTCTGGCGCATGGCGAGACCGCGCAGCGGATCGGGTGTCACTTCTTCTTTGTACTTGTAATAATCGTCGCTCGGATCGAAACGATCTTTGAAGTGATAGGGGCAATTGAAAATAAAATCGTCGTTGCCGAAATTATTCATAACGTTCGGCGCCGTGGTGCCGCCCAATAAGAGCGCCGGGCTGGAAGTCGCGTTAACAATTCGGTGGGTCGCGTTCATTGGAATGGCAAACATCGAACCTTTTTGCCACTCGAAGGTGATCTTCTTCGGATTGCCGTCGATCCACACTTCCGTGGTGCCGCGGCCGTCGACGACGAGGTATTGTTCTTCGTACAAATGCTTTTCGGGATTCAACGCGCCGGCGCCGGGAACCTCAACAACGTAGCAGCCCCACAAACCTTCGGTGCCCAGTAGCTGAATAAAGGTGCCGTTGCCGCCCATGCGTTTCCACGGCTTGCGCGGCAAATCCTGTACGCGGCGCACGCCGATGTCACGATAGATCGGAATACCCTGCGACTCCATGTAGTTGTCGTAAGGCGTGTTTGGCCGGAGAAATTTTCCATAGCCTGCCCGGGTCTTATTATCCGTCGGTTCCTGAAATGCTTGCTCAGCGGGATGATCCATAATGCCTCCTTAAGAAATTGTTGGTTGTTTGACTCTGCGACTTGGCACGAGAAAAAAATGCTCAAGCAAGCCCAGGCGAATTACCCGATCAACTTATAGTCTAGCGAAATCGGAGTCAAATAGCCCTTGCGAATGACCTCGAATTTTAGCGGCTAAGCATATTTCCGATTGTCACTAGAGCGAACTACATGGCAGGTAGACTCCAAATGCCGCCCAAGTCCATCGGTTAGGCCGAGTCAGTTTGTACGATACCTGGCAACTTACTCAGCGTAAGCTTTTTGAGATCTACTTTTAGGCTGGCATTGTCGATGTCTATCCCTACCAAATTGCCCGCGCTGTCGTAGTCGAGAACGACGCCTTCCGAAATCTCTCGGCTTTCGGTACTTGGGCGCTCCGAGAGATCGATATACAGCGAGTCCGTATCGGCGTAGTAGTTGAGTTTCATGGTTTAAATCCTCGATCCGGAAAAGCGTTGTGAATAGTGACCTTGTCCTCTAAAGTGATGACTCTCAGAACTCTTCCCTCTAGCTCGTCGATTCTACCCCAAAACCGATAACGGTTCATCTCCTGAGGTTCACTTCTTAACGGCCCCTCTACAACTCGTATGCACCATTCCTTTTTCAAATACGAACGCTTGCGTAGAACCTCTCTCTCGAAATATTCCGTGAAGAGGTATTGCACCACGCGAGGAAGGATAGCCTGTTTTTAACGCTAGAACCAGACTTTTAATCAGCGCGTGTTTTTTGTTAACAGCAGAACGGTCGGGTGAGGTCGGCGCGGTGGCGGGTCATGTCTTGCATTGCGATAATGTGTGATTGCAAGATCTGGCCCAGTTCTCTTTCTCTATACGTTGAACCGCTAGATAGGCGGCATTATTTGAGCACGGGACATTTCCAGACGTTGGCTGCCTCCTCCGAAAAGTGCATGGCGAAGAACGGTTCGAGGATTCTCGTCTTAAGATGCCAAAGATAATTCACCCAGAGCCCACAGATGGGTTATGAAATGAATTATCCTCTGTGGTAAAAACAATTTTTCTTTCAGATGGGCGAGCGCCGCTCGTCCCCTACGCCAGACTTGGCGCTATTTCGTAAACGTCAGCCGCTTGTAAACCTGCCGCACCGATTCGACATCCCGTTTGCAGTATTCGATGATCTCGGGGAGTTTGCCGGCGCGGTAGTAGGGGTAGACTTTGGAGCCGTCGAGATTTTCCTTCGGTGACGGGATGCCGAGGACTTTCGATAGCGAATCGAGGCTGGCGTGTTCGCGGCCCCATTTGCTCCACTCTTGCATGGTGTCGTAGATCGGCGCGTTGCGGAAGCGGGTGAAGGGGATATCGCGGCTGGGTTTGATCTGGTGGATCACCGAGCGCTGGTAGATGAAGCGCATGTCGAAGTCCAAGATGTTATGGCCGACGAAGAGATTGCAGTCGGGGACGATCTTCCAGAAGCCTTTGATGATGTCGGTCTCTTCGCCCTGCAAGACTTCGATAGTCCCGCTGACCGACGGCTCAAAGGCGTAGCACAGGCAAATAATTTTTGCCGTGGCGGCGGACAGGCTTAGTTTTTTGATGATCTCCGCTTCGTCAAGTTTGATTTGCTCATCGAGCAAGCCGTTTTCCTGCAAGGCTTTGTCCGTCGGTACGGTTTCGATGTCGAAGTAAAATATTTTCATATTTGCTCTATCCTGTGATTCGCCGCCGATACTTAGAACAGCGTCAATTCTTCATTGGCTTGCGTGCCGACATCAATCGATTCGCCCAGGCGCAGAAAGATTAATTTAAACGCCGCCACTTGGCGCCCGAGGCCTTTTCGTGCCGCCTCGATATAAATCTCCGCCTGCTGGCGATAGCGCTCGGCGCCGATGCGTAATTCATTTCGTTTAATTCTATCTGTCTTATAGTCGGCCAGGTAAAGCAAGCCGTTTTTCTCGTAGATGAGATCGATGACACCTTCCATGATCTGATCCGTTCCATGGCATGAGTGAGCGGCACTTCGCGGCCGAGGATCTTGGCGCCGGCGAGTTCGCCGTAGACTTTTGAGCGGAAATAATTATCCAAAATTTCGTGCAGCTCGGTTTCGATCTCAGCGCGGTGTGAAACGAATTCCGCCGGCAGAGCGCCGTCGATGAAAGCTGCGCAATTGCTCATCGAGATTCGCTGTCTCACCGCCGAACTGCCAGGTCTGCAAAAATCGGTGCGTCAGATCGCCGACCACCAGCGCCGGGGTCTTTCGCGGTGGTTGGATGGTCAGTCTATCGCCGGCTTCGGTGCTCGCTTCTTCCTGGCGCTTGAGCAGGGTCGGCGTGAGAAATGGCGTGGTCTGTTGCGCCTTTTCATAGATCGCCGTCCGGCGCGCCCAATCGTCGACATAGGGTTTCCAGTTGGGCTTTTTTTTGGAGCGTTTGGCTTTGGCCGGCGCGTGGCTGGGGGCGCTGAGACTCTGATTGACGACTTCGATCTCGACCATACCTTTGCCGAGGGCGACCCGGGTTGAGGATTCGGCGCCGGCGATGCTGTCGCCCAGCGTTGTGTCGAGCATGGCCTGAAAGCTGCCGCTGGAACGCCGGCCGCTCGGTGCGCAGGAGATGACTAGATGTTCTCGCGCTCTCGTCATGGCGACGTAGAGCAGCCGTTTTTGTTCTTCGGCATTTCTCAAGCGGTTTTTCTCGGCGATGTAGAGGCCGGCGAGATCGGCGATCTGGCCGATGCGCGTGCCGGTGAGTCCGGTGGACCAATCGAAGGTCGACTCGGCTTCGGCGCTATGGCGTCCTTCGGTGCCGGTCTGGCAGCCGGCCAGGATGACGATGGGGAACTCCAAGCCTTTGGCCTTATGGATGCTCATGATGCGCACGGCGTCGAGGTTTTCTTCGGCGAGCACGCTTTCGCCTTCGTCCTTGACGTCGAGGACGCGCTGTTCGAGCTGGCGGATCGCTTGTTTGAGCGTGGTCAATCCCTCGCGGCCGAGCTGTTCGGCTTGCTGGCGCAGCTTGGCTAAGTTGGCCACCGCCTGCTCGCCGTGGAAATGGCAGGCGGCGAGCAGCTCCACCGGCAGAGTGGAAAATACCCGATCGACGGCGGCGCCGATGGGCAGGGTTCTGGTTTCCTCGTTGAGCCTGGCCAGCGCCTGATAGAGTTGAGCGAGCGTTGCTGGAAACTCTTCGACGTCGAGTTTGGCGGCGTCGCGATAGTCGAGCCGGTTTTGCCGGTGCAGCTGGTAAATCTGCAAGTCGGTGAGCCCGCCCAAGGGCGAACGCAGCACGCCGACTAGGGCCAAGCGGTCGTAGGGGTTCTCCACCGCGCGCAGCAGATTGACCGCGTCGATGATTTCTTTGGCGGCGTAGAAATGGCGCTCGCCTTCGACCACGTAGCGAATGCCCTGGCGGCGTAACGGTTCCAAATAGTCGTGGATGTCGGTCAGCTTGCGCATCAGAGATGGCGACGTCTTTCGGCTGGGCGTAGACGGTCTCGCCGCGCGGGTTGAGAATCTGCGCTTTACCCAACACAGACTCTTTCAACCAGCGCGCCAAGCTCTCGCCTTCGATGCGCCGGGCGGTTTCGGCATCGGTCTGATCGTCAGGCGGCGATGATTTTTCTGACCGAGAGTTTCGCCAGCGGGCCTGAGAGGCTCGCGCGGCCGGGCGCGGGCTGGATAGCGATATAGGGCGGCTGTAACGCCTCTCGGGTTTGGATCAATTGTTCAAAGGCGCCGTTGACGACGTCGAGGATGGCGCCGTCGCTGCGGAAGTTAGTCGTTAGCCGGCACTCGATGCCGTCTTGTGCCAAGATGATTTTTTCTACCACTTCCAAATAGGCCTCGATGTCGGCGCGGCGGAAAGCATAGATCGATTGTTTCGGGTCGCCGACCACGAATAGTTTGCCGGGTTCCAATCTAACTTTGCGCCACTCCGACACGCTCTGATTGGCCTGTTCGGCCAAATAGAGAAGAATCTCGTACTGGATCGGGTCGGTGTCCTGAAACTCGTCGATCAAGATCGTCCGGTAGCGGCGTTTGAGTTCGGCGCGCACCCGCTTGTGGTCGCGCATCAGGTTGCGGGCGCGAACTAACAAGCCGTCGAATGAGATATGGCCGTCGCGCAGGAAGCGCTCGCGAAAGGCGCTGGCGTAGGGAACGAGCAATCGCCAGAGCAATGCGGTGAACTCGCCGTCGACGCCGGCCAGGCCTTTGGCGGCGCGGACTAGCTTTTGCGCCGCAGCGATATCTTCCGCAGACCAGCCATTGAGGTCGCGGCTGACCGATTTTTCCGCCAGGAGCGCGTAGCACTCGGCCAAGTCCGCCGAGCGCCGGCCGGATTTTTCAAACTCGTAGATCACCGCGTGGGCGGCGCGCACGAGTTTTTCATTCATCCGGTCTTCCCGATAGCGCGCGTCCAAGGCCGCGGCTTGCGCGGCTAATTTGCCGAGCCAAGCGCGCAGCGGCGCGGCGATTTCGTTGGTATTCGTTGGATCTTGGTCGAGGTTCACGGTTTCCGCTGCCAGCGATATAGCGAGAGCTTTGATTTGATCGAGCTGGCAGCGCGCGAGCACTTTGCGCCATTCGTCGGCGTGGGGGCTGCCTAAGGCCAGTTCTTGATCGAGCCAGGCGTCCCATTGCTCGTCGAATAGCCGATCGAATTGCGTGCCGTCGTCTTCGCGAAATTGCGGATCAACACCGGCTTCGATGGGATAGAGGCGCAGCAAATTGGCGGCGAAGCTATGGATCGTGCCGATGTCGCTGCGTTCTAAATTTCGCAGTGCCTCACGGATGCGCGAGTCCATTTCATCCTTGGAAAGTTGGTAGAGCGCGATGATGTCTTCGACAGCGTGGAAAGTTTTCTTGTCTACCTCGCCGGCGGGTTGGCGGTCGAGCTCGACGGCTAAGTAGGCCTGCAAGAGTTCGCGCAACCGCAACTTCATTTCATCGGCGGCTTTGTTGGTAAAGGTCAAGGCGACGATCTCGGTGACCTTGAGCGGTTGGGGATTGCGCAAGATCAAGTGCGCCAGCCGGTCCACCAGCAAGGTTGTTTTGCCGGTGCCGGCGCCGGCCGTGACCACCAGATTTCGGTCGAAGGTGCCCACCGCTACTTGGCGATCGCGGGCGTCGGGCAGTGCGATGTTTTCCGTCGCTGGGCTCATAGTTTCTTCGGATCTTTGGCGCGCAAAGCGTAATGCGCGTCGGTCAGTGGATCGTTCTCGGCGCGCCACAAGCTCGGTGGATGATTCTTGCGGCAGATAGTGGCGAAATCGCAGCGGCCGCAGTACTCGCCGCGGTGGATGAAGTACCGACCCTGGCGCACGCCATTCGCTAGATACTCGATGGTCTCTTTGGTGGCGGCGCCGAGGTTGCCGCTCAAACCGTCGCGATCGTAGGGCGCTGTAACCAGCGGGCCGTCGGGCCAGCGCTGAGCGATGTAATAAAAATCCGCTTCGATGGCCGGGGCGGGCTTGCCGTCCTGGCGTTCGGACCACGCCTGGGCTAACAAATAATAGAAAGGCGGCTGCAAGCGCTCGCCGCGCAGGGCGGCGCGCACAAGGTTTTTGTCTTGAGTCGCCGGTGCGGCGCCAAACTTGAATTTGTAGTCGATGACCCGCAGCGCGTTGCCGTCGCGCTCGTTGCCCAAGTTACGATCAATGCGGTCCATGCGGCCACGAATAGTCAGGCCCTTCAAACTATCGGGCCAGTCATCCGGCAAGCTTCGCGCCATGTCGGTTTCCAGACTCACCGGGGCGAAACCCGAGCTCGAAAGTTCATTGAGATCCTCGTCGGTCACCTGGCGCAGCAATTGAATTAAACCCTCTTTCAACGTTTCCCAGGCCAACGGATAGCCCACCGGATTGTTCGCCTCGTAGTCGGCGAAAGCCTGGTTCGCGATCGCCGACAGCGTGTTTTCTATATTCATTGCTGGCGTGTTGCCGGTAAAATAGCCGCCCTCCATCAACGCGGCATAAAAGCTGTTGAGAATTTCATGGCCCAACTCACCGAACTCGGCGGCATTGGGACCGAGGATTTCTTCGGGTCGTTCGAGCGGCTGTAAGCCAAGCACATGACGGGCAAAAAATTGGAACGGGCAACGCGCGTAGGTTTCCAACGCCGTCGGTGATAAGCCGCGCTCGGCGAAACGTTTCCAGTGAGCGGCGAGTTCGCCGACCAACCCATCGTAGGCCAACAAGCGATCGCCGGAGCGATCGAGTCTCGCTGACGATCTTGCGTCCCTCCCGGTAGAGCGCCGGCAGATTGCCGGTGGCTTCGATCAACGAGGTTGGATCTTGGTTCTGCAAGGTTAGCCGCACAGCGAGCTCGCCCGGCAACAGCAAGTCTTGGCGGTCGAAGGGCGCCGTAGTGGCTTTTTCGATCAGGCTGCGCGGGATGGTGACGATTTCACACTCAACTCCTTGGCTGACTTGGGCTTGCTTCAGTTCTTCGACATACCACGACGGCGCCAGCGCCCGGCCATTGTCGTCGGCGCGTTGGTACGAGCAGTAGAACCGCTCGCGGCCGGCGCCGACGAGGAGGGTGAACAGCAGTTTCTCTTCGTCGTAGCCGGTGAGTTTCCGGTTGACCTTGTAGCCCAGGTCGGTTTCCAAGACTTCGCGGTCGCGGTCGCGCAGAAAGGCGTCCTCGCGGATGGTGCGCGGGAACACGCCTTCGTTCATGCCGAGAACGAACAAAGCCCGGAAGCAAAGGCCGCGGGCAGCGGTGGCGCCGAGCACCATGACGCCGTCGCGGTTGCGCCGGTCTTCGGTCACCGTGGTGCGTTCGAGCCAGTGCTCGAAGGTATGGCTGAAATCGTCGAGGCTGACGTTGTCATGGATTTTATCGAGACCGCCGAGCTGGTCCAGGACTTCCAGAATTGCATTATTCACCGACGCTTCGCCTGTTCCAGCCTCGTCTATGGACGAGATGCCCAGATATTTTTCCAGCAAAGCCTTCCATCTCGTGCTGAAGTCCTGCCAAGTCGCTTGGTTGGGCAGTGCGGCGAGATCGGCAATCAGCGCATCGACGACATCGGCGAGGGAGAGCAACTGCGCCGCGGCAATGCGGATCACCCGCGCTTCGTCGTCGTCGGAAATTTGCCGCAGTAACAAATCGCGCTGGGTGAAACGGCGCAGCCGGCGCCATTCGCTAACGCCTTGACAAATCGCCAGCTCGCGGGTCGCCAAGTCCCAGAGATCCGGGCGCGCGTGAGCGGGGTCAGCGGCGAGTTTGTAAAGCTGAAAATAGGGCGACGACAGCAAGTCGATCACTTGGCTGCGCAAGAAGTCTTTGGCCGGCAGACTTGAGCAGCAGGATGACCGCCTTGGTCAGCGGAAACAGCACCAGCGGTTCTTCAAGGCGGCCGGCAAGTGGGATGCGATGTTGGGCAAAGCCGTCGCGAATGACCCTGCCGTAGGACGTCCAAACCGCGCACCACCACGCCGATCTCATGAAATGCCAACTGACCAACCTCGACCAGCCGCAGGATTTCTTTTGCCGTCGTTGCGACTTCGTCCTGGATGCCGAAGGTATTGACGATTGTGCAGTGCCACTTTTTGTTGGCTTTCGCATAGCTTCTGCTCTTGTCGCCGTCAAACAGGCGGGCGCCGGTGGGCAGAGTGCTGTTCGATTCCGCATCACCCACTGAATCACTTGTGTGTCCTTGGACGTAGCGCTCGTAAAAGCGTGCGGCGAACGTCCAGGCGTCATGGCTCGGTTTGGCGGGGAGCAGCGGAAAGAACAACTTGGTCGGATAGTTGCCTGCCACCGCCAGAAAAAAATCCAGTTGAATCTGCGTCAAATCGTAAAAGCCGTAGTAAAAAATCTCGGTGAACTGTTGGAGAAACGGCGACGCCGGCGCCTGTTCGGTGGCGCGGCGATCGAGATCGGAAAGATCTCGAATCCCCTGATCGTCACAGAAATGGCGCAAGGTTTGCAGACAACGCCAGCAGCTGCGCCGTGCGCTCGCTGGCGGGCTGGCTGAAATGTCCCTCGCTGAGCGCCACCAGCGCCAGCGCCGGATCGACCAGACCGTCGCGCAGATCGCGCAGGGTCTGCCAAAGTGCGGCACAGCCGCCGGCGCGATCTTCGATGCCGGCAAAGGGCTCGGCGCCGGGTTGGCCGGTGCGGATGATCTGACGCAACGCTTCTTCGTGGAAGAGATCGCTATGCAATTCCGTCGGCACGCTGCCGGATTCGACATTCAGCCGTAACGACAACTGGTGAAACGTCAGCAACTGCACGTTGAGCAGCGCCAAGCCCCGCTCGCGGCTCAAGAGTATTTTCAGTCGACGGCGGAGGAAATCGGACGGCACCAGGATTAACAGCGGGCAGAGCAGGTCGGTAGTCTTTATGTCTGGCAATCGCTTCGACGAGAGCATTTTCAAGATCGGGATGAAATGGACCGAGGACGGTTTGCATGGATTTGTTTCGACTGTCGAAACGTTCGCGGGTCAAAATCAATATGAAATAGCCGTTGGCGATTGGCAAGGGAGGGATTGTGTTCACAACTCGGAATCGGAGATTGGCGGCAAAGAACCCAGCACGGCACAGCCGCAACCCAATGGGAAAGAGTTTTTACCACAAGGTCACGAAGGACACGAAGGCTTCGGAAAATTATTTCTCCGAATATCGTGCTCTTGGTGTCCTTTGGACAGGATTTCTCATTCAGGCCGCTGCTGATTGCAAACGCGCAGGCAAAGCATTAAACCCGATCGATATGCGCTTCTTACTCCGGTCGAGGATTTTTTTCTGTTTCCTCTCTATCTGTTAGCTTCGTTGCCGCGGAGGTCTCGGCGCGGACGCAGCAAGCCAGCTCCGGACTTGTGGTGGCCGACAGCGAGCAGGCGAGCCAGGCCGGTATGGAGATTCTCAAGCGCGGCGGCAATGCGATCGACGCGGCGATCGCCACGGCGCTGGCATTATCCGTCGTCGATCAGGCATCGTCGGGGTTGGGCGGCGGCGGCTTCATGGTGATCTACCGCGCCAAAGACAAAAAATCATTCGCTCTCGATTTCCGTGAGACCGCGCCGGCAGCGTCGCGTCGCGAGTTGTATATGAAAGACGGCAAGCCGGTGGCGGCGGCGAGTCTGACGGGGCCGCTGGCGGTGGGCGTACCCGGCGAGGCGGCGGGATTGATCGAGGCGCATAAGAAGTTCGGCACGCTGCCGCTGGCGGTGTTGGCGGCGCCGGCAATCAAATTAGCCAGCGAAGGATTTCCCCTCGATGCGACGTTGCGGATCGCCATCGAGCGCGGCGTAAACAACCTGAAGCGCTTCGCCGATCTCGCGCGCATCTACATGCCCAACGGGGAAGTGCCCAAGGAAGGCGAGCAGATCCGCCAACCGCAACTGGCGGCGACGATCAAGGCGCTGGCCCAGCAGGGCGGCGAAGTTTTTTACCGCGGCTGGATCGCCGAGGCGATCGTCGACATGGTCAAAAAAGAGGGCGGTGTCATGACCCTCGACGATCTAAAAAACTACCAAGCGGTGTGGCGCGAGCCGCTGGTCGGCAGCTACCGGGGTCGCACGGTAATTACTATGCCGCCGCCGAGTTCGGGCGGCGTCGCGCTGTTGCAGATGCTCAATGTCGTGGAAGGCTATAAATTCGACGAGTTCAAACATAATGCGGCGCCCTATCTGCACTTGCTCGGCGAATCTATGAAGCATGCGTTTGCCGATCGGGCTGAATATTTGGGCGATCCCGACTTCGTCCATGTGCCGATCCGCAAACTGACGGACAAAAGCTACGCGACCTGGGTGCGCGGCCGGATTACGCCGGATAAAACCCATGCGCCGACCTACTATGGTTACTACAACTACAACGGCGAGAAAGGCAGCACGACGCATTTCAGCGTCATCGACCGGGACGGCAACGCGGTGGCCTGCACACAGACCGTCAACACGCGCTTCGGCTCGAAACTGCTCGTGCCCAAGGCGGGTATCGTGCTCAACAATGAGATCGACGATTTCGCCATTCATGGCGAGACCGGCAATGTCTACGGCTTGATCGGTAACCAGGCCAACTCGCTCCAGCCCAACAAGCGGCCGCTCAGCAGTATGTCGCCGACGATTGTCCTGAACAACGGGCGGCCCGAGATCGTCGTCGGCGCCTCGGGTGGGCCGCGCATTATCAACGCGACCTTGCAGACCATCCTCAATATTCTCGAATTCAAGATGCCGGTGGCCGCCGCTGTCGAGTCGGCGCGCATCCACCACCAATGGATGCCGGATCGGATGGGGGTCGAAGCCGGCGTCGCGGCGGAGGCGAAAAAGGATTTAGAAAAACGCGGCCACGCGCTGCGCACGCAAAGCGCTCTCGGCGTCGTCCAGGCGATCACCTGGGATGGGGTGACGATGAAAGGGGCGGCGGATTCACGAAAAGTTGAGCGGGCGAGGACGGAGTAGCGCGCGGCTATTGTCGCGCTGGTTCCATTGGTTCCAGCCGTTCAAAAAGTTCCAATCGTTATTTCGGATTCAAGATTCGGAGAGTCATCGCGGAGGCGCAGAGTTCGCCGAGGAATTCTGTCTAATATTTTCTCTGTGTCCTCAGCGTCTCTGCGGTGAAAACTTCCGAAGTGTGTTGATGGGCGGTGCTATTTTTTGCGGCGTTTACGCCACCAGCTCCAGATGGGCAGGGCGAGCTTCCAGAGTCGCAGCGCATCGCTGGCGGATCGGAGTACTTTGCCGGCGTAGCCGCTGACGAGAAAACTGGAGAGGCCGGCGGCGACGATGGGGTGGGTTTTGAGCGCGCGGCCGAGTCCCAAAACCGTCGAACTCATATCGAAGGGCGATTTCAGATTGGCGTAATTGCGGGCTATCTCGGTGCGCTCGTGAGCGGCTTTGTCGATCAAGGCTTGCTTGCGCCGGACGACGTCTTCGAGGCGGTTGGCCATGGTTTTAAACTTTGAGGCGGTCGCGATCTTTGCCCAGTTCCGCCACCGTCGCAGAGAACAGTCCGGGGCGCGTGAAAAATACCTCGCGCAATTTGACCGCGGCGAATACCGCGACGCCCAAGTAGAGGAAAGCCAGAGAGCCGATGGCGCCGATCCAGCCGTTCTGCCAAAACAGCGCGACCAGAAAGATCGTCAGGAGAATGAACCCCATGCTGAGGCCGAACACCAGCAACAGGGTGAAGATCAGGGTCTGCTTGAGCCGCTCGCGTTCTTCCTCGAGCTCGGTGACGAACAGTTCGACGCGGGTGTGAAAGGCCGACGCTAACGTCGCGCCGAGCGCTTTCAGCGAGTATATTATGCCGGGCGAGTTACCCTCGCCCGGACGGCTGCCACTGTCGAACATGGGCGGGAGTTATTTGCCGCGGATCAAGAGCCCGAGCACGAGGCCAACTCCGGCGGCGATGCCGATGGCGCTCCAGGGATTCTCGCGGACATAGTCGTCGGCGATATCCGCGGCTTCTTTGGATTTCTCAACGATGGTTTTTTCGGCGTCGGCTAAGGCTTTCTTGCCCTCGATCAAGCTCTGCTCGATTTTCTGGCGCGCCACGCCGATCTTGTCGCCGGCCTGGCTGGCCGTGGCTTTTAGCAGTTCCTCGGCGTCGGCGACGAGATTCTTCAAATCGCTGGCCAATTTTTCTTTGCTGCTGGCTTCACCGTCCATAAAGTCCTCCATGTGCAGGTCTAATGGTGGACATAATAAACACGGGGCAGTGGGCTATTCAAGGTCAATCTTGGCAGTCCAGAGAATTATTTTCTCTGCGTGCGATGTGGAAAACGAGAATGGCGCGCGGTGTGGGCAGCGGCAAAGCCCGCCTTGTCTTTACCGATCGAAGGGATTTCTAAGAACGATGGTCTGCTCGCGGCCGGGGCCGACCGAGACCAGGATAATCTCGGTGCCGATCACTGCCTCGATGCGCTGGACATATTTCTGCGCCGTGGCCGGCAGGTCGGAAAACTTTCTTACATCGTCGAGGCGCTCGGTCCAGCCGTCCATTTCTTCATAGATCGGTTGCGCTGCCGCCATGACTTTTGAGCTGGCGGGGAATTCGCTCACCGTCTGGCCGTTATAGCTGTAGGCGGTGCAAATGGGGATTTTTTTAAAACCGGTCAGCACATCGAGCTTGGTTAAGGCGACTCCTGTCAAACCATTCATGCGCACGGCGTGGCGCACGCTGACCGCGTCGAACCAGCCGCAACGGCGCGACCGGCCGGTGGTGGCGCCGAACTCCGCGCCCTCTCTTCTAAGAGTTTCACCGTCGGGACCTTCGAGTTCCGTGGGAAACGGGCCGCTGCCGACTCGCGTCGTATAAGCTTTCGAGATGCCGATCACTTGCTGAATATGCTGCGGGCCGACGCCCGAGCCGGAGCAGGCGCCGCCGGTGATCGTGCTCGATGAAGTGACGTAGGGATAAGTGCCATGGTCGACGTCGAGAAGAGTGCCTTGGGCGCCCTCGAACAGCACGCGCTTGCCGGCGCGGATGCGTTGGTCGAGCAACAGGCCGGTGTTGGTGACGTAGCCTTTGAGTTTTTCGCGATAGCGGCCGTACCTGTCGTGCATCTCGTTAAAGTCGAGGGCTTTTTCCTGGAGAATCGCTTTTAGGTAAAAATTCTTCTCTTCGATGTTGCGCTCGAGCTTTTCACGGAAGGTGTCCTCTTCCAGCAGGTCAATGAAGCGGATGCCGACGCGCGCGACCTTGTCTTCGTAGGCCGGGCCGATGCCTCTGCCGGTGGTGCCGATCTTGCCTTTGCCGCGCAACCGTTCGCGCGCCAGGTCGATGGCCTTGTGGTAGGGCATGATGACATGGGCCTGCTCGCTGATGCGCAGCTGTTCGTCGCTCTGGAGATGGCCCTGGGCTTTGAGGGCGTCGATTTCCTCGATCAGGATTTCCGGATCGACGACCACGCCGTTGCCGATGACGCAGAGCTTGTTCGGATGGAGCGCGCCGGAAGGGACCAGGTGGAGGATGGTCTTTTTGCCGTTGACCACCAGCGTGTGGCCGGCGTTGTTGCCGCCCTGGAAGCGGACGATGATATCGGCGTCGTGAGTAAACAGATCGACGATCTTGCCCTTGCCCTCGTCACCCCATTGGGCACCGATGATTGCGACGTTTGACATATTTCTTAGGCAATAGGCATCAGGCAACAGGCAATAGTCAAGAAGATTTTTTTCCTGATGCCTATTGCCTAATGCCCGTTGCCTGGTTTTCACAGTTTCACCAGCTCCGCTGAGACGATCTGCGGCAGGGCCAGGAGCTCGTCGATGGCTTTTTTCGAGACCCTTTCGTCGACGTGAGTGAATGAAATCGCGTTGCCGCCCTGTTCGCTGCGGCCCAACTCCATGCCGGCGATGTTGATGCCGTTGTTGCCGAGAATGGTGCCCACCGCGCCGACCACGCCGGGCACATCTTTGTTTTGCAAGATCAGAATATAGCCCGACGGCACCGCTTCCAAATAGAAATCGTTGACGCGCACGATGCGCGGATGTTTGGCGCCGAAGATCGCCCCTTCGACTTCCAGGTTTTCCGTGCCGTTCTTGGCTTTGACGACGATGGAGCTGGTGAAATCGCCGACCCCTTCGCCTTTGGACTCGAGGATCTTGATGCCGCGCTCTTTGGCGATCACCGGGGCATTGACGTAGTTCACCGCCGACTCCATCACCGGCGACAAAAGCCCCTTCAACAAGGCCACGGTCAGCGGCGCGACATTATACTGGGTGACGTCGCCGCGATACTCGACTTGAACTTCCTTGGGCAGGGCGCCGGCCATTTGCGTGTGCAGGCTGCCGAGCTTTTCCGCCAGCGTGAGATAGGGGCGCAAGACTTCGAGCAGTTCCGGGCTCACCGACGGCACGTTGACGGCGTAGCGGACCACGCCCCTGGCGAGAAAATCGACCATCTGCTCGGCCACCGCGATGGCGACGTTCAACTGGGCCTCGTCGGTGGAGGCGCCCAAGTGCGGCGTGGTGATGACTTGATCGAGCTTAACCAACGGATGATCGGCGGCGGGCGGTTCGTCGACGTAGACATCGAGTGCCGCGCCGGCGACCTTGCCGGCTTTGATGGCGTCGGCCAGATCCTGCTCGTCGACGATGCCGCCGCGGGCGCAATTAATAATCCGCACGCCGGTCTTCATCTTGGCGAAGGCGGCTTTGTTGATTAAACCTTGCGTATCGGGCGTCAGCGGCACATGCACGGTGATGAAATCGGCCTTGGCGAAGATCTCTTCCAATGTGGCGGGCTCGACGCCCATGCGGGCGACGTTTTCCGGTGCGATGAAGGGATCGAAGCCGATCACTCTCATCATCAATCCGGCGGCGCGTTCGGCGACGATGCGGCCGACGTTGCCGAGGCCGATGACGCCGATGGTTTTGTTGCACAGCTCGACCCCGACAAATTTATTGCGCTCCCACTTGCCGCTTTTGAGCGAGGCTGTGGCCTGGGGAATATGGCGCGCCATGGACATCATCAGCGCAATGGTATGCTCGCCGGTGGTGACGTTGTTGCCGCCGGGGGTGTTCATGACGACGATACCGCGCTGGGTGGCGGCGTCGGCGTCGATATTTTCGTAGCCCACGCCGGCGCGGCCGATGACCTTCAGATTGGTCGCCGCATCGATCAGCTCGGCGGTGATCTTGGTGCCGCTGCGGATCACCCAGCCGTCGTAGATTGGCAGATTTTTTTCAGTTCCTCAGGCTCGAGGCCGATTTTTACATCGACTTCAAAGCCTTCGGCGTTGTGAAAAACCGCCAAGCCTTCGGGTGCCAGGGAGTCGGTGACTAGGATTTTCATTTTCGCTTCCATGGGTAGTTTCTGGGTCGAGGATCGATGATTGAGGATGGCGTCAATTCGCTATCCTCTAACTTCGATCCTCCATTCTCGGCTTTCAGGGCAGCGCCTCCAGCAAGACCTCTTGTGCCGCGGCGACGCCCCGGCCCAACGGGATTTCGGCGCCAAATTTTCTCAGCGCCATCTCCAACGCGGCGATCGCGGTGATCACGTCGAAGCCGCCCATGTAGCCGATATGGGCGATGCGGATCGCTTTGCCTTTGAGCTGATCTTGGCCCTCGGCAAGGACGACATTCATCTTGTCGCGCAGGTATTCGAGCACGGCGTCGGCATCGATGCCCTCAGGTAAATAAATTCCCGTGGCCGCCGGGCTGGGGCTGTCGGGGGCGAGCAGTTTTAATCCCAATGCTTTCGCGGCGGCGCGGGTGGCGCGGCACAATCGGTCGTGACGCGCGTAGACATTGGCCAGCCCTTCGCGCTGGATCATTGCCAGCGAAGCGCGCACGCCAAAGATTAACGACACCGCCGGCGTGAAGGCGCCGGAGCCTTTTTGCTGGTTCTTGCGTTCGAGATTCAAGTCGAAATAAAAACGCGGCAGTTTGGCCGTTTTAGTTTTCTCCCAAGCGCGGTCGCTCAGCGCGATGAAACCCAAGCCGGGCGGCAGCATGAGCGCCTTTTGCGAGCCGGTGACGAGTACGTCGATGCCCCATTCGTCGAGCGGCAGCGGCACGACGCCGACGGCGGTGACGCCGTCGACTAAAAAGAGCGGGCCGTTTTGGGTCAGCTTGGCGATCTCTTTGACCGGATGGAGCACCGTGGTCGACGTTTCGCTGGCTTGGATCATCACGCCCTGAATGTCGGGATGGGCTTTGAGTTGCTTTTCGACCTCGGCGACTTTGACCGCCTGGCCCCACTCGACTTTCATCTCGATGGGATTCAAGCCGAAGGCGTTGGCAATATTCAACCAGCGCTCGCCGAATTTGCCGCCGTTGATGACCAGAACCTTGTCGCCGGGGGAAAACAGATTGGCCACCGACGCTTCCATGGCGCCGGTGCCGGACGCGGCCAGCATCAGGACATCGTTCTTGGTGGCGAAAAGTTTTTTCAGCCCCTCGCGGGCTTCGTCGAAGACTTTGTTAAACTGCGGCGTGCGATGATGAATCATCGTCTCGGCCATCGCTAGGGCCACTTCGTTCGGGATCGGCGTCGGGCCGGGGGACAGGAGATATTGCTTAATCATGCCTCAACTCCATTCGAAACTATTACGCTATGGCAGGATTTGAAGTGGAAATAATCGCGTCGGCGGTAAACTAACGGCGCTTCATCCACAAAAAAACCTGGATCTCTATCGTTAAGAGACCCAGGCGTTCGGCCGTCTTAATGCTTTGCGCTCCCTCGTGGTCGATTCCACGTTGACGCCAGTCGCGCAAAACTTACGAAAAACTTCTATCTCGTAGCGCCGGCAATGTCAATGTTGTGGGGAAATAGAGAGGCGAGACAGCGACAGAGAATTGCGATAGAGATTTGAGAGAAGAGGGAGGGCGGGGCGGTCTCTGTCTCGACTCTCTGTCTCCTATCCATGGAACGACTGATTCTTTTCGACATCGACGGCACGCTGACGCGGACCCAGAATGGTTATCTGCCGTTCAACGACGCGATTCTAAAAACTTTTGATTTCGCCGGCGACATCCGCACTGTGGTGCCGGATGGCAGTACCGATCCGCTGATCGTCATGGACATCTTTACGAAATCCGGCGTGGAGATTGCCGTTGGACCGGAGCAGTGGCAACAATTCATTTCGCAACTTGCCAGCAGCTACCGCGACCATGTGGCGCGCGGTGCGACAACCATTCGGCCACTGCCAGGGGCGGTTGCTCTGTTGCAACAGTTGGACGCCGCAGCGGATTTTCACTCCAGCGTGGTCACTGGAAACTTCGAAGCGACGGCGCAGGTGAAACTGGCAGCGGCTGGGCTGACGGATTATCTGGCTCGCGGCGCGTATGCCAGCGATTCGGACCACCGGCCTGACTTGCCGGCGATCGCCAGAGAGCGCTGGCAGGTTGCCACCGGGCGCAGCATTGCGGCGGCACAATGTGTCATCTTCGGCGATACGCCCAAAGATCTGCAGTGCGCCCGCGCCAACGGCATGAAATGCGTACTTGTCGGCACCGGGCGTTATCCGGTAGAAGAGCTGGAGTATTGGCGGCCCGATGGTTGTCTGGCGGACCTGAGCGCCACGCAAGCGGTGGTGGCCCTGTTGGCGAAATTGTGAATAATTTTCGGAGGTAGCTCATGCGATATCGAACGATTGGAACGACTGGCGTGAAAGTATCCGAGATCGGATTTGGCTGCGGCAACAATGCTGTGCTTATGGTCAAAGCGCCCTACGACGAACAGGTTAAAGTGGTCCGGCGCGCGTTGGACGCCGGTATCACGTTCTTCGACACCGCGTTCGCCTACGGCTTGGGCAAGTCGGAGGAGAACTTGGGGCGTATCCTCAAAGATCTTGGCGTCAACCCGGCGATCTCGACCAAGATCCGGCTCGAAGCCGACTGTGTGAGCGATATCAAAGCGGCGACCATCCGCGCCGTCGAGGCTGGGCTCGAACGGCTCGGCCGCGAGCGTGTCGATTTCGTCCAGTTGCACACCCGCGTAACCCAGGCGCGCGGCATGGAGAAGCGCTTCAGCCTCACTCCCCAAGACGTGCTCGGCCCAGGCGGCGTCATCGACGGTTTTAAAGCGATGCGCGGGCGCGGCAAGGTCGGCTTCTTCGGTTTCAGCGGTCTCGGCGAGACCCCGGCGCTGCACGAGTTAGTCGACAGCGGCGAGTTTCACGGCTTTCAATGCTACTACAACCTGCTCAATCCCGAGCGCCGGCCAACCGGTGCCGAAGAATTTCAGCGCCCAGGACTACGGTTTGATCCTGGAGCGCGCCGCCGCCAAAGGCATGGGTGCCTTCATCATCCGCATACTCGCCGCCGGCGCGTTGACCGCCGATCCCAGCGCCGGTGGTGGCGGCAGCGGCCAGACCCTCTCGCCCGGCTCCGACTATCCGCTCGATCTGCAACGCACCGAGAAAGTGAAAACCGCCCTCGGCGTCGCGGGAAAAGATTTGACTCAAGCCGCCATCCGTTTCGGTTTGATGCATCAGACGACCGCCGCGGTGCTGGTCGGATTCTCCAATACTACCCACGTTGATGATGCGGTGGCCTGTCCGGATATGGCGGCGTTGACCGGTGAGCAGATGGGGAAGATGAGAAAGCTGTGGGAGACGGATTTTAACGACTAGTTAGTTTTCGCTCTCGGGAGATGCGCGATGGCTTTGTTCTTTCACTCCGACGATGTCGATCAAATGATTCCAATTAAAGATGCAGTGCGGATCACCGAAGATGCGCTGCGCGATATGATAACACCGTCTGGTGTCTGCGCGCCGCGTAAACGGTTAAATCTGCATCGCAACGTCGGCCGAAGGGACGTTTGACACCGTGTTAAACATTTATGCTGGCGGGTCGGCTAACTACGGCGCAGTGGGGGCGCAGGTGGCGCTGCATCGTAAGGCGATTTCGGGTACGACGCAGAAGCGGCCACCGTTCAATCCCAGATCAGACTGAGCTGGCGCTGATTTATGATTCCGACACCGGTTCGCTGCTTGGCGTGATGGCGCATCGGCCGCGGGATTTTACCGGCGTGGCCGATCTGCGCACGCCGGCGACAAGTTTGGCGGGTTTGGATCTGTTCGCGCGCAAGGACGCGCGGCGGGTCGGCATCTATGGCTCGGGCCAGCAGGCTTGGGCGACATTTGCCGGGCTGTGCGAGATGCGCAAGATCGACAGTGCGAAGGTCTATAGCCCGACGCCGGCGCACCGCGAAGGCTTCGCCAGGAAGATTAGTGCGAAGACCGGCGTGACGGTGCAGCCGGTGGACAAGCCTGAGCTGGCGGCGAAGGACGTCGACATTATTCTCTGCATGACCAATACCAACGTGCCGGTGCTCGACGGCTCGTGGCTGGAGGACGGGCAGTACATTATCTCGGTCATCGGCAGCAACATCGAGCTGGTCAAGAGCGGCAATCTCGCCGCGCCGCGCCGGGAGATCGACGACGGCACGCTCAAACGCTGCGACTTCATCGTCGCGCTATCGAAAGCTCAGGCCATCGATTCCCAGCAAGGCGATATCTATTGGCCGGTGCAGGATGGCGTGATCACCTGGGACAAAGTCGTGGAGATCTCCGATGTGCTCGCCGGAAAAGTCAAAGGCCGCACCAACGACAAGCAGATTATTCTCTACAAGAACCAAGGCGGCCAGGGCATCGTCGATATCGCGCTGGCGAAGAAGTGCTACGATCTCGCCAAACAACATGGTAAGGGCTACGAGATGCGCATCGAGCCGCGGCTCAACTGGTGGGTGCAAGGCGGGCGCGCGGAGACTTGGTAAAAATACTTTGTTCAAAAGTTCAAGGGTTCAAAAGTTCAAGGTCGGACAAAAGAGAGTGGGTGAAGGATGAAATTGACAGATTCAATTCGGTGGCGATTGGGAATTGTTGTTGTGGCGATGGTGCTGGTTAGCGCACTCTGGGCTGTTCGGGTCAGTGCGCAGGCCGAACCTTTCTACAAGGGCAAACAGATTCGCATTATTACCGGGGCCACGGCGGGCGGCTTTTATGATCGCTGGGGACGGCTTTTAGCCCGGACAATGCCCAAGTATATTCCGGGACAGCCCGATATCATCGTGCAGAATATGCCCGGCGCGGGCTCGCTGGTGGCGCTCAATTATGTTAACGGCGTGGCTAAGCCCGATGGCCTTGCCACGGTCATGCCTAACAGCAATGTCTATTTAGAGCAGCTATCGGGCCATAAAGAAGTGCGCTTCGATTTGCGCAAGTTCTCGATCATCGGATCGCAAGAGAAGAACTATATGTTGCTCTACATGCGCGCGGACGCGCCGTACAAGACCATCGGCGACATCATCAAAGCCAAAGAGGCGCCCAAGTGCGGCAGCACTGGCGTCGGCAGCGCCGGCTATGTTCTCGACCGGGTTTTGGACGTGGTATTTGGCGCGAAGATCAACACCGTGATGGGTTATCCGGGCGGCAACGAGATCGACCTGGCGGTGGAAAAGGGCGAGATTCAATGCCGCGGCAACACCATCTTGCCACATTTCGGCCGCGAGCCCTTTGACACTTGGCATAAGAAAGGTTTCGATCGCCATCTCATTCAAACCGCACGCAAACGCGACCCGGTTGTCGCCGAGGCGCCGACGATCTACGAGCTTATGGACCAATACAAAACCACTGAATCGAATCGCCGGCTCGCCAACGTTTTGCTCGGCGGCGCTGAGTTTGGCCGCTTTATGCTGGTTGCGCCGGGAACGCCGCCGGACCGAGTCAAGGTGCTCCGGGAAGCTTACGCCCGGGCGATGAAGGATCCCGAGCTGATTGCCGAAGCCAAGAAGGGGCGTATGGATATGGATCCTTCAACCGGCGAGGAGCTGCAAGCGCTGCTGCAAGAGATCATGGATCAGCCGCCCGATGTCATCGAGCGCATGAAAAAAATCTTATCGGAGTAGACAATGACTCGTTCAAGGGTTCAGATTAAATAAACTCTGCGGAGGATAAATCGATGAGGCTTAGACTTGTCCTGTTGTTGGTGGCCGTCAACTTATTCTTGGCTAATCCGTCCCATGGCCAATCCCCCTACTTCCAGGGAAAGAACTTGACCATCATCGTCGGCACCGGCGCCGGCGATCTTTATGACCTGTACGCGCGCGCGATCGCGTTGTTCATGGGCAAGTATCTGCCGGGCAATCCCAACGTTTTGGTGCAGAACATGCCGGGCGCGGGCCATATGATCGCGGCCAACTATGTTTACAACATAGCTAAGCCGGATGGTCTGACGATGGGCGCGATCAACGCGGGACTTTATTTTGAGCAACTGATCAGCCGCGCCGAAGTGAAATTCGACTGGACGAAATTCAATTGGATCGGCAACGCGACCAAGTCGCCGCAGGTGCTCTACATGCGCGCCGACACGCCGTTCAAAACTATCGAAGACGTGCGCAATGCTAAAGAGCCGCCTAAATGCGGCACCACGGGGCTCAGCAACATGGGCTACTTCGTGCCGAAACTTTTGGAAGAGACCGTCAGCGCGAAGTTCAATGTCATATCCGGTTATCAGGGCGGTAATGAGATCGATCTCGGCGTCGAGCGCGGCGAGATTGTCTGCCGCTCGCTCAGCACCGAAGCGTATTTTTCCCGCGAGCCATTTCTTACTTGGCGGAAGAACGGTTTTTCGCGAGAGCTGGTTCAAGGCGGCCGAGCGAGGATCGAGAAGCTTGCCAACGTGCCGACCATTTACGAACTGATGGATAAATACAAAACACCGGAGTTGGGTCGCCGCCTGGCCACTGCGCTGCTGGCATCGGGTGAATTTCACCGCCCCTATATGGCGCCGCCGAAGATCCGCCCGGAAGTGGTGAAGATGCTGCGCGAGGCGTTTAACAAGACGGTGAAGGACCCGGATTTTATCGCCGAGGCCAAGAAGAAACGATTGGATCTGGACCCGACGACCGGCGAGGAAGTTCAGAGTCTGGCCACCGAAGTGTTGGCGCAACCGAAGGATGTGATCGAGCGGTTGAAGAAGTTGATGGGGATATAGGAGGTTTTGCTGACCGCGACGGCGCGATGCTTTTGGAGGCAGCGGGTGAGGGATACCAAGAAGAATAAATTTGAAGCGTAGCGAACCGAACCGCGAGCTAGAGCCCGAAAATCTGCAATGATTCGCGTGTCCCGCCAAACCGGGCGACCGGCCTTCAGGGCTTGATATCCTGCATAAACCACTCGCTGGGAATCTCATGGCCCATGCCGTTCTCTTTGGCGGCTTTGTAAGCGCAAAAACCCATGGCGGCGAACTGGACGCCGGTGCCGACGTTGTTTAAGAAGAAGGAAATCTGCTGGTCGTTGATCCGGCTCGGGACTTTGCCGGCGATGAGATCGCAGATCTCGGGATACTTAGTCCAATCGCGCGGTTTCTCGCGGCGCACGCCGGGCATGTCTTCGATAATTCCCGGCGGTTGATAGTGCTGGATGCCGCCGAACTGGGTGTGGATGGCGATCGGATCGCAGTGGTTTAAGACTTCCAGATCGGTTTCAAACTCGCGGATCGAGTTGTAGTGCATGCCGGCTTCAAGCCAATCGAGCTTGACCACAGGGCGCGACGAATTAGTCGCGCTGCAAATGACATCGCAGCCGCGCACGGCTTCCTCGGGACTGGCGACCGCTTCGCCGGCGACGCCGGTTTCCTTTTCCATCTCGGCGACGAAGGCTTTGCGATGTTCCGGGTTGGGGCTGAAGACTTTGACTTTTTTGAGCGGCATGACCGCGGTCATGTAGCGGTAATGCGCTTTAGCCTGACCGCCGGAGCCGATGAGGCCCAAGGTCTGCGAATTCTTTCTGGCCATGACTTTCATGCCGAGCGCGCTGGTGACGCCGACGCGGGTTTGCTGGATCAATCCGTCGGGCATGATGGCCAATAGCTCGCCGGTCTCCACGCTGAAGAGCTGGATGAGGCCAATGAACAGTCCGTTTGCGAGCGGGCAGTTTCTCAAGTCGCATGGAATTATTGACTGCTTGTTCTTGGACAATAGTTGAAGTGATGCGGAGAGCGAACACGCCGTACTTGCCGACGCCACCGTCGACCGACTTGAAGTTATAGGTCGAGTTGCGGCAGCGAATGGGGAAGGTAGGATTGACTCGTCGGCCGGTTGACCGCGCGGCTTTCGGCTTGCTCGCGGTAAGATTCCTCCATCACGGTCAGACAATCTTTCACATTGAGCGATTTCTGCACATCGCCGTTGTTGAGAATCAGCGTCATTCCAAAACCTCCAACTAGTCAGTCGAAGAACTTTTTTAGCACAGGGTGTCGGCGAGGGATAGTTGAGTTTGAAAATTCCCGGGCCGGCCCGCGACCGGTCAACCCGACGGTTTTCCCCACCGTTGGTTGACATCTTCGAGCGGCGTTGCACAGAGTTCGTCGGCACTTCCATGGCATTTGCTGCCACTTGCAGGACTGCTTGGAAGTCTATGTTGATTTGGCCGACAGTTGGCTGCGCCGAATGTCGCTGTCCGGCGCGGCAAGGGCATGGTGCGAGAATTGCTAAAATTGTTTCCGTTCGTCCGTTAGAGTCTGCACTCTACGCCAATTGAGAGGGTAATCCATGCTTCAAAGTCTAAGCGGCAAATCGTCCCAAGACTCGCCACCTCGTGAGCTTTCCTTGGTCATCGGTCCCACTGAAGTGGCCGACGTGATGATCGCCAAGGTGGTCACTTTGAGCACGCATCACGGTTTTGACGATGCGGTGCGGCTGATGAAGGACCGCCACTTTCGCCACTGTATCGTGGTCGACATGCAGGGTAAGCTTTGTGGTGTCATCTCGGATCGAGACATTTTACGGGCGATGGCGCGCAATGGGCAGTCACGGTCAAAGTCCCTCGATCAATTCATGACGCGCAACCCGGTCACGGTGAAGCGCCATACCTCGATCCTCGATGCAGTTTCAAAAATTATTTCGAAGAAAATCAATTGCCTGCCGGTGGTGGAAGACGACGGCACCGTCTGCGGCATCGTGACGTCGACCGATTTACTCAAGTCTTACCAGCAAGTGCTCGAGATGGTGCACAAACAGGCCGGCTAATCGGGTTTCTTCACCTCTACGTTGATCGACTTCTAATTGGCGCTAGACTTAGCCATGGCGCGGAAATTTTCGGTCACGGTTAAGCCGAACGCTCGCCATATCGGCGTCGAGAAAATCTCAGAATCGGAATTTCGCGTCGCGGTCCGTGCTCCGGCACGGGACGGCGCAGCCAATCGCGCGGTGATCGAAGCCTTGGCGGAATTCTTCGCCATTGCCAAATCCTCCCTAAGAATCGTCCGCGGCCACTCGTCGCGAAGAAAGCACGTAGAGATCGATTGATCCGGCTTCGCGGCGCTGTCCTCGTTTCAGTTGGCGAACTGAGCTTGCGACGACGGCAAAATCAGCATATGAAATTGGAAAAACCTACCGAGGACGAAGGTTTGTCAAAAGCCGAAAATATTGAAGCTGTAAGCTTGCCGGTCGCCAACTGGGGCCGGCTTGCCGCCAACTGCGCCGCGCATATGACCGAGCATCTGTTCAATGCCGTGGTCAGCGTGATCTTACCGTTGATCACCGCGTCGTTGGGACTGAGCCTGTCGCAGGCCGGCGCCCTCGCGTCGATCCGCACGTTGATGGCTGGCGTGGCTAGTTTCCCTTCCGGTTTTCTCGCCGACCTGGCGAGCCGGCGCAATCTGTTGCTCGGTGGCTGTATCGCCTTGATCGGCTTGGCGTCGTTAGGCTTGAGCGCGTCGTATAGTTTCCCACTGCTGATGGTTTTCATGGGGCTCGGCGGATTTGGCGGCGGTTGGTTTCATCCCCAGTCGTTGGCGATTTTGTCGGAGAAGTATCGCACCCAGAAAGCTTTCGCTCTTGGCGTGCATGATAGCAGCGCCAATCTCGGTGAGGTCATCGGGCCGTTGGCGATCGGCTTGATGCTCAATTTTTTCGATTGGCGCACCGCGCTGTTGTTTTGGGCGATTCCCGGGTTGATTGGTCGGTGTGATTTACGCGCTGACGGGCTCCGAAGGCACGCTCGCCGTGCCGCACCCCCGCGACTATCGCAAGGCAATCTGGAATGACGTGCTCAAGAACAAAACCGTCTGTGGGCTAGTCGCGGTGTCGACCTTGCGCGCAATGGGGCAGACGGCGTTGGCGTCTTTTCTGCCTTTGTACCTGTCGTTGCATTTGAAATTGCCGGCCGCCGTCACTGGCGCTTACATGTCGATCTTGTTTCTCTGCGCCGGGGTGGCGCCGGCTCTCGTCGGTTGGGTTTCCGACCGCATCGGCCATCGTTATTTGATCGTGCTATTTTCGCTCTTGAGTGTGGCTATGGTGGTGGCGATCCCGCACTTGGGTTCGGGGGCTGTCCTGGTTGCCGGTTTGGGAGCTTTGGGCGCGCTGCTCTGGGCGCTGCGGCCGGTGATCGTGTCGGCGGCGATGTCAGAGGCGCCGCAACAGCTCTCGGGCAGCATCGTGGCGCTCATCTACGGCGCCAATATGGGTCTGTCTTTTTTAGCGCCGCTCTTGGCCGGCGTCGTCGCCGATCAATACGGCCTGCCCACCGCGGTCACCGCCATCGCGGTATTCCCGCTGCTCGCGTCCTTGATTTGCTTTGTTCTACTGATTCAACGGCGCGGTTGAAGTCCGACTTTTTTCAGACGAGATGATAAGGATTGTCGCGCGGGCCAATGCGCTGGCGCTTAACTTATCGGCGCCGTTTACGCGCCGTTTTGGCGGGGGATTTACTTTCTTGTGCTAGTGCTGTGGCTTCGCCGGTCTGGCCGTCGAACTTGGGCTGCACGTTGTCCTTGATCCATTTTTGATCCCACCATTCCACCGGCAGAATCGCCAGGCCGTGTAGATAAACGCCGAAGTGCAAGTGATCGCCGCCAGCAAAGCCGGTCTCCCCGGTCTTGCCGATGGGCTGGCCTTGCTTGACCTTGTCGCCGACTTTGACGTCGATGGAGCTCAGATGCGAATAGAGCGTGAACAAGCCGAGGCCGTGATCGACGATCACAGTGTTGCCGTAGATTCCCAGATCACCGACGAAGGCGACTACCCCATGGTTCGACGCTTCGGCTGGATAGTGTTTGGTCACCGAGAGGTCGTAGCCCAAATGGTAGGCCTGATCGATTTCTTCGTTGTTGTAAACGTAGGTGCGCGCGTCGGCGAAATTGGCCTCGACCTTGGAGTTGCTGAGCTGGCTGAAAGCGCCATCCCACAACCTTGACGATGACGATTTTTCGGTGATCGCTTTGATCTTGTCTTCGTTTTCTTTGCGCAGCCCCTTGTTCACTTTGATGAAAATCTCTTTGGGGCTGCCTTGGCGCGCGCCGACGTCGTTTAACAGCGGTGTGACTTTGTTGCGGAGAAAGTCTTCGGAAATCTGCAGGGTACTCTTTTTGTATTTGACGTTCTTGAGCGTATAGGAAAGCCGCATTTCTCGCGTGTTGCCGGCTTTATCGGTGGCGACCAGCGCCGCTCGTTCATCCTCGCCGACGTTGTAGGCATGGGCGAAAAAGGCGACGTAATGTTCCGGATGACTCGCGATCTGGCCTTTATAGCCGGGAAAAAAATAGTTGCCGATCTTTATGCCGGTCGTGACCGTGTCTGCCGAAGGCTTGTAAACGATCATGCCGACACCGCCAAAGTTGACGTAGCGGTCGTCGGCGACGATCTCCAGCGTCGGCGGCGTAATATCGATGGTCAGGTTCTTCTGAATCGCCGTCTCGTTGCCGCGAAACAGGTTCCACAGCGAATTATCGCGGGCACTGACCCGCAGCACCGCCGGACCTTCCTTCAAGCCGGCGAGTTTCGACGATAGCACGACGGTGAGCTTTTTTTGCAGTGTCAGTTCGCTGTACTGCTCGGATGCGAGTGGATAATCGGTGCCGCCGGAATTGAGCACCGCTGAAAATGATTTTAACCCGGTGCCTTGCTCGGTGACCTCGATCTGTAACGTACCCAGGCCCAGGGTTTCACTATCGGGGGTAATCTTGATCTGCGGTTTGTACCATTCGAAGCGCGGGACGAGAAAGTAACCACCGACAAGCACGATGGCGATAAGCAAGGTGTAAATGACACCTGGCCCGGGGGCGAAGCTTCGCTTGGGTCTGCCTAGTTGAAGTGCGCTCATGCGTTATATAACGAATCTAGAGAGGCTGTGAGATAGTCCCGCCAAGATAAACGCCGTTGGTAATGATGTCAATCAAAACCATCGGAGTAACCGGTCAATTCGAATCAACGCCTGAAAACCGGAAGAGATTTCTCCCTGCGGTAGAAATGACAAAGTGGCTGGCGCACGTACTATTACGAGGACCGAAAAACTACTTGGTGTCGGAACCGCGAATCAGAGCATGCCTTTTTCGTTGAAGCTAAAGTAGCGGTCATGGCCGATCACGACATGGTCGAGCACGCGCACGCCCATGACGTCGCCCACGTCTTTCAACCGTTTGGTGATGTCGATATCCTCGGGGCTCGGCGCCGGGTCGCCGCTCGGGTGATTGTGCACGAAAATGACGCCGGCGGCGGACTCCCGAATAACCGGATTGTAGACTTCGCGCGGATGGACCAGCGACGCGGTGAGCGATCCCTCGGAGATCTTGACCTCGCGCATCTTGCGGTTTTTGTTGTCGAGCAGGACGACGTAGAAAGATTCGCGCTTGTCCCGGCCGAGGCTTTCGCGGAAATGCTGAAAGACATCGTCGGCGGAGTGTAGCGGCTGGCCAGTTTCCCATTTTAAACTACCGATGCGCTTGCCGATTTCCAGGCAAGCTTTGAGCTGGGCGACTTTAGCCGGGCCGATGCCTTTGATGCTGCACAGTTCGACGACCGCCGCCTCGTCGATGCCTTTAAGTCCGCCAAATTGGCTGAGCAGAAGCCGCGCATGGTCGATGGCGCTATTGCCGCTCGCGGCGTCGCCATTGCGCAAGATAATCGCCAAAAGCTCGGTTTCGCTCAAAGCCGGCGCACCTTTGGCGAGCAGTTTTTCTCGCGGCCGGTCTTCCTTGGGCCATTCTTTGATGGTGTACGATAGGGTCATGAACACCTCGCGGCACAGCGTCAACGCGCCCGGAGGGTCCGCGGTTGCGTGCTTCGTCTATCATAGTAAGCACGGGGGCTCAAAGGGGTGTTGACGGGGTCAACCCGTCACGACTCTCCACCACTGTCGTTTAGAGGTCCTTCGACCTGCTCAGGATAGACTTCGCCGAGAAATCTCGACATTCGTCAATATTGCTAAAATTCTCAAGACGGGACCCTTCGCTTTCGCTCAGGGTGACAACTAACTGAAAAGTCGAGTCAATCCATCACTCGCAACGCCAATCCTTTGAGGTATTCGCCTTCGGGGTGGTGCAGACTGACCGGGTGGTCGATGGGATGGCCGAGTTGTTTGACAATCGTAGCTTTTCTACCGGCATCGACGGCGGCGCCAAAAATGACTTTCTGAAACAGCTCTCGTGGCAAATGCTGCGAGCAGGAAAAGGTCAAGAGGATGCCGCCGGGATTGAGATGCTTGAGCGCATGCAAGTTTAGAAATTTATAACCGCCGGTGGCGGCGTCCAGGTCGCCGCGCCGGTGCGCCAGCGACGGCGGGTCGAGGATGATCACGTCGAATTTGCTGTCGGTTTCTTTTAAGTACGCGAAGGCATCGCCTTTGATGACCTCGCCGGAGGCGTCGCCGTAGTCATTCAGTTGCAAATTTTTCTCGGCCAGCTCCAAGGCAGTCATGGACGAATCGAAGGTGACGACTTCCTTGGCGCCGCCGGCATGGGCGTAGACCGAAAAACCGCCGGTGTAGGCGAAGCAATTAAGCACCGACCGGCCGCGCGTCAGGGTCGAAAGAAACTGCCGGCTGTCGCGCTGATCGAGAAAGAAGCCGGTTTTTTGCCCGCGCCGCAGATCGACCAGGAATTTATGGCCATTCTCCTGGGTGGCGAGGGTCTCCGGCGGCGGCTCGCCGGCGAGCACGCCAACGGCAGCTTCGAGCCCTTCTTCCTCGCGCACCCGGCCTTCGCTGCGCTCGAACATGCCGGTCGCTGGACAAAGCTCCGACAACGCGGCAACGATCTCTTCTTTGAACAATTCCATGCCCGCGGTGTAGAACTGGCAGACAAAATAGTCGGCGTAGCGGTCGACGATCAAACCGGGGAGAAAATCGCCCTCGCCGTTGACCAGCCGGTAGGCGTTATTGGCCGCGCCCAATTGCTCGGCGCGAAAGGCCAACGCCTGGAACAGACGGTTGGCAAAGAAGCCTTGATCGATGGTCTCTTTTTTCCAGGTGAGCAGGCGCACGCGCAGCGTTGACTTGGGATTGTAAAGGCCGCGGCCGAGCCAGTTTTTCTTGTTGTCGAAGATATCGGCAACGTCGACGATTTGATCGTCGCCTTGGCAGCGCTCGATGGCGCCGGAAAATATCCACGGATGGCCCCGGCGGATCGGCATATCGCGGTTAAGCTTGAGGAATATTTGCAGCATTGGAGCAATGTTTGAATTCGCAGTGATGGATTACTGGAGTGTTGGAGTGCAGGGTTCCGGAATGCCCAAAACTCCACTACTCCAACACTCCATCACTCCGTTCTGATGAACGTGCCGCTTTTGCCGCCGCTCTTTTTGACCAGGCGGATCTCGCCGATGGTCATTTCGCGGTCGACGGCTTTGCACATGTCGTAGATGGTGAGGCCCGCCACTGACACCGCCGTCATGGCTTCCATCTCGACGCCGGTCTTACCGCTGACGCGCACCGACGCTTCGATGTCGACCCGGGCGGGATTGTGCCCCGGGGTGAGATCGATTGTGACGGAGGTGATGTTGAGCGGATGGCACATGGGAATCAGTTCGGAAGTTTTTTTCGCCGCCATGATGCCGGCGACCCGCGCCACCGAAAAGACATCGCCCTTTTCGATTTTGTCGCCGAGGATCAGCGCCAAGGTTTCCGGCAGCATGTGAATGGTGCCGCAGGCGGTGGCGATTCGGCTGGTGACTTCCTTTTCGCTCACGTCGACCATGCGCGCGCGCCCTTGTTCGTCCAAGTGACTGAGTTGTGCCATAGGTTTGGTTTCTTTCTCCCCTGGAAAAATTATGTTACAGAAACCGGATGGATAAGCAAAGTCACTACCGTGTTATCATTCTTGGTTCCGGCGCCGCCGGTCTCACCGCGGCGATCTACAGCGCCCGTGCCAATCTTAAACCGCTGGTCATCGAGGGATCGCAACCGGGCGGGCAACTGACGATCACCACCGATGTCGAAAATTTCCCCGGCTTCCCCAAAGGCATTATGGGTCCCGAATTGATGGAGGAGTTTAAGAAGCAGGCTGTGCGTTTCGGCACTGAGACGTTTTTCGGCGACGTGACCGCGGTCGACCTCAAACAGCGGCCATTCAAAGTCACCGCCAGCAAAGAGTTCTACACTTGCGACACTTTGATTGTCGCTACCGGCGCCACGGCGAAGTTGCTGGGCTTGGAATCGGAAATGAAACTCATGGGCCATGGCGTGTCGGCGTGCGCCACCTGCGATGGTTTTTTCTTCAAAGACAAAGAACTTGTCGTCGTCGGCGGCGGCGACACGGCGATGGAAGAGGCGACTTATCTCACCAAGTTCGCCAGCAAAGTGACGGTCGTGCACCGGCGCGACAAACTGCGCGCGTCGAAGATCATGCAAGAGCGCGCCGAAAAGAATGCGAAAATCTCTTTTGTTTGGGACACCGCGGTGGAAGAAGTTTACGGCGATCCTAAAGCCGGCGGCGTCACCGGAGTTAAATTCAAGAATTTGAAAACCGGCAAGAATTCCGATTTCAAATGCGATGGCCTGTTCATCGCCATCGGCCACGAGCCCAATTCAAAACTTTTCGCTGGCCAGTTAGATCTCGATCCGACGGGCTACATACTTACTCACGATGGCTCCAAGACAAACGTCTCCGGCGTCTTCGCCTGCGGCGACGTTCAAGATCACGTCTACCGCCAAGCGATCACCGCCGCCGGCAGCGGCTGTATGGCGGCGATCGATGCGGAGCGGTTTTTGGAGAATCAGGAAGGGTGAAGATTATTCTCGGTTAGCACGCCATATTCATCCTGCGCGCTTTACGGATTGGCCGAACGTCAAGTTAGGCGCCACGTCGACGGCGAAGATCGCCAAGCAACTCAGTGGCGGGCTCTGGCCCTTGGTCAGACGCCAAACGTATCCATTACTCAGCGTCGACGTCATTTATAACTCCTTTAATGAGACCAAAGTCCAACATCGCGCCAAGCCGCCATTGAGCGGTCGAATCTCCTGCTTCGCCGGCAAGCCGAAACCAGCGCGCAGCTTCCACGAGGGTCGCGTAATGCGCAGACGGCTACTTGGCTTGGAGTTCCAGAATACGTTGAACTCAAGTTGGATGGGCGTGATCGACTCAACGAACTCGTCTTAGAGAAAGTGTCTCCGCTAGGATTCGAGTTTTTTGAGCTCTGCCAGGAGAAACTCGCGGCTGGGGATTTCTTTGCCGTCGTTATAGCGCATCAGATAGGGCTTGCCGGAGGTGCCGGACTTGGTGGCGACTTTATCGATAAAATCGCGGACGGATTTGACATCCGCCTTGTTGGCGTCCCACTTGCCGCGCAGGAAGCGCACGGCGGTGGCGGGCTCGTGGGTGGAGCCGTTGCGGACGAATTTGGCGTCTTTGAGATCGCCGACTCGCTTGATTAGCAACTCGATCTTTTGCTTCTCGGCGGCGGGCAGGTTCTGGGCGTGGACGAATGACACCGTTACGAGGGTTATTAGTAGTACGATTGCGAACGTTATGCTCGCAGTGAGTTGCTTAGAAATCGTTTGAAATGATTGCTTTGCCCTTTGGTAAAAGGCGGGATGGATGGGGATTTGGATGTGTGGCGCTGAAAAAATCCCCGCTGACCCCTCTTTTTCAAAGGGGGGAATAACATGAGTGCGTGCATCGACCGATTTTCTCCAACGCAGATTCGAATGGTAGCCATTGCGTAGCTTAGACGTTCGACGATAAGAATCCTTGCAGGCTCTAATCCTCGACTACTTGGCGCCGTCGCGGATCATTCCTAGCACTTGGTCGGTGCTGCGCACCCGGGCCAGCCGTGGGAAGACCGTGTCCATCAGCGCCTTCATGGAATCGTCGTGCGAGTTGCTGCACGCGTCGCGCACGATGACGAGATTGTAGTCGTGGTCGCGGGCGGAGTAGACCGTCGAGGCGACGCCGACGTCGACGGCGCCGCCAGAAATGATGATCGTGTCGATGCCGCGGGAGCGCAGCGCCAAGTCGAAGTAAGTCTGGTGAAAGGTGCTCCAGCGGTATTTCGGAATAATGTAATCCTGCGGCTGTGGCGCGATTTCGTCGAGAACCTTTTGTTCCCGCGAGCCCTCGGTGGCGCCGTGAATCGTCGGATTACAATCGTCGTTTGGCCAGGGACGCAGGCGCATGTCGGTGTCGGTAATCGCCCTATAGCGGCTTTCGCCGTCAGGCCGGTGATTGGCCATGGCGTAGTAGATGAGAATGCCGTTTTGCCGCGCGGCATTCATCAAACGCACGGCGTTGTCGACCACCGGCTTCAAGGCTTTTTGCTTTTCATCCGGGATGCCGTGGAAGTAGACGTTGAGCATGTCGAAGAATAGCAGGGCGGTTTTCTTATTGTCGATTTGGTGGACGTTCATGGTTTAGACCTCCAGTGAATTTGAATTAACCTGGATTCCCGTTGTCACGGGAATGACGGAACGGAGCGGCGATCTCCCACCAGTTTCTATTTAGGTCGCAAACTAGAAACGATTGGCCGTCCGGTATACTTTGGATGTCGCAGATCTCCATGATGGCGAATTCGTTTCGCCGCGTGTTTAACTTTTCGCGCGCTTCCTGGAGTTTCTCCTCGGAGGCGACGGCGATGGTGAAGCGCTGCAGCGGGGATAGATATTTGCGGTTTTTCTCCGGTACTTCGAGGCTGACCACGTACCAGGAATTCGCCGGATGTTTGATGTTGTGCGGTTTGGTGGTTTGGACATGGGTGATGACGTCCATGCCGAGGCCGTCTTTGTAGAATTTTACCGCCGCCGCCCAGTCGTTGCATTCGATCGTGCCATGGGTGAAGCCGTGCGGCAGGTAACCTCGGCCGGGGAACTGTGCTTCGCTGAGTTCGGTCTGCCACGGATAGGAGACATCGTAAGGCAGACCCGCTTGATGGCGGTGCTCGTAGGACTCGATCTCCCAGTAGTTGCCGCCGGGCTCGACGAAAAAGACGGAATACGAACCGGCGCGCTCGTTGCGCATGATGACTTTTTTCAATGCTAGCTGTTCTTTTTTCGCCATCAAGTAATCGTAGGCGCGGTCGACCTGCTCGTTGTTCTTCACGCGCACGCCATAGTGGTTGCGAAAGGGTTTGTCCGGCACATCGGCGCCGCTTTCATGAACGACCAGCAGCCAGTCGGTGTTGGGATGTTTCATTGTTACTTCTTTATTGCCGCTTGCAACGACTTCCAGGGCGAGCAATTCCGACAATACCGGGACGGTCTGGTCGAGGTAATTGCACTCGTAGTGGCCTTTGATAATGCCCAAGGATTCGACGGCCGGTTTCGCTGTATCTGACATGAGGTTCTCCGGAGCTATTTCTTGGCTAGGCCCAAACGGTCGACTGCTCGTTGGACGAACGACGGGTCGAGGTAGGGGCGAGCGTCGCGGTTTTTCACCAGCGCCGGTGTGAAGCGGGCGTGAAAGCCGTTGATCATACTTTCGATACCGTCCTGCCAGGGGAATGGCAAGCCCTGGATGGCGTCGTACTGCTGCAAATTGGCGCGATAGGTCTTTTCCAAAACCGTCGGATCGTTCTGGCGGGTGATCTGGACGATGGAACGGTAACCGACCTCCTTATTTTTGCGATAAAGCTGGATCGCCTCGGTGATGGCGGTCATGAAGTCTGTGAGCACGCGCTGATTCTTGTCGCGAAAATCGCGCGTCACCGTGTACGGGATGCCGGCATAGGACATGCGCAGATCGAAGAAATAGGCGAGTTCGCGAAAACCCTGTTTTTCCAGCTCGATCTCGTTGGGCGGCGGAATCGCCATGCCGTCGTAGAGTCCCTGCTTCATCTGCGCGGCACGGGCAAGGATGCCGCCCGTCGTGTAAATCAGGGCGACATCTTTATTGGGGACCAGGTTGTTTTTCTCCAGGTAATAAAGCGTCGCGTACTCGTCGAGACCGGCGCGGCCGACGCCGAGTCTTTTGCCTTTCAAATCGGCGGCGCTTTTGATCGACGGGGTGACCATCAGGCGCAGCGGCACGTAGCGCGTCTCGCTGCCGATGACGATGATGTTGGGATCGGCGCTGGCGATGGCGCGTGACACCGCCGTGCCGCCGCCGTAGAGGACGTGAATATTGCCGCTCAACAGTGCCGGCAAATAAGTCGATGGCCCCTGCATCAAGATCAATTCGACGTCGAGATTATGTTTGCGGAAGATGCCTTCGAGCTTGGCGACCCAGGCGATGGAGAAGTTGGTTGTGGTGGAGGTGTAGGCAATGACGGGTGAGTTTGGTTGGCTGAGCATAAGACGGCGCTGCGAGCGTGATTAAAGCCACTAGGGTCAGTCGGACCAGACCGATCGGGCGGGTCGCCCCTGGAATAGAAGCGTCAGTTTTCGACATAGGCGACTTCCCACCAGTTGCGGTCCAAGTCACAGATTTGAAAGGACTGGCCGGCGCGGCTGTCTTGGACCGCTTCGATGGATGTTAGACCGAACTCATCCCGGCGCTCGGTGAATTCCCGATGGGCTTCGGCCAGTGCAGTAGGCGACTCGACGGCTACGGTATAACGTTGCAGCGGCGTCAGATAGTGCTTGTTCTTCGGCGGTACTTCCAAGCTCACGACATACCAGGGCGTGGTTGGATGTTTGACATCATGGGGTTCGATGGTCGGCACATGGGTGATGACATCGAGACCCAGCCCCTGCTGGTAAAACTTTTTCGATGCTTGGAGATCGGTGCATTCCATGGTGCCATGGGTCATTGCCTGCGGCACGTAGCTGCAGCCCGGCAAGCGTTCCGCGGTGAGCACGGTCTTCCATGGGTAGGCGATCTCATAGGGCAGACCGGCCTTGTGGCGATTCTCATAGGACTCGATCTCCCAATAGTTGCCGCCGGGCTCGACGAAAAACATCGAGTAGGAGCCGGCGCGCTCTTTCCGTTTGACGACTTTAGTGAGGCCCAAGGTTTCCTTGTTGGCGAGGAGATATTGGTAGGCATGGTCGACTTCTAGGTTGTTGGCCACGCGCACGCCATAGTGATTGCGCTCGGGTTTGTCTTTCACCTCGGCGCCGCCTTCGTGGACGATTAATTTCCAGCCGGTGTTGGGATGTTTCAACACCGCTTCACGATCACGCCGTTCGAGGAGATCGAGCCCCAGGACTTTCGTGAGCACTGGAATGGTGTCGTCGAGGAAGCGGACTTCGGTGTGGCCGTGCACCAGGCCGGTGGGTTTAAGGACTGAATTCGTCGCAGCGCTCATATTCGCTCCTCAGCTATGTCTTGCCAAAGCCCAATCTGTCCTCAGCGCGATGCCCGAAGCTCGGATCGTTGACTGTCGTCGTTTCACTTGGGCAGATCCTTGCCCCACAATTCAGTCAGAAAACCGCTCCTGGCGAGATCTTCGGCGAAGCGGTTGTCGACGATGTCGGCGGCTTTCCTGCGGGTTTGGGTGCCCGCCTCGCGGGCTTGCTCGATCATTTCTTCAATCGAACTTATCGGCACGACCAGGCGGCGGTTGGCGATGGTCTTGGCGAAGGCGTCATAGGCCGACTGCAGCGCTTCGGCATCGTTGAGCTTAAGCACCTTGCTTAGCGACGCTTTGGCTTTCGTCGGATTCATTTCGGTGAAGTGCAGCGTCTCCGCCATCGCCGCGACATAGCGCTGCACCGCCAGAGGTTTAGTTGCGATGGTTTTGTTATTTGCGTGGAGCGAGCTGTAGACAAACGGTATGCCCAGCTCCTTTAGATTGTAGACGATGTTGAAGCCATCCTTCTTGCCTCGCACTTCCAGCGGCGGGCTGACCAGCACCGCCTGGACGACGCCCGCGGCCATGGCGTTATACGGTTCCAGTTGGCCGCTGCCGCCGACCGGCTGGAGCTTTACTTCTTGCGGCGACAGATTGAATTTCTTTAAGACTTCCAGCGCCAGCCGGTGCGTTAGATCGCCGGCGCGGGTGATGCCAATCGCACGGCCTTTGAGATCCAAAGGCGTGCGAATCTCTTTGCGTCCGAGCATGACCCAGGGCAGGCCGACCAATTGCGAGCCGATGTATTTCGCTTCGGCGCCGGTAGCGATGCCGGGCAGGGTTGCCGAAGCGGCGCAGGTCAGAAACTGAATCTCGTCGGCGCCCAGCGCCGCCAAGGTCACGCCGCTGCCGCGGAACGCGATATGTTCCATGCGCAGGCCATATTTCTCGAAGATACCGTGATCGAGTGCCGTCGAAAGATGGATGATCGTGCCGGTGATCGAGCAGGTGCCGACACGGGCTTTGATCGGTGCTTCGCCCGGCTTGGGCAGGTATGGATTGGCTTGGGCCGTTTGGAAATAGCCGAGGACGAGTGCGAGTGCCAACAGAAATCGGACATTCATCGAACCGTGGACCTCATTCCGCGACGATGCGGTTGCGCAAGCAGCCGAGTCCTTCGACTTCGGCTTCGACCAGGTCGCCGGGTTTTAGCCACCAAGGTACTTGATCGGGTTTTCGGCCGGCGGCGACGCCGCGCGGCGTGCCGGTGGTGAGCACGTCGCCGGGATTTAAACCCATCTGCGACCAGTAGGCGATCATGTCGCGGATTTTGAAAATCATGTAGCCGAGGTTTGAGTCTTGGCGCGCCTCGCCGTTGACGCGCAGCCAGAGTTTTAAGTTTTGCGGCTCGGGGACCTCATCGGCGGTGACCAGATAGGGCCCCATGGGGGCGAAGCCGGGGAAGCTTTTGCCCATAAGGTGGATGCCGCTCTTGTTCTCGCCGCGAATGACGTCGCGGGCGCTGATGTCGTTAAACGACGCGTAGCCGGCGACATAGTTCAAGGCTTCTTCCTCACTGACGTCGACGCAGGGCTTACCGATGATGACGGCGAGCTCGACTTCGTAATCCAAATTTTTCACTTCCGGCGGATGCGGTATGTCGTCATCGGGACCGATCACTGAGCCGGGAAGTTTAAGAAAAGCGACAGGCGCCGCCGGACCTTTTTTAGACGACATCTCGGCGACGTGATCGGAAAAGTTTTTACCGGCGGAGACCAGCGCGCCGGGACGGGGCACCGGCGCCAGCAGGCGAACGCGCTGGCGTTCGACGATGTTGCCATTACCGCCGTCGGTCGCAGCATGTTTAATTGCCAGGCGGGCTGCTGCCAAGGCTTTGTCGCCGCGCTTCAAGAATTCGACCATGTCGCTGCCGAGGGTGGCAGCGGCCAACTGATCCGCCCCCGCAGCGTTCTCGACCGCGTGCAGATAAGATGCATAAGCTTTGTGCAAGTCGACGATCGCGCCTGAGCCCGAGCTATCGACAATGGCGCCGATTCTTTCCTGGTCGTCGTCGATAAAAGTAACCAGCTTCATCGGCGTATACCTCCCGCGGCAATAACTGGGTGCGACAGTTCGCCGATAGCCGGCGACGCGCAGCGGATCGTCGAACCGATCTTCAGCGGCACGGGATTTTGCAAGCGGTCACCTTGGAGCGCCATGCTGGCGCCGATGGCGAACCAATCCCCTGGCTTGATCCCCAGGATCGACCAGCGGGCGACGATCTGCTCGACGCTGAACACGCAGTCGCCCAGGGCGAATTTCTGCTTGACGCCGCCGTCCAACGAAAGCTCGACTTCCAACGCAGCAAAAGTTTTCTTGTCGTTGCCGATTAGAATGGCGGGGCAGACGCCGGTGCTCGACGGGAAATTTTTGCCGAGCAAGTTGTTGGTCGTCAGCCCTTCGCGCTTGTTGATGTCGCGGGCGGTGATATCGACGATCAACATCGCCCCGGCAACATGTTCCCAGGCCTTTTCCGGCGGGATGCGCTTGCCGGCCTTGCCGATGACGATGGCGATGCAGCCATCGGCGTCGAGTTCTTCGGAGAATTTTGGCCAGACCACCGGCGCTCCGGAGATGACGAAAGTTTGCGGCAGTTTGTAATAGCCCGTCGGGATTTCCGCAGGCGGCAGCGCTTCAGTGCGCGCCCGGTCGGAGAAACCGATGACGAAACTTTTTTCGGGATTCGGCAAAGGCGGTAACAGCCGCACGTCGCTCATTTCGTAAGCGATTTTTTCGCCGCCGGGGCCGCGCAGCTCGTGTAGACCGGCTTTGCTGGTGAAGGACATGACCTGACCGAGCAGCTGCCGCGACGGTTCGCCCCATTCGAGAAAGCCGGCGATGGTGTTAGGGAAATAATAGCTTGCCAGTTCGTCAGCGTTGGCCCGGTTGCCTTCGGCCTGAGTCAAATAGGCGGCGCAGGCGATCTGCAAGTCGACCAGTTGGCCGTCCAGTTCGCCGAAGATTCTAGTTTGATTCGGCCGCCCACTTTCCAATAGACCGAGATAAAGTTTCATCAGATGAGCCCTTACAGATGGTCCGAAAAAGTAGCTTTCCGTCTATCACGGACGCGAAAGGATTTCACGCCCAAAAAATTAAGCAATGTCGAAAAGCGATAACGAACAATTCTTACTTGGCTAGTAACTCTTGGGTGAGTTCTTTGAATTTTTGAAATTCAGGGTCTTTGTGGAGGAGGGTTGCTTCACGGTTGATAGTGGCGGCGCCGATCCAGCCGTCTTTCTTTTAAAAGGCGCTGAACCTGTCCTTTGGGACCGGAGCCTCTGAAAGCATTGATCGGGTCGGCTGGTATCGGAATGATTCTCGCGGTATTTCCTTCAATTGTCCACTCCAGAGTCGTGTTGGCGCGGATGTTAAGTTTTTTTCTGACCTCGGAAGGAACGGAAACCTGGCCGCGTTTTGTTACCTTCGTACGCATAAACCAAAGTCTACAAGATGGTAGATTGGAGCACCAAGTAGGTCGCGCTTGGCTGCTTGCCGGTGGCACATCAGCGAGGAATCGACTAGCGTTTCCCTCGTTTCAAATCTTTTAGCACTTCTTTGGCGGCATAATATCCCGGCAAGCCGGTGATGCCGCCGCCGGGGTGGGTCCCGGAGCCGCAGAGATAGAGGTTGTCAATGGGCGTGCGGTAGCGCGCCCAGCCGGGCACCGGGCGCATGAAGAAGATTTGATCTAACGCCATCTCGGCGTGATAGGGGTGGCCGCCGGTGAGGCCGTAGGTCTGCTGCCAAATCAAGCGGTGTCAGAACCTGGCGATGTAAGATCGAGTTTCTGAAATCCGGGCGCGTATTCCTCGATCAGGTTGACGACAGCATCGCCCAAGGTCTCGCGCTGGTCATGCCAATTTGACTCGCGCAAGTGATACGGCGCCGACTGCATCCACACCGACATGACATGCTTGCCTGCGGGCGCAAGGGTCGGATCGCCGATCGACGGCATGGTGATTTCCAAAAACGGGTGTTTGGAGTAGCGGCCATACTTGGCGTCATCGGCGGCGCGCTCGAGATAATCAATAGTCGGGCCGATGTGGATGATGCCGCCGAGTTGGGCTGGGGATTCCTGCCGTTGGAATTTTGGCAGGGCGTCCAGTGCCAAGTTGATCTTCGCCACCGTGCCGCGGGCGCGAATGTTTTGCACTTGCAGCAGGAAATGCGGGTCCAAGTAGGTGGGCTCCACGAGCTCAAGAAAAGTCCGCTTCACGTCGGCGCTGGAGACGACGGCCGTCGCGGCGATTTCATCGCCGTTGGCTATTACCACCGCGCTTGCAGCGCTCTGTTTAGTTAGAACTTTCACGACTTCGGCATTGGTGCGAATCTCCGCGCCATGTTGTTGGGCGGCGTGGGCGAGGGCGGCGGCGAGTTGGCCGATGCCGCCGCGCACCAAGCCGGCGCTGCGCAGGGCGCCGTTGGATTCACCGATCTGATGGTGCAGCAAGTTAAACGCCGTGCCCTGCTGGCGCGGTCCGACGAAGGAGCCGAGCATGGAGCTTGCCGCCAGGCTCGCCTTTAATAAATCGTTGTCGAACCACTCGTGCAGCAGATCGGCCATGCTCATCGGCAAAATGCGCAGGAACTCGTGGCCTTCCTTGTCGCCGAGGCCGTGAAATCTTAAGCCGATCTTCAACAGCTCCAGCGGGTTGAATTCACCGGGGCTCGCTTTGTCAGGCAGTGTCAGGGCGTAAAGAGTGCGCAGGAAAGCCGCGATAGTCTTGAGTCTGGCACAAAACGCCGCGTACTTGCTGCCATCGCTTGTTGAATGGCGGCCAATCTCTTCGGCCGCTTTGCTTGGATCTCGCGAAATCGTCAATGGCTCGCCGCTCAGGCTTGGCGCGAACAGCAAGGGATCGAGGGGCAACAGCTCCAACCCATGTCTTTTGAGCTCGAGATCGGCGCTGACTTCGCTGGCAAAGCCACTGGCGAGATGGGCGACCGTCGGGAATTTGAAGCCGGGAAAGATTTCTTCCGTGGCGGCGATGCCGCCGACAACCTCACGCCGTTCGAGAACGAGAACTTTTCTTCCCGCTTTGGCCAGATAGGCGGCGGTGACCAGCCCATTATGGCCGGCGCCGATGATGATCGCGTCGTAGTTGCCCATGATTGCTTTGTTCCTAAATGTTCAATCACCATGTCAAAGATTCAAAACGCTGTCGAGGGAGGCGGTCTAAAGATGGAAACGGTGCTGCAGGTCGGGCGGAACCAAGGGACAAATGGCCGTCGGCGTCGTAAATAGCCGGCGGCGCATCCGTGCGATGCCGTCATAGGCGAAGTCGAGTAGCGCCGGCGGTAACCGATTCAAGGCAATTCCAAGCGCGTGCCAAGGGCCGCCGATGCGCATGAGAACGTAGAGTACGGCTGCCGACTTGACCAGCAATCGTCGATCATGAGTTCGCACCACGACACTATCCGGCAAGCGCTGCCGTTGCGCTTGAGGTATCACCGTGGCGCAATACTCCCCCTGCAGCGGTGCATAGTCGAATCTGCTGCCGGCGGGATCTCTGGCGATTAGAAAGCGCACCAAGCCATGACAGAGGCCGCAATGGCCGTCGTAAAAAACCGTGATCGGAGATTGGGCCATCGCTGTGCCGGTAGGCGCGAGGACGTTTGGGTCTGGTTACAGCCGCGAGCTTTTCAAAATCTCCAGCGCCGCCAATCTGCCCGACGCCGCCATGACGCCGCCGCCGGGATGGGTGCAGGCGCCGCACATGTAGAGATTTTTGATCGGCGTGCGATATTTCGCCCAGCCGGGCAGGGGTCTTAGAAAGAAAAGTTGGTCCAGCGTCAGCTCGCCCTGAAAAATATTACCTTCGGTGAGGCCAAATTCTTGCTCCAAATCCCAGGGCGTGACCACTTGGCGATGCAGGATGATATTTTTTATATTCGGCGCGTATTCGCTCAACGTATCGATGACCGTGTCGCCCAAGGCCTCGCGTTTCTCGGGCCAAGTGCCGCTGGACAGATGATAGGGCGCGTACTGCACGAAGATCGACATGACATGTTTTCCCGGCGGCGCCATGGACGGGTCGAGCATCGACGGCAGGATGATGTCCATGTAGGGGCGGCGCGAGTAATCACCGTATTTGGCGTCGTCGTAGGCGCGCTCGATGTAGTCCAGGCTCGGGCTGATCGAGATCGCGCCGGCGAGATGGGGGCCGTTGCCGGGCATGCTGGTGAAGTCGGGCAACGCATCGAGGGAAAGATTGACCTTTGCCGACGAGCCGCGGATTTTGAAATCGCTCACTTGCTTCAAGAACGGCGCGTCCAAATGCTGGCTGTCGACCATTTTCAAAAACGTCCGTTTGGGATCGACACTGGAGACTACGACTTTGGCCTGGATCTCTTCGCCGGTGGATAGGACCACGCCGGTGGCCCGGCCATTTTTGATGATCACTTGGTCGACGGTGACTTGGGTTCTAATCTCGGCGCTGAAATGGCGCGCGGCTTCGGCGATGGCATTACTGATGGCGCCGGTGCCGCCGCGGGCGAACCCCCAGGACCGAAACGCGCCGTCGAGCTCGCCCATATAGTGATGCAAGAGCACGTACGCTGTTCCCGGCGAGCGCGGTCCCATGAAGGTGCCGATGATGCCGCTGGCCGACATGGTCGCCTTGAGCACGTCGGTGTCGAACCATTCGTCGAGAAAATCCGCCGAGCTCATGGTCATGAGTTTTGTCAGCTCGTAGAGCAGTTTCTCACCAAGATCGCGAAAGTGGCTGCCGACCTTCGCCAAACCGAATAGATCCTTGGGATTCCACGTCGTCGGCTCCGGCGGAACCATGCCGAGGAGCGGTTTGACCGCCATCGCCATCTGCGCCATCAACTGACCGTACTGCTCGTAGGCCTCGGCGTCGGTCACCGAATGGCGCGCGATCTCCCGGCGTGTCTGGGAGTGATCGCCAGAGCGGAACAGATGGTCGCCGTTGGCCATCGGCGTAAACGTGCTGTCCAGCGGAATGATTTCGAGATCGTACTTCGGCAGCTCGAGATCGCGGATCACTTCCGGTCGCAGCAGGCTGACGACGTAGGAGCATACGGAATATTTAAACCCCGGATAGATCTCCTCGGTCACAGCGGCGCCGCCGAGCACATGGCGCCGTTCCAGGACGAGGACTTTTTTGCCGGCTTTGGCGAGATAAGCGGCGCTGGTCAGGCCGTTGTGGCCGCCGCCGATGATGATTGCGTCATATGAAGCCATGGTGTGGTTTGATTAATGAGGCATATTTGGTAATTTCGACCAGCAAGTCAATCAGAGATGCAGACAGAGATGCGAGATAGAGACAGAATGAAGGCAAATAGATTGGGATGGGAGGTTGGGCGGTCTCTATCTCAAGGCTCTGTCTAGCTGCCATGCCCATCGGAACTCCCTTTCACCCGCGCACCGCGGCGCTCTGCGCTAGTCACAATTGGCGCACCTGGTCGGGTTACTTTGTCGCCAGCTCCTACGACGTGATGCATGACTATGAGTATCACGCGATTCGCAATACCGCGGCGCTGATCGATGTCTCACCGCTGTATAAATACGACGTGCGCGGCAAGGACGCGCTCAAGCTGGTCAACCGCGTGATCACCCGCGACGCCGCGAAATGCGCCGTCGGCCAGGCGCTGTACGGCTGTCTGTGCGAAGACGACGGCGCGGTGATTCAAGACGGCACGGTGTTTCGCCTGGGCGCGGACTATTTTCGATTTCATCTTGCCGATCCGGCCCTGCGCTGGCTCAACCTCAATGCGCGCGGCATGGAGGTTTCGATCCAGGAAGTGTCGGAGCAAGTTGCCGCGCTGGCGCTGCAAGGACCCCACGCCTTGAAAATTCTTGAGCGCATCGTCGATGTCGACGTAACTCAGCTTAAATTCTTTCGTCTTAGCTCCGGCAAGATTCTCGACGTGCCGATAATTGTTTCACGCACCGGCTATACCGGCGATCTCGGCTACGAACTGTGGTTTGGCGCCGAGCATGCGCTCAAGATCTGGGATGTCTTGATCGAGCAGGGCCGCGATTTCGGCATCAAGCCCACCGGCATACTGGCGCTCGACGTGGCTCGGCTGGAGGCGGGCTTTATTCTCCTCGAAGTCGACTATATCGGCGCCGAAAAGGCGGTGATCGAGTCGCAGCGTTATTCGCCCTTCGAGATCGGTCTAGGCTGGACGGTGGATTTGCGCAAGGATCATTTCGTCGGCGCCAAAGCGCTGCGGCAATGCGAACCGCAAGGAGCGGAGCGGCAGATCGTTGGCTTGGAGATAAGCCTGCTCGACTACGAATACCTTTACCAACAAGCCGCCCTGGCGCCGCAATACCCTTTGGTGGCCTGGCGCGGTAGCGTACCGCTGCGCAAAGATGACCGCCAAGTCGGTTACGCGACCACCGGCGCATGGTCGCCGGCTTTGAAGAAGTACATCGCCCTGGCCACCCTGGAAAAGAAATGCGTGCCCGAGGGCACGCAGCTCGATATTGAAGTGACGGTGGATCACCAAAAAAAATGTGCCAGCGCAACTGTCGTCAAGTTGCCGTTCTTCGATCCGCCGCGTAAGCGGTCGGTTTCTCAAGGATAAATCAGAATTTTCACTACTGATGCCCGACGTCCCGAGCGCATGCCAGGGAGCTAAGTCAAGATTTCTCCCCTTCGGTCGAAATGACATCAAAATCCGAACTTGGCGTCTTAGCGCCTTGGCGGGAGATAATCTTGTAGACCTAACGCACCGGCCGGACAACTACGCCGCGGCTTTGCAGATAGTTTTTGCAGTCAGCGATGGAGTACTCGCGGAAGTGAAAGATCGACGCGGCGAGGGCGGCGCTGGCTTTGCCTGCGGTGAGCCCGTCGTAGATATGCTCCAAGTTGCCGACGCCGCCGGAGGCGATAACCGGGATATCGACGCGCTCGGAGATCGCCCTGGTCAGCTCTAAGTCGTAGCCTACTTTGGTCCCGTCACGGTCCATGCTGGTGAGCAGGATCTCTCCCGCGCCGTATTTCTCCATGCGTTCCGCCCATTCACAGGCATCGAAGCCGGTGGGATTGCGGCCGCCGTGGGTAAACACTTCCCAATGGTCGCCGACACGCTTGGCATCGATGGCGACGACGATGCACTGGCTGCCGAACATCTCCGCGGCTTCTCTGACAAACTCCGGTCGCCTGACGGCGCCCGTGTTGATCGACGTCTTGTCCGCTCCCGCCTGGAGTAACGCCCGAATATCGCCGACTTGATTGATACCGCCGCCGACGGTGAGGGGCATGAAGACCTGTTCCGCGGTGCGGGCAACCACGTCGAGGATGATGCCGCGCTGCTTCGTGGGACGCGGTGATGTCGAGAAAGCACAGTTCGTCGGCGCCTTCGCGGTCGTAGATACGCGCGATCTCCACCGGATCGCCGGCGTCGCGCAGCTCTAGGAACTTTACGCCTTTAACGACTCGACCGGCTTTGACATCGAGGCAGGGGATGATTCTTTTTGCCAGCATGTTAGGCGCAGAGTCTAGCGAAGCCCTCGCTAGTTCACAACAATCACCCCTGTGCGTCCGAAAACCAGCATTCCGAGAAACCTTTGGCGATTCCATAACTTGGCGCCGCATCGAGGCTGAACATAGGCGATACAGTCTTAGTACTTTTGGCTTGACGTAGCTGGGTAATTTGGATATTAACCGCCAAAACCGGTACTAATAGCCGACTAATTACTAACATTTATTTCATGAATACGACTTTTAGCTTGACAGAATTGGCAGGGTGGGCTAAAAAATGCCGGAAGTAGTACTTAATAAGTATTAAATTTCAGGGAGGCAAAAGGAGGCAATGGGTATGAAGAAGAAGAGTATGTGGTTAGCGAGTTTGCTAGCTGCTTTCCTTCTAGCGGCGGGAACGGTTCAAGCGCAGAGCGTGAGTGACAAGATCAGCGCGCTCGAGCAGGAACTCCAGCAGCTAAAAGAATCGCAGATCGAGTTGAAGAAAGAGGCGACGGCGGCGGCGGCGGCGATGCCCTCGTTTTCGTATCGTCCCGGCAACGGCATGATGATCGAAGCGGCCGACAAGTCGTGGTCGTTCCGTCATTCGTTCGAAGCGCATATGCGCTACAATTTTACTCAGGGCCGCGACCAGGTCGGCCGCAGCCAGGGCGAGTTGGAAGGGCGGCGCTTCCGGCCGGAGTTTTATCTGTGCGTCAACAACTGCCTATGGCAGATCGACTGGCGCCTGGACTTGGACGGCTTCGGCGGCAACACGCCGTTACAGCGCGGCGTAATCTATTTCAATGCCGACCAGCTCAATCCCTGGTTGCCAAGCTGTGCAGTTCGGCATGGACACGACCAACTCGGGTCCGGTCAGCTTGTCGCGCCAGGGCTCGGGCGCCACGGGCGCGCAGGCCGAGTACGACATGTTGACCCAGGCTTTAGGGTTCAACACCGGCAGCGCCAGCTCCGGCATGACCCTTACCTGGGATGACCGCTCGTTGTCGAGCATCGGCATACCCGGCCGCATCGGCCGCTTCCAAGTCGGCATGAACGCCTACGGCGAAGGCGGCGACGGCACGGCAGCTCCTGACCGACCGCAAAGACTTCCATGCCTACTTCAATATCCAGCCGTTCTCGCAGGTGAAGAACAAATGGATCAGCGGTTTAACCCTCGAGTATGGCGCATGGTTCTGTAACTCGGATAACCGCGCGGCGGCCAATGGTTGCAACCAGTACCGCATCCAGACTAACGCCCGTGCCGGTCGGCAGACGCTGTTTAGCACCGGCGCCAACTCGGTGGGCGACGGCCTGACGATCCAACAGGGTCCCGGTTTGGTGTGGAACGTCGGCCCGTATACCTTACGGTCGATGTACGATTGGCAAAGATCCGAGGATCGGGGCACCGGCATCGGCAACGCAGCCAATGGCCAGAGGCCAAAAGAAAGCCAGTGTATTCCTGATCGGTCACGATCTGTTTCTGTGGAGTCCCAAGGGCTGGTTGACCGGGTCGTCGACGACGCCTGGCTCGATCTTGTTCGGCTACCACTTTGAGCGCACCGACTTGTCGGTGGGTTGTAATGGCGGCACGGGCATACCCTGCCCGGCGACGCTCAACAGCGGCGACTTTCACCGCAGCGCGATCAGGCTCAACGAGTGGGATCTGTGGTACTTCATCGCGCCGCGCATGAGCGTGGGTATCAACATCCTGTGGACCGAAGCATCCAACCTGCAAAATGCGCGTAACCAACCGGCGCATAATCTTGACGTGTGTCCGAATGCTCCTGCCAACTGCCGCAACGGCAAGGGCGGCGACTGGATGGAGTGGTTCTTGAACTGGCGCTACACGTTCTAAGCGCATAGCTTACAGACGTTTCAACCAAAAGGGGGAGTCAGCAATGACTCCCCCTTTTGGTTTCGGCGGACTGTGGCTTGATCATTGTCCACGGTTTAAGCGTTGCCCGCCCAGGTTACTCTGTGACCGGCGCTCTGTTGGCAAAGTTATTCCCCGGTCAAGCATGTCAGTTCACACAAACGCTTCAGAGATGTTCAGCTGTGAGATTTATTCAAGAGGGGAAACTTTGTCGAGGTGTTCGCGCTCCATATAGGCAATCCCTTTGAGGAGGAAGAGCAGGATGAAACCAATCGATTTGTTTGTGACAAAGTATTGGCTTGGGTTGGTCGTTGTAAGCGTGGTGGCGGTCGCCGGTTGCGCCACTGAGACCGCTAAGAAGCCGGAGGCGGTATCTCGGCCAGCCGGCGCGGCTGCCGCACCATCTACCGGACGCGCGCCCGCGGAGAAGCCCGTGGTCTCGTCGAACCCAGCGTCGCCGGGTTCGAGCTTGGATGCACTGCGCCAGGGCAAAGCAGCCGCGGATGGACCGATGAAAACGATTTATTTCAATTTCGACAGTTTCGCTCTGACTGCGGATGCTCGAACGGTTTTAGCGGCCAACGCAGCGTGGCTAAAGTCCAACCCGAGCAGCATGGTCGAGATCGAGGGTCACTGTGATGAGCGCGGCACGACGGAATATAACCTCGCCCTGGGCGCCAAGCGCGCGCGGGCCGCGATGGACTACCTGGTAACCCTTGGCGTCAATCCGGCGCGCATCAAGACTACCAGCTACGGCGAAGAGCTGCCCTCGTGCCGGGAATCCACGGAAGCTTGTTATCTTGACAACCGTCGCGCTCGTTTCGTTGAAATCCGGCAACGCTTAGCATCATAAGTAGTCGCTCAGAATGCGATACCTTAGTCGCTATTCGGGTCGCGCCGAAAATTATCGCGCGTTTGTAAAAATCCTGGTTTATCTGCTTGACAAGGCGACGCTTCGTACAGTATACGACGAATGACTTAGATACAGGACTTAAGTCTTAATAACTGGGAGGCATCGATGAAGTATTACTTAGCGATCACCAATATCACTGCGGCAGTTGCGCTCGGGTTTGCAATCAGTGCTTGCTCGACGCAAGAGGAGATGGTTGCCAAGCCGGCGGCGAAACCGGCCGCACCCGCGCCAGCGGCAAAGACCGAAGCAAAAGCCGAAGCTAAAGCCGAGGCAAAGGCTGACGCGAAGGCTGCGGCAACCAAGTTGGCGGGTGATGTCGGGTTACTGGATACCGAAAAAAATTACATGATCATCGTGACCAAGGAAGGCAAACTTGTGACGGTGGATTATGATCCAAAGTTTCAGCCGACTCAGCGGGAGATGAAGAACGCGAAGGTCGCCGATATCGGCCTTGGCTCCGCAGCCACAGTCGTGTACACCAAGGAAGGCGAAAAGAGCATCGCTTCGAGTGTCGAATATCTACCGGCCAAGGGCGAGTAGTGGCGCTTGACGAGCGGCCGAATATAACGACGTACATCACAAGGAGAGACTGACATGAAAGTAAATAAGCAAATTGTAGGCGCCATCGCGATAATCGCCGCCGCAGCCATTGCGTTGCCCTCTGTCGCGCAGGAGAAGAAGGCTGAAGAAAAGAAGGCCGAAGGCGCCAAGGCTGAACCCGCGAAGGCTAAGGCGGAAAAGGTCGCCGGTGATATCGGTTTGTTGGACACCGAGAAAAACTACATGATCGTGGTTACCAAGGACGGCAAGCTGGTTACATTGGATTTCAATGCTAAAACCAAGGCTACGGAAATTGTCGAAACCAAAGCCAAGATGGCCGACGTCGGACTTGGCTCTTCGGCCACTGTCGAGTACGTCACCAAGGGTGAGAAGAACTTCCTCTCGAAGATGACTTTCGTTCCGGCTAAGGGCGAATAGTTTATTGGGCAGCGGTTAGCCCGTCACGCCAAACCGCAGCGTATCTGAGATAATTTCCTGCTCACGTCGTCAGGGGCACTGAGAAGGAAATTTTTGTCCCGCTCGAGGGGGAGGACTTGAGAGCAAGTTCTCCCCCTAGTTTTTCAATTCTCTCCTTCATGCTGCGCAATCCCAGTCCACGGCCATTTTCGGCGGTCCGCAGGTCCAATCCGATGCCATTATCTTCGAGAGAGACCTCAATAGCGCTCGCGAATTGGTTGAGTCGAAATTGGACACGCGAAGCATGTGAGTGACGGGTGATATTGGTTAGACCTTCGCGCAATACGTAATAGAGCTCTCGCTCGATTTCAGCCGGTAGGTTGAGATTTTCCGGTTCGCAATCCAAGATCACTTCCAGACCAAGTCCGCCTTGAATAAATCGCAGCTCGTCTTGCAGCCGTTCGAGCAAAGTGCCTGATATGATGGGATGATCCGTCTTGCCCGCCAGGAATGCGCGGATGTCTTTCATCGTCGAGCGAGTTAGCTCTTCCGCCGATTGCAGTTCCTGAATCGCTTCGTTCTCTGACTCCGGTAGCCGTGCCCGGGTGCTTTCCAGACGCAGAATCAAGGTGGCCAGCGATTGTAAGATGCCGTCATGGATGTCGAACATGATTCGCCGGCGTTCCTGCAGCACGGCTACGTTAGCCGCGGTGATCGATAAAGCCAATAGTTTTTGATTCTGTCTCTTCTCGAATTCACTGATGTAACCAAAAGCCGCAGCTAGAAAGATCAAATAAAGACTGCGAACCACGATCGTGTCGATGCCGATCGGTTGCTGCACAGATTCGGCGGCTAAGGACAATCGGATGGCTATGTAAATGGCAACGCCGATGAATGCCACCGGCAGACTGCCTCTAAGGCCCCAACGCAAGCTCGCGGTGATGACTGGAAACGAGTAATAAAAGAAAAACGGCGTTCGGGTGCCGCCGGTGGAGAATACGATGAGCGCAATCCAGACGACATCCAAACCGGTCGCAACCGAGCCAAAACTCGAAAGGTAGGATTTTCTGGTCACGACAATAACAAGCGCGATGCCGCTGTAAATAAGAAAGGAGCCGAGTACGAGAGCTGACATTAGAGGAAAGCGCGCGACCCGTTCCGGATTGAGCTGGATGACCGCGATCGCCAACACGGCGAAAGCTAGCCGCAGCCACGCCACAGCGCGCTCCCGTTCCAGGAACCAGCTCTCCTCGAGCGGCGTGTTACCGGTGGTGGCCATGGTCATAAGCCTGAAAGCGGTATTGCTTTCTTTTTTTGAGAAATCGCCCGCTGCGTCGAGTTTAGTGGCTCTGGCCCATCAGCAAGAGCGCCGCTTTGAAGCGATTGTTGACTTTAAGTTTGTCGAAGATGTTGGTCAAGTGGGTTTTGACGGTCTTCTCACTGATAAAAATTTTCTTGCCGATCTCTTCGTTGGTAAGCCCTTCGGCGACCAGCTTGAGAATTTCCATCTCGCGTTTAGTCAGCGATTGGATACTTTCGTCCGGTTGTGGCAGTGTCGTTCTCTCCACCGGCCGGGAGCCGACGATCTCTTCGAAAGCGTCCTTGGCGGGCACATCGTTGTCGACCCAAAATGCGCCGTTATGGACGGCTCTAATCGCCTGGATAACGGTAGCCGATGGCGTCCCCTTCGAAATAAACCCCCTCGCTCCGCTTTTCGCGGCATTTAAGACGTTCTCTTCTTCAGTGAACGCCGTCAGAACCATGACTTGAGTCGAGGGGCTCTTGGCGCTGACGCCAAGAAGATTTTGCACCGCGTCGCCCTTGGGCATTTTTAAATCGAGAAGCAGGATATCGGGCTTCGTGCGCTCAATCGTTTTAGCGAGCTCGTCGCCGTCCGCGGCTTCGCCAATCACCAGGATGTCTTTCTCTAAAGACAGCATTCTCCGCAAGCCGTCACGAAACAGCGGGTGATCGTCGGCAATTACGACTTTTATCGGTGTCATCGTCAACCTCGCCTCTTCTCCATAAGATCTAAGACTGGATTCGTAGACGTGGGGAGCATACATCAAACAATTTTGCGTGCAAATCGGCACCTTTGCCTAGAATCGCTTTTCTAGGACTTAAGTCGTGTCCATGGGTGCGTCAGCTCTGGGTCTGTTCGAAAAACCCTACCTAATGCGTATTGAGAAGATAGCGAGGGTCACGATAAGTAATTGGAACACTTTTAGTAATTTTTGTTCAGCACGGAGGAATGATGAAGAATTTGGTGACAGTGAGTGGACTGGTATTGTTGGCGACGTCGCTTGGTATTGCAGCGTGTTCGACGCAAGATGAGATGGTCGCCAAGCCGGCGGCGAAACCGGCCGCACCGGCACCCGCGGCAGCGGCAAAGACCGAAGAAAAGCTGAAGCTAAAGCCGAGGCAAAGGGAGAAGAAAAAGGCGAAGCGAAGGCTGCGGCAACCAAGCTGGCGGGAGATGTGGGGTTACTGGACACCGAAAAGAATTACATGATCGTGGTGACCAAGGAAGGCAAACTCGTAACGGTCGATTACGATGCTAAGTTTCAGCCCACCCAGCGCGAGATGAAGGACGCCAAGGTTGCCGATATCGGTCTTGGCTCGGCCGCCACGGTCCTCTACGTCAAGGAAGGCGAGAAGAGCATCGCCACGAGCATCGAATTTGTGCCGGCGAAAGGCGAGTAGCCACCCCTGGGAGCCGGTCGAGAAAAGACGCATCATTAAGGAGAAATCAAAATGAAAACACGCAAGCAAGTAATGGGTGCCATGGCAATTGTCTTCGCGGCATCGGTAGCGTTGCCGGTGATCGCCCAAGAAAAGAAGGCCGAAGAGAAGAAAGCCGAAAAGGCGGAAAAGGCTGAGAAGTCAGAAGGCGCCAAGGCCGAACCCGCCAAGGCTAAGGCGGAAAAGGTCGCCGGTGATATCGGTCTGTTGGACACCGAGAAAAACTACATGATCGTCGTGACCAAAGATGGCAAGCTGGTCACTCTGGATTTTAATGCCAAAACCAAGGCGACTGAAATCGTCGAGACCAAAGTAAAGATGGGCGAGGTCGGACTTGGCTCTTCGGCCAATGTCGAGTACGTCACCAAGGGCGAGAAGAATTTCCTGTCGAAGATGACCTTCGTTCCCGCCAAGGGCGAATAGTCCTGCCCAATCAAGCTGCAAGACTCAAAGGGGCGGTTACAACCTCAGTTGTACCGCCCCTTTTTTCTGGTTGAGTTCCGTGCAGCCAATGCCGTGGCGAATGACTACCGCAAAGATGAATTCCAATAGGGAATCGATTTGTGGGGCGAGTTGATCCGGCCTTTGCGGTTGGCGGCGAAATAGGTTGTACGGCACAATTTGCGCAAGAATACGACGAGCAAAAGTTCGCAGATTGGGTCGTCGACCCTCATGTCCTTGGTGGTGAGTTACTCAGGATAAACGCCGAAGAGCGTGGGACACTGCATTAGCTGAGCGACTCTTTCGCAGTTGACGAGCGCTTCTGCCGATTCCACCTTTTCGGTTTAGCCATCCTTCCTCCCTGTAGATTTGCCAGCCTATCCGTGGCCATTTCACTGTCAGTTATCCACGGTGCCGAAGCTACCGGTATGCGATCAGAGGATGCGCCCGTCCAAGGGCGTCTATTCGCTTGCCTTAGTCGGGGCGCGAGAATATGATCCGGTCGCTTTAACAATAATGCATTGGCAAATCTCGAACGAGGAAATTTTTATGGCCGATCTATCGAAACTCCGCGAGCTCGTGGCGCAATCCTGCCGCATGCTCGGCAAACTTAACTTAACCAAGGAGCCGAGCGGCCATGTCAGCGCGCGGGTTCCCGGCGAAGACAAAGTGTTGATTAAAGCCCGCGGCCCGGAAGAGTCGGGTCTGCGCTTCGTCACCGCGCGCGACATCATTACCGTCGACTTCAACGGCAAGAAAGTCGCCGGCGACGACGGCCTCGATGTGCCCCAGGAAGTGTTCATCCACACCTGGCTGTACAAGAGCCGCCGGGATGTCGAGAGCGTGGTGCACGTCCATCCCTTGACCGTCGTGCTGTTTACGATTTGCGACAAACCGATCGAGCCCTTGTACGGCGCCTACGATCCATCGGGTTTGCGTTTGATCGTCGAAGGTCTGGCGACCTACCCGCGCAGCATTACGGTTTCCAACGAGAAACTCGGCGAAGAGTTCGCCACAGCGATGGGTGACAAGCCGGCCTGCCTCATGCGCGGTCACGGCATCACCAGCGCCGGTCCTGGCGTGGAGGACGCAACGCTGACGGCGATCAAGTTAAACGACGCCGCGACGATCAACTATCAAGCCCACCTGCTCGGCACGCCGCGGCCGATTCCCCAGGAAGACATCGACATCTTGGTCGGCAAATCGCGCAGCGCCGGCAACCAATCCGTGCATGCCAACTCCAACTGGCGCTACTACTGCAAGCTGCTCGACGAAGAGTCTTAGATTTGGCCGTTCGAAACGTTCAAGCCGTTCAAATCGTTTCGGACCTCGGATATCGATCGCATTCATTTTTCATCCATGAGTGCTCCGGTTCTTGAGTTTCGCGATGTGGTCAAACGCTTTGGCGCGATCAATGCCGTCGACGGCGTGAGCTTTTCTCTCGAACGTGGCGAGATCTTCACCCTGCTGGGGCCGTCCGGTTGCGGCAAGACGACCACGCTGCGTCTGGTCGCCGGTTTGGAAGAGCCCGATGGCGGCGAGATTTTCATAGCTGGGAAAAGCGTCGCGGCGCCCGCCCGTGGTTTCTGCTTGCCGCCGGAAAAGCGCCGGCTCGGCATGGTGTTCCAGTCCTACGCCATCTGGCCGCATTTGACGGTTTTCGAAAACGTCGCTTTCCCGTTGCGCGTGCGCCGCGAGTCGAATGAAATCGTCCGCCGGCGGGTCGAGCATGGGCTGGAAATCGTCGGCCTCGGCGGCTTTGCCGAGCGCGGTGCGACTGAGCTTTCCGGCGGTCAGCAGCAACGGGTGGCGCTCGCCCGCGCGCTGGTATACGAGCCCGAGATTCTTTTGCTCGACGAACCGCTGTCCAATCTCGATGCTAAACTGCGCGAACAGATGCGCGTCGAGATTCGCACATTACAGAAGCGACTGGGCCTGACGGTGCTTTACGTCACCCATGACCAGGCCGAAGCGATGACTTTGTCGGACCGCATCGCGGTGGTGCATCGCGGCCGATTCGAGCAAGTCGGCACACCGGAGGAAGTCTACGAAATGCCGCAGACTGAATTCGCGGCTGGGTTTTTGGGGCGCATGGTTAGTTTCCCAGGCAAGGTTATTAAAAACGCCGCTGGGTGTTGGGTTGAGTTGGCTGACAACGCCGCTCGATGTCCGGTGGCGGCGACGCTAGTGGCAGCGTTCGATGACGGGGTTCCAGTTCACCTGCAAACCCGTCCAGAGGACATCGAGATCTTAGCCGATGGCGGGCTGCAAGTGTATCAATTGATCGCCACGGTCGATCAGGTCGCATACCTGGGCGAGTGTTTCGAATATCATGTCAGCGCCAGTGGGATTACCTTCGTGTTGACCGCGGCAAAAAAACACCGCTATCGGATCGGCGCATTGATCCGCTTGGCGCTCGATCCATCGCGTCTTCACATTCGCGCAGCATGATTGGCGATGGCAATAAACGTAACAACCATGCCGCGATGGCGGCGAATTCGCCTCCGGCCGATTCGTCTGGCGGAGTTGTCGTTCTTAATATTTCTCATCGTCGCCATGGGATTGCCGTTACTGTTCTTGCTCACCGGCAGTTTCAACCTGAGCGCGCCCGGAAAACCGGCGGTTTACGGCATAGACAATTGGCTTCATGCCTTTACCGACAGCGCTACGTTGAACGCCTTGTGGATGAGTTTTCTGCTTTCAGTCGTGCGGCTGATTCCGGCGATGATCTTGTCGGTGTCGTTTGCCTGGCTGATCGCGCGCACCGACATGCCCGGCGGCAAGTTTATCGAGGCGGTCTGCTGGATCGCTTACTTCGTGCCGGATTTCCCCTTGGTGCTCGCGTGGATATTGCTGCTCGATCCCAACTTCGGCTTTCTCAATAGCGTCGCCAAGAGTATACCAGGGGTCGACGGCGCGCTGTTCACTCCCTACGGCTTTTGGGGCATCGTTTGGGTGCACACTTCCACCGGCGGCATTTGGTTCAAGGTGATGTTGCTGGTGCCGGTGTTTCGCCGGTTGGGCGCGACTCTCGAAGAGGCGGCGCGGGTGGCTGGCGCCAGCACCACGACGATGCTCTGGCGCATTACGCTGCCCGTGCTCGCACCGATGATTTTGGCGGTCTCGATGCTGAGCTTTATCCGCGGCCTGCAATCCTTCAACACCGAGCTTTTGCTCGGCACGCCGGCGGGAATCTACGTTTACTCGACCAAGATTTATGACCTTCTTCAGCACGAGCCGCGCGCTTACGGCGAGGCCACGGCGTTGGGCTCGGTGTTTTTGTTTGTCCTCGCGCTGTTGCTGTTTTTTTATTGGAAGTTTTTGCGCGGCGGCAAGAAGTTTACCGTGGTCACCGGCCAGGGATACTCCACCCTGCGTGTGAAATTGGGCAAATGGCGCTACGTTGCTTGCGCCGGCTGTCTGCTCTACGTCGCCGTGACAATGCTTTTGCCGCTGGCGTTTCTGGTCATCGGCTCGTTCATGCGCCGTTACGGCTTTTTCAACATAGCTTCGCCGTTTACCTTAATTCACTGGTACAACATGCTCAGCGATCCGATTTTTTTGATCGCGCTGAAAAATAGCTTGATCATCGCCGGCACGACTGCCATCGGCGGCGTCTTGCTCTATTCCGCCCTGGCTTATTTATTAGTTTCGCGGCGCACCGATTACCGCTCCACTGTTGGAAAGTCTTTGTTGGATACCTCATGTGCTGCCGGGGATTCTTTTAAGTCTCGGCGTGCTCTGGCTGTTTCTGGCGACGCCGTTGCGGTTTTTTCTTTACGGCAGCGTTTGGGGTATCGCCGTGGCGCTCATCCTCGCTGACAGTCCGGTGACCACCCAGGCGTTCAAAGCCGGGCTGCTGCAATTGGGCGGCGATTTGGAAGAGGCGGCGCGAGTGAGCGGCGCGTCCTGGCGCTACACTTACCGGCGCGTGCTCCTACCGCTATTGGCGCCCATCGCGGCGGCGGTGGGGTTGATGAATTTCGGCAGCGCCTTGACCAGCATCAGTACCCCTGTGCTACTTTACAGCCACCAGTCGCGCCCGTTGGCGATCTTGTTGCTCGAATATAGCTTCACCGGCGAACTGGAACGTGCGGCGGCGCTGGGCTTGCTGATTACCGTGATCATCGGCGTCATGATGCTGGTGGGGCGAAAGTTGGGCTTGCAGTTGGCGGGGAGCGACTAATGCGATTTATTGCTGGATGGCAAAAATATTGGCTGTTAGCCGTGTTCGTGCCCGTGTTCATGCTCGTCGGGAACACGCAATCACGGGCACAGGCTAAGGCCGGCGAAAAGGAATGGGCTGCCGTGATCGAGGCGGCGAAGAAGGAAGGCAAAGTCGTGGTCGCCGGCTCGCCCGATCCGGTGATGCGCAATGACATCATACCTAAATTCACCGCGCGCTTCGGTATTGCCGTGGAGTTTATCGCCGGCCGGTCGAGTCAGATCGTCTCCCGCGTCGAGACCGAGCGGGCTTCGGGCATCTTCAGCATCGATGTTTTTCTCGCCGGCCCGGACACCTCGGCGAACGAGCTTTATAACGATAAGATGATCGACCCGCTCAAACCGTTGCTGGTCATGCCCGAGGTCGCCGAGGACTCGAAGTGGAAAACCGGTAAAGTTTGGTTTGTCGATCCGCAGGAGCAGTTTATCGTCCGCGCGTTCAGCAGCGTCGCGACCTTGCTGTTCATCAACACCGAACATGTCAAAGCCGATGAGCTGCGCCAGATGAAAGATCTGCTCAATCCCAAATGGCGCGGCAAGATTTCCACCGAGGATCCCACCACCACCGGCGCCGGCGCCAATAAGGCGGCGCGTTTCTATGTGCAGATTGGCGAAGAGTTCGTAAAAAATCTCTATATCGATCAGAAGACCGTGCGCACCCGTGAGCGCCGCCAGATGACCGACTGGCTGGCGCGCGGCACCCAGCCGATCTGTCTCGACTGCCGGGAAGACGATGTCCGGCCGCTGGTCAAAGACGGTTTCAAGGTTCTCGAAATATTCGAGATCGCCGGTGCCGGGCCAACGATCAATGGCTCGCCCTGGATGCTTTCTCTGGCCAACAAGGCGCCGCACCCGAAGGCGGGGCAGCTGTTTGCCAACTGGATACTCTCCAAAGAAGGTTTGGAAACCTATGCCAAGGGTTATGGATCGGCGACGCTGCGCACCGATGTCGACGAATCTTTTCTCAACCCCGGCAATATACCCAAGAAGGGTGTGAAATATTTCGACGATACCGATTGGAAGTGGATCGTCGGCGGCCGGCATGAGAATCGCGATAAAGTTTGGAAACTCCTAAAGACGCGCTAGGCGCGCCGTTCCAATCGTTCCAGTTGTTCCAAAGGTTCCAGGAGTTAAGAAAAACTCGATACGGCTTAAACTAAGTTCACTGAAAGAAGAAAGGTAGAAACATCATGGCAAAGAAGATCAAAGTTTATTATCGCGCGCCGAGTCATGTGCCGTTGTGGAAAGTGATGGAGGAGTGCGGTTTTTTGAGCAAGCATGGCTTGGATATGGAGATGGGATCGCTGGAAGGACAACGCCAGCGCGCCGCCGACGGCCTGAAGGCCGGCGATCTCGACGTGGTTTCGGGCAATCACCATAACCTGTACGCGCGCAAGGCGCTCCACGGCGATCCTTACGTGCATATCGCCCAGAGCAACAACTCCTGGCGCGAAAACTTCCTGGTCTGCGGCAAGGGCGTCAACGGCCTGCAAGATCTCAAAGGCAAGAAAGTCGTGATGGACGACTTCGACGGCCACACCGGGCTCAACGTATGGTTGTATCTACGCCAGCATGGTTTGGAAGAGGGACGCGATGTTGAATTGGTCGAGAACGGCAAGAAGGGCGCCGAGCGGGCGCGGGACGTCATGGAAGGCAAGTACGACGCCAGCTTCATCCGCGCCGTCGATCGACTGCGCGCGCTAAAATTCGGCGCCAAGATCATCGAGCTGCCGTCGATGGCGATGATCGAAGGCGTGACCCTGACGACTACCACCACCTATGTGCAAAAACACGAGGAGGAAGCCCGTTCGTTGATCATGGCGCTGGTCGACGGCATCCACTTTTACAAGACCCAAAAAGCCGACACTTTGAAGATCCTGCAAAAACACTGCTCGGAGCTTCTCAAGATGCATGGCGACGAGGAATGGAATTGCTTCTACGAAAACCAATCCGAGTCGCTGGAAAGCGCGCCCTACCCATCCATCGAAGCGATTCAAAACGTCTTCGCCCTGGGCGTCAAGCGCAATCCCGAGATCAAGGAGTTCAATCCGCTGGCGCTGTGGGATCTCCATTACGTGAAGGAGATCGACGACAGCGGTTATATTCGTAAGCTCTACAGCTGACCGCGCCGATGCGAGGGACAGGCATCGACCCCTATGACGAAAAAGCCCGCCCAAAGAAATATTTGCTTGGCGCCAGTGGCCAAGCCCGGTCTGGGTTCACTTGCCGTCGTCCGACGGGAGCAAGGATAAATTCGCTTCTCGCGAGGTGGTTAAATGGAAGAGGTTCGCATCGTCGATACAACGTTACGCGACGGCGATATTAGCCTGTGGGCTTATGGCATGACGACCGGGATGATGCTGCCGGCGCTGCGCCATATGGACGAAGCGGGCTTCGATTCCATGGAGTTTTTCTTGAGCCTGCGCTTCAAGAAATTTGTCCGCGAGCATAAGGAAGACCCCTGGGACTGGCTGCGCCTGGGCACCCAAGAGATCAAGAAAACCCGGCTGCGCTATCACGGCGGCTTGCACAGCGGCTTTGAATTCATCCCCGAATGCATTCGCCGCCTGGTGATTTCCACCGTCGCCAAATACGGCATCGACCTGACGCGTACTTCCAACGCTTGGAATAATTTCGAGCTGCTCGGCGAGGAAGCTATCGAGCTGAAAAAGCTCGGCATGGATACGGTGATGAATTTGATTTACGCGATCTCGCCGCGCCACACCGATGATTATTACGCGCGCAAGGCGCGCGACGCCGCGGCGTTGAAACCGTACCGGATCTGTTTCAAGGATGTCGGCGGCATGTTGACGCCCGAGCGCACGCGCACATTGGTGCGGCTGATCAAGCAAAATATCGGCGCGACCCCGCTCGAGTTTCACGCCCATTGCAACAACGGCTTGGCGCCGTTTAACTTGCTCGAAGCGGTCAAGGAAGGCGTGCGCATCGTCCATACGGCGATTCCACCGCTGGCCAACGGCTCTTCCCAGCCGTCGATATTTAACGTCGTCGCCAACCTGCGTGCCTTGGGTTACCAGCCATCGGTCAATACCGCGGCGTTGCCGCCGGTGCGCGAGCATTTCTCGCGCATCGCCGCGGCGGAAAATCTTCCCACTGGCGCGCCGCGGGAGTACGATCAAGCCTGGTACGGCCATCAGGTGCCGGGCGGCATGATTTCCAACCTGCGCCATCAGTTGAAGCTCATGGGAAAAGAGGAGAAACTTGCCGCGGTGCTCGACGAGATCGCTCAAGTGCGCGCCGAATTGGGTTACCCGATCATGGTCACCCCCTTCGCGCAGTTTGTCGGCAGCCAGGCGGCGATCAATGTGATCGTTGGCGAGCGCTACAAAGAAGCGACCGATCCGGTTATTCAATACGCGCTCGGCCAGTGGGGCAAGGAGGGTGCCGACTATATGGACCCGGTCGTGAAAGGGAAGATTCTCGACCGTCCGCGCGCCCGGGAAATCGCCAAGATGGCACATCCCGAGCCGAGTCTGGCTGAAGTGCGCAAACAATATGGCGGCGCCCACTTGTCCGATGAAGAATTGCTGTTGCGCTACTACGCCGGTCCCGAGTTCGTCGATGCGTTAAAAAATGCGCCGCCGCGTAGGTTGTATTTGAATGCGCGCAAACCTTTGTTGCGTCTGATCGAGGAGCTCGGCAAGAAGAAGCTTGCCCATGTGTATATTCGCAAGGGCGATTTTTCACTGACCATGCAGAGTTAAGCGCGGAGTTAAGAGGTATATGGGTGTGCCATGCGTTTTGCGAAAACGGAGGTTGTTATGGCTGAGCAACAATTTATCGAACATTGGGGGCGGGAAGGATTCTCCGGCGATGGGGTGAACGTCGTGCGCCCGCATCATGTGCCTGACTTTGTTCAGGTCAGCGGGCCCCATGCGCCGCATCGCTTGAACATCGGCGCGGTGTCGTTGCCGGATCGAAGCGATCCGCACGCATTGCCGGTACCGATCTTCGTAAGCCGCACTGGAGCCCAGCTAAGTGTCTCCGCCAGGGAACGTGGGATGCCCTTTGTGATCTCCAATGTCGAAGCCGATGAAGTTCATTTCGTCCAGGAAGGTGAAGTCCGGTTCGCCACGGCCTATGGCAACATCACCGGTCTCCCGGGCGATTTTGTTTTTATTCCGAGAGCGGTTCCCTACCGCATTGTGACGGAAAGCGGACCGACATTGTCGTTGATCATCGAAACTCCCGGAGCCGTGAGATTTGACGCGGCGCCAAAGTTTTCTCCCCAGAGCGAAACCGCCAGCATCGAGAGTACCCCGGCGCAAGCCGTCGAAACGATCCTGTTGGTTAAGTCGTTCGACGGCATCACGCGATATGTCAAGCCGGACAATCCGCTGGCGATGGTGTCCGTGAGCGGCGGCACCAATCCGGTGTGGAAAATCAATCTCAAAAATATTCCAACCAACGAAGCGGGCCACCCGACCCAGTTTGCCGCGTCGCCGCACAACGATGAGTTGTTGTACACGCTGAGCGCGCGGCGCCGGCGCAGGCCGCCAATCCATTACAATGCGGATTACGATGAAATGATTGTTTACTTCGCCGGCCCTGGCGCCTGGGGCGCGGTAAAGGATCCGGGAACTTTGACCTGGGTGCCCAAAGGGGTGGCACATCATGGTCCGACGGAGGATGTTGCGGAGGGGTACTATGCCTGGATGCTCGAGTCGCGGCCGACTCTGCGCCTCACCGAAGCGGGTGAGAAAGTCGCGCAACTGATGGAGACTGACCTCTACGGTCCACACCCCGTCGAGCCGAAGCCGAGGAGAATCGGATTCTAACAGCGAAGGACCATATCACGAGGCCGGGGCGAAAAATTATTCGCCCCGGCAACGTTCTTATCCCTGCCTGCGATGGACCTGGCAATTCGATCGATCACGGCGCCGTCGTGCCCGCCGTCGGCGGGAAGCGATAACCTCGGCTTGTATGCGCCTGCGCCACGGATCGGTGGCCAACCAGTAGGATTGGCGCCTGGCAGGGTTGGCGCTCAACCGCTATCGTCTTCCATGCTGCCGCAGTACGTTGATTTTTCAATTGAATACTGGTCCATTGCACTATCCCGTCATGGTTCGCAGTGGACCTTAGCTAATCGTCAACAAGAGAGAGGACCGCAAAGATGAACAATCTAAAAATGTTGTCGCTAGGAGTGCTTGGGCTGACGGCCCTGGCGGGTTGCGCCACCGGCGGATCGGGGCAGGGCTGGTCGCTGTGTGGGAAACAAACCAAGATGCGAATCGTTGACCTGGATATTTCGCCGGATCCCATCAGTCAAGGGCAGCAGATTCGTAGTTGGCGCGTGGTCGTTCAGGCCGATACCGATGGTGAATGCGCCACCACCCTGCAGGTCCAAGAGCGCCCGGGGAACATCACAGTCGGCACCAAGCGGGTTTACTATTTCCGTCCTGGTTCGAACGAGGTCACGGTGCAACCGGATACTCGCTACCGCTTTAGCCAGGCGCGTCATTGTTTTGTCGTCATCGCCGATATCGAGGAAACCCCGCGCGCCATCGATGCGACGGGCAACTTTTGCGCCCAGAGAGAGGGCAATAATTGGACGATGCGCGGTCGATAAATTATTTCGGCCATCGGGCGATCACGTTTGGTGCCGGCGCGGGTGAACCGCCAGGCGACCGTTAACGGATAATAATTCGCTACCCGATGCTCGTGCCCACTGCCCGCGCGTTGTCAAACCTGTATCGTCACAACCCCGTCGTGGTCGCCGGCGGCCGGCGGTGATGGGTCGCCTGTTCGTAGGCGTAGGCGTACTTGATCAAGTTGCCGTCGTCGTAGGGACGGCCGATGAAGCATAGCCCCGCCGGTAAGTTATCCCGCGTGAAGCCCGCCGGCACCGTGATCGTCGGCACGTAGACCAAAAATGTATTCAGATGCGGCGCGCCTTTCTGATCGGTGAAAGGCGGCGCGATGCCGTCTTTGATCAAGGTCGGTTGATGTTCGACTGACTTGTAGACGATGGCGTCAAGTTTATGGTCGGCCATGACCTTCAAAAAGTTCGTCATCAGCTCGTCCTGGGCGCGCAGACTTTCGTAGTGCTTCGACGCGTCGGCGTTGCGTTTGAAGCGCTCCTGCGAACGCTTGACGACCTTGGCAAACTCCGGGGACGCGATCGCTTCCTGCGGCGTTTTGAACGGCGGGTTGGCGCTGCGGCCATAATAGGCTTTAAACGACGCGTCGGTATCGCCGGGAGCGCCGGAGCGCTTGGCGAGTAACTCTTTGATCTTCGGAATCACGATGGGATCGACGATCTCGGCGCCGCCGGCTTTGAGCTCAGCGATAGATTTGTCGAACACTTCTTGGATCTTTCGGTAATCTTCCGAGTCCGGTTCGGAATTCAAGCCGATGGACTCGCGCAAGACGCCGAAGCGCGCGCCTTTGAGTCCGTTGGAATTTAAATACTTGGTAAACGTATCGGGCGTGTTGCCGACGCCGCGGGCGGTGATCGGATCTTCCGCGTCGTAGCCGGCCATGGCGTCCAGCAGGAGCGCCAGGTCTTTGACCGTGCGCGCCATGGGGCCCAGGGAGCCGAACAGTTCGGGCCAGCAGCCGTAGACGCCGCTGCGGCTGACCAGGCCGGCGGACGGGCGCATGCCGGCGATGCAGTTCCAGGTCGACGGCCGGCGGATCGACGCCAAGCCCTCCTGACCGATGGCGAGGGTCGAATAATTTGCTGCCACCGCCGCGGCGGAGCCGCCGGAAGACCCGCCGACGGTGCGTTCGGTGTCGTAGGGATTGCGCGTCGAACCGAACAGCGAACCATGGGTGTCGCCGCCGCCGAGTTCGCCAAGGGTGGCTTTGCCGAGGAACACCGCGCCGGCTTTCCGCAATTTTTCCGCGACGAAAGAATCGCGGTCGGGATAGTAATCTTTGAACAATAGCGATCCCAAAGTTGTCGGCATGCCTTTGACATCGGCCTGGTCTTTGACGATCACCGGAATGCCGTGCAGCGGGCCCACCGGGCCGGCGGATTTGTAGGCCGTATCGAGCCGGTCGGCCTCGCTCAACGCATCGGCGTTGACGGTGATCATGGCGTTGAGGTTCGGCCCTTTCTTGTCGAAGGCATCGATACGGTCCAAGTAGGCCTGCACTACCTGGCGGCAGGTGAGTTGGCCGGATTTGTAGGCGGCGTGGATGTCGTCGATGGTCGCTTCGACTGGATTAAAGTTGCTCTGGGCCATGATTGATCTCCTTGTTACTGCCTTAGATATTGAAATGGCGCGGAAATGTCTAGAGACAAATTCATCAGGATTGGATGAATCTATGATAACCCGCCGTGGGTGCCCATGCTCAGGGTAGGCACGGGGGCCTAGCGCTACGTTCTACAGACTGCCATTGAAATAGCGCTGTGTTAATGATTATTGCAATCAAGGAATTTAGTGGAGGCTAATCAGCAGATGTCAGCAATGTCCCAACGGGTCGCAGATTTCGGCACGACGATATTTGCCGACATTAACGCTCTGGCAGCTAAGCATGGCGCGGTCAATCTCGGCCAGGGCGCGCCGGATTTCGACGGGCCGCCGGAAGTATTGGCGGCGGCGGTGACGGCGGTTAAAAGCGCGCTCAATCAGTACGCTCCCGGCATTGGCATGGCGTCGGTGCGCCAGGCGATCGCCCAACACGCGCAGCGCTTTTACAACCAGCACCTGAATCCCGACACCGATGTGCTGGTGACTTCCGGCGCGACGGAGGCGATGTTTGCGGCGATTCTCGGTTTGACCGACCCCGGCGATGAGGTGATCGTCTTCGAGCCGGTCTATGACACCTATGTGCCCAACCTGGTCATGGCCGGCGTGACGCCGCATTATGTCGCGCTGCGCGGCGAGCATTGGCGCTTCGATCCAGACGACCTGGCAAAGGCCTTTAACTCGCGGACCAAGGCGATCGTCATCAATACGCCGCATAATCCCACCGGTAAAGCCTTTTCGCGCGACGAGCTGCGGTCGATCGCCGAGCTGTGCCAAAAGCACAACGTGGTCGCCATCACCGATGAAGTTTACGAACATATCGTTTACGACGACGCCAGCCATGTGCGTATGGCGACGCTTGCCGGTATGGCTGAGCGCACGCTGACGATCAGTAGCTTGGGCAAGACGTTCAGTGTTACCGGATGGAAAATCGGCTGGGCCATGGGACCGGCGGCGTTAGTGCAGGCGGTCAACCAGGCGCATCAGTTCATTACCTATGCGGTGGCCGCGCCGCTTCAAGCTGCTGCGGCGACAGCGCTCAATTTGCCGTTCGGATATTTTGAAAACTTGCAGTCGAGCTATCAAGCCCGGCGCGATCGAATGCTAAGGGTCTTGGGCAGCGCCGGTTTCACAGTCTTCAAGCCGCAGGGCAGCTACTTCGTCATGATCGACTGGCGCGGCGTGGCGCCGGGTCATGTGCAAGACGATATGCAGTTCGCCCGCTGGCTGATTGAAGAGATCGGCGTCGCCTGTATCCCGGCGAGCCCATTCTACCAGGAATCGGATAAGCACCTGGGCAAATTTTTCGCCCGCTTCGCGGTGTGCAAGAAGGATGAGACCCTGGACGCCGCGGCGGAACGATTTGCCAAGCTCGGGAAAGTGTGAGAATGCACATAGTCAACTTGGCAGCGAGAAATGGTTCTAGGCTTTAGCAACAGCGAGGTGAACGGATGAAATTATTACGCACGGCGATACTGGCGATTGTAGTTTGCACGACGCTTCAGAGCCCAGTCGATTCTCAGGAGGCGATTCCTTATGTGCCCAGCACCATGCCGGTGGTGGCGAAGATGCTCGAACTCGCGTCGGTGACCAAGGATGACATCGTTTACGACATGGGTTGCGGCGATGGGCGGATCTTGATTATGGCGGCGAAAAAATACGGCGCCCGCGGCGTCGGCGTCGATCTTGATCCGGTGCGTATCGCCGAAGCGAAGAAAAACGCCGAACAGGAGGGGGTCAGCCACATGGTCGAGTTTCGCGCCGAAGACGGCACCAAGACCGATATCTCCAAGGCGACGGTGGTGACGCTCTACATGTTCAAATGGTTCAACAACGCGATCAGTCCCAAGCTGCAAAAGTTGCGTCCGGGTTCGCGCGTGGTCGCCCATGACTTCGATATCGACGATTGGAAACCGACGTCGGTAGTAAATCTCGACGCCGAGAGAAACAACCATGAGGGTATCGAGCGGCCGCATACTCTCTATCTGTGGCTCGTCGGCGCCAGTGAAAAGACTTAGTCGGCGCTGGCGCATCAGCAGAGAAGCCGAATCGGCTACTGATTCGATGTCAATCGGCTGCGCCCATACTAGTAAGAATATTTGCCGACCGGCCTAGCGACTACGGATTTTTCCAGAAGATTTCCATGTACTGTTTGTTGACCTCGTCGAAGCGCGCCATCATCTTCGGATTGACCGGATGGAGGCGGTAGCCGGCGGTTCTTTTGCGCAAGTCCGACTCGACGTTGGGGTTGGCCGGGTAACTGCCGATGACATTGGCGGTCAGGCTCTGGCCTTCCGGCGATAGTAAAAAGTCGACGAATAGCTTGGCGGCGTTGGGATGGCGCGCGTGGGCGTAGATGCCGAGCAAGTGGGTCGAGGCGGGGATCGGATTTCTCCCCGGCACCCATTCGATGGGCGCGCCGGCTTTCTGGATTTTCGCGAAGGTTTCCAGATAAGTATTAGCCAGCACCGGGAACTCACCCGCGGCCAGCAGTTGAGTCAGGAGATTTTTGTTCTCGCGCATGTAGAGGTCTTTGGCCGCGAGCTTTTTCATGAACGCCAGACCTTCGGCTTCGCCCATGATTTCCAACATCACCGCCATCCATGAACTGTCGCGGTAGTCCATGGCGATCTGCTTGGGCCGCCAGCGTGGATGCAGCAGGTCTTCATATTTTTTCGGCGCAATGTCCGGCGAAACTAATTTGGTATTGTAAGCCATGCCCTGGACGCCCAGGTGTAGGATGTTCCAGTAGCCATCGGAATCTTTTAGCGTCTCGGGGTATTTGGCGCGTTCGGGCGAATCGTATTTCATGATCAGCTTGCCGCGGGTCAACTCATTCCAAATCGTGAACGTTGCGCTGATGACGTCGGCTTCATGCTGTTGCGTGCGCGCTTCTAATTGAATCTTGGGGAGAAGCTTCTGCGTGTTGGCGCGATAGAGCGAGGTGTCGATGAACGGATATTTCTTCTTAAACTCGGCGAGCAAGGCGGTGGCGTTTTCCGTCAGCATGCTGACGTAGGCGACCAGCTTGCCCTCTTTTCTCGCGGCTTCGACGAGCTTCGGGTCGGCCGCACCGACCGTATGGGTGCACGCCACTGGGAATGCCAAAAATGCCAAAACCGCAAGTTGGCGTAGCAATATATTCATGAGCATCCCTCGCGAGGACAATTTGTTCCGTGGCCGGGAAGGATCAAGCCGTTGGCCGACCCTGAGCGTTCATACCGCAATTCTTTAGCCGAAGGCGCGGAACTGTCAAGGCGAAAATTTAGTTTTCAACGACGGAACTGTTCTAACGGATCAGCCGGGCGCGCGGCAGGGCGAGATAAATGACCGCCATGCTGAGGGCGCCGGTTAGGCTGAGCGCGGCGGTGGCCCACTGGGCACCGATCCACGACGCGAGGGCGCCGATCAAGATGCCGCCGACGAGCAAAATTACATGGGTCATGTGATAGAGTGCCATGGTGCGGCCGCGAAACTCCTTGGGCGAGTAGGTCTGGATGACAGTTTGCGCCAGGGCGTGGGAGGTGACATGAACGACGCCGACCAGCCCCATCAGCAGCACCGATAGTTTGAACCAGGGCGAGAGCGCGAAGGCGGCGATGATGATGCCGTACATAGTCACGCCCCCCAGCATGATATTGATCCGCGGCACGCGGTCGCCGAAGGATGCGATCAGGACTGAGCTGAACAGCGCGCCGATACCCATGGCGCTGAGCAGCAGTCCTTGCCCGGTGGCGCCGACATGGAGCACGTCGCGGGCGAAGACCGGCAACAGCGTCATGAATGGAATGATGAAGATCGATGCGCAGATAACTATCGACAGGCTGGCGCGCACCGCCTCGTTGCGCCAACTGAATTTCCAGCCTTCAATGATGCTCTCGCCGAAGGATTCCTCGTGGCCATGTTTGTCCCGGGTAATCCTTAGCGGAGTTTGTCCGACGCGCAGTTGCCAGGTCCAGATGGTGGCGAGAAAATAGCAAATGGCTTGCGCCGTATAGGCGCCTCCGGTGCCGACGAGGGCGATGAGAAAGCCCGCGAACGCGGGGCCGGCGCTGCGTGCAACATTGAAGATAATCGAATTCAACCCGATGGCGTTGGTGATATGTTCTGTTGGCACAGCGTCGCCGACCATGGCGGCGCGCGACGGCTGCTGGAACGACTGCACGATCGACATGCCGAAGGCTGTGACAAAAACATGCCAGGGCTCGATGCGCCCTGCGAAAATTAAGATCGCCACGACGACGTAGAGCAGGCCGTCGACGATTTGGGCGATCAAGATCTGATTTTTGCGCGAGTAACGGTCCGCCGCGCTCCCGGCCAGGGGCGAGAGCAGCAGAATCGGGATCGCTTGGACGCCGCGCACCAGGCCCAGCTGAAGTGTGGAATTGGTCAATTCGTAGAGCAGCCAGCCACGCGCGACCTGATCCATCCAGGTGGCCATCGACGCGAAGATCTGGCCAAACCAGATCAACCGGTATTCGCGGTAATGCAGGGCCTCGAAGATGCGCAGAGCGCCGAGGGAGCCAAGCATACCGCGCGGCTGCGCGGCTTTGACTTCCGCATCGGCCGGCTGTGCCGTGGGCGTTTCGTCGCTCATGCCGACAGTCTCAATCCGGCTAAATTGACGCTAGACTGCCGCCTTGTAGCGGTGTTGAGCACGCAGCGCTTCATGCGCCGCACCATCGATGGCCGATTGTCGACATCTACGCCCGAGTCAGTTGGCGATACTTGATGCGGTGCGGCCGTTCGGCGGCGTCGCCCATGCGCGCTTTGCGATCGGCTTCGTAGTCGGAATAATTGCCGTCGAACCAGGTCACTTTGCTGTCGCCTTCGAAGGCGAGGATGTGGGTGGCGATGCGGTCGAGAAACCAGCGGTCATGGGAGATCACCACGGCGCAGCCGGCGAAATTTTCCAGCGCTTCTTCAAGGGCGCGCAGGGTATTGACGTCCAGGTCGTTGGTCGGTTCGTCGAGCAGGATGACGTTGGCGCCTTCCTTCAACATTTTCGCCAAATGCACCCGGTTGCGTTCGCCGCCGGAGAGCGAGCCGACTTTTTTCTGCTGGTCGGTGCCGGAGAAGTTGAAGCGCGCCACATAGGCGCGCGAGTTGACCTCGCGGTTGCCGATCTTCAGCAAATCGGCGCCACCGGAAATCTCTTCCCAGATGTTTTTATTCGGATCGAGAGTGCGGCTTTGATCGACATAGGCCAGCGCGACGGTGTCGCCAATGCGGATTTTGCCGCTGTCGGGTTTCTCTTGCCCGGTGATCATGCGGAAAAGCGTCGTTTTGCCGGCGCCGTTGGGGCCGATGACACCGACGATGCCGCCCGGCGGCAGCTTGAAAGTCATGCCATCGACTAACAGGTTATCGCCGTAGGCTTTGCTGACCTTTTCCGCTTCGATGACGACATTGCCCAGGCGCGGACCCGGCGGAATCGGGATTTCAAGATCGTCGCGCCGCTTTTGCGACTCCTGATCGAGCAGCGCTTCGTAGGCGGTGATGCGCGCCTTGCCCTTGGCTTGGCGCGCTTTCGGCGACATGCGAATCCATTCGAGCTCGCGCTGCAGCGTCCTCTGCCGTTCGCTTTCGGATTTTTCCTGTTGGCGCAGCCGTTCCTGTTTCTGTTCCAGCCATGACGTGTAGTTGCCTTTGAACGGGATGCCCTGGCCGCGGTCGAGCTCGAGGATCCAGCCGGCGACGTTGTCGAGGAAATAGCGGTCATGGGTGACCGCGATGATCGTGCCGGGATAATTCTGCAGGTGATGTTCGAGCCAGGCCACCGATTCGGCGTCGAGATGGTTAGTCGGCTCGTCGAGCAGCAGAATATCCGGCTTCTGCAAAAGCAAGCGGCACATGGCGACACGGCGGCGCTCGCCGCCGGACAAAATTTTCACCGGCGTCTCCGGCGCTGGACAACGCAGCGCGTCCATCGCCATCTCCAGCCGCGCATCCAAATCCCAGGCGTCGAGATGATCGAGCTTCTCCTGCACCTCGCCCTGGCGTTCGAGCAGCTTGTTCATGTCGTCGTCGGACATTTCCTCGGCGAACTTGGCGTTGATCGCTTCGAATTCTTTGAGCAGATTGACGGTCTCCTGCACCGCTTCTTCGACTACTTGGCGCACCGTGCGCGCGTCGTCGATCAGCGGCTCCTGCTCCAGGAAGCCGACGGTATAGCCCGGCGAGAGCACGGCTTCGCCGTTAAACTCCTTGTCCACCCCCGCCATGATGCGCAAAAGCGACGACTTGCCCGAGCCGTTGAGACCGATGACGCCGATCTTGGCGCCATAGAAGTAGGAAAGATAAATGTCCTTCAGCACGGCGCGCTTGTCGTAATTCTTGCCGACGCCGACCATGGAATAGATTATTTTATTGGGTTCAATACTCATAATTTGAATTTGTCCTGTATCCTAAATAAATTCGTTGGCTGCAAATTAGCAGGACGCCCAGCGGCCTGCGCCGATTGTTTGACTTTCCAAATCACCGCGAATGGGCAATAGCCCCGCTTTAAGTGACTCCTTCAGGCGCCGCCGCGGAGTTTCTGCTATTACAAGCAATGCGAAGGCCGAAGTAGGTTAATAAAAATGCCGGAGCCAGCCAAAAATAATTGGAGTCTGTCGTCACGATAAGCTTTCCGGCCAAATAACAAGCGTTAATCCCACCGTATAAAAGCACTATCGCGGATTTGTGCCAGGGCAAACTTTGCCGCGTTAGGATCGCAAGACCATGAATAACCGCGGGCAGAAGAATGACCAGATCGTATGTCCAGGCGTATGCGCTCAAAGTAAGAGACACTAACAACATCATCGGAGCCTGCTCGGGCCAATTCCAATGCTCCTTGTGGTTTTGCCAGTGCGACAAAAACCATAACGTTCCTACGAACGGCGGTAGGAACTGAATCGGCATTTGCCCGTGAGGTAAATAACGGGTTAGCAAGCTGCCGAGGCTCGGAGCCGGCAATTCAAACGGTGTGGACTGTCCAGGGGAGCGGTACATTTCGAGAAACTGCTGATATATCCCTGGATCGAAAATCGCTGGTATGGTGGCAACGACTAAACCCGCCACCATCGCTCCGAAAGCCACTCGCCAGCGCCGCTCCTTGCAGATCCAAAGAATCAAGCCGAGCCAAAATAGATAGAACAAATGCGGCTTCACTGAAATTATCACTGTTGAAACGCCCGCCAAGAAGAGTTGGTTTTTCCTTTCAAAATGGAGAAAGCCGACAATTCCCAGGAGGACGAGCGCTGACATCTGGCCGATGATCAAGACCATCCAGGTTGGCAGTAGCGTGAACGCGACAATCCAAGGGCGATACGGGTTCGCTGCGGAAAGACCATAAATCGCCCATAGCTTCTGCGCCGACAGCAGTATGAAGAAAACGTTCAATAGCAACCAACAGAATTGACTGAGCCGGAAGTCCATGGCCCCGAACGGTAGCAGGAAAGAAAGCGTCCATGGCGGATGCCAAATCAACAGGGGCTTGGTTTCGCTCATTCCTGCAGTTCGCTGCAGCTGTAAGACTTCCGCAGGCGAGAATGGATTGCCACCATCGATCAGCAATCGCGATGACGCCCAAAAACTGACGAAATCCGTCAGGGCAACTGTGTCAGTGGGCTCGCGGGATTCGCCAAACACCATTGTCTGACCGAGTGTGCAAAAAAGGCAAACAATTACGCAACCCGTTGCGCTGAACCACGATAGCTTTTGGTTATTGGAGCGTCTTGTCATTTTCTGCGCGGCATCCATGACGGTAAAGCGGCGTCGCGCGCTACTGGAAACGCACGCGTCAGTTTAGCCGGCAGATCGGGATGTTTGGGTCAGCGCGATCACGTGTATGATCGGATTGATGCCGGTCGTTTTCGAATTTACCAAGAGCTTGAGAAAGCCACGGGTCACACCTTTACATCGCAACAATCTGGGCCGACCCGCGCCATAACTTATTAGCGCACTGCGGCGAGGACTTCTTCATACACATCCAAGATCTCTTCCTTTTCGAGATGGAGAAAATGTCCCACACCCTTAATCGTGCGCATCTCCGCGTGGGCAATCTGCGCAGCTAACGACCGAACATCTTCGGCGTCAATGATGACGTCGTTCTCGCCATGCAAAAGCATGGTCTGGCAGCGGACTTTGCTGAGATCGACGACCTCGGTCAAATCGCGTACCGATATGACCGTTAGTCCATGCTGACAAAAAGCCTCTATCGCCTCTTTGCTCATGCGTTGAAACTGGCCGAGTATTCGACCCTTCATCGCGTCCGGCAGCTCTTGACCAACACCCTGGATCACGGTCTCGGCCACGGTTGATCCGTCTTTGCTCGGCATGGCCAATCCCTTGGTGATCAACTCGATCATCGCTTTATTCGCCTTCATCCCCATGCTGGCCAAGATCAAACTTTTCAGCCTGTCCGGATGGCGCGCCGCGTAGGCCAGCGCCACGACACCGCCCCACGACGCCGAACAAATCGTCGGCTGTTCCGCTCCGCTCGTCGCCTTAACCACGGCATCCAATATTTCGACCTGCTCGTCCAGGGTAACCGTGCCTGATCCCGTAACTATCTCGCTTGTACCCTGATGCGGGAAGTCAAACAAAACGATCCGATAGCTCTGCTCAAATCGACGGACGAAACTATGCCACATGGCCATCGATTGCTGGATTCCATTGATAAAAACCAGGGTATCTTCCGCGTCGCCGTACACTCGGTAAGGGATCACAAAGCGCTGAACTTGCAGTTTTCCTTTGTTTAGCGGCGTCACTGCTTTGCTCGTGACCTTGCTGCCGCCGGTCACCCTGCGCGCCTTAGGATGCTTTGCTAGATTCATTTCGGTTTGGTCCTGTTTGGTATATGTCAACTTGCCCGCCGCTGGCAAAAGGTGTCTTGCCTGTATGCACCACTCTGCCGCTTTAGACCTTCAACCTCTGCCGCTCCGGCGCCGAGCGGCCGCGGATCGACGGCCCGATAATTTAGCGTAACAGAAATATGACCGATAAGACAAATAAGATGATCCTGACCGGAGTACTTCCTCGACCTCGCAACCTGACATCGCAAACCGCGCACGCCTCGATACGCTCACCGTGACGCCGACAACTAAAAGCTTTTTCTACAATGTCTTCGGTATTTTACCCGCTGACGTAGCGCACGAGTTGCTCGATCAGGAACTGCTGATCGGCGATGATCGACTTCACGATATCGCCGATCGAGATGAGACCGACGAGTTTGCCGTCTTCGATGACGGGAAGGTGCCGGGTGCGTTTTTCGGTCATCAGGGACATGCATTCTTCAATCGTTTGGTCGAGGTGAATATACATGACCGGGGTTATCATGATTTCCTTGACCAGCGTGGTTGGAGAAGTGCGGCCCGCGAGTACGACTTTGCGCGCGTATTCGCGCTCTGATATGAGGCCGACGACCTGCGCGGCTTCCGTGACCACTAGGGCGCCGACTTCCTTTTCGGCCATGCGTCGGAGCGCGTCGAATACCGTGGCATCGGGCGCGACGCACCAAACATCGGTTCCCTTAACTTTTAGGATGTCTCGGATTGTCTGCATGGGCGACCTCCATATCGATGCAGTCGGGACTGGTAAACGACTTATACAACCAAAAGAGCGCGCACTTCCATATTTGCCTCCAAAACTAGTTGCCGCTGGTGACGAAAACGGGGATAAAACAATCCGGGTAAAACTAATTGACTCTGTTTCCCGGCCTGGATATGCTCCCGTTCGGCACTCTAGTTCGGCACGATCAGTCGGCGTAATTTTTTTGCCAGGAGGCGTGAAAGTCAATGAAGATTTCTGCCGAGTTGTTGGCCCTGCTTTTCATCGTTTTATTGTCGTCGAGCTGCGCAGCGCTTCGTGGTTCCGGAGACTACACTCCTGAGCCAATCAATTGGCACGACTATGCCGATTGCTGATTCTGTCAATCGCTAGGCGCCGTTTCCTTCGACAGCCTGGGCTCCGCGTTCATAAACAGGGCGTCATAACCCCCGGCGCAAATTCACAATAGCCAGCCAAGCATCACGACGGCGGTGGGCCGGGTTTCGTCGTCTACGGCACCAACACGCTCTTCAATTTCAAGACCATCCCAGCGTCGAGCTTGTATAAGCCCGCGACCAGGCTGTCGATCACTTCACCGCCCACGGGTGTGACGGCGAGGTTGGCTTTGTGCATCTCGGCGAGAAATTCGGGATCCTTCAGCGTGTCGAGAAAGCTTTTGCGCAGAGTGCGTACCAGGTCTTTGTTGGTGGCGGGTGGTAAGAAGTAGAGGTACTGCAATACCGCTACGTCCTGGACGGCGTATTTTAAGATTTGTTTGGCTTCATCCGATTTCGCGAAATCGATGGCCAACGGCACGTTGGCCAGCTCGGAATGTTTCTTCGGCGCGACTTGAAGAACCACCGAGACATCGCCACTGTCAATCGACTTGCGCCACAGAAGTTTTATTCCTTCCCAGGCCGCGCAGAAGCCCGCGAGCTCGCCGGCATCGGCTGCCAGGCGCACGTCGGCGGCGCCCTTGTAGCCGTCGATGACGCGGGCGGGAAGCGTCGGCAGCGCTGCCTTCACCGTGCGCGCGATGTCGGATGGGCCGGTGCCGGGGCCGATGCCGCCCAGCTTCACCGGCTCCTTGGCGGCGAACCAGCGCTCCATGCTGGTGACGCCGCTCGCCTTGGTCAACGCGCATACCGGGTGAAATTCCGTGGGCACGCCGATGAATTCAAATTTCCGGCTGTCGAACTCGATGCCGCGGGCGCCCAAGATTTGCTGCAGGATGAAGCTGCCTTGGTTGTTACCGATGGTCAGGCCGTCGGGTTTGGCGCGTTGAAACATGAAGTTGGCTTGGATGAAGCCGCCGGCACCGGTCATGTTCTCAACGACGATGGTCGGATTGCCCGGCACATGTTTGCCGAAGTGGCGGGCGATGACGCGGGTGTAAGCGTCAAACGTACCGCCGGGGCTGAAGGCGACGATGAAGCGGATCGTCTTGCCTTTGTAGTAGTCGTGGCTGGAAGTATGAGCCGCGCCGGCCGGGCCGAGAACGCTGAAAGCGAATCCGAGGAGGATTGGCCGCAAAGAACGCAAAGGTCGCAAAATAAATATTCGGCAAATCTCCCGCAAAGCATGTCCTGAGCTACGTCGAAGGGGCGCTAAGGCGCAAAAATGACGGGCGATGCCCGTCATCGTGACCGAAGGCTCGGGATCTAAAAAATATTTTGCCCCTCGGTCGAAATGATAAAAAATCCGAACATGGCGACTTTGCGCCTTTGCGGGAAAGATATCCGAATCCGTGAGTTTGTGATCCTTAGCAGTTGTGCTCAAACCCGAAAAATTTTTAGGCATCGTCGCAAATCCTCGCGATCCGAGAACATCACTTGCCGAGCTTCTTTTCCTCAGCCAGCCATTTGGCGAATACGCGCAGGGAGACGTTGTTGGAGGCGCCGCCGTCCGGTGGGCCGTTGAAGACGGTGATCTTGACGGTGCGATCGCCGTAGATGCCGGGATGCTGTTCGGGGCCGGGGTAGTTGAAGCGGTGTGGCGTGGCGCTGGCGATGACATTGGCGGGCACGCGCGCTTTGAGTGTGCGGATGTCGACGAAGGTCGTTGGCACAGCCATGTCGTCGATGCGGACAATCGAGTTGGAGACAAAGCCGACGCCTTCGACGGTGATCTCGAAGGCCGCAGTGCCCTCGGCGACCGTGTTGGGCGTTATCGCGCTAAGCTCGGGTGCGGGAGTGCTAGGGATCGCGCCGCCAACTATGACTTGGCCGGTGTAGTGCGGCGTGTAGCCGAGCTCCATGAACCGGCCGCCTTTCATCACCCGCTCGATCTTTTTGGTGTTCTCGATATTCGCCAGCGGATTGGCCGAGAGAATGACGAGATCGGCGTTGGCGCCCTCGCCGATGTGACCGACCGGTGGTTTGGTTGGGGTCTTCTTTCTTGCCGTGAGCATTTCGGCGCCCCACAGCGACAGCGACTGCAGCGCCTGCATCGGCGTCAAACCCGCTTCCACCAGCATCGCCATTTCCATGTGCACGCTCAAACCGCAGGTGCCAACCGATGGGTCGTCGGTGCCGCCGATGATCTTGCCGCCGAGATCGACCCAGCGCTTGGTGAATTCCTGGGATAAGCGGAAGGCGTCTTTGAATTCCTGCAAATCTTTCGGTGTGAGATTGGCCAGTGGCACCGGATTCTCATAGCGGTTGGAGAATGTCCGCACGGCGCGGTATTTCAACAGCAAGCTATCGGCGAGATTGCGCGGATAGTAGGTCATCAGCGCGGCGTTGCGATAGACCTCATAGACGTCGCCTTCATGCTTGCGCGCCAGGGTGCTCTGGGAACCGAGTTCGTAGACCAGAGTTGGATTTAAATAGGCGCCGCGGCCGATGGACTCTTTGATCATCTGGTCGATGCGCGCTTTGTCTGTGAGAAACGATCCCCAATGGAGGTACTTGCCGGTCTGAAAGCCATGCAATTCATCTGGAGTCATCAAATGCTGAGCGTAGCCCCAGATATGCTCGATGCCGTCGTGGCCGGCGCGGCTCGATGCCGGCGCATCCTCAGTGTGACCGAAAATAAATAGGCCGGCCTCATGCATCAGCTCCGCCGCCCACGCATAGGCTTGCTTGTTGCGCTCATTGTAGGACGGCAGCACGGCGAAGTCCGGCTTCTTGGCAATCCACTCTTTGAATTGTTCGCGCACTTGTTCGCGCGTCATATTCGGCGCCAGTGGAAACCGATCGGCGTTGCCGAAGTAGCGCGGCGTTCGCGTCGCGGGCTGCTGAGACGCGCGCACGGCCTCGAGAGTGTTACCGTTGGCGCCCCAGGGATTGAGTATGAAAATGCTGGTGACGCCGTGATTCAAGTACAGCTCGCCGCAAAAGGGCCGGCTATGGGTGTGGCTGTCGACCAGTCCCGGTATGACGAATTTGCCGGCGACATTGATGACGTTTGCGTTGGCGGGATAATTCGTTTCTTTGCCGCCCACCGCGGTGAACTTGCCATCGTCGATGACGATCACCGATTCCGGGATCGCTGCCCTGCCGGTGCCGTCGATCAACGTGGCGCCGGTCAATACCGTCGTGCCCGGTGCGCTCTGCTGGGTGAAGCCATCGCGGCGCAGCAGCGCAATAGCGATCACGGCAACGATGGTGAAAATTACCCTTCGTGCAGGTATCATTTTTGCCTCCTTGCGCTGAACTGCAGAGGGCGGATTTCAATCCCGCCTCAAAGAATCCCGATGGCTTTTTTTGCGCCCTTTGCGTTCTCTGCGGCCATTCCCCGATTCCGGTTCATCGTCGCATCAATTACACAGCGCCCGCGCCGCTTCGACGATCCGTTGCGCCATCGGCGTGACATAGTCTTCCAACGGCACGGCGTAGGGCACCGGTACCGGCGGGATCGACACGCGTTTGATCGGCGCGCGCAGGCTCGTAAAGCCTTCGTCGGCGATGATCGCGGCCAAGCCGGCGGCGACACCGCAATTGTCATGGCTTTCGTCAGTGATGAGCACGCGGCCGGTCTTTTTCACCGACGCGAGCAGCGCCGGTTTGTCCAAGCGGCTGTAACGTGCGCGGGTCGATGACTTCAGCGGAGATGCCGTCTTTGACAAGCGTTTCCGCCGCGGCTAAGGCGCGCGGCACTTGGATCGACGTGGCGATGATGGTTACGTCTCGGCCTGCGCGTTTGATATCGGCTTTGCCCAGCGGAATTTCATAAACGCCGTCTGGCACTGCGCCAACGTCGTCGAGCAGCCGGTCATGGCCGAAGAAGATCGTCGGGTCTTCGCTCTTGGTCAACACCGTGCGCATGAGCCCTTTGGCGTCGGCGGCGGTCGACGGCATGACGATTTGCAGGCCAGGCGTGTTCCAGTACCACGACTGAGGGCTGCCGGAATGCTGCACGCCGCCGCCGCCGCGGATGCCGAACTTCATATAAAAAACCACCGGCACATTGGTTTGTCCGCCGGAGTTGGAGTAGGCGATGGCCGCTTCGTTGACGATCTGCGGGATCGCCTCGTAGGAAAAGGTCGCGGTGCTGATATCGACCACCGGACGCAGACCGGCCATGGCGGCGCCGATGGCGATGCCACAGAAGCCGATCTCGGCGATGGGCGGGAATTTTATTCGCGCCGCATATTTTTTGCGGAACGCGGCTAACTTTTCGTGGCCGGCTTCGCCGGCGAAGCTCGGGTTAAACAGCACGATACGTTTGTCCTGCTCTGCCACTTCGTCAATGGCGGCAAGCAGCGCTTCACCGAAAGTCATCTCTTGTGGCATGGTTAGTTTCCCTTTCCCGCGAAGGCGTAGTTGAGCGCCGCCTTGGCTCCCGGCAGCGGGCTCTCCAGAGCGAAGCGCGCCGCCGCATCGGTTTCCTGACTGACTTCGGCGTCGAGCTTTTCGAGCTCGCCGCGGCTTATGCCGGAGCCGGCGAGCTCGCGCACGTAGTTCAAAATCGGATCGTGGTCCTTGTGCCAGTCGCGGACTTTTTCCGGCGCTTTGCTGGCGTCCCAGGCCCAGGCGATATCGGTCGTGCCACCGACAAGCTTGGGCATATTGAACGCGTTGCCCGGCCAGAGATGGGTGCGCGCCTCGACGAACAGCGGCCCTTCGCCTTTGCGCACGCGGCCGACGATATCTTTCGCCGTCTTGTGCACCGTGCCGACATCGATGCCGTCGATGACGGTGGTCTCTACGTTCAAAGCTTTCGGCACGTTGGTGAGCTCCGTCGCCGCATGGCCTGCGCCGCGGCCGGTGCGGCGATAATTATTTTCCATCCAGAAGATCATTGGTAACTTCCAGAGCTTGGCGATGTTCAACGCTTCGTAAAACACGCCTTCCTCCATGGCTCCGTCTCCGAAAAAAACCACGGTGATCGCTTTGCTCTCTTTGACCTGCGCGGCGTAAGCGGTGCCGCCAGCCAGCGCGAGACAGCCGCCGACAATCGCGGAAGTGTGGATGACGCCGACTTCAGGCGCGGCGACGTGAAATGTCCCGGCGCGCCCTTGGCAGTAGCCGGTGGCGCGGCCGATAATCTCGGCCAGGACTTTCTTCGGGTCGCCGCCCTTGGCGATGACATGGCCGTGATTGCGATGGGTGGTGAAAACATAATCGTCGGCGTTGAGCCAGTCGCACACCGATACACCGGTGGCTTCCTGGCCGATGTACACATGAAAGTGACCGCGGATCAGACCGGTGTGTTCGTCGTTGAAGCGGATGCAATGTTCTTCGGCACGCCGGATCATCAGCATCCGGCGCAGAATGGCCAACTGCTTGTCTCGGGAAATCTCGGGTAGCATGGGTTCCTCCCTAGTTGGTTACGTTTGGTGCATACTTACTGCCGGTGTTGAAGAATTGCAAAGTGAAAAAAGGAGAATGGAGCATTGATAATTGAGAACGGTGGGAGCAGGGCAATAGGAAAAATGCCAACGGCAAAAATTAAGCAGGACCTTTTGTCTACCACTAGGCGGTTAAGTTTAGTTCTCGTCTTACGATCTCTGCCCCTTGGACTAACGTGCGCAGTTTGGCGAAGGCTACTTGACGTGGTAAATGCCACATGCCGCAGTCGGGGGCGAGATTGAGGCGTTGCGGTGGGACGAATTCCAGGGTGGCGCGGGTGCATTGGGCGATCGTTTGCGGCTCTTCGATATTTTCCGTGGCGAGGTCGAGGACGCCGAGGATTACGCCTTTGTCGCCGCAATGTTTGAGTAACTCCGGCTTATGCTTGGGCTGGGCGTATTCGATTGAGATCCATCGCACTTGCGGGCACGCCGTCAAGGTTTCAAGGGCGTTGGCGTAGGCGGGATCGGCTTGCTTATTGGGAAAGCGGTAAGCGTAGCCATAGCAGACATGGACGGCCACCGGTGTTGTGATGCCTTCCAACGCGCGCTCTAGAGCTTCGCCGGCGTAGCGCATTAAAGGACCGGGGTTGGTGTATATCACCGGCTCGTCGAGTTGTAGTAGATCGCAGCCTTCGGCTTGGAGCGCGCGCAGCTCGGCGTTGATCGCGCCGGCACAGGCGAGCAGCAGCGCTTTGTCGTCGCGATAGTATTCGTCGGCTAGCCGCCGCGCCGCGGTAAGCGGGCCGACCACGGTCATTTTTACCGGCCGATCGCTGGCGGCTTTCAAGAAGCGCAGATCGTCGAGGACGCGCGGTTGCGATAATTCGATGGGGCCGATTACGCGGGGATATTCCGTCATCACGCCGCGCCGTTGGTTGGTGACCCTGACCATGTTCAACGCATCGACGCCTTGCCAACCGATGGCGAAGTGACGCGCGAAGTTGAGCCGGCGCCCCTCGCCGTCGGACACGAGATCGAGTCCGGCGCGCTCCTGGTCGTAGATCGCCAAGCGCACCGCATCGTCCTGGGCATCGGCGAGCACTTCAGAGTCGGCGCGCCAGCTTTCGCCATGCTTTCGCAGGAGCCAAGACGGTTTCGTGTAACTTCCGACCAGTTGGGTAGCGAGCGCTTGAGGCCAGTGGCTCATGGCGGAGTCCTCCTGATAGTGTGACGCGAACCGATTCATAGCGCGGAACTGACGGCGATTGAAAGAGCGGCGGAGCGGAAACCAAAGAGGAGAAGACATTTCACCAGAGAGGATACAGAGATCGCAGAGTGGAGGATTCGGAGTGAGATTGAATTTTCTCGCGGAACCGCCGGCTCGGCTTTACTTGAACTGTCTATAGCTTTCCTTTAGCGTTTACGGAATTTCTGCAAGAAAGTTGAGTCGTGATATCGATGAATTGTCCAAAATGCCAACCCGCCACGCTGGCGGAGTTTAAGATCGAAGGGGTCTCGGTGGACCGCTGTTCCACTTGCGGCGGTATATGGTTCGACGCTCAGGAGCTGAGCCGGCTGCTCGCCGAAGATGCGCGCCAAGTGGCGGAGTTGCGCCGGGGCGGTAACGGCGCTCGATTGGATGATAAACGGGGCCGCTGTCCGCGCGACTCGGCGGAGCTGCTGCGGATGTACAGCGCCATCGACCGGAGCGTGACCTTGGACGCCTGTGCCGATTGTCATGGCATCTGGCTCGATGCCGGCGAATTCGCCAAGCTGTTCGCCGCGCGGCGGCCGTGAGAATTCAATTGTGAGTCGGCGTGGCGCCATGTTAGAAGCCGAAAGACTATTCCGGTGAGGAGACTAAGCAAATGGTAAAGCGCGAAGTTGGGTTGGCGCCGCAGGTTGGACCCTGTGACGGCAAAGGCGATGCGCGGCGCGGATGGCAAATTACAGATTCCAGAATGGGCCATGGGATGATCGCTAAAACCTTTGCTTTCGTTAGATCGCGCGCCAGAGCGTCGCGGCTTTGGCTGTTCGTTCTGTTAGCGCTAACGCCGTCGACGACCATGGCGGCGCAGGCGGCGCGCGACTTGAAGGAGGTCAAAGTCGCTTATCCGCCGTCGATGGCGTCGGTTACTTTGATGACCGGGATCAAGCAGCGATTTTTCGACGAGCAAGGGCTACGGCCGGTTCTGCTCGTCATCTCCAGCGATCTCGCGTTAAAGAGCCAGGTAGTCGGGGAGATCGACTACACGCTGTTTGGCGGCGGCTCCGGCATGCTGGCGGCCGCCCAGGGATTGCCGATCAAGAATGTTCATCTGCCGCATAAGTTTGCCGACCTGACCCTAGTGGCGCGGCCGGAATTCAAGTCCGTCGCCCAGCTGCGCGGCAAGAAGATCGGCGTCAGCAGCTTCTCCGGCAGCGTTTATTCCTCCACTCGTGCCATGCTATCGGCGGGCGGTCTCGACCCCGACAAGGATGTGGTGATCATTCCAATGGGCCGGGAGCCGATCCGGCTGCAAGCGCTGTTTGCCGGCAGTATCGACGCGACGCCGCTGCCCGTGCCGCTGCACGCCATCGCGGAAGAGAAAGGCTACAGCCTGCTCGCCGACATCGAAGGTAAATTCGAAGTGCCGTTCAGCGGCATCACCGTGACGGATAAGAAACTCAGGGAGAATGCCGATGAGGTGAAGCGATTTATTCGCGCGATGGTCAAGGCCGGCAGTTTTTTCCTGAGCCATCGCAGCGAGTCGGTGGCACTCTACATGGACTGGTTGAAACTTTCGAAATCGATCGCTGAGAACGCTTACACGCGATCGATCAAGACCGTCAGCCCGGATGGCTTGGGCAAGGATAGCGCGATCAAGAATCAACTCGGGCTGATCAAGCAGACCACGGGGAAAGACGTGAAGCCGGAGGATGTCATCGATTTTACCCTGTTGCGGCAAGTGTTGGCGGAAGTGAAATGACGAAGCCGCAACCAAAAAGAAGAATGGCCGCAAAGAACGCAAAGGGCGCAAAAGAATCGGAGTCGATGACTGCGGACAACGAAAGAGCTTTGCGCACGAAAAAACTCCGGCTGCATAGCCGCGCGGTCATCTTACTCGCTGTGATTCTGTTCGCCTGGGCCGGCGTCGCTGCCGCGCAGACCGTCGTATTAAAACCGGAAAAAAACCGCCTGGAAGTCGCGATGGCGGGTACCGGTTCAACGAGCTTGCCCTTGTTGGTGACTTTGGAAAGCGGCTATTTCAGCAAGCGCGGTCTCACCGTCAATCTCAATCAAGTCAGCGCCAGTGTGTCGGTGCAGGGCGTGATCTCCGGCACCATCGACATTTACCAAGGCGGCGCGGCGGCGATCGCCGGCAATCTCGCCGGCGCGGATATCATTTACGTCGCCGCCGCCGTCGACAAAAGCTCGCTCAATCTGTTCGGTCAGAAGGGCATCACGACGTTTGAAGCGCTGCGTGGCAAGGCGATCTCGACCACGTCGCCGGGCGCATTCGGCGAAATCGCCGTCCGTGGCACGGCTCGCCGTATGGGTTTGGAGATGGGCAAGGATATTAAGCTGCTCTACCATCGCACGCCGGCGGAAGCGCTCTCGACATTTCTCCTCGGCAACGCCGAAGGGCTGGTGATCACGCCGCCGCAGACCGATATGGCCAAGCAAAAGGGCTATCCAATGATCATCGATTATTTCAAAGAGGGCTTCAAAATCATCGGACCGGGAACTTCGCTGACGCGCGAGTTCGCGCAGAAATATCCTAATACAATCAAGGCCTATTTGATGGCTTATCTCGACGGCCTGCGGCGGACCATCGACGACGAGGAGTACGCCAAGAAGATCTGCGCGAAATATACCAAGTTGACCGATGTAAATATTTTGACTGAAACCTATCAGCAGGGGTTACGCGTGTGGAACCGCGATATGACCGTCGACCCGGCGGCGATCCGTAACGTGCTCGACGACTCGTCCGATGGCAAAGCCAAGAACGCCGACCCGAAACGGTTTTACGACAACTCGCTGATTCAACAGGTCAACCGCGATCATGCCGCGAAGCTGTTTCCCGGGGAAATTCGCTAGAAGAAGTAAGGGTGAGGGGTAAGGAGTAGAAGTCAGGAGTCAGGAGGTTGAGCGGTTTATGGTTATGAGATTTTCACTTCGGGGAATTGTCTGGGGGTCGGCGCTGCTGGCCTTTTTCATTGCCAATGCCGGTGCGCAGACGGGCAAGCCGGAAAAGAAGAGTCTCGATATCGCCGTGGCGGCGTTCGCCCATACGACGATGCCGCTTTTGATCGCCCATGAGGCGGGCTATTTCGCGAAATACGGGCTCAGTGTGAACATCAGCGCGGTCAGCGCAGCTGTCGCAGTGCAGGGGTTGATCTCCAGCAAGATCGATATTTACCAGGGCGGGTCGGCGGCGATGATGGCGACGCTCGCCGGTGCGGATATTATTTATGTCGCCGCCGGCGTCGATAAGAGTTCGCTCATGCTGTTCGGCCAGAAAGGCGTCACCAGCTTCGATGCCTTGCGCGGCAAGACGGTGGCGACGACCTCGCCCGGCGCTTTCGGCGAGATCGCCATGCGCGGGACGGCACGGAAGTACGGTATGGAGATTCCCAAGGACATCAAGTTGATGTTTCACGGTACGCCCGCGCAGGCGTATTCGACGTTTACGATGGGCAACTCTGACGCCATGATCAACACGCCGCCGCAATCCGACATTGCCAAGCAAAAGGGCTATCCGGTGATCGTCGATTTCTACAAGGAAGGATTGAAAATCATCGGCCCTGGCACCGCGGTGACGCGCGAGTTCGCGCAAAAAAATCCCAACACCATCAGAGCATTTTTGATGGGACTGTTGGACGGCGTTAAACGCGCCATCGACGACGAAGAGTATGCCAGCAAGCTCGAATCAAAATACTCCAAAGTCACCGACGCCAAAATCCTCGCTGATAATTACCAACAAGGATTGCGTGTCTGGAACAAGGATCTGACCGTCGATCCGGCGGCGATCCGGGTCGTGCTCGACGATGCGCCGGATGGCCGAGGCAAGGGCGCCGATCCGAAACGCTTCTACGACAATTCGTTTATTCAGGCGGTGAACCGCGACTATGCGTCGAAGCTGTTTCCAGGGGAAGTTAAATAAGCGGCAAGGTCGGTGGTAATACTGGCAATCGTTGTCGCTAAATGCACTCGAAAAGGCAAAATCCCGCCACCAGCGTTGGAACAATGGACCGTTGATCGCTTAATATTTGCCATGAGAGAAACGGTCACAGAGCCGGCTCTGTGAAGATGGAACGAGCGCGATGACTCTTGAGAAGGCGGTAATATCGTATTCAGTGGTTCTTATTGTGCTGCTGGCACTAATGGTCTGGATGCTATTGCGGCACTGGGCGGTGAAGCGGCGCAAAGCCCAGGCGGCCAACCCAGGCGCCGGCGCGGTCGAGCAAACGGGATCGCGACCTATAGATTGGAGCGGCACGATAAGTAAATTGCGGCCGGACAATGTTCTCACCGGTGAGATGTGGGTGAAGGCGAGCATCGCAGCTTTCATTGCGCTTTGCGCCGGCACCATCGTTGTTGTGTTCGTTTTTCCGCTCGGCGCGGCGGCGGCGGCGATTGCCTCCTTTGCCGCGGTGGCCGTAATCGTCGGTCTATTTCTAATCCTGCTGGACTAAACGTTATTTTAGCCGCCGATTAATTTCGGGTTGGCAAGTAAGCTACCGAATCGATTTCCACGGAGCAGCGCGGCGATAGCTCGTCGACGACCACGGTTAAGCCAGCGGGCATGGTGCGCGAGCGGCTGTGGGCGGCGAAGAAGCTTTGATAGGCTTCGGCGAATTCAACGCGATTAGATCCTTCAACTAAATACACAGTGGTCTTGACGATATCGTTGAGAGTGCCGCCGGCGGCTTCGACGATGTCTTTGCTGTGGCGCAGTGTCGCTTCGGTTTGGCCGGCGAGGCTGCCTTCACATTCCACCACCCGGTCGAACGTTACGGCATCTTGGCCCGCGAGCAGTAGCCAATCGCCAACCCGCACCGATTGCGAGAAAGAACCGGGCGCTAAGCGCACCTGGGGACTGGTGACTATCTTCTGCTCACCGCGGTAGGCGATGGCCATGGAGCGCAACAGGATGTTTTCGCCGAGGCTGCGGATGTAGATGCCGGAGTTGGGCGGGTAAGCATCGTCGGTGAATACGCCTTGGTAAACTTTCTTGCGCGCCTCGCCGTAGCCGGGACGGTGCTCGGTGCCGGGCATGAACATGAAGGTGCGGCAGAGATTGCCGAGGCCGAGTTTGTGTCTGGCGAGAATCTTGCTGATGCGCGTGAGGACTTCGGTGGTTTGGCTTTGAATTGACGACGGCGCGGCGATACGTCCGTCGCCATTTGCGGCGTCGGTACCAGAGAGAAAAACCCAATCGTCGACGCGCACGCCGTGACAACCGGCGCCGATGGACAGCGGCAGATCGGCGATGTGAAATGTTTCGCGATCTTCGCTGCTGGTGGCGATGGCATCCATACGCACTAGGCAGCCGCCGTCGAGGCCATTGACGCCGACGAAATTTACAGCTGGCGCATCGTTGCCGAAGCGATCTCGCAGCGTCTTGGCCACGGCGGCAGCATCGTGGTAGTCGGAAAGATATACCGCGAGACTTATCAGGTCAGCCGATGATTGGCCGCAGGCGCGCAGCCCCATGTCGAGATTGACAAGACATTGGCGTGCTTGTTGTTCAGCGGACAGCGCGGCTCCGACGGTGCCATCCGGGCCGCGCGCATCTTGGGCGAGGAATGTGAATTCACCTGCCTGGACGCCTTGGCTAAATAGATTGGTTTCGGAGAAAAGGGTTTTCTGCTCTATGGTTTGTGGCATGGGTTTTTGTCACCTGCCGACGGCAACCACGGGGACTGACTTACGAAATCGACGCGGTGGAACCTATCAATGGCCGTGGTTTTCCCACACGGACATGCCGGCCCGGCAGCACAGGGCGTCTTGTTCGGGACGGTTGGCGCCGGCGATGCCGATGGCGCCGACGATGGTGACGCCGTTGACGATCGGCAGGGCGCCGGCTACCGGTAAGATCTTGCCGCGATGCGAAATCATTAGGCTGCGCAGCCAGGGCTGGCGCGCTTGCGGCACCAATTCAGTAGTTGAGACGTGAAACGCGGCGGCGGTGTAGGCCTTGTTGAACGCCAGCTCGGCGCTTCTCGCTTCGGCCTTGTCCATCTTGCCGACCGCTATGGGTGCGCCGGCCTCATCGACCACCACGGCGGTGATCGCGCTGCCGACCAGGCTGGCGTACTCTTGGGCGGACTCGATCATCGCCCAAGCGGTAGCGAAGGGCACCGGGCCGATGGCCGCTTTGTTCTGGCGGAAGAATGCCGCGTTAACTTCGATGGCGTAGGCGTATTGGGCGGGAATATCCACGTCTTTGAATATCGCGTCCACTGGGCAGACGATCTCGCACTGCTCGCAGTCGATGCAGACTTCAGGGTCGACGTAGAATTGCGGCGCACCCGGTTTGGTGTGGATGCAAGCCACCGGACAAACTTCGACGCAGGCGCCGTCGTTGGTACAAAGTTCGGTGATGATGTAGGGCACTGGGGTCCTCGCTTCGCTCGAAATATCAAATTACAGATTCCAAATTACATATTCCAGAGTTCAAATCGGCAATTTGAAATCTGAAATTTGTAATTTGTAATCGCCGCAGCGCTAGCCGTCGGCGGCTAGCGGCAGATCGGTGTAGATCGCATCGGCAACGTAAACCTCGGTGCCAAATTCGCGGCTGACCAGCCGGCCATTGCCATTCAATGTCCCCAAGCCTGCTTTGGCGGCCAGCGCGTCCACGTTGGCATCGCGCACTACTGTGGCGCGAAAGCCCAATTCGCGAATCCATGAACTCAAAACAAAAGTGATGAACAAGCCGTTTTGCACCGGCATTTGGCCGCCGATGCCTTTGGCTTGGCGCGGGTCGTAGTCGGCATGGACGGCGCACAGGATAGCAAACGGAAATTCGTTGCTTTCGCCATTGCCCGGTGGCGCGAGGGGGCGAGGGGAACGATCGTCAAGCTTGGCGATGCCGATCAGCTCCGTGCCGAAGTACTTCGCCATGCCTTTGACATGGCTGGAGGTGATCTCGGGCGTGTGCAGCTCGGCTTTATTGGGGAAAATATTCCCCGCCGGTGCATTGCGGATCAGTTCCGTCACCGTATTAGTCAGATCGGCGGGCGGCGTATTGATGAAAAACTCCCAGAAGGGATCGTCCTTATGAGAGTTCTTGCCGGGCCAGGGAAACTTCAAAGCCACTTACGGTTCCCGCTTGACGAATCGATTGGTGTTTTCCTTAAGCGGCGCATAATAGCCGACGTTCCCGGCGACGGCTTTGGCGCCGGCTTTCTCATGCGACGCGTTGCAGCCGGCGACAGTGCAGGCATGCTCGCCGGGTTTGACGCCGGAGTCGTAGCCCAGCCAAGTCACCCGCGCGTTACGCACCAAACCCCAGAATCGGTCATCGACCCACTTGAGAAACTTCACCAGCACCGGCCGCAGCACGTAGGGGCAATAGTGCAATGAAGACGTCGCCATGTTGTGCCACCATGTTTTCGGTTTGGTGTATGGGCAGACCGTGGCGCAGGTCAGACAGCTGCCCCAGTGATCGTGCACATAGGGGCGCAGCTTGTAGCAGGTGAGCCAATTGATCTTGTATTTCTCGACGCCGTTGTGGACGACCTTGTCGCCGACGGGGATGCTATTGGTCGGGCAGGTGTTGGCGCACTTGCGGCAGACTTTGCAGAAATCGTCGACGCCGATGTCGATTGGCTCATCACCCACCAGCGGCAGATCGGTCATGATCGGGTCGGGCATATGCACGCGGGCGCCGTATTCCTTGCTGATGACCAGCCCATTGCGGCCCAACTCGCCGACCCCGGAGGCCACGCCCACCGCTTGGGGCACGGCCACGCCGCGTAGCGCCGTGTAACCGAGTTCTTTGATGTAACCTTCGAGGGCTTTCAGGATCATGTTGCCCTTGATTTGCGAGATGTGATAGGCGGCGTCGCCGATCAGATGGCGGTGCGCTTGCAGTTTGTTGTAGTCCCACGCGGTGGTCGCCATGATGATGTAGGGAAATTTGCGCGCCATTTGCTCCGGCGTGTGGGCTGCGTATTCGTCCTTGGCAGTGCCGTCTTGGACATAGCGGCCGCCGCCGGCAGCATAAAGAAAATTTGGATGGGCCTTGGCGATGCGGACGATATCCGCGCCCATGTAGTGCGCCACCGCTTTGATATGGCGCGCCATCGCGGCGGGGTCGTTCACCGGAACTTTCTGCGGATTGATTTTGCCCTTGGCCGCCTGGTTGACCACCGTGCTCAAAAAATGTCTGCGGTCGGCGAAATGGTTTGGCGCCGATACCCTGGTCAGTGGATCTTTGGATACCGTGTTGTGGTACCAATTGAACAACGGCTTACCCAGTTCGCCGCGCTGGTTTTTCGGGTGCGGCGATTGATTCATGTCGACGTTTTCAAACTTGCCGACGATGCGCACGGTGCGGCCGAGATAGGGCGTCGGGAACTCGGCGCTGGCGTTGGTGTTTGGGTTTGGAGTTTCAACTTTGGACATTGTTTGCCCTCCGGTTAAATTAGACAGAGAAGAGAGACTAGTTTTTTAGCCCTGATAAGCCGCCAGCGCCACTTCAGCGCATTTTTGATCTTGATCGTCGGTGCCGCCCGAGACTGCGATGGCGCCGACGACGTTGCCGCCTTCCACCACCGGTATGGCGCCGCCACCCGGCATTACTTTGCCACTGCTCGATACCACCAGACTTTGAAACCAGGCCTGGTTCGCCACGCCGGCCAAGTCTTTGGTCTGCTGCTGGAAGCTAGCCGCAGTGTAACCTTTGTTGAGGGCGATCTCTACCGTGATCGGCCGCGCTTTGTCCATGCGCCCGAGCGCGATCATGCGCCCACTCTGGTCGACCACCACCGCCGTTACAGCAATGTCCAGTTGCGCCGCTTGGGTATGCGCGTTGCGCACCATCTGAATCGCTTTTTCTCCAGGTATAGCCATAGTTGCCGGGGAACCTCCTCTTGCTGTGCTGTTACGGCTACTTTAACAGGGAATGGGTATGGACAGTCAAGCGGAAATTGATACCGGCAATGGTCCACTCTGGTTCAACGAATCGTCAATGTAGGGGCGACCACAGGGGGGTCGCCCCTACGGGATTGGTGGTTCGCGCGCCGGGAATCTCAATCGCCTTCCTCCGAGTTGCGCAAATGAATCGATCTAGTTTAAGCTCAGCAGCGGTGGACGCCCCGAAATATTTGATAGGTAAGCTCGACGGCCAGGCGGCGATCGTAACCGGCGGTACGCACGCTGGTTATCGTCCCGTCAAACCTTGGAGATAATCATATGCTGACCATCGACGCCGACGCTCACGTCATGGAAGGTCCGCGGACTTGGGAATATTGCGACCCATCGGAGCGCAAGTTCATGCCGGTGTTAGTCGATCCTGGCGCCGGCTCCGACCGGCAGTTTTGGCTGGTCGATGGCAAGATCCGCGGCCATGTGCGCCATGTGATCAAGTCGAAAGATTTTCATGCCCTCGCCGAAGCCAGTGGCCGCGACATGGTGGTGCCGCCGGAAGCGCAGCACCTCGAAGATGTCCAGGCGCGCGTTCGCCACATGGACGAGATGGGCATCGATATTCAGGTGATGTATCCGACTATCTTCATCCAGCAGGTCACCGACAAACCCGAGTTCGAAGTGCCGATCTGCAAAGCCTACAACCGCTGGATGGCCGATGTCTGGAAACAGGGTAACGGCCGGCTGCGCTGGGTCTGCGTGCTGCCGCTGCTGAGCCTGCAAGATTCCATCGACATGCTGCCATGGTGCAAGGAAAACGGCGCGGTGGCGGTGTTGATGCGGCCCTTCGAAGGCGATCGCTTGATCCAGGATCCTTATTTCTATCCGCTCTATGAAGCGATGAGCAAACATGATCTGCCCGTGGGGATGCATATCGGCAACGGCAATCCTGGGTGTTTGGACATCACGCGTCAGCGCGTCGGCTATGGCGCCGGCTTCTGGAGCATGTCAGCTAACACCGCCGGCGCCTGCCACGCGGTGATTACCAGCAAGCTGCCGGAAGTTTTTCCCAAGCTGCGCTTCGGTTTCATCGAAGCCTCGGCGCAGTGGATTCCCTGGGTCTTCAAAGACATCAAGCGGCGCGCCGAAGGGCGCAAGCTGCCGGATAATTTTTTCGACACCTACCGTCTCTACGTGTCTTGCTATAGCAGCACCGACGACATCGAATATATCGCGCAGTATTCCACCGAAAATACCCTGATGACCGGCACCGACTACGGCCATGTCGACATGTCCGTCGAGATCGACGCGCTACGGACGCTGGAAAAGAACGGCAAAGTGCGGCCCGAGCTGGCGCGGAAGATTTTGCACGACAATCCAGCGCGGTTTTACGGGATTCAATAATACCGTTCAAATCGTTCAAGCGGTTCAAAATGTTCAAACCGTCAGAATCGGAGCTCGAGAAAATGCGGAGAGCTGTGATTCGTTTCGCTGCATTGTTCGTTTTCACCACAGTATTTGTCGAAACGAATGCGTTTGCCCAGCTCACCAGGCTCAACGTCGGTTATGTCGGCATTACGTCGGATAACGCGGCGGCGTTCATTGCGCGCGACACCGGCATTTATGCGCGCAACGGGCTGGACGTGCAGCTGATCTACATGAACAGCGGCAGCACGGCGGTGGCGGCTTTGATCAGTGGCGACACCCCGATCACGCAGACCGCCGGGCCGGGCGTTATCAACGCGACGATGAACGGTTCGGACACCGTGATGATCGCCGGTGGCAACGTGACATTGGATTACTGGATGCTCAGCCGGCCGGAGATCAAGACTGCGGAGCAGTTGAAGGGCGGCGCGGTGGCGATCAGCCGCTTCGGCTCGGCTTCCGACTTCATCGTGCGCTACGCTTTGCAGCGGCTTGGCTTAACTCCGGTGAAGGATGTGGCGATACTGCAAGTCGGATCGCTCACCGAACGCCTTGCGGCGATGGAAACCAAACGCGTGCAGGCGACGGTCTTAGCGCCGCCGGCGATGTATCAAGCGCAGATGCGCGGCTTCAACATGCTTGCGGACATCTCTGCGCTCGGTTTGCCGTATCAGGCCACCGGCGTAGCGACGACGCGAAAATTCATTCGTGAACGGACCGACGTTGTCCGCCGCTACATCAAAGCCCATGTCGAGGCCGTGCACCGCTTCAAGACCGACCGCGAAACCTCGATGAAAGTACTGGCCAAGTCTCTAGCGATCTCCGACAAACAGTTGCTCGAAAGAACCTATGACGGCGCCATCGCCGAGCATAAACTGCCGGCCAAGCAGTATCCGACCCTAGAGGGATTGAAAACGATCATGGCGAGCGACCCGAAAGCCAAGGGAGCGAAGGCCGAAGAGTTTGTCGATCTGCGATTCATCAAAGAGCTCGACGACAGCGGCTACTTCGACAAGCTGTATAAGAGATAAGTTTCGCAGAGCTAGGGCGTCCGTGACTTCCGTTTCAGCCATTCGTATTGCCGTTGCTCGTTTCCTGTCATTTCGAGCGCAGCGAGAGATCTTTCTTGTTATTTCAATAGGGTTGGATTCTAACTGAACCAGAACCGAAGAAAACGGGACATGCTGAATTTCTAGGGCTAACTTGCCGCTTCAGACCGACGCTGAATACGCGCGGCTGAGCGCAGCGTTGAACTATAATAAACCGCTCAAAGGAGAGCGATCGAGTGGACGAGCATAGCGTGTCAAGCCTTAATGAGACCGGAACCGTCAGGCTGCTCAGCCTCCTAGGCAATTCGCTGGCGGCTGTGTGCGTGCTCGCTGCCGTCGGCGGCGGTTGCACATTCCCATCGGCGACAGACCACCGCGACGGCATCGCCTCCGGGTCTTTCTCCGCCGAGCCATCAGCGCCCACCACGCCTCGCTTTGCCGCGGGCGGCCCCGACACCGAGGACTTCGGCGCGAGCGCGGGCTATCCGATCGGCGACCGCTCAAGCTTCTTTCGAATCCCGTTCCTCGTTGGCTCTCACAGTCATCTCGACCAGATCTTCGAAGGCCGGTTGGTTCGCCGCGCCACTACGCCGTCGCGTCTCGAGCGCGTAAACTCCGAGCCGGCGCTCCGCTACGAGTTTGGCGGCGAGACCCGCACGCTCGACGACTACCTGGCGCGCAACCCGGCCACCGGTCTCCTCATCGCGCGCGGCGAGACGATCCTCATCGAGCGCTACCAGTACGGCCGCAACGATCGGCATCGCTTCACCTCGTGGTCGATGGCCAAGACCGTCACCTCCATGTTGGTCGGCATCGCGATCGCGGAAGGCCACATCCGCTCGGTGGATGATCCCGCTGCCACATACGTGCCGGCGCTCCGCGGTACCGAGTACGGACGCACTTCGCTCCGGCATCTGCTTCAGATGTCCTCGGGCGTGCGGTTCGTCGAGCAGTACACGGGAGTGGACGACGTGTCGCGGCTCGCCGCCGACACGTTTCTGCAGCTCGGTTCCGGGGGCGTCGATGCGGTGACGCCGTTCAATGTGCGGGCCGCGCCGAGCGGCACCAAGTTCTCCTACGCCTCAGTCGAGACCCAGGTGCTCGGCCTCGTGCTACGGAGCGCAGTCGGGCGACCGGTCGCGGACTACCTGCAAGAAAAGATCTGGGCGCCGATCGGTGCTGAAGCCGACGCGACCTGGCTCATCGACCGGTCGGGTCAGGAAGTGACGTTTTGCTGCATCAACGCGGTCCTGCGCGACTACGCGCGACTCGGCTTGCTGCTCGCTCACGACGGGAATTGGCGGGGCCGTCAGATCATTCCCGCCGCGTGGATCGAGGACGCCACGCGCGTGGCTCCGGACCAAACACATCTGCGCCCCGGCAGCGCGACGGCATTTTTCGGGTATGGCTATCAGGTGTGGATTTTGCCGGGCGAGCGGCGGATGTTCGCGTTCCTCGGCGTACGCGGCCAGGCGATCTGGGTCGATCCGGCCAGCCGGCTCGTCATGGTCCACACGGCGGTTCGGAAGCAGTGGGTCGGTCCGGGCGTCCGGGAGGCAACCGCACTCTGGCAGAGTATCGTGCGCGAGCTGGGTGGCTGACCGGGGGCGCGGCCACCACAGCGCTTGTTCGCGAAGCGGCGGCTAACTGCAGCTTGGAGCTGCCGGCGCTGTCGCGCCGCCGCTCAAGCCGGCGTTAACTCTGTACTTGAACTAAATTTTCCATAGGGCGAATATTGCCAGGAATCAGAGGCAAGCCTCGTTACGAAAAAGCCAGATCAGCGGCGAGCCCGAGAAATATTGCGCATCGTTCTATTTTGCTCCCAGCTTCTTAAAGAACCCATCTTTCTCCAGTTCCGCGACGAATCTCATGTCGACAAAATCATCCGGCTTGGCTTGGCGCGCTTTAGGATCGCTTACTGCTAGCTCGGCGAGGATTGTTTCGATGCCGCGGCGACTCGTGTAGGGGACCGATTCGATCAACTCGCGATATTCTTTGTGGGTTTCTTCGAGAATCTCCAGGTCGGTGACGCGGGTGTATTTTTGCAATGCTTTTAGCGCGATCGGCTTGTTGGATTTGAAAAGATGCACGGCTTCGGCGTAGGCGCGCATGAAGCGGCGGACGATTTCCGGATTGCTGCGAATGTAGGCGCGGGTCGCGCCGACGGCGATGGAAACATACTCCGGGCCGTCTTTCGCCGGGGTCGCGAGGTCGACCAGGCCGGCCTTGCGCCCCCGAATGGTCGTTGGCGACGACAGCGGGCCGGCGTCGATCCTGCCGGCGGCGAGGGCGATCAAGATGTTCGGCACTTCACCCAAAGGAACTATCTCGTAGTCGCCCGGTTTGAGCCCGGCCTGGTTGAGCACGTAGAGCGTGACGGTGTGGGTCGATGAGCCGACGCGAGTGACGCCGATGCGTTTGCCGCGCAAATCGCTGACGCGCTTGAACTCCGGGCGCGCCATGAAAGTGAAGGGAAAGCGATTGGTCACGCCGGCGATGAGCACCACATCGGAACCGGTTAGGTTGGACTGAATCGTGTTGCGCCCGTCGACATAGGAGATCGCGACCTCGCCGGCAAGAATGGTTTGAATGATCAGGGAGCTCGACGGAATATGCAGCAGCTCGACGTCGAGGCCGTTTTTCTTGAAGAGTCCCTCGTCATGGGCGATCCAGATGCCGCTCTGGCCGGCGGCGATGGCCGACCAGTTGACGCGCACTTTCATTTGCGCCGAGGCCGGTTCAACGAAAGTCAGCAGGGCTAACACTGTAAATAACTATCTCATGGCCACCTCCCAGCGCGCGCGTCATAGATAATAACAGCTTCGCTTGAGTGAATGGTTCGTAGCAAACCCGTCCGAGTTGCGCAATTGCGTAATTACGGATTAGTGTGCGGTTATGGACGCGCGCCGAATAAGTTTGGCGAAACGGTGTGAATTGATTCTCCCTTTGGGAAAGGGGCATTAAGTGAGATTTGATGTTGGCGTGGGGATGGATTTCGCAGTAGATCGGCGATCCTCTGCGACGGTGGCGCCGCAGGTCAGAAAAAAATCTCCCCTTGGCCCCTCTTTTCCAAAGAGGGGTAACGGAGAACTTGTCACGACTTGAGCGGCTAGCAAATTTCGCTGGGTCTCCACGCCCGCCGTGTCCAGGCCAGACTAGAGGGTTAACCAGCCGTTTCTCGCAGGGGAAATCGGTAGATTCAAATTCGTTCAGGAAGCGGTAAGAGACTTTTATGGGTAGACTCGACGGACAAGTGGCGATCGTCACCGGCGGGAGCCGGGGCATCGGACGGGCGGTGGCGCTGAGGTTTGCGCGGGAGGGGGCGCGGGTGGCGATCACGGCGGTGCAGGATCGCGATACGCTGGAAAAAGCCGAGCGGGATATCACCGCGCTGGGCGGCGATTGTATCGCCATGCTCGCCGACGTGACGCGCCGTGGCGACATCGACAAGCTGGTGCAAACGATTCTCGCCAAGTGGGGGCGCATCGATGTGCTGGTGAATAACGCCGGCATTCTGCGACTGGCACCGCTGGAAAATATCACCGAAGAACGCTGGGACGATACGCTGCGGCGTGCACTTGAAGGGCACGTTCAATTGCACCCAAGCGGTGATCCCGATCATGAAGCAACAGCAGAAAGGCAAGATCATCAACATCGCCGCGCCTTCGGCATTGCGCGGCTCCTACGGCGTCGCCGACTATGCGGCGGCCAAGGGCGGCATCATCGCCTTGACCAAAAATGCCGCCAACGAACTCAAGTCGCACAACATTCAGGTCAATTGCATCTCGCCGGTGGCCGACACGCGCATGACCGAAGAGCTGACCAGGTTTCGCCGCGAACAGTTGGGCATCGCCCGGCGCGAACGGGAGATTCGTGCCGCCCGAAGCGATCGCGCCGGCGTTTTTGTTTTTTGCCACCAGCGACTCCGATTATGTCTCCGGGCAGTTGTTGGAAGTGGGAAGGACGTGAGAATGGAGTGTTGGAGTAGTGGAGTAATGGAGGAATGGCTGATGCGGGACGCTTCGACTAGTCAGCATGAACGGAAATACGCGTCTTGTCCGTTCGTCCCTGAGCCTGTCGAATGGACTCCGAAGATATGGTCGGTTTCCTGATTCGAGGACGAGACTAATGCATGACTTTGGCTGCGATTCTACTCTTATGGTCATCGCCATGTTGGTTGTTCCATCCGTCGTCCTTTAGCCAGGGGTTGGAGAAGATTCGCATCGTCTATGCCAGCCGCGGGCTGCCGTTTTTCAGCGCGTTCGTCGCCAAGGAGATGAAGTTTTATCAAAAGCATGGGCTGGAGGTGGAGTTGATCCAGATGGCGCCGCGCATTGCCATAACGGCGTTGGCGACCAGCCAGGTCGACTATTCGCTCAACATCGGTTCGACCATGCGGGCGGCGATGCGCGGCGCGCCGGTGCGGGCGGTGGCGTCGAGCACGGTGGCGCCATTTTTCGCCTTGGTCACCAAGGAGCCCAATATCGCCGCGCTCAAGGGTAAAATCCTCGGCGTGTCGGACTTCGGCGGCACCAATTACCAAGTCACCCGGATGGTTTTGACACACTACGGTCTGGCGCCGCTCAAGGACGTCCAGATATTGTCCATCGGCGAAGAGAAGGTCATTCTCGACGCCTTGCTCTCGGGCCGAATCCACGGCGCCATGCTGTCGCCGCCCTGGCCCTTCGAAGCGGAGAAACATGGCTTCAAAATAATTCTCAAAGCATCGGACGTGGTGCAGTTTCCCTTCGCCGGCATCTGTACGTACACGGACAAGATCAAGAACAACCGCGAGCAGATCAAGAAAGTGATCCGCGCCGAGCTCGACGCGCTTCGCTTCATTCGTGAGCGGCGCCAGGAAAATATCGATATGATCGTCAAGCTGTTCAAGATGGACAAAGAAATCGCGCAGAAGTCCTATGACTTCGCGTCGGTATTCTACAGCCGCGACGCGCGTATCCAACCCGAGTCGGCGCGCCGGCTGATCGCATTGGAAAAAGAAAACGGCGACATCAAAGGCGATGTCGATGTCGGCCACATCGCCGATCTTTCGCTAGTCGAGGAAGTGCTGCGGTAGGGCCGGGCGCGAAGTCGACGAAAGATTGGCCGCAAAGAACGCAAAGTTCGCAAAGTTTGGACTGAACATATTCACGTTACAACGCTCGTAGTTAATGCACTGTTCGATCAACATCGCTCTCACGACGAAGATTCTAGCGCGGCAAAGCAGCAACCAAATGGGCAACACCTTTCACCACGAAGGACACGAAGAGCACGAAGGTCGGAGTTCAAATTATCCGAATTATCCGAACCCTTCGCGCTCTTCGCGTGAAACCAAATTTCATCCTTCGGTGTGAGGAAGGGCGTATGCCATACGCCCCTACAAAGAGATCGGAACTTTGCGTACTCTGCGGTTAATTATTCGTTTCCGAACGGGGCTGCTCGCGACCGGCACTTCCTCTGTGATCTCCGTGCGCTCTGTGGTGTAACATCTTGTCCTCGTTGGTTATTTCTTCGCCGTGACGCGCCAGACTTTGCCGCCGCTGTCGTCGGCGACCAGCAGCGAGCCGTCGGGCAGGACGGTGACGCCGACCGGCCGGCCGTAGGCTTCGAACTTGCTCTCGTCGGCGATGAAGCCGGTGAGGATATCTTCGATGGGTCCGGCGGGTTTGCCGTTGGCGAATGGCACGAACGCGACTTTGTAGCCGACCATCTTGGAGCGGTTCCACGAGCCGTGCATGCCGATGAAGGCGCCGCCTTGATAGCGTTCGGGAAATGCTTTGCCGTTGTAGAATGCCAAGCCGAGCGAGGCGGTGTGCGAGCCCAAGGCGTAGTCGGGCTTGATCGCCTTGGCGACCAGATCGGGGCGTTGGCCCTTCTTGCGCGGGTCTTCGATCTGGCCGAAGTACGAATAGGGCCAGCCGTAAAACGCGCCGTCTTTGACACTGGTGAGGTAGTCCGGCACGAGATCGTCGCCGAGCAAGTCGCGCTCATTGACGACGGTCCAGAGAGTCTTGGTTCTGGGTTCCCAATCCATGCCGACGGGATTGCGCAGCCCTCTGGCAAAGATCCGCATGCCGCTGCCGTCGGGATTGATTTCGATAATACCCGCGCGCCGTTGATCTTTTTCCCAAGCGTTTTCTTCGTCGACGTTGGATGCCGAGCCGATGGCGACGTAAATTTTCTTGCCTGCCGGATCGGCGCTGAGCGTGCGCGTGTGATGGCCGCCGGCCGGCAGATCGAGAATCTTTTCGCCTTTGCCGTCGATCTTCGTCTGGCCGGCGCGATAGGGATAGCGAACCACGGCGTCGGTGTTGCCGACGTAGAACCAATTGCCCAGCAGCAGCATGCCCTCGGGCATGTTCAAACCAGTGAGAAAGGTTTCCCGCAAGTCGGGCTTGCCGTCGTTGTCAGTGTCGCGGAACAGCGTGATGCGATTGGCCGACTTTTCCGGCCGATCGTCGCGGCCGGGCCACTCGCGAATGCTTTCCACCACGAGAACATCTTTGTTTGGCAGCACATAGGTCTGACGCGGATTGGCGAGTTTGTCGGCGAACAGGCTGACTTCGAAACCCGGCGCGGCCTTGGGCGTTCTGCCTTGGGGCCAGCCGATGACTTTTGACTGGTTGCGCGCCGACGGCGTGTCGAACGGCGCGGGCAATTGAAGTTGGTCGGCCGGACCGGTGCCGGCGGCGTAGCGTGGCGATGGATTGTTCGACATAGTCGCGCAGGAGCACGCCACGGCTAGGCTGGCCGCGAGGGCAATGCGATTTAGATAAGATTTCGACATGGAAATTGTCCTCCAATGGTTTTACTTTTCGGCTCACTGCCGGGATCGATGGCGCAACTATATACAAACAACCCGCTGCGCGAAAGTATGAAGTTGAACAACGCTTAGCTCCAAACAGAGGGGTTGTTAATCTCCCGAGTCGAAGTCGTTTCCCCATCCGTCGGATTCCGGCCAGCAGTGCGGAAGAAGTATCAGACAAAGACTGGATGCCGGCCTGCGCCGGCATGACGGATCTTCACTTCGCCCAGTGGCGAGTGATATTCAGCCATGCTCGATTGAGACATTGAACGGTTGTGCCGCGGGATTGTCCGTTCTAAGATCGCCACGGTTCGAAGGAGGCGGAATGCATTATCGTGATCTGCGCGGATGGTTAGACGGTGTCGATTCGTTTGGCGAGTTGCGGGTGGTGGAGGGCGCCGACTGGAACCAGGAGATCGGCGCGGTCGCCGAAGTCGCGGCGCAGACCAATCCGCCGCCGGCGGTGTTGTTCGACAAGATCAAAGATTATCCGGCAGGGCGGCGCGTGCTCACCGGCGTGCACAATCCGACGCTCAAGCGCCAATGCTTGACCAACCATTTGCCGCTGGATTACACGCGCGATCAGTTCATCGACGCCTGGAAGAAGCGTCTCGACCATCCGACCTTGCTGCCGCCGCGGGTGGTCGATAGCGGGCCGGTGTTGGAAAATGTTTTTGAAGGCAAAGATATTGACCTGTTGTCCTTGCCGGTGCCGTGGTGGCATGAGGGCGACGGCGGCCGCTACATCGGCTCCATGGACACGACCATCAGCCGCGACCCCGATGAAGGCTGGATCAACGTCGGCTGTTACCGCGTCATGGTGCACGATAAAGATACGCTGGCGCTCTACATCTCGCCGGGCCATCACGGCCATATTCACCGGCAAAAATATTTCGACAAGGGCCAGCCGTTTCCGGTGGCGATCAGTTTCGGTCCCGATCCGCTGCTGTGGTTTTTCGGCCAGATGGAAATCCCGGCGGGCGAGTCGGAGTACGACTACGCCGGCGGCGTGCGCGGCGAGCCCTATGAAGTGATCCTGGGCAAACACACCGGCCTGCCGATTCCCGCCTATTCGGAAATCGTCATCGAGGGCGAAGTGTTGCCCGGCACGAGTATTCCCGAAGGACCGTTCGGCGAATTTACCGGTTACTACGCCGGCGGTCTGCGCTCCGAGCCGATGCTCAAAGTAAAGCGGCTCATGTACCGCAACGATCCGATCATGACCGGCGCGCCGCCGTTCAAACCGGCGCCGGGGGCGGAAAATAATTTGATCCGCGCCGCTTATATCTGGAACTACCTCGACAAGGCCGGCGTGCCGGACGTGCGCAGCGTCGCCTATCATCAAACCCGCTTGCTGGTCGCTTTGTCGATCAAGCAACGCTATCCCGGCCATGCCCGCCAAGCGGCGTTGATCGCCTCGCAATGCCGCGCCGCGGCGCTGCTGACACGCTATGTCATGGTGGTCGACGAGGATATCGATATCTGGGACAGCAACGAACTCTTGTGGGCGCTATGCACGCGCACCGATCCGGCGAAAGACATCGACATCCTGCGCCGCTGCTGGAGCAATCCCATCGATCCGATCATCCCGCCGAGCGAGCGCGGCTTCCAGTCGCGCGGCATCATCGACGCCTGCCGGCCCTATGAATGGATCAACGAGTTTCCCCAAAGTCTCGGGCGCGAGCAAGGAGTTGAAAGACAAAGTCACGAAGAAATTTGCCGCGAGTCTGGCGGGGAAGAAAGTGATTTAACCACAAAGGGCACATAGATCACAAAATAGTGAATCGGAATCAGATGATTGACCGCAAAGTACGCAATGAACGCAAAAAAATTCCAAGAGGAAATCCGACGTAGGGGCGAATCATGATTCGCCCTGGGGGGTGGCAGTGGCGTGGCTCTCTGGTAACGACATTCGAATTGATGAGAACACATACATGATTATCGGCGACCGCCATGTAGGGGCGACCGGCGGGTCGCCCTTCCGATGGACAAAAGGCGCAGCGAAATTGCTGCTGCTGGCACTTCTGCTGGGGATCGCGCCCAAGGTCGGCGCTCAACCAGGAAAGCCGCTGGAGAAAGTCCGCCTCACGGTGCCGGCGAAGTCCCTGACCTTCGTGCCGTATTATTTCGGCAAGGCGCAGGGGATCTTCGCGCGGGAAGGGATCGACCTTGAGATCATCGTCATGCGCCCGCCTCTGGGCGTCACGGCGTTACTGGCGGGCGAGCTTGATTATTCCGCGGCCGGCGGCCTGTCGGTGCGCGCCGCGCTGAAGGGCGCGCCGTTGCGCACGATTACATTTATTCAAACGCGGTTGAGTTTCAGCCTGATCGGCCAGCCAGGCATGGCTGCGGCGCGGATCAAGAACGTTTCGGTGAGCGGTATCGGTTCCCTCGCCCACTACGCCGCGCAGGCGATGATGAAACGCTTGGGCAATGAGAAGGTCGCCTATGTTTCGACCAACACCACGGCCAACAGCTATACGGCGCTGCTCGGCAAAGCCACCGATGCGGTGATCCTGACGCCGCCGTATACTTCGATGGCGACGTTGGCGGGCTACGCCGATCTCGGCAACACCTACGATCTGCGTGACTTGCAGGGCGGATTGGTGGCGCGCTTGTCTTCCATTCACGAGCAGCGCGAGCGGGTCAAGGCGGTGATCCGCGCGACCTTGCGCAGCATGGAAGCGATCGTCAAAAACGACAATGAAGTGGTGGCCTATTTGCAGAAAGATTTCGGCCTGGAGCCCAGGATCGCCGCGGATACCTCGAAGATCATCAAACAGCTAGTCAATGCCGACGGCGATCTCGAAGAGCCGGTGCTGAAATCGATCATCGATAAATTGCGCGCGGAATCCGGCATCGCCGCGGAGATTCCGTCGGAGCGGTTGGTGGATATGTCGCTGTTGCGCGAGGTTAGAGCCGAGTTAAAGAAACGTGCGCCGTAGCGGGCGCGATCTTGCGTCGGTTCCGGGGCAAAGTTAAGATGTCGGCAAATATAGCCAGGAGGTTTCCGCTTAAATGAAATGCTTTCTAAGTGCAATGGTGTTGGCATTGGCTTTGTCGATGGTACCGTCGATGGCGCCGGCCATGGATACTGGCGAACCCCTGGCGAAAAAAGAGAGTGCCAGTATGGTCGCTGGACGTAAGGCGGTGGAGGCGAAAGATTTCAAGTCGGCTGTGGGCCATTTCACCAAAGCTGTGGACACGGAGCCCAAAAACGCCGACGCCTATAGTATGCTGGGCTACAGTTATCGGAAGACCGGCACCTTCGACAAATCTCTGGAGTTTTATCAGAAGGCCTTGAAGCTCGACGCCCATCATCGCGGCGCCCGTGAATACCTGGGCGAGCTTTATCTCGACATGAACCAGCCCGACAACGCTGAAAAGCAGCTGGCGGCGTTGAAAAAAGACTGTTCCTTCCTCAGCAAGTGTGAAGAGTACGACGATCTGAAGAAAGCGGTGGATACCTATAAGGCGAAGAAGAGGTAGCGAAGAAGACAGAGACGACAGACAGAGAAAGACAAGAGTTTTCTGCCCAACTTAAATGGAGGTTCTATGAAGTATTGGTTTCGTTGCATGGTTGTCGCGGTCGGGTTCTTGGCATGGCAGTCGGTTGCGTTTGCCGATCTGCCCGATCCGAAAGGGAAAACGGAAAATCCCAACGTCGTGGCTGGCGCGCAAAGCCATCGATGCGAAGGATTACAAAGGCGCGGTGGGACACTTGACCAAGGCGGTTCAGGAGCTGCCCAACGACGCCGACGCGCACAGCATGCTCGGCTACGCCTACCGCAAGACCAACGTCTTCGACAAATCCATGGAGCATTATCAACGGGCGCTCAAGCTCGACTCGAATCATCGTTCCGCGCATGAATACTTGGGCGAACTTTACCTCGACATGAATCAGCCGGATAACGCCGAGAAGCAGTTGGCGGCGTTGAAAAAAGCCTGCCCGTTCATCGGCAAGTGCGAAGAGTTCGAGGATTTGAAGAAGGCCATCGATGCCTATAAGGCGAAGAAGAAATAGGCGGGTCGAGGATCGTCAAATGCTGGTCGAGGATGGAAGATTGAGGATGGAGGATCGAGGATCGCTTGGAGGATAAGATGGCTGAAAACGTAAAAGCGCGTATCGGTTTCGTCAGCGGCGGGTCGAGCTCCATGCCGCACTACAATAGTTTCCTGCCCATCGTGCCAAAGGAGTTCGAGATCGACTTCCAGGGTCTCCAGCTTTACGGCAAGTCGCTGTACGAGATCTCCGACAAGAAGGAAGTCATTCTGCGGCGAGTGAAAGAGTTCATCGCCGAACGCAAATGGGACGGTCTGATTCTCACTGCCGCCCCGACGGAAGTTCTCAATCCGGGATTGTTCGATGATTTGAAAGCGGCCGTTTCGATCCCTTTCACCACGGCGCTGAATGCTTGCGTCGCGGCGCTACGAGTTTACTCCGCGCCCAAAGTACTTCTGCTCACGCCCTTCGATGCAAAGTTGAATGACCTGATCGTCGCCCATCTCGCCAAAGCAGGCGTGACCGCGTTGTCACCCAATTCTTTCGACGAACTCGCCGTGCCCAAACGCATGACGCCGGACGAAGTCTTCGATCTCACCAAGAAAAACTTGGCCGCCGTCGGCAAAGTCGACGCGATCTATTTTCAAGGCGCGGTGCTCGATCCGGTCAAGTGTCTTGAACGCATCGAGTCCGAGCTTAACGCCACCGTCATCGCCAGCAATCCGGCGATGTTTTGGTATGTGCTGTCGAAGTTAAAACTTTCATACCCGATGACTGGCTTTGGCCGGTTATTGCGCGAGTGGCCGGCGTTGAACGCGTGAACGATTGGAGTTTCAGGGTCTTTCGACTCGAAGTACTTGCCCGTCGGAACGAACCTTTCTGCCTGCTTCGTCGCTAAACTGGCCAGTCGCTTAGATGAAATCGTGCGAACATCTGAAAACGAAGTTAAAAGGTTTCCCGACTCCTTTATTCCGTCTATGACCAGTGGATATGATCAAGTATTCGGCTTCCGTGCGGCGATCGAACGCAACCGTCAGACATTCATATTGCAGCACGCGTTTGCCCTTCATGCCTTTTTTGTCCTGTGTGAACGCTTCGACCGCGCCGGTCGGCGGCTCCAGACAGGACGCAATAAGAATGGTAAGAGTCTGATAAGCTTGGCTCCGTTCCTTCTGCTGGCGCAACGGCAGTCAATAAATGGATTTGAAGAATTCTCGACTTTTCGGTCCTACGATGGATGGATGTTGCTTCGACCAGCGGTCGAAGCGGGCCTGATCATGGGTAAGTGGGTTGATAATCCAGAAAACGCTGCCATTTGGAGCGCCCGAGTTACAAGGCGAACAGAATACATCAAGACGTTTACCGGCAAAGGCTTGATTTCCGAACACTTGCCGCGCGCTTCTGAAATCAAGAGCGTTCTCGACCGCCTCAATGATGAGTTCGTCCATGCAAACGAACCTTATTACCACCGGCACACCCGTGTGGAGGAGGCAGGGCCAGACCAAGTGAGTTTGCGAGTTGACTACTTCGACAACGACAGCGACGCGGAATCGCATACGGTTGCGTTCCTTCACCTGATTGCCGTGCTAATCGACTCTGTAGACGCTATGCTTGCGCGAGTTCTTTCGACTACTGGACCCCATGTGCCGTGTGCGCCGACGCTCCGCGACAGGTTGGTGGAGCGCGCGGCACGCCTGCGTGCACGCGCACCTCAGCATGACGCCGTACTCACTCAGCTCGGATTGTGGCCTGCGGAGTCGTCAGAATCCGGCAAGGACCCCAGCGGTCTAACAAGGCGCTCATAGCGTGTATGCATTTGTTGGGAGAACGGAAATGCCGAGCAAGTTGAAATCGTTGACTACCACTAAGATTTCTCGCCGTAACATGCCATCACAGCGTCAGATCGCGCGTCGATTGCCTACTGACAGGCCACCGACACATCCAGGTGAAATGTTGTTGCAGGAGTTTCTCAAGCCATTGGGGATTAGCCAGTCTGCGTTTGCGGCCCGGCTGGGTATATCGTTTCCGCGCTTAAACTAGATTATCCGAGCAAGACGTGGTGTAACGCCAGACACCGCGCTCCGGCTGGCGCAAGCTCTAGGCATGTCTGCTGACTTTTGGCTTGGCCTGCAGCAGGATTGGGAATTGTGGCACACCTTGCGGAGCACGAAAGCCGCGGCAATCGCGCGGCTGGAACCATTGCGTCATGAGGGCTGAGACACTCACCCCATCATGCCCGTCAACGCTGGCAGCAAGAGGCACAGTTCCTTCTTTGCGCCACTTTTTGATGTCGCCCATGTCAAATTTTTGCGCGCATGAAGTAATGATTCAAAGTTGGTGGACGGATAATTGTCTGATACACTAAAAATCGAGTGGGATCCTCGGAAGGCGGTGGCCAATCGCGGAAAGCACAAGGTTTCCTTCGAGGAGGCAGTCACCGTGTTCGGCGATTCACTGGGCCGCATTACCGATGACCCGCGCCACTCAGAGACTGAGGAGCGCTATGTGCTGCTCGGGCAATCGGACCGGCGGCGGCTACTCGCTGTGATGTTCACTGAGCGCGGGCAGGCGATTCGACTAATCAGCGCGCGAAAAGCCACGCGCCGTGAGCGGAGAGAATATGAGGAAAAACGAAATTAAAAAAGTGTCAGGCCGCCGGGTTGGAGTTGATGAAATTCTTCCAGAGTACGACTTCAGTCAGGCTCGGCCGAATAAGTACGCATCCCGTTACGCCAAGGGTGCCATTGTGATTACCCTCGACCCTGACGTTGCCGCCATGTTTCCCGGGGCTCGACAGGCGAATGAAGCTCTGCGGGCATTGGGGGGACTCATCAGGAAACATCAGTTACGGCGAACGCCTTCACGGCAGAGCGTTTAACCAACCGTTTTGTTCAGCCAATCCGTCACGATCTTCGAAACTTTATCCTCCGCGCCGACACATAAAAGTGATCGCAGTTGGGAATGATCGCGACTTCGCAGGGCAGGGCAATTTTTCGCGAACTCTTCAGCGGAGTAGTTTTCTTTGGGCTCTTGGTCGCCGCGGATGGTGAGCACTGGGCAGGAAGCCTCGTGGTAGAAGTCGGCCGTCGTAAATGGTTCTAAGTTGTCTCACACACTGCTCAGTATATTCACAAGGTAGCCGTTTCTCGGAGTCCTCAGATGTCAAGTGTATTTCTCAGCCATAACCACCGAGACAAAGAATTCCTCAGGTCAACGCTGCTGCTTGATCGTCTCGCCCACCTGGCGCTGTAGTGCTCGCAACGCGTCGCTGTAGTCGACCGGATAAACGGCCGGGTTGCGGACCGCTTTGATTGACCCGTCGAGCCGTTGAAATTCGTCGAGGAATCTTTGCCGCGAGGTCGCCAGCGGTGGCGATTTAATGGCGCGGCCATTGGCCATGACGTTTTCAAGCAGCGGCTCGCTGTCGGCAAGTTTTTCTTCGCGTAAGCCTAGCGTGTCTATACGCAACCCTTGGCGCTCGTCCAACTGGCGAAATACTTGTTTCTTTCCCGGCCAGGAAATTTTTCCAGTGCTGAGTTTCTGCACTGGCCGGCCGGCATATTCGACCAGCTTGTACGACATGTCGGTCCACGGCGCGTCGGCCGAGGTGCCCATTTTAGTGCCGACGCCGTAGCTGTCGAAAGGAACGTGGGCGATCGAATAATCGTCGAGGTCGTATTCGTCCAGGCCGCCGCTGCCGAAGATTTTTACCTGCGGAAGCCCCGATTCGTTGAGAATCTCGCGCACGGCGTGGGCCTGTGCCGGCAGGTCGCCGCTGTCGATGCGTACGCCGATGAGCTTTTCGCCGCGCTCGGCCATTTCTTTGCCGACGGTGGCTGCGTTGTGCGCCCCGGCGAGGGTATCGTAGGTGTCGATCAACAGGATCGTCGCGTGCGGAAAGCTCGCGGCGTAGGCGCGGAAGGCGGCGATCTCGCGCTCGAAGCTCATGACAAACGAGTGCGCCATGGTGCCGACGATGGGCACGCCGTAGTTTTTCCCGGCCATGACGTTACTGGTGCCGGCGAAGCCGGCGAGGTAACTGGCGCGCGCTACTTTCATGCCGGCGTCGCTGCCATGGGTGCGGCGCAGGGCGAAGTCGACTACCGGCCGGCTGCCTGCGGCATGAACGCAACGGGCGGCTTTGGTTGCGATCATGCTTTGCAGATGAACTTGATTGATGATGAAGGTCTCGGCGATTTGCCCCTGGATCACCGGCGCAGTGACTTCGAGCACCGGTTCGTCCTTAAAAAAAATCCGCCCTTCGGGAATCGCCCAAACCTCCCCGGCGAATTTGAGATCTGCCAAATAATGGAGAAAGTCATCGGTGAACAGTTTCTGTGCCGCTAGATAGTCGAGAGCCGCGTTGTCGAAGGAAAATTTTTCCAGGTAATCGAGCACATCCTGAAGCCCGGCCGAGACGAAGTAGCCGCGGTTGGGCGGATAGCTGCGGATGAATAGGCTAAACGTCGCTTCCGCGAGTCGTTGCTCGCGGAAATAGCCTTGGGCCATTGTCAGCTGATAGAGGTCGGTGAGCAGTGTGTGATTTTCCTGGCTGGTCATGGAATTGCTTTGGAGGGCGGTCGCTAGGCCAGTCAATAGCGGTTTCGGGCAATCCTGGCAAGCCCATCCGGTTGATTTGTCGGAACCGTTTTGTTAAGAATTTTGTAAAGCTTACGCGTAATTACATCCCAACAGGAGGGCATCGATGTTTACCGACAAGGTCGAAGTTAAGGATTTTGAGAAACAGGATCCGGAATACCAGGATCTGATTCGCCGCGTCTTGGCGATTCAAGCCGATTGCGAGATCGGCGGCCCGAATCTTTATGTAAAGCATATTTTGCCGAGTGCGCCGACCAAGTTGGATCAGCTGATCGTCGCCCGCACGGCGGCCGAAGAGATGGACCATTTCCGTAAAATGGCCCGTTTGGCCGGCGATATCGGCGTCGATGTTTCCTATACGCTCAGCCGGACCAATCAGGAACGCTACGTCGAAGCGTTTCGCGGCGAGATCAAAACCTGGGAAGATTATGCCGTCTTCGGTTTCTTGATCGATCGCGTCGGCCGCTTCCAGCTGGAAGAATTTCTTGACTGTAGCTATGCGCCGCTTGCCCGCGTGGTCGAGGATCCGGATATCATCCGCGAGGAAGAAGGTCATCTTGACTTCGGCACCAACGCCACCGCCGATTTCGCCGCCAAAGGCGGTGAGTTTAAGGAAAGAGTACAAAAAGCGGTGGACTACTGGTACGTCAAGGGGCTCGACATGTTCGGCAACAGCAAGTCTTACCGTTCCGAGCGCTATATGCACTGGGGGCTTAAACGCCGGTCCAATTCGGTAGCGCGCCAGCAGTACAAAGACGAAATCGACGCGCTGATTTTGAAGATGGGCCTAACGCTCCCCGATCCTAACAAGGGCCGGCTTTACACATAACTAATACCGTTGTCGTTTGCGCGGCTCACTCGAGACGCGCAACCACGACCGGCGAGGAGTGTCATGGAAGCAGCAGCAAATACCGAAGCGCTTGGACCAGCAGTTCAAAGAATTCATTCAAGCCTTGAAGAAAGCGGTGGGCGCCGGCATACCGCACTTGAAGGACGATCCGAAAATCGTCGATCAGGCGATCGCCGACTGCAAGGAAATTCTCGACGTGGTCATGGAAGGCGATGTCAAGCAGTGGCTCTCCTGAGCGGCTGATCGGCAAAATTTAATCGAATCAAATCAGTCTCACGACCAGAGGCGCCTTGTCCCAAGGGCGCCTTTGTCGTATTTGTAACACTTGAATTCTTCCACGGGAGAGCAAAACATTGAATGTCGTCGTCTGTGGCAAAGTCATTCCCGCGAGCACGGTCATCATCGAGCTCGACGCCAATAACAAACGCATGGTGCGCAAAGGCGTGCCCCACGAACTCGACCCGATGGCGGCGAGCGCGGTGGAAGAAGGGCTGCGTTTGGTCGAGAAACATGGCGGCCAGGTCGTGTTGGTGACCATGGGCACGAGCGATGTAACCATCGGCATCCGCAACGCGTTGGCGATGGGCGTGGCGTCGGCGGTGCATATTCTCGACGACGCGGTGGCCGGTTCCGACACGCTGGCGACGGCAAAACTGTTGGCCGCGGCGATTAAGAAACAGGAATTCGATATCGTTCTCTGCGCCACCGAAAGCGGCGACAGCTACTCCGGCATCGTCCATGGGCAAATCGCCCAGCTACTGGGCATTCCACCGCTTACTTTTGCCAAAGAGATCACCGTCGACGGCGGCAAGGTCGCGATCAAGCGCCAAAGCGAGTCGGGCTACGATATCGTCGAATCGACGTTGCCTGCCCTGGTGGCCTGTAGCAGCGGTATCAACGAACCGCGCTATCCGCAGTTGAAGGGCATCATGGCGGCGAAGAAAAAAGAGATCAAAGTCTACAGCGCGAACGATCTCGGTTTGTCGCCGGACCAAGTGGGGGAAAAAGGCGCGCGCGAAAAAGTTCTGACCATTGGCCGTCCGCCCAAGCGGCAAGCCGGCAAAGCGGTAACCGACGAAGGGGAAGGCGGCAAGCAGATCGCGGACTTTCTTGCTGAAATCAAGGTGATCTAAGTGGCGGACACAATCTGGGTATACGCGGAAATTGGCGACGATAAAATTACCACCACGTCGTTGGAGATGCTCGCTAAGGCCTCCGAAGCCGGCAAGGCCGAGGTGGTGCTCCTCGGCCCGGCGCCTGACGATGCCGTGCAGACGCTGGCCAATCACGGTGCCAGCAAGATCTACCACTGCGCCGACGCGGTTTACAAAGACTATCTGACTTTACCGGCGGCCGAGACCGTTGCCGGCCTGATTCAAAAGCATAATCCTGCGGTGATGTTGTTTGCGTCGAGCTACTCCGGCCGCGACTTGGTCGCCAACCTGAGCGCCCGGCTCGACTGCGGCGCAATCACCGATGTCGGTGATTTCGAGCTGAAAGACGGCAGCGTGGTGGCGACTATTCCAGCACTCGGGGCTAGCTACGAGAATACCAGCACCTTACTCAATCAGGGCACGAAACTCTTAGTCGTGCGGCCGAAGTCCTTCGAACCAAAAGAAAACCCGCAACCGCTGACTGTTGAAGAAGTCCCGGCGGCGGCGGACGACAGCTTGCGCAAAGTCCACATGAAAGAACGGGTCGTGGTCAAACGTGAAGGGCCGTCTCTGGAAGGCGCCAAGATAGTCGTCTCCGGCGGCCGTGGCCTCAAGGGTGAAGAGCAATTCAGCTTACTCAAGGATCTCGCCGATGTGCTCGGCGGCGCCGTCGGCGCCAGCCGCGCTGCGGTGGACGCCGGCTGGGTGCCCTACGCCATGCAGATCGGCCAAACCGGCAAGACCGTCAAGCCGGATATTTATTTCGCCGTCGGCATCTCCGGCGCCGTGCAGCATCTCTCGGGAATGAAGACCTCCAAATACATCATCACCATCAACAAAGACGCCGATGCGCCGATCTTCCAGTACTCCGACTTCGGCGTGGTCGGCGACCTGTTCAAAATCGTCCCGCAGCTGATCGAAGAGCTGAAAAAGCGCAAGGGCGCGTAGCTCGGAATTCAATTAGCCGCACCCTTCGACGCTGCTCAGGGTGGTCGGGACGCAAAGGGCGCAAATAATTTCGATCGGGCAGGGGCGGGTTTGAAACCCGCCCTTTTTTATTCCTTTCGTTTAATGCTGCTCTTGTCAGTGAGCGGTCCCATCACGTAGAATCCGCGCTTAATCATGGCAACCAATAACGGCAGCAGCGATAAATCCCTCGAATCGTGGATCTGGGATGCGGCGTGTTCGATTCGCGGTGCGAAGGACGCGCCGAAGTACAAGGAGTTCATCCTCCCGCTGATCTTCACCAAGCGGCTTTGCGATGTCTTCGACGACGAGGTGAACCGCATCGCCAAGGAGGTTGGCTCACGGGCCAAGGCGTTCAAGCTGGTGAAACACGACAAGAAGCTTGTCCGCTTCTTCTTGCCGCTCGAGCCAAAAGATCCGGATGATCCTGTCTGGTCAGTGATTCGCATCCCGCCGAAGAGTGATAAACCCGTAGGCGAGGGAGAACGGGTCACGACCCACCTCCGCGCCATCGCTGATGCCAACCCGCTGCTGAAAGGGATCATCGACCGGGTGGATTTCAACGCCACCACGCACGGCCAGCGCGATCTCGACGACGACCGACTCAGCAACCTCATCGAGGCGATCAGCGCCAAGCCGCTCGGCCTCGGCGACGTCGAGCCGGACATCATCGGGCGCAGCTACGAGTATCTGATTCGCAAGTTCGCCGAAGGCAGCGGCCAGAGCGCGGGCGAGTTCTACACACCGACGGAGGTCGGTTTCGTCATCGCGCGGATCATGGACCCCGAGCCGGGCATGGATATCTACGATCCCTGCTGCGGCTCCGCCGGCCTGCTCATCAAGTGCGAGTTGGTCTTGCAGGAAAAGATGAACCTGCGCTCGCGCAAAACTTTCGCGCCCGCCAAGCTCTACGGCCAGGAAAACGAACCCGGCACCTGGGCGATGGCGAACATGAACATGATCATCCACGACATGGAAGGCGAGATTGAGATCGGCGACACCTTCCGGAACCCGAAGTTCCGCCAGGGCAATCGCCTCCAGACCTTCGACCGCGTCGTCGCCAATCCCGATGTGGAATCAGACTGAGTTCAAGGAAAAGGACTACGACGCCGACGAACTCGACCGCTTTCCGAAAGGCGCGGGCTACCCCGGCAACAAGGCCGACTGGGGCTGGGTGCAGCACATCCTCGCGAGCATGAACGACAAAGGCCGCGCCGCCATCGTGCTCGACACCGGCGCCGCCTCGCGCGGCTCCGGCAACGCCAACACGAACAAGGAAAAAGACGTGCGCAAGTGGTTCGTCGAGCAGGACCTGATCGAGGGCGTCATCTACCTGCCGGAAAACCTTTTCTACAACACCACCGCGCCGGGCATCATTCTTTTCCTCAACAAAGCCAAGCCGAAGGACCGTCAAGGCAAGCTCTTCCTGGTCAACGCCAGCCGTGAGTTCGCCAAGGGCGATCCGAAGAACTATCTCCCCGACGACGCCATCCTGCGCATCGCAGACACTTTCAATTCTTGGCGCGAAGAAGAGAAATTCAGCCGTATCGTCACGCGCGAAGAGATCGCAAAGAACGACTTCAACATCTCGCCTAGCCGCTACATCCACACGGGCGAAGCGGACGAATATCGGCCGATCGCGGAGATTGTCGAAGAGTTAGAAGCGCTTGATCAAGAATCCGCGGAAACTAGCCGCAGTCTTAAGAAAGTACTGCAATTGCTCACGACTTAGAATATGGATTCAACGATTCTCCAACCGACAGGAGATTATCCAGACGACTGGTTGAGGACAGATTTCGACCACTTTGCTACGCTTCAAAGAGGCGCAGATTTGACGCGGGATCATTTCCGCACTGGCAGTGTTCCGGTCGCAGGCTCAAACGGAATCATTGGCTACCATGACGCCGCGAATGCTAAGGCACCAGGAATAACCGTTGGAAGGAGTGGTTCGGTCGGCAAGGTTACTTTGTATCGTCAGGATTTTTGGGCGCACAACACCGCCTTGTATGTGAAGGATTTTCACGGCAACGCACCAGAGTTCATCGCGTTTTTTTTGGACTTCCTGCGGCTTGCAAGATTTGGTTCAGGCGCATCCGTTCCAACACTAGATCGCAATGTCTTTCGTACTCTGCCAATTATTATTCCGACTCCATGCGAGCAGCGGAAGATTGCGGCGGTGTTGGGGTTGGTGCAGCGGGCGATCGAGCAGCAGGAGCGCCTGATCGCGCTGACTACGGAACTGAAAAAGGCGCTGCTGCACAAACTCTTCACCGAAGGCCTCCGCGGCGAACCCCAAAAACAAACCGAAATCGGCCCCGTGCCGGAGAGTTGGGAGGTGGCGCCGCTCGGCGAATATTTGACCGAAGCCCAATACGGCATTTCGACGAAAGGTGGCGAGACCGGCCGGTATGCTGTGCTCCGTATGACGAATCAAAGACAAGGGCGAATCTCATCTGACAATCTGCAATATGTTGAACTCACGTTGGATCAGTTTCGGAGTTTTCGTGTTGAGAGACTAGACATACTCTTCAACCGTACCAACAGCTTCGAACTAGTAGGCCGAACCGCTATCTTCGATCTTGGGGGAGATTTCGTCTTTGCGTCTTATCTGATTCGCCTGCGCACGGATGCGGAGCGTCTCCTGCCTTTCTTCCTGAACCATTACTTCAATTGGAACGAGACACAGGTGCGACTGAAGTCCATCGCCACCCGAGCGATCAGCCAAAGCAACATTAGCGCGAGTCGTCTGCGCGGTTTCGTCGTTCCAGTGCCGAAGCCAGTAGAACAGGACGAGTTTGTCGAGAAACTGGATTGTCTCGATCAAAAGCTCTCGGTTCACGCAAGCAAGCACGCCGTCCTCACCGATCTCTTCCGCACATTGCTGCACCAGTTGATGACAGCGCAGGTTCGGGTCAATGACCTCGGCCTCGACGAGATTGTTGCCGGTGCGGGGATGGAGGCTGCCTGATGGCCTTTGATCCAGATAAGCCATACAACGATCTCCCGTTGCTCCCGCCGAAGGTAGAGCTTGAAACCAAAGCGGTGCTGCGAAAGGTGATCGCGGCGAACAAGGCGCTGGCGGAGCTGAAGGGTGCAGGCGAGTTGATTCCGAATCAGCGTGTTTTGATCAACGTGATTGTTTTGCAGGAGGCGAAGCTGTCGTCGGAGATCGAGAACGTGGTGACGACGAATGACGAATTGTACCGTGCTTTTGCCGACGCGGGGCAAACCACCAACCTGCAGACAAAAGAAGTTCTACACTGTTCGGAAGCGCTCTGGCACGGCTACGAGTTGCTAAAGAAAAAGAAACGACCGCTGACAACCAACTTGTTCATCGAGCTGTTCCAGAACGTCAAGCAGACGACAGATGGAATACGGAAAGGCGGGGGAACCAAACTGGCGAATCCGGCGACTAAAAAGATCATTTACACCCCGCCGGAGGGGGAACATGTCCTACGCGATAAGCTGGCTAACCTGGAGAAGTTCATCTACGCGGATGACGAACTGGACCCGCTGATCAAGCTTGCTGTGTTGCATTATCAGTTCGAAGCGATTCATCCGTTTAGCGACGGCAATGGGCGGACCGGGCGCATCATCAATATTCTTTACCTGCTCGACCGGGACTTGCTCGATACACCGGTGTTGTATCTGAGCCGGTACATTATCGAGAACAAGGATGGCTACTACCGGACGCTGAGAAAGGTCACGGAAACCGGTGCATGGGAGCCCTGGGTTCTTTATATGCTGGAAGGGGTGGAACAAACCGCACGATGGACACGTAGTCGGGTCGTTGCGATCAAGGAGTTGATGAACAAGACCGCCGAGACGGTTAGGAAACGGGCGCCAAAAATCTATTCAAAAGATCTTATAGAGGTCATCTTTAATCAGCCATACAGCAAGATCAAATCCCTGGAAGAGATGGGAATCGGCAATCGGCAGACCACGTCGGCTTATTTGAGGGAGTTGGAAAAAATCGGCGTGCTCCGCGGTGTGAAAAAGGGCCGGGAAATTTACTATCTGAACGGCAAGTTCTTGGATTTGCTCGCGAAGTAGGACGAAAGGGCAGGTTGGACATTTGTTCGCGGAACGAACCTATGCCGGGGATATGTCGAAAAAAGCAGTTTTTTTCGACATATCTCGAAAATATGTCGATGGCGCGAACATGTAGGCGAGTGTGTCTGATCCCCCATCTTCTTCACCGAGTTGCGCGCAACTTAAGTGGCGCGATTCCGGAATCGCGCCAGTAGGAACCGGGTGTGCGACAGAACTTGCGTGATAGGGAGTTGGTTAAGCACTCACGGTCACAAAGATTAATCGGATATGTCCAAGAAAACCGACTTTTTGGACACATCCCGAGAACTTGTCCATTGCTTGGACATATCGATATAGCTTGACTGATGGCTAATCCCACCGAGTACAAGACCGTTCAGGCGAGGATCTTGACGTACGCCCAGGAAATCGGCTGGACCTATGTGCCGCGCACCAAAGCTGAAGAGCGACGTGGCTTCGATCCTGACGGCGCTACGCCAGAAGACCGCGCCCGACTGGGGTCTCTCTATTTCGGCGATTTACTTCACTCTCAGGTAGTCGCGTTCAATCCCAAATACAAAGAGGCCGAAGGCGCCTTGATCGGTGAGTTTCAACGGCTCAACGCGGATATCACCGGCAATCGCGATTTTCTAACCTACCTGCGTAACGAGGGGAAATTCTTCTGCGCCGAAGACAATCGCGAACTAGACCTGACGCTGATTGATTACACCGACGGCACACGTCCACGCAATAAGTACCGCAACGTCTATGAGGTGACGGAAGAATTCTATTTTCACAACGGCCACTACGGTACACGGGAAGACGTGGTCTTTCTTATCAACGGCATCCCGGTATTGGCTATCGAGTGCAAGAACGCGGGTAAGGACGAGGCGATCGCACTGGGCGTTGACCAGATCCGCCGTTACCACATTGAGACGCCGGAAGTCATGGTGCCCGAAATGCTGTTCACCACTATGGAGGCCATCGGCTTCGCCTACGGAGTAACCTGGAACACGCTGCGCCGTAATATTTTTAACTGGAAGCACGAGCAGGTCGGCAACCTCGAAGCCAAGGTTAAAACCTTCTGTGCAATTCCGCATGTGCTCAACCTGCTGAAAGACTACATCGTCTTCGCCGAGCAAGAAGGAGGATGCCGAGCCGCATCAGGCCGAGGCACGCGCGGTACCCCTGCTCGGGATGCGGGCGGCGCTCGAGGATGCCCGCCACGAGCCGGCCGGTCGCCGGGCCGGTCTGCGCGGCCCACGCGATCAGGCGCGACGGCGTCCATTCGGCGTGCGCGCGATGCGCGCGCGGCATGTGCGCCACCTGGGTGGCAAACCGGCCCCGGCCGGTGAGCCGCAGATGCGTCGCGACACACCGCCCCTTGAAGAGGAGTTCCACGGTCGCCTGGGTGAAACGCGCCTCGACCCGTGCGTGCACGAGCGGCGACGGCACGCTGTAGAAGTTGTGATCGACCTCGACGTGGTAATCGATATTGACGCGACACGGCTTCCACTCGGCGAGCTCGTAGCGCGTCCGCGGCAACGGCACGAGCGCCGGCCGATCGAGTTGCGTAAAGAGCGCCCGCCGACTGACGCCGGTGATCCTCATCGGGCGTTCGTTGATCGCGTCGACCTGCTCGGCAATCGCGGCGTTCAGATCGGCGAGCGTGAAAAACGTGCGGTGGCGCAGCACCGCCAGGATCCAGCGTTGGGCGATCTGGACACTGACTTCGACTTTGGGTTTGTCGGTCGGCGTGGCGACGCGGGCGGGAATCACCACCGCGCCATAGTGGCGGGCGAGGTCGGCGTACGTGCGGTTCACCTCCGGTTCGTAGCGGCTCGCCGTCGTGACGCCGCTCTTCAAATTGTCCGGGACCCAGATCGCCGGACTCCCCTGAAAGTAGTCCAGCATGCGGACGTGCGCGCCGATCCACGACGGCAGGTCCTGGCTCCGCGTGGCCTCGGCGTAGATCAAGCTGCTCGCGCCGAGCACGCCGACGAAGAGTTCGACCGCGATCTCCTCACCGGTCTGCGGATCGACCAGGTGCGGCCGCTTGCCGGAGAAATCGACAAACAGCTTCTCGCCGGCGCGATGCACCTGCCGCATCGACGGTTTGAGCGTCCGCGCCCACCGGCGGTACCGCTCACAAAACTGGCTGTAGGCGTACCCGTCCGGCGCCTGCGCGCGATACTCCTGCCACAAGAGCGCCAGCGTCACGCCGGGCTTCTTCAGCTCCTGATGCAGCGGCGCCCACTCGGGCACGACCCGCACGCGCGGCCGCCGCCGGCCGCGCAAACACCCGCGCCTCCAGCGCGGCGTCATCGAGGTCGTCGGGCAGCGGCCACGTCAGGCCCGCCGCCGTCGCGCGCTGCAAGTAGGTCGTCACCGTGCCCAAGCCCAGGGCACAGGCCTGCGCAATCGCGCGGTGGCTGAGACCGGCGTCGTATTTGAGGCGGAGCAGTTCGCGGAGTCGTCGCATCAGTAGCCTCGAGGCTGCCATCCAGGACCTTCCTTTCGGAGAAAAGATCCAGGAGTGCTTCGCTACCGACGAGCGTTCAGCTTGACCGGAACCGGTGTTCACGATCACCGGAATCCGTGTTCATCATGGCCGGAATCGGCGTTCATGATGACCGGAATCGGTGTTCACCATCGGTCGGAATGGGTGTTCACGTTGGCCCGGAATGACCGTTCACGATGGGCCGGAATACGCAATTAATGAACAGCGCGAAATCCTGAACACTCTACCGTCCACATGCTTCAGACGCCCGGCAGGTCGATGACCGTCGGCGCGTTGACGAGCCGGTAGCTCTCGTCGACGACGCTGACGTTGTAGATCGGAATGCCCTGATGCTCGTAGCGGCCGAAGCCTCCGTGAACATGCCCACAGATCACGACCCTCGGGCGAACTCTCTCGATCGCCACGAGCAGTTCTCGGCTGCCGACGTGCTCCACACGACGTGAGTCGAGGTCGAAAGTGCTGTCGCCGTACCCGTATGGTGGTTGGTGCGACACCAGTACGTCGATGCCGTCGGGGATCGCCGCGTAGACGCGCTCGAGATCGCTCGGCCGCTTCATGAACGCCCACCGCATGAACGGGTTGGACCAGGGCGTCGCCCACACGGACATTTCGCGACCCGCGCCCCCGGCGGACGGCACACGTCGTCCCTTCGTCCACGAGGATCTGAAGGTCGGTCGATCGCGCGTGGGCCGGCGTGTCCGAGCGGAAGCTGCACATCTGCCCGCACCAGTCGTGATTGCCCCACGTGAGGAGCTTGTGTGTCGCCGGCGTGGCGGCGAGCCAGGGCCGTACGGTCCGGTCAAACCACGCCTGCTGTTGATACGGGTCGTGGACCGCCATGAACGGCCCGAAACGGTCCGGGCAGACATCGCCGGCGACGATCAAGAGATCGCACGGCGGAACGTCGGGCAGGAACCCGTGCTGATCGCTGAGCGCAACGATTCGCATGCTGTGATCTCAACGCCAGTGTCGCATCGTCTGGTCACCGCGGCCATAGGTCCTGGTACCTCTCGCCATGCGTTGCCGTGACTTGCCATGCGTCGATGATGTTGACGGCCGTGGCTCGCCTGACCGATGCCAGATTGCGGTGCTATGGCGGCCTGCCCGGGACTAGTGCCGGCGTGCCGCGTCCAGTTCCAGGTCTCTTCACCGTTGACGTCGAACCCGGCCGGCGCTATCCTGTTTTCATCGTCTTGGTCCGCTACTGAATTTCTGAACTCGCGTCCACCTTCACGTTGGGTGGCACGCCACCTTCCACTGACTCCTCGGACCGAGTGCGGATCGACTGCGGTTCGCTGCTAAGCGGCATCCGCACCGACCGCGCCGAGCAACGACGCGGCGGGCCCTCAGGGCCGCTGCCGTCGGCTGGCACCAACCAACGAAGTTCACTGTCGGTTCGGTGTTCTCGGAATCGTTCCGGGGAGGTTCGTATGAAGAGACACGGTCGATCGCACGTCCTCGAGCGAGAGCCTGCAGCCGGAGGCCACATCATGAGGGCCAGGCTGACGATGGGCGCGGGCATCACACGCGAGGATCGGGCGTTCGACGACCCGCACGAATCGCGTCGCACAACGTTGCCCATCTTGCTCACGGTCGACGAGGCCGCGGATCTGCTGCGAACCACGCGCCGAGGGATCTACACGATGATCGAACGGCGCCAGTTGCCCGGCGTGATCCGCATCCGCCGGCGAGTCCTCCTGCGCGCGGAAGATTTGCTAAACTGGCTGGACCAGAAGCGTGCGCCATCACCGGAGGAGTAACCGGCGATGAGCGTCACAATCCGTCCGTATCGAAGCGGCGGCTGGGAGATCGACATCCGCGTCGTCACGCCTGACGGCGCGCGGGATTTGCGGGAGCGCAGACGCGCTCCGATGTCGTCCCGATCGGCCGCCGTACGCTGGGCTGAGGGCCGCGAACGCGTCCTGTTCGATCGGCTCGTCAGTCCCGCGCCGGACTCGACATCGAAGAAGGAGGTGCCCACCTTACAAGCCTTCGCGCCGAGATTCATCGACGGCCACGCCAGGGCGAATCGGCTGAAGCCGAGCGGGATCGCATCAAAGAACGCGATCCTCCGGCTCTATCTGATTCCGGCGTTCGGTCGAAAGCGGCTCGACGCGATCAAAAGCGAAGACGTACAACGGTTGAAGGCGCAGCTGGAATTCAAATCGCCCAAGACCGTGAACAACGTCCTCGCGGTGCTGAGTGTGCTGCTGAAGAAAGCGGTCGAGTGGGAAGTCATCGAGCGGATGCCCTGCACGGTGAAGCTGCTGCGCGTCGACAAAGGCACGGCAGCCTTCCACGATTTCGACGAGTACGAACGACTCGTCGAGGTCGCACGCTCGATCGACCCGCGCACGTTGCTCGTGGTGCTGCTCGGCGGTGACGCCGGCATGCGCTGCGGCGAGATCCTGGCGCTCGAATGGAACGACGTCGATCTCGTGAAGCGGCAACTGTGCGTCCGTCAGTCGGACTGGAACGGGCAAGTCGGAACGCCGAAGAGTGGACGGCTACGATATGTGCCGCTCACGCGACGGTTGACCGCGGCGCTCGTCGAGCATCGGCACCTGCGAAGCAAGCGGGTGCTCTGCCAGGCGGACGGCTCGCCGTTCACTCGGCAGATCGTGCAGAACCGGATGATCCTGGCGGCGCGGCGAGCGAACGTGAAGAAGGGCGTTCACATCCTTCGTCACACATTCTGCTCGCACTTGTCGATGCGGGGTGCGCCGGCGAAGGCGATTCAGGAGCTCGCGGGGCACGCCGACCTGACGATGACGCAGCGGTACATGCACCTGAGCCCGGCCGCGCTCGATGCGGCCATCCGGCTGCTCGACGAACCGCGGCGCGAGCGTGGTTTGGGCTGAATCGAGCGGTCAATCTGACGCTAAGTGATGCACCGTCTTGCAGAAGTTTGGAGACCTGGGGGAGACGGGCCGCCCGGATCAAAAACGATCAATGAATCCGGGGGGAAAACTGGCGGTGAGGCAGGGATTCGAACCCTGGGTACAGTTTTAGGCCCGTACAACGGTTTAGCAAACCGCCGCCTTCGGCCACTCGGCCACCTCACCGCGAACGCTAAGTGTACGTGAAACGGCACTTGGCTGGATCGACGATTTTACATTGGCGGCCATTGGCGGCAAGGCCGACGGTTTTTCGAACCGTCGCATGTCTCAAAACTCCCGTAAACATTGACGATTTCGGCGGCGTGGCCGAAATAGTTTGGGCACACTCGTAAAAGGCGTCGGTAATTCCATGCGTTGCCGATGGCGCGCGTTGTGCGT
>CAVXEP010000002.1:0-213330 GCA_963760795.1 uncultured delta proteobacterium
GAGGTCGCCGTAGCCGAGCTTGCGGCCCGACGCCTGGTGCAGGACCTCGTGGTTGACCGCCTTGACCTCCTTGGGGTCGACGTCCCACTGGTTGGCCGCGCGCGCTCCAGCATCTCGCGCAGCGCGGCGCCGATCACCCGCATCGACTGGATGTGGTGGCGCATGCTGCGCGAGCCGTCGGTGTCCTGGTTGCCGTACTTGACCTCGTCGCCCGGCGCCTGGACGATCTTCACCCGCGCCCAGTCGGCCTCCATCTCGTCGGCGATCACCATCGGCAGGCTGGTGCGCGAGCCGGTACCCATCTCCGAGCGATGCGCGACGATGGTCACCGTGCCGTCCGGCGCGATCGAGACGAACACGTGCGGGTTGGTGACGACGCCGTTCGGCATGTCGAGCCCGCCGTGCGGGTAGGTCTCGAACGCCTTGGCGGTGTTGAACGGCAGGATGGCCGCGGCGATCACCGCGCCGCCGCCCCACGCCGTGCCCTTGAGGAAGGAGCGCCGGCTGACGTTCGCGAACACCACGCGCTCGCCGACTGCCCTGGCGGTCGGCGCGATCTGCTGGTTCAGATAGTGCAACATGGCATCACGCTCCCGTGGCAGCCTGGCGGACCGCGGCGACGATCCGCTCGTAGCATCCGCACCGGCAGACGTTGCCGGCCATCGCCTCGTGGATCTCGGCGTCCGAGGGCGCCTTCTTCTCGGCGAGCAGGCTCGCGGCCTGCATGATCTGGCCGGTCTGGCAGAAGCCGCACTGCGGCACGTTGATCTCGCGCCAGGCGACCTGGACGGGATGGTTGCCGTCGGCGCTCAGGCCCTCGATCGTGGTGACCTCAGCACCTTCGGCATCGCCCACCGCGGTGACGCAGGCGCGCACCGCGGTGCCGTCGACGTGCACCGTGCAGGCGCCGCACAGCGCCGCGCCGCAGCCGTACTTGGTGCCGGGCAGCCCGAGCTGGTCGCGGACGTACCAGAGCAGGGGCATGGTCGGGTCGCCGTCGAATTCCTGGTCGACCCCGTTGACCTTGAGCTTGATCATGGTTGTCGATGTCCTCCCTGTGCACAGACCGGTTCACCCGTGCGCGCCGGGCGAGAGCGCGCATCCTAGGCCCGAAGCCGGCCCGGCACTAGATGCAAAAATCTGCCCATCCGGCGAAAACCGGCGGCGCTCGCGGGAGCGCCAGTTTCCGTCGCGCCGCTGTCGAGCGGCACGAGGGCGGGCGCTCCGTCCCCGGTCGGGTTCGAGTGGCTCGGCGTCCCGCTCACGCGTCCGGGTCGCGCGCCGTCGGGTAGCCCGACGCCGGATCCGCGCCGTAGACGCGCGTGCTCACCCCCCCACGCTCGGCACCCCGCGTCGGAAAGCCCAGCCCGGCTTCCCGGTCACCTCTGAGGAACCGGTTCGGCCAATCGATGTTGTTCCCGGCAGAGATCGATCATGGAGACGCGAAATGCCAGCCAAATCGAAGTCACAGCAAAAGGCGGCGGGCGCGGCGCTGGCCGCCAAGCGTGGCGATCAGAAGGTCAGCGACCTCAAGGGGCCGGCGAAGTCGATGCACGACTCGATGAGCGAGAAGAAGCTCGAGGACATGGCGTCGACCAAGCGCAAGGGCAAGCCGGAGCACGTCTCAAAGAACAAGTGAGCGCCGCGGGTGGTTGCGGCCGTCTCGCGTGCGGGTGCTGCGCCTCAGGTCGGGCTGTCGCCGGCGGGCCGGACCGTCGCGATGCGCAGGAACTGCTCCACCTCGTCGGGTCCGCTCGGCCGCGGGGCGCGGGTCTTGCGGCCGGGCGGCGCGACCCAGGTGTACCAGAAGGCGACCCATCCGAGCGCGGCGGAGATCGCGTCGCCGAGGTCCAAGAGCGCGTGCAGCAGCTCCATCGCCCGTCTTCCTGGCCCAGCGGCCGCTGAACGCGTGCCGGATTGCGCGTCCGCGGAGCCGATCGTGGCAAGCTGCGCGGCCGCAATGGCGCCTGCGGCTGAGGTACTGAGAAAGCCGCGCCGGGTAGGCGATGTCGATGTCGCGGACATGGTGCTTCTCCTTGGCCCTTGCTCGCTTCTTCCGCATCAGAGGATGCTCGGCGCAGCGCCGTGAACCAATCATATGGCGGCGACCAAGAGCTTGCTGATTTTCATCGACAGATCCCCGAAAGCGACGACGGCAGGAAACACCCTATGGACGAACCTCCTTGCCCGGCGAGGTGAACGTCACTGTTTGCGCGGTAAGGACGTTGCCTTCAGGCGTCCACCGCCTCGATCAGCACCTTGTGCTCGCCGCGCGGCATGCCCACGAGGATGATGGTGTTGCTGTTGACCGTAATCCGCCCACTGCCAGGGCAGGTCGTCGACGGTGATGTGCAGATGGCCGACCCGCGGAGACACGTTGCGTGCGGCCGCCCCGCCGACTGGCAGGATGCGCAAGTTCTCCACGCGGTACGGGATGAACACGAGGTTCTGGGCCAACGGCCGGGAAGCGGCGGCTCCACGATCAGTCTGGGCGCTGGCTCGTTGTCGATGGGGACGACCGTGCTCTGGGCGAAAGCGCCGATGGCGAGCACGGTGCCTGCCGCGATTGTGGCAAGCGTGTTGATGAGCAGGTTCATTGCATTTCTCCTTGGATATTCGCCGCGGGGGTATCGTTAGGCGGCGGATGACGCGCACGTCAGGCGCGCCATCCACCGTACGACCTTGGAACTATCGCAGCGACTTGAACGCTGCGCGCATCTCGTCGCACGAAGAGCTCCGGCTGCTCCCAGGCCGCAAAGTGCGTGCCCTTGGGGAAGCTGTTGTAGTGGATGAGCTTGGGATACGCCTTCTCAGCCCAACTCTTCGGCGCCTGGTAGATCTCTTCGGCGAAAGCGCTCACGGCGACCGGGATCTTGATGCCCCTCACATCGAAGAAGCCGCCGGGCGGAAGATTATGCCGGGTGTCCCAGTAGAGGCGTGCTGAGGAGATCGCGGTGTTCGTCAGCCAGTAGAGCGTGACGTTGTCGAGGACGTCGTCCCGCGTCAGCCCTTCCGGCTTGCCGTCGAAAGCGCGCGCGATCATCCGGTAGCTGCGAATGTCATGGTCGATCATCCACGCCGCAAGGCCAACCGGAGAATCGACGATTCCGTACAACGTCTGCGGGCGGTTGTTCATCTCGAGGGCGTAGCCCAACCCGTTCTTGTAGAAGTCGTCGAGTTGATCCCACGCGTGTTTTTCATCAGGCGAGAGGCCGGCCGGCGGCGGGCCGCCAACCGCGAGTGCCTTCGACACATCGGGGGGAACGGTGGCGGCCATGTTGGTGTGAATGCCGAGCAATCCCGGCGGCTGTTGCAGGGCCATCACCTCGGAAACGGCGTTGCCCCAGTCGCCACCCTGCGCCACGTACTTTGTGTAGCCGAGGCGTTGCATCAGCGTCGCCCACGCCTTGGCGATGCTGACCGGGTTCCACCCGGGCGCCGTCGGCTTGCCGGAGAAGCCGTAGCCCGGCAGCGACGGAATCACGAGGTGGAAGGCATCCGCTGCACTCCCGCCATGGGCCGTGGGATTTGTCAGCGGCTCGATGATCTTGAGCTGCTCGATGATGGAGCCGGGCCATCCATGCGTGACGATCATCGGCAACGCATTCTCGTGCTTGGAGCGCACGTGGATGAAGTGAATGTCGAGCCCATCAATGTTGGTGATGAAGTTGGGCAGGGCGTTGAGCCGCGCTTCCACCTTGCGCCAGTCGTGCTCTGTCGCCCAATAGCGCGCCAGCTTCTGAATGGTGTCGAGCTGCACGCCTTGCGAGTCGTCCGTCACCTGTTCCCGCTCAGGCCACTTCGTGGCGTTGATGCGCCGGCGCAGGTCGGCGAGCTCCGCTTCCGGAGCATGGAAAGAGAAGGGACGGATTTCGTCCTTGGTAGCCATCTGGGAATCTCCTTGCTTCGATGGTTGGCCAAGTGTGTCGCTCGCCGCGGCCAGAAGCGCGAAGAAGGGGGACAGCAGCGGTCACGGCCGCGGCGCCGATAAGGGCGGCGGCGACGCCGGTCGATCTTTTCCGGGGTGGTGTTCATCGTGAGTTTCCTCGGTTCGATGCCACGTGGTCGATAGGCATCCACGGCGCGTAGGAAGGCCGACGCATTAGTGTGGCGGCCTCTTTACGTTTCGCGTGCTGCCTGTGGCGTGTTCCGGAAGCTGATGGCCATCCGGTTGTAGGCATTCATCAGGCTGATCGCGATCGTGAGATCGACCAGTTCCTTTTCCTTGAAGACGGCGCGCGCGGCCTGGAACGCCTCATCTGGCACGCCGGTCTCCGACACCCGGGTCACGAGTTTTCGGCCCAGGCAAGCGCGGCACGCTCACGCTCGCTGAAGAGATGGCCACCTTCCGCCCAGGCTTGCACCAGTGCGAGCTCCCGCCGAGCCGTTCCAATTGGACATTACCGTTACTGGAGACCTGGCGTCCATAAATGAGACCTTCAAGACTCCTAAGAAGCTGTCGCGCAACACGCGCTTTCCAAACCCTTTTGCGCGGCAAATGGAATTCTTTTCGACCAACGAATTCATAGGAACTATTAGCAAGAGTTGCGGAATCAATATAACGAGGAATTTCGCGTTTATTTCGAGAGCAGAGGTATAGGCGCTCATCAAGATCAAGGTGGTCGCGAATATAGTACTCGGCAAATTCCTTAATAACGGTAACACTCCTCGCAAGCCGTAGACGTTCCGACGATTTATCAACGTCTAAGTTCTTTTTCCCTGGACTTCGGCGGATATGGGCGATCGCATGACGACAATCGTCAGAAAGGTACTTTCCTAGCGTCCGGTTGGCTAAGGGCAGCTTGCTCATCGTTTCCGGATCAAGTGCCAGCTGAGACCTTTGCTTCCGGTATGTCCGGTCCACGAACCCAATCGGATCTGTACCATCCACCTCAATAACCTGCCAGAAAAAAAGAAAAGACAAGTAGTCATTGTTTGATGCGTGGGCTTCACGAAAAAGCGCAAGAGCTAACCGCTGGGTCTCATTCTTTATAGGGGGAATTGTTACAAGGTCGTAGCCTCCTGCAATGCCTTCAAATGCGATCTTATGAAATGTAAAAACAACGGGCCTACAAGTTTTCAAAGAAGCAATCCGAAACCCTGTCCCGCCCGAGTTCCAAAGAGCTACCTTTGCATGATTTTCCCACGCGAGGGCGCTAGAAATTCTGCGGCAACAGAAAATGCATGATCTTGAGCACGCTCGTCGTTCATAGGAGTGATAGTTAAAAGCTGGTCGGCCCATTTTCGCGGGTTGTTCTGCACCAGTTTGAACTGGATTCCACCGTATTCGAAGCAACAGTAGTTTCGTACTAACCGGCGTGTATTATCGAAGGCGATGTGCATTAAGTAGTTAAGCGTTGGTGCGACATTTTGAGCTGAGATTATTGACGTCGGTGTTTCACGGTATCTGTTCTGAACCATAAAAATTTCTCCAATAGAACTATCTCCACTCGATTCAGGCCTGAGTATTGACTATTTAGCCAGTTCTCGGGCCAGCCTCTCTTCCGTTTGTTTATTCCGATGTCCCTGGTACCAACCGTACAACCGGCTAATCATCGACGCGTCCCGATGCAGCCGCCGCCCCAACTCCTTGGTCGTTATCCCGCTCCACTCCCGCGCCAGATAAACCAGCTGCGCTCTGGCCGCCACCCACTGCCGCTGCCGTCCCGCCTGCAGCAACGCTGGCTCGTCAACTATTCTTAACTGGTAATGCGCTTCTTCACGCGGCTGTACAAGATTTCAACACACTGCGCAGGTGTCTCCTCTTTAGCAGATTCAATAGCGTTGCGAGCGATACTCTCAGGGGTGAAATCGGGATCGAGATATTTATCAACCACTTGCCGCGGTGCAGTTTTTAGGTCGATTTCTAGTTTGTTTTTATGCGACTGGTCCAAGTCCGAACTGCGAATATTGAGAAGTGCCAAGCTCCGCGCAAATTCCAGTCGCGATTCTTCTGACCATGCAGCGCTTTCCCATTCCAACGTTCGGGTAGCTATGGCACAGGGATGGGGAGAGCCAAAATAGAACCAAGTGAAACCGAAATACACCGTTGCAATGGATACAATCGCCAGAGCGGTAAATTTTGAAAATCTGTTCATAGCTCTCGCGACTTTTCCGCGGCTTTACATTCGCAAATTCGAGATTCGGGCTAGGTCTTAGGCAAGTCTGACAAGGCCGCGGTTCCGGTCATCTGTCTCCTGCCTCCTCAGCCGATGGAGCGGCGGCCGATGGCCCTTCACGCACGGCGTAGGTTACCACGGGCTCGGCGATCCCTTTTACGAATTCGGCGGGCATGGGCATGAGCACGAAGCGCGCGTCGAGCTCGGCGCTTAGCGCCTCGGTCACGAGGATGTCCGCCTGATGGATGCGCGTGAGCGTCTGCACGCGCGCGGCCACGTTCACGGTGCGTCCGACAAAGTCATACTCCATCCGCTCGCGCGAGCCCACCAGGCCGACAAGCCCCAAACCGCGGTCGATGCCGATTCCCAGAGCAAGCAACGGCAACCCCTCCCGCCCGAGCTCGACATTGTATTCGCGGATGGCCGCGCGCATCGCGAGGGCCGCGCGCACGGCATCGTTGCACTGCCACGGATTGGGTTGCAGCGCCCGAGCTCCGGCTACCTGCGCTTCGGCTCCGCTATCGAAGGGTTCAAGTCATTAAAACACCGAGCGATTGAAACGACTAGAACCGTTTCGTTGATTGTTCGTTTGTGCAAATCCAAGGTATCGCTATGCGGCCCGCGGCGTCGTGATGATCTGTGATAGCTCGCGCTCCGTTGCTCCCAGAGAGATAAGCGAGCGAATCAGCAAATCTAAAGAAACCGATGGATCCCCGGCCTCCATTTTGGCGACGCGCGACTGGCTAGACTGAAGTTTCGCGGCGAGATCCACTTGTGACAAGCCTCTTTGCTGTCGTCGTTGCCTCAAACCTGCGGCAAATTTTATCTTCAGTTCGATATACGCAGACTCCTCGCTAGAAAGACCCAGGAAATCCTTGACGGTCCCCACCTTCCAACCCCTCGCGCGCAGCCGTTCTTGTCTTTGTTTACGCATCTTCATAATCCTTTAAGCGTCTTTTACATGCGTTAATAACCGCTTTGGGCGTCGCTCGGCTCTTCTTGCTGAAGACTTCCAGAATGACGATCGCATCCGCATCGAGCCGATAGATGATTCGCCAAGTGGCGCTCTCATCGTTGATCCTCAATTCGTGGCAGCGGGTCCCAATCGCGGGCATCGGTCGGGAATGAGGCATTCCCAGCGTTTCGCCCTGTTGCAGCTTCCGAAGCAAATAGCCCGCTTCCAATCTGGCCGGCTGGGAAAATGGCGGAGTCTTAACCTCTCCTTCCAGCCAGACCAGCGGTTTATCGGCCGATGCCATCAAACACACTGTATGTCAGATATGACATTTCGTCAATCGGCGGTTCCGGTCATCTGTCTCCTGCCTCCTCAGCCGACGGAGCGGCGGCCGATGGCCCTTCACGCACGGCGTAGGTTACCACGGGCTCGGCGATCCCTTTTACGAATTCGGCGGGCATGGGCATGAGCACGAAGCGCGCGTCGAGCTCGGCGCTTAGCGCCTCGGTCACGAGGATGTCCGCCTGATGGATGCGCGTGAGCGTCTGCACGCGCGCGGCCAGGTTCACGGTGCGTCCGACGAAGTCATACTCCATCCGCTCGCGCGAGCCCACCAGGCCGACAAGCCCCAAACCGCGGTCAATGCCGATCCCCAAGCAAGCAACGGATCTAAAAGATCATCTTTTTTTCCGGTATGAAAGGTGAAATAAGCTAAATCAAATAGAGAAAAGCTGCTTCTAACTGGTCCGTATCGACACGACCAGGGAAAGGACGAGAAACATGCTGGAGCTTTATCACAATGATATGTCGACATGTGCCCAAAAAGTCCGCCTTACGCTCGCGGAAAAAGGGCTTGCGTGGGAGGGTCGCCACCTTGATCTCAGGGCAGGCGATCAGCAGAAACCCGAGTACTTAAAGCTCAATCCCAGGGGTGTCGTGCCCACCATCGTCGACAACGGGAAAGTCGTGCGGGAATCCACGGTGATTATGGAATACCTCGACGATGAGTACCCGAAGCCGTCTCTCCGTCCATCGAATTCCCATGCACGAGCGCAGATGCGTTTATGGACCAAACGGCTCGACGAGGGCCATCATGATATCGCAACTGCCACGCTCAGCATGGGGATCGCCTTTCGTTTCCAATATCTCGAGAAGGGGCAGGAGGCGTACGACGCGCTGATAAACAGAATACCGGATCCTCTCAGACGCGAGCGGCGACGCGACGTGATTTATAACGGCGTAGAAGCCCGAGAATTCACAACCGCCGTGCGCATGTGGGAAGCGCTGCTTACGGACATGGAAAAATCACTCGACGGCACTCGGTGGCTGGCGGATGACACTTATTCGCTCGCGGACACGGCTTATACACCCTACCTCACTCGACTCGATCATCTGAACCTCCTCGACTGGATGGCAAAACGCCCGCGACTCGCGAACTGGTACGAACGAATACGCGCTCGGCCGAGTTATGAGAGCGCAATCAAACAATGGGAAAACCGCGCCTATATCGATCTTATGCGCACAAAGGGCGGCGAAGTCTGGCACAGAATCAAACGAATGATCGACGAGCTATAAAAATCCAGCGCACGGGGACCGGTAAAACATCTCTTCCAAATCTTTCAAAGGTTCAAATAGGGGAACACGTTCCAGAAGTTCGAATCGTTAATTGACCCGGTCGGTTCCAGACGTTTCAATGCTACGGTGTCAGGCTTCATACGCGTTATTGTTATTGTAGTTGTCTATTTTCTCTTTTCCGGTCGCGATCTGCAGTGTCCCGGCGGCGCTTCCCGTCGGCCGTCATCTGTCTCCTGCCTCCTCAGCCGATGGAGCGGCGGCCGATGGCCCTTCACGCACGGCGTAGGTTAGCACGGGCTCGGCGATCCCTTTTACGAATTCGGCGGGCATGGGCATGAGCACGAAGCGCGCGTCGAGCTCGGCGCGTAGCGCCTCGGTCACGAGGATGTCCGCCTGATGGATGCGCGTGAGCGTCTGCACGCGCGCGGCCACGTTCACGGTGCGTCCGACGAAGTCATACTCCATCCGCTCGCGCGAGCCCACCAGGCCGACAAGCCCCAAACCGCGGTCGATGCCGATTCCCAGAGCAAGCAACGGCAGCCCCTCCCGCCCGAGCTCGACATTGTATTCGCGGATGGCCGCGCGCATCGCGAGGGCCGCGCGCACGGCATCGTTGCACTGCCACGGATTCGGTTGCAGCGCGCCGAAATAGGCGACGATGCCGTCGCCCAGGAAGTGGGCGACATGGCCGCGGTGCTCGTGGATGGCATCGCTCATGCGCTGGAAGTAGCCGTTGAGCACACGCGCCAGGACGGCCGGCTCGAGCCGGTCGCTCATCGCGGTGGAACCGACGAGATCGGCGAACAGAACGGTCACCACTTTGCGCTCGGGAGCCGCCGCCTCGATCGCCGACTGCACGCCGTCGGCGATGAGGTGCTGCAGCACACCGGCTGGAACAAGCGCGAGCAGGATTGCTGGAGATGCTGGAGGTCGGTGGCGATCGCTTCGAGCTGGGCCTTCAGCGTCTGGTTCTGCCGCCATTGGCGATAGATTGCGGCGGCGAGTCCCGCCAGGAGCACCAGCAGAGCAACTACGACGACAGGGTCCGGTCATGTATTATGGTCCAGCACCGTCGCGCCCATCCGGCACAGCCCATTGGCCAGCGACGCCACACCGATGGCCTCGAGGAGCTGCGGGCCCGAGAGGCGGTCGCGCAGCATACGGGCGCGGCGCTGTAGCGGCGCGGGCTCGAACCAGATCGTTTCACGAGCGAACGGCACGAGCAGCCGCTCGATGTCGTCGAGCTCGGGCGCGTCGAGATGAGTCAGGACCTGGGCGAGCGTCGATTCCTTCAATCCCTCTCTCCGGAGAGTTTCACTCACCTCCGGCGCGCAGACCTCGCACCCGAGCCCGCGCGCGATGACGGCGATCATCAGAAGTTTACAGCGTCGCGTGAGATGGGGAGAGGCCCACATCTCAGCGAGCGTTCGCGCCAATATCGCGCCGATCGGAGAACCCGCGTAGGTTTCCACGAGCCGGCCGTAGGCATAGGGCGGCACGGGGTCGAGCACGGTGGGCTGCCCGCGATAACGATATCTTTTAACGATCAGACCGAGCAAGGGCCGGAGCAGCCGTACGTAAAGGTGATCGGGCATGCTCTCGATCGGATACGCAGGGATCGCGGGGATCGTATGGGCGCGGTTGTGGAAATCCGTCAATGCCGCCGTGAACGCGATTTCTTTCATCTCTTCGAGCCCCAAGCCCGAACGACGTAGAGTCTCACGGGCAGCCCGCGCTCCTGCGGGACCCGAGCGCGACTGGCTTCGCCCGAAGGCGACAGCCGCCATGGTCCGCGGCGGCAGATCGGCCCGCCTCAGGTCCTGTTCCATGCGCTGGATACGCGCCCAGGACATTCCCTGAGCCCACAGCAGTCCCCGGACAGCGGCATAGCAGAAACGGCATGAGTTCTCCTGGCTGACGACCAGCACGACAAGATCCGCTACGGTCCTGATCGAGGTGCATGAGCAGCCCGTACTCGGGATGCATATCGATCACGGCTCGCGCCATCCAGGGGACCGGCGCGAAGTAGGCGATCATCGGGTGGGGAATCCCTTGCCTTCGCCGCGCGTAGGACTGTAACGCCGGGTCTGGAAAGGGCTCGACCAGGGGCGACTCCCATTCAACCTGTTGCAGGACACCGTTCATGATCTGACTCGAACGCGCTGGCTGAGTGATCGGAGGCCGCCGCTATTGACGTGACGGCAGCGGCTCGACCCCCGACATCTTTTTCAACATATCGATGACCTCGGGATCGCGGGGCATCTCGTGGATAATCTTGGTCAACTCTTCCGGCATCAACGGCGACGCGTCGTCGGTGATGACTTTTTTGAACTCGGCGCGAAATTCCGGGTCCTTAAAGGCTTTGCGCATTCCTTCCTGCAATATCTCGACTCGATCTTTAGGTGTGCCCGGCGGCAGGACAAACGGCATGGACGCGGTCCTGAAACTGCGCCACATCGACAGGAGCTTTCGTTCCCTATCGGTTTTTGCGAAGGTCTCGATCTCCGGAAGTTGAGCAAGCCTCGGATGGGACGGCTTATCGTTTTTCGGCACCGCCAAGATGGCATGAAAATCCATGATACCCTTGTCGATCCAGTCGCGATTGCGGGTCAGCACTGAAGTCACGTTGTTCGATCGCGAATCGATTTCTCCGCTGTTGAGCGCCACATCGGCTTCCAGCGCGGAATAGCCCGTGACGAATTTCGGCGCTTTCAAATCGAGAAAGTAGGCAAACAACCGCGCCGAGATATAAGCCGCCCCGCCCACCTCCTGGGCGCCGAGCTTGACCCCGCTCGCCGCTCGGAATTTTTCCAGACTGTTGAGGCCAAGCACGCTGCGTGTGTAGATCACATTGTGGTTCTCGCTGATCGGGGTGCCGAGAACGATGAATTTGTCGATATCGTACATCACGCCGGTCTCGCGCATGACCTGCAAGCCGACGATCGAACTGCTGAGCGCTCCGATCGTGAGACCGTCGGGCTTGGCGTTTTGAAATACGTAATTGGCCGCCTTGCGGCCGCCGCCGCCTTCCATAATTTCTACAAAAATAGTCGGATTCCCCGGAATATATTTGCTTAGGTATTTTATAACGGTTTTAAGCCGCAAGCTGACCACGCCGCCCGGATCGTTGTTGATAATCTTCAGCGTCTTGCCTTGATAAAAAACCGCTTGGGAAAAAGCCGGAACCGGAGAAACTCCCGTCGACAAAACGAGAGCGGCAACTATCATTAGGAGCGGATATTTTTTTCTCATGAGCCTCTCCTCAACTCCAAGCCATATAGACGCGCACGTGGGAACGGGGTCAAGCGCTTATTTTTGACATCGCCCCGACGGGGAAGCAGTTTTTTATTCAGCTTCACAACTTCTTGCTCCGCGCCGTCGCGTAGAGCGCGCAGCTTGAACCGTGATATTTTTGCTACGTATCTAACGCGCTTTCTCCAACTCGGCCAAACGAGTCTTCGCCTGATTCGCGTAAGGCGAGTCGGGATATTCTTCTACGATCTGCCGATAAAGTTTCGTCGCGTGCGGCCTATTGTTCTGCTTTTCTTCCAACTGCGCGGTATCGTATAAATCCTTCGCTTTATCGCCGCAGCCCACGAGCAGCAGGAGCAGGCAGACGGCCAGAAATCTTCGCATGGGCATTCTCCTAAATTTATTATTGGTCCCAGCTATCCTAATAGATCTGAACGGCGTGCTTGTTCAATCGTCAGCTCGCGCGACAGACAAGAGATCCTGGTTCTTTTGTTTCACCGAGACGGCAACGGATCGGCGCCGGACAGCTTTTTAAAAAGCTCGACCACGTCGCGGTCGCGCGGCAGTTCGCGGATCGCTTTGTCCTGCTCTTCCGGTAGTAACGGCGATGCGTCGAAGCCGGAAAGCTTCTTGAACTCACGATGAAAGTCCGGATCTCGAAGCGCTTTGCGAAAAGCCTCCTGGAGGATCTGCACCTGCGGCTTGGGCGTGCCCGGCGCGAGCACATAGGGTGTGCCGACGAGCCTGAAAGCTCGATACATCGTCAATAGTTTGCGCTCCGCCTCGGACTTGGCGAAACTTTCAATTTCAGGCAAGCGCGCAAAGCCATCCGGCCGGTTTCCTCTGGGGATTTCGACAATCGCATGGAGATCCAACAAGCCCTTTTTCATCTCTTCGGCATTGCGCTGGCCGAGGGTTTCAAGCGCATTCGCTCTGCCGTCCAACTCGCGGCGCTCGAGCGCAATATCGATTTCCGGGCCGCCGTAGCCGGTGACGAATCGCGGGTCTTTGAGACCCAGCAAATACGCAAACAGCCGTCCGGTGATATAGATGTCATGCCCGACCTCCTGGGCGCCGATGCGCACGCCGCTTGCGGCGCGCAATTTTTCCAAGCTGCCGAGGCCGGCCTCTTTGCGCGTGAGAAATACGTAATGGAAGACGCTCACGGGCGAGCCCAAGTAAGTCAGCTTGTCGATGTCGTACTGCACGCCGACGGTATCGAGGATCGCATTGGTCACCAGGGAAGACGACAGTGCCGCCGATGGTTAATCCGTCCGGCTTGGCGACGCGATAAATGTGATTCGCCGCCTTGCGTCCGCCGCCGCCCGGCATGTAATCGGAGACGATCGTTGGATTGCCGGGAATATATTTCTGCAGAAATGGGAACAAAGCCCGGCGGCGCAGATCGCCGGTGCCGCCGGCGTCAACGATCTGCACGACGGTTATGGTTTTGCCTTTGTAAAAATCCGCCTGGGCGTATGCATGCGCGACCGGCATGCAGACCGATAAAACCAAGGTAACTGCGAGAAAAAGCATTCTCATCAAGGCCTCCCCTGCTCTCTCCCTATTATCTACCGTATTCGTCCCATATTTAGCCCTCACAGAAATCTTCGAGACGACAGCGAACCGGCAGGCCGCGGCGCCGTCAAAGCGCGTCGCCACGAGGCTTGACATCACGGCATGGCGGCGGCCGCGCGGGCGTAGCGCGTGCTGTAGGGCTTCGGCGAAAACTCCGGCTGATAGCTACACTGGCCCTCGAAAGTCGCGCGCAAGCGCTCGCACCCAGCCGCAAGCGCTTGCGGCGTCGGTTTGACGCCCTTCTCGATCCACTGCATAAGCGCATCGAGCGCGGCGCCGAGCTCGGGCGCGCTTTGCCCGGTGTGCACATTCTCGTTCGTATAGGCCTGCACCAGACGATCAGCGTGGCCGGCGGCATGGACCGTGTCACGATACGCGGACTGCACCTCAACTACGACTTGCGGGTCGTTGATCGAATGGATCGACAGAACTGGAATGGCCGGCGTGCCGTTCGGCGCACCGTCAACCTTCAGTGCGGCGAGCGCCTCCGGATCGGCAGCGAAGCGCACGACGTCCCGGTTCAATTCGTCGTCGTTGCTCGAGCCGCTGTAGCGCACGCCGACATTGGAAAACGCACTCCGTCCGTTCGTCGTGCGTTCGCCGATCTCGCGGAGCAGGAGCGTCGCCGCCTGCATGTGGCGAACCAGGAAATTCTCTGGAAAGCGCATGACCCCGAGGATATTGGCAAGATTCTGCTTCTGCAGTTCGGTCCTCGCCGCGGCCTGCTTGGAAATGCCGGTGCATTCGTCGATGACCGCTTCAAGGTCCTTGAGCGTGATCTTCATCCCCGCCGGTATTCCGCTCATGAGTGGATACTGCGGCTCGTCCGGACGGGGCAGATTTTTGCAATAGTACTGGTAGACCACCCGCAGGTCGGCGCGGAACTCGTAGCCCAGCGGTGCGCCGGCAACGAAGCCGCTGTTGAAGAACGCGCCATCGTAGTTCGTGCTACCGTCCGCGCCTTTGGCGTAGATTTCAACGAGCTTGCTGCCCACGAGCCCGCCCCAGGACGCGCCGTGAAAGATCGTGCGCCGTGGTTGCGCGATCCGGTCGACGAAGAACTGGCGAGCATGTTCGGAATCCTCCGCAGCCGCGCGCACGCCGTAGCCTTCGCGCCGGAAGGTCGAGGCGACCCAAGCAAATCCCTGGCGGACAGCAATCGAATATTTGGCGAGATCCGGCTGGCTGGTCGCCGCAATCGGCGGCACGATATGCGGGCCGCCATGGGCGAAGACGATCAGATGCCCGTTCCAGTTTTTCGGCATCGCCGCCAGGAGATAGGCGCCGCTCGCATGCTTGGCGGAATAGCAGGTCGCGATGTCGGCAACGGGTGTGGGACATGCCGTCGTGTCCGGCAGCGCGGGCTTCGTAACCTCTTGGGCGTCGCCCGGCATGCATGTAAGAATCGTGAGCAGCCAAATGGTTACCGACCCAAAGTGTCCCATGCGTTTGCCCTTTACAGTGGATGACTAGTAAATTTAGGTCGGTGACAGGGTGTCCGCCCTATAGGTTATGGCCATCGGCTTGTTGATCCCTTCTGCAGGCGAGAATTCCAGGCTGCAGCTACTTCAATACGTCGGCCTGCGCCGGCAAACGGCTCGCGCCTGTTCGCGCCTTCTTATTCCCGGCTACGGCCGGCTGGCTAAGCTTGACGCCGGTGTCGACAAACTTGACCTCGTCCTGGGTGAAGCGCAATTTCTCGCCCTTGTGATCGGCGAAGAACTGCGGATCAAGCACCTTGAAGTAGATCCCATGTTCGTACTCCCAATACTTGGGAATGCGCGTCTTGCCCACGTAGAGCGCCCAGCCCGACGACGTGTACGGTAGCTTCGTCTTGAGCCGCACCTTCACTAAGTACGCCACAGGTTCGATGGACTTGCGCGCAGCAGCGCTCAAGTGGGCAATGGCGGCGCTATCGGTCTCGGTGGGCTGCGCGGCGGCCACCTCGACAGCGGTCACCTTCGGCGGAACTGGCGGATACATCATGGACCTCCAAAATCACATCAATTAACCAATTGCAGATCGCCGACATAGACGATCCCGGCGGGCCGCCGGTCAAAGACAAAAGCAATGGAGCGGAGATCACTGGGATCGACGCCGCATTCCACCAGGCGTTGGACGGGGAATCGCAGGGTTTGCATAATGATCTTCGCTCCGCCAATCGTAGGAGCAGGATAGAGCAGCCGGTGCAGAGAACTGGCCGGAATCGAGGCCGTCGCGAGCTGCTGGCGACTTCGAGGGTAAAGTCCTGATCGCGATTGGCTGGGTTGCTGGCCTCCGTGGACTGGCCAACCCGAAGCGAAAGCGTTTTGTAGCGCTCGGCCGGAAGCGTTGCCGGATCGACCCGCACAAGGAGGCGCGCACCCAGGGTCGACCAGGCCAGTCGAAGCGTGACCGTGGTCGTCGTGCCGGGCACCAGGTTAGTGAGCTGGCGCGCGGCGATGACACTGTCGGCAAACACGGCCCCCTGTACGGGCAGTGAGACCGCCGGCGCCAAGAGCCCCTCCTGGTGGTGCTGTACGAAGATCCGCTCCGGACTCTGGTACTGCGAGACAAATTCCGTCCCGGCCGGCACCCAGGCGGTGGCGGCGCCGTTGTCCTCGAGCACTGCGAAATACTCGGAGCGATTCAGCAGCACGGCTTGCGTCAGGGCGCCGAAATGAACCTTGGCGATCTGCTCCTGGCTAGGGCGCGGCATGGCCGGCACCTCGGGCGCCCAGATGCTGTTGAACTGATTGTGATTGGCATTGTACACCCATAGCAAAGCCTTCCATTTCCCGCTGGAAACGGTCGGGTTGGCGAGGTCAACCGCGTGCGCGCGGTTGTACGTATGGTGCCCGGGGAAGCTGGTGACATCACCGTCCCGGCTGCCGTGGATGACGTAGTAAGGATCGGGCACGACGGTGAGTCCGGTCAGCGGCTGGTATTGCCCGTCGGTCGGCGCGATGGCGCCGATAGCCTTGAGATTGAAACGATACGGGCCGAGAGCGGCCGCGCCGGTGCCATCGAGAGGAATTACCGGACTCATGCTATCGGGTTGAATGGCCGAGAGCCGGTTGAAGAACGAAGCGTGACCCACGGCCTCGCCGCCGCGCGAATGGCCGACGATCATGATCCGGTTTAGATCGATACGGGCCTGGAGGGGATGACCTGCCGTGTTATTCCAGATCCGGAACTGTTTGAGGTGTTCGAGATGAACAATAGCCCGGCCGTCGTTCTCGCCAAAGTTGCCGCCGTTGAGAAAGTTCACGTCAATCGTCGCGGCGATGATACCGTGCGAGGCTAATAACTGGCACAAGTAGAGATAGCCAGGAGTGGAGTTCTCGATGGGCGAATGATTCCCGTGGACGAACACGACCAACGGGAAAGGGCCACGTCCGCGGGGCACGCACACATGCCCGTTGAGAGGCACAGTCGTGTTGGTGAAGGGCCACGCCGCACCGCTACCAAGGTTGGCGAACGCCGAGATATTCAGTCGCCCGGTGACATAGGCAGGATCCGGGGACGAATAAATAGCGTACTGGAACAAAGTGACCGGATAGGTAAGCCCAGACGAGGCGTAGATGACAGTGTCGAACGCTACTTCACCGGCGAGTGCAGGATTCCTCAGAGTGATCAATTCCGTTCCAGCCATGTTCACTCCACCAGACTCGGATTCGGAGCCAAATCTTGCAATCACACATTATCATCGGAATGCGAGACGCGCCCCCATGCTAGAATTAGCGCCTCAAATCTCAAGCCTTGTGCAAAGGCGATCTGAGAATAGCCATCAGCATCCCAACGTTTTCCACCTTCTCTAGACCGCGAACCAAGCCAACACTGCGCTCGATGTTGTCCTGGCTTAACTGAGCGCGTGCACAGTCACGGTATTTCATTAGAAGCTCGTCGTCGGTCAGCGGCAGCGAGGCATCGCCCCGCGGTATATCCACTCGCGCACTCAAGCTCCGCCCATCAGTCGTCTTGATCGTCACCGGATTACCGACGAACTCGGTGTCCGGACCGACGTCCGCTAGGCCCGGCCAGATGGGTACGTTGGGGAAGGAAAGCTGAACCTTCTTCCTAGCTTCGACAATGTTGTGATCGTTGAGCTTGTGATCCGTGAAAGTCTCGAGCGTCACCTGGTGATCCACTACGGCGGCGGCGATGCAGTGCGGCATGCTGAACTTGGCTTGATACGGCGTCGCCGGCTCGGAGAAGGCGAGCACACGCAATGCGCGCTCCGAGGTGCCGACGTCGACGGCGGCGATATCTTTATCGTTAAGGTGGTGTTCGCCCAACAACTGGAAAACGCCATCGAGCGCCCGGTGCGTGTGGTAGCAGCTCGGATACATTTTTAGACTGATGCCCGGAGACTCAATGTAGAAGGGCTTGCCCAGACCGTCCGCCATGCGCTCGGCATCATAGTGGCCTGGCCCCACCAGGGTGTCGTAAAAGCCGTTCTTCCCTTCGATGATATTGGGATTGGCCGTGATCCCCGCTTGCGCCATGAGTGCGGCGATCACGCCGTTGCGGCAAGCGTTGCCCGCCGCCATTGCCCCGGCCATGCTGCCGTGGTTGGCCGACAAGCCGCAAGCGGAATTTCCCGCGATGCCCAACGCCATTCGAGTTTTCGAGACATCTAATTTTAGCAGCTTGGCGCAGGCCGCCGCCGCGCCGATGGAACCGTACCAGGTCTGGTGGTTCAGACGCGCCTGCATGAGCTTGAAGTCCGCATGCAGCGCCAACTTGCCCTCGACTTCCAGTCCCAGGATGTAGGCAGTGAGGAGATCCTGTCCCGAGGCGCTCAGCTGCTCGCCGAGGCTTAGGACGGCGGGCAGAACCAAGACACTGGGATGGCCAATCTTCACACCGCAGTCGTCGTAGTCCAGGGCATGGGCAATGGAGCCATTGGCCAGCGCCGCATCTGGAACCGCGGCTTTGAGACCAGCGCCAAATACCGATGCTTGCGGCGGCCCGCCGAGCTTGGTTACATAACCTGTGATGGTTTGACTGACCGGCTCGGCAACGCCGGCCAGTGCGGCTCCTACGCAGTCCAGCGCAGAGCGCTTGGCTTTATCCACGGCGTTGCGCGGTATGTCCGCGTAATCGGTGTCAACTAGGAACCGGGCAATTTTCTCAGTGGCACCCATGATTCACCTCTTTGAGAAATGCAAAGGGAACAGCGTGGGTGACCTTGTATTGCATCTCGATCTATCCCGCACGCCTAAGTTTCAACTCGTTATCTAACTTGACAGCCGGCGCACCATACAGCGTTTCCGGGGCGATGTCGGCGCCGTTTGACCACGCGATTGTCGGGCCGTCGATAAAAAATTTTTTGAAGTAAACCTTGCTTTTCAAGGGTCTGAATATCGGTCCGGTGAGCCAGGGTTCAAAGTCGATCACCTTCTTCGTGCCGTCATTAAACTTCACTTCGATCAGGTAGTCCTTAACGTATTTAGCTTTTGTTACTGAAGGCAGCATCCGTGCTCCTATTTTAACGGCTCGATTCTCGTGAACGGTCGCTTCTGCCGCATGTGCTCCCAGTTCTTTTTGAGTTCTACTTTATGGCGGTGTGCCCACTTCTTGATCAGATCCTTGGCAGTTCGAGATTCAATCTCACCTTCGAGCAACTTCCCGTCGAAATCGAACGTTGCGTTTTGTCCTTGGTATTCCGCATGGAAGTGCGGCGGGTTGTGATCCCGGTAGAACATGCGAATTATTATTCCAAAGAATACGCATATGGTCGGCATACAACGAAATAGCAAAGAATTGGGAGTTATTCAGGAAAAACCACCTTGGAAGTTAATAGCTATTGATATTAGGGGTTGAGAATCAGGTCAATCTGAATTCCCGCCGACATACAGTTGGAGCGACTATCGGTCGCCCCAACTGCTTTGCGTATTTTTTGCGTTCTTTGCGGCTAATTCTTCTCCCCCTACGCCGCCGCCTGCAACGCCGCGCCGTTGCCGCCGCCGAGCACGGTTCCCGGCAGCGCGCCCGTGTGACTTTCCTTCTCCACCAGCACCTGGCCGTTAACGACGGTCATCTCGATGCCGACGGCTTTCTGAATAAAGCGCTTCTCATTGCCCGGCAAGATCTTGCACCATCTCGGCATCGCACTCCCGGACGGTTGCCGGATCGAAGACACATAGATCCGCCGCCATGCCGCGGCGCAATAAACCGCGATCCGGCAGGCCGAAGATCGACGCGACCATGAAGGTCAACTTGCGCACGGCTTCTTCCACCGTCATGATTTGTTTCTCGCGCACCCAGTAGCCCAACAGCCGCGTCGCGTAGCCGAAGCCGGCGTCATAGATCAAATGCGCGCCGGCGTCGGACTGGCCGACCAGCACGTAGGGGCTCTTGATGATCTCCGCCACCGCCTTCTCGTCGCCGTTGGTGCTCGAGGTTTGAAACTCGGTGTCCAAACCTTCTTCCAAAGATAAATCGAGAAAAGCGTCGATGATGTCTTGATTGCGAATCTTGGCGATCTCCACGACGCTCTTTTTCTCCAGATGCTTGTTTTCCGGTTTGACGGCGTTGATTAAGTAAACCAGGTCCCAGCGCCGCGAGAAGCGCGACGACTTGGTTTCTTCCACCGCTTCGTAGCGCATCTTCTTGCGCGTCTCGGGATCCTTGATCGCCTTGATGCGCTCTTCCAACGGCAGGAACAGAATCGTCTTCCAGGTCGGCAGATCGTCGAACACTTGAGCAGTCTTCATAGTCAGCCGGTTGTTGAACAAGCGCGCGTTGCACAGCGGATAGGACTGCACGCCGCGGTCGATGGTCTCGCCGGCCAGGTCTAACAGCTCGCGCCATTCGTTGGGCTTGTCCCAGCGGTGAGTGATGCTCTGCCAGATCACCGGCCGACCGGAGCGGCTGGAAATTTCCTCGAACAACTTCACGCTCTCGCGCATCGGCACCGAGACGCCGAGCGAACCGCGGGAAATCTGCACAGCGCCTTGATTGATCTCGCCGAGCGCGCAGGCCAGTTCGATAATTTCTTCGTCGGTGGCAAAGCGGCTCTGGATCGGCGTGCCGTCGGCGTACATATGCACGGGATTTTGATTGGTCGAGAAACCGGCGGCGCCGGCGCGCACGCTGGCTTTGAGCACTTCTTTCATCTGTTGGATTTCCGCCGGCGTGGCGGCGCGTTCGAGGGAAGCTTCGCCCATGACATACTGGCGCAGCGCGCAGTGACCTACCAATGATGCGACATTGACGCCGAGGTTGCCGCGCATGGCATCGAGATATTGTCCGAAGGTGGTAAAACCCCACTTCACTCCGGCCTTCAAAGCCGGCAGCGTGATCGCTTCGACGCGCTCGAAACTTCGCAAGATCGTGTCGCGATCCGGTTCTTTGCACGGCGCCAACGACAAGCCGCAGTTACCGGGGATGACTGTGGTCACGCCGTGATAGCAAGAAGATGTCGCCAGCGGGTCCCACAACAGCTGGGCATCGAGATGGGTATGAAAGTCGATGAAGCCCGGCGACACCGCCAGCCCGTCGGCGTTCACCACTCGCTTGGCGCTGCCGTTGATCCGTCCCATCTCAACGATCTTGCCATCCTGCACCGCCACGTCGCCCAGATAAGACGGCAGCCCGCTGCCGTCATAAATCCGCCCGCCTTTGAGCAAAATATCGTAAGCCATGAATTACCCTCCTTGGGTTGCCGGCAATTTTTCTGAGCTTACCGAGACTATGGCGTAGCTGTCAACCATTTCTAACGACACAAAATATTGCGTCGTTCAGAGAATTCCACTAGTCTCGGCAACTAACAGCGGACAGCTTGGGGAAAAGGCTTAGGAATGCGTCGAGCGCCTCATGCTTCGACCAGCTCGGCAGAACGGAAAATCATCGTGCCATCAGACTCCCTGCCGTTCGTCCTGAGCCGTGTCGAAGGACTCCGAGAGGGTTTTCAGCAACCTACGAACGCACCGAACTAACAAAGACTGGAAATGCCAATGCAACTTTTCGCCGTAATTTTATTTTTGATTTCGCTTGCCAGCGCCCCCGCGTGGAGCCAAACCGCCAAAACCGCCGCCGAGCTGGGTAGCTACACCGGCGCCGACCGCGAAAAGATCTTATTCGAAGGCGCCAAGCGCGAGGGCAAACTGGTTTGGTACACCACGTTGGCGACCGACCAGAACAAACAGATCGCCGCCGCCTTCGAGAAAAAATATCCCGGCGTCAGCGTCGACACGTTTCGCACCGGCTCGAGCGCCCTGGCGCAGCGGCTGCTGACGGAAGCCAAAGCGCGCCGCTACATCGCCGACGCCATCGAGACCACGCCGCCGGGACTTGATGACGTTCCGCGACAGCCAGTTGCTCCTGCCCTACACGTCGCCGCATCTGGGCGCGTTTCCCGAGGACGCCAAGGAGCGGGCGTCCAAGACGCTGGTCTATTGGACCACCGTGCGCGAATCCTACGTCGGTCTGTCCTACAACAAGCGCAACGTCAACAGCGCCGATGTGCCGAAAAACTTTGACGGCCTGATGCGCCCGGCGCTGAAAGACAATATGGGCATCGCCGGCGAAGACACCGGCGCGCGCATGATCGGCGCCATGGTCAAAGTCAAAGGCGAAGCCTGGGTGCGCAAGCTGAAGGAACAAAACATGCGCATCCACATGATGGCCGGCAGCGCGCTCACTCAACTGGTCGCCGCCGGCGAGATCTACGCGTCGCCGAGTCAGTTCTACAGCGCCACCAACGTCGCCGCCAAGCGCGGCGCGCCGGTGGCGTGGGTGCCCATGGATCTGGTGGTCGCCAGCGCCGGCGGCGCCGCCGTGTCAGTCAACGCGCCGCGGCCCCACGCCGCGCTGCTGTTCACCGATTTCCTCATGAGCCCGGACGGCCAGAAACTCTACGAAGATTTATTCTTCGGCGTTGCCCAGAAAGATTACGGCTGGAAACGCTGGTATCCGGAAAAAGCCGGCACCCTGGCGCAATACGAAGAAGCGCTTGACGGCTGGCACAGACTGATGAAGGAAATCACCCGGAAGGGCAGCGGATAAAGCGCGTTTAGTCGTTCAAACGTTCAAGCCGTTCAAATCGTTGTCGCGAAGAAGATTCGGAACCGAAAATTTGCAAGATCGTAGCCCGCATGCAGCGGGAGCGGAATCCGGGACTCTTGATTTGAGAATTTGACGCTTTGATCGGCTTGAACTATTTGAGCGGTCCCTTCCGGATCACGACAGCAGCAGTTCCAGATCATCCCGCGTCAGATTGCGCATCACGCTGTTGTCGGCGGTAATAATCGCGTCGGCCAGGTCGCGTTTGGATTTTTGTAATTCCAAAACTTTTTCTTCCACCGTGTCGCGGGCGATCAGGCGATAGGCGAACACCTTGCGCGTCTGGCCGATGCGGTGGGCGCGGTCGATGGCTTGGGCTTCGACGGCGGGGTTCCACCAGGGATCGAGCAGATAGACATACTCGGCGGCGTGCAGGTTCAAGCCCAGGCCGCCGGCTTTCAAGCTGATCAGAAACAATTTGGCGTTGGGATCGTTTTGAAACTCCTCGACCCTGGCTTGGCGGTCGCGGGTGCGGCCGTCGAGATAGACGTAGGGAATGTTTTGCTTATCCAGGCGGCTGCGCACGATCGCCAGCAGGCTGGTGAATTGCGAGAACACCAGCGCCTTGTGATTTTCCTCGAGCACCTGATCGAGCTGCGCCAACAGGGTATCGACCTTGGCGCTCGGCTCGGCGATTTTTCTCTTGTCGATCAAGCCCGGATGGCAAGCCGCTTGGCGCAGCCGCAGGAGCGCTTCGAGCACTTGGATTTTGTACTGCCCCGAGTTTTCGCCGGTGCCGTTCTGCAAAAGCCGCGCCCGGTAGTAGTCGCGCAGCTCGTCGTAGAGCTTCTTGTCGTTGCCTTCGAGGTCGCAATAGATCGTCTGCTCGGTTTTCTCCGGCAGCTCGGGGGCGACTTGCGCTTTGGTGCGGCGCAAAATGAACGGCCGCAGCGCCTTGCCCAGCACTTGGCGCGTGCTCTCGTCGGGATTCTTGCCGGCGCGGCCGAACACCGCCGCAGTGCCAAGCATGCCGGGATTGAGGAATTCAAAAAGGCTCCACAGCTCGCCCAGATGATTTTCCACCGGCGTGCCGCTCATCGCCAAACGGTGATCGGCCTTGAGCAAACGCACCGCTTTGGCCGCCAGCGTGCTGGAGTTCTTGACCGCTTGCGCTTCGTCGAGGATGCAATAATCGAAACGAATATTTTTGAATTGCACGGCGTCGCTGCGCAGCGTGCCGTAGGTCGTCAAAACTACGTCATAGTTATCAAAATGATCGCCGGGTTTGAGCCGCGCGACGCCGGTGTGGTCGAGAATGCTCAGCTTGGGCGTGAAGCGCGCCGACTCCTGTTTCCAATGAAATATCAGCGAGCGCGGCACCACCACTAAGGCCGGCGGCGGCGAGTTTTCCGGGTCGTTGCGGCGCAGTTCCCGGCGCGCTTCGAGCAGCGCGAGGACCTGAATGGTTTTGCCCAAGCCCATGTCGTCGGCCAGGCAGCCGCCAAAACCGAAGCGCTGGAGAAAGTGCAGCCAGCCCAAACCTTCGAGCTGATAGTGGCGCAGTTCGCCATGAAACTCGCCGGCGGGCGCCACCGCCGCCACGCCGGAAAAATCGCGCAGCTCCCGGCGCACTCGCTCGAACACCGCGTCGAAAGAGACCGCCGGTTCGCTCGCCAATAGCGCGTCGAGCAGGCCGGCTTGGGAGCGCTTGAAGCGCATGCCATCGCCTTCGAAAGTACCGAGACCGGCGAGCATGCCGTATTTCTTCATCCACTCTTCGGGAATGATGCCGAGCGAACCGTCGTCCAGTCGCACCGTCTGCTCGCCCTGCTTGATCGCCCGCAGCAAGCGCGGCAAGCCGACCCGGCTATCGCCGAACTCAGCGGCGCCGTCGACGCCGAACCAATCGACGCTGGAGTTGACCTGCATAGTGAGCCCACCGGCGGTGCGGTAAAGGCTGCCCTGGGCCTCGATATGCCAACTTTCGCCGGACAACACTCGCACCACTCGAGCGAGCTGGTCGGGCGCCAGCTGCAGGTCGGCGCGGTCGTATTCCCAGCCTTTGCGAAAGCCCAATTGCTTGAGCCGAGCGAACGCCTTATCCTCCGCGGTGAGATCGCGGGTCACCAAGCGGCGCCGCTCCTTCTGATAGAAGCCGCCGCCGCGATGCTGGTGCGGCACCACCGAGCCGTCATAGTCGAAGGACAGCTCCGCGGTGAGGCGCTCGCTGTTCCAATTGTTGTGTTTACCGGGTTTTAATAATAGCCGCGGCTGCGGCGCGCCGGCGACGGTTTCGAACTGCAATTCAGCCGGCAACTCCAAGCGCGGCCGATTGGGAATCGAGACCAGCTCGTCGAGAAAGACCTCGGCGTCTTCGACCGCGAAAGACAGCGCCGTCGGCACGCGTAAAACCGACACCCAGGCGAAAGCGCCGTGATCGTTCAGGCGCGTGATACGGCCATTGTAAAAAACTAAACCGCCGGCGAGCAGCAAGACCGGCTGCGCTAAATCCAACACTTCCTCGCCGCGGCGCAGCGAGCCGGCGAGCCGATAGCGCGCGCTGTCGGTTTCCCGCTCCACCGTCAGACAAAGCTCCCAAGCCGGACCGTCATCCCAGACGAGCGGCGTCGCATCGTCCAACTTCGGACTGCGCAACAGACACCGTCCAGTCTGGCACATTAGCGGCAGCGCCAGGTCCCACAAATTTTCCGGCACGGCGAACAACGACGGCGCGGAATCGTAGTAGGACGAATAGCTATAGCCCAAGTCCTGGCGCGCGCCGAACAGCATGGCGGTGATGCGCCGGTCCGCGGGATCGGTCAGGGCGTCGAGCTCACGCGAGTAGAGCCGTTGGCTTTTGAGCTTGCCCCATTCGCCGTTGTTCTTACGCTCGCGGCGGGCGACTTCGAGGGTCAATTTTTGCCGGCTCAGGGTGTAATCGGCATCGATCAGATAGAACAGTTGGCGCTCCGGCGCCGGCCGGTCGTTGAACGGCGACGGCGCCGGCGTCAAAGCGTGCCGCAGGGTTTGCAGCTGCTGCTTCCAATTCGGCTCCTGCGATTTTGCCGGACGCGTCCGGCGCGCCGCCGTGGCCGCCGGCTGATCACCGGCACTGCGGGCACTGCGATGGTCGTCGGAGTCGAGAATCTTCTTCAGACAACCGCGCAACTCGGCCGCCATCGCGGTCGCCCAAACATGCTTGCAAGCGTTGAAATCGCTGGTGAAAAACGGGCAGGTACAAGAGTAGTCGATAAAGCCATCGGCGACCGTCAAATTCACTCGATAAACCTGCGACCCCTGCACTCTGGCGCTGACATTGCTATCGCCGGCGTCGAGCAGACGCACCGCGCCATGGGCAAAGTAGGTGCGCCCGCGCTTCTGCGTTATCGGCGCGGTCTCGCCATCGAGTTCGTCGGTCAGATATCCCATTTCAAACTAACAAGGGTAACGTACGCATCGAAAGAAGTCTATGTTTGATGGTGCGAAACCAATGTCTGGCGGCATATTTGGCTTAAAGAGCTCTAGCTGCCAAGGGAAAGAGACTGTTTCGCCACGAAGTGGTTCATGGTCTTATGCTTGTCTACAGAATATGAAAATGGCTGGGATTCCCTCCATACGCGGTCTGCTTGACGCGTCATTCCCGCGCACGCGGGAATCCAGGTTTGGTCTGCGCCCAATTAGCCTGGATACCCGCTTGCGCGGGTATGACGGAGTCCCGCAGGCTCTTCGTTGTGCATATCATCCCCTCACATCTATTTTCTAAGGAGGCACGAAGGACGCGAAGGGTTAAGCTAATCAATGCTCCGAACTTCGTGGTCTTCGTGTGCTTCGTGGTGAGATCCGCTCGTCCCATCATGTCGTCGTAGTCGAATACCGACTTTCAATTGACAACTCGGCGTAGCGCGTGCGACAAAATCTCTGAACAATTTCGTGGAGGCAGCATGAAAATCAACACAACGCGGATCATCGACGCCGACGGCCATGTGCGCGAGACCGACGAGGAAATTATCGAGTATATGTCCGCCGGCTACCGCAACCGGCGCGACGCCATGCTGTATTTCCCGCTGACGCCGCATCATGGCTGGCATCGTTCGATACCCGCCAACGACTTTCGCCCGTCGGACTTCCGCGTGCCCGATTGGCGCGAGTGGGTCGACAAGCTCGATGAAGGTCGATTCGAATTGACCGTGCTCTATCCGACCCGCTTCATGCATGTCGGCCAGATCGGCAATCCGACCTACGCCGTCGAACTGTGCCGCGCCTACAACGATTATCTCAACGATCGTTTCTTGATTCACGACCGGCGCTTCCGCGGCATGGCGTTGTTACCGATGCAGGAGCCAAAGGCTGCGGTCAAGGAATTGCGCCGGGCGGTGAAACGCTATGGCATGGTCGGCGGCATCCTCCCCGCCGATGGCTTGCAGCTGCCCCTCGGCCACAAGCAATACTGGCCGGTCTACGAAGAGGCCGACCGGCTCGGCTGCACGCTGGCGGTGCACTCCTGCAACTCGTTGCGCGACAACGACCGTTATCTGGTGCCCAATGAAGCGGCGACGTTGACCCATGTCATCCCGCAGATGCGCCAGTTCACCAACATCATGTTTTCCGGCGTGATGAATAAGCTGAAAAAGCTGCGCCTCGGCTTTCTCGAAGCCGGCAGCGGCTGGACGCCCTACTTGATCGGCAAGATCGAAGAGCGCCTCGAACGGGTCGCGCCGGCCGAGCGGCCGGTGTTGCCGAGCGAACTGTTGGCGCGCAAGCAACTTTATTTTCAATGCGGCGAGGAAGTGACGACCAAACGCGATGTCGAGCTGCTCGGCGACGACTGCCTGCTCTGGGCTTCCGATTTCCCCCACGAAGCGACCCGCACCGACATGAAAAAGCTGGTGAAAGAACACTTCGCGCGCAAAGACCTGAGCCCGGCGGCGAAAAAGAAAATCATCTACGACAACGCCAAACGGTTCTACAACCTCTAAAACTCGTTCAAAACGTTCAATCGCTGCGCTCAGTTCAACCGCTTCGCTCAGTTCAATCCCCCACCTCTTTCCTCCCCCGCGACGCGGGGGAGGATGAAGGAGGGGGTTTGAACGGCTTGAACGTTTTGAACGATTTGAACGCGCTACGGCTGTAGCGCCTTGATAAATCCGCTCTGCTCGATCTCGCGCACCAGCCGGCCATCGGCGAACTCCTCCGGCTTGGCTCCCTTGGCCTTGGGATTCAGTTTCTCCAACTCTTGGATCAAGCTCGCTACGCCGGCCATTGAAGGATGAGGCGGTATCGCGAAATTGGTCCGGACAGTCGTGTCATAGCTTTCTTCCAAAATCTCTTTGTCGTCCGTGCGAAAATATTTGCCCATGACTTTAAACGCGAAGTTCTTGTCCTTCTGGGCGCGCGCCGCTCCTTCGATATACGCCCGGAGAAAACGCCGCACCGTGTCCTCGTTGCTGCGCAAATATCGCCGCGTCGTCAGCACGCCGTTGATGTGATACTCGGCGTCCAGCTTGGTCATGTCGAAGAGCAGTTTGAATTTTAGTTTGCGCGCCTGAAGTGTCCCCGGCGGCGACAGGGAAGCGGCGGTGACCTTCCCCGCAGCCATTGCCGACAGACCCTCCGCCGGACCGCCGGTTTGGACCATGGTCACGTCTCGGTCCGGCTCGACACCATGGGCGCGCAGAGCGATGCGCGAGGCGAGATCCGAAAGCGTGCCGAAGCGGGTGACGCCGAAGACCTTGCCCTTGAGGTCTTCCATCCGGTTGATGCCCGGCACGGCGTAAACCCAGAAGAGAAATTTCTTGACGATGGTCGCGATGATCACGGTATCGGCGCCGGCGAGGTTGGCCTGGATCGAGGCGGCGCCGCCTAGCTGGATGATCGGCAGTTCCCCGGAGAGCATCGCCTGGAGCGCCAGCGAGCTGCCCGGGATGCTGATCGCCTCGACGTTGAGGCCATGCTTATCATAAAAGTTACCCTCCTTGGCGAACCAGAGCGACATCTGCGTCGACGACGCAGATCCGCCGCCGATGCGCAGCCTTTCGAGCTTCTTATCTTGGGCCTCGGCACCAGCCGCCAGAAACATCCAGGCCGAGATAACCCCGCACGCGATCAACCCTCGATTCATGGCTCGCCCTCCTTACCGCCGATTTCATAGAAACCGCCATCCTTGGCGCGCTCCGCAACCGTCCGCTTGCGCCACAGCGACCATGGGAAAGGCAGCGGCAGAGTGCCGCACCAGCCCTGGCTGCGCGCTTGGTTTTGCGCCAGCAGCTTTTCATAAAGTCTGACAAACTGCTCGACTTCGTACTCGGTGCGGCTCGCGACCACTTGCCCGGAAGTCTTGTTGACGATCACCAGCCGCGGCAGGGTCGCGCCGGTTGCGGCATCGCCTCCGCTCACTTGAAAAACCCAACCGAAAGCGCGCTCCGCGCCGGGCCACTCGACGACTGATAGTTCGGTGGACGCAGCGCCGGAACTTAGGCGCGCCAGAATCAACTCCTTGGCTTGTAGCCTGGTTAGCATGGTACTTTTACGTTCACGAACTCCGCGTAGGATGACGCCAACTTCACCGATCGCCGGCAAGAAAGTCGCTCACTAGCCGGTTGAAACGATCGGCTTGATCCCACTGCACCCAGTGGGCGCACTGGTCGAACAAGTGAAACTCCGCGTTGGCAATCAGTTGAAACAGCAACAGGCCGCGTTCGACTGAAACACCGCGGTCTTGGTTGCCCCACAAAAGCAGCGTCTTGGTTTTGAGCTTGGGCAGTTCTTCGGTGAGCGAACGGGGCGGTTTGACGCCTTGGCGCGCTTGCGCCGCGGCGTGATTCTTGCCGATGCTCATCTCATAACGCGCTCGCACCAACTCCTCGGTGACCAGCTCTTTGCGGTGCAGCGTGCCCAGCGTCAGCGCGCGCATATTTTCCAGACTCGGAACATACTCGCGCAGCTCTTCGGAATGTTTCTGCCCCAAGGCTTGGGACTGCGCCGAACCTTTCGGCGCCAAGGTGCCGCTAGTCGTCGTGACGAACCTGCCGACGCGAGCATCTTCGAGGGCCAAGCGAGCGGCGATATAACCGCCGACGGAGTTGCCGATGACGTGGTAACGATCGAGTTTCAAGGCGTCGACGAACGCCTTGGCGTGGGTGACGCGATATTCGATGGACAGGTCGGCTGGATTGTCACTGCGGCCATACCCCGCTTGATCGTAGGCGTAGACGGTGAATCCGGCGGCGGCCAGCGGTTCAATATTCAACTGCCAATTGACCTGGGCCGATGCGCCCGGCGCCGCGCCATGAAACAACACCACGGGAAAGCCGTTGCCGGCTTTAACGTAGAATGTTTTCAGCCCGTCGGCATCGATGTAAGCTTCCACGCTATTTGCCAATGCCGGCTTCGGCATAACGCAGCACCTTGCCGCCCTTGGGCGCGCGCGTCGGCCCGTAGGGCGTGCCTTTTTCGATGTAGATGCACGAGCCAGCGGAATAGGTCGTGCCGCCGACCTCGATCTCGCCTTCGAGCACATAAAACATTTCATGATATGGATGACTGTGCACCGGAATATCGGTGTCCGGCCCCCAGTGGCGGATCATCATCTCCGGTCCACTTCCGCCCGGCGAGACATGCAGCCACTTGGTAAAGCCGCGGCCGCTCTTGACCTGCTCGACATCGTTTTCATTCACTACATGTATCGCCATAACCCCTCCAGCGTAATATGAAGCTCGCTTTTCACCACCAACAAGACGCGAAGAGCACGAAGTTTGGAGTACCAATCCCGATTCTTTTTTGCGCCCTTTGCGTTCTTTGCGGCCATTCTTCAATTCGGTTGCGACTGCGCCGCCCTATGCGTTCGTGGTGAATCATCCCTATCCTAACACTGTGCCCTTTGCGTTCCCGATCGCGCGGAGACTTGTCGAAGGGTGCGACCAATCCCGCTTATCCCACCGTCGCGGTTATTCCCAGGTTGCGCTCGCTCTCCGGCACCCACTTCTCATAGGCTGGAATGACAATCATTTGATTCTTCGCCGGGTCGCGCACGATGCATCTCGGATCCTCGCCGCGCTTTACTTTGTCGATTTCGCGCAAATACATCTGACGCAATTTAATAATGCCGTCGTCGATGGCCGGGCCGAGATTTTCATTTTCGCGGTCGGCAATCGGCGGCATGCTGTCGACCACCATGCCGTCCTCGATGAAATGCAGCGGCGGAATCGGATAGCCAAGCTCGGGACTATCGGAATCCAGGTATTCTTTATAGGGCACGATGAACTGCTGCGGCGGCTTCCAACGCTTGCTGAACGGATCGCCTTCATACTTGCCGGGATTGTCCGACGGCTTGAAGCGCACGCGCATGAGCAACGTGTGGGTGTCGTCGATGGGCACGCTCCAACGCGCCGCCGACACCGGCGTATTGGCGTTCTGACCGGACAAATAGCGCCCGCCACTGCCGCCACAACTGACCCCGGGCATGAGCAAGTGATGCTCGCGGTAGTTGAGCAGGCCAGGCTCTTTAGTATTGCGATAGGCTTTGTAAACCATGCCCCATTCGGTTTCGTGAAAGCCCAGCTCCGGCTCGCTGCTCATGATATCCGGCCAAGCGCCGCCATGGGTGAAACTCGGATGCACCGGGTCCATGCCATTCTCGACACACTGCAGCCAATTGCAATTCTGTATGCCTTGGATCGTAATATACACTTCGCCGTCGCCGACGAGAAAATTATAGCGCGGCACCAATGGCGCCGGCTGCGGTCCAAAGTAAGCGAAGATCAGTCCGCCGAGTTCTTCGACGGGATAGGCCGGCAGGCGAATCGACTCTTTTTTCAACTCGCTATTCGGCGGCTCGCCGGGAATCTGCCGGCAGCGGCCGTCGCGGTCGTACAACCAGCCGTGGTAACGGCAGCGCACCCCGTCCTTCTCGACGTCGCCGAGACATAAATTCGCCCGCCGGTGCGCGCAGTAGGCGCCGATGACGCCGGCTTTGCCGTTGCCGTCGCGAAACAGGACTAAGTCTTCGCCGAACACGCGAATGAACGTCGGCTTGATTTTCAAATGCGCCGGAAATCCCGACGGGCCACCAATAGCGCCGCAAAAACTCCCCCATCGGCGTGCCCTTGCCGGTGCGCGTGAGAATTTCATTTTCTTCTTTGCTGGTTTTGTACATTTAATGTTCTCCGGATATTTAACCACAAAGAGCACAAAGTTCACAAAAATAAGGGCCGTATGCGGAGGGCTCCGAGTTCGCCATTTGAGAATTTTGCGTTCATAGGCGGCCAAGTCTCAGACGGCAACGTCGGATCGCCTCGCATCCAGCATCTATTTTTTGTGAACTTTGTGCCCTTTGTGGTTAAATTCTTTTTCCTACTGTCCCAATATCTTTTTCATGCGCTCGATCACGTCGGCCGGCTGGGTCATGACGCGTTTGCCGATGGTTTCCAATTCCTCGCCGGTCACCGGTTCGAGTTCCCAACCGCGGGTTTTTGCTTCGGCGACTAACTCCGGCGCGGTCAGCGCTTTGTTGAAGGCGTCGCGCAAGAGCTTCACCCGGTCGGCGGGCACGCCCGGCGTCGTCGCCAGCGGCCGGCCGATGTAGTCCGGCGAAAGCAAGACCGTCGCCAAACGGCGCGTAACATCCGGGGCCTTGCGTTTGTCCATCAATTCATGAAGCGTCGCGACGTCGGCAATCCGCGCCATCGCGCTTGGCGCCGCCGGTGATCAGCACCCGGGCAAAGCCGTTCTTCGCCCAACTTTTGCTCGGCTCGCTGCCGAAGTAGCCTTCCAAACTGCCGGCGCGGCACTGCACTTCGTTCTTTTGAATCGCCAGATCGATTTCCGCCGCGCCGGGATAGCCGAGGACGAGATTGAATTTCACCCCTAATCCTTCTTCAATCAAGCGCGGGAAGTAATGTCCCACTGTGCCCAGCGCCGTGGCGCCGCAGCGCGGCCCCTCGGCGGCGCCGCGCAGGTCCTCGATGGTTTTAAACGGCGAGTCGCCGCGGATGTAAATAATCCGCTGGGTCTGTTCCGGCGAGCCGAGCCAAACAAACTTGGCCCAATCGAACTGCACTTCCTTGGCACCGATCAGTTGATTGAAAAAGAGCCCTGGGGTGAAAAAACCCATGGTCAAACCGTCCGGTTTGGCGACGCTATACAGATAATTCGCCGCCGTCAGGGAACCGGCGCCGGGCATGTTTTGGAGAATGATCTGCGGTTTGCCGGGAATATACTGGCTCATCGCTCGCGACAGCGCCCGCCCCCATAGATCGCTGATGCCGCCGGCGGAAAAACCGATGACCAGCCGAATGGTTTTGTCTTCGTAGAAGTTTCCCTGGGCGACGGCTGACCCACTCGTCAGTAAAAGCAAAGAAACCGCAAGTCGCGATGACCAGCGGTTTCTTCCAGCAGAATGAATATTCCAGATTGGCATTTTGCCTTTTAACTTTTGCCTTGGATCTATTGTCCCTTGAATTCCAACCGCGGATCCCAGGTGTGCAGCAGGCCCAGTTCATCGAGGGCTTCTTTCAAATATTTAAAATTATAGTAGTCGCTTACCGGTTTTTTCGGCAGCTTCCACTCGCTGGTGTAGAAGTCCACCTTGCGCTGATACGCCTCCAAGTCGAGCACCGGCCCCCACTCTTTGTGCACTTCGTCATAAGCCAGCGTCGCCAACTCGCGGTTGATGAAATGATTGTGGCGCAAGATCGAATCGAGGGTTTCCTGCTTGCTGTGGCGCGCCACCATGACTCCGCGCAAGAGCGCGCGAATCATGCCTTTGACCACCAACGGCTTCTCGGCGATGACCGCCGGCGAAGTGGAAAAGCCCGCCTCGGGGATCGAAAAAAGATCGCGGCAGGACTGCAGCGCATGACCGCCCATCTGCACGGCGATGTTCCAGTGCGGTGGATCGCAGCACACCGCGTCGACTTCGCCGCGTTCGAACAGCCCCAGGCGAAAGCGTTCGGTGTTGGGCGGCTTGCCGCGGCTGTCGATCCACGTCACATCCTTTTCCGGATCGACGCCGAAGTGGCGCATGACCATCTTGGCGTCCATGCTCGACCCGCCTTTGAGGTCGCCGGCGATCTTTCTTCCTTTCAAGTCGCCTACATCTTTGACATAGGGCTTGGCGACGAAGACATGCGCCGTGCGGTTGGCGATCGACACGACGTTGACTTCGCCGTCGATATGATCGCGGTTTTCCAGCACCGAGCGAAACGGCGGCGAGCCGCCGGGCGATTGAAAGATTATCGCGCCGTCTTTGCGCCATTGGTGGCGCGGGTGTTCGCTGTCTGGAATCCCTTGCACCGGCCGCAGATCGACATCCAAGCCTTCCTCTTTAAAAAATCCCTTGTCGTAGGCGACCCACATCGGCGCGATGTTAAGCGGCAAGGCCGGGCCGAACACCACGATTTTTTCATTGGAAATCATTCACACGCTCCTTGCCAAGATCGATAAGATGATCGATGAAATGCTCGCTAAGCCCAGCGAACACTCTCAATCGTTTACAGGCGTGCGCCGGCAAGGTCAAGCCTCTCGCGTTGACTCTAGGCAACCGGAGTGTTACCCCCGTTGCAATCATAATTGCCCTGGAAAAGGATTTGACAATGTACTTGCTCGCCGCGCTGGTCACGCTCTCTTTGTTTTGCCAACAGGCCACCGTTCACGGCGCCGAGACCAAAGCGAAAGAGCTGTTGAAGCTGCGCGTGGGTCTCGCCTCCTCCCCCGTGCCGCCGCTGCCCAATTCGGTTAATTGGTTGGCCAAAGACCTGGGCTTCTATCAGCGCGAAGGACTCGAAGTCGAATTGATCGAATTGCAGGGGACGCCGCTGGCGGTGGCCGCGATGATATCCGGCGACATCGATGTCGGCAACATCGCAACCTCCGAAGCGATTCGCCTGACCGCGGCCAAAGCCCAACCCCTGCGCGCGATTCACTCGCCCGACGCGCGGCTTTATTTTCTTGTCGCCGCGCGCGACGAGATCAAATCGGCTCAGGATCTGCACGGTAAATCTTTCGCCGTGGCGCGCCTCGGAAGCGTCGATCACACCCTATCGATGGCCGCGCTCAAGGGGCTCGGCGTGAACACCGCTAACCTGACGGTTCTCGCCATGGGCGTGCCGTCGATCCGTGCCCAGGCTCTGGTGGCCGGCCGCGTCGACGCGACGACAATGTCGGTGGGCACCTGGGCGACGATTCAACGCGAAGCCGGGGTCAAAGTGTTGATCGATCAAAACCTATTTTTCGAAAACGCCACCGTAGTGGAAAAGGTCAACGCGGCAACGGCCAAAGTCATCGAGGAAAAGTCCGAGCAGCTGCGCCGCTTCACCGCGGCGATCATAAAAACCAGCCGCCACTTCGCCGACAACCAAGAGGCCTGGGTCAACGCCATCACCAAGCGCCGGCCCAAGCTCGACCGCAAAGACGCGGCGAATTTATGGACGGGCTTTAAAACCGCCTGGGCGGTCAACGGCTTGATGAATCTCGAGCAGTACAGAAAAACCGCCGAGTTCAACTACCAAACAGCGTCATTCGAGAAAGTTCCCAAGATCGACGTCATCGAATGGACCGACACCCGTTTCGTCGACGACGTGCTCAAAGAGATTGGCGTAAACCAGAAATTCGACCCGCCGGGCCGGACAATCCGTTAACGAGGTCGAAGAACCAGAATAGCCGTTTAGCACTGAATCACCTACATCAGACAGACCACGCCCGATCCAAAACCGATTCGAACGTTTGGAACGTTTTGAACGGCTTGAACCTTGTTATTCTAGCGCCGGCACGGTCACCGACTCGCGTGCGCCTTCGACCCAATCGACATTATCCGGAATCACCACGGCGCTGCCGCGCACGCGATAGACGCTCGCCTCGCGCGCGCCGGTGGGCATCCTGTGGTGATCGCGCCACGCCTGAGCCGCTTGCAACAGCATCAAGCGCGCTTTGATGACGGTCAGGTCGCCGGCGCAGAGATTCTCTTTGGTGCGGTCGAGGATCGGCGCCGGCCCTTCATTCTCGGTCACGCAGACATCTTGCAGGTTCACTCCGGCGATGCCGAAGCGCCGGGTTTTATGCAACTCCCAGTTCATCAAGTAATCGTTGGCCTTGTTGGCCTTCATGCGGATATGTCCAAATGGCACGGAATTAGTCGGCGCATCGTAGGCTTCTTCGGCGAAGACGCCGCGCAGGGTTTCTTTGGAGGACCCTTTGACGCTCTTGTTAGGAAACCATTTGATCTGCCATTTGACGCAGCTCTCATCGTCGACCGGAATGTAGGCGCGCGCCTGCTTCTGATCGCCGCCCGGCGGCATGGTGTAAAAGGGCATGATGAATTGATTGACCCGCCACAAGCTCTTGCCATCCCCCGCCGACCGCTTGGCGCCGTAGGTAAAACCGCCCGGCGTGTCGGCGATCGCCACGTCCATTGGCGTGCGCGCACCGGAGCGCTGCGCCACTTTGTGCTGGTCCGGCTGGTGCGCGGCCGTCAACTCTTCATCGGCCAGATCGTAGGGCGAGTGCAACCACATGACGTGAGTCGGATCGATCCCGCCTTCGAGCACTTGCAAGTAATTGCACTCCTGAAAGAACAAACGATATTGCCGGTCCTCGTCGCCGACCCGGAGAAACTCCAGATCCGGCAGCTCGGGCACCTCTTGCCCGCGCCCCATGTAGGTCCAGATGATACCGCCGCGTTCGACGCATGGATAAGCCGGATGATGAATGCGCTCGGTGAACGCCAGCTCGGCAGGAATGTTCGGCATCTCCAGACATTTTCCAACCGGAGCAAACTTCCAGCCGTGATAAATGCAGCGCAGGCCGTCTTCCTCGACCCGGCCGTAAAACAGCGGCGCCAACCGGTGTGGGCAAAAGGAACCGATCAAACCGAGCTGGCCGTTCTTGGCGCGAAACAATACCAAATCCTCACCGAGCAATTTGATCCGCACCGGCCGCCCGCCGGGCTCCTGCACATCCGCCGCCGGGGTCACGGGTATCCAGTACTGGCGGAACAGATTGCCCATCAACGATCCGGGGCCAACTCGGGTCAGCGCGTCATTTTCTTCGCTGGTAAAGTTGTGAATCGCCTCTCCCCCGGCTTGATACATGCTCTCGGCTTTCATCGGCGTCTCCTCTGCCGCGAGATTCCCTTAATCCCTCGCAGCTGTCAAACTTCGGCGCCACGATGGCAAAATCTCCGTGACCCGGGTCCGATCCGATCCTGACGATTTGAACGGTTTGAACGGCTTCAACATTTTGAACGAGTTATCCTCGAACTTGACAGTAAAATAATGAAGTGGAATGGTGACTGCGCGATCAATCACCATTCTAAATGCTCAGGAGGGATCTCTCATGATTGGCTTGTCCCACGGCGGCACGACTATCTATTCATCTCCGACACCATCAAATCGAATGCTCGTCGGCACCCGCGAAGGCGCGGTCACCCTCGAACGTGACGCGCCGGGTACGGAGTGGCGCATCGGCCAGCGCGCCGTCACCGACAAACATATCAGCGCGATCATGAAAGAACCGGAGAGCGGCCTGGTCTTCGCCGGGGCGTTTCACGGCGGCGTCATGGTCAGCGCCGACGAGGGCAAAAGCTGGGAAGCGCGCAACAATGGCATGACGCAGAACAATGTCTACTCGCTGGCAGCGAAAAATATCAACGGCCATGTGCGCCTGTTCGCCGGCACCGAGCCGGCGCATCTCTTCGTCAGCGAAGACTTGGGTCTCAACTGGCGCGAGCTGCCCGCTCTGCGTTCCGTGCCGAGCGTGCCCAAGTGGAGCTTCCCGGCGCCGCCCCATGTCGGCCATGTCAAACATATCAATTTCGATGCCGACAACCCGAATACGATCTATGCGTCGGTCGAAGTCGGCGGCTTGTTGCGCAGCACCGACGGCGGCGAGAGTTGGGACGAATTTCCCGGCCTCTACGAAGACGTGCACCGCTTGATGATTCATCCCGCCGACACGAGCTTTTTATACGCCGTCACCGGCCGCGGCCTCTACACCGGGCCGGAGCGCGGCGCGCGCTGGGAGCAGTGGACCAAAAGAGAAGACGAAATCGGCGGCTACCCCGACGGCTTCGTATTCCGCCCCAGCGATCCGAAACTACTTTTCATGACCGCCGCCCACGATGCGCCGGGCACTTGGCGTAACACCCACTTCGCCGGCGCGCGCATCTCGCGCAGCAAAGACGGCGGCCGCAGTTGGGAAATATTGAAGAACGGTCTCCCCGACCGGTTGCAAGCGAGCATCGAAGCGTTCTGTCTTGAAGAAGCGGGATCATCCACCGAGATCTACGCCGCGACCACCGCCGGCGAAATCCTCTGCAGCGGCGACCTCGGCGACAGCTGGAAAGTCGTCGTCAAAGGATTAGCGCCGATTTCCAAGGCCGGACATTACCGCGCGCTGGTGCAAGCGGCTTAGTTCACGGGTGCAATTAAGTCGGGGCGAAAGATTTTTCGCCCCGACAATCCTATTTTGTGCCCTTTCGCGTTGCTTTGCGGCTAGTCTTCCGAATCTTAAATTTCTCAGGCCAGCTGGGGTCGGCCAGCCGTGATGCCGCCGTCGATGACGTAGACACCGCCGGTGATCTGCCGGGCTTTTTCCGAGGCAAGAAACAACGCCAACTCCGCCACGTCACTCGGTTCGCCGATCCGGCCGAGAGGAATCTGCTTGGGCAAGTTCTTGATCTCGTGAGATGGGATCAACGGCGTGCGTGTCGCGCCGGGGCAGATGCAGTTCACCCGGATGCCGTAGGCGGCGAATTCCAGGGCGGTGGTTTTGGTCATCATCACCAGTGCGGCTTTCGACGCGCAGTAGGCCAAGCCGCCGGCGTAGCCAACCAGTCGCGGCGGTTGATGCGATGTTGATAATCGTCCCCTTGCTCCACTTGAGATGGGGCAAGCCATATTTGCTGCTGAGAAATGCCGCGCGCGCGTTGACCGCCATGACATCGTCCCACTGCGCCGCCGAAGCCTTGTCGATGGGCGCGAGTTTCTGAATGCCGGCGTTGTTGCACAGGACATCGATCCGGCCAAAACGTTGCACGGTGCGGCGGATCAGAGCGCGGATTTGAGACTCGCTACGCACATCGGCGAGAAAATAGACCGCGTCACCGCCCAGGGCCCGCAGTGTCGCCACAACCCGGTGCCCTTTGCGCCGGTCCAGACCGCCGATCGCCACGCGATAATCTGCTTCGACGAACTTGCGCGCGATCCCAAGACCGATGCCCGAATCCCCGCCGGTCACGAGGAGCACCGGCGGTCTGTTCAGATGTGATATCGGGTTATTTGCTATCATGAGAATTGCCAAGTCGTCTCTCCGGCGGCTCGAACTTCGTCAACAAAAGTCCGCAGGTCGAGTGCCGCTTGCAAGCGCTGTTGGTTATTCATCCTTGTGGTTGTTGCTCCACTGTAGGTCAAGATTGTGCTGCGTACGCTATCGATATTTACTAGCATTCTCACCGGGCAGCCCACGCAAAATTTCGGATGATCTGGAATACCCGAAGGGGGATTGACTCCCGCCAAAACGTAAAGCACGCCAAGTGCGGAATCGTTGTCATTTCGACCAGAGGGAGAAATCTCTCCTAGATCCGTCGCATTTGCTCGGGATCACGGGCACCAGTCCGTCGCCTTTGCGAGCTTAGCGCCTTTGCGGGAGATATTCCGACTTTCGCTTGCCGCTGTGCCGCGCTAGGTTCTTCGTGGTGGATAATCATCCACAACGACACGCTGAAGAACCAAACAAACTATCTGCCATTGGCGCCCAACCCGTAAAACCGGCGCGCGTTGCCACCGAGCACCGCCGCTTTGTCGGCGCTGTCGAGATCGCCGCGCGCGAGCAGCTGGTCGATCTCATGACGGCATTTCTCGGCGTTGAAAACCTCGTGGGGAAAGTCGCTGCCAAAGACAAACGCGTCGCGCCCGGCTTTTTGCACGGCGAAGCCCAAGCCATCGTCGTCGACATCGAAGCCGACATAGATACGTCCGTCGCGCATTTGCCGGCGCAGATAATCGCTCGCCTTCTCGCCCGGCTGCGGGCCGCCGACCGGTTGATCGTCGAAGTCCACTTGCAGGTGGCCGGGATGATAGGAACGGTCGAGGCGATCGAGGAAAAATGGCACCCAGGTCGAGCCGCCTTCGAGAAAGGCAACGCGAATACCGGGAAACCGCTCGAAGATGCCATGGGCGAGCAGCCCGGCGGCTTGAATGGCGATGCCAAAAGGATGGCCCAGCGCGTGCACCGGATAGTAGGTGCTAAAACCGTCCATGCCGAGATGGTGCAGCGAACCGACATGCACCGCCAAGGCGCAGCCGAGCTTCTCCGCCTCCTCGTAGATCGGCCAATACATCTTGGCGCCGAGATGATCCTTGATGCCCTCGCCATTGGACGGCAGCATGCCGCCGAGCATGCCAAACTCCTTCACCGCGCGGCGCAATTCGAGGACGGCGGCGTCGACATCTTGGATTGGCAACAGCGCCATCCCCTTGAGCCGGGAATTTTTGCTGGTGAACTTTTCGTAGAGCCAGTTGTTGTAGGCGCGGCAAGCGGCGACCGCCCAGTGCGCCGAAACAAACCGGCCTACGGCGAGGCCAAACGTCGGATAGAGCACGCTGGACGAAATCCCGGTCTCGTCGAGAAAACGCACCCACTCCTGCGGTCCGGGATTTTCCAGCCCGGCGCGATTGCCAGAGGGCCGCAGATAGTGAAAGTGCAGATGATCGAGCACCGGAAAGATCTGCGACGAACGATTACCCGCCGGCATATATTTGGCGATCGCCTCTTGATCGGCGATATCGTTCACATGGCCGTCAGCGTCGATGATTTCCATGAAGTCTCCTAGTCTGCCCCGCATTAAGAAAGGGGCACACTCACCACGAAGGACACGAAGCGCACGAAGTTCGGAATTTTATTAATCTGAACCCTTCGTGTCCTTCGTGCCTTCGTGGTGAATTCCTTTAGTGACCCAATGTACACCGGTCACCGAGCGGCTGAACAGGTTGCCGGCTCGATGATCGATGGCGCCGGCCATTTCTCCTCGGCCAGGACGATGACCCAAGCTGTAAAACAGACTCGTTACAAGCACAAGAGCCGGCGCAGTTGCGCGCGCCTGTCTCCGGCGCCGACCTAAGCGCGAGACGCGCTGTCGCAACGCGATCCAGTTCCCGTCTCCTCGATTGAAGGCGCGAAAATTACATGGTAGACGAAACGGACTATGTCCAAGTACCGAGTTACCGTCGACACCGGCGGCACCTTTTCCGACTTTGTTTTCTTCAACGAAGACAGCGGCGAGATCGCCATCACCAAAGTTCCGTCGACGCCAAAAGAACCGTTTCAAGCGGTGTTGAACGGCGTCAAAGAACTGATCGACCAGGGCGTGGCCGCCGGCGATATTTCATTCTTCTGCCATGGCACCACCGTCGGCACCAATGCGCTGCTCGAAGAAAAAGGCGCCAAGACCGGCTTGATGGTCACCCAGGGCTTTCGCGGCATCTACGAAGTCATGGAGCAGACCCGCGGCTACGGCCCGGCGACTTACGATCTGTTCTTCGAGAAGCCGCGCTTGCTCGCCCCGCCCTATTTGACCGAAGAGATTCCCGAGCGCGTCGATTTCAAAGGCAACGTGCTCAAAGCGATCGACGTCGAAGCGTCGCGCGCAGCGATCCGCCGGCTCAAGAAAAAAGGCGTGCAGTCGGTGGCGGTGTGCTGTTTGTTTTCGTTTTTGAATCCCGATCATGAGCTCAAGATCAAAGAGCTGTTCGCCCAAGAATTTCCCGAAGCGCGGCTATCGCTGTCCTATGAAGTCCTGCCGCAGATTCGCGAGTTCTACCGCTTGAGCACGACGGTGATCAACGGCTACATCCAGCCGGTCATGGCGAGCTACTTGGGCCACCTGGAAAACCGCATGCGCGAGATGGGCGTGACCACGCCCAAGCTTTACATCATGCAATCCAACGGCGGTGTTTCGACCTTCAAAGGCTCGGCGGAAAAGCCGGTGGCGACGGTGCTTTCCGGCCCCGCCGGCGGCGTCATCGCGTCCATGGGTACTTGCGAGCGGGTCGGCATCGACAACATCATCACCTTCGACATGGGCGGCACCAGCTGCGATGTCGCGCTGATCCACGAAGGCAATCCGGTGATCACCACGCAAGGTAAAATTAACCTGCGCCCCATCGCCCTGCCGATGCTCGACATCCACACAGTCAGCGCCGGCGGCGGCACCATCGCGCGCATCGACGCGGTGGGCGGCTTGCAAGTGGGGCCCGACAGCGCCGGCGCCGATCCCGGACCGGTGTGCTACGACCGCGGCGGCGAAAACATCACCGTCACCGATGCCAATATGGTCTGCGGCGTCCTCGATCCCGATCATTTCCTCGGCGGCCGCATGAAGCTCGACAAGGAGAAGGCGCAGCGCGTCCTGGAGGAAAAGTTAGCCAAGCCGTTGAAGCTCGATCTCCTCGAAGCCGCCGACGGCGTCTTGAAAATCATCGACGCCAAGATGGAAGAAGCGATCAAAGCGGTGTCATCGGCGCGCGGCTACGACATCCGCGACTTCACCCTGGTCGCCTTCGGCGGCGGCGGACCGATGCACGCCGGTCGCATGGCGCTGGATTTGGGCATTCCATCGGTGCTCGTGCCGCTCACCCCGGGCGTCCATTCGGCTCTGGGCTTGCTGATGTCAGACGTCAAACATGACTATGTGCGCTCCAAACTGGTGGGCCTGGAAGATTTAGATCTCACCGAGATCAACCATATGTTTCATCAGCTGATCGAGCGCGCTAAAGCCGATCTCATGAGCGAAGGCTTCATCGACGAAGAGATCAAGATCGAGCCCTATCTCGATCTGCGCTACGCCGGCCAGGGCTACGAGCTCACCGTTCCCTCGCCGATGCCGCCATACACCCAGCATGATCTGACCGTCATGCGCGGCCGTTTCGACACCATGCACGAGCAGAACTCCGGCCATAAAGCCGAGAGTGAACCGGTGGAGCTGGTGAGCTTGCGCTTGATCTCCCTCGGCTTGGTGCCACAGGCCAAACTGTCGCCCGGCAAAGTCACGGGACGAAAAGTTGCAGCAGCGAAACTCGGCGAACGCAAAGTTTACTTCGGCAAAGAGCATGGTGTGCACACCACCCAGGTGTACAATCGCGACCTGTTCGAGCCCGGCCACCAAATCACCGGGCCAGCCATCGTCGAGCAATTGGACACCACGACGGTAATTCAACCTGAACAAGAAGCCGTCGTGGACGAGTATCGGAATATCATCATCCGTGAAAAGAAATGACTTTCTTAACGACTGGAACCTTTGGAACGATTGGAACCGCTGGAACTGTCAGACAGAAGGTTTCCATAGGTTCCAAGTGTTCCAGACGCTCCAATCGGAGAACGAGGTAGCATGTCAGCTGTAGATCCGGTAACCCTGCAAGTCATCCAAGCGCGTCTCGCCGGCATCGTCCAGGAGATGCAAAACTCGCTATTTCGCACCGGCTACTCGACGATCATTCGCGAGTCCCAAGACGCCAGCTGCGCGCTGCTCAATCGCCAGGGCGAAGTGGTCGCTCAACATGTCGTCCTGCCGCTCCACATGGGCGCCTTTCCGGCCTGCGCCGCGGGGATTTTAAAAAATTATACGCCCGACGAAGTGCACGAAGGCGACGCCTTCATCACCAACCATCCCTATCTCGGCGGCAGTCCCCATGCTCCCGACATGGCGGTGTTGTCACCGATATTTTTTCACGGCGAGTGGGTCGGCTTCGCGGCCAATCTGGCGCACAAGAGCGACATCGGCGGCCCGGTGCCGGGCAGTTGCTGGAGCCAGGCGCGGGAGATTTACCAGGAAGGGTTGCATGTCCCGCCGATCAAGTTCGTGCATAAATTGCAGATCAGCAAGGACATCGAAGCCATGCTCGGCGCCAATAGCCGCACGCCGGAATTAGTCATCGGCGACCTGCGCGGCCAGGTCGGCGCGGCGCGCTTGGGCGAACGGCGCTTTCAAGAATTGATGGAGCGCTACGGCAAGGAGACGATTTTACAATCCTTCGAAGAACTTTTTGCCTTGACCGAAGCTAAGGTCCGCGCCGAGATCGCCTCCTGGCCCGATGGCGAGGGCACAGGCGAGCGCTTCGTCGACAGCGACGGCATCGAACTCGACAAACCGGTGCGCTTGCATGTGCGCATGGAGAAGAAAGGCGACCGGCTGCTGTTCGATTTCACCGGCTAGCGCCGATCAGACCAAGGGGCCGGCGAATATCCGCCCGACCATCGTGCGCGCCGCCTGCGCCTATCTGCTCACCTGTCTGGTCGATCCAGCACTGGCGATCAACTACGGTTTAGCCCGTTGCATCGAAATCAAAGTGCGCGACGGCAGCGTGGTCAATCCAATTTTCCCGGCGCCGGTGAATACCTACAATCCCACCGTCCACGCCCTGGTCGAATCGCTCCTCGAAGCGTCGAGCCAGATTACGCCGCATAAAAAAGTCGGCGACGGCTGCAGCAGCCGCTCGATCATCATCGGCGGCCGCAGCAACAAGACCGGCAAGGGTTATGTGCAATACGAAATCTTCGGCGGCGGCTCCGGCGGCCGCAGCGGCAAGGACGGCGTCTCCGGCACCAACGTCAATCAATCGAACGCGAAAATCGCGCCGATTGAAATCATCGAGTCGGAATTCGCCACCCGTGTGAAACGCTTCGAGCTCATCGCCGACTCCGGCGGCCCCGGCAAGTTCCGCGGCGGTTTGGGCTTTGTCCGCGAGTATGAAGTGCTCGACAACGACGCGCGCTTTTCCCTGCGTTCGACTAAACACGATATCGCGCCCAAGGGCATCGACGGCGGCGCCGACGGCAAGACCGGCCACTGCGTTTTGAATCCCGGCCAGCCAGGCGAACGCGTGATCCCGTCGCGCTTCTCCGACCATGTGCTCCACCCCGGCGAGGTTTTTTGCCTCGACACCCCCGGTGGCGGCGGCTTAGGTAATCCCCTCGAACGCGACCCCGAGCGCGTCTTGAACGACGTGCGCAACGGCTACGTGACGCAGAAAAGAGCGCGGGAAATTTATCGCGTCGCCATCGACAGTGCCGACAGCGATTTCATCGTCAACCAAGCCGCGACAGCGCAATTGCGCGCGCAAAACTGAAATCGAAGATGGAGGATCGAGGATAGATGATAGCATTTCGCGATCCTCTATCATCCATCATCTATCCTCGATTCCATGAGTGACGCCGTAAAGCTTCGCATCCTATGACCGTCGATCCCATCACCCTGCAAGTCATCCAAGCGCGCCTGGCCGGCATCGTCCAGGAGATGCAGAATGGACTGTTCCGCACCGGCTACTCGACGATCATCCGGGAATCCCAGGACGCCAGCTGCGCGGTGTTGAACACCCGCGGCGAGGTGATCGCCCAGCATGTCGTCTTGCCGCTCCACATGGGCGCCTTTCCCGCCTGTGCTTCGGCAATCCTGAAAACATTCTCCACCGACGACATTCACGACGGCGACGCCTTCATCACCAACCATCCCTACTTGGGCGGCAGCCCCCACGCTCCCGACATGGGCGTGTTCACGCCGATCTATTTTCGCGGCGAATGGGTCGGCTTCGCCGCCAACATGGCGCACAAGAGCGATATCGGCGGCACCGTACCCGGCAGCGGCAGCGGCACGGCGCGGGAGATTTACCAGGAAGGGTTGCACCTGCCGCCGGTAAAGTTCATGGCGCGGCTTCAGCCGGTCAAGGAGATCGACGCCGTGATCGCGGCCAACAGCCGCACACCGGCGCTGGTGTTGGGCGACCTGCGCGGCCAGGTGGGCGCGGCGCGATTGGGCGAGCGGCGCGTCAGCGAACTCATGGAGAGGTACGGCAAAGCGATCATTTTGGAATCCACCGAGCTGCTTTCCGCCCACACGGAGAACCGCGTGCGCCGGGCCATCGCCGCGTGGCCGGACGGCGAATCCGCGGGCGAAAGCTTCGTCGATCACGACGGCATAGATCTGACTAAACCGATTCGCATCCATGTCAAAGTAAAAAAGACCGGCGATCGGCTGCACTTCGACTTCAGCGAATCGAGCGATCAGACTCAAGGGCCGGCAAACATCCGCCCGCCGCTGGTGCGCGCCGCCTGCGCCTATTGTCTGGTCGCCCTGGTTGACCGCTTCCTGCCGATCAATCATGGACTAGCCCGCTGCGTCGACGCGACCTTTCGCGAAGGCAGCGTCGTCGATCCGCGCTTTCCCGCCGCAGTGAATACCTACATGCCGACGGCGCTCAGCGCCACCGAAGCGATCCTGCGCGCACTGGCGTACTTCGTCCCCGACAAACGCATCGCCGGCGGCTCCGGCAGCGCGGCGCTGGTCTTGGGCGGTCGCGACGCGCGCAGCCAGCGCGCCTACGTTCACTATGAGATTTTCAGCGGCGGCACCGGCGCCCGCGCCGGCAAGGACGGCGTATCGGCGACGGCGTTTCACCTGAGCAACTGTAAGACCGCGCCCATCGAAATCATCGAGTCCGAGTTCCCCACGCGAGTCGAGCGCTTCGAGATGCTCGCCGACTCCGGCGGCGCCGGCGAATGGCGCGGCGGCTTGGGCTTTGTCCGCGAGTATCGAATACTCGCCGACGAAGTTCGCTTCTCCATGCGCACCGACAAGCATGCCGTCGAGCCCTTCGGCAGTTCCGCCGGCCTACCCGGCGGCAAAGGCGCCTGCCGGATCAATCCAGAGACAAAAGATGTTAAGTCTCTGCCTTCCCGTTTCGGCGATCACCGCCTCGGCCGCAATGAGATCATCCGCGTCGAACGGCCCGGCGGCGGCGGCCTGGGAAATCCGCTCGAACGCCCCGTCGAAAAAGTCCTCGAAGACCTGCGCCAGGGCTATGTCTCAGTTGCCCGCGCCCGCTCCGACTACGGCGTCGCCGCCCAGATCGTCGATGGCGAGCCCAGTCTCCACGAGGGAGAAACTACGCGTTTACGAGGAAAATTTGGTTAATTTGGTAGCAAAGACCCAGTGCCTCTGCTATATCTTAACGAAATAATTTATTTCCTGAAGGAGGAAAACATATGGCAGCAGCGAAAAAGAAAGTAGCGAAGAAGAAAAGAAAACCTAACGCGGCGTTCATGAAACCGGTTCAGCCGGACGTCAAACTCGCACTGGTCGTCGGCAGCAAACCGATCCCACGCACCGAGGTGACCAAGAAGCTGTGGCAGTACATCAAGAAGAACGGCCTGCAGGATAAAAAGAAACGCACCAACATCAACGCCGACGACGCGTTGAAGGACGTGTTCGGCGGCAAGAAAACCGTCACCATGTTCGAGATGACCAAACTGGTCAGCAAACACGTCAAGTAACTTTACTTACCGAATAATGCCAAGGGCCGAGAACATCGCCGAGCCGGTGTCCTTGGCCTTTGTGTTTGCATCTCACGTTTGCCCGTTCACGCTATAGTTACGCGGCATCGAATGCCAGCGCATCGCGGCGGGTCCTATCTCGTATCCGGTTTTCTTGCGCACCGAATCACCTCCGCCAGGTCCCACGGATATCCCGGAGATTTAGTTTTCCATAAGCGGCTTCAGCCGTTGAATGATATCGGCGGACGGCACGCCGGCTTCCTTGATGAGCGCTTCGAGCTCCTCGCCGGTCAACGGCGCAGCGTCGAGACCTTTTTTCTTCGCCTCGGCGATCAGTTCTGGATCGTTCATCATCTTGTTGAAGCCATCGCGCAAAAGTTTCAAACGATCGTTCGGCATGCCCGGCGGGCCGAAAAACGGCCGGCCCATCTCATCGGGGATCAGCAGTATCTTCGCCAAGCGGCGGTAAATCTCGTTGGTCTTATGCTTGTCCATCAACTCCCACAAGGTCGGCACGCTCGCCATGCGCGGATCGCGCTTGGCTCCGCCCTGCACCAGCACACGGGCGAATCCGGTCTTCGACCAGGTGCGCAACGGCTCGCTGCCGAAGTACGCCTGCACCGTGCCGCTAAAGCAGTGCACCTCGCCCTTCTCGATGGCCAGATTGACATCGGCTGCTCCAGGATAACCCGGCACGATCATCAGCTTGAGCCCGAAAGTATCCTGCAACAAACGCGGGAAATAATACGCCGCGCTGCCGATCCCGGTCGACCCGCACCGCGGCGTTTCCGCCACCGTGCGCATGTCTTCCAAAGTTTTGATTCCCAAATCGGCGCGCATGTAGAAAATCCGATCGGTCTTCTCCGGCGAGCCGATAAAACTAAACTTGAACCAGTCGTACTGCACTTCCTTCTTCCCGGTCACCTGCTCGATATACATCGCCGGGCTCGACCACACCGAGCGTCAACCCATCCGGCTTGGCCACGCCATAAATGTAATTCGCCGCCACCATCGACCCGCCGCCGGTCATGTTCTGCACGACAAACGTCGGATTTCCCGGCACGAAGCGGCCGAGATGGCTAGCGATCACCCGCGCCCACACATCGAACGCACCGCCGGCGGCAAAGCCGACGCGGATCTGCACGGTTTTGCCCTGGTAGAATGGCGTCTGGGCGGACAATGTTGACACGGTAATGAAACTAATAAACAAAGCTGTGAAAACTTTCATCATTCAACTTCTCCCTGGTCTATTCGTATGCAGATATGGCTAAGATCAATCAAACACCATGGACGTGCAGCTGAAAATTCCGAATGGATGCGTTCAAAATCTCGATAATGAAATGATAGGTGTACACCGCCGCGCCGATTTCCGTAGTGACAAGAGACGATTTTTCAGATCGGTCTATTAATGCGGGAGAGACCAAAATTGAATTGAATTCGCCATCGAATGAATCCTTCGCTCGGCAAATCAACTTAATCCAGCTGCGCCCACTCGCTGAACTCTTCCAGCCCCAATAATTTTAATGTGTCCATGTACGGCCGGCCGGTTTTTTCGTGGCGGCCTGAGAGTTGGTAATATTCGCGGACCATTTCGGGGAGCCACTTGGCGATGGTGAAGCCTTGGTATTTGCCGTCGGGCACGGGGTCGAGGAAACGTTGGCCCACTTGCTGCCAGTCGTGATCGGCGATCCAGCCGCGCTGGGTGCCAAAAATGCTTTGCAAGATCGCGCTGCGGTGGCCGGCCAACATCGCCTCGTCGAGATCGAAATTCCATCCCGTCGTCGCGTTGAATGAATCGACGATACTCTTCAGGCCGTCCGGCTTGCCATGCATCTGGGCGAACCAGCAGCCGCCCATGATGCCGACGAACTGGCGATACTGCTCGGCGTTGACGTTGGACTGCGGCCAGCCGGTGGGATCGTCGCGGTCGAGCGGTCCCCACTTCTCGCGATACTTCAGATCCGGCGGCGGATTGGCTTGGCCGCCGCCCTGCGGCTTCATGCCGCCGCTGGCGACGATCTCGCGCAGCATGTTGGCGAAATGCGGCCGCCAATCGTGCATCGCCGGCACGCCGCGCTTGGTATGCACCACCCAATTGACCGCGTCGCCGCCGATCGCTTCGGCGACTTCGAGGGGACCGTCGGCGATCAAGTTGCCCCACTTGCCCTGGCGCCGCGCGGTCATCTCTAATAATTTATCGATCGCTTCGACGTTGCCCCACTCGAGACGCAGGCCGTCGCAATCCTTCTCGGTGACCAATCCTTTTTGATAAGCTTCGAACAATACGCCGGCGCCGAAAGAGAAGTGGCCGCACTCGATGCCGAGATCGTTGATGCGCTCGGCCAAATAAAGCGTCGCGTTGCCTTTGACGCCGAGATTCCAGAAAGTATCGAGCCACTCGGCGCCGGCGTTGAAGTGGCCGACCTTGCCTTTGAACTCGCCTTCGCCGATTTCCACGTCCCACGGACAGAGCCGCGCGCATTGAAAGCAGGGGCGCTGGACGACACGATTCTGTTCGAAGCCGCGGTTGTGATCGCCGATCAGCGTGCTCTGCATGTTGTTGTTGGGCAGCGCTTCGAGATGGCGCGCATGGCCGGTACTGTAACGATCTTTGAGCGCGTACTGCTGCAGCGTCTTGCGCCAGCGCAGACCGGCTTCGACCAGGGCCGCTTTATCGCGCAGCGGCGGTCGCTTGGTGCCGTGGACGACGATGGCCTTCAACATCTTCGAACCGAAGATCGCGCCGCCGCTGTGCGACGCCGAATGATTGAAATCGTTGCACAGCATCGCCGCGTTGACTCGATGCTCGCCGGCGGGACCGATGCCCATGACCCTGGCGTCTTTGATGCCGACCGCGGCGCGCAGCGATTCTTCGGTATCCCGCGATCCCTTGCCCCAAAATTTGCTCGCATCGCGCAGCTCAGGCTTACCGTCGTTGATGAACAGATATTGCGGCGACTTCGCCGCCCCTTGAAGAATGATGCCGTCGTATCCCGACTGTTTGAGATAAGCGGCCCAGTAACCGCTCGCCGCGCCGCGTCCGAGAGTATTGTTGGTCATTGGACTTAAGAACACCGCGCAAACTTTGGTACCGCCGGGCGTCAAGCCCGTGCCGGTCAGCGGTCCGGTCATCATCACCATCTTCGCTGCCGGGTCGTAAGGCTTCACGTCCAGCGATTGTTCACGCATGAGAATATACAGCGCCAACGCTTGGCCGCCGATGAACCGGCGCAGATCCGGCTCTTCGGGTAAATTCTCGTCGGTCAGCGCGCCGGTGGTCATATCGACGCGCAGAATCTTGCCCATGTAGCCGCCGGGAAGCGGGGTCACACGCCGCTGCGGAAAAAGATCGCTGGTGCTTGGCATATTATTTCTCGTCAAATGCGCAGGGAGTGTTGGAGTACTGGGTATTCTCCGAACCCACCACTCCATTACTCCATCACTCCAATCTTTCGCGGCTCCATCACTCCAGCGCTCCATTCATCTCATCACATCCTGAACGCTTCCTTGACGAACAAACTCTCCAGCGGCAGCTCTTTTTTCACCAACCCCTGCTCGATCTGGTAGCGGTTGAGCGCCTGGAGCGATTTCTTATCCGCCTCGGTCAACACGCCGGCGTAGGGATCGTAACCCAACAGATCGCGCTCCTTGGCGTAGCCTTCGGCCTCTCCCGGTTTGAAATATTTCACCGCTTGGCGATTGGCTTCGCGAAACGCTTCGATCGACTTTCGCCGGCAAATCGGGATATTTTTCCGCGGTCTCCTCGCGGATCGCCATGATATGGATGATCGGATAGATCTGTGTCCGTTTAACATAACGGATGATTTCTTCGGTGTCGTCGAATAACGGTTTGACGCCGGGGAACTGCCCCATCACACCGGGCAGCGACCCGCCGCCGAACAAACCCGTGTAACCCGAGTCGCCGGCAACCAACGCCGCGCCGAGCTTGCCCTCGCTCAACAACCGCGACAAATGCGACTTCTCCTGGCCGAAAGGCGGCGGCGGGTCGAGGCGCTCGACTTTTACCGGCAGCTCGTTGGCGATGTAAACTTCTTGGCCCGACACGAACCAGTCGACATCCGTGGTCTTGATGTCATGCTCGTCGAGCAAGTAGCCGCGCGCCCACGACACCGCCGTGGCGCCGTAGCGAAACGCGCCAACCTGCTTGCCTTTAAGTTCGCTCGGATGATTCACTTTGCCGGCGCAGTGAAAAATATTTCGCTGCCGCGGCCCGCGCTGGAAAAACACCGGCAACGCCAAGAAACGCTTGCCCTTTTCTTTGGCGCGCATCAATGTCGCAGTCGACATTTCGGCAAGATCGAATTCGCCCTGGACGAATCGATAATGCATCTCCCCCGGCGTGTATTTGTCGCCGACGTATTCGAAATCATAACCGTCCAGCGGAATCAGTCCGTCGATGAGCGCGCGATTGCGCGGATTCGGATTAGTCGCGAAAGTGATTTTTGGTTTGTTCGCCATGTTCGTTATCCTTCTGAATTGCGACATATTTCTGTTCACCACGAAGGCACGAAGGAAAGACGTCGTTTCCGAACTTCGTGTCCTTCGTGCCTTCGTGGTGCGATATCTATCCCAAGTGTTTCCGCAGAAACTCCAAGCCGCGCGCCCACGACTCGCGATCGGATTTTTCCACATACCGGTCCGGATGATGCGGGTCCATGAACGAGTGGCCGGTGTCTTGGTAAACGTAGAAATCGTGCGCCTTGCCATGCTTGGTCAGCTCGGCAGCGAGCTTCGCCATGTCGTCCAAAGTCGGATTCTGATCGGTGGCGCCGAAATGACCTTGGATCGGGCAGGAAATCAGCGCCGTGCGTTCGAACGGCGTCGGCCCCTCACCCCACTGGCGAAAACAGCTGCCGCCGTACCAGGTGATCGCCGCTTTGAAATCCTTGCTCGCCGCCGCCATCAGGTATGCCACCCGCCCGCCCATGCAGAAACCAAGAATCGCCACTCGCTTGCTGTCAACCAGCTTGTTGCCGCGCAAGTGCGCCATGGTGGCATCGATGTCCTTGATGATGTTGGTGTCCCGCGCCCGGCCGCGCCGCGTCGGTCCGTCATCTTTACAGTCCGGCCCATCGCGATGATAGAGATCCGGGCACACGGCGAAGTAACCGTCGCGCGCGAACCGCTCGGTCATCTCCTCCATGAACTTGTCCACGCCATACTGATGCTGGATCACCACCACCGCCGGCAGCGGCCCGTTGCCATCGGGCTGGGCCGAAAATAAATTCATCGCGCTGCCGTCAACGTTAATCTGCTCACGAATCGTTTTCACAGTTCACCTCGATTGAATTCATCTCTCGCTTGTATCCGTATCGCTAACCGATCGGCAAATCTATGTGCATCGACATCTGCCGATTTCTTATCTGCGAACTTTGCGTTCTTTGCGGCCAATCTTGCGCCTGCGAATCCTACCGCGCGATCACTTACTGCGCTGCGCGAAGCTCATCTCCTCGACCAGCGTCGGCAAATACGCCGCCACTAGCGCCGGCGTGCCTTTGCGCACTTGATCGAGCGCCAGCTTGAGCGCGGCACCTACTTGCTCCGGCTCGCTCACGGTGGTGCCAAAACAGTTGGCCGCCTCGGCGAGCTTGGCGAAATCCGGCGGCGGGTCGAAAATGCCGCCTTCGTAATTTTCCGTGCGCACCGCCACGCCGTTGGGATAAGCGCGCTTGAGCCCGTTTGTGCCGGTCGTATACGACCGGTTGACGAAGACCACGGCCAAAAACGGCGCCTTATAGTGCGCCGCCGACCACAGCGCCGGCATCGGCGTGCCGAACATGAAATAGCCGTCGCCGGTGGCGAGCACGACATCGCGATCGGGCGCCGCCAATTTGGCGCCAAACGCCGCGCCGCTGCCCCAGCCGCCCGACGAACCGCCGCTGGCGAAATAAGTTCCCGCTTGTGATCGTCCATGATGGTCGCAGACAAATCCGGAGTTGCTGATCGCGTCATCGAGTAAGATGGCATCAGGTTCGAGAATCTTTCCCAGCTGATAGGCGACCCAGCGCGGGTGCATCGGCTTGCGCTTTCCCGCTTCCTGGCCCTGCTGCTCTGCCTGCGCGATCATTTCTTGCTTACGCGCCGCCAAACGCTCGCGCCGCTCGGCGATGCGGCTCATGTCGCTCTTCGACAACAGCGCGGTGGCCGCGTCGTGAATCGCCTGCGCTGCCGCCGCCACCGACACCGGCAACCAGAGATCGGCTTGAAACTCCATCGTCTTATAGTTGGACATCACCGGATCGGCATCGACCCAAATCGTCTTGCTGCCCGGCTTGGGCGCAGCGTTGGGCGAGATGTACGGCACCAACGCTTCGAGCATGAGCGATACATCGGCATCCTTGACCTCCGGCCCGGTGCCGTAAAGCGCGTGGGTGGTGGGAAAATTCAAACGGTCCAAACGGTCGGCATCGACCAGCGGCAGCGCGAGCAACTCGGCCAACCGAACGATCGCCGCCACCGCTTCCGGATTGCGCCCCGCCGCGGCGGAATAAATGCACGGATTACGCGCGTCGATCAGCCATTGAGCCGCGCGCTTGGCATCGGCGGGATCGGGCCAAGCCGGCCGGGCGACACCGAGTTCGTCGCGCGTCGGAAAATAACTTTTGCCTGGCAACTTGAGCATGGCGGTCTCGCGCGGCACCGTCAAATACGCCGGCCCCTTGGGTTCGCTCATGGAGATTTGCAGTAACCTGCTGATGAGCAATCCCGGATTGTCCTGATGTTCCAGACGGTGATCGACTTTGGTGTACTGGCGCACGATGCCGCCTTGATCGCGCGGCTCTTGCACCCACTGCACCGGGCTGTTGCGCGCGCCGGCCATGGAGCCGGGATAAGCGCGCGGGCCGGTGCCGGCGGTGATCAACACCGGATAGTTGCCGCGCCACGCCGTGTGAATCGCGCCGCCGTAATTGAGCGTGCCGACATCGACATGCACCGCGGTGGCCGCCGGCTGATTGCGCACCATGGCGCTCCCCAGCGCGGCGTTGAGCGCCACCGCTTCATGGGTCACGGTGATCAGCTTCGGCGCCGGCCAGCCGCGCTCGTTGGCCTTGGCAATACTCTCCTGCCAAAACGCAATCTCCGAGCCCGAGACGAAAAATAAATGATCGATGCCGCCCAGTTTCATCGACTGGACCAGCGCGTCCGACCAATCCTCGCCGGGATATTCCTGCCAGCGCGCATCATGGGAAATTGCCTCAGCCATAATCAAAGTCTCCTCTCGCAATCGTTCAGAAGTTCTCCGCGTTGTTCCGGATTTTTAATTTTTGACTATTGGTTTCTTATTCGCTCGCGTCCCCAGAGACTCTCATCGAAGCCGCTCTTCACCATCTCGTCCAAATATTTCACTATCGATCAGACTGTTGCGGCTTGATATTCTTCGCTCCGGCGTCGGTGGGCGTCCCGAACCTTTGTGCCTTTTGCGTTCTTTGCGGCCATCCCTCCGAATCCGAAATTCCCCCAACACTCCACGACTCCATCACCCCACTCCCCGTCACGCCAACGGATTCTTACAGATCACATTGAGCAGCGCCTGGCGCTTTTCTTCTCTCACCACCCGCAGCGCCTTCGCTAACGCATCCGGCAATGCCGCCGGGTCTTCCACCCGCGCCGCGTAGGCGCCGCAGGCTTGCGCCGTCAGCTCGAAGTTCGGTGACGGCGTCAGATCCGTGCCGGGAAAGTTGCGCGTCCTGGCCGCCACGCCGTCGGGATAGAGACCGCGCGCCGCGTTCAGACTCGCGTTCCAGACTTGGTTATTGTAGATGACCGTCAAGAATGGAATCTGATATTTCTGCGCCGTGAAATGACATGCCGTCGGCGCGCAGAACATATACGAGCCGTCGCCTTCCGCCGCGATGACGGTCGCGTCCGGTTTTCCCAATTTCATGCCGATGGCCGCGCCCAGGCCCCAGCCAAGATGGCCGGCGAGCGGCGTGTTGAACATCGAACCGGGCCGGTTCAAATGAATCACTTCCGCCAACTTCGAGGTAATCGACTCGTTGGCGATGATGGTCTTGTCGTCCATCGCGTCGCCGATACACTTCGACAGCCAGTAGGGGTGAATCGGCGTTTGGTTTTTCACCGCCTCGACGCTGGCGTCCATCTCACGGATCATCGCCTGATGCTCGGCCTCGGTTTGCTTGCGCCGCTCGTCGAGTTTCGCTTGTGACACCGCGCCGCCTTTAAGCTTGTTGCGGATGATCGCGTTCAGCGCCGGCAGCGACACTTCCGAACAACCGCTCACCGGTAAGTCGGCGGGAAAACCCCAACCGGGTATGCCGGTGAACAGCGGATCGCGCTCCAGGTGAGCGATCTTGACGCCGTCGCGCAAAACGTTGCGGTTGGGCGGCTCCCAGGGCACGTCGGTGTCGATGAAAAACAACACATCCGAGTTGCGAACATACTTGGTCACCTGGGTGCCAAGATGCATCGGGTGGTCGGTGGGGAAATTGACATAATTCATTTGCTGGACAACTGGGATCGCCAGCAACTCGCTCAACTCGATCAACGACTGCACCGCTTCGGGATTGCGGCCGAGATATTTCGTGACGATCAAGGGACTTTCCGAGCCGATCAGCCAGTCGGCGATTTTTTCCAACGAAGCTTGGTCGGCTTGCGTCTTACTCGCCGGCGCCAGCGCATCCGGCGCAAACACCTGGGTCGATTCGAGCACCTCGGCCAGCCACTCCCGCGGCAAAGTCATGTACACCGGGCCGCGCGGTTCGCTCATGGCGATCTTGTAGGCGCGCGACACCACCGCGGCGAGATTCTGATTAGTGCGAATTTCGTAGTCCCACTTGACAAACTCGCGGACCACGCCGCCTTGATCGCGCGACTCTTGGCGCCAGTGAATGTTTTGGCTCTTGCCGCCGCGCAGCTCGCCCTCGGTGATCGGCGTGCGCCCGGCGCAGAGAAACAGCGGCACGTTGGCCGACGCCGCGTTGATGATGCCGCCGAGCGCATTGGCCGTGCCCGGCAGCGTGTGCACCAAAACCATCTGCGGCTCTTGGGTGACATTATAGTAACCATGGGCCATCGACACCGCCGCCTGCTCGTGCGGCACGACGATGGGCCGAATGTCGCGCGGATCTTCGCTCGCCGTGCGTGCCATCGCTTCGATCAGCGGGCCGTGATCGGTACCGGTGTTGGCGAACATGTAACGCACCGAGCCCAGCGCGCGCATCTGCGCGAGAAATGCCTCGGCGCCACTGGAAACGGCTACGGTCTTGTTTGGCGTGGTCATCAAACTATTCCTCCTGTCGGCAAAACGGTCTCACTCTGTCAGGTGTCAAAATAGTTTGCAATGATAATTTGGCCATTCGTAAGCCGCGGTGGCGAAGACGCAACCAAGAAAAAGAATGGCCGCAAAGAACGCAAAGGGCGCAAAATAAAAAACGTGAGTGTCTGAGCGGCTTTGAAACCCAGCTCGAGAAGGGTCAAATCTTTCTTAGATCTTTCGCATTCGCTCGGGATAATAGGCAGCGTCCGTCACCTTTCGCGGGAGATAATCCGAGTTTCCCTTTTGTGCCTTTTGCGTTCTTTGCGGCCAATTCTCCAAGTCCTCATCGGTCAACCAGTAATTGACTTTGTCTTCCCCTGCCGCAATGATCGAAACTTCCCATGTCGAGCAGCGAATCATCAGCAGCAAGCATCACTCGGCACATCCGTGGCTCAAGGACTTCGTCCTCACCTGGCTTTGCCGCTTCGGGATTTTTCTTGCCCATCATGTCACTCGGCCGCTGCTACCGCTCTATCTGATTACCTTCGGCGCGTCGTCGACGGTCATCGGCGCTGTGATGGCGGTGTTCACGATCACCGCTACGATGATGCGCATTCCCATCGGCCTGCTCATCGACCGCGTCGGCCGCAAACCGTTTTTGCTTTACGGCATCGCCTTTTTTACCGCCGGCAAGTTGGGTTATCTGTGGGCGCCGTCGATTTTGCTCATGCTGCCGTTTCGCGTGTTGCATGGTCTCGGCTGGTCCGGCTGCACCACCGCGGTCTCGACCATCAACGCCGACATCGTGCCACAAGCGCGGCGCGGCGAACTGATGGGCTACGCCGGCATGGCCAGCAGCCTCGCTTCCGCGTTGGGACCGGTGCTGGGTTTCGCGCTGTTTCATCGCTTCGACTATTCCGGCGTATTTCATCGGCGCCAGCGCATTACTGAGTCTTCAGCTTCATCTTCGCCGTTCCAGTCGCGGAGCCGAAACGACCGGCAACCGAACCCTACAAAGCCGAGCGCTGGATCGACAACATCATGGTCAAAGAATCCCTCGACCCGGCCATCGGCGTGGCGTTTCTTTCCTTCGGTCACGGCGGCATTCTAACTTTCTTGCCGATCCATGCCTTGAAAATCGGCCTGGCCAATCCCGGTATCTGGTTCGGCGTTTACGCCGCCTGCATACTCCTGAGCCGGCCCATCGCCGGACCGATCTCGGATCGAGTCAGCCGTCGCGCCGTGATCATTCCGGGGTTGATTTTGAATCTCGCCGGCATCGTCATGCTGGCGTTCTCGACGACGTCCAATGGCTTGATGGCCGCGGCGATCGTCGGCGGCTTTGGCACCGGCGCGGCGCAACCAGCGCTAATGACCCAGGCGGTGGATCGCAGCGACGGCCAACGGCGCGGCCAATCGCTGGCGCAGTTTCAGTTCTTCTACGACCTTGGTATCGGCATCGGCTCCTTGACCCTCGGCGCGTTACTTGATTTGGTCAACCAAAGTTTTCGAATCATGTATCTCGCCACCGCGGTGGTGGCACTGCTCGGCCTATGGATCAATTGGCGGGGCAAATAATTCGGCTCGTTCCGCATCAATCTTTTTCCGGTTCCCTCGCCAATTCCGATGGCAGAGGGCCTGTCCTGAGCGTGTCGAAGGAGCGAGGGTGAGGGAAACCATGAACATGTGGCGAAGAATTTGGATAGCAATCTTCACCCTCAGCGGGTTATTTTGCATCCCCACCGCACACTCCCAAGAGCCGCGCAAGATCCGCGTCGGTATCCCGACGCTGTCACCGATCATCGCCGCCACGCTGGTGCCGCGAGACCGAGGCTATTTCAAACAGGAGGGTCTCGATGTCGAAACTATCGTGATCCGCTCGGCACCGTCGGTGCTCGCGCTTGCCGCCAAGGAAATCGATTTTCTCATGACCGGCGGCGGCGGCCTCAGCGGCGCCCTGCGTGGTTTACCGCTGCGCGTGGTCTTCGCGCCGTTGCGCCGGCCGACCTACGCGCTTTATGCCAAACCGGAAATTCGCACCATCGCCGAACTCGAAGGCAAGCGCGTCGGCATCTCGAGCTACGGCAGCGGACCCGATCTGCTGCTGCGCGATGTGTTGAAGAAACGAATGAGTGACGGCGGCAAGAAGGTTACCATCCTCGCCGTTGGCAGCGGCACCGAACGTTACATCGCCCTCAAGACCAACATCGTCGATGCCGCCGTTCTGTCATCGCCGGTAACGTTGACGGCCAAGCAGGAAGGCTTTCGCGAGCTATTTTCATTTTTCACCGATAAAGAATACGCCGACATCCCGGTGGCGACTTTTACCCGCGACGACATGCTGCAGACCAACGCCGCGCTGGTCGAGCGATTCGTCCGCGCCCAGGTGAAAGGATTGCTCTACATGCGCGCCAATCGTGACGGCGCCGCCGGCGCGCTGGCCCGCGCGCTTAAATCGAAAGAGAGCGAAACCGGCCCCGCCTTCGACGAGATCCGCCCGACCATGACTGAGGACGGCACGATCACTCTGGACGAACAACGCAAAGCGCTGGAATATTTGCTCTCGCCGGCCCAACAGAAGGAACCGCCGCGTCTAGAGCGCATTTACGATTTCACCCTGGCGCGAAAGGCATATCAGGAACTCCAAGCGCGCGGCTGGAAACCGGAATAGCAGGGCAATTCGTGCTTGCGCCCGATCGGCAGCAGAAATATGACCCGGCACGTTTGATGTCCCGCCCGCGCTTTACACGAAAGCAAAGTAAGACGGGATTTCGAGTCGACCTAATCAGTAGCCGTTGGTTTCGCGCCGAAGGTCGGTTGCAAAAAGGGCGGGTTTTAAACCCGCCCCTACGATCCAGAAATTTTTTGTGTTCTTTGCGTTCTTTGCGGCCAATCCTTCCGAATCCGACTCCCCCTCAGTCAACGATTTGAACGGCTTGAACGTTTGGAACAATTGGAACGGGTTTTATTCTTCATGCCGCATTCGAGATGAAAAAACTTCACGGCGTTGCCGGCGAACATCGCCTGCCTTTCGTTTTCCGGCACTCCGGCGAACTGCTCGTCGGCTAACTCGCGCGATTTCGGCCAGCGCGTGACGATGTGCGGGAAGTCGGTGGACCACATGACTTTGTCGACACCGACCATGTGGCGTAACTGAATGCCGATGGGATCGTCGAATACGCCCCAGTGGGCATGCTCGCGCAGGTATTCGCTCGGCAGCTTTTTCAGCTGGGGCAAGCCCAAGAGTTTTTCCGCCCAGTGGCAGTTGACCTTATAGGTCTGGTCCATCTGCTGGTAGAAGTAGGGAATCCAGCCGATGTTGTTCTCCGCCCAAAAAATTTGCAGCTTGGGGAAGCGGTCGAACACGCCGGTAAAAATCAACTGCGTCGCTTCCACCGCGCCGCAGTGATAAATCCCCTGGCGCGCCAGGCGCTGGAGAAAATCGAACGGCCGGTCTTCGCCCTGGGGATCTTTCGGATATTTCATCAGGTAAACGTCGCGCTCGTCGGTGCGGCGCGGAAACGACGTATGGATCGTCACCGGCATGTCGAGGTCGATGGCCGCGGCCCAGAATTTGTCGTCTTCGGGAGTCGGGAAATTCTTGCCGCTCGGGAAAGTGTGCAAGCGCACCGCTTTGAAGCCTTTTGCTTTGCAGCGCTTCATCTCGGCGACGTTTTCGTCCGCGCCGATATCCGGCATCACCGCCACACCGATCAAACGGTCGGGGTCGACAGCGCAGTACTCCTCGATGAAATGGTCGTTGAACGCTTGGACGATGGCGAGAAACGCGTCGCGGTCTTTAATCTTGGTGTTGCGCGCTTCGCTGGCAAACAGCAGCTCGCCGTCGACGCCGTCGGCGTCCTGCTCCTTCAACCGCTGTTGCGGCGAGCCAGCGCCGACCGAGCTGTCGAAATCGAGACGGGTCGGATCGAATTTCTCTGGTCCCTTGCCGGCGAATAAATTTGTGCCGCGGTATTCCAGCGGCTGGCCCTCTTCGACGATGGCATCGCGCCCGTCGGCGAGCTTGATGCGGCGCGGCGCGCGGTCGCGATACTTGGCCGGCACCCGGTGCGTCCAGGTCTCCGGCAGCGATTCGTAATGACTATCGGCGGAAAAATAACGGTACTTGCGGGCCATTGAAGCAAATCCTCCTAGCGATTCTTAAGCAAGCAAACATGTTGATACGGCATCACGCAGGCATTCTCTGGAATTCGGATATTCCTCTTTGCGTTCTTTGCGGCCATTCCCTACGGCACCAGAATATCCTTCATGATCCTTTCCATCGGCTTGGACACCAACTCGGACTGCTCGGGACCGACGATCAGAAGCGGGATGCCCCGCTCTTCCAAATTGTTGAGCTCGTCATAGATTGACTTGACGCCCTTGCGCCCGGAGATCCTGCCGGTCGAGGCGAGAATCTTGGCGCCCTCCGCCGATTTCATGTAGTCAAGGAAAAGCGCGGCGGCATGGGGATTTTTCGTATTGGTGTAGATGCCGATGGCGCCGCTGATATGCGCCGGCGTCGGGTTGGGAAACACCAGCGCAGCCGGACAGCCGCCTTGCTTCATGCGCAAGAGGCCGTCAGGATAGATTTCCACGGCGACTTTGAATTCACCGGCGCACAAGAGCTGCGCTTGCAGCGTATGGCCACGCCGCACGATGGCGCCGTGTTTGATCAATCCCTCGACGAAGGCGCGAGTTTTCTGCTCGCCCCATGCGGTCAACCAGCCCATCAACGCCCGCTCGGGCTCCATATCGATGGAGAGAGCGCCCTTCCACTTGGCGTCGAAGAGATCGTCGTAGCCTTTCGGCGCATCTTCTTTCCTGACCAGCTTGGTGTTGTAGCCCAGGGTCGACACACCCAAACTATCGGCGTGCCAATAACCGTCTTTATCCGTGTACTCCTTGCCGAAGTTCACCGACTCGGGTGAATGGTAGCGCGTCCAGATGCCCGAGCGCTTGAGCGTCATGACATTTTCGGTGCCGACCAGCACCGCGTCGGTATCGAGCTGACCGGTGCGGTGCTCCGTCAACGTGCGAAACACTAGCTTATTGCCGCTGCCACGCCAGAATTCCGCCTTGATGAACGGATAGCGCTTCATGAAGCCGGCGGTGTAAGCGCCGAGCAGCGCGGCGGCGGAAATGCCGTAAAACTTGAAACCGCCTTCCTTGCGCGCGCCGTCCTCAAGGCGCTTTTGCCGCTGCGCCGGCGGCAGTTTGTTGATCTCGCTGTAAAGCGCTTCGATAGACGCGGCATGCGCGCTTGAGAACAGCGGACAAACTAACAGCAATGAAGTCAGCGAATAGGCCAGCAATTTCCTCGGCGCCATCTTCAATCCTCCATCGTCGATCCTCGACCCGGACTCACTTCATCGTGCAATGCGGATGATAATCCATCTTGCAACGCGCGCCCGCTTTCTTCATCGCCACTTCGAACTCGGCGTGGATCTGCGGATCTTCGTCTTCGTACTCGATCTGATCGCCGCCTTCTTTGACGCTCTTGTAGACATACGCCTTGCCGCCGGCTTTCGGCTTATCGCTGCCCCAACCGATGGCGAGAAAGAACACCGGCTCGGCGCTGCCGTTGAAGTGCTGGTGAAACCACATTTCCGGCGGCACGAACACGCTGCCGGGACCCCATTCGACGCGCTCCAACGGCTTATTTTCATGCCAGAGGATCGAGTAGCCGGTGCCGCGGATGATCAAAACGTGAATGCCCGGACCATGGCGGTGCGCTTTCTTGTAAGCGCCGACGCCCCAGTGCGAGACATGAGACTTCACCGTCTGCTTGACCATGCGAAACACCGTGCTCTTGGCGCCGCCGCCGCGATCGAAACCGCCGGAATAAGTCTCGCACACGCGCACGTCGGCGACGAAGTTGGTCGCCCACTGCTGCGCCGGGGCGGCTTGCTTGAAGTAACCGTCCTCAGAGTTGTAACGGTCTTTGAAGACAAAAGGATTCTCGAAAACGAATTCGTGATTGTTGAACGTGTCGATCACCCGCGGCGCGCTAGTCATGGCGATGTAGCGCGCCGAATCCAAACCTGACGCGTTGTGATGCTCATGCCACGCGTTCATCGGGATCGCAAAATAGCTGCCCTCTTGCCACTCGAAGGTCTCTTTGTGGCTTGGGTCGATCCACACCGAAGTCGCGCCCTGGCCTTTGAGAATGTAGATGGTTTCCTCGAACAAGTGGCGGTGCGCCTTTAGCGATTTCCCCGGCGGGATTTCCGCGATATAGGAATCGTTAAAGCCGCCGGTGCCCTCTAGATTGAGAAACGCCGCCATGCCCGCACCGCTGGACTTCCAGGGTGCTAACTCAACCGCGTTAACATCTTGAATCGCCAAACCGCGATAGGTCGGCAAGCCTTCGTCTTTTTTCCACTGTTCGTAGGGCGAAACATACGCAACCCGTTCCTTAACTTCATCTTCCGCCGTGACCGGTGTGTCTGCCATGTTTGTTTCCTCCGTTTTGATTTGACTCAGTAATGCTTATGAAAAATACGCGATCACCTATGTGCCTATGTCCGATCTGCCATCCATCCTCATCCCACCGCCAACATCGCATCGGCGAGGGCGCCGCGCAAGGCGCGGTCGATCAGCAAGCCATCCCGCGTCGCCGCCAACACGGCCTGCGCCGCCGCTTCGCTGTCGACGTAGCGTTGGAAGATCGGCTCGAAGATATCTGAATGATCCTCGTCAGCCACCGCGTGAACTTCGGTCTGGAAATCCTTTTCCGCGATCTTCATTCCTAGCTCCGCCCGCTGCTTGCGCTTCCAGCGCTCGACCAAACCGCCGCCCTTGACAATGGCGTTGTTGTTGCGTCGTTCGAGGATATGCGAGTAGATCAAGCCCTCCAACCAGGGCTTCTCCCGCGCACAGTAAAGCCAAGCGTAATGCGCGGCCTTGGCGCCGGGCGAGAGCTGCGACTCGTCGGCCAATTGCAAGTCGTCTTCGGTTACATGGGCGCGGCCCATGCGCTCGTCGTGGATCAGCTCGTCTTTCTCATGGGCCCAGATCGCCCGCTTGACTTCAAGCGGCGCCTTGCCGGAAACAAACGCCCAGCAGTCGCGCCGGTTGTTGGCATAGAAGGTCATATGATTTTGGTAGACTTCTACACGGCCAGGCGTGAGCTTCACGGCGAACAGTTTTTTGAACTCAGGGGTATCGAACTGCCGGTTGACCATTTCATCGATGGTCGGACGTATGTTGGGCCAATGAGACATGGTTAATGCTCCATAACTATTCACGATAAGAAGTCATTCACGCAACCGAGATCTTGTACAACTGCGCCGCGTTCTGCCACAGGATTTTCTGTTTATCGGCGTCCGCCACGCCGGCGAAACTTTTCGCCAGCGCCGCTTGGGTATTCGGCCAGGTCGAGGTCGCTTGCGGGAATTGGCTCGACCATAAAATATTGTCCGTGCCGATATAGTCACGCACGCGCAGGCTGGCGCGATCGTACCAGCCGACCAAGTAACATTGCCGTTTGAACAGCTCCGACGGCATGAGATCGTAGCCGTTCTGCGGCAACTGGTCGCCGGTGGCCTGAAAGTCGGTGTACTCCAGTAAATAGGCACCCCAGCCGAGCCCGCTTTCGGCCAAGACGATTTTTAGTTTGGGGAAGCGCATTAAAATCTTCGAGATCAAAAGATTGACCAACACCGAAACCGAACTCGCCGGCCGGGTGATCGCCTCAATCGCCGCCACGGTGGCCGGCGCATAACCTTCATACGCGGGAATTTGAATCTTCGCCGACGCGCCGGCATGAAAACAGATCGGCACACCGAGCTCCTGGCACGCCGCCCATACCGGATCGTAAACCGCATCGTTAATATGCGGCAATTCGCGCAATTCCATGGGAATCGATGGATAGATTACGCCGCGGTGGCCGTTGGCGACGCAGCGGCGGATTTCCGTAACCGTCGACTCGATCGGCGCCAGCGGCACGATGCATTGCGGCACGAAGCGTGGACTGACGCCCGCCCATTCTTCGAGCAGCCAGTCGTTGTAGGCTTGCACACAAGCGAGCTCCAATTCGCCATCTTCGATGCGGCCGAAATTTTGCCCGCCAATCCCGGCCACGGTTGGATAGAGCACCGCATAGTCGATGCCCGCCGCGTCCATCGCTTTTATACGTTCCTTGGGATCGTAGACGACCGCGGGCACGTCGGTCCAACGCTGCGGGTTTTCCGTTCGCTGTGACATCAGCGCACCGCAATCGGCGACGCCAGCCAACGCAATCTCGCGCCCGTCGATCAACCACCGCTCCTTGCCGTTAGAATTTTTTGCCACATGCGGAATACGCTCGCCCCACTTGGCCCGCGACAAGCGCCTGGTCCACACCTCGGGATGTTCCTGGACATGTTCGTCGACACTGATGAATTTATTGTTGGTTGGCATGCAAGTGTTTCTTTCGCCTAAATAGGGTTCCGCAATTACCCGAGTCATTCCGGCGTAAACCGGAATCCAGCATTCGAACCAACCCCGCAACAACAACCTGGATGTCGGTTTTCACCGGCATGACGGAAAAGAACTAGATTATTCAAGCCACCCCATACAGCCGCAGCGCGTTGCCGTAACACATTTTCTTGCGCTCATCTTCCGGCACGCCGGCCAGCGAATCCTCGACAAAACTCCACGAGCGCGGATAAGTCGCGGCGATATGCGGATAGTCCGACTCCCACATGATATTGTCGACACCGACCCACTCGCGCAATTCGATACCGGCCTTCTCGTACCAGAAGTCGACGTAGATTTGCCGGCGAAACACTTCGCTGGGCCGAGTGTTGATGCCTTCCTTCCACAGCTGCCGCGTCTCCCATTCGTGATCGCTGGCTTCGAGCACATAGCTCACCCAGCCAAAACCGGTTTCGGCGCAGGCCCAGTTGAGGCGCGGATGGCGATCGAGGATGCCGGAAAATATTAAATTGGGGATCAGTTGCGCCGGCGTCGCGCACAAGCGCGAAGTCGATACCGTATGCAATTCTTTTTTAGTGAAACCGTTCCACTTGGGCAGCGACAACTGCTCGACCAGACCCGACGAACCATGCCAGTGCATCGGTACGCCCAAGGCGGCGCAGCAAGCCCAGAGCGGCTCCCAAAACGGATCGTTCATGCGCTTGAGCCCTTTCTTGGTAAACGCCGGCTCGGCCAACATCACCACGCCGCGGTGGCCGCGCTTGACCGAGCGCTCGACCTCGGCGACGACCACGTCGATCTCGCTCATGTAAGGAATGATCGCCACCGGCACATAACGGTCGCTGACCTCGCGCCATTCCGCCAGGGCATCGTTATACGCCTGCACGCAGGCGAGCTCGAACTCGGCATCGGCCTGAAGAAACGCGAAGTTCGACACCGGCCCGTTCGGATAGAGCACCTCGCCGTCGACCCGATCTTCGTCCAGCGCGTTTAGCCGCGCGGCGGGATCGTAGACGATATCCGGCACTTCCTGCCAGCGCCGCGGATAATAGCCGCGCGCCACGCCGCCCGGCATCGCCGCCGGACAGTTGCACACCCACTCGCTGCGCACCTTGCCGTTGACCATCCAGCGGTCGACCTGCTTGCCGTCCTCGTCGACCTCGACGATCTGCGGTATGCGTTCGCCCCATTTATGCTTGGACATTCTCTTCGTCCAAGCATCGCGGTCCAACTGCGCATGGGAATCACAGCTAAACAGACCAAATTTAACTTCCACTGATCGCTCCCCCTATCCGAGGATTTCAACGTTTTGAACGGCTTGAACGTTTTGAACTGACCTATATTTCATCGTCCCAAAAAAATCTCGTTGAACTGTTTGATATGTTTCCCCGCGTCGCCCTCATACTTGATGACATGGGGCGCCTGCTCGATGAGTTCGGCGACGCGCTTGGAATCCGCCTCGACACCTTTGCGCAAAGGAATCTTGTCGATTTCCTTAAGTGCTCTTTGTCCTTCTTCCGATAGATAAAAGTCAACCAGTAGGCGCGCCGCGTTAGAATGGGGCGCGTTCTTCGACACCGCCACCGAGGAGACTGTGGCGAACGACGGGTCCAGAGGGTATCCAATCCACCGGTCCGTTGCGCTCGCGGATTTTTTCCAGCTTGGTCACCTGCATGAACGCGACCAAGGAAAACTCACCAGCCGCCAGCAGCTGGGAAATTTTCGTATAACCGTTATGTAAGATCGGCCCCTGCTTCGAGAAGGCGCGCATGTAGGCGAGCGCTTTGTCTTCGCCGTTAAGCTCCGCCATGCCGATCAGCGGATTGTTGGTGCCGATGTGAAAGGCCATCTTGTTTTTGTATTCCGGCTTCAAGTAGTCGGCATAACGGCGCGGCGCCGCCTTGACGTTGATTTGCGAAGTGTTCACGCCGGTCACCAAAACATCCGTCGTGATCCCCGACCAGAACCCTTTCGGGTCCATGAAACCCTTGTGAATGAACTTCGCTTCCGGACTGGTGTAGTTCGCCAGCACGCCAATATCGCGCAGATAGTTCATCGAGTCGGGGCTGACACCGTAAACATCGGCGAGATGCTTGCCGGCGCGAAACTCCGCCACCGCGCGGGAAACCAATGTCGCCGCGCCCAGACGCACATGATTCACTTTCAAAAATGGATACCTTTTGACCAACGCCTTGTGAAATACCTGGAAGTCCGACACCACCATGGTGGTGTAGAGCACCACTTCGCCTTCCTTGCGGGCGTGATCGATCTCCGCCGCCGCGGAGCCCATTGCCCATGCGACAGAAGACATCAGCAGCATTGTAATGAATCGAATCATGACAATCCCCTTCATCTAATGCTTCAAGACGTCACTCACACGTAGTCCGCATGCTCGCCCTGGTGCGTCAGTGACAATCCCAGATTGTCCATCGCCAACCGCGTGTTGATGCCGAGGATGCGCAACGGCTCCGTGCCGGTGTTGAAATACTGGTGCCACTGAAACACCGGGATCGACAAGACATCGAGCGTATCGAAGTCGAAGGCTTTGTCCTCGACGATCACCCTGCCCTTGCCGCCGACGATCAGATTGATCTCGTCGTAGAGATGCCGGTGCGCGCCGGAGCGTTTGCCCGGCGGAATCTCCGCCATCACCACACCGAGCGCTTTGGCGTGAAAACCGATGCGCGGATCGACGACGTAGGCGAGATTGCCCATCGCCGTCGGTTCGAAGACCAAGTCTTTCTGCTTGACCAACACTTTGCTGTCACGTCGCAGCTGCTCCTCATGCATGGCAAAGGCAACCTGCTCGGCATACATCTCTGCGGCACGGTTGCTGCCGACTTTGCCGTTATCGATGGAACCGCCACCGCCGGGAATCAACGTCTTGCGTGCGTCTTCGCCCTCCTGCGCGTAGATCCAGAATTCCGGAAACCGTTCATCCTCGTAGACCGCTTGGCCCAGACCCAACGACAACGGTCCAGTGGTCGAGGCGATACGCAGCACCGGTTCGTCGCCGTCGTTGACATGGCGGTGCCAGGAGAACATCGGCACGCTAAGTAAATCCCCAGGGCCCCAGTCGTAGCGCACGCCATCGATGATGCTGTGGCCCTTGCCCTTGAGAAAATAAATGATCGCTTCCACCGTGTGGCGATGGCCGAGGCCGCGCCACTCTTGGCCCTCTTCGGTGTGCGGCGGAATCACATCGTACCACAGCCGGTGCGTGTGATTGTTCGAGCCCAACCGAGCGTCGACGACGTAAATATGTTTGTGCTCGCCCAACTGCTTTTCGATATCGGGCCACTTGAAGAGAATCTCCTGCCCCTTGCGCCGCCCCTGTTCGTCCTTGGCGAACTTGACGCTATGCATCATCAGTTCGGTATGGGTTTCTTTAATCGACTTTACTTCCATCCAATCCTCCAGACTCCAATTGTTCGCTCGCTGCCGGTAACGCTAACCCGCCACCGACGCGGCTGACTGTATAACAACGATTAAACCATGCCAAGAATCCAGCGGCGCTCTCGGTGGCGGCACTGATCACGCGGAGAATCGATGGTCACGAAACTCGGTGGCGACGGTGAAGTTAAGGGAACAGCCGGCGGTGAAGCACGCTTTACCGTCCGGCCAGAAAAATCTGCCGGAACTCGCGGGCGCTTTCCTCTAGCAGCGGCGCAAGAAATTCCCCGTCGGCGACGAACAACTCTTTTTCCATCAGCTCGGGAAATCTTGGTTTTACCCCTTTGCGCAATACCACGCGGCCGAAGCTTGTGACCATATTCTGGCCTTCCTCCGAAAGCGACCAATCGATCAACAGCGCCGCGGCGTGGGGATGAACCGCGTGCTTGGCGAGCAGAATCGAATTGGACAGAGCGAGATAGGGATCCAGGATCGACATGTCCAGCGGCGCGCCCCTGGATTTATAATCCAACATGGTGTTGCCCGACTGCACGATGCCGATGGCGCGTTCGCCGGCAACCAGAAGCTGGGCTTGCGCCGTGCGCCCGCGCATCATCGTCGGTTCCTGTTTCGCCAACGCGCGCATATACTGCAGCCCTTTGTCCCGGCCAAAATGCTTGAGCAGCACCGCAAACCAGTCATAGGCCTCGTTGTCGAGGTACATCTGCCCTTTCCACTTGGGCTGCAAGCAGGTCGTCGTAACTTTTCGGCACGTCGGCGCGCTTGACCAAGTTGGTGTTATAGCCCAACACCATGGTGAGGAAGGACATCGCCGTGAAATAGCCATCTTTGTCTTTCGCCGACGGCGGGTAGAAATCCCGCTGCGGCGAGAAGTACGGGTCCAGGGTACCGACTTTTTTCAGCGCCGCGGCTTCCTCCCCCGAAACATTGATAACATCGACTAAATTTTTGCCGGCGTTCATCTCGGATTGTATGCGCACGACCACCTTGCTGCCGGAGATGCGCGCGGCATTTACTTTGAGAAATGGGTAGCGTTTTTGAAATGCCCGGGTGAACGGCTCGACCTGCGGCGGCTGCAACGAACTGTAAAAAGTCACCTCCTTCTCCGCTCGCGCGCCTTCCACGAGCGCCTTCTGCCTGGCTTCTGGAGAGAGCTTGGCGAGCTTGGCGAGCAGCGCTCCGGCGCTCTCCTGCGCCAGCACCGGCACCGGCGCCATGAAAACCATGGCGCACAGAACTGCCGAAAGATTTCCGCCGACCGCAGTTTTCATTACCATACTCCTTACGGTTGCCAAACTTTGAAAGCTAGTAATTAAGGCAGAGAAAAATCGCGCCATCATCGGGCCTCTGGGCTCACTCACCTGGCAAACTTCTATGCCGCGTCCGGTCAACCTGTCAAGGCGATCATTGCCAAAGCTTGGCGACTTCAGGCAGCTTGCTCAGCGCCTGGATCACCTCTGCTGGAGTCAGTTCGGCAAGACCAGCGCGGTTTGAAAAGGACTGCGATTGCGCGCCGTCACAGGGCGAACCGTTGAGCGTGCGGCGTAGAATCGTCACCCGCGGTCCGCGCGGCGCCCACTGCCGCTCATCCGACGGACCGAAGAGCGCCACCGTGCGGCAACCAACCGCAGCGGCGAGATGGGACACGCCGCTATCGTTGCCGATATAAAGATCGCCGCGCGCGAGCAATGCCGCCAACTGCGCCGAGGTCGAGACCGCTAGCGACGACGCAAGCAGACGACAATTGCTCATATCCGCCGCGTTCCATCTCGACCGGGCCAACCACGACCACAGCGCTGCCACCAAGCCGATCGCGCCACCAGTGAACGATCTGGAGAAAATGGGATTGCGGCCAATTCTTTTCTCTAGCGCCGCTCCCGGGAGCGACAATCAGCAGCGGCTCCCTGCCAATCCCTGCGCGCCGACAGAATGCGTCGCACCAAAGCCGCGCATCGGCACGCAGCGTCACTAGCGGCGCGAAATCGTCCTGCGCCCTGCTGTTGAGACAAGAAAGATAATAGTCCGCTTGGTGGACAGGACACTGGGCCGGGCGAAACGGAAAAATCTGTGCGCGCCCCTGCGCAACAGTCTGGAGTTGGTCAACGAACACCGGCTGCTGGCTGGCGAACCAAGAATAGATCGCGGCATAGGCCGCGAAGAATTGGCTCACGCGCTGGTCGCGAGCGCCGTCGCCCATGAATAATTGGCGTACTTCGAAGCGTTCCAACGAAAGCACGCGCACGCCATCCGGCTCGATGGCGGCAAATTCACTGCGGGCTAAAAGATCGACGGAGTATGATTTAGTTAGTTCGTGAAGCGCCGGCAAGAAACAGATAAAGTCGCCCAGCGCGCCGGGAAATAGCACACAAACTCGCGGCAAAGTCATCTGTGCGGGTAAGGTTTCGAGTGAATTCATTGACATTAACCGTCCAAGAATATAGCATTTTGCCATTAGCAAATCTAAATTCACTCCCTTCATGAAAGTCGAGACAATCCGTGGCTAGCTCCAATGGTGCGCGGTCGATATTGGATCTGATCGGCTCCACCCCCGTCGTAAAACTCAGAAGCCTTCCCGGAAAAGACGACGCCGAAGTGTGGGCCAAAATGGAATCCTTCAATCCGGGCGGATCGGTCAAGGACCGCATTTGCTTGCACATGATCGAGACCGCCGAGCGCCAAGGCAAGATCAAGCCCGGCGCGACCATTGTCGAGTCCACCAGCGGCAATACCGGTATCGGCCTCGCGTTAATCGCGGCGGTCAAGGGTTATAAATTGATCCTTACCATGCCCGATACCATGAGCGAGGAGCGCCGCAGCCTGCTTTCGGCCTATGGCGCGCATTTGGTTCTTACACCGGACACCAAGGGCATGGGCGGCGCGATTCACAAAGCTGAAGAGCTGCTCCAGGAAAACGGCGACTTCTACATGCCGCAGCAGTTTAACAATCCGGCCAACCCGGAGATTCACCGCAAGACCACGGCGGTTGAACTGCTCAAGCAATTCAAGCGCATCGACGCCTTTGTCGCCGGTGTCGGCACCGGCGGCACCATTACCGGTGTCGGTGAAGTGCTCAAAGAAAAAATGAAAGGCGTCAGAATCTGTGCCGTCGAACCGGCGTCCTCGCCGGTGATTTCCGGCGGCGAACCGGGATATCACAAAATCCAGGGCATCGGTGCCGGCTTCATTCCAGCCGTGTTGAACCGGGATATTCTCGACGAAGTGATCCTGGTAACCGACGAGGAAGCAACCCATCACGCTCGCCGACTGGCTGCCGAGGAAGGCCTGCTGGTTGGGATCTCATCGGGCGCCGCCTGCTGCGCCGCGTTAAAAGTTGCGCAAAAACTCGGCAAAGGCCATGTGGTCGTCACCCTTTTCGCCGACAAGGGCGAGCATTACCTGAGCACCGATCTTTTTAGCGACAAACGATGGACGCAAAGTTCAGCCAGCTAACCGAGATCCTGCGGCAATCGGAGCGTGCGCTGGTGGCGTTCTCCGCCGGCGTCGATTCGACATTTTTGTTGAAAGCCGCGCATCTCGCCTTGGGCGATGGCGCCATCGCGTTGACCGCTTCATCGGCATCCGTGCCACCAGGCGAGCTTGACGCGGCCAAGCATTTCGCCGCCAGCTTAGGCTGCCGCCATATCATCCTCGACTCACACGAAATCGACAATCCTGCCTACGCGCAGAATCCGGTCAATCGTTGCTTCTTCTGCAAAGACGAGCTCTATCGGATCTGCCGCGGGCAAGCGGACAGGATGGGGATCGCAACCATCGTCGATGGCACGAACTTGGATGACCTCAAGGATCATCGGCCAGGGCTGCAAGCGGCGGATCAATGGCGCGTGCGCCACCCACTGGTCGAAGCCGGCATGACCAAGGACGACATTCGCCGCTACAGCCGTGAACTGGCTTTGCCGACCTGGGACAAACCGTCAAGCCCCTGCCTGTCGTCGCGCTTTCCCTATGGCACCGCCATCGATCTGGAAAAACTCAAGAAGGTGGGCGCCTGCGAGGTGTTTTTGAAAGGATTGGGCTTCCGTGAGTTTCGCGTGCGCTATCACGGCGATCTGGCAAGAATTGAAGTCAACCAGAACGAAATCGACCGGCTCTTCGACAAGACGATCAGAGACGCGATCGTCACACGTTTCAAAGAGGTGGGATTTAGTTTCGTGAGTCTCGACCTACAGGGCTTCCGTAGCGGCAGCTTGAACGAAGGTCTCAAAGCGCCGGCACATTAAGTAACCACGCCGGCGCGGATCATTGCCTCGGCCAACAACAAATCTTCCGGCACGGTTATCTTAATATTCGTCCGCTCCCCTGGCACGACAAATACCGGTTTGTCCATGCGCTCGACCACCATCGCGTCATCGGTCGCTTCGATACCTTCACGCGCCGCCCAATCATGGGCCGCGACGATCAACTCGCGCTGAAAAATCTGCGGCGTCTGAATTTCCCACAGGCCCGCTCTCTCCGGGGTGCTTTGAACGTAGCCGTCTGTGCTGACCTGTTTGATGGTGTCGCGGACAGCTAGGCCAACTACCGCCGCACCGTGCGCCACTGCCGCTGCGATACAAAGGTCGATGAGCGGCGCCGAAACAAACGGCCGGGCACCGTCGTGGATCATCACAACATCGGTGCTTGCACTGACCTTTTCCAGCCCATGCCTGACCGATTGCTGGCGCGTCGCGCCACCCGCGTGCAGAACATAGGGACGGCCTTTCAACGAAGAGTCGGCTTCAAGCAGCTGACGACAACGCTCGATCTCATCCGCGCTCACGACCAAGATTACCTCGGCGACCAACTGCGAGGAAAATACCCGATCCAGCGCGCGTAGGAGGAGCGGTCTCCCGGCTATTGGCAGATAACTCTTAGGAGTGGCGCCACCCATCCGGCGGCCGGCACCGGCGGCAACGATAATGGCGGTTACATGCATCGCGGCTCCAAAACAAAAGAGCCGAGAGGTAAGCTCTCGGCTCTTAGAAACATATTCGGTTTCGATTCGGGACTAGTGCGTGAATATGTGGCGCAGCTCATCCATGATCTTCTCTTCGGAGTGGGAGCGCGCGATCGACAGCTCTTTGACCAGCAAGTTGCGTGCGGTATCGAGCATCTTTCTCTCGCCGAAAGAAAGCTCCTTATCGCCTTTGAGGACAAACAGATCGCGTAACACCTTGGCGATTTCCAAGATCGAACCGGTCTTGATCTTCTCGGTGTATTCACGATAACGTCGGTTCCAAGTCTGCTGGTCGGTTTCGACCTTCTTCGTACGCAAAACCTTATAGACCTTATTGACCATCGCCCGATCGATAATTTTGCGCAATCCCACGGAATCCACATTGTCGATGGGGATCATGATCTTCATATCGGTTTCCAAAATGCGCAGCATATAAAACTTTCGCTCCGACCCGGAGATCGTATGCGAGCGAATCGCTTCAATCTCGCCGACACCATGGGCCGGATAAACAACCTTTTCACCTACCTTAAACATGAGAACCTCCTCGTAAACCGAAACATTCCTGAAAACGAACCAGAGTCGATGATGGATGGCTGAACCTAGGGGAACAATGAAAATAAGGCTGGGTGAGCTGATTACAGGAGCGACTGGCGAATCTGGCAACGGATAATTTATTTATTTGAGTCATGCCGCTCGTCGCCGTCCCTCGGTCGGGACTCCAAAAAAATAGCGGCCACCAACTTCGGACCGCCAATTAGCTGTAATCTACACGTAACTTATACAACAGACGCAAACGGCGCGTCAAGCTTGGTGAGATTTTCGCCGAAAAAATAGTCGCGTCAATACTTTATGTTTGAAATATCAATGCATGGCGGGGTTAGCAAAATCGCATCAAATTCGCTCAAAACTTCAACTCATCTATCAAGTTCTAACGCCATCGTAAAAGCATCTTCGCCATCGTCGGCGTAATAGCCTTTGCGCAACCCCGTTTGGATGAAGCCTAACGACAGATAAAGCCTCTTGGCCGGCTCATTTGACTGCCGGACCTCAAGTGTCACGCGAGTCGCCGATTGGGCCCCGGCCGCGGCGACGACTTGCTGCATTAACATGCGCGCAACGCCGAGCCGGCGGCAGTCAGAAGCGATAGCGATGTTGTGAACATCGATCGACCCTGGCAGCAGCCAAAAGAGTACATAGCCGCAAATTTTGCCGTCGACTTCGGCGAGAATGGAGCGCGCGCAAGCCACCTGCAGCTCCTGCAAAAAGAAGCCCGAACTCCAGGGATAGCGATACGCCGATTGCTCAATCACCATCACCTCGTCCAAGTCATCCTTGGTCATCGGCCTGAGCAACACCGGCTGGCCGCGCACAAAAAAGCCACAGGAGTTTTCCTCATCCTGTGGCGTTGCGCTTGTCGCTAAAAATGTTTTTGTAGTTAAATCGATCGCCACACTATCCCGGTTCAATCGCTAGGCTTTGACCAGCAGCACCTCTAGGTTTTTGTCATGGAACTGATGGGCAAACCCGGAGATTCGTTCACGAAATGGAATGATGCTGGTGAACTCCGGCGGAAAGGCGCCGACACTCGATGAGATCTTTCGCACCTTTTCATCGGTACACTTGCCCTTGACGATCAATTGGCCGTCTTGCAGTGACAAATCGTAATCGTAATCCGGCATTTCATCGGACAACTGCTCGCGGCTCTTAACGCCTATCTCAGGCAGCCAGCGCGGAAACTCCATGCGCATAAGAAACGCCCCGCCACAGTCCTCGACGGTGTAGATATTGCCATAACGGCGCTCCCGTTCGCGCTTGGCGACAAACCCCTTGGAGTAAAATCCTTCCACTGGAATCGGCATCTCCCGAACCAGTCCGATGCGCTTTGACAACATAGCGTCGGCTATTAAAGCCAATGGCCCGCCGTAAATTGCCGGCGGAAACTTCATCTCCTCGGCAGGCTTAACTTTGAACAACCCATCCTTGAGGCGAAACACACCTTCCAGAATTGCCAGCAACAAACCCACCAGTAAATAATTATTGACGCCCTTGTCGAAAATAAACGCCGGATCGTGCGCCGCCATGCCAACCCCCGCGGCAATCAACGGATAAAGCACCGCGTTATGAACGATGTTCACCGCCGTGCTACCGCCGGCCGTAAACAGCGAACTGTGCACTGCAACCTCCAAGCGTTTCTTGATGCCATGGGGCAAAGCACCGATCAGCGGCTGGGCAAGAATGACAGCGGTGCGAAACCACCCCGGCTGCGTTGAGCCGCCGGATTGAAACTGCTTCATCGCTTCGTCGAAACTCACTGGCAACTCGTTAGCAAAGTTTTTCTTCGGCCGCGGTTCTTTTTTGACCGGTGCCGGCACTGGCTTCGCCGACGGAACTGGCGGCGGCGCTTTGGCGACCACTGGGCGCGAGCCGCCGGCTTTGCCGCAGCGACCGGTGCTGCGGCTGCCCCAGGCTGCGCTGCCGCCGCGGGAGCTGTCGCCGCAACGCCTTTGCGGAAGCGCGATTGGAAATTATCGCCGATCGCCACCTCGGGATGTAACGCTCGCGCCCTGGCGACTAAAACATCCTCCGATTCAATATTATTCGGATCGGTCACGCAGACATCGACCGGGCAGACCGCGGCGCAGGCTTCGTAATCATGAAAACCGACGCACTCCGTACACAACTCCGGGGCAATGACATAAACGGGATCGCCCTGGCTGATGGCATTATTCGGACATTCGGGTTCGCATGCCCCGCAATTAATGCACTCCGCCGTGATCATCGTCGCCATCGATAAACTCCTTGTAAGCTTTCAATTTAATTACTTGTTTCACCTCGGGAAGTCAATAATTTCAGCGCTTATTGCATGTCGCAAACAGAACATGTTACCTATTTCCGCTAGGGCGGCGTACCCAAGTGGTTAAGGGAGAGGTCTGCAAAACCTCGATGCAGCGGTTCGAATCCGCTCGCCGCCTCCAATTTCCATTTGATATCGTTGACGAATCCTAGTCCTTGTCCTCATCTCATTAAGAAACGTCCCGGTATTGGGCCAAGTTGAGCGGCAATACTGCGTTGATCGCCTGTTTCAATTCATTCGATACGATAATTTCTTTGGCCTGGGCTGCGATGGCTGGTGGTTCGAACCGCTCGGTCAGCTTCGCCACCGCCAATACTTTGTGTTCTTGGGCCAGGTGGGTATAGCGGTTGATGTGTCGCTTGGTAATGGGGCTTACCTAATTGCAGCCGTTGGCTTTAAGTATTTCTTTAAGTCGGGGCAAAAATCGCCCATCAGTCAAGTGGGAAGCTTATAGCCCATGATCCTCCTCTACCCGCCTCTATCGCAGCACGACGACGACTGCATTCGATAGCATTGCAAGAGATTATCCACGCCCGGGACTAGGATTCGGCTTGGACTATCTAGATTTGGTGATGGGCACGGCTCGCAGGGAACTGGTAGTGATCGTCACTCGCAGCACCGGATCAGCTTGTCATGTTGTTTTTCTCAGCGATGCCGTGCCCATCAAATAAGTGGAACGACTTCTTTTCGAGCAATCAACATGCCGTCCGCCTGCAACGGTTCGCTTGTCCGCGAAATTTCCGAAAAGTCAGCGCTAGGGATCAGGTATGGACGAATGCCACGAAGCCCTAGCAGGCATCCGTGCCATATTTTTCACTTACTTCATCGGCTACTCGTGCAGTTGCCTTGTCTGCGCGTGTGGACCGATTAGCATTCGGTTGACGACGTTTCTGTCCGTTGCAAGGATTGGGACTCAATCATCCGATTCTCTTGCAGCTGAACATCGAAGAGGGTCCAAACCGCAAGCAAAGCATTGGTGAGTCATTTCACGGGCGTTCTGTGCCGCACGACCATCTTCAGTTACCGGCAAGCCCCAACAATCGATCGAGTTCACCGTTGGCATCTAGCCTTCTCGCGTCATCATATCCGCCGATCCCACGGCCGTCGATAAATATCTGCGGCACCGTGCGGCGCTGGGACAGGCGTTCCATTTCGGCGCGTTTTGCTGGATCATCGGTGACATCGATTTCTTCGAACTCGATTTCCTTAGAACGCAGCAGCGCTTTCGCGCGGTTACAGTAGGGGCACCAGTTGGTGGTGTAAATTATTACTTGCGCCATGTTGTTTGTCTCCGCACCGAAACTATTCAACCATTCTAGACCTTTTGCTTGAAAGCCTCTAGCGATTTTGTAATTACTGTGGCGTGAAACTCGTTGGCTTAACTGGCGGCATCGCGTCGGGCAAAAGCGCTGTGGCGAAAATCTTGGCGCGGCTTGGCGCGGCGATCGTCGACGCCGACGTACTGTCACGCGAAGTGGTAGCGCCAGGTCATGACGGCTGGAAAGAGATCGTCGCGACCTTCGGCGACGAAGTTCTGCAAGCCGACCAAAACCTTGATCGGCAAAAGCTCCGCACCCTCATCTTCAACAACCCCGACGCGCGCAAACAGCTCGAAGCGATCATCCATCCGCGCGTGCGAGCCCTGGCCGAACGACGCATTCGCGAGCATGGTGAAGCCGGCTACGCCGTCGTGGTTTACGAAGTACCGCTGCTGTTCGAAGGCAATTTGCAAGAATGGCTGCGCCCGGTGATTCTGGTGGCGTGCAATGTCGATATTCAACGCCAGCGGCTGCAGCAACGCGACGGTCTCGACGCCACGGCAGCGCAGAAGCATATCGACGCACAGATGAGTCTAGAAGATAAACGAAAGTTAGCCGACTACGTCATCGAGAACGACGGCAGCTTGGTGGATCTGGAATCCCAAGTGCGTGGCGTCTTAGCGAAGATCGAAGCTACTTGACCCGCTCCTGATACGATCCATCGGTAGGATCGACGCGCACCTTATCGCCGACCTGAATGAACGGCGGCACCAGCACTGTGACCCCGGTCTCCAACTTCGCATGTTTGTAGGAAGCGCTCGCGGTGGCGCCTTTCATGGACGGTTCGGTGTCGACGACCGCCAGGTCGACGGTGGACGGCGGGTTGATGCCCACCGGCTTGCTGTCGTGGAATTCGATGCCGACCATGGAGTTGGGCAACAAGTAATTCAACAGGTCGCCGATGGTGTCAGCTGTCAGCGTGATCTGTTCATAGTTCTCGGTGTCCATGAAGGTATGCATGTCGCCTTCGGCGTAGAGGTACTGGAACTGGCGGTTGTCCAAGATCGCCTGGTCGACCCGGTCTTCCGAGCGAAATTTATATTCAGTCCCAATGCCGGTGCGCAGACTCTTCATCTTGGTCTGCATGAATCCGCGTTTGTTGCCGGGAGTTAGATGATGCACGGCGGTGACGCGATAGAGATCGCCCGCGTGAACGATAATCATGCCCGGCCGCAGTTGAGTCGCCTGAACCATTTCTTCAATACCTTCCTATCGAGAGTTCAAAGTTGTTAACAGTTTCTTGCCGGCGCTTCAATGCAGGCGAACCACTATGCGTAGAGTCCGCGCCAGAGCATAGCTCTTGTCACCCGTTCGATGCCGATCATCAGCGCGGCCATGCGCATGTCGACCTTTTGCTTCTGGCTCATGTCCAGCACTTCATGAAAAGCTTTGACGAGAATATCGCGCAATTTCTTAGTGACTTCGTCCTCGGTCCAGAAAAAATTCTGCAAGTCCTGCACCCATTCAAAGTACGACACGACGACTCCGCCGGCGTTGGCGAGAATATCCGGAATGACGAAAATCCCCCTGTCACGCAGGATTGTGTCGGCTTCCGGCGTGGTCGGACCATTGGCGCCCTCGGCCAGCAGCCGGCACTGAATGCGCGCGGCATTGTCTTTGGTGATCTGCATCTCCATCGCCGCCGGCACCAAGATGTCGCACTGCAGTTCTAAAAGCTCCGCGTTGCTGATCTTGTCGCCGTATGGGCAATCTTCGAGACTATGGTTCTTGCTGGCGACCTCCAGCAACTTATCCACCGGCAAACCCCTGGTATCGACAAATCCGCCGGTACGGTCGGCGATGCCGATGACTTTGACGCCAATATTGGTGAGCTCTTCAGCCGCCACCGACCCGACATTGCCGAAACCCTGCACCACCGCCGTACACTTCGCCAAATCGATATTTAAATGCCTGGCCGCCTCTATGATTGTGTACACCACGCCCCGTCCGGTCGCTTCACGCCGGCCGAGAGTGCCGCCGATAGCCACCGGCTTGCCGGTAACGATCTCCGGCACAGCATGGCCTTTATGCTGAGAGTAGGTATCCATCATCCACGCCATAACCTGCTCGTTGGTACCCATGTCCGGCGCAGCTATGTCCACTTCCGGGCCGATGAAGTTCAAGATCTCCGCGGTGAAGCGCCGGGTCATCGACTGCAGCTCGTGGCGCGATAGTTCCGCGGGATCGCAGGCGATGCCGCCCTTGGCGCCGCCGAGGGGCAAGCCGACCAGGGAACATTTCCAGGTCATCCACATGGCGAGGGCCGAGACCTCGCCGAGATTCACCGCCGGATGGTAGCGGATGCCGCCTTTGAACGGTCCCAGCACATCGTTGTGCTGCACGCGATAGCCGGTGAAGACATGAACGCGGCCATCGTCCATGCGCGTCGGCACGCTGACGATCATCGCCCGGTCGGGCCGACACAAGCGGCTCGCCAAGTTGGGATCGACGCCGAGTTTCTTGGCGGCGACATCGAACTGTTGCACCGCCATATCGTTGGTTTCGCTGCGCCATTCTAGAGTCGCCATAGTTTCCCTAATCGTTGTTCGGTCATGCGCCGGTGCTAGCCCGGCGGCCAGGTCATCTGCCGGCCACCGAGTAGGTGGTAATGAAGATGAAGCACGCTTTGACCGGCATCGGCGCCGGAATTGGCCACCACGCGAAAGCCGCTCTCTGCAATGCCCTGCTCGCGCGCCAGACGGCCGGCCACCTGAAAGATCTGGCCGATCACGGCACCATCGTTCGCGCCGATGTCAAGCACGCTAACGATATGCTTGCGCGGAATGATAAGGATGTGCACCGGCGCCTTAGGGACGATGTCTTTGAACGCCAGCACCGCCTCATCTTGATAGACTAAATTAGCGTTGATCTTGCCGTCGGCAATGCCACAGAACAAGCAATCGCTCATCAGGAACTCCTTTAACCTATTTCAATTGCAAAAGCGGCTATTTATTCGTCGGCCGCGCCGGGCAACTTCGCGTAGATTTGCCCCTCGCAGATTTCGATCGGCAGGCTTTGCAGCGACAATCCAACGCAGGGACCCCAGATGCATTCGCCGGTGGGCGGCTGAAAAACCGCGCCATGGGTGGCGCACATTAGATAACGGTTGTCCGAGCTAAAAAATTGATTGTTGACCCAGTCAAGGGTGATGCCGGTGTGCGGGCAGCGGTTGACATAGGCGAAGTGGGCGCCGTCGAAGTTGACCAGCAGCGCTTCGAACTCGCGCCCAGCGCGCTTCATGGTGAACTTCTTGCTGTTACCATGCTCCAGTTCGCCCACCGATCCGACCAGTTTACCCGCCGGTTGTTTCTGTCCAGCCATTGCTGATCTCCTATCCTATTCTCCCATCGGCCTCAAATCGCCTTCGGGACAGCCCACCAACACTTCGCCGCGATCCACTTGCACCGGCAAGCGATAGAGCGACTCGCCCTTGCAGGGACCCGAGACACAGACGCCGCTGGCGAACTCATAGAGCGCGCCATGAGTGTAGCATTGCAAAAAGCGGCCGTCGTCGCTGAAAAACTCGTCGCGGACGAAATCCAATGGCGTCGGCATATGGCGGCAACGGTTGACGTAGGCGTAGTAGTTGCCGCGATCGTTGATGAGAATCGCGTCGAGCCGGTACTTCTGGCAGATCAGCCAGAATTTTTTGACCGCACCCGGCTGCACCTCGTCGACCCGCGCAACCACCCGGCCGCCACTGCGGCTCTCCGCCGCCATGCGATTGCGGTCGCGGACAAAAATCCAGCGCCGGATCGCCAACCCAGCTAAATAGACCACGAGAAAAACCAGCGACAGATAAATCGTTAGGGCCATTGGCGAGATTACCCCAAGGACTAGTCGGACTCTTTGTTGACGCTTTTGCGAATCCGCTTGACCTCCGGCGCGGTCTGGCGCCCGGCGATACCCATGACTTTCATCAACTCGCTGGTCATCTCAGCGGTCACCTGATCCCGCACGCTGCCCTTGCCGTCGGGATCGGCATCGAGAAATTTGACAATCTTCTCCTTGTCAATGCCGGTCTCAGCCAAGCCGTCGAGAAATTGGCCGAAGCCCACATTGCCGCGCAGTTCGTCGACACGGGCGAGCAGCTTTTTGCACTCGCCACAGATTCTCCCAAACAATCCGGCACTCTCGCCGCAATAGACACATTGACGCATAGCAATTATTTCTTTCGCGAATAAAGCTATTTTTTGCCATTCATCGCCGTGGCCCATAGGCCCTGCAACCCGGGTGTAAGCGCCGCGCCGGCGGCCACTACGCCACGATGTTTGGCCGGCAGGCGATTGAAACGCATCGCATGGCCATCGCCGTCGACCACCTCGCCGCCCGCCGCTTCGACCATCAAAACGCCGGCGCAGATATCCCACTCGTGGATCGTACGGAAGGTCAGCGTGCCATCGCCGTCGCCGCCGGCCACTTTAGCCAAGCGGTATGCGATGCTGCCCACCGGCTCGATGGCGCAGCGATCGACGAACACTTGAAATCTTTTCGCCGGCTCGGAACGGCTCACCAAAAGCCGCGCGCCGTCGATGGCCGTACGCTCGCTGGCGTGGATGGCATTATCGTTCAAGTACGCACCATGGCCAGCCGCGCCTTTGAAAAACTCCTCTTGCGCCGGGTTGTACACCACCGCCGCCTGCACCACACCGTCGACGACGAAACCGATGGAGATCGCGAATTGGGGCACCCCTTCGATAAACTCCTTGGTGCCATCGATGGGATCGACGACCCAGACCCGCGATAGCGTCAAACGGCGCTCGCTATCGGCATCTTCCTCAGACAGCCAGCCGTCATTGGGAAAGGTCTTGGCGATACGCTCGTGGATGATCCGGTTAGCTTCGAGGTCCGCCGTGGTCACCGGATTGTTTTTACTTTTTTCATGGACATCGTACTTGCCGCGAAACAGCGCCATGATCGCGGCGCCGGCATCCCGCGCCGCTTGCTCAGCGGTGCCGAGCTCTTGGCTAAATTGAAAATCTGTCGTCACAGGTATCCTTTCAACGAAAGCAAACGGAGTAATTAAACACTACAACTTGCACGTCGGCAAATGGGCCGACAACCAATTAGAAACCGAGCTCTTCAATGCCGCCGATCGCCCGCGCCCCGGCATGGTGCATTTCTTCCAGCGCCCGCGTCGAATCGCCGGGGGCCAGATCCACACCGCGAATCGCGTCCATCAGCAGCACCACAGCGAATCCATGCTTGACGCCGTCGAGCACCGTCTGTTTGACACAGTAATCGGTCGCCAAGCCGCCGACGAAAATTTGCTCGACGCCGCGCTCGCGCAACAGCACAGCCAAGGCGGTACCATGGGCATCGAACGCGTCGAAGCCCGAGTAACTATCGACATCAGCCGCCGTCCCCTTAGAAACGACAATCGCGCTGGCGCCAAGCTGGAGTGACGGATGGAACTCAGCGCCGGGTGTATTCTGCACGCAATGCACCGGCCAGATGCCGCCGAAGTCTTTGAAATGGCTCGTCTGCGCCGGATGCCAGTCGCGAGTGGCGAAAATCGGCGCTCCGGCCGCAGCAAAACGCGAGACGTAACGATTGATCGCCAAAGCGGCCCGATCGCCTTCCGCCACGGCGAGCGACCCACCCGGACAAAAATCGTTCTGCACGTCGACAATGACTAAAGCGGCCTTTTTCTCCATCGATTTCGATTATAAAGGATGGTACGGTCCATGCAATCGAGCGTGTCACTGAATGCCGCGTCGTACGCCTTGCCCGGCAGCAACCGCACGACAATTTGCAATCTGCAATCCGCCATTTGAAATTTGCAATATGCCATCTGAGACTCCGAGCAATGCGAGGACCAAAGCGGTTTTCTTCGATGCCGCTGGCACACTGATCAAGCCGGCGCGCCGAGTCGGCGAAAGCTATGCCGCGATCGCCGCCAAGTACGGCAAGGAGGTGACGCCGGCGGAACTGTTCGAGCGCTTTCGCATTTGCTTCGACGGCGCGCCGCCACTCGCCTTCCCCGGCGCCGCCACAGCAGAGATCGAGGCGCTTGAACGCCAATGGTGGAAGCGGCTAGTAGCGCAAGTCTTCGAGCCCTGGGGTGACTTCGCGAAATTCGACCCCTACTTCGACGAACTGTTCGCCTACTTCGCCCGTGCCGACGCCTGGCTGCTTTATCCGGAAGTCGTCGAGACTCTGGCGGCGCTCAAACAGCGCGGCTTGATCCTCGCGGTGATTTCCAACTTCGATTCACGTCTGGTGCGGATACTCGACGGGCTCAATGTCGGCGCGAGCTTCGAACATATCTTTGTCTCCAGCGCGGTCGGCTATGCCAAGCCGCAAGCAAGAATCTTCGATATCGCTTTGACGAGATTTGGTTTGACCCCTGGGCAAGCGCTCCATATCGGCGACAGCGAGTCCAACGATCTACAAGGGGCGCAAAACGCCGGCGTACGCGTGCTTTTAGTCGACCGTGACCGCGCCGCCGGTGCTGTGCCGCCGGATCGCGTCCATAGCCTGCGGCAGATTCTCGACCATCTCGATTAACACCCAGGCACCGAGGGTAGCTTGACTCCACGCCGTAGCTAAGCTACACGGCAACTACTTTCGAGGAACCGAATCATGGTAACTTCCACTTGGCAACAGACTGAATCCGACAACAACCCGATGCCGCTCTACGTGAGCGTACCCGACGGCACCGGACCCTTTCCCGCCCTGGTCGTTGTGCAACATCAGACCGGCGTCGATGAATTCATTCAGGGAATGGCGCAAAGACTCGCCGGCGCCGGTTACGTCGCCGCGGTGCCGAGCCTATACCATCGCGATGGTCCGGACTGCCAAGACGACCCACGTAGCCGGAGCCAGCGGCTGGGCGACCGGCGCGTAATAAACGATGTCGAGGCCACGGTCAGCTACCTTCAACGCGACAACGCCGTCGATGGCAAACGCATCGGCGTCATCGGCTTCTGCATGGGCGGCCGGGTCGCCTATCTGCTGGCGGCAACCAACCCGGCCTTCAAAGCGGCTGTAACCTTTTATCCCGGCAACACCGGCCGTGCCTGGGGCCGAGACATTCCGACCCCCTTCGAACGCAGCGCGGAAATCCATTGCCCGATCCAAGGCCACTTCGGCGATGACGACAAAAACCCCTCGCCGGAAGACCGCCGGAATCTCGCCGCCGAGCTGGCCAAGCATAACAAGACCCATGAGTTCTACGCCTACGCCGGCGCCGGCCATGCTTTCATGGACAACACGAAAGAGAGTTTTCGCGCCGACGCTGAAGCCGCCGCCTGGCCGCGCGCGCTGGAGTTTTTGCGCCGCCATCTGGGCGGGTGAGGGGAATCTGAACACAGTTTGCCAATGTGAAGACTGTTGGAGCACGAAGCACAGTCCAACATGAAGTCAAAAAACGCGGAAAAGAAAGACGCCGTCGCCGCAGCGATCGTGGAAGAGCGCCTAAGGCTATCCCGCGAGCTCCACGACCGCGCCTTACAGCTCCTCACCAGTGCCCGTTTGCGCCTGGAGAACTGTCACCACTATCAGCACAACGATGCGACCGCTCTGGAAAAAGAACTCATTGGCATCGAAGACAACCTCGATCACGCTATTACTGAAATCCGCAATATTCTTGCCGAGAACCAAATCGCGGAACAACTGCAGGCGGGCTCGTTGGAGCGCCGGCTCAAGGAAGAACTCAGTATATTTAGCGCCCGTAGCGGCTTTCAAATCGACCTTCATTGCGCTGTCGATACCCTTGACCTGCCGATCGCCATCGAAAAAGAACTCTATTTCACCCTGCGCGAGGGCGTGCTCAATGCCGTACGCCACGCGCGCGCGTCGGAGATCCATTTATCCCTGGCGCGTAGTCAGTCCGCCTATCGCGCTACTCTGAGCGACAACGGCGTCGGCTTCGTCGCCGCCGCTACCGAAGGCAGTAACCACTACGGACTCAAGGGAATGAAAGAACGGATTGAAAAGCTTGGCGGCACCCTCGATCTCCAAACCGCCCCGGGCAAAGGGACGCGCATCGAGATCGAGATTCCCTATTCCGGCGATTAGAACATAGCACGCCGCCGGGCCTAACCCTGGCGCGCCGCGAGCTGTTTAAGTTTCTCTCCGGTGACGCGAAACACCGTCCACTCGTTCATCGGCATTGCGCCGAGCTTTTGGTAAAAATTCACCGCCGGTTCGTTCCAGTCCAACACCGACCACTCGAGCCGGCCGCAATCGCGCGCCACCGCCAGCTTGGCGATGTGAGCCAGCAACGCACCGCCGAAACCGCGCCGCCGATAGGATTCCTCGACAAACAGATCCTCGATGTAAATCCCCGGCCGACCGACAAACGTCGAGAAATTGTGAAAGAACAGGACGAACCCAACCGGCTCGTTATTATAATAACCGATCGCCACTTCCGCAGTGCGCCGCCGGCCGAACAGGGTGCGCCGCAACAGCTCGTCGGTCGCCACCACCTCGTGGGATAAGCGCTCGTAGTCCGCAAGTTTAGTGATAAACGAAAGGATCACCGGCACATCCTTCTTGGTAGCCGCCTTGATGGCAAAATCCGCAATGCCCGTCGAAGTGGTCATGGCTTGGTCCTCAAAGATAATATCCGTTCTGACTTCGAGATTCACCAAGGACGCCAAGGGTTCGGACAAATGATTCTCCGAACTTCGTGCCTTCGTGGTGAAACTTTTCTTGATCACTTGCCGGCGTCTTTGAGCGCACGCCAGACCCGTTCCGGCGTCAGCGGCAGATCGCGAATGCGCACGCCGGTGGCCCGGTCGATGGCATTGCACACCGACGGCGCCACCGAGAGAATGCCGCCTTCGGCCATGCCGCGCACGCCGAAGGGTCCGGGACCGTCGCCGTTTTCGACAAGTTCGGTGTGAAACTCTGCCGGCACATCGGAAAAAGATGGAACCCGGTAATCGACCAGATTCGGATTGAGCAATTGTCCATTGTCGTAGATCAACTGCTCAAAAAAAGTATGGCCGATGCCCTGCATCGCCGCGCCCTCTTCCTGGGCGACGCAATGCTCGGGGTGAATCGCTTTGCCGACATCGGCGACGGAAATGAACTTTGTCAACTTCACTGCGCCGGTCTCGCGATCGATATCGACCTCGGCGGTGCCCATGCCGACTTCCCAGAATACCGGCAGTTTGTTGTCGGTGATCTCCGGGCCGGCTTCACCGCGGCCGATCAACTCGCCGCCCGAGCCTTTGCCGAAACGCTTTTCGAACGCTTCTTTGAACGACAGCCGCGACTCGCCGCACACCAACGCGCCGTCGACGACGTGAATCTGTTTCGGCTTCGCCCCCATGGTCTGGGAAGCGATTTGGACGAATTGCTGGCGCAAATCCCGCGCCGCTTTCTGTACCGCCGTGCCCATGAGCGTCGTCGAACGACTCGATCCGGTCGAGCTATCGTAAGGCGTAACTTTGGTATCGGCGCCGAGCATGCGAAACTGCTCCATCGGCAACGTCAACTCCTCGGCGGCGATCTGCGTCAAGGTCGTGCGCACGCCCTGGCCCATCTCGGTGCTGCCGGCGGCGATGTTGGCGACGCCGTCGGACTGCATGCGAATCATCGCCACTGACACCGGCGTCGCGCCGGCGTTGGTGATGGCGCAGCCCATGCCAACCGCGGTGTTTTTGTGCTTGCGCGATCGCTTCCAGTGGCTTGCGCGCACCAAAGTTTTTAAGCTCGCCGAAAGATTGGCGTCGATTCCCTTCAATCCAGGGCGCAGCTCCTGGCCTTTCTTGAGCAAGTTCTTGGCCCGCAACTCGGCCGGGTCCATGCCCAGCTTGGCGGCAAGTATTTCGATTTGCGACTCGCCCGCAAAGATCACCTGCGGCGCACCGATGGCGCGGTAGGAGCCCGCCGAGCCGGTGTTGGTATAGACCTGGTAGGCGTTGGTGCGGATGTTGGGAATCCAATAGGGGCCGAGAATGCGCGTCGCCGAACGCGCCGTCACCTGCGGCCCATTGTCGTCGTAGCCGCCGGTGTCGAGATAAATCTCCGCCTCCCGCGCCATGATCGTGCCGTCGTTTTTCACTCCGGTCTTGATCCGCACCCGCGCGCCGTGACGGCGCACCGTGACCATCGACTCGCCGACGGAATTGCAGATCCGCACCGGCTGTTTGGCCTTGCGCGCCAGCGCAACGACGAGCGGCTCGAACTTCGTGTACGACTTGCTGCCGTAGCCGCCGCCCAGGTAGTTGATAATCAAGCGTACCTTCGCCGTCGGCACTTTGAATACTTTGGCAATGTCGCCGCGTACTTGAAACGGATGCTGCGCGCACGACCAGACGGTGATCTCGTCGTTGACATCATAGTGCGCGATCGCCGAGTGCGGCTCCATGGCATAGTGATAGACCATCGGGAAAGTGAAATTGTCCTCGGCGATGATGTCCGATTGGGCGAAGCCTTCGTCGGCATCGCCGCGATTGACCTTCTCATGGGTGCCGATGTTGCCGCTTTTATCTTCGTGCACCAACGGCGCGCCCGGTTTGATCGCGGCTTCGATGCCGGCCACTGTCGGCAGCTCGTCGTAGTCGACGTCAATCAACGCCAGCGCTTCCTCGGCAATTGCAATGTCCACCGCCGCCACTGCCGCCACCGGCTCGCCGACGTAGCGCACCTTATTGATAGCGATCACCGGCCGGCCGTTATAGATCGGGTTCAGATCGGCGATATCCGCCGCCGTCAGCACCGCGATGACACCGGGCAGCGCCTCGGCTTGCGAGGCGTCAATGGAGCGGATCCGCGCATGGGGAAAAGTGCTGCGCAAGATTTTTCCATGAAGCATGCCGGGAACGGTGATATCACCGACAAATTTCGCCGCGCCGGTGACTTTCTCGACACCGTCGACGCGCTTGACGTTGTGCCCGACGAATTTGAACTCGCGCTTAGCCATGAACTCTCCCGAATCGAAAAATGATTAACGATTCCTAACAAAGCGTTTTCGCTTGTTCAAGGAAGCGCCGCAAAGTCAGTCTGTCATTTCGACTCCTTCGGCTCTGCTCAGGATAAACTCCGTGAGAAATCTTTTCAGCGCTTCGGTGGGATTCGCCTACTTCTTCGGTTATAAAATCCCATGCGCTTCAAGTCACGCCTGATCCGCGGCACGCTGATCCAACGCTACAAGCGATTTCTCGCCGATGTGCGTCTGGAAGACGGCGAAATCGTCACCGCCCACTGCACCAACACCGGCAGCATGATGGGCTGCAAAGAACCCGGCAGCGCGGTCTACATTTCACGCAGCGACAATTTGAACCGCAAACTCGCCTACACCTGGGAAATGATCGAGATCAATAATCGCTGGGTCGGCATCAATACCATGCACCCGAACAAACTCGTGGCCGAAGCGGTTGAGTCGGGGGTGATCGAGGAGCTCAGCGGCTACCCAACCATTCGCCGCGAAGTCAAAGTCAGCGCCCATTCGAGGCTCGATTTGTGCCTGGAAGGAAGCCGCGGCAACTGTTTCGTCGAAGTGAAAAACGTCACCCTCGCCGTCGACGGCAGCGCGGCTTTTCCCGACGCCGTCAGCGAACGGGGCACCAAACATTTGCAAGAACTCATGCGCCTCAAGCGCCAAGGCCATCGCGCCGCCATCGTCTTCGTCATTCAAAGAGGTGATTGCGGCAACTTCCGACCAGCCGACGAGATCGATCGAGAATACGGCCGCTGGCTGCGCAAAGCGGTCAAAGCCGGCGTCGAAGCCCTGCCCTACATTGCCAAGGTGACGCCCAAAGAAATCATACTGTCCGAACGAATTGCCATCCAATTGTAGGGGCGGACCGGGCCTGTCCTGAGTTGATCGAAGGATGTCCGCTCTCCGGAACAGGCGACCACTCGGTGCAACAGAATCACTTACCTGTGTTTGCCACAGCTTTACCGGACATGTTAAGAGGCAATCAAATCAATCAACGACAACGTGCTTAAACCGATCGGAGGAGGAATTTATGATCACCGCTCAAGATTTGAAAGGCGCACTCGCCATCATGCCGACGCCGGCAAAACCGGGGGCCGAACGTTTGGATGCGACCAACACCGTCGACCTCGATGAAACCGCTCGCCTCGCCGAAGCGTTGGTGCGCGATGGCGCCAACGGCATCATGGCGCTCGGCACCATGGGCGAATGCGCCACGACATCCCAAGCCGACTACGAAGCCTATGTCGACTGCCTGCTTCGCACCGTGCGCGGCCGGATACCGACCTTCGTCGGCACCACGGCACTCGGCGGTCACGAGATCGCCCGCCGCATCAAGTTCGTAAAAGAACTCGGCGCCACCGGAACGTTGTTGGGAATACCTATGTGGCAGCCGGCCAACGTCGAGATGGCGGTGAAATTCTACGCCGATGTCGCCGACACCTTTGGCGATTTTCCAATCATGGTCTACGCCAACCCGCGCGCCTTTCGCTTCGACTTCGGCGTCGAATTCTGGCGACAAGTAGTCGACAAAGCGCCGACGGTGATGTCGGCGAAATTTTCCAGCAAGGCGATTCTCAAACAATGCGTCGAAGTCTCCAAAGGCCGCGTCAACTTCGTGCCGCCCGTCGGCCTTGCCTACGAGTTCGCGCAGATATCCCCGGCGTCGCAAACCACTTGCTGGATTCCTTCTGTCGGCCCGCAGGTCGCCATCGCGCTGATGAAAGCGCTCGCCGACGGCGCCGCCGAACAAGCCAAAGCGGTCGCCGCCGACATCGCCTGGGCCAACGAACCGCACCACGCCATCACCGGTTCGCAAGAAATATTCGCCTCCTACAACATCCAGCTGGAAAAAGTCTTGATGGCGGCGTCCGGCTACTGCAAGACCGGCCCGATCCGCCCGCCCTATGACTATATGCCGGAGGATTTCCGCAAAGCCGCCACCGAAGGCGGCCAGCGCTACGCCAAGCTGCGCGAGAAATATTCGAAACTGCTCGGTTAAACTGACGCGGCGGCGAAGACTTGGGGTACTCACCACGAAGGCACGAAGGATACGAAGTTCGGAGATAAATTTTTCTTACCTTCGTGCTCTTCGTGCCTTCGTGGTGAAAAGTCTTTTCCAACTTTTCTCCCGTTGCGGCTATTCCACGGAGGCATCTTAAGTGACCATCGATCTAACCAAGGCGGCCGCTTATTCGGACAAGACGCCCTATGAACTTTGGCAGGAACAGGAAGGCATTCCGATCTACCACGGACTCGCCATCGATGATCTCAAAACCATCGAGCTCGGGCCGTGGCAGCGCAAAGCCGCCGCCGGCGCGTTTATCAATATGCTCGGCGCCGGCAGAAGTTGCGATGCTTATGTCTGCGAGATCGCTGCGAAGAGGCAGACAGCCGCCGAGCGCTATCTCTTCGAAGAGCTGATCTACGTTGTCAAAGGCCGGGGCGCGACCACCGTGTGGCAAGAAGGCGGTCGCAAGCAAACTTTTGAATGGCACGAAGGCAGCATGTTTTCCGCGCCGCTCAATTCCTGGCGCCAGCATTTCAACGCCCAGGGCGATGAGCCGGCGCGCTTCGTCGCGCTCACCGACGCGCCGGTCATGATCAACCGCTTTCGCAATCTCAACTTCGTGCTCAACAACAATTTCGCTTTCGCCGATCGCTTTAACGGCGAAGAGGGTTACTTCAGCGGCAAAGGCCGGGAAGTCACCGGCCATCGCACTTGGGATTCCAACTTCATCGCCGATATCCCAAATTTCGGGCTAATGGAACATAGCGCCCGCGGCCAGGGAGCGCGCGGCATCTTGCTGCATTTTGCCGCCAACACGATGTCCGCCCATATCGAAGAGTACCCCGTCGGCACCTATCCGCGCGCCCATTGGCATGGTCCCGGCGCGCATATTTTGATTCTCTCCGGCGCAGGCTATTCGTTGCTCTGGGAACCTGGCAAAAAGCGCGAGCGCATTGACTGGAAGCCCGGCAGCCTGTTCGCGCCACCGGCCAAGTGGTTCCATCAACATTTCAATCCCGGCAAAGAGCCGGCGCGCTATCTCGCGCTCAAGCCCTGGGGCTTCACCTATCAGGTCGAAGACTTGGTAAAGACACTGGAAGTCGAAGCCAGCGGCGGCACCCAGATCGACTACCAAGACCAAGACCCGGAGATTCATCAGACATTCGTCAGAGAGTGCGCCAAACGCGGCGTCGAAGTGCGGCTAAAATTGTGAAGTTTGTAAAGCAACCACAGCGCACGCTGACGTCCGCAGTTCAAGCAGCTTCACAAGCAACGTCAAGATGCTCAGCGTAAATGGATTGTCGTCATGGATTTGAATGCATTTCCATTCCTCCTGGAGCCATCGAGGGACTCCGAACAATCGTTCAAATACTCTCCGAGTCCGTGGTTAATCGCGCAAGCTGTGCTTCTGCTCTGCGCTGTGATGACTCTTGCGGCACCGCGCGATTTGAACGCCCAGGAACAAATCCTCGTCGGCTACGACGGCCACGCCGGCTTCCAAGGCGCGATCTGGGCAACTAAAGATCTCGGCTTGTTCGAGAAGCATGGACTTGCCGGCGAGCTCATCCTGATTCCCGGCAGCGCCCGCGGCATGGCCGCGCTGCTCTCGGGCAGCGTGCCGTTCATCCAAGGTTCCGCCACCGCGCCGCTGGCGGCGTTCTTACGCGGCGGCGATGTCGCGGTGATCGCCGCGGCCTATAATAAACTGCCCTTGAGCGTGGTCGCGCGCAAAGAAATCCGCACCCCGGCTGATTTAATCGGCAAGAAGTTGGGCATTCTGAATTTTGGCGGTTCCAACGATCTCGGAGTCACCTTGGCGCTGAAAGAATGGAATATTCCGCGCAGCGCCGTGACCATACTGGCCGCCGGCGGCGCGCCGGAACGGTTCGCGGCATTGATGAGCGGCAATATCGACGCCACGGTGTTGTCCCCGCCGGAAACCGTCGCCGCGACGCGCGCGGGCTTGCGCATTCTCGCCAACCTCGGCGATTTAAATGCAGCATTCCCGCAAACCCTGATCATGGTGCGCCGCTCCTATCTCGCGAGTAAACGGGACACGGTCAAACGCTTTATCCGCGCCTATAGCGAAGGCATTTTTGAGTTTAAGACCAACCGCGACAAGGCCATCAAGATTTACGCCCACCGGCTCAAGCAAAAAGATCTAACCGTTCTCGACGAGACGCACGGCTTTTACGGCCCGAATTTTTCCCTGCCGCCGCGCATCGATCGCAACGGCATCGCCAACACCCTCGATCTAGTGCGTCAAACCAGCGAGGTTAAGGGCGACGTGAATCTTGCATCGTTCGTCGATGAGTCGATCATTGACGAGTTGGAACGGGACGGCTTTTACAAAAAATTCGTCGATCCGAAAGCAAAGAAATAAGTCATAGAAAGAACACATGACCGAACCAAAAATTTCCACCGAATCGATTACGCCAAAAAGCAGCTCCTACAAAAAGTGGGTCGAGAGCGAAGGCATACCGCTGGTCGAGAGTTTCTTCATCGACGATATCGCCCAGGTACCGTTGGAACCCTGGAAACGCACCGGCGGCCTGGGCGTGCGCTTGTGTTTGGCCGGCACCGGCGAAACCAACGACGCCTATATCTGCGAGATTCCTGCCCGGTAAATCCTTGGCGCCGGAAAAACATATGTACGAGGAGTTGATCTACGTCATCAGCGGCCGCGGCGCGGCGACGATTTGGAACGAAGGCGAGCCCAAGCGCACGTTTGAATGGCAGGAAGGCTCGCTATTCTCGCCGCCGCTCAATTCCTGGCACGAGATTTTTAATGGCAATGGCAGCGAGCCGGCGCGCTTTCTCGCCGTCACCAGCGCGCCCTGCATGATCAACCTGATTCACAACACCGATTTCATTTTCAATTGTCCGTACGTCTTCAGTGACCGTTACCACTCCCAGGAAGATTACTTCGGCAATCCCGGCACCTGGTATTCCGGCCGCACCTGGAACACCAACTTCGTCGCCGATGTGAAGAATTTGAAACTCTTAGAATGGAAGGAGCGCGGCGGCGGCGGCTCGCAGGTGCGCTTGGAACTGTCGGAGAACACCTCTGCGGCCATATCTCGCAGTTCGCCGTCGGCAGCTACAAGAAAGCCCACTTCCACGGCCCCGGCGCCCATGTGATCATCCTCGCCGGCAACGGCTATTCGCTACTCTGGCCGCGCGGACAAGAGATCAAACGCTTCGATTGGCACCCCGGCAGCCTGGTCGTGCCACCGGGCGGCTGGTTTCACCAACATTTTAATTCTGGCTCGGTTCCCGTGCGCTATTTGGCGCTGCGTTGGGGCAGCCAGAAATATCACGAGATGTGGGGCGAAGGCCGCGGCAAAGCCGACGTCGACGTCAAACTCGGCGGCAATCAAATCGAGTATGAAGACGAAGATTTGCTCGTCCGTAAGATGTTCGGCGAAGCGTGCGAAAAGGCCGGCGTCGACAATTTGATGGCGCGATACTATCTGAAATAGCCGATAGAATCTTGCTAATGGGAGAAACACTCAATGGCCGATCTCGCTGACCTGTTTCGCACCGGACCGAACACGCTTGGCGGGCGCTACATGCGCACGCTCTGGCATCCGATTTTCATCGCGGCGGAGCTGAAACCGGGCTGGGCCAAGCCGGTACAGATCCTCGGCGAAAAGTTTACGCTCTATCGCGGCGAGAGCGGCACGCCCCATCTGACCGCGTTTCGCTGCGCCCATCGCGGACTGCAACTGTCGGTCGGCTGGATCGAGGGCGACTGCATTCGCTGCCGCTTTCACGGCTGGAAATACGACGGCAGCGGTCAATGCGTCGAAGTGCCGACTGAAGATGAATCGACGGCGAAAACCGTGCGGTTGCGCACCTATCCGGTGCGCGAATACTTGGGGCTGATCTTCGCTTACATCGGCGAGGGTGACGCGCCCGAATTTCCCCGCTACCCGGATTTCGAATCCGGCGGCGAGCTCTGGGTCGAGGCCTACACGCGCGCCTGTAATTTCGTCATCAACATGGAAAACGATCCGGTGCATATCCCCTTCGCGCACCGCGAGTCCGAACTGTTCGCCAATAAGCCCGTCGAAATACCGGTGAAGGTCGACGCCGAAGAAACCGACTGGGGCATCGATATCCGCTCGACGTTTGCCAATGGCTGGGTGCACACCAATCAGCGCGGCTGGCCGAACATGACCTGCTTCAAATCGCCGCGCCAGCAACACCGCAGCCATTTGACCTGGCGCGTGCCGATCGACGATGACAATCACTGGAGCTTTCAAGTCGATATCATGTACGACACCGCCGGCCCGGAAAAGATGAAGCAATATCGCCTGCGTCACGCCGCCCGCGGCGGCAAGGTCGGCCGGTCGTATATCGAACTCGGCGAAGCGATCCTGCGCGGCGAGCTGCGCATTCAAGACATCGACGGCGACGATAAGGCGAACATGATCTGGATCCAAGATTACGTTACCCAGGTTGGTCAAGGGCCGTTGTCGGAGCGCAAGAGCGAACGCTTGATTCGCGCCGACGTGGGGCTGCTGCTCTATCGAAAACTCTGGGAACGAGAAGTCATGGCGCATGCCGAAGGGCGTCCGTTGAAGCAGTGGTATCGTTCGGAAGCGGTCATCGACAGCGAAGATGAGTGACAAATACGTCGTTCCCGCGCCCGCGGGAATCCAGATCTATGGGCACACGGAAACGAAGATGGATACCGGCCTGCGCCGGTATGACGGACGGAGATTGTCCCGAACACGGACAAGGAACGGGTAACGGAGAGTACTTTCCGACGAGGTGATATTCGGAGCCGGTTTGCGTAAATCTATTTCTCGGTAGAACAACGCTAACGCTTGAATCCACCGACGATGGCGCGCTTGCCGCCATCCCAGAAGCGCTGGACATCTGCGAATCCCGCCCGGCGCAGCCATTGTCAACTGTTCAGCTACCGAGGGTGTCATGCGATCGAGATTCAAGAAGCAGCCGCCGGGCTTCACTAACGAAAAAGTCTCCGCATAAATCGACCGAATGATGTCATGTTCGCGAACATTGTGAATGGCGATGGACGAGACTACAGCGTCGAATGGCCCTTTGAGCTTCTTGCTCCAGCCGGTTTTGCTCAGATCGCATTGCACGAACTTCACCCGTCCCTTTAACTTCGCCAAGCGCTTGCGTCCAAGGGCGAGCATCTCAGCCGAACCGTCGTGGCAGACCGCCTTGGCGTTGGGAAATTCACCGAGAAGAAAACTAGTCAACGCGCCATAGCCGGCGCCGATATCCAAGATGGTGATCTTGGCGCTCGGCTCGAACGGCAAACTGTCGGCTAGTACTTTGAACGCATCCTGCCGATCGGCTTCTTTTGTATCCTGCCGATTGGCCCACTGCTCGACATAGTCGCGCGCCGCCCAATCGTGATGATCCCAAGGATCGGTGATTTTCGCCATGACGCAATCCATATCGAATCACTTGTGCGCCTGTCAAATTATTGTAGCATCGAACCCACATTCGCATTGAAGGAGTTGGCCTCATGAAATTACAAAACCAAGTAGCCCTGATCATCGGCGGCGCGCGCGGCATCGGCGAAACCATCGCCCACACTTTTTCTAAGGAAGGCGCGAGCCTCGTCCTGGTCGATCTTGAAAAGATGAAAACCGAACTCGACGCGGTGGCGCAGGCGGTCAATCAAAACGGCGGCAAAGCCGTCGCCATCACCGCCGACTGCAGCGACGACCGGCAGGTAAACAACTTGGTCGACGAAACCGTGCGCCGCTTCGGCAAGATCGATGTGCTGGTCAACAGCGCCGGTTTTCGCGGTCCATTGGTGGCGGTGACCGAGATCAGCGACAAAGAATTCGACGACGTGATTCTTTACAATTTGAAGCTGGTATTTCTCTGCTGCCGCGCGGTCTTGAAACAAATGGTCAAGCAGAAGAGCGGCAGCATCGTCAGCATCTCCGGCACCGCCGGCCGCGAAGGCATGGCGATGCGCGGCTCGCTGTGCGCCGCCAAATGGGGCGTGGTCGGCCTGACGCAGACTATCGCCAAGGAGTACGGCCCGCACGGCATCCGCGCCAACATCATCTGCCCCGGCGGCATGGACGAACCCGACCTGCGCGAAATGTACGCCCAGCGCGCCAAAAACTTGGGCATGACGGTCGAAGCCCATGAGGCGCAAATCCTCGCCCTCACGCCGCTGCGCAAGTACGCCAAACATGAGGAAGTCGCCAACGCGGCACTGTTCTTGGCCTCGAGCGATTCGTCGCACACGACGGGAGAGTCATTGAATGTGTCGGGCGGCAGATTGATGAGCTGAGCGTCCGCGGTTTTAGTTTACGACGGACTAGCCGCGGAGGCCGCGCCGACCGGCACGGCGTCGGTATTCTTCTCAAGAAACAGCGCCAGCCCGGAAGCCAGCAGCACCAGGCTCATCACCACCAGGAAACCATCGTAGCTGCCGGTGCGGTCGTAAGTGATGCTCGCGATCATCGGTCCCGCGGCCGAGCCGATCTGGTGCACGATGAAACTCATGCCGAGGATCATCCCGGCCATACGCGGTCCGACCAGCTCGTAGAACAAAACATTGCCCACCGCCACCGTGCCGAACGTCGGCCCGATGGCCAGCGCGACTACGGCGTAGTAAACATAAACATTGCTGATATCGAGCGCCATAAGCAGCGTGCCGACGCCGCGCGTGAGATAGCTCAGGCCCAACATCGGCGCTCTTCCGTAGCGATCCGAGAGCCAGCCGAAGAGCAACGCCGACACCACCGCGCCGGCGCCAAAGACGCTCACCGCCTTGGCGCCGGTGGCGGCGTCAAAGCCTTTGCTCATGGTCAATGCGACCAGATGGGCGATTTGAAAAAATGCCACGCCGCAGGAGAATCTTACGGCAAAGAGCACCAGCATCGAGCGATTGCGCAGATAAGGCACGCACGCGCTCCACGGAACACGCGGGCCACGGCCTGCCTGCGACCCAGCGGGGTCGCGCGCGCCGAACCAGGCTAGCGGGAGCGCGACGAAGAATAATATCGCGCCGGAAGCGAGCGCCGCCATGCGCCAATCGTAGGCGCGAATCAAAAAATAAATCACCGGCGCGAACAGCAAAGGACTCAAGGGCGATGCGATCTGAACCACACTGACCGCGAGGCCGCGATTGGTCGCGGCAAAATGTTTGGAAACGATCAACGACAAGATTGCTTGACTGCACGCGCCCATCGCTAGACCCACCATCAAGCCGTAGGTCAGCGACAACTGCCAAAGGTTTCGCGACCAGCCCATGCCGACGTAGCCGCTGGCCATTAACAGGATACCGCCAATGATCACGGGCCGCGGCCCCAGATCGTCGGCCAACTTGCCGAACAGCAGCGCTCCCGCGCCCCACCCCAACATCGCCACCATGTAAGGCACCGTCGCCAACGAGCGCGATACGGCAAATTCGTGCTCAATCGGCGGTAGGAACAGACTGAATGTGTTCATGCTGATTGACGTTATCGTTCCAGCGGCCGTGCAGAGCAGCAAAATCGAAGTGCGCGAAAGTTTCATAGCCCCGACTATGCCAGCGCCGCGGCGCGCTGGCAACGCGATTCGCAACTCAATTGCCATCCTAGCAAGTCAGACGTAGGATGGGTGGAGCGCAGCCATACCCATCGTTTCTAACCATAGGCATCGACGCGTTGTGCCTCCACCTACCGTGCAATTATTTACCGATCGTCGCTGCTTCGATTGGGATCGTTTCGCTTGGTTGCATGAGTCATTATCTTCGTAATACTTCTTGATCCACAGGAGCATCCAATATGAGCAACCAGAACAAAATCACCTTCGGCGTCCGCCTTCCCAACTCCGGCCCGCTGGCATCGCCGCAGTCGATGCTGCAGGTGGCCCGGGAAGCCGAGGCCCTCGGTTTCGACTCGGTCTGGGTGCACGATCATCTGACCTGGTCCGACGAGATTCATCGCACGCATATTTCTTCAGGCTCCGACGACTCGCACACCGGCAATGCGAGCCCGGACTTTTTTGAAGCGATGACGTCGCTGGCCTTCATCGCCGGGCAAGTTGACAAAGTTCGCCTCGGCATCGCCTGCGTCGTCGTCCCTTGCCGCAATCCGCTTTTGGCCGCCAAACAGATCGCCACCCTCGACGTGCTATGCAACGGCCGCCTCGACATCGGCGTCGGCATCGGCTCGCCGTCGACGATCAAGTCGCGCGAGTATGAAGTGCTCGGCGTGGATCGAAAACAGCGCGGCAAGATCGCCGACGATCACCTGCGCGCGATGAAAACCATCTGGACCGATCACCCGGCAAGCTACGACGGCCGGTTCGTCAAATTCGAAAACGCCGAGATCTGTCCCAAACCGTTACAGAAACCCAACCCGCCACTGTGGGTCGGCGGCTGGACCGAAGCCGCGATGAAAAGAACAGCAGCCCTGGGCGACGGTTGGCTGCCGGCATGGCTGCTGCCGCAAGACATCGGCAAACGCTTCGGCGAAGTAAAAGCAATGGCGGAAACCCACGGCAGAGATTCCGAAAAAATCCATCTCGGCATCGAGGTTTACGGCTGCATCGACCAAGACGGCGCCAAAGCCCGCCAAGACGGCTACGGCACGCTCGCCATCGGTCAGAGCACATTCGAAAGAATGATGAGCGTGGAACAGCTCGCCGCCGTCAGTCTGATCGGCTCACCGGAAGAAATCCGCCGCCAGGTCAAAGCCTACAGCGACGCCGGCGTGTCTCACTTTGAAATCAAGTTTATTTATCCGAGTCTCGAACGGCACTCGGAAATGCTGCAACTATTCGCGCGGGAAGTTTTAGCGGAGTTTCGGTAACGGAAGAATGTACGCAGGTTAGGCAAGTTTGGTTTTCGTTCATCGATCGGTGCTCATGGACCAGATGCTCCTTGCAAACTAATTTATTAGAGGAGTTTCGCCGCTTACTTCACTGCGAAGCAATAAAAACGTCCCGCCCCTCCGCGCGGAGAGGTATCGGCGCAACTTTGATTTTCATGGGCGGAGTTCCACGAGGCCGAGGCTCCAGCCGTATTGCCGCCAAGTCCGATCCCGTCCAGGTGACCTATTTGCGCCTGCATGTCGGGAGATTCCGACGTCCAACTGTTGCAAGTTTTCCCAGCCATGACCGTCCCTTCGGCTGTCGAGCCAGTTAGAACGTCGTGCTCGGTGGGCTTGGGTGAGTTTGGCCAGTTACCCGGGACCATCTGGCCACGCTCGTCGACAAGGAGGATAGAATTCCCCCGGCGTGCATGAAGGTCGGCGAGATCGTTGCCGACCATTAGGCCGTTGGCGTTGAACCAGGGGCCGTTGCCGATCCGGTCGCGGGCATTGGTCGGATTATTGTTGTTGGCAGGGTCCCGCTCCGCGCTCAAGTAGGCTCGCCACGTTTTATCTCCCTGCCCGGCAGCGGCGGCCAAGGTTTGACAGATGCGGTCGGCGCCAACCAGGCCCCCAAGGTTTCCGGTCTTGCTCTTCGCGCTCGTGACAAAGAAGCCCATGCTAGGTGGCGGGGCGCTGGCGGCACCCACGCTGCTGTCTTTGCGCCCAACGGCGACGATAATGAGCGCCCCAATCACGAGCAGAGATAGCCAAAGCTTCATAACTATCCTCCTGATTTTTATCGGTTCCATGCGTCACTTGCGGCGCGTCGAGCTAACGAATCGCTTTTTATTCGCCAAACCGTGAATGCAATCAAGGTGGAAAAATACCTGTCGTAGCGATGGCGGTAGAACGAGATGAATTGAACCGTAAATGATCGATCCGAATCGTTTCGGACGGCGACTGAATGAGTCGACATGGCGTGGTGCGTATCGAAAATATTTTTCACCTGCTACGGCGCCGGTCGGACACGGCACAGAAACGATCGATGCGGCAGCGAGCCGCTGATCGGATCGGCGATATCTGAACCGATCAGCAGACTCGGATTGGCCGAACCGGCGCCGTAGGAATCGTAACCCGGCAGCTCCAACGCCTTGCACTCTTGCCACCAGCCATGCTGGCAGCACACTACGCCCGGCGCGATCGCGTCGGTGACGCGCGCTTTGGCGCGAATCGAATCGCGCGGGCTTTCGATGACCATCCAGCTTTTGTCCGTGATACCAAAACGCGCCGCGGTCTCGGGATGAATGTCGGCGCTGGGATGGGGCGACACTTTGCGCAGACTCGGTCAAGCCGCGCAACTGGCTGTGAATGTAAGTGGTAAACTTGGCGTTGGTCAGCACCAGCGGATATTCCTTGGCAACGTCGGGACGGCTGACGGGGCTGACCATCGGTTCGACATATTCGGGCAGCGCGCGCAAATCCATGCGCCGCGAAGGTGTGCGAGTAAACCGCGACTTTTTTATCCGGCGTGTTGAAACCGCGCGGCGTGGCGGATTTGTCCGGCGTGGCAAATTTCTGATAGCGCGGCGTGGCCGGAATCGGTAATACCGCCGGGCGAAGCCTTGAGTTGATTTAACGTGATACCGGCGGCAGCCAATTCCTGTTCATACGCCGCGTCGATGTCGCCCTGCCAAAAATCATCGGCGAACCCCAGTCGTTTCGCCAACTCGAAAACCATCCAAGTATCGGAACGCCGTTCGGCCAGCGGCGCGACGACCGCCGGCCGATATTGCACGTGGCGCCTTCCCTGCTCTCGATGCTTGAAATCATTCGACACCGTGGCCATCTCGAGAAAGCTCGTCGCCGGCAGAACGTAATCGCACAGCTCCGCGGTCGGCGTCATGAATAGTTCCGCGGCGACGGCGAAATCCACCGCGCAAAATGCTTCGCGCGCTCTTTGCGAGTCGCCGGTGGACATGATCGTGTTCGAACCGAAATTGAGCAGTGCTTTCACCGGATAGGGCCGGCCTTCGAGCACCGCGGTGAAAATATCGTAGGCCGCGCAGTTGCCGGGTTTGGCCGGCGGGCCGAGCGGTTTGCGCTCGCGGCCAATCCGTTGCTGCGCCATTTCTTTGGGAAGAAACTCTTTTCCCGACATCGCATTGAGCGGCGCTTTAGGAAAAACCACGTTGCCGCCCTGCCGATCGATGTCGCCGAAGAGCGCATAGAACGTCGCGATCGCCCGGCTCGTTTGCGTCGCGTTGGTGTGCTGGCCGACACCGTTGTGCATGAACATACTGACCGGCCGATTCGCCGCCAGCAGGCGCACCGCTTGGCGAACTTTGTCGGGCGCTACCCAGGTAATCGACTGATGATTTCTCGGCAGTGAACTCCGCCGCCAGTGCGGCCAGGCGGGCAAACGCCGGCTCGCAGGCAAGCGCACCGCCATCTTTGCCCATAACCTTGCGCGCACCGGCAATTGACAGGCGGCCGGGCTGGCGTTCAAAGCCTCCGGTCAACGAATCGTAGAGAATCGGCGCATTGGCGATTTCATCCCAGGCAACAAATCGATTTACAGATCCGCTCTCGGTCAAATCGGCTTCGGTCAACGCCGCGCCGGTATCCAAACGAATCAAAAAAGATCCGTTGGTCCATTGGCGCACGAAGCCGTCATCGAAAAGCTTTTCTGTGATCGCCACGTCGATCATCGCCAACGCCAGCGCGCCGTCGGTGCCCGGCCGCACTTGCAAGAGCACGTCCGCCTGCGCCGCGATGCCGACGCGCCGCGGGTCCACCGCGACGATTTTCATGCCGCGCTTTGCGCGCCGCGACGATGTCGTGGGCCAGGATCAACGAGGTCGAGCTCGGATTGTGGCCCCAGAGTAAAAAGGCGCCGCTGTGCGCGACATCCGGCGTCGGGATTTCCACACCGAACGTGTAGGTGAAGCCGGTATCCTTGTGCCAATTGCAGACGTGAGTCGTCGACGTCCAGTTGGGACTGCCGAAGCGATTGAGCAAGCGCGCCAGCCAGCGCTCGGCATCGGAAACCGAAGTGCCGCCGCCGGTGCCTTTGGCGAGGGCGACCGCGCGCGCGCCGTCGCGTTCGCGAATGGCATTCAAACGCTGCGCGATGTCATCGAGCGCTTCGTCCCAGCTAACCCGTTGCCAGCCCGGATCGCTGTCGCCTTTCGGCCGGGTTCGTTTGAGCGGGTAATTGAGCCGATCTGGATGGTAAACTAGTTCCGGCGCGGCTTTACCCTTGAGGCAGAACACCCCGCCGTTGGGATGATCGGCATCGGCTTCGAGCCGGACGACTTTGCCATCGGTCACAGTCGCAATCGTCGCGCAGTGGGCCGTGCACAGGGCACAGAAACCGCGCACGGTGTGCGTGGACTCAGTAACATTCCATAAAAGATTTCCCGTTTAGCCCAGATAACCCTGCCCGCGCCAAAATTTTTCCGCCGCCGGGTGAAGCGGAATCACCAACGGCCCGTCAGCGGTGTCACGGCAGCCTCTTTCCAGCGGCAGCGGTCCCGGTTCCTGCCAGCCGATGCGCTCCTTGCGCGCTTCCAACGCAGCGCAGATCGACGTGATCACTTCGTCCGGCACATCGGCATGGGTGTAGACGGCGAAGCCGCTGAAATCCAATGTCGGCAGATCCTTGCCCAACTTGGGATAGCGCGCAACCGGCATGACCGCGCGTCGCAAGCCGAGCGTCTCCATCTTGGTTAGAATCTCTTCATCGAGCGGCAGCATGCGCATGCCGGCGTCGAGGGCCTGGTTGGCCCAGCCGCGCACCGCTTCGTCGACGATCATGTCGACCTCGCCGCGCTGCATGGCGCCGAAGCGGTTGCTCTTCATCGGCAGGCCGTCGTCATAGCGCACCTGCCCGCCCCAAGAAACGATATCGTCGAGGGTGAAACCTACCGCCTTCAAGACTTCGTCGGTGATCGGATGCAGCGCATGATCGCGCTGGCCGCGCACCGACACGCGCAAAGGCATGCGCCGCTCGCGAATCTCGTGCAGCGACTTCACGCCGGTCTTTTCGGTCACGGCGAAGGCGAGCTGGTCCGGCGAAGGAATGATCGTAATCGCGCGCAGCGGAATCGGCTTTTTATACGGCCCAGTGCCGCGCACCGCCAGCGCCAGATACATCGCCGGATTGCTGATCGCCAGTTGCATCTCGCCGCGCGCCACCAACTCGAGCGCTGCCGGCCCATCGCTGGCGATCATGTTAACGGCCCATTCTGCCGCGCCCTGGGGCCGCAAGCTCACCCGCGCCTGGCGATTGGGCCAGTCCTCTTGCTCGATCATTTCGGATGCCACTTCGAGCACCAGACGCGAACGAATGGTATCGCGGGCAACCGAACGGGCGGCATTGTTATCAGCAGCTTTTGTCGTCATTTGTCGTTCCATTTTCGCCATCAATCAGTAGGCGAAATATTTTCACCCTAGATGCGAAATTTCCCCTGAGAATTTTTTGTCGCAGTTTGCGTTCTTTGCGGCCAACTCTTCTTCGATCAATCGAACGTCAAAATGGCTCGCCCTAATATTCGACCATGTTCCAGGTCGTCGACCGCTTGGTTGATCTGCTCCAGTTTGTAACGGTTGGTAATCAGCTCGTTCAGCTTCAGCTTGCCGTCGCGAAACCAGCGCAGGAAGATCGGAAAATCGCGCTCCGGTTTGCAATCGCCGCCGCTGGTGCGTTTGAACGAGCGATTGCCGATGAACAAGCTGGTGTCGATGAGCGCCTTCGCATCGGGCGGCGTGATGCCGACGAGCAGCGCGATACCGCCTTGATTGAGCCCGGAAAATCCTGGCCGGACCGAGCGCAGGATTTGCTCCTGCGTCAATGGCAAGCCGATGGCGTCGATCGCATAGTCGGCGCCGCCGCCGGTTATATCCTTGATCGCTTGCACCGCGTCGCCTTCCTTCGCGTTGACGCCATGGGTCGCGCCCATGCGCTGAGCGAAGGCTAACTTTTGTGAATCGATGTCGACGGCGATAATCGGATAGGCATCGACCACCGCCGCCGCCGAGATTGCGCACAGGCCGATGCCGCCGGCGCCGAATACGGCGACCGATTGCCCGGGCCGCGTTTGCAGGGTGTTAATGATCGCGCCGGCGCCGGTCATGACGGCGCAACCGACGATCGAGGTAACATCGGTGGGCAGATCCTTTGGCATCGGTAGCACAACCCGCTCCTGGGCGATGGCGTACTCGGCCCAGGTGGCCGCCGAATGCATCACATTCTTGCCTTTCCAGTTGGCGTTGTACTGCGTGCGGTCGTTGAGCGCGTGCGACACCATCGGCTGGTTGGTAGTCGCACTGTCGCGATCGACCCAGGTGGTGATCACATGATCGCCTTCCTTAACATGGGTAACATCCCGCCCCTTGGCGATGACGACGCCAGTGGACTCATGGCCCAGCAAGGCCGGCAGACTTTGCCCCTTGCGCGCCGGCCGCTGCATGGTGTGCAGCTGTGAGTGGCAGACGCCGCTGGCAAAGAGCTTTACTAAAACCTGATCCGCTCCGGGATCGGCAAATTCAACCTCATCGACCACCAATGGTTTTTTCGCCTCTACATAAATCGCCGCCCGCCCCTTAGTGCTCATGCTCCCTCCGATCCGACAAACGAAATCCGCTGCGTTGAAAGAAATTTGCGGCGGCCATTCTCGTTCCTTGAACGGATATCTATGGTGAATGACTGAGATTGTCTAGAGCTTTTGATTTAGCCTGGCGAGCCGCAACCGAGAAAGGCCGGAAAGGTTCACCACAGAGGGCTCAGAGATCACAGAGAAAAAAGATTGATTCGGACAAATAGCCGCAGAGAAGGCAAAAGGTCGCAAAAAAGACCCGAAATTGTCGGGGCAATTCCCTTTGGTTGCCGATCCGAATCAGTCATGGTCACCGGCGACGATCACCAGGAGAATTTGTCGATGCTACGAAGATTCTCAACGGTAGTAGCTCACGCAAAATAGATCCAAGCAGAATTCCGATCGTAGGGGCGCATGGCATACGCCCGGTGGCGGCGGCGCGGCGTATCGACATCGCACCGAGAAGCGCTGCTCGCGCTGGCGTGATTATGGCTGAATTGCTACGAAATCGACGCGGTACCTATTCGGCGCACCCATCACTTTATCTAGGCGCACTCAAAGCAGCATTTTGAACGGCCGCAACCAAGAATTGCCCTTCTCGAGTTCGCGCAGTTCATCGGCCTGGAGCTTGCTCATTACCAGTTTCATCTCCAACAGCTCCGCAGTGAGGATCTGCTTATCCGCGGTTAACTTTTGGTTTTCGGCGCGAAGATTATCCAGGTCCGCGGTTAAATTGGCCAGCTGTGCTTTAAGGCGCTCGATCTCGGCCTCTGGACCCATCCTACGATCATCCAACGCTATGACCGGCCCCGGCGCGGCCCCGGCTCCATTGGCGTTGGCATCCTGCTGCTGCCGCAGTCGCTCCAGTATCTGGGTTTTTCGATCCATCATAGCGCGATAATTCCTTTCCCTTTCGCTATCAGCAAGCCGCCGGCCAATGGCGCCGCCGAGTCTTGTCCATCGCGTCAAGCCATTTTGCGGTGGGTTTCCGAAACAATCAAGCAGCCGCGGCGCGCGGTCCGACCCCATCAGCGCAGAGATTGTAATGCTCCGGTCGACTTTGACAGTCGTACTAAAATGTCCGGGCGACGATCACAGCCCCTAAACGACATTGTTTGCGCGATATCTGCTGGTGCCGGATTTCACGAAAGTTCCTCGGCTTTTGTTCAAAATTGGGTTAAGAAGTTAACCATGATTCCCTATCGCGATGAAAATGAAACCCAGCACCCCGCCCTAGTCACCGGCGCCATCGTCGTCTTGAACATCGCCAGTTGGTTGTTCGTGCAAGGCGCCGGCGCCGACTTATCTTTGGCCAGATCGGTCTGCAACCTCGGCCTGATTCCCGGTGAACTGACCGGGTTACTGCCACCGGGCCAGGCCTTTCCAATGGGGCCGGGCACTGTCTGTCTGACCGATCCCGGCCGTCAAGTATCTCATCTGATCACGTCGATGTTTCTCCATGGCGGCTGGATGCACCTGATCGGCAACATGTGGTTCCTGTGGCTATTCGGCAACAATGTCGAGGACTCCATGGGACATCTGCGCTTCATCGCATTTTATCTGCTCACAGGCTTGGCGGCGGCACTTGGCCAAGTGATTGTCAGTCCCGACTCGATCATCCCCATGGTTGGCGCCTCGGGCGCGATCAGCGGAGTCATGGGCGCCTATCTGGTGCTCTATCCGCGTGTGAAAGTCTACACGCTGGTGCCGATCTTTATTTTCTTCACATCGATCGCCCTGCCCGCCTGGGCCATGCTCGGCTACTGGTTCGTCCTCCAGCTCTTGAGCGGCTTCTTCTCACCGGGCGACATGGGTGGCGTCGCCTTTTGGGCGCATATCGGCGGCTTCATCGCCGGCGTCGTGCTGATCAAACTATTCGCCCGCGCGGATTACATCGCAGCCCACCGCGCCCATCACTGGCGCCCGCAGCGGCTCATGCGGGACTATTGACGATCCGGTTTACAGTGCCGTTCGCGGCGACTGGAGCGCAGATGACTTCAAGCGGTAGAGTCGGCGTTAGAGTCGGCGGCGTCATCTCTTATAGACTTTGTCGATGAATCCGCTCTTGTCCAACTCACGGACGATGCTTTCGTCGACCATGTCTTCGAAGCGCAGTGGCGCGCCGGACTTGCGGCGGTCGCTTCGCCTCGCGGATCTGAATTTCGACCCCGGGCCGGGTCACCAGAGGCACAACATCGTAAAGTTTCGCGCTCGCCTGTAGGCGGACTCCAAGTAGTCCTCGTTGTTGGTCCTGGCGTACTTGGCCATGATTTTCTTGCTCTCGTCTTTACGGGTTTTGACAAAATGCACCGCCTCGATATGCGCCATGATAACTTTCTTAACGGTTTCTCGGTTCTTCTGCAAATAAGCTTTCGTTGTCGCCGCGCAAATATACGGAAACTCGAAGCGCTGCTTGAAGTCCGCCGTGCTGATCAATATTCGATGCGGCATCCCTTTGGTCAGGTGAATGACTCCCGGCGGCGACGGGAATCCGGCGATGCGTCCCGCGCGAAAGGCCGCGGCCCGTTCCGACGATCCGCCGACTTGCATGATCGGCACCTGCTTGTCCGGTTCCAGGTTCAAACCGCGCAGTAGCGCCCGCGCCGCCACGTCCGAAGCGCTGCCGAGGCGGCTGATGCCGAGACTTTTGCCCTTGAGTTCCTCCGCCGATCTTATCGACTCATTGACCACCAACTCGTATGGCAGTGAATTGAGATAACACGCGACAATGGCGATCTGCGCGCCAGCCAAGACCGCGCTCGCCACCGCCCCTCCCGACACATTGGCGACATGCACATCCCCCGCCAGCAGACTCGTCAAACTGGTCGTGGTGCTGGGGATGAAAAGTAGTTCAGAGTCCAAGCCTTGTTTCTTGTAGAAGCCCAGCTCCTGGGCGATAAACCACACGGCATTGCTGGTTTCCAAGGCGCTATGGGATAGCCGAATCTTTTCCTGAGCTGAAGCAGCACCGACAATACTAGTGGCGACAAACAATAACCCGACGACAACATTGACCGCCCGTGAAACTTTCATACGATCCTCCGGTTGGACTTTCCGCTGTGAAACCGGAACTAAGTTAGGTTTAAATATTTCTATGTGACACGCAGATGCAAATCCACTAACGCCATGCCGCGTCAGCTGGAATCAGATTCTTGCCGAAGCGGCGCTCCGGCGGCGCGGCCAGCCAAGGCTGAGTCTTCTCGGCGTAATACTTGAAGTGCGGCGTCTCGCGGTGGGCCGCCAACGCCGCCTCATCGCGATAGATTTCATAGAAATAGAAACGATTGGCATCGTCGCGGTCTTGAATCACGTCGAAGCGCAGGCAGCCGGCCTCATCCTTTTCCGAATGCTCGGCATCGTAGCGGACCACTTCCAAGAACTCCGCAACATGCTCCGGCTTCACTTGAATCGTCACATGCAAAATAATCATCGCAACCTCCCGCTAGAATCGATCAAGGAGTTAGGAATAAAGAATAGTAAACATTTCTGACATCTGACTGCCGAATGCCGCTTGCCCCCTTGCTATCTCAGCTACTCGATCTTGTCCAGTATCGCGCCGTTTGTTAAACCGACTGGACAACCACCCGCGACATGGAGTAAATGACAAGCGAAAGCGGGTTTCTCATGATGATCGTACTGCTGATAATCCAGGGGCTTCTCGCCGTCGCTCTGCTCGGCGCTATCACGCACCAGGCCATCGGCGTCTGGCTGCCGGTTCGCCCAGGTCCCGAGTTTTTCAAATCCAAAGACGGTCGAAGCCATGAACTGGTACGGTTGGTCGCCAGCGCCGCCCTCGGCGCATGGGTCATCGCGGCGGTGACTTCGTGACTACCGGGCGCTGTCAGCGCGCGCATCGGGCCGCTGTGGTCGTGGTTGATCCCGTCGCTCGTCATGATAAATTTCGCCTATCTACTCAGGAGCTTTTTCTTGCGATAAGAACTTCGGGAGCTGCCAATAGAAAACGGGGATGTTTATGAAATCACCTACCGCCCGCGCCAATCTTGCCGCCACTCTTTTCGCCTATTTGCTTTTGGCTCTTTCCAGCGCGGCGTTCGCCGGCGGCGAAGCCGGCGCGGACGATCACGACCATGACGACGGGCCCAATTACTTTGGCTTCGTCAAGGATACCGCGGGCAAGACCATCCGTGACGCCAAAGTCACCGCCGATATCAAAGGCCGGCCTTCCATCGTCGCCCGTACCAACGCCGCCGGCGCCTATCGCATCCCCGGCTTCGGCAAAGATATCTCGCCCACCAACGTAACCATCTCCTGCGTCAAAGAAGGTTACAAACAAGCCAAGACGCTGCTCAAGACGCGCCCGAGCAAAACCCCGCCCACCGCCGTCGAGATCGAATGCACCATGCAGCGGATCGGCGCGAAGTAGCCGCGATCACGATCAGACGCCGCGCTGAAACTCCGCCATGCCACGGTTGCCATCCGTCATTCCCACGCTCGCGGGAATCCAGCTTCGCCGTGATTGGCAGTACGGGTTCATTGTCTCGCTCGTCTTACTTCTACGCTCAGTGTTCAAGCCGAAGCTGCCGCGCAATCCATTCCACTGCGCTACGGCCAGGCGATTTCCGCGGCTAAGAGCATCTTCTCGCTGCCGATCTTCGTCGGCGAACGGGAAGGTTTCTTTCGCCGCGCAGGTTTGAACTTCAAAATTATCATTCCGCTCCCCGGCGGTTCGGACAAGATGATCGACGCGCTGCATGACGACACCGTCGATGTCACCCATGTCGCCGTGCCGTTTTTGATCCGCGCCGCGCTCAATGGCTCCGACGCGGTCGCCATCGCTGCCGAGTTCACCAATCCGATCTACAGTCTGGTGGTCAAACCGGAAATCAAAAACTTCGCCGATCTCAAAGGCAAATTGATCGGCCTGGCCGACGAGGCTGGGACGATTTCAATCTCGACACGCAGATTGCTGGCGTTGCATGGCGTGAACAACGGCGACTTTCGCGTCAAAATCATCGAAGGCACACCGACGCGCTGGAACTGTCTCAAACGCGGCGAGTGTGACGCCGTGCCGCTCGGCCAGCCGCAGGACTTGATCGCCGAGAAAGAAGGATTTCGCGTCCTGGGAATTTCCAACGACGCCGTGCCCGACTTTCTCTACACCGTGACGGCCGTGCGCCGCTCCTGGGCGGAGAAAAATCGCGACGCCGTGGTGCGCTACATCCGCGCGCTCGGCGCTACGTTCAAGTTCATCCGCGATCCGGCCAACCGTAAATCGGTCGTGAAAACCATCGTCGAAACCACCGACACCCCAGCCGACATCGCCCAGCAAACCCTCGCGCTGTTTTTCGAACCTGAACGACATGTCCTGCCCGTGCAAGGCGAGATCAACGTCAATGGCCTCGGCCAAGTGATCGCATTCATGGCTGAAGCCGGGTTGTTGAAACAGCCCTTGCCCACTGCCGACCGTTTCGTCGAACTCAAGTATCTTCAAGCCGCTGGCGTAAAATAATTTCTGCTCGCCAGACTTTGCGTGCTTTACGTCTTGACGCGGATAATTCGTGTCGAACCTTGCAGCGTTGCCAGAATACGCGACTCCAGTTCGACAATTTTCGGTTGCACGACGCGAAGCAGCTGTAGTAGACCTACGGCCAATCAAGATCGCCATGATCATGCGGGAAATCTCCAAAAAGCAATCGTCGTCGCACTGCGGAGAGCGCGGTATTCGAAGTATCGTCCGATTGTTACCTCTAAGAAACCGCTGGCCTATCCACCTGATGGTTTGCGCCGCAATGATCGGCGCTACCTGGCCGAAAGTCGTGACGGCGGCGGTAAGCCGCCCGCTGCGCATCACCTACTTGAGCAATTCGGTAACCATGGCGCCGCTCTGGATGGCCAAGGAAACCGGCGCCATCGCTAAAGAAGGTCTCGATGTCGAGATCTTGTCGATGACCGCCAGCGTGGCGGTACCGGCGCTGCTCGCCAACGAACTCGATGCCGTGCAGATGTCCGCCGCGCCGGTGCTGACGGCAGCGCTGCGCGGCCATGATCTGGTGTTCATCTGTGGCCTGCTCAATACCATGATTTGGAATTTTTACGGCCGTCCCGGCATCGCCAACGCCGAGGCGCTGCGCGGCAAAATTGTCGGCACCGACAGACCGGCAACGCCTGGCGGTTATGCCACTCTGGTTTCCCTGAAGAAGATCGGCCTTGGCGCCAAAGATGTTCAGCTGTTTCCGGTGGGCAGCAGCGTGTATGTGATCGCCGCGCTCCATGCCGGCCAGGTCATGGCCGGTATCGCCAGCCCGCCGGCGAGTTTCCAATTGGAAAAAATGGGCTATCACCAGCTGACCAGCCTATTGGATGTGCCCTATCAAAACGTCGGCATCGTCATCCGCCGCAGTCGCTTCGACGAGTTGAGGGGCCGGCTACTGCCACTGTTGCGCAGCTTGCGCAGCGGTATCGATCGCTACAATGGCGACAAAAACTTCAGCCTCAAAGTGATCGCCAAATACAACAAGGAAACCGATCCCGATGCGCTGGACCGGTCCTATGAATTTTACCGCCGCGCCGGCTTTCGCCGCGAGCTGACGATCTCCGAGCCCGGCGTCCAGGGCATGCTCGACTTTTTATCCGAGACGATTCCCGAAGCGAAGAAAGCCAAACCGGCGCAGTTTTTCGACGACCGTTTGGTCAAGCAGCTGGACGCGGGCAAATGAGAAAGAATCCCTTCACCACGAAGAGCCCGAAGGCTTCGGCTATTAAGTATTCCGACCTTCGTGACCTTCGTGGTGAGCTCGGAATTTTGTTGCCTGTACCGCGCAACTATCGGCTATGGTAAGGCAAATCATCGGAGGGAAAAGCCATGGACAATTTCGACAATGTGCTGGTGATCGACGCCGACGGCCATGTGTCTGAGGGCGAGATCGATTTCGCCAAACGATTGCCCGACAAGTGGCGTTCTCAAGCGCCGATCAGAGTCAAAGACAACCTCGGCTACACGCGTAATCTCATCGAAGGGCGGATCTGGTCGCCCTCCCAGGGACCGGCGCCGGGAGTCACCGGGCCATTCACCGAGAAAGCCCGCAAGTCGCGCCCCGGCATGACGGACCCGCTCGCCCGGTTGAAAGACATGGACTTGGAAGGCATCGACGTGGCGATTTTATTCGGCACACCGATCGCGCTCACCGTCAACGGACTGATGAACGGCGAGTTCGCCGCGGCGTTGTGCCGAGTGGTGAACGATTGGTTGCTGGAGTATTGCTCGGCGAACCCCCAACGGCTGCGCGCCGTCGGCTTGATTCCTTGCCAAGCACCGGAGCTGGCGGTTAAGGAATTGGACTATCTCGCCAGGGGCGGCGCCATCTCCGCCATGTTGCCGACCAACGTTTATGGTTGGAACCTGGGGGATCCGATGTTCATGCCGATCTATGAAGCAGCGGAAACACTCGGCATGACTCTGAGCGTCCATCCGCAGACGGGCCATGAAGGCATACCGGGTGTCTCCGGCGTGATGGCCGCCGGCAGCCCGCGCTTTTTCAAGTACCCTTACGTGCACATGACCGCGTTCGTTTTCGAGCTGATGATCGCCATGATGCATATGATCGGTGAAGGGGTTTTCGATCGCTTCCCTAAACTCAGAGTCGGCTTCATGGAAGGCGGCGCCGGCTGGCTGCCGTTCTGGATGGAGCGTTTCGACGAACATCTGGAAAAGCTCGCGCCGCAGATGCCCGACTTGAAGCGCCGGCCGAGCGAGATCATCAAGTGCGAGCAGTTAATCGTTACCTGTGAATCGGAAGAGAGCGGCCTCGACCGCGTGCTCCAAGCGCGCGGCGCCGGCACGGTGTGCTACGCTTCCGATTATTGCCATTGGGATTGCAACTTCCCCGACTCGGTGAAGGATATCGTTGAAGCGCGCGATTTGAGCTTTGAACAGAAAGAAAGCATTCTCGGCGGCAACGCCAGCGTTTTTTTTCAAATGAAAAACCTCCCCCAACCGAGCGCCATAAAGATCGCCCGGCGGACTTGGGAGACGGCAACCGACAAAAGCGCGGCCTACGGCGGACGTTAGGGCCTGTGCCCTAGCGCGGCAAGCCGCCGAACTTCGCGTCTTTGCGACTTTGCGGGAGAAATATCCGAATCCGAAATTCCCAAAGGAGTGAAACCATGAGCAAGATAACCGCCATCGATGCCGACGGCCATGTCATCGAGAGAGAAAGCGAAATCCGCAAACACTTAAAAGCGCCGTGGAATCTGCGCACGACGGCGCTGCGGCCGGGCGACCAGCCCTGGGATAATTATATGTTCGGCCGCTTCGTCACCGAGCTGACCTGGAGCAAGCTGTCGGCGCGCGAGCAGGTCGGTAAGTGGCACGACATTCTCGACGAGCATGGCATCGAGACCGCGGTCTGTTTTCCCACCGGCTCGGGCAGCGTCGTCCGTCTTCAGGAGCTCCAGTTCCAGATCGCCGTGGCGCGCGCCTGCAACGATCACTTCGCCGCCGACTACAATGCGCTGTCCAAGCGCGTCAAATGCGTCGGCGTGTTACCGCTGCGCTCGCCCCAGGCGGCGGCGGAAGAATTAGAACGCGCGGTAAAAGTATTGGGCATCACCGCCTTCGAGATTCTCCCGGTCGGTTTACCGCTCGCACTCGGTGATTCCTTCTACGACCCGGTTTACGCGGCGGCGGAACGCTGCGGCGCGGTGCTCGGCATTCACGGCACCCGCAGTTGGTCGCGCGAGCTCGGCGCCGAGGGGTTGAACACGTTCGCCGAAGTGCATGCCTACGCGTTTACCGCCGGCATCCTGCTCCAGTTCACCAGCATGATCTGCCAAGGCGTGCCGGTGCGTTTTCCCAAGCTGCGCTTCGCCTTCCTGGAGATCGGCGCCACCTGGCTGCCCTACTATTTGGACCGTCTCGACGAGCACTGGGAGAAACGCGCCGAAGTCGAGATGCCGCTGCTGAAAGAAAAACCCAGCGACTTGGTGCGCAAGTCGGAAGTCTATTTCAGCATCGAGCCCGGCGAGTCGCAATTGCCCCAGACCATCGACTACGTCGGCGCAGATCATTTTGTCTGGGCGTCGGATATTCCCCACTGGGACTGCGAGTTCCCCGGCAACTTAGAACATCTGCGCAACCACGCGGTGCTGTCCGAAGACGTGAAGGAGAAGATCCTGTACAAAAACGCCAAGCGGCTGTTCAATCTGTGACTTTTTAACCGCCCACGCCAATGTCAACAGTTTTTCGCTGTGGTAGACGACATCAGCGTATTTAAAATTTCTTGGATCACCGGGCGGCGATCGAAAGGGCGTGAAATAATTGTCGGCCCCCGATTTCTTGTGACATCTATCCTTTTGGGCTCCACTGCCAGGGGAGGCTGTAATGTCCGAAAGATTATTTGAACGCTTGCGCAAATCGTTAACCACCGCGTTTGCAGTCGCAGCGGGGATTCTGGTTTGTGCTGCGCCGCTGACTGCGCGCATTACCAAAATCGTCATTGACGAAAAAATCTCGCCGGCTTTTTGCAAAGGCGCGGCGTGCGCCGCTTACGGCGACGCAGGTCAATACGAGCAAATCGCCGGCCGCGCATTCGGCGAGCTCGATCCCGGCGATCCGCTCAACAAAATTATTCAGGATATCGCGCTCGGCAAAGACCCGGACGGCAAGGTCCGCTACGTCGCAAGTTTTGTCATCACCAAGCCCGTTGACATGTCCAAAGCGAGCGGCCTGATGTGGCACGACGTGCCCAATCGCGGCCGCCCGCTCACCATCACGCCGATGGAGCGCGGCTTCGGCGATGTCGGGCTCGCGAGCGCGTGGCAGGGCGACAACGCCAGCATGCGCGAAGGACTCGGCACCGCCGTGCGCCCCACGATGAGCACGGAAGGCAATCACTGGTTGCAGGTTCCGGTCGCAAAAAATCCGGACGGCTCCCCCATTACTGGTCCGGTCATGGGCCGCATCGTCAACCGTTCCGGCCCCGGCGCGCAGCCGTTGATCATACAAACCAACCCCCTGCCCTATATGCCGGCGAGCCTCGATACGTCGAAAGCGACGCTCGTCACACGCGATCACGAATCGATGGAAGGCGTCGTCACCGGTGAAACATCGATCGCGGGCGCGGACTGGAAATTCTGCGGCGGCGGCACGTTCGATGCGCCGCTGCCGCTGACGAAACTGCCGGTGCAGATTTGTCTCAAGGGCGGCTTCAATCCGGCAAAGCTCTATCAAGTGGTGTACACCGCGAAAGATCCGTACGTTCTCGGCATCGGTTTCGCTGCGTGGCGCGATGTCGCTTCGTTCTTCAAATTCGCGGAAAAGGACGATGCCGGCACCGTGAATCCGCTCGCAGGTCGCATCACGAAGAGCATCACGCGCGGCCGCTCGCAGTCCGGCAATTACCTGAGGGGCTGGCTGCATCTCGGTTTCAATCAGGACGAAGCGAAGCGTCAGGTGCACGACGGCATGTGGCCCATCATCGCGGGCCGCCGGATCGCGCTCAACTTCCGCTGGGCGCAGCCGGATGGCGCGCTCGCGCTCTATATGGCCGGCAGCGAAGGGCCGCAATGGTGGGTGCCCTACCCCGACGAGACGCGCGGCCTGCCGACGCGCAGCATCCTTGACCGCTGCAACGCGACCAAGACCTGCCCGAAAATTATCGAGCATTTCGGCGCTGCAGAAATCTGGGGCCTGAAGCTCAGCCCCGAATGGGTGGGCACGAATCCGAAGGAAGACATACCGCTGCCCGACAACGTGCGCCGCTATTACATCGGCAGCACCATGCACGGTGGCGGCGTGGGCGGGTTCGACACCAGCCTGCCCGCCGTCGCGCTCGCGGCGAAGCCCGTCGAATGCGAAGGCAACAACGCCGGCGTCGGCGCGCTGCCCACCAATCCGATGCCGCACACCGAGACGGTCAATGCGCTGACGGTGCATTTTCGCGACTGGGTCATACGCAACATGCCGCCGCCCGCGAGCCGCTATCCGACACTACGCGAGCGCCAACTCGTGGACGGCAATAAAACCGCGATGGGTTTCCCGACGCTTCCGGGGTTGCGCGCGAGCATGCCCGAGCCGGGCTTCATCAATCCGGTGCTGGACTACGACTGGGGCCCCAGCTTCGATCCGAACGACGGATCGGGCGTGCCGAGCAATGCTGTGCCGCCCATTAAGCAGGTCATCAAATCGTTGGTGCCGAAAGTCGACGCCGACGGCAATGAAATCGGCGGCGTGCCGGTCGTGCTGCGCGAGGCGCCGCTCGGCACCTATCTCGGATGGAACATCATCGCCGACGGCACACGGCCGTTCCACAAGGGCAAGCTTTGCGGGAACGCCGGCAGCATTATCCCTTTCGCAAAAACCAAAGCCGAGCGCTTGGCCAACAGCGACCCGCGCTTGTCGCTCGAAGAGCGTTATATCGACCACGCGGGTTACGTCACCGCAGTCAGAAAAGCCGCGGCCAACGCGGTTGCGCAGAAGTTCCTGCTGCAGAAGGATGCCGATGCGCTGATCGCCGCGGCGGATGGGAGTAATGTTTTGAAGTAGGCATCAGCTGGAAAGCCGCATGGGGGTTTCAGGCTTCGGGTCAGAGTACATTTTTATCGCCGGCGACCAACAAGGCTCGAAAGGATATCCCTGACGAAGATTTATTTGACCAGCCGGTGACCCAGTCGGCCGACAGTTTGTTGACGTCGGAACGGAGGAAAGCGAGCAGCGCCAAGAAAATAAATTTCATAGGTGAAGGGTGAAATCGATTTAAATTCCCATCACTCGTCACCGCAAGGGAGGTAAATCCAATGCGCCATTTATGTCGGATGATATTCCCTCTCGTGGCATTGATCGTCGCGATGCCAGGCGCGGGCGCCCACGCGCAGGACAATCCGTACCGTATCGAAGAGGGTTGGGCGAAATTCCCCGATGGCAGAAAGTGGGGATCCACGTCCGCGGTCGACGTCGATCGGGACGGCAACATCTGGGTTTTTGAGAGATGCGGCGAGCGCACCTGTGCCGGTTCGAACCTTGCGCCGATATTCATGTTTGATCGGTCCGGCAAGCCGGTGAAATCGTTTGGCGCAGGATTGTTCGTGTTCCCTCACGGCATGCATGTCGACAAAGACGGCAACGTGTGGGTGACTGACGCAGAGGGAAAAGACGGCAAGGGCCACCAGGTTGTCAAATTCAGCCCGGATGGAAAGGTCTTGCTGGCCCTCGGAAAAGCGGGTGTTACAGGAGACGGCCCGGACACCTTCAATCGGCCCTCGGCTGTCGTCACCGCTCCGAATGGCGACATTTTCGTCGCCGACGGACATGGCGGTGATTCCAATGCGCGCATCGTTAAGTTCTCGAAGGACGGAAAGTTCATCAAGGCGTGGGGAAGAAAAGGGTCGGCCCCGGGCGAGTTCGCCGATCTCCACGCCATTGCTCTCGATTCCACAGGGAGGGTGTTTGTCGGCGACCGCGGCAACGGCCGCATCCAGATTTTCGACCAGGACGGCAAATTTCTCGGGGAGTGGAAGCAATTCGGCCGGCCGAGCGGGATCTTTATAGACCGGAACGACATAATTTATGTGGCCGATTCCCAGTCGGATGCGAAGCGAAACCCCGGGTTCAAGCGGGGCATTAGGATCGGCAGCGCCAAAGACGGTTCAGTGCACGCGCTGATTCCAGGCGTCGGAACGGAGCCGGACAAAGAGTCCGTGCCGGAAGGCGTGGCGGCGGATACCATGGGCAACGTATACGGCGCGGAAACCAGCGCCAACGATTTGAGGAAGTACGTCAAGAAGTAGGCGGGGAACTCCTTACTATTTGCTCCTGACCTTCGTAGTGAAATCTTTCATTCTCAAGTTTTTGCGGCTTCGCCGCGATGGGATCTTCCGGCTATTTCTATTGTGCCAGCATTTTTTCTGGGCTCGATGACCTCCGGCGGAGAATCGAAGATTTCTTTGACCAGCGCTTCAAGCTCTTCGCCGGAGGTCACCTTGACCTCCATCCGGCCTTTTTTCGCTTCGGCCAACGCCTCAGGGTCGCTCATGGTCTTGAGAAAGGCGTCCCGTAAGATTCATGCCACGACCGACTTGTCCAGCGTAACCTCCTTTGACGGCAGCGACTGGCGGGATTCCCTCTATCAGTTTACGCGATCTCTTGGCTTTGAGCCGCCCGGCCTGTTCCGTTGCGAGCATCCACCCATTCGGAAGGAAGGCGAGGTCCCACGGGTTGTTCGTGCTCGTAGTTTAGACACACCGATTTTTCCGATTATTTAAATAAATCAAAAGCTTGCGTACCCAGATTTCTACTTTACAGCTCTTGAGGTTTGGGTAGACAGCTGTTTTTGCAGGCCTGGGTAAGCTGTATTAAATTCATAAATCAGCTCTACATCTATTGCGACCCAGCTGAATCGCTGATAGAAAGACAGCTCTAACGCAGGATGTTTAGAGCTGACGAGTAAAGAAGGATCATGAAACTTACTTTTCCTGTCATAAGAGGAAGCATGGGTAGGCGACAGTATTATTCGCTCCTGGTTCCGCTTTCAGAGATTCCTCATTTATTCAAATTTAACGATTGGGCAGGCTGTACTCCGGAATTGCAGGCGCAAAGGATTCTGAATAAGGCAAGGGTTCCGGATATCACGAGCTACATACTCGAAAATGATGATGGGTTCCTGTTTTCATCTATCACCGCATCCTACTCTTGTCCGGTAAAGTTCACTTCTTCAGCAGAGAACGCTGACGTTGGCACTTTAGAGATGGAGCTCGAAAACCTGGAGTTTATTATCAACGATGGCCAGCATCGGTGCGCGGCGATTGCTGCGGCACTCAAAGAAAATCCTGCGCTTGGGAAGGAAAAAATCTCGGTGCTTCTCTTTGAGACGGAAAGTATGGAACGGCTTCAGCAGATGTTCTCAGATTTAAATCGATTCGTGCAGCAGACGTCAAAATCGCTAGGGATGCTCTATGATCGTCGAGATAACCTTTCCGCGCTCACAATGGAGCTGGCCGAGCAGGTCGACGTATTCCGACACATGGTGGAGAAAGAGAAAGTAACGATTCCGCGGAGGTCCCCAAGCTTTTTACCATCTCGGCTTTATACGAAGCGAACGAAGAATTGCTGGGTAAAAAAATCGCTGAACAGGGATCACCGGTGTACGGAGAGATTCTCAAGACGGCTGTCGAATACTGGACAGAGCTTTCGCAGATCATTGGTGACTGGCAAAAAGTCAAAAATGGCGAACTTAGCGCTTCCGAACTCCGCCAAGAGAAGATCAATACCCATGCGGTTGTTTTGCGTGCGCTGGGAGGCGTTGGCAAAACGTTACTCGAAAAATATCCTGGGGACTGGCGGGGAAAACTCAAACTTCTCGAAAGGCTTGATTGGCGGAAAACCGTAGATAGTAGCGCGAATCCTCTGTGGGATGCGGTATGTATCACCGCGGGCTCAGTCGTCTCCAACAGACAGGCACGAGCAGCTACTTTGGCGGTCTTGTTACGAGAAATCGGCGAATCGCCAAACGGAAAAATGACACACAAAGAATCTGCGGAGGTGACTAGTGCGCAGGCGACTGAATAATCGAAACCACCGTAAAAATCCTACCGTTGCCGATCGGCAGGGAGCTGCCGGGGGCGCTCTCAGCGTGGTTAGTGCCGATGCTGCGGAGGATCGATCTACAACTCGCCTGTGGCAGTTACTTCCAACTGCATGGAACATAATCCGGCCCTACTGGTCCTCGGAGGACCGCTGGGCGGCGTGGGGGCTGCTCGTTGTCGTGGTCGCGCTCACCCTCGGGATGGTTCATATCAATGTGCTCTTTAGTTATTGGAATAACGACTTCTTTAGCGCTCTTCAGAATAAAGACCAATCATCCTTTCTCCACCAGTTGCTTCGCGTTTCGTGGCTAGTAGGTCTGTATATCTTCGTCGCCGTCTACCAGCTTTACCTTAACCAGATGCTCGACATCCGCTGGCGGCGCTGGCTTACCGAGCGATACCTCCGCGCTTGGATGGCCGATGGCGCTTATTATCGAATGCAGCTCGAGGCGCGTGAGACCGACAATCCCGACCAGCGCATCGCCGAAGACGTTCACCTGCTTGTTTCCCATACCCTCACCCTCCTACTGGGAGGGTTGCGGGCGGTGGTGACGATGATTGCCTTTGTGGGGATTCTCTGGGCGCTCTCCGGAACGCTCACGGTCCCGCTTGGCTGGTTCTCTCTCACTTTGCCCGGCTACTTGGTATGGGCGGCCATCTTGTACGCTGTCGGCGGCACGTGGCTCACCGACCGGATCGGCCGCCCGCTCGTGCGGCTGAACTTCGACAAGCAACGTTGTGAAGCCGACTTCCGGTTCGGCCTGGTGCGCTTTCGCGAGAACACCGAGGGGGTAGCGCTCTACCGCGGCGAGGCGGACGAGTTACGTTCTTTCCGCGAACGGTTCGAAGCGGTAGTGGCCAATTGGTGGAACATCATGCGCCGACAGAAGCGATTGACCTACTTCACCGCTGGCTACGGCCAAGGGGCGTGGATTTTCCCGTCCGTCATGGCGGCGCCGCGCTACTTCCGAGGCGAGATTGCACTCGGAGGGCTCATGCAGACGATCGGGGCTTTCGGCCAGCTACAGGCTTCGCTTAGCTTTTTTATCGACTCGTATAAGACGATTGCTGAATGGTGCTCGGTAGTCGAGAGGCTCTCCGGGTTCGAGCGCGCGCTAGAACGCGTGCGCATCCAGGCGGCGACTGAAGGAGGCGTCCGGCGTGTCGATGGCGGCACTGCTCACATAACAGTGGAGGGGGTGGATCTCCATCGCCCCGATGGTCAGCCGCTCATCGCGAATGTGAATCTCTCGCTCCAGCGCGGCGACACAGTTCTTCTGGGGGGCTCTTCCGGGTCGGGCAAGAGTACGCTCGTTCGTGCCATCGCGGGAATCTGGCCTTTTGGCCAAGGTGAGATCCGCCGATCGCGCGACGCTCGGGTTCTCTTTCTTCCGCAGAAGCCTTACCTGCCGATCGGTACGCTCCGGGAAGTGGTGAGTTACCCGATGCCAACGGGTGGGTTTGATGACGCGACACTGCGCGAGGCGCTGGACTGGCAGTCGGGCTCCCTGGGTTCGCCGAACGGCTCAGCGAGGCTGGCCATTGGGCGCTCCAACTTTCCCCCGGCGAACAGCAGCGCATCGCCTTTGCCCGCGCGCTGGTGCAGAAGCCCGAGTGGCTCTTCCTTGATGAGGCGACCTCGGCAGTGGACGAGGCTACGGAGGCGCGTCTGTATCGACTGCTGCGCGAGCGGCTTGCCGACACGACTGTGTTCAGCATCGGTCATCGAGCGACCCTGCGCGCCTTCCACGCTCGCCAACTTTTGGTGCGGGCCAATGGGACGGGACCTTCCTCTATCGTAGAGGTGACCGCGGTACCGGAATCGGCTCGAGGCAATGTGGCCATTCCACTGCATGCGAAAGTCGCTGCACTGGCTGGGTAATCGTACGTTCCACTGGCCTAGCGGCGCAAAATGTGCTTTCCAAATCGCTCCGGCCAGGCGACACCACACCGCCGCGTCGAGCAAGAAAAATTGCATCAAACAACCAGCGCGAACCGAGACAAATTAGAGCGGACGCTCGATCCCTGCCTTGGCGTAAGTTTCTTCTAATTGCACTAATCCCTCAGGATCGTCGGTAAGATCGAAGACAAAGATAGAGTAGCCGATCTTCGCTATGGGTTGTCGTAGCCTTAGCCAGCCGAAGAGCGGAATGTGTGGGATCGAAGCGTCTTGCAGATTACGGACGCTGATTGCGAGAATTTTGCGCGGGGCTGTGGCCGGAACTCTGTCCGCCGGCGGCGGCCATTCTAAAGGCCAGCTTCCCGGCACATATTGGTAACGGATATTGTAGTACGAGGGCGGAGCGGTGCCGAAGTAAGATAAGTAAATAATCGGCAGTTTTTCTTTTTCCATGTATGCCTTGACGCCTTCCAGGTCCTGGCCCCAGTCAATATTCGAATCGCTTAAGTAACGATAACCTTCTTCGGGTCCCCCAACGAGTTCGTTAAAATAAGCAAGTTGATGTGGGGCAACCCGGAGCGAAGAGACAGCGGTAAACGCGAGTGGCGCGCCGATAACCAAGTATTTTAACCACCGGCGGCGCGGTTCAAGAGTTGCCAAACGCGCGGCGAGAACGAATAACAAAGGGTAGACGGACAATATATGGCGCAGGCCGATATTCACCTTCGACTGGCTTATGGCCAGGAAAAAAACCCCGACGGGTAAGAGCAACAACAGTCCTTCGCGGGGTCCGAGAGGTTTGCCGAAGCGATACAAAAGAAGGGTGGCCGAGATCAGAAACAGAGTCCCAATTGGTGTTTTAACAAGAAATACAAACACGAAATAGTTCCACCAGCCGTGATAGGAAATTTGACCTAAGAAGAAAGCCCGCTGCCCTTCTTGCGCCAGCGTGATAAATCGTCGTAACCCGAAAAGCCAGGGTTCAAATCCTTGAAAGAAGTAGAAGATAGGTATTGTCGCTACGGCAAAGAGAAATATGACGACGAGCAACACGATGGCTTCAAAAACTTTGCGCCGATTTGGATTTGGAGGCTTTCTTAACGGAAGGAGGGCACATTCCGCACGGTCGATGAAAAGGTAAACTGTAACGATGAGCCCGATTATTGGGAAGAGAAGAACCGTCGAAAATTTTGAGACCAGGGCCATGCCTGCGGCAATACCCGTGGCGGACAATAGCCACCATCTAGGGAATCGGAGATATTCCCAAAGAAGATAGACGGTGAGAAAGATGAACAGAGTGGCCCCGGTATCAGTCGTGACGAGCGAGGAGTGTGCGACCAAGTTCGGCTCAAAGCATGCAAGAGCGCTAGCCAACAGCGCTGCATAGTTTCCCCACAAGCGATAAGCCCACCAACCGACAAGCGCGACCAACAACGTCCCGAGAAATAAGTTGACGACGCGGCTTAAAAGTAGCATTTGATCGGCGCGAAGAGCCGATTGGTAGAGGAAGTCTTGGCCGACATAAAAATCATCTCCATCGCGCCAGCGTTTTGGATCAGGATCGAATGGGAGGCGATGAAGCAAAAATAGGGGCAGCGCCAACAGTTCTTTGACGAGTGGCGGATTTTGCGGCTCGAGCCGGAAATCTCTCGTGGCAAGATAGGAATAACCTGCGGCGAGATGCTGCGCTTCATCATACGTCGGCGCGTTGGCGCGGATAAAAAAAGACGCCCTGCGCGACAAACACAAGGACCAAGAAAAGTCCAGCAGAGAGAGTCGTGCCGGCTCGAATGGTTGCGCTTACCAGCCGCATGCGGTGAGCATGGCCGGCAGTGATTTTTCGGCGTTGAGATATTCTTCGGCCAGTTCACGGGCGGCGCGCGCGTGCCGCGGATAATTGCCATCGATCTCGGCCACCCCTGCCTGGGCCTCGTCCAAATCGTCAAAAGATAATCAAACCACTGCCCGTGGGCAGATGGTCTTTGAAGCCTGTGTTTTCAGCAAGGACCGGCCTTCCGCTTGCGAGATACGCAGCGCTTCGGTCGCTGAACCAACCGGTCTTAAGCTCCCGGTAAATTGGCTTGGAGCAGGCAAACTCCGCGCGCGATTGCTGGATATATTGCTTGATAGATCGAGGGTGACCTCGCGACTAGATGCGGATTTACCAGTTTCCAACCCATGCTTAGCAGTAGTTCGCGATCGCCGGTCGTATCTTTAGGATGAATGTTGGCTGCAAGCTCAAAGGTTCGGCCTGTTCTTCGAGGCATCTCAAGATAGCGAAGAAAAGCGTCGCGCTTGGACGTGCTGAGCACTCGCTTGCCATGCCAAATTTCATCCCAGGTCCATTGGGTGATGGAAGCTGAAAGCCGCCGATTCTCCTGGATCGGGTGCCGTTTTCCAAAGTGGAAGATAGATAAACGGCATAAAGCGATGCCATGTACCGGCCCAAGTGTAGGAACTTGGCAATCCGGTTCGCCCATTTTGCTGCCAACCGTTAAGAGGATCTCATGATCGGACAGTCCGAGATCGGTGTCTAATGCGGGAATCTGGAGCATCCCCGGATCAAGATCGATCAGAGCACGCCGTCTGAACAGAGACAAAAAGGGCTGTCTTAGCGTGCCGCAGAAATTCCATAAGAGATCCGCCCGACGAATTTTTTCTTGAATTTGACACTTGCTCGCGCCGTAGGTCTCGGCTCATATCCAAGGTAGCGTCGGCATAATCAGTGTGAACCAAGAGCAAAGCGCAGCGCGCGCCAAAGCCGTAGTGTAGAAAACGAGTGAGAAATATTCTGATCAGTTTTTGATCGCGCGAGTTATCGCCGGTGGTTTTGAGTAACTCCAGCCAGAACACGTCGTGTCCCAGGGCATTGAGGCCGAGACAAATATTGCAGAAAGACCGACCAGTGTCCGCCGCCTTGGGGATATTTGGCAAGCGAACCGTTCGCCAATACGATGCGAAGTTTAGACATCGATTTGAAGTCTCAATGGACAACGTAATTTCAGTTGCGGGCCAGACGGAACATAATCTCACGTGTTGCACACAGTCATGGCTGTCGCGGCGACAAAACAGCTCTCCCCGATCCCTTGCAGTCACGTTAAAAGAGAGCGATATGGCTCAGGATTTCTGAAAGAGCTGGTGTCCCCACAGCCACTTATCCGCCCATATTTCGACCAACCCTAGCTCGTCCATCCGCTCAAATGTTGGGCGAAAGTCCGTAACAATATGTTGAGGACGATCGGGGTCATTTTCCGCGTGTATACGGGCAAAGAGAAGGCCGCCGGGTTTCAATGCTGTCGACAAATGATCCACTGTGTCAACGGGATTGCTCATGTGCTCGAACACGTCCATTGCCAGGATCATGTCAAACTCACCGTCGGGTAATGATTCGTGCTTCAAGTCTACGAAATGAGCCTGCACTCCACGCGTGGCAACCCGCCAGCGGGCAAAAGAAAGAAGAGTGGTGGAAATGTCAGCGAGAGTCATTTCAATCCCGGCGCGAATGAAAAGCAGGGCGCCAGCGCCGACTCCGGAGCCGAAATCCAGGCAGTGCTGCACACCGTGCGATCTTGCTATATCGAGACCGAGAACATAGGCGAGCGGTCCTGTGTCGTCTCGGAGAGAATGCCATTCCATTAGCTCATATACAGTCGCCGGGCTCTCGTAAAAATTCTCTATGCTGGCGCGATAATTAGCATTAACGTTGGCCTGCCATTCTCTTTGGAGCGTCATGACTGCATTGCTGAAGTAACGTTCGACGGCGGCCAGGTCCGAAATCTCATAGTAGGAGGCTGCCTCACGCACGAGACTGCTTCGTAAATCGGTCACGCCATCACTGAGAACGGCGTTGCACCACTCTGAGCGGTAAATTTCCAATAATCGCGCTTGCTCGCGAGCGAAATTTTCCTGGCTTAGGTGCCCTGATTTAACCTTTTCCCATAATTCTTGTATATGGTCGGGAAGGAGTACCATGGAACCTCCGTCAAATTCGCCAGCGCATCTCGATGAACAAGTGCCAATTTACCGATCAGTGTTCGGTCGCTTTCGACGCTCATATTTTTGTACGCTCAGTACCATCGGTCTTTCTTTTCGCCCCTCGCCCTGGAAAGTTGAACGGCATCTAAGGAAGCAAACGCTAGTCACCCGTTACGGTTCAATAATGTATCGAGAAGAAGATCGATAGCGCACGACGCCATGTTACGCGGTACCGTCATGACTAAGCCCAGCGTCCCTGAGTAAACGGCCTAATACCATTTCGGAATTGAATTGTTTTTCGGCAATCGCGCGCGCAGCTTCGCAGTGCCGACGATAGTCTGCTTCAATGCTTTCGATAGCTGAAACCGCTTCATCGAGCGTAGTGAATGCGATAAGTCCTTCGCCCATAGGATAATACGGGCGAAAACCAGTATCTTGAACCACCACCGGTTTTCCCAAGGCAAGATAGACGGCACTGCGTGTGCTGAACCAGCCGCTCATTGGAGCCACATAGGCATTTTTGGCGATACTCCACTCCCCGCGCGAGCCACCGACATAGCTTCGATAAGCGTCCATCGTCGAAGACTTCTCGTAACCGTCGACAACTTCCCAACCATTTTGCCGCAGCTGATCGAAAGGAGCGGCTCCTGATAAAGCAATCTCCATGACTGCAGAAACTCGCGAGGGAAGGTTCATAAACTTCATGAACTCGACATCCTTACCGCCGTAGCTTTTGCCCGCAATTGATGGGAGTGTGACATCGTTTTTCCATGACATCACCGTGGTGAAAGCCTTGGCCTTCGGGCTAAAGATGAAGGGCCAATCTTCTAGAACAATCGGCTGGCGTGTCGTGTGCCAGGTTAGCCCGCAAGATGGAATGCAGCACGAAGGGTCGGCAATGTTCTCAGCAAAGGTAAAAAAAAGATCATGCTTCAGTATTAAATCTACTGAATAGGTTTGATCTGTGGTAGCTATCCCTCGCCTCATTGCCTCAAGCTTATACTGCGTGTAAAGCGGATCGGTGTCCATATATAGCTTCCTGGCACAGCCTTGGTAACGCTCTCTTAACCAGCAACAGCCGGAAACGTTGATGAAGAGATCAGCTTCGTTACAAACTCTTTCTATTTCATGCTCGGCAAGTCCGAAATATTCTCCTCGCGGGCTGCGGAAGGACCAACGAGTCGTCGCTATGGGTTCTAGAAAGGCGAGTACCTTTTCCAAGTAACGCAAGTTAAATGAGCAGTCTTCAGTGAAACTCTTCAGGTCGGGGTTGTACACCCACTGTCCTGTATCCTCCAGGTAGATTACGTCGTGTCCGAGCAGCTGCAGGCCCTGAATGTATTGAACATAATCCCAACTCACTCCGCCCAGCGGGTAGGAAGCAATCAGTCCCGTCACGACAATTCGCATATCTCATCCATTTTACTAGCCGAAACTTTCGCTCTTCTTCGCGAAGCCCGAACTGAGTCCGATAAAGTGAGGACGACCAGTCGCGGCCGTCCATCCACTTTGGCTTTGCTTCTTGGCTGGTTTATAGCTTCGGTTTCCATTGACCCAGCTGCATTCATGGTCACGCACTTTTGCGTGATTGGTCCGTCTCTTCGGTTAAGGTGGCTTCGTAGGCATGCAGAATGTTCGTCTTATTAATTCGTTGACGCGCTCGCGGCCTTTTTCGCGCCAGAGCTCTCAAACTGCAGACCCGGCCGACGCTATGCGGCGGGTAATTGTCGTCGAGTCTAACGATTTTGAACTCCTGTTCCAGCAGTGGGCGAAGACTATCCACTGAGAATACGGTTGGCTCGTCCGGAGTGGGAAATCCGCCGATATCGACGCTGACGAACAAGGCGCCGTCATCAATGAGAATCCTCGACATTTCTTTCAATGCGACTTGCGGATCCGGCATATGATCGAGAGCGTTGCGGCAGATAACCAGATCCGCGCAGTCGTCCAACAAAGGGAGACTCTCGGCCGCGAGAGACAGATAGACGGTTCGACTGCCCGCTTCATCCGCGACTAACATTTCGAGTTGTTGGTAAATGTAGAGAAGCGGGTCGATGGCGATCTTGACACCAGCAGGAAAGGCGGCAAGGTCCCCTGTGCAGCCACAGCCGATGCTCACGACGGTCTTGCGCTCCAACCAGCTTGCGTCCGTATCTAAATAACCGGCGACCTCGTCGCGTAAGAGACGGGAGTATGCAAGGCGTTCGGCATTGTACGAGCCGCCAAATTGACCGCGGCGATATTTTTCGTGGTAAAGAAACCAGCCAATCTCGTCTAAATAACGCGGATCGGTCAAATCTGGGATTTGTGGCATATGATGATCCTTGCTTTGCTTGTTCAGAGCGTCAGGGTTGTCACCATGTTATTTTACTAGCCGAAACTTTCGCTCTTCTTCGTGAAGTCCGAACTGAGTTTGATAAAGCGAGGCGAACGGGCCACGCTTGCGCAGCAACTCGGTAAAACTTCCTTGTTCAACAATCTGGCCGTCACGGATAACCAGGATCAGGTCGGCTTGCCGTACGGTGGAGAGACGGTGGGCGATAATGAAGGTCGTCCGGCCAGCCATTAAATGCTCCAGACCCTCCATTATGAGCGCCTCGGTCTCCGAATCGACGGACGATGTGGGCTCGTCGAGAATTAGGATCGGAGCATTGAGCAAGATCCCGCGCGCGATAGTGAGGCGTAATTTCTGTCCCTCCGACAAAGTGGTTCCTTGCTCGCTCACCACAGTGTCATATTTGTCGGGGAGTTGTTGGACAAAGTCGTGAACCTGAGCCACCTGTGCTGCAGAGACGATTTCTTCGAAAGAAGCGTCGGGCCGACCATAGGCGATGTTTTCGCGAATGGTGAGAGGAAACACGACAGGTGGCTGAAGAATCATAGCGATTTCGCGTCGTAGGGACTTCAGCTGGAACTCGCGAATATCGACGCCGTCGATCTTCACGCGGCCCGATTGCGGGTCGTAGAAGCGCGGCAGGAGACCCACTAACGTCGACTTTCCCGCACCGGTCGGACCGACGATTGCAATCTTCTTTCCCGCCGCTACGCGAAGGTTAATCTTCTTTAGAACGGGCCGTGATCCGTCATAACCAAATGAAACGTCTTCGAACGAAATCTGTCCTCGTGCTCCTAGCGGCCGGAAGACTCTAGAACCGTCCGGCAAGCTCTCCTCGGACTCTAAAATCTCAAATGCCCTGCGCACGCCCACCTTTGCGCTCTGAACCAAACCGTAAGTTTGGAAGATACTGTTGAGCGGGCCATAGAGGGAGGCAAGATAGGAAGTGAAGATGACGATTTCGCCTATCGAAAGATCGCCCGTCAAAACGCGCCGAGCACCCAGCCACAAAATGGTGGCAGTTCCAGCAGCGATCGTTAAGTTTACCACCGCATAATAGAAATTTTGTAGGTTATATAAGCGCAATTCGGCTGCCAGGCTCTCCGTGCTGGCCTGGAGAAAGCGCCGCTCCTCGTCTTCTTCCTTTGTAAAAGCCTGGATCACGCGGATTCCCGATAGGGTTCGCTGAACCACAGAATAAACCGTGCTTCCCTTCTGACGAGCATCAGTTGCGGCCGAAGAGATTTTTTTATTCAAAAGCGCTATTGCACAGAAGAGCGCTGGACACACGGCCATAGCCAGAAGTGTCAGATACCAATCGACCCAAAGCATGACTAGCAACATTCCGGTCAAGAGAACTGAAGCAGAGAGGATGGCAAAAAGTCCGTTCATCGTGAGCGTCTGGATTCCCATTGTATCGGCGGTAATGCGATACATAAGATCGCCGATTTGCTGTCGGCGGTGGAAAGACAGGGAGAGGCGTTGAATATGGCTATAGAGGTCGCGACGAAGATCGTTGACCATGCTTTGGCCAATTCGGATAGTCGTGAAATCGTTGAGCAGTCGCAGCCCTCCTAAAAGCAGATAAACAACAACCAAGCCAATGCAAGCCCCCACGAGAAGGCTCTCGGAAGACCAGCCAGGAGCCAATCCCCAGGGCACAGGACTGCCGCTCAGGACATTGTCAATAATGATTTTAAGCGGCCAGGGCTTTAGCAGCTCCAGCGCGCTGATGAAGAAAAGCTGACCCAGAGCGACACTGAAGGTTAGCCAATAAGGTTTCAGATAAGAACGAACGGTGCGTTTCATCAGCGGCATCTCCTCACGACGCTTCTTCCGGTGATTTTTCGACCGGCACGAAGTCCAACTTGTGCGCAACGGATTCGAGAACGTGATAGAGGATGTGTCCGAGGCGAAACTTCTGATAGATTATGGCGCTGGCGTGAGCCCACCCGATAAAAGCGGTCGCGGCGGCGATCTTCGGCAATGCCAGAGCGACGGCGATACCGGCTACGACTAGATAGAAGTAAAGAAACGTAATCGAGATTCGCGACATCCGAAGCGCGCAGCGGACTCTGAGGACTCGTTTACTGCCACCGTGGTTTTCCGTCGCTGTTTTGATTTGGGCTTTGGCCCAAGGCCCCTGGCAAATTTCCAAATCCCACTGGCTCCAGCCCTGGTCCATGGCAATGAGATATTTGCGCGGCAAGAGGAACTCCATCATGGAATGGAGCAAACTCTCTTTTTCCTGTCCTTCCTCGTTCCAGTAGGACAAATAGAACGCGCGCTCATGCCATTGAATTCGCGGATCCTGCGTCGGCCCGTTAAGGTCGACCGGCTTGACTTCACGCAACCTGCGCAGGCGCCAGCGGTAGCGCTCGAATGTTCGGATCGGCGGTCCCAAGTAGATCAGAGAAGCGATCAGAAGAGTGGCCGGCAAGCCACGGAATTGCGGAGTGATGCGGGCCTTGATCGCGCTTGCCAGGCAGCGACTGACCGTGAGGAGGAACGGAATCGCTCCGAGCACGAACCATCCGCCAAAAAGAAACGCGCACGCCAGCAGCACAATGGAAAGCACGTTCCATTCGAGCGTGAGTGGCAGGCAGGAAAGCACAGAGGGAGGGGGTTGATAGAGGGTTTGAAAAAGGCCACGGCCGAAAACTCCCGAATAGATTCTCGGTTGACGGCTGGACAGATAAGAAGACAGGTCGCCATAAATTCTGCCGAACCAGCGCGATTGCCCGAGCACATTAAACCGGCACGGATGTTTAAAGAAGAGGAGAGTTTCAGCTTTGCCGTAGCCGCGCTGCTGCTTTAAGTAATCGCGAACCGTGTTGCGGCGAAAGTGCCAGACTACTGCGGCCGGACTAAAGCCGATCTTGTAACCCTTGTTCTGAAGCCGCCAGCACAGATCGACATCATCGCCGGCGGCGCGAAAAATCGGATCAAATCCGTTGATCGCATCCAAGGCTTCGCGGCGAAACGCCATATTGCAGCCCGGGATATGCTCGGCCTCTTCATCGTCCAACAAAACGTGAGCCGGAGCCCCCGGCGAGACCGCGACGCAAGATGCGACGAATGAATCGTCAGGCGGCGACAGATTCGGCCCACCGACGGCGGCAAACTCAGATGCCTGGAACCGGGCCACGAGATGGGTGAGCCAATCCTCATCGGCAACGCAATCGGCGTCCGTAAATGCGATAATTTCGCCGCGCGCGGCGTCGATACCGACGTTGCGCGCAGCGCTCAAACCCTGATTTTCTTGGTTAATAAGGCGAATGTGGTCGTAGCTCTCGGCAACTTGCAGCGTACCATCGGTTGAGCCGTCATTGACGACAACAACTTCGTAATTGGGGTAATTGAGTTTCTCCAGCGAAGCGAGACAATCATTGATCGTTCGCTCGCCATTATACACGCAAACGATAACCGAGACCTTGGGATAGGCGCGAAGAGGCGGCGGCAGCACACCGCCATAGAATTGTTTCACCGAAAAAAACGCGGGCTTCTTGCGACGGCTGCGATCGACCAAGCCAAAGGCCCAGTCGTTGACCTGAAACCCGCCATCTCCTGAGGCGTACCAATCGTCAGTCCAAGAAAAGATCACCGTGCCGGCTACGCCGGTCTCAAAACAGGCGCGAACTTGCCAACCAAGAGTTTCCGCTTGAAACGCGTTTCCTTGGCGAATCGAATCGATACCAATCTCGGTAAGAATGAGCGGCCGATCGCCCGCCAAGTTGTGAAGGTGCGACAGGTAACGACGGAAGTCGCTCTCCCGGTGTAGATAAACGTTGAAGGCCAGAAAGTCGGCAAAATCCGTTTGGAGGTATTCAGTGGAAGGAAAATTAGCGTAGCTTACGAAGGCTTCAGGATCGACGCTTTTGACGCAATCCATCAATTCACCAAGAAAGGTGCGTACCTTGTTGCCGCCGTACCAACGGACGATTTCCGGTGGAATTTCGTTGCCGACCAAATAAGCGAAGACCGCGGCGTGACGAGCGCATGAGGCCACGTCGCGTGCGACGCTTGCGCGAATGTCCGCTTGAGTTCGACGAGAATCGAGGAAAGATATGTGCTGAGCCCACGGAATGCCGACGATGACCCTGAGATCGTACAAGTAGGCCAGATCGAGGAGCCAATTTGGCGGTGGTGTGAAGGTTCGAATGCAATTGACGCCAAGCTCGCTCATCGCCGCAAAATCTGTTTCGACAAGATCAGAATCCGGGAACGGTACCCCCGCCTGAGTGGGCGCAAAGGGCCCGTATGTAACTCCCTTCAAGAAAAACTTTTGATTATTTTGAAAGAAATACCGGCCCCGCAGGGAAAGTCTCTCTCTTGAAGTCTTGCGTGGGCGAGAAAATTTTGCGACTGAAGGAATCGACCTGTTTTGGGTGAATTCCCCTTCTGTCAAATACATCACATCCCCCAGTCTAAAATGGCTTGAATGTCGCTAGGACTCCGCAACAATGGTGCCATGCTCCCTAGAATCTATTTTATCGTGATATTACGGGCGTTTGATTCGATCGAGATAGTAGACAATGTGTTTTCTGAAGGCTTTATCCTGCTCTGAGTGTGGAGGAATTCCTGCTCGCTGGCGGCATGAATAACGTCGGGCTGATCGGCTCACCTTCACAAAGAGCCGATCGCCGTAGCAAGCAATGGAATAATGAAAACAGATTAAAAGAAAAAAGCGCGGGGGTTTATTGTTGCGGCTCGGAATTGAATCGGGAACAGGCTAGTGCCTCATAGTGATGCAATCTTATCCAACAACGCCGTAACTTATGTTTTACGTCGAACAAGCAGGCAAGGAACGTCAACCAACACCGGGTGGTCTTTTGCTACACGAGCGGAGCCTATTTGTCCAGAATCAATTGCGCAACGTGACCGCCACGGACAGCGAAGAATGAGGCGACTCAATAGTCATGGGTGACGCCAATCGCCGTCCCCACCTACCGCGCCTTCACCGCCCGTTTCCCATGACTATCCTGGGGCACGCCGCGCGCCAGCGACATATGTGAATGCACGCCGAGCCAGCGCCCGTCCGATTGCCGCACCAGCACGATTGTCGCGCGTCCCGGCCGTTCAAAAGACGCTCCGTTCGCATGGAAGCCGGTGCTAGTCCAGGGCGCGATCGCGACCGCTAGCACGCCGTCTGGGGAAATCATGACCATGGTGCTTGCCAGATCGAAGCGGAACTCCGCAGTGCGCGGCCAAACGTTAGCCCACTGCTTCTCGGTCCAGCCTGACAGGCTTTTCACCAGCTCTTGGTAAGTGCCAAAGATGACGATGTCGGGGTGCCAAAAGGGGCGGGCCGCCGCGTAATCCACCTCCCGGACACAGACAGCGAAGCGATCAAGCCAATCGCGGACCTCTACCGCGGTCGCGGCATCGGCCTCTGGTAGCGGAAAGTTCATCTTACGCCGTGCAAATAATACGTCCTGTCACAATTCTGTATAAATTTATTGCCGCGATCCCATTGTCTTTTCAGCACGAAGAAAACGAGAGCCAAGAGGCGAGTTTCAAACCCGCCTACAACTTCGATTCTTTTGCGCTCTTTGCGTTCTATGCGGCCATTCTCCTTTTCGCTTGCCGCTTCACCGCGCGGGATCTTTCCGGCGAATACTATTGTGCAAGCATTTTCTTCGCGCGCTCGATGACCTCCGGCGGGGAATCGAAGATTTCTTTGACCAGCGCTTCAAGATCTTCTCCGGAGGTCGTCTCGACGTCCATCCGGCCCTTTTTCGCTTCGGCCAACGCCTCGGGATCGCTCATGGTCTTGAGAAAGGCCTCGCGCAAAATTTTCACTCGGTCGGCTGGCGTTCCCGGCGTCACCATGATCGGCCGGCCAAAATCTCCCGAGGCCAGTAGAATTTGCGCGACACGGCGGCTATTGGCCGGGACTTTATACTGCTCGAAGATCTCGTTAAGTGTCGGCGTGTCCGCTGCGCTTGAATCGCGCTTGCGCGCAGTCTGGACGAGATGGCGGTCAAAATTCTTCTTATGCCACGAGTCGAAGGGCTCGCGGCCGAAATGCGCCGATAAACTATGGGCGCGGCAAATCACCTCGCCCTTTTCCACCGCGATATCGATCTCGCTGCCGCCGGCGTATCCCAACACGCTGTTGAACTTCGCGCCGACCGTGTCTTCGAGAATTTTCGATAGAATGTAATCTGTGCTGGCCGTCCCTGTGCTGCCGCATTTGGGCGCTTCCTTAGCCTTGATCACATCCGCGATGGATTTGTAGGGCGCATCGGCGCGCATGTAGAAGATATTCGATTCGATCGCCGGAGAGCCGATGAAATGAAACTTGCGCAAATCATATTGCGCCTCGGCGCGGCCGACGAACTGGTCGACGTAGATACCGTTGAGAGGCATACCCAGGGTGAGACCGTCCGGCTTGGCCACTTTGTACACGTGGTTGGCGGCGATCACCGAGCCGGCACCCGCCATGATCTGCACGATCATCTCCGGCTGTCCGGGAATATGCTTGACCATATGTCGGGCAAGGAGGCGAGCCCAACGGTCGTAGAACCCGCCGGCCGTCGAGCCGACGACGATGCGAATCGTTTTGCCCTTGTAGAACGGTTCGGCTTGGGAGCGGAGTTCCGGCACGACGCCGGCAAGAAAACTGGTCAGGGAGAGAATCGACACCAACCCAATGTTGAGTTTTTTCATGACGGTCTCCTTTCGCTGGCCCGATCATTAAAGTGGTTAACGTCAGCCGACCCCGAGAGCAATCGTCAATCGAATTGGCCCCTTAGTATCGCAGCCAATCTGGTTTGTCCATGATCAAGTCTTGCGCAAATCAGGACTCCCCATTGAACGCGATAGTCGTCGCGCCGGTGGGATCAGAAAGACTGGCGATGATTTCCGCCGGCACGGCTTGGGCTTTGATCTCTCCCGCACGCTCGGGATGGGGCGCGACCCAAACGCGCTTCTCAAAGCCATCGAGCGCGAGCTCGCCTGCTTTGACAATCCGATGGCGCACCGTGAAGCTCGAACGGCCCCACTCGCCCACTTCGCTTTCGACGACGATCTCGTCGTCGAAGCGGCAAGGCATGAGGAAACGCGCTCCAACCTCGACCACCGGCATGCCGACGATGCGGTATTTCTTGCGCATTGCCGAAGGCGTCAAGCCGGTGCGCTCGAAGAGCCAGCCCGTGCTGCTGTCGAAGATGATCAAATACTGCGGATAAAATACGATGCCGGCTGGATCGCACTGGCCCCACTCGATGCGCAGGGTGCGGCGGTTCACTAGCATTGCCTAGCCCATTTCATATCAGTGAAGCGAACTTTCATTCTCGCGCCTAGCCTGGCCAAGTCCTGAATTCCCAACGAACCACGAGGGCGGTTTTCAAACCCGCCTTTACAAGTCCCAATCCTTATTTTTCGAACTTTGCGTTCTTTGCGGCCATTCTTTGTTTCAGCGCTTACGCCGAACAAATAATATTGATAACGGCCTGGCGTTTTTCGACATTCACCGCTTTGAGGCCGCGCTCGAGGGCCGGTATCACGTCACTCGCCTCGGTGACTTTTTCGCCGTAACCGTCGGCGACCTCCACCGCTTTTTGGTAATTCGAGATACTGTCTAGGAAAGTGATCGGCTGCTTTTGGCTCTTGGCGGCGTAGCCCTCCTTGGTCATGTCGACGGTGGCGCGGCGCACCGCTTGCCAGCGCTGGTTGTTGAACAGCACGGTCAACACCGGCAGTTCCTGCTCGGCGCCGACATAGTGGGCCGAGATCGGATTGCCGAACATGTAGGAGCCGTCGCCGTGGGTGCCGATCACCAACCGGTCGCGGGCGGCGAGCTTGGCGCCGAGCGCGCAGCCCAAGCCGTGGCCGAGCCCGGAGGCGGCGCCGGCGTTGAACATGGTCCCCGGTTGGGAGAAGTCAATATACTCCGGCGCCAGGGGCGACTCTTTGATGACGATGGTGTCTTTGGTTTTGATCTCATCGATGCAGTGGGTGATCCAGGCGGGGTGGATCGGCGACTGGCCTTTGACCTCGGCGAGTTTTTTGCTCCAGCCGTCGCGCAGCGCTTGCCAGCTCAGCGCCAGCGCCGCCCGGCGCTTGTCGATGCGCAGCTTCGCCCGCGCTTCATGCTCGGCCATGGATTCGTTGAGCACGCGCAATCCCTCGGCGGTGGCGCAGGCGAGCGCGATGTCGCAGGGATGGCCGCGCACCGGCACGTAGCCGTGCAGCGGATCGGCGCCCATGTGAATGACTTTCGCGTCGTCGCGCACTTTGTCGGTGGCCGGCAACCAGGGCACGGCGATATCGATGGCGAGGATTACGTCGGCGCTTTGCAACAGCGGTTTTAGCTCGTAGCCCAAATTCATCGGATGGTTGCTGGCTATCGACATGTAACGGTTGCGATACTGGATCACCGGGATCGCGTAACGTTCGGCGAACTCGCCGAGCGCGGTCCACGCCTTGGGATCCCGGCCGGCGCAATTGGTGATGATCAGGGGATTTTCCGCGGCGGCCAAGAGCGCCGCCACTTCTTCGACGGCATCGCCATTGGGAGAAGCCGGCGCAGCGGCATGTTGGCGCGACGGCGTCGTGTAAGTGAACTCGCTCATCTTATGCGCCAGCACCTCGCGCGGCAGCGATAGATAGACCGGCCCCATGGGCTCGCTCTTGGCGATGCTCAGCGCCCGGTCGACCACGGTTTCCAATTGCTGGCCGTTGCGCAGCTCATAGTCCCACTTCACCGACTCGCGCAGCATGCCGGCCTGATCGAACATCTCCTGGGTCCAGTGGATGTCCAGGCTGCGGTGTCCGTCCAAGCCGTCTTCGTTGGTCGGCGTGCGCCCGGCGGTAAACAGCATCGGCACATGGCCGCGGGCGGCGTTGAGCAAGCCGTTCATGCCGTTGGCGGTGCCGACGTTGACGTGGACCATGACCGCCTGCGGTTTACCGGTGACGAGATAGTAACCGATGGCCATGTGCATGGCGGTATTCTCGTGGGGACAGGTGATCGCCGTCGGCACCCGGGTTTCCAACACCTGCGCCTTGGCCAGCGATTCGACCACCGGCGCGAAATCGGTTCCGGCGTTGGCGAACCAGTAATCGATGCCGCGATCGGCGAGCAACGCCAAGTAGGCATCGGAGACGGTAACGTTGTTCAGCGTAATCTTTGCCATGAGCTAAGCCCCTTTCCGGAAATCCTGCTAATTCTTACGGCAGGTGGTGGTCGATTTGCAAAGCTTTTTTTGACGCAAGCAGATTTTTTGGCGAAAACGATAGCGTTGATGGAAGACCATGAAAAAGCGACGGAGCCTTCACCGCGTAAAGACTCCGTCGCTCAGCTGTCCGCGGTCTAATTCGCGGAGATTCAATGCCGCCTGGTTATTTCGCCAGCGGATTGGGCCGCAACTGAAATTGCACGGCCATCGGCTTGGCCCCTTTGCCGGTCTCTTTGAACCATGGCACGCGGTCGCCGGTTGCGCTCCACAGTCCGCGTCCCTTCCAGCCGGCTTTGGGATCGTCGATGCGGCCATCGAATCCTTTGGCGTAAAATCCCAGCGGATAGGGCACGCGCAAGGTGATCATCTTGCCGTCTTTATAGGCGATCAGGCCGTCGTTTAGATTTCCTGTAGACATCGGCACATCGTCGCCGAGTCCGAAAGTATTATGCTGGTCGACCCAGGTGTAATAACTCGACTCGGCGCTATTGTCGCCGAGACCCTTGAAGCCAGGACCGGGATATTGATGGAAAGCCCAGCCTTCGGGACAATGATCGCCGGTGGCCTTCGGCCCGTTGAGCGGACCTTTGCACTTGCGCCGATCGAAGCTACCAAGTGACCGCTCGCCAGCGACACCCAGACGACGCCTTGCTTGTCGATGTCGCCGCCGCGCGGCCCGAATCCGGGCAGCGGAACGTTGTAGATTTCCGTCAGCGCGGTCTCGTTGGGATTGCTGCCGGGCATCGAGCCGCACCACCGCACCGGGATTGGTGCGCCAAGTACCCCAGACGGAACCGTCCACCGGATTCGGCATCACAGCGTAAAAACCGGCGACGATGCGCTTATCTTTCTTCGGATCGACCGGCTGCGTCGGCTCGACATATTCGTCGCGCTTGCCGTTGCCGTTGGTATCGAGAACCATCGGCGTCCAACCCTGCGACTTCACATGATCGCCGGTCTCTTCCCAGATCTTAGTGTTGATCCAACCAATCACCGAACCACCGCCGCTGGTCCAGAGCGTTTCATTGGCGTCGTAACCGAACTGCAAATGGTGCGTCTGAAAACAGGTGTCGAAGTAGGTGTACTGCCCGGTCTTGGGATCGAGCATCGTCACATGGCGGTTGGTGCGCTCGATTGGAAAGACCTTCGCCGACGGATGGTCCGAGCCTTTCTTGCAATAGTCCGGATTGGGCGCACCGCGCACCGTCGCCGCGAACCACACCCGTCCTTTGCGATCGAACATGGCGTTGTGATTGTTCGCCTTGGTGTCCCACAGCTTCTCGTTACCCCAATAGGGCGACGGCTGCATGGGTCTTTCGCTCGCCGCATGTCCCGGCCCCAGCGCCTCCGGCGTGTTGGCGTCCCGTACTGGCAACACTAGAGTCGTCGCCGTATGGGTTTTCGGATCTAGGACCGGAATCAGGTCGGTGCTGTACTCGGCGGAGCCGTACAGCGGACCATAAGCGTTGACCGTCGGATAACGGCGGTCGGAAGCGATCAGATCATGGAGATATTTTTTCTCGTTGAGCCAGTCCCATGTCGTCACGACGATGTTGCGCTCCACCCCTTGCGGCCGCAGCGGTTTAGTATGGGGCAGCTCGCCCTTGGCGACCCGATCGGTCCAGTCCGCGAAATATTCCATCGGCGCGGCGCCAAGCTGAGTGACCAGGGTGTTGAACATTGACTCGCCCGATTGGCCGGATTGGATGCGGCGGAACCAAGCTTCCACGGAGTTGCTGAACTTGCCCATCGGGTAAGGAACGTTGCTCGGGAAGGTGCGCGTCGCGATCTGGCCCATCTGGTGACAGCCGACGCAGCCGTTGCTCTTCATCGAGTTGAGCCATTCGGTCTGGGTGATCTTGGCGGGAATGTTACTCTTGCCGCCGAATTCGCTCTTGTCCGGAATCTTCATCATCGCATACCAATGGATCGCCGGATAAATCTGCGCCGCGGCCGCTTCGTTGGGCGCCACGACAGCTTTCAAATTAAGAAGCTTGCCAGGCGCGCTTTTCACTTTGGGCGAATCAACCAAGCCGTAACCGCGCACCCAAATGCTGTAACTGGCCTTGGGCAAATCCGGCAGCACATAGCGCCCGCCATCGTCGGTCACGACCATTCGGGCGAATCGTGTCGGCAAATCGTTGGTTTCCGCGATCACCCACACTCCCGCTTCCGGCCCTTTGGCGCTCGTCACCACGCCGCCGATGTCGTCATTATCGATTTGTACGGTGACGCTTTGTTGGCTGCTCAGCTGCACCGGATAGGCACACAGCAATGCCGCCAGACCTACCGCCAGAAAACTAAAGTTCGATAACTTCTTTGCTATCATGTCGTTCTCCTTAGACTCCTATGACTCCATTCGTCTACCTGCGACTCTTTTTACCTCGAAGCATATCGATTCGCCAGAGAATCGTGCGCGAATTGTAACATCCTACATCAGGGGCTGTACTCGTAAAGCGGCACCTTCGGTAGTGCTGTTGCCAGGGCTCGAAGAATTCTTTTGCGCACAGCGCTATCGAAATCCCGGCCATAGAAACGGAGGAACAGAGCCTTTAACGCGGCAGCCGATGCCGTTCGCTCGTCAGCCAGCGCCGATGCTCGAACCATCGCTCGTTCCGATGCGGACATGGAACACCCCATCTTGAGGCGTTCCTCGCCAGAAAGTTTCAGGAGCATGTCACAATATTTGCGCTCCATCGGATCCGATGTGACTTTCATTGCGCGGCCTCACGGATAGCGAGACTCAACACCCAACCGTTTGACCACCACATATCACAGCCGACTTACATTTGCGGACTGCGCCCATTGTACTGCGCGTAGCACTCGACACAGACCGCCGAGTTCCGGCATGCGAACTCTATTTCGCCAGCGGGTCGGGACGCATTTGCCACTTCACGACTTTCGGCCTAGTGCCTTTACCGGTTTCCATGTGGAACGGCACTCTGCTGCCCTGGGTCGACCATAGTCCGCGGCCCTTCCAGCCCGCCTTGGGATCGTCGATGCGGCCGTCCAACCCCTTGGCGAAAAATCCCATGGGATAAGCAACGCGCAGGGTGACGAACTGGCCGTCGACCAGCGCCAGCATGGCGTCGTTGGCGTTGCCGGTGGCCACCGGCACATTCTCGCCCAAGCCCAGCGTGTTGAACTGATCCACCCAGACGTAATAGGCGGACTCGGCGCTGCCGGCATCCGTGCAGGTTTTGAAACTGCGGACCGGGAAACGGATACATCGCCCAGCCTTCAGGACAATGTTGCCCCGTCGCCGTCGGCCCGTTGAGTGGACCTGTGCACTTGCGGCGGTCGAAGCTCGCCAGATGGCCGCTCGACAGCACCGTCCAGACCACACCGTGACGATCGATATCCATGCCGCGCGGGCCATAGCCCTGCGCGAGTGGTTTGCCATCCTTCCAAGGTATCTCGTAAACCTCGGCCAGAGCCGTGTGCGGCGGGTTAGACCCGGGACTGAGGCGAACCACCTGTCCGGGAAACACCCGGATCGATCCCCACACCGAACCATCGACCGGACTCCAGGCAATACCGTAAAAGCTCGCCTGGAGTTGTTTGTCCTTCGCCGGATCGATCAGATCCTTCGGTCCGACATAGTCATCGCGCTTGCCGTTGCCGTTGGTATCGAGGATGAGCGCCGTCCATCCCTGTGACTTCTCCTCGTCATCAGTCTCTTCCAACATCTTAGTGTTAAGCCAACCGACCACCCCGGCACCGCCGCCGCCACTGGTCCAAAGTGTATTGTTGGCATCCTCGGCGAAGACCAGATGGTGCGTGCCGTAGCAGGTATTGATGAGTTTAAATTTAGCGCTCTTGGGATCGTACAGAGCCAGCTGGCGTCCGGAATTGTTGACCGCTGTCAGCTTCGCCGATGGATGCTCCGAGCCCTTCTTGCAGAAGGCTGGATTATCCGACGGGCGGATTCTCGACGTGAACCACACTCGCCCCTTGTCGTCGAGCATCGGGTTGTGCACCGTGGCCTGACTGTCCCACAGCCGTTCCTCGCCCCAAATCAGCGAGGGCCGATAAATCGGATCTTCCTTCGAGCTTGGCGTCTTGGGATCGCGCACCGGCATTTTCATCTCGGTCGCCGTGTTGCGGACGGGATCGAGGACAGGAATCATATCCGTGCTGTACTCGGGCGCGCCGTAGAGCTTGCCGTAGCCGTTGATCGTCGGATTGCGCTTGTCGGTGGCGATCTCGTCATGGAGGTAAGCCTTGGCGCTGCTCCATTCCCAGATGCTGACCACCGCGTTGCGCTCGACACCTTGGGGCCGGGAGGGTTTTGCAGCAGGCAGCTCGCCGGCGGCGATGCGATCGCTCCAGTCGGCAAACAGCAGCAAAGCCCGTTCGCTGTCGAGCCGATTCATCTGATTCAGCATGCTCTCGCCGCCCTGTCCGACCATCATGCGTTGCGCCCACACACTCACTGAGGCGCCGGCCTTGTCCCATGCCTTGGAGACGGTGCGCGTCGCTTTGTTGCCGATTTGGTGGCAGCCGTGACAACCGTTCGATTTAATGTTGTTCAACCATTCGTACTGCGACCGCTGCGTCGTCGCCATGCCGTTGCCTTGAGGACCGGTGCCGGGGAACAAACTCTTGTCGGGGATCTTGAGCATGGAAAACCAATAGATCGACGGATAGTACTCCGCCGCCGCGGCTGGGCTAGGCGCCAGCACCGCCCTCAAGTTGAGAATTTTGCCGGGCGCGCTGCGCACCTTGCGCGAATCGACCAGACCGTAGCCGCGCACCCAGACGTTGTAGTTGGCTTTCGGCAGATCGGGCAGCAGGTAGCGTCCTTGATCGTCGGTCACCACCATCTTGGCGAATCTCGTCGGCAGATCGGTGGTTTCGGCAACCACCCACACTCCAGCTTCCGGTCCGTGCGAACTGCTGACTACGCCGCCGATATCGTCGTTGTCGATGCGTACGGCGGCGCTTTGTTGGCTGCTCAACTCAACCGGCAACGCAGCCAGCAAGGCGGCGATAGCGATCGCCAATCCACCGAGGTACACGAAGCATTTAGTCCCCATGATCTGGTTTCCCCCTGGCTAGCCGTATAGGTCTGGAGCGCCTAAACAGTAACGAATGGCACCGCGATGTGTCAACTAACAATCGCCATACTGTAGTAGCAACGTGATTCTGTCTGGGGTTAACGGCAACGTAATTATGTCAGGGTGGAATGATTAAAACCCCGACGATGAAAAACGAATCTATTTCGCTTAGCAGCGCAACCTGGAAGCCGGGATTTTGCCTTCTACTTCGCCAGCGGACCGGGTCGCAGTTGGAACTTCACGACCTTGGGTTTGGTACCCTTGCCGCCTTCGATATGGTTGGTCGCTCTGCCGGCGTAAGCGGACCACAGCCCTTTGCCTTTCCATCCCGCCTTGGGATTGTCGATACGGCCGTCCATGCCCTTGGCGTGAAAGCCCATCGGGTACGGCACGCGCAGGCTGACGAACTTTCCATCCACTAATACTTCTAGGGAGTCGGTCGAATTACCCGTTGCAAAGGGCACGTTGCGGCCAAAGCCAAAAGTGTCGTGCTGATCCACCCATGTGTAATAACTCGCCTGTGCGCTGCCCGAATCGGTGAGGCTTTGAAATTGCGGGCCGGGAAATGGGTAGAGCGTCCAACCCTCGGGACAATGCTTTCCAGTCGCGCTCGGACCGTTGAGCGGACCTTTGCATTTGCGGCGGTCGAAGCTCGCCAAATGGCCGCTCGCCAGCGGCACCCAGACGACGCCGTTACGATCGATGTCCATACCGCGTGGCCCATAGCCATTGACCGGCGCTCTCGGCTCGTCCCACGGCACCTCGAAGATTTCCGTCAGAGCGGTAGTCGATGGATTCTCACCGGGGCTGAGACGCACCACGGCGCCGGGAAAGCTCAGCACCGAGCCCCAGATAGAACCGTCGTTGGGATTAAAGCCGATGCCGTAGTAGCCCGCCACGATGCGCTTGTCTTTGGCCGGATCGACCGGTTGAGTGGGCTCGACATAGTCATCGCGTTTGCCGTTACCGTTAGTGTCCAAGACAAACGGCGTCCAGCCCTGCGATTTCTGCTCGTCGCCGGTTTCCAGGAACATCTTGGTATTGAGCCAGCCGATGATGCCGCTCGCCGCGCCCCCGCTGGAGAGCCATAACGTATTGTTCGCATCCTCGGCAAAAATCAGATGGTGCGTGCTAAAGCAGGTATCGATCAGAGTGAAGTTCTTGGTTCCGCGGATCGTACATGGAAAGATGGCGTCCGGCTCGCTCCATCGGAAACATTTTCGCCGAAGGATGCTCCGAACCTTTTTTGCAGAATGCGGGATTGGCCGGCGGGCGGATTCTCGATGTGAGCCAGACTCTTCCCTTGTCGTCGAACATCGGATTGTGCACGGTGGCTTGGCTTTGCCAGATGCGCTCGGTGCCCCAGAACGGTGACGGCGCGAGCATCAGCGCTTCGGTTGTCGAGATGAACATCCGGTCCGAAGTGTTTGGCTCGCGCACCGGCACTTTGACTTCCGTCGCCACATGACGCACCGGGTCGAGGATCGGCATGAAATCGGTGCTGTCCTCGGGCGAGCCGTAGATCAAGCCATTGGCGTTGACCGCCGGATTGCGTTTGTCGCTGGCGATCTCATCATGCAAGTAAGCTGTCGGCGTCGCCCAGTCCCACAAAGTGATGACAACGTTTCTCTCGACACCCCGCGGCCGCGCCGGTTTCGACGCCGGCAATTCGCCGGCGGCAATCCTATCGGTCCATTCGGCGAACAACTCCAGAGCCCGCTTGGGTTCGAGATCGTTTAAGTTGCGCATCATCACTTCGCTGGCTTGGCCGGAGAGCACGCGGCGCTGCCACGCGTCCAACGAAGTTTTGAAATCACCAAGCTCTTTGCCAATCGTGCGCGTCGACTTGTTGCCCAGTTGGTGGCACGACATGCAACCGTGGCTTTTTACTCCCGCCACCCATTGGCCATGGCTTTTCAATTTCTCCGGCAAGCCGTTGCCCTTGTCCCCGGTGCCGGGGAACTGGCTCTTGTCGGGAATCTTGAGCATGGAAAACCAATAGATCGCCGGATAGTATTCCGCGGCGGCGGCCGGACTCGGTGCGACCAGCGCTTTCAAATTGAGAATTTTCCCCGGCGAAGACTTAACTTTTGGCGCATCGACCAGACCGTAACCGCGCACCCAAACATCGTAGTTAGCCTTAGGCAAATCGGGAATGACATAGCGGCCGCGGTCGTCGGTGACCACGATCTTGGCGAACTTGGTGGGCAGATCGGTGGTCTCGGCGATCACCCACACGCCGGCTTCCGGCCCGTTCGCGCTGGTGACCACACCGCCGATGTCGTCGCTGTCGATGCTCAGGGTCGGACCCTGTTGGCTGCTCAGCCGGTCAGCGGATACTGTCAAAACGACAATGACGACTACGGCGAGCAAGTTCGAACTGGACAGCGTTCTCGCGTTCATATCGCCCTCCTGTCCACCGCCGGCGGTCGATAAGCCGATCAGCTTTCCTTTGAGATCGGCGAACCTTTTAATCTCGGGCCGGACAATCAAGCTGTAAACTGGATTGGTCGTCTGCGCGACGATGGCGACGGCGTCGGAACCCTTGAGCACGGCTTGAATCAAATAAGGCGTGGCGTTCTTGCCGGCGTCGATCTCGCCCTTGTCGAGCGCCGCAACGATCCGGTCCGTGCCGCCGGGAATCGGCACCACTTCCAGAGTTAAGCCTTCGCGAACGAAGAACCCCTTGCGCTCAGCAACCGCTAGCGGCAGCAGCGACAAGGTTCGCTCCCGCCGCAGCGAAAGCTTCGGCGATTGCCGCCCCAATCCCGCGGCCGGCACCGGTTACTACGGCGACCTGACCGCTTAAAGCCATCCCCTTTTCGCTCGCCACGATTTCGTAGTGTTCAAGTGACGACGAGTGAATCCGCGGGTTGTCCGATCGCGGCAAGTGCGATGCGCCGCTGCTCTCGAACCGTAATCACACGGAACGAGCGGGCCGTTTTAACCGCCCAAAAGGCAAGCTCCTGGTTCTCCCGCGTCGTAGAGTATTTCTTGAGGACGTTGATACAATCCATCCCATGCGTGAGATCTTTGCTCGCGTGCAACCGCCAGAGCCGGATTGAGCCTTCCGGAACGTCGCAAAGCTGTTCCACAGTGCGCGGTAGCGCCGTCACTGAATCTTCTTCCTTTTTCATGTAACCGCGCGCCACAGCGACCCGCGCGGCTTCCAATCCCCCCATGGCCGCGTAGCCGCCTTGCCACGGAAGCGTCCGGGTCAGGTTGTCGAGCGCATGCATGCAGGCCATTAATACAGGAGTCGGCTGAAAATTCTCCACTTCCTCTCTCGATATGCCAACGACTTCCACATCGCGATACAATACTTCGATATGCGACAATCCTTGGGCATCAGGATCGGCCACTTCTTCATCCATGCAGTCTTTGAGAATCTCTTGGCGCACATCCTGATATGGACAGCTTGCCGCCACGTTCATCAAGTAACTAGGAAACAGCTTCGCGAAAATCGAATGGAGCATGCGCTCGGTCCCGAAAAAGCGCCGCGCCACCTTAGGATCCTTGAGCACCACCTCAGGCAACGGCGTATGGTCGCTGCGAAACGCCCGAAACGAGTCCGCGATCGCCTCGAGAAATTTATGTTCAAACTCTTCAGGGGAAAGCGCGTCTGGAGATCTCTCCAGGGGGTAGAGAAAATAGGTTCTCGTGACCTTGGTGTTACCGGCTGCCAGGCTCATAGGGGCCTCCTTTGATTCTTATGTTGTAGGTATCCACTGCGCAAACATCGTCATTCCTCAACGATACGCGGTAGTACAATCCAGCAAAACGTTACTCGGCCAGTGCCATTTTTCTAAATTTCTCTTGCAGCTCTGCGGCAATGCCGAGCTGTGGCTTTACGAATTTGTCGAGAATTTCATCTGCAGTCATAAAGTCGCCGCCAAGTTGCAACTTGTCCATCGCCGATTCGTACTCTGGCGATGTCATCGCCCGTTTCACCACGTCTCGGAGCATCTGCAGGACGCCCTTCGGCGTCTCTTCTCTGACCAGCCAGCAAGTCTGCAAATGCCAAGGCGCCTCGGCAACGCCGTAGAGGATCTTTTGCTCATCGGTGAAATTAAACGCCCTCAACACATAAGGAGCGTCAGGATAGCCTGGAATTTGGCCCGGAATCAATTTGCCGACAACTTTTAACTTGCCCGCGTCGAGATGCTGCTTTGCCGTCGACAGCAGTTCCGGAGTGGCGTCCGCCTCCCCACGGAGAACCGCCAACAGGCGCGCCGTCCCTCCTGGATATCCGCTCACAAGCTTCATCCTTATTCCGATCATGCGCATGATCCGCGCGGGGTTTTCCACAGTACTGCCCAACGTATCTGCGGACCAAACGATCGGGTTTTTGGCTTGAGACCATTCACTGATGCTCGCGTAAGGAAGCTCCGCGCGCTGCATGATTGGCATGTAATCGCGCTTGGCTCCGCCAAGAAAATGCCAGCGGCGCACGTCATATTTGATCTCGAGACCCAGGAGCTGATAGAGGGGATAGCCGATGTGGCATTGCAGTATGGTCAGGTCCGGCCCGGTTTCGCGCATGAACAGATTACCGGCGACTATTCCACCCGCGCCTGCCACGTTTTGGACCGCGATGGTCGGGTTGCCAGGTATATACTTTTGCAACAAAGGAGCCAAAGCGCGGCTCTGCAGATCCACGCCGCCACCAGGAGCAACAGGAACGATGACCCGAACAGTTTTCCCGGCAAACGAGACTTGCGCATCAGCAGCCAGCCCGATGCCTGCGAGCAAGGATAAGTAGACCAGAGCAGCAGTGACTCCGATAATCCCGACAAACATTTCTCGTCCGGCTCTCATGGCGACCTCCATTGTCAAGATTGCATCCGTGGAATGTCCAATCGCCTTGATCGACTCGTATCTCAAGCGTCGCCTCGATGTCAATGTTAATGTTGGTTCACTGTTAATGATGCGTCACACCAATCCGCGCGCTGGAATTTGCCCTGCGAGTCGCAATTTTTTGCTCAACTCTCAGCTCCCCGCTGATTCACCCCGGCCTTCTTTACTTCGATCAGGAACAACTATTTCGAGCCTTCCACGCTGAAATGAGCTTGGTCAACAACAAATAAACAATAGACTTTGTATCCCACGGGAACTCCAATGAATGGACTTCCAGCGATCAGGTTTTAGCAGGTCGCGCCCCCTCAGTCGCTGTTAAACACTTGAGCAGCAGCGCTCGCCGCGACGATGGAGTAATTACTGAATCCCGGCAGACTTTAGAAATTGCAGATCGACGAAGCGGCTCGCTGGCGCAACGGGTGAAGGTATGACCGCGGCCTCGCCCATGAGCGAAAGCACCCGATCGAATGCACGCAAATCCAACTCACCGCGCCGAGGCAGCACGTTGTTATCGGTCTGCGTGTAAGGCGCGAAGATTTGCCGCGCGGTGTCGTCAGAAATTTTTAGCGTATCTTTGACGATGTTCAAAACCTCGTCGTGATTCTTTCCATCGTTGATATATCGGTACGCCGCCGCGAAGCCACGCACCATGCGCACGAGCACGTCTTTGTTTTTCTCACCCCACGCGCGCCGCGCCATATCGACGTTGAAGATCAGATCCGCCCCCGCTTCATAGGTAAACGCCAAGCGTGGATAGCCTTGCCGAATCGCTTCCAAATCCTCCGGCTGGCCCATCGGCACGGCGGCGCACTCGCCGGACTTCAAACATTCAAAACGCGCCGACGTGCCGACCACCGGCTTGGCGCGAAAGTCAGCGGCTTTTAGCCCTTTGCTTGCGAGCAGGCGCACCGCTGACAGCGTAATCGTGTCGCCGGCGGTCGACAATCCGATCAGCTTTCCTTTGAGATCGGCGAAGCTTTTGATCTCGGGCCTGACGATCAAGCTGTAAACTGGATTGGTCGTCTGCGCGACAATGGCGACGGCGTCGGAACCCTTGAGCACCGCTTGAATCAGATAAGGCGTGGCGTTCTTGCCGGCGTCGATTTCGCCCTTATCGAGCGCCGCGACGATCCGGTCCGTGCCGCCGGGAATCGGCACCACTTCCAAGTTAAGCCCTTCTCGGGTGAAGAAACCCTTGCGCTCGGCGACGGCTAGCGGAAACGACGACAAGCTGCCGGCGGACGTGGCGTTCTGACCGTAGCGCAGCGTGATTAGTTCGGCAGCGGTTGCGCCATTCGCAAGCCAAGCGCAGAGCAGTGCGCCGGCGATAAAGAACATTCGATCATTCATCACGCCTCAATCACTTCGCCAAAGGATCGGGCCGGAGCTGAAACTTCACCACCTTGGGCTTTGTGCCTTTGCCGCCCTCCATGTGGAACGGCGTGCGCGTTCCTGTCGTCGCCCACAGCCCCTTGCCCTTCCAGCCGGTCTTTGGATTATCGATCCGTCCGTCCATCCATTTGGCGTAGAAGCCGAGCGGATAGGGCACGCGCAGATTGACCATCTTGCCGTCCACCAACGCGATCAGCGAATCGTTCAAGTTGCCGGTGGCGATCGGCACGTCCTTGCCCAAGCCGAAGGTGTCGAACTGATCGACCCAAGTATAGTAACTCGACTCGGCGCTGCCAGTTGGTTCGTTCAAGCTCTCGAAGTTCGGTCCCGGCAGTGTGTGCAGCGTCCAGCCTTCGGCGCAGTGCTTACCGGTGGCGTTGGGGCCATTAAGCGGGCCTTTGCACTTGCGCCGGTCGAAGCTCGCCAGATGGCCGCTCGATAGCGACGACCAGACCACGCCGCTGCGATCGATATCCATGCCGCGGATACCGTAGGCGCCTTGGGTGTCGAACGGAACTTCAAAGTACTCCGCGAGCGCGGTCTCTGACGGATTAGGACCCGGATCGAGCCGGACGATGGCGCTGGGAAATCCCTGCGTCGATCCCCACACCGTACCGTCGACGGGACTGACGGCGATACCGTAGAAAGCCGCCGCCATGCGCTTGTCTTTGGCCGGATCGACCGCTTGATTGGGTTCGACCCATTCGTCGCGCTTGCCGTTGCCGTTGGTATCGAGCACGATCGGCGTCCAGCCTTGCGACTTCTGTTCGTCGCCGGTGGCTTCGAACATTTTTCGGTTCAACCAGCCGACCACGCCGCTAGCCGGACCGCCGGCGCTGGTCCACAGCGTATGATTGGCGTCCTCGGCGAAAACCAAATGATGCGTCGAAAAGCAGGTGCTGATCAGCGTGAACTTTTTGCTCTTGGGATCGTACATCGACAGATGGCGGTTAGCGCTGTTGATCGGAAAGACTTTCGCCGAGGGGTGGTCCGAACCTTTTTTGCAAAAGTCCGGATTGGCCGGCGGACGCACTCGCGCGGTGAACCAAACACGCCCCTGTTCATCCATCATCGGATTATGCTGGTTCGATTGGCTGTCCCAGATCGCCTCCGCGCCCCAGTAAGGCGACGGCGTGAGCGGATCGGTCTTGGCCGACGGCGTATTGGGATCGCGCACCGGATGTTTGATTTCGTATGCGCGATGGCGCACCGGGTCCAATACCGGCACGAGATCGGTGCTTAGCTCCGTCGAACCATAGAGCGGACCGTTGGCATTGACCGTCGGCTTGCGCTTGTCGGTGGCAATTTCGTCGTGCAGATAAGCCTTGGCATTGCTCCAATCCCACACCGTAACGACGATGTTACGCTCTGCCCCTTGCGGCCGCGGCGGCTTAGCCTTGGGCAGTTGGCCGGCGGCGATTCGATCGGTCCAGTCAGCGAAAAGCGCGAGGGCGCGTTTGGAATCTAATCTATCGATCGCATTGAGCATGCTGGTCATCGCCTGACCGGAGACGATGCGCCGCTGCCAGGCCTCGGTGGAATTTTTGAATTCGCCCAAATTTTTTGGGATGGTCTGGGTCGCCTTGTTGCCCATCTGGTGGCAAGTGTTGCAACCGTTGGTTTTAACCACGTCCAACCACTGCGCTTGATGCTGCAGCTTTTCCGGCATGCCGTTACCTTTTTCACCGGTGCCGGGAAACTCGCTCTTGTCGGGAATTTTCAACATCGAGTACCAGTAGATCGCCGGATAGTACTGCGCCGCGGCGCCATCGCTCGGCGCCGTCACCGCTTTTAGATTTAGCGTCTTGCCCGCCGTAGCGCGCACCTTGGCGGAATCGATCAAGCCATAGCCGCGCACCCAGATGTCATAGTTTGCCTTGGGCAGATCGGGAATCAGATAGCGCCCTTGATCGTCGGTGACGACGATCTTGGCGAACTTGGTCGGCAGGTTAGTCGTCTCGGCGATCACCCACACACCAGCCTCCGGCCCGTTAGCGCCGTTGACCACGCCGCCGATGTCATCGCCATCGATGCGCACCACCGCGCCTTGTTGACTGCTCAGTTGATCCGGGCAGCAGCCCAATCAAGCCACTGAGCGCGGTCACCAACACGCCAAAGCCAAGCAACTTTGAACGCTTCATAAATGACTCCTTTTAAATGAACCAGTACGGCAAGCGAATGGAGAGTAACCGAAATCGAAATCGCACGTCAATCGAAACTGAACAACATTGAACATTGGAGCAACAGCAACTAGCCCAGTCCGGTCCCTCCCTTTCGTAAAGGGAGGTTAGGAGGGATTTTTCAAACTACGAAAAACAAGATCTCCATTAGTCCCCGTTTTTTAAAGGGGAATGAATGCGTGGCCTCAGTCGCTGTTCGGACATGACCTGCGACGTGCAACAGCAGTATCACGTCGATCAGATCGTCTCCGCGACATAAAGCCCGCCGTGGCTCTTCTTGGTTTGCAGTCCCTCCACCGCGGCGCGAAAGGATTTGTAAGAGTCGGTGCCGCGCCAGCGTGCCAGATGCTCCTTGCTTTCCCATAACAAAATGACGATCACCGCCGACGGATCGTCTTCGCTGCATAGGATATGTCCGCCGGTCGAACCCGCCGATTTACAGCCCTGGACCGCTTCGCGATAAATCTTGACGTACTCGGCCCGCTTGGCCGGGTCCACCGTCTGAAAGCGCATTTCGTAAACCATAGTTTGCCACCTTTTTGCCGTCTGTGAGTTTTTCACCAAATGAGAAACAACTTCCTGACCACGAAGAACACGAAGCGCACGAAGTTCGGAGTTTTAATTATCCGAAACCTTCCTGTCCATCTGATTACTATCCTTTATAATTTGCGCGGCCTGCGCAAATTGTCTGAGCGCCATACCCAAGAGGGCGGGTTTCAAACCCGCCCCTACCAATCCCAATTTTGCGTCCCTTGCGTTCTTTGCGGCCATTCTTCCATTCGGTTGCAGCGGTGCCGCGCTAGGATCTTCGTGGTGAAACAAATGTTACTTGGTCGGTTCCGTAGCGCCAGCTTTCTCCAACCGCAGCGTCAAGCCATTTTTCTCTATGTAAACCTGGCGGTATTGTTTGCGCTTGGCGAGTTCGGAGATCAGCAGCGCCAGCGGCTGCGAGATCACGCTATAGTCCTTCGGCGCGCCGGCGGCGAGCATGGCATCGACGGCGGGATCGCCGGCGATGACGCGCAGGACCAGTTCTTCGTCAGAAACATTCGAGCCGCCGACTTTGCGCCGCACTTCTGCCAGCGACATTTCCGGCACCGACCAGTTCGCCCACTCTTTGGCGCGCGGCCGGCTGAGAATCTTGTCCTTGACGCCGGCGTCCATCACCGTCGGCGCTTCCTTGCCCCAGTAACCGAGGGCGTACTGAATCGCCTGGTCGGTGACCTCTTTGTAGCGCTCGCCGGTGATCACGTTGATCGCCGCCTGACTGCCAACGAATTGCGCCAGCGGCGTCACCATGATCGGATAACCGAACTCGGCTCGCACCCTGCCGCATTCCTCGAGCGTTTCCTCGATCCGGTTCGCCATTCCCATCTTGCCCAACTGAAAACGCAAGTTAGAAATCATGCCGCCGGGCACTTGGTGCAGGTACTGCGCATGATCGTATTCGCGCTGCGCGCCCACCGGATGGCCCTCCAGTTTGGCGATTGAAGTGAAATGCCTCTCCACCGGCTTGACCGCTTCCAAGTCAACTTGCGGTTTGTAGCCCAACGCTTGAGCGTTGCGTGCGACGTTGAAGATCGATGGCTGTCCCGAACCGTTGGCCAATGGCGGAATACCGGTGTGAAACGTCTCGACACCGAGCTTCATCGCCTCTAAATAATTGAACGGCGCCATGCCGTTGTTGCAGTGGGCGTGAAACTCCAACGGGACATCGCCGATGTTTTGCTGGATCAATGGAATCAGCGTGCGCGTCCGATCCGGTGTCAGCAAGCCGGCGACGTCCTTGAAACAGATCCGGTAAGGCTTGATCGCCGCCGCCTGGCGCGCCCGCGTGGCGAAATATTCATCGGTGTGGCGCGGGGACACGGAATAGATGATATTGACGATCACCTCCATGCCGAGTTTTTGCAGAGCAGCGATCTCGATGGCAGCGGCATCGTAATCGTTCCACGGATCGGACGTGCGCGTCAGTGTGATTCCATGCGCCGCCACTCGCTCGATCATCAACAGCCGAACCGAACGTGGGATTTTTTCGAACCCCGACGCCAGTCCGCCGTGGTAACGCAGCCGCGTGCGGTGAAACTTTTTGGCCCCCTCGCCCATCCATACCCACGGATTTTCTTTGTGCTCTTTGACGTACTTGATGTAACCGGCAAAGCCGAAGAACTCCATCGACTCAAAACCGCACTGGTCCATCTGTTCGGCGATCGCCAGCATGGCGCCGGTACGCATGCCCAACGCCCACAAGCTCAACGACCCGTCGCGCACGGTGGTATCGACAAATTTGATTTGCTTCATCTTGTTATCGCTTCGTTCCAATCGGTGAGTATCGTTTAGAACCGGCGAAATTCTAACTCGACGCTATAACGGTATATCGATTAGCACAGGTGTAACTTTTTAGTCGAGCATGTTTTGCCGATTGCGAATGTCTACCCGTCGGCTTCTGTCTAGGGATTGCGAATAATTTTCCTGAGACTGTCCCGCCTGTGGGACTTTAACCTCACCAGCGCCACCGACAGGATGGCATAGTCGTTGCTCCTCAAGTGATCATGAGGAATTTCTTGTTATTTTATTAACGTTAAAAGGAGAGACTGTATGAAGAAAACTATCATGGCGGCAATCGTCGTATCAGGGTCGTTGATCGGCGGCGCTTTATCGGCGCAGCAAACCGCGCCCAATAATAAGAATATGCCCAATGCCAATCCAGCCACCGAGGTGCCACGTGAAATAAATCCCAGCAACCCCGGCCAAGTCGCCCCCAAAGGACCAGGTCTGGACCAAAAAATTCCCGGCCAAGAGGGCACCATTCCGGAAATTATCCAGCGCCCCGGCGGCGTGACTCCGCAAGCGCAGACTCCCCAACAGCAAGCTCCGCAAGCGCAAATGACCGTTTCCCCCGAAGAAATTCGCCGGGCGCAAGAAGCTCTCAAGACAAAAGGTTACGATCCGGGAGCGGCCAGTGGCAATTTGCACGCGGGCACTCAAGAAGCCTTGCGTAAGTATCAAAAAGCTAACAATTTGCCGGTCACCGGAGTTCTGGATGAACGGACGGCGGAGACACTCGGAGTAGAAATTCGCAAAAGCGATAGCAAGCCTTCTGATACTAAATCTTTTGATAGTAATTCGTCTAGAGAACCGAACAAATCGGTACCCGCGAAGTAAACGCGTGTGAAAACTTAAGCGGCGGGTAGCGAAAGTCGCTACCCGCCGACGTGACCGGCGACTATTGATTTTACGATCGCTGTCATCTGTTCGAGATCTTCAAATGCGACGCTGGGTTCACAGGGCAATTCGATCAGGTCGGGCCAAACCAGATCGGAGTAAGGCAAACGATCCCACACGCATTGCGTGATATGCGTCAATAAGTGAATCGGCATGTAACTGCCCTGTACTTCGTAACCGGCTTGGCCCAGCGCCGCTATAATCCTTGCCGCAAGGTCCTCGCCGCGCTCTTTCCCCACGATCCGAACGACCTGCGTCAAGCAGGCCGAGCCGGGGTTGTGGCGAATCAACTCGATACCCGACTCGTTGCCGAGCAGTCGGTGATAGGCGTCGACTCTGGCACGGCGCGCATGAAGATTTTCCGGCAGCGAATGAATAAGACTGCGCGCCACCGTGGCATTTAAGTTCGCCATTATTTCGCATCGATAAACTTTTGGCGGAGCTTGGGGGCTTTTTTCATGGGCGCGCGAAAGCACGCGTTGAAACGGTAATGTCCAGCCGCGCCAACGGTGCAACACCAGCGTTGAAGTCAGCCGCGCGAGCGTGTGAGCCGCGCTCGGATGGCCAAGGACTACTTCCCGCGCGCTTTCGAGCACTCCACGGCTGCGGGAAACCAGCACGCCGCCGCCAAGACCGAAGCAAACTTTCTCGGCGCCGAAACTTAATACTCCCATATCGCCGAAGGTACCCGCCCGCCGGCCGTCGATGGTGGCACCAAGCGCTTGCGCGGCATCGTCGATGACGACGATATTGTTCGCGTCACCCAGCTCGACAATCTCTTCGATATTGGCCGGATTGCCGAACAAATGGGGCACGAGGACCGCGCGAGTTCTGCGTGTACGCGCAGCGTCAACCGTTTCCGCCGTGAGATTGAGGTCACTACCAACATCGGCCAACACCGGCGTCGCGCCCACGGCCAAGATCGGCGCCACCACGGTGCTGCAACAAAAACTCGGAATAATCACTTCATCGCCTTGGTCGAGGTGACAGGTGCGCAAAGCGAGCTCCAACGCCAAACTGCCAGAGCCGCAAAGTATGGCATCCTCGATGCCAAGAAGATCCAGTAGCTCTGAGCGCAATGCCACGAGATCCGTGCCGCGAATTATTTGGCCGGAAACCAGACAGCGCAGTAGGTTTCGCTGCGTCTCGTGATTCCAGAATGGGACTGCGAGGGGAACGCGTGGGAAAGAACGGCGGAGAAAATCGTTCAAGGGTTCAAGGTTCAAAAGTTCAATCGTTTTCGGATCGCGCAGTGTAGATTGGTGGGCCACAGTGACATCGAATTGTTTGCGCTAGCTTCCCTGCGCCCTTTGCGTTCTTTGCAGCAATTCCCCGATTCCGAAATGGTCCGGGCAAAACCGGCCCCTACTTTGTGACCTATGTGCCCTTTGTGGTTAAATCTCTCAATCCAGTCTCTCCATCTCCTCGGCCACACCGAGATGATACAACTTGAATAGCTCCAGCGCATCGTCAGCGGCCTTGAGCGCGCTGTCGCGATTGGAGATGAATTTGTCGAGCAGCGGCACGAATAGATCGCTGTGTTTTTCATCGGCGACGGCATGAGCGGCAAAGTTGGCCATCTCTTCCCATTTGTAACCGAAGTCGCGTATCCAGCGCAGACCGTCGCGCCGCGATAGGCCGCCGCCTTGATCGAGCAAGCGGCGGTCATCGTTCACCCACTCGGTCGCCATCATGGCGATCAAGCCGTCTTGCCAGGCTGCCGCGCGCGTGATCCACTTCCAACCGTAAAACGTCGCCATGCTGGTGCGCAGCGGCTGTACCTGAGCGAAGTCTTCGGCCGTCAGACCAATCAGCGCGCCCTGGCGAATCAGCAAGTCATAGTGGCCTTTGGAACTGTACTCGTCTTCCACCAACTCATCATATTCATGGGCCATCAGCCGCTGGCGCATCGCTGGCGCGTCGCAGTTGGCGATCAGATTGGCCCAGCCGTCGCGGCGGCAACTGACGAAGAGACTCAATTGCAACAGCGCCACCCGCGCCCGCGCCGTTGTCATCTTGACGGCAAAGTAACGCTCCATCTCCGGCGACGCCATCGCGGCGCGCACCCGCTCGCCGATCGCATGTTCCCAATTGCCTGCCATCACTTTCCTTTCCGCTATGGACTGAATTACGACCCCGTGTATTGAAACCCTAATCCGTTCGTCCTGAGGGTCTCGAAGGACTCCGAGTTAGAGTCTTTGATCCGCGGCGCGCGGCAATTTTACTTCATCGCCAGATTGCTGACTGTCCCGAGCTCGTCGAGCTTGAAGCCGCCATTGGAATTAGCCTGCTGAATGCGCCGCCATTCGTCGTGATAGCCAGACGGTATGGCCGCGAAAGTGCGGCATGACGTAGCGCGCAAACAGTTCATAGGACCGGCGGACCTTCTCCGTGCCGGTCCACTCATGGGTGGTTAACAACAATCCGCCGAAGCCGCCGGTCTCTTCCTGCATCCTTTCGATCTGCTTGATCGCATCGTCCGGCGTGCCGATGATCCAGTCGCGCCGGTCGGCGCCGGAGCGTGGGGTGATTTCGCTGAACGGTTGACCCGGATAGGACTCGTAGGGCGCTTTCAAGCCGATGGCGGCGAAGTATTCCATGTCGCGGCCGATGCTCGCCTCGACATCGCGCCACGCCTCTTCCTTGCTGTCGGCAAGATAAACGCAGGTGGCGATGCGCCAGTTGTCGCGCGAAGTCGCGGTGCCATGTTTGGCCGCGATCGTTTCGACCTTGTTCCACTGCTCGGCTTTGGTCTGGTTGTTGCGGACGTTTTTTCCCGCCGGCGACAAAAATTGCATGCCGTACTTGCCCGCCAGCTCGAGACTGATCGGATTTCCCGATGACGCGATCGCCATCGGCAGGCGCGGCTGCTGGTAGGAGCGCAGCTGCAAGCGCATTTGTTTGAACTGCCAAAACTGGCCGTCGTAATCAATCGGTTCCGGCGATTCGAGCAAACGCACGATGATATCCACCGACTCGGCCATCATCGGATAGAGCTTTTCGTTGGGCAGGCCGAATAAGACTTTGTCCGTCACTAAAGCGCAAGGTCCGACCCCGAGAATCGCGCGACCGCGCGTCAAATGATCGAGAAATGCCATCCGCTCGGCGACATAGTAAGGATGATGAAACGGCACGCTGATCACCGACGTGCCGAGACGAATGCGCTGGGCCTGCGCCGACGCTTTCGCCAACGCCATCTCCGGCGCCGGCATGGTCTCCCAGCCGCCCGAGTGATGCTCGCCGATGAAGCACTCGTCATAGCCAAGCTCGTCGGCAAGATGGATCAGCGATATGTCGCGGTCGAAAGCCAGCGACGGGCTCTCCGACGGATGATGCAGCGGCATCATGAAGAGTGAGAATTTCATAATTCGACTCCTTCTCAGTCAATCTCTACTGCGGAAACGGGATCGGGAGCAAGAGCGAAGTGTGTAGGCAGGAGCGAGAAGCACTGGCAAACTAACCGAGGAAGGCTCCCAACTCTAGCTGAGATAAGCCGCCGATTGTTAGTGAGATAACCTGCCGCGCCGGTCGGCTTTTTCCGGTAAGGCTGAGATTGACAAGATAAGGTAGCGGATGGATATTGCCGCTAATTTGAATTTTTGTCATCGAAGCCGCTGAGGGCAGGAAGAAAGAAACAAGCATATTACGGCACTGCCACACGGAGGGGAACATGCAAAAACTATCGTCACTTATATTCACGACCCTGATCAACGTCGGTATTATAGCACTAGCGCGCAAAAGCATAGCGCAGAAGAGCGCCACGCCATGAAGACAGGCACCCGCCTTATCACGCTTGGGACGTCAGCTGGTCCGCCACCGAGAGCCCATCGAGCGCAATCGTCCAATCTGCTGATTGTCAACGGCGCGCTGTACGTTGTTGATGCGGGCGACGGCGTCGCACGCCGTCTTGCGAAAGCTGGTATCAACGTTCGAGAGATCGGAACTGTTTTTATCACTCACCATCATGACGATCACACGGCCGGTCTTGGTACACTGTTGTCGGTTGCGTGGGATCAAAATCGCACCAAACCGATCAATGTCTATGGCCCGCCCAGGACAGTAGAGCTGGTCAAGGCCGCTGTGCAGTATTTCACTATTAGTGCTGAGATCAGGATTGCCGACGGAGGCCGCACGCGTACCGATAGCTCAGGTGTTCTTCGGTCATGATGTCGGCACCGGGATGGTTTACCAGGACGCGAACGTCAAGGTGACGGCCGTCGAAAACAGCCATTTTGATTTCCATGAAGGCCCGGCTTCCGGCAAGCACAAGTCCTATGCCTATCGTTTTGAAACACCTGATCGCGTGATTGTGTTCACGGGGGATACCGGCCCTAGCGATGCCGTCACTGAACTTGCGAAAGGCGCCGATCTGCTCGTCTCGGAAACCTCTTCGTGCCAAGGTCGAATGCAAGAGATGGCCGATGATGGTCGCTGGCAAGCCATGAGCCTGGCCGAGCAGGCCGGCATTGTGCGGCAGATGACCCAGGGACATATGACCCTGGACGAAATCGGGAAGATGGCGGCAACAGCGCAAGGTCAAGACCGTGGTGCTGTCGCACCTGACGCACAAGCCCGACGGCGATTATACGCCTTGGGCCGAGGAGGTGAAGAAACACTTTTCCGGCCAGGTGCTCATCGCCAAAGACCTGATGGAGTTTTAACCACTTCAACGTAAGCAGGAAAACGTCGAGCATAACTTGGCGCTTCAGACCGATCTCTGAAAGCCGCGACGGCTGAGCTATCTCGCCCCAGAACCCCAACTGCCGTACTCTGACAGATCGCGCAGAGATTCGATTTGCCTCGCGTATGGTGACTTTCCCAAGCCAGTTTTTTCTTCGCCAGGGCTAAGCGGACCTTCTGCGCGCACACCGACATATCGTTGTGATAGAGCTCGATTATGAACCGTTCTCCTTGTGCGCGCCTTGTGACCGCTGAACGGCCTTTATCGACAACACATGGCGCACCGCTTCGATAATTTCATAGCGATTGCCGGCCCGATCTGGATTGGCGCGCAACAGATCGACGATCTTTTGCGCTTCCGGTAGGGAGTAAAATAAACCGACCGTGCTGATCGCGCCATCCGGGCGAATTTCGTTGACGTAAAGTTTTTCCATCGATAATTTTCCGACCTTCGCGCCTTTGCGTCTTTGCGAGAAATATTTTTCTCCGATCATCCATCTGAACTAATAAGTCTTCGGCGTCTTGTAGCCCACCTGTTTGCGCTCTTTCATGAACGCTTTGTAAGTATCGGGATGCGATTTCACGATGTAAGGGCAGACATCGACGCATAGATGGCAGTACTCTTCCCGCAGTCGCGAGTAGGGATAGCATTTCTCCAGATCGATGAGCCAGCGCTTGATCCCATGGGTCATGACGTGATCCTGCGGAATCGCGTCGCCCGGGCAGTTGCGTTGGCAGACATTGCAGTTCATGCAGAAATCCTGCACGCCAAATTCCCGCGGTTGGTCCTCCACCAGCGGCAGGTCCGTCGTCACAAACCCAGGGCGAAAGCTCGCGCCGTACTTTTCGTTGATCAAACTGCCATGCCGGCCGAGCTCGCCGAAACCCACTTGGTAGAAAATCGGAATCGCCTGCACCTCGCTGGCGCCATTGTGGTGCGCGATAGCCGGATAGCCCATCTCCCGGACATAAGCCGCAAGCGCGGTTGAGATTTCCGTGCACTTCGCATACACCCGCATCGCTTCTTCCTCGACGGCGTCCGGCCCGTGAAGAACCTTTTCATAATCTTCAGCAACGCAGCAGGCGATCACAAACTCATGCGCTACTTCCGACCCGAGGTCGATCATGTGCGGCTGCAAGCGGCAGATGCCGACCATGTCGGCGCCAAGCTCGGCCGCTCTCGCCTTGATACGTGCCGTCATCGCGGCCGGATCGTTCACCGTCTCCCGCTGCGAATTCACCGGACCATCGCGTAACGGCGCCAGCTTCACCCAACTGGCGCGATAAGCTTGAATGGCCGGCTTAACCGCCGCGTAGTGACGCGACTCCGCCGCCCCTGTGGCATGAACCATCTCGGCCAACACCGGGTCAGCCATGCCTTGTTCTCGTCTCGGTGTTATTCCGCGCATCACTGCTGTCCCAATTAGCCGGGGTTCAAACTAGCGGCCATTGATTTTACGTCGTCTTTGGACGGGCTTTGCGTCATTTTGAAACCAGACCTCATTGTGCTGGATTTTGCGTTCTTTGCGCCCTTTGCGGTAAATTATCCGATTCCAAATCTTTCTTTCGCTTGCGGCTGTGCCGCGCTCAGCCCTTCATAGTAAAAACAATCTTTCTTCTTATCACAGATCCAGTGTATTCGGCGCGAACAACTCTTCCGCGGTAACTTTTTTCTCCGCTAATCCCTGTTCGTACAGATAACCCAAAAGGGTTTCGACCACGTGGCGGTTCTTCTCGAAACCGTATGGCCACGGGTCGTCGCCGAGTATCTGCTGCTGTTCCTCCACCGGGCCGCGGAACCATGCCAAGCTGATCTTGTAGGGCGACAAATCCTTCAACCGCGCGTAGGCGTCTTCCTTGGCGCGCTGAAAGGCTTTGAACAAGCTGCGCGCGACCCATGGATGGGCCTGCCAGACATCCTGCCTGAGCGCGACCGAGTGCATGATCGGAAAGATACCGGTCTTTTTGTAATACTCGGCCTCCACTTTGGGCGAGTCTTCAAACAAACGCCGCACATGAGGTGGCGGATTGAAGAGCGAGGGGAACAGGCTGGGAATCATGATCGCATCGAGCTCGCCGTTGAAAAGCATTTCATCGGGCTTTTTGTCCGGCGTCAGATGGCTGACTTTGTAGCGCTTGGGCAATTCCATCTCCATGCGCGAGCGCGGCACCCAGGTAAACCACTCGATGTCATTGAGATTGACGCCGTAGTCATGTTGCAGCGTGCCGCGCATCCACACCGTCGCGGTCTGTTGAAACTCGGCCAAGCCGACACGCTTGCCCATGAGATCCTTGGGCTCACGTATGCCGCTCTTGGTATTGATGAAAATATACGAATGGCGAAACGCCCGCGCCGGAAACACCGGGATCGCCGTCAGCGGCTTACCGAGCGACCGCGCGATAATGTACGACGACAGGGAAATCTCCGAAGCGTCGAAGTCGTAGTAATTGAGCATGCGCGTCCAGATCTCCAGATGCGGCAAGGTCAACCAGTTGAGCTCGATCCCCTCAGGCGCGACCGAGCCATCGATCAACGGATGGGTCCGGTCATAATCGCCGCAGGCGATCGTGAGTTGTAGTGCCATGTGAAGACCTTTCTATTTGCCACGAAGGTGGTCGCGAAATTCGGAACATTGATTTCCGAAACTTTCGTGTGCTTCGAGTGAAATGTATCCTCTCTTCTTCGTCGTGAATACAAGCGTATGCCATACGCCGCTATTCAGATTTCCACTCAGAAATTTTTTGCACTCTTTGCGTCTTTTTCGGTTAATAGTCCGATTCCGACAGGGCCGGTCGCGACCGGCTTCTATTATGCGTCATTTGCGTTCTTTGCGGCCAATCCTCTTCGTCCCGATCTCACGACAGCTTGTCAGGCCATTTTGCTAAAATCCGATCGCGCAGCTCCTTGCTCGATCGCGACACCGGCGGGAAGGTTTCCTTCCACTCATAGGGACGCGTCGCATCGATGACGGCGCGCGAGTTGAACCCCTTGGCGTCTTTATGGATGATCGGGTCGAGCGGGCCGCTCCAGCAGCGCCGCAGGATTTCGATATCCTGTACCGGATCGGAGCGCGTGCACACCGCCCAGAGCACTTCATTCAAGTTGGTCGGATCGATGTCGTCGTCGACGACGATGGTGTAGCGGCCCAGATAGGCCGCGGCGTGGCACTCGGTGGCGATCAAACCCGCCTGGCGCGCGTGGCCGGGATAGCGCTGCTTGATCGCCACGACGAGAAATAAATACGCCGCGCCGGCCGCCTCGTGGTACCACACGCCGCGGATATCGGGCACGCCGGCGGCTTCAAGATCGTCCCACACCAACGCGGCTTTGAGCGGCGCGCGCCATTTGCGCGTGTAGCCGAGCAAGATCGGCTCGTTGCGGTGCGCGACCTGGTGAATCTTGACGATCGGTTCCGGGCGCGACGAGCTGCCGTAGTAACCGGTCCACTCGCCGAACGGTCCTTCGATTTTTTCCGGACCGGGCACGCACTCGCCTTCGAGAACGATCTCCGCGCTGGCCGGGATCGGCAAGCCGGTGAATTCGCCGCGAATAACATCCACCGGCTCACCCTGGATGCCGCCGATGAAGTCGTACTCGCAGACGCCGTAAGGAACTTCCAGGGCGCCGGCGAGAAAGATCAACGGATCATGTCCGACGGAGATCGCTACCTTGAACGGCTCGCCGCGGGCGAACGCTTTGTCGCGGTGAATCCGCCCATGGCGTCCCGGCGCGATGTAGAAACCGACGGTATTCTCGTCGTGGATCATCACCCGCGCCGTGCCGAGATTGGTCCAGCCCTCTTCGGGATCGTGGGTAATATTCACGCTGCCCGTGCCGATATAGCGGCCGCCGTCGAGCTCAAACCAGCGCGGCGTCGGGAATTTCAAAATGTTGACATCCTTGCCGCGCTGAATATTTTCCAACACCGGCCCGTCGCGCACCAGCCGCGGCGGGATATGCTTCAAGTCCTTCGAGCGCCGGCGCCACTCCGAGACGAAATCCATGGCGCTCAAATTTTGCGCCATGCCGAGACTCAAAGCGAGCCGCTTGGTCGAGCCCAAAGAGTTGACCAACACGCGATAACCCTTGGGATAACCTTTGACCGAATCGAACAGCACCGCCGGCGAACTGCCGCGCTCGTTGACGATGTCGGCCACCCCGCCGATTTCCAGATCCCAATCGGCGCCGTCGATGTTCCGGATTTCACCGAGTTCTTCCACTTCGTTCAGCCAACTTCTTAAACCGTCGGTTTGTTTCATCGATTCACCATCGTGGCCTACGTTCAAGGTTCAAGGGTTCAAAGTTCAACGACAGAAAATGAAGGGAACAACGCTGGCGCTCCTAATGACCGACCTTGAACCTTGAACTTTTGAACCTTGAACAGTTTCCTACAATCCCCTTTGCACTTCGCGCAGCAGCCGCAAGTCCAGTACGCGGCCAAGCGGCGCCTCATCTTTCAAATTCATCCGCTCGGTTTCGCGCTTGAGCGCATCGCGGATGCCCTTCTCGTCCATGCCGCCGTCTTTGGAGAATGCCGGCAGCATCGATTTGTACAGCTCATCGGCAGCCGCTGCGTCGACGCTCCACTCCTTGGCAATGAACTGGATGGTGTCCGCAGGCCGCTGCTGGATGAACCGCAAGCTTTTGATCGTCGCGCCCAGCATTCGCCTGACCAACTCGGGCCGGTCGCGAATCATTTTGTCCGACGTACCCAAACCCGATAGAGACTGCTCGACGTAATCGCCGAAATACGCCAGCGTGCGGTAGCCCAATTGTTTTCCAAAGGCGTTGAACGGCGGCGACAGCACACCGGCGTCCACGGTGCCGGCTTTCATCGCAGTGAGAATATTCGCGGTCGTGCCGGTGCCGAGAAACGCCACATCGCGGTCCGGCACCAAACCATTTTTACTGACCAGGAAGCGCGCCAACGTATCGGTGGATGAGCCGATGGCGGTAATGCCGATAATCTTGCCCTTGAGCTCGGCCATCGATTTAATCTCCGGCTTGGCCATCAGCCAGAACGACGGCTTGATGGTGAGAAAGCCAACGACTTTCACCGCCAGACCGCGCGCCGCGCCGGCCATCACTTGAGATTGTGCTCCGGAAAAATCGATATCCCCTGTCGTCAGCGCCGCCACCTGGATCGTCGATGCGACCAGGATCATCTGCAAGTCGATATTTTCCGCCTGAAAGATTCCTTTGTCGCGGCCCAGCGTGACTGGCAGATAATTGAGACTCTTCGCGGGATAGGCAAACCGTACGCGATCGGCGCCAAGGATTCGAGTTGGCGCAAATAGACCAACGAGCAATGAAACAATAATGACGCAGCTACTTTTTATGATCATCGGCTATCTTTCTCTGTCCCCTCTTTGAAAAAGAGGGGTTAGGGGAGATTTTCTTCGTCGGTAGCGCGCCACGCAGAGGCATCTTCCTTAGGGGAAAGGATCGCCACGGGTCACATCTACCGCATCCCCAAATCCTGCAATGCCTCGCGCAGCACGGCGAATTCCACGACCCTGCCGACCGCCACCGCTTCTTTGACCTGCTGATCGCGCCTTGCCCGTTCGATATCACTTTCCAGGACTCGTTCGCCAACTACGCCGTTCAAGCTCATGCCTTTGACGTAAATATCATAGGACGCCTGGGCGATAGCGGGTTCGAGCTTCAGCCAGTCGGCGATGACGCGCACGCTGTCGGTTTTGTTACCGCGGATAAAATTCTGCGCTTTCAACAGCGCACGGAGCATTTTTTTGACTTGGCCGGGCTTTTCTTTTAGCGTGTCATTGTGCAGTGCCAGCCCCGACACACTGGTCTCAAATACATCCGCAGCGGCCATCAAACGCACGAAGCCTTTGCTCTCCGCCTCGAAATTGAACGGCGGCGGTAAGATTGCCGCGTCGAGTCTGCCGGCGAGCAGTGTTTGAACGCGCTGGCCGCTGCCTGACACCTGGAAAGCCTGCGCATCTTTCTCAAGCGTCATGCCCGCCTGCGCCAGCATGGCGCGCAACATGTACTCGGTGGAGTCGCCATAGCCGGCAAAACCGATCACCTTGCCGCGCAGTTCGCCGACAGATTTTAACTCCCGCTTGGCGACCAGCACGTGCAACGGCCGGCCGTTGAAATAGGTGACAACCTTGATTGGCAAGCCTTTTACGCCGGCGCGCAACGCCGCGCCGACGGCGGTGGTGTAGCCGATCTCTTTGGTGGTGACGGCGACGATGCCGATGTTGGTGGCGATGCGGATAATCTCGGCATCAATGCCTTCTTCACGGAAGAAACCCTTGGCATAGGCGAGCTGCGGCGCGATAAAACTCAATGACAAGCTCGGCATGCCGATGCGCACTTTGTCGAGATTTTGTGCGTCAACGCTTTGCCCCCAAGCCAAAATCAAAAAGAATGCGATAGTATGAGCTAATGTCCTGGCCCGGAAATATGTAAAACAATGCGGCGGTCTTCTCATCGTCATGCCGGCGCAGGCCGGCATCCAGGTTCGCGACTTTTCTGGATTCCGGGTCGCGCTAGCTAGCGCCAGCTTGCCCGGAATGACGAATGTTTGAAGTTTCATTTCCATTTCATTCCCAACTCTCGCAGTGCTTCCCGCAACGGCCCCAGGTCAGTGACGTCACTCAAAACAAACTACCGCGTCGCTTTCATCTCTTTGGCGGCTTGCTCGATCATCGTCCCTTGATGCCCAACTCTTTTTGTACTTCGCGCAGCAACGACAGTTCCGCGACTTCCGCCACGGCGATGTCTCGACTGAGATTTGCCTCAGCCTTGGCCTGATCCAACACCAGACGCAAGCCGCTCTCGGGAATCGCGCCGTCGACGATTGAACACTTTTACCGACGAATCGTAAGCCGCAGCGGCGGCGCTGCGGTCGCTGCGGCCCCACTGGGCTAAGATTTGAATCGACTCGTCGCGGTTGTCGCGAATGAAGACGTTGGCCCGCACCAAGGCTTTAATGGTTCGCTTCACTTCATCGGGACGCTCGGTGATTTTTTTCACGCTGGTGCCCAAGCCGACAAACGGAAAGGTAAAAATCTCATAAGCGCGGGCGAGAATATTGAATCCCGCCTTGCGCCCTTCCGAGTCCACCGGTGGCGCGACCACTGTGGCATCGACGATGCCCTCCTTCAGCGCCGCGAAGCGGGCCCGGTCCGATCCCAAGGCGACGATCTTCATCTGTTTGTCCGGGTCGACGCCGTGGTGTCGCATCATCATGCGCGCGGAGATATCGTCCGAGGCGCCGTAAGAACCGACACCCATTGTCCGTCCCCGCAAATCTTTGACCGACTTGAACTCCGGTCGAGCGAGCAGCGCATGCGTCGAACCATCGATAAAACTGGCGACGACACGCACCGGCAAGCCGCGCACCGCCGCCCGCACCACCGAGCCAAACACCGTCGTATAATCGATATCGCCGCTCGCCAACGCCGTAATCGACACCGGCGGGCGCATGGCGATGATCTCCGCATCGAGCCCTTCCTCACGAAAGAAACCTTTTTTAGCGGCGACGCCGGTCATCATGAAAGAGACGTTAAAGTTCGCCACGGCTACGCGGATTTTATCCGCGGCCGAGAGTTCGCCTCCGCTTAAACAAACAAGGACAATCATTAGTCCGTTCAACCACGGCCGCATGATGTTTTTATTCCTTTTAACCCCGGTAGGCTTACACTAATTCAAAAATCGACTTGGCGATCGTGCCATAGCATCGCCTCCGCATCCTCTCTCGCCTACTTAATCACTCTATCCGCCCGCACCAGCACATTCGGTGGAATTGTCACGCCGATCTGCTTGGCCGCTTTGAGGTTGACGATGAACTCGAACTTGATGGGCTGTTCCACGGGTAGATCGGCGGGCTTGGCGCCTTTCAAAATCTTGTCCACATACGTAGCAGCGCGCCGGTCCAAGTCGTTGAAATTCACGCCGTAGGTCATAAGCCCACCGGCTTCCACATAATGTCCCCCTTCGTATATCACCGGGAGCCGGTTCTTTACCGCGAGTTCGATAATCTCTGTTCGGTGATCCCTGGCGATGGCGCCCGACACCATCATAAGGACTGCGTCAGCACGCCCCTTACCGGCGGCTTGGAACGCGGTCTCAATATCCTTGGGACTCAGGACGTCCAGGTATTGAAGCTTCACTCCGAACGCCTTTGCGGCGAGCTCGACCTCTTTTAACGATTGCGCGTTGCCCGGGTAGGTTGAAGTCCCGAAGACGGCCACGCGGGAGAGTTTAGGAATAGTCTCCTTCAAAAGCTCCAGTCGTTTTCCGCTTAACTCAGGGGCAAAGGTTGACAATCCAGTAATGTTTCCGCCCGGCCGCGCCAGGCTGGCGACGAACCCATTGCCAACAGGATCGGTATCCTGCGCCATGACAATGGGAATCGTAGAAGTTGCTTCCTTGGCGGCACGGGTTGCTGTCGGACCGCCCGTGACGATCACGTCTACCTTGAGACGCACTAGCTCGGCCGCGAGCGCGGGGAGGCGATCGAGTTTTCCCTCCGCAGATCGCAACTCAATAACAATGTTTTTCCCCTCCACATACCCAAGCTCGCGCAGACCCTGCCGGAATGCCTCGGTGCGGGCCAAGTCAGCGGAAGGGGAGGCGCCAATTAGGTTTGCTATCCGGGGGATCTTTCGTTGGCTGCTGCGCCGCTGCAGGAAAGCTAAGCGCAAAGAGCAAAACGCCAAGCGCAAGGCGAATAACTATCTTACTCATGAATTTTTTCGCCTCGCTTTCGCTGACTGCTGATCTCTGACGTCTGACTTCTGTCATTTGAACACCGCCCCCGCCCGGACCTTACGGTCTTTCCCTCTTCACCTGACCCTCCCGCGCCGCTTCGAGAATCGATTGCGCGATGGCGCCATAGGCACCGCAACGGCAAATGTTACCGCTCAACCACTCGGCGATTTGCTCGCGGGACGGATTGGGATTGTTGATCAACAGCGCCTTCGCTGCCATGATCTGCCCCGGCGTGCAGTAACCGCACTGCGCGCCGATGTTGCGGATGAAGGCCTCTTGGAGCGGATCGAGTTCATCACCGCGAGCGACGCCTTCGACCGTCAGCACCGATTTTTCATTGGCTTCGAAGGCCAGGTAATTACAAGCACTCACCGCGCGATTATCGACCAACACCGTGCAGGCCCCACAGACTTCCGACTCGCATGAGCGTTTCGTGCCGGTGAGGTGAAGACGCTGCCGCAGGAATTCAAGCAAGGTCTCTTCAATGGCAACCTCGCCCGACCAAGCTTGGCCGTTGACGGTCACCGTAAGATTGAATGACGATCGGGTTTCCATAGACCCCGCTAATCTCCTCCGCTTTTTTCGCCCGCCGCCTGCACCAACGCATCGCCCAGCATCACTCCGGTCATATACATCTTGTACTCCGCGCTCCCCAGCAAATCATCAACGGGACGCAACACATCGCGCAGATATTTTTTCTCTTCTGCAATGATCCTTCCTGCGTCCGTCAGCGTCACGCCGCCAAGCTTCTCCTCAAGACCGATTAAGCGTTGCGCCTTCGGTCCAACGCAGCCCACGGCCAAGCGCGCCTCGGCAATCTTGGCGTTATCAATTCGCGCCGCCACGGCGACCCCAAGCGTCGGGCGCTGATAGCGATGCAGCCGCAGGTACGCACTCGTCATCCCGGCAGGCAGCGACGGAATCTCGACTTCGAGCAACAGCTCGCCGGCTTCGAGCGCGGTAGCGTACATATCGACAAAAAAGTCATCGAGCGCCAAGCGTCGCTCGCCGTTTGCGTTGCCAATCGTCACCGCAGCCTTATGAACCAGCAACACCGTGCCCGGATCGGAATGCGGATCGTTGAAGGCGAGATTGCCGCCGAGCGTGCCTTGATTGCGCACACGGATATTTGCGACCTGCGATTCGGCGTACGCGAAGGCAGGCGCATGTTCTCGAACTAGCGGGTTAGACTCCAACTCGCGATGGGTCACGCAAGCACCGATCCGCAGCAAGCCATTTTCTAAAGTTACCGAGTGCAGCCGCTCGATCTTCTTGAGATCAACCAAGATTTCCACATCGAGCAAGCCATTGCGTAGCAGCAACAACAACTCCGCGCCGCCAGCGTAAAATTTGGCCTTGTCGCCAAATTCCGCGAGAGCTTGGGACGCCTCATCAACAGTGGTTGGCTGGATTAATTGTAATGGCTGCAACATCGTTGTTTCTTCAGGTGATCGGCAAATCTGAGCAAAGTATTTGTATTCTCATCTTGCTTCCTCTCCCTCTGGGAGAGGACTGAGGTGAGGGCGACTTTCATCTCACAAGGACCCTCACCCTTCCCTCTCCCATCGGAATGGGCGAGGGTAACACAGAATTGGTTCACTCCACCTCGCTGCTATCTGATCGAAGTAAATTCCAATTTTTCATTTTGCATTTTTACTTTCGCCTTGTTCCTTTTTCATATCTTTCCCATCGCCCGCAAAATCTTTTCCGGCGTGATCGGCAACGAGCGCACGCGCACGCCGAGCGCGTCGTAGACTGCGTTGCCGATGGCCGGGCCGACGGTGACGATGGAGGTCTGGGCCATGCCCTTGGAACCGAACGGCCCCGGCCCGTCGCCCTTTTCTAACATCGACGAATAGAAAAACTCCGGCAGATCCTTCATCACCGGCAGACGATATTGAAATGGATCGCCGTTCTGCAACTGGCCGTCTTGATAAATCGTCTCTTCGAACAGCGCATGGCCGAAGCCCATCACCGCGCCGCCGTCCACTTGCGCCTTAGCCGAGGAATAGTGAATGGTTTTGCCGGCGTCGGCGATGACCGCGTAGCCGAGAATGCGCAGCTCGCCGGTGTCGCGGTTCACTTCGAGATCGACCGCCGCACCGCTGGGCGCCCAGTGATCCATGCCGGCGAACGCCGAGTCCTTCACCATCGGCGGCACGCTATGATAGCCGACCGCTTTCAAGACCACGCTGGCGCCGACCGCGCGAATGATTTCGTTGATCGAAAAACTCGACTCGCCCCAGCACAGCCGCCCGTCGACGATCTGCCAGTCCTTGGCTTCGCCGCCTTTGACCTGCGCCGCCAGCCCGAGCAAATCCTCCTGCAATGTCTTACAGGCGTTGTGCACCGCGTTGCCCATCTGCATGGTCGTGCGCTGTGCGCTGACACCGGCGAAGGGCAAATTTACCGCGGTGTCCGGCGTGCCCACGCGAATCTGGCTCTGCGGCAGGTTCAAGGTCTGTGACGCCACCACGCTGAATAGATTGTGCGTGCCTTGGCCGATCTCCGGCGCATTGTGTTGGATCGTAAGAACGCCCTGCGCGTCCAGCGTCACCAGCGCATAGGCCCGGCCGCCGCCTTGAGAACCGTGGCGCAGGCTCAAAGCCATGCCGCGGCCGCGCGCCCAGCGCGGTCCGTTCAAGCTCGGCGCAGGATTCGCTTTGCCGTCCCATGCGATGCCGGCGATCGCGTCGGTCATCAGATCGAGATAATCGGTATCCATGCGCGGCGTGCCGGTGCAGACAAAATCGCCGCGCAACAGTACATTCTTCTTGCGAAACTCGTAGGGATCGATGCCGAGCTGGCGCGCCACGCTATCCATGGTGCACTCGATGCCCCATGTGGTTTGGATCTTCCCAGTGGCGCGGGTGTGGCCGGCGGGAACTTTGTTGGTGTAAACGCACTTGCCGCGGATGCGCAGGTGGGGAATGCGGTAGCAGCCCCAGGCGGAAATCACTGAGTTGTGCACCGCGGTGGCGCCGCCGGTGGTGTAGGCGCCGGTGTCAACGACCAGATCGACATCGAGGGCGGTCAAAGTGCCGTCCGCTTTGACGCCGACTCGAGCTTTGAAAACTTCGGCGTGGCGCGAGTTCTGGCGAAAGCTCTCTTGCGCCGACGGGATCAAGCGAACTGGACGGCCGATCTTGCGCGCAAGAAAGAGCGCGGCGAAATGCGCCGGCGTCGGTATCTTCGAGCCGAAGCCGCCGCCGACGTAGGGCACGCGCACGCGCACTTTATCCGGCTCGATGCCGAGAAAGTGCGCGAACTCCGCCGCGTCGCGGGTCGGCGAACTGGTCGGCAGCCAAATATTCGCCTCGCCGTTGACATAGTGCGCGAGAAATCCGCCCACCGGTTCCATCGGATGGTGAAACATCGACGGCGACGAGTAAGTCTCCTCGAATATCCGGTGCGCTTGCTTAAAGCCCTCGTCGATGTCACCCCAGGCCAGGCTATCTTCGACCAAAAGATTGCCGCCGCGATCTTCGTGCAACAGCGGCGCGCCCGGTTCCAGCGCCGCAACCGCATCGAATACCGGCGGCAACGGATCATAGTCGACTTGAATTTTCGCCAACGCGCGCTCCGCCGTGCGCCTATCTTCGGCAACGACCAGCGCCACCAGATCGCCGTCGTAACGAACTTTATCAATCGCGACAAAGTCCTGGTCGTCGGTAATTTTTAAATGCTCATGGGGCGCGAGCTTCAGTCGCGGGTTGACGCCATCAAGATGTTCCCGATCGACGACGCCTAAGACTCCGGGTATTTTAAGCGCTTCGGAACAATCGATGCGGCGAATCTTCGCGTGCGAGTATGGGCTCAACAGTGTCGCGCCGTAGGCCGTGTTGGGCAGATCGGGCAGATCTTCGATGTACTCCGCCCGGCCAGTGACTTTGTCTTTCAAGTCGATGCGGGGAGCCAAGAGGAATTTTGGATTTCAGTCCGCGGGGCCGCTTTTGGATTTTGGATTCCATCGGTCACCATTCGGAAGTAAGGAGTGAGTAGTAAGGAGTCAGGAGTTTTCGGACCCGATTTCTGACTCCGACTTCTGACTCCTTACTCCTTACTATTTACTCCTCACTTCTTCGTCATCGCCCGCCAAACCACATCCGGCGTCAGCGGCACGGACTGTAATCGAGTGCCGGTCGCGGCGAATACCGCGTTGCCGATGGCCGGTGCCACAGGAAGAATGCCGCCTTCGCCCATTCCTTTTGCGCCGTAGGGTCCTGGCCCGCCGCCGCCTTCCATGATCGTGGTGGTGAATTCGCCGGGCAGATCGGTGAAACGCGGCAGGCAATAATCGATCAGACTGCCGTTGAGCAGTTGGCCATCTTGATAGGCGAGATCTTCAAACAACGCCTGGCCGATGCCGAACACCGCCGCGCCTTCGTCCTGGGCCTCGCATTGCATCGGATTGATCATCTTGCCGGCGTCGGTGAGCGAGATGTAGCGCAACAACTTCACGGCGCCGGTCTCGACGTCCACTTCGACTTCCGCCGCGCCAAAACCGATCTCCCAAAACGGCGACGGGAAACCGAGGGGCACGTTCTGGTCCTTTTCGATCTTGAAATAACCCCGCCCCCAAATCTCCCCTTCCGATTCTCTGAAGTGACGCTGCATCACTTCGCGAAAGCTCAAACGCTCTTCGCCGCACAACGCCATGCCGTTTTCCAGTCGCACTTCGCCGGCCGGCGCTTTCAATACGGCGGCCGCCGCTTCGAGCAATTGCCGCCGCGCATCGCGCGCGGCCTTGAGCACCGCTTGGCCCATGATCGATGTCGCGCTGCTGGCGTTGGTGCCTTTGTCGAAGGGCGTGGAGTGGGTATCCAACGCGGCGACGCGCACCTGCGCCGGCGGCACGGACAACTCTTCGGCGACGACTTGCAGGAACGCCGTGCGCATCCCCTGCCCCACTTCGACCGAACCGGTCGACAACAGCACACTGCCGTCGTTGAAGATTTTCACCGCCGCATTGGCCGGCTTGTTGGTCCCGCCGCCATCTTTCATCGCCGTGGCGATGCCGACGCCGCGCCGTTTGGGTCCATTACTTATTTGACTGCCGTGGGAATCCCAACCGATCGCCTGGGCGATGTTTTTCAATCCGGCCTTGAGATCGCAGTCGATGGGCGTATCGCCGGGAGAAAAGCTTTCGCCCCGGTCCAAAAGATTTTTCATGCGCAGGTCGAAGGGATCGATCGCCATGCGCTGGGCGATCATGTCGGTATGGGTCTCGTAGGCGTAGGCCACCTGCGGTCCGCCGAAGCCGCGAAATGCGCCGCCGGGGACGGTGTTGGTATATACCGAATAGGCATTCGTCAGCACATGGGGAATCCGATAGGGCCCATGGGCGCGGTAGCCGGCTTTTTCGGTCACCGATGGACCGGAGTTGGCGTAGGCGCCGCCATCGAGAAAAATCTCACAGTGGCGCGCGACGAACGTGCCGTCCTTCTTGACGCCGGTCTTGAGCGTCATCTTGGCGCGCGGCTGGCAAATGGTTTTGAAAGTTTCCTCGGCGCCGAACGCCAAGCGTACCGGCCGGCCGCACATGCGCGACAAGCAGGCGGCGATGCCTTCGGTCTTGATGCCGCTCTTGGCGCCGTAGCCGCCGCCCACCGCGGGCACGATGACGCGCACGCCGCTAAATGGCAGAGCGAAGATTCGCGCCAACTCTTGGCGCACTGGAAAGGGGCTCTGGGTTGCCGACCACACCGTCAGCGTCTCGCCCTCGAAATGGGCGACGCAGACATGGGGTTCCATCGGATAATGCTGCGCGCTGGGAAAGTAAAAGGTATCTTCAAAGACTGCATCGGCGTCTTTGAATCCGGCGGCGATATCGCCGCGCTGGTGGCGAAAATGCAGACAGATATTGCTGTCGTCGTGGACGATATGCGAACCGCCGCGGCCATAGCCAGGGTCTCGGCGCTCGAGCTTTTCATGCACCAACGGCGCGCCCGCCTTGAGCGCGTCGTCGATGCTGAATACCGCCGGCAACTCTTCATAATCGACGTCGATGAGTGTTAATGCCTGTGCCGCGATGCTCGGTTGCGTCGCCGCCACCGCCGCCACCATGTCGCCGGCATAGCGCACTTTGTCGGTGGCGATAATCTGCTGATCGCGCACGTACGCGCCGAAAGAATTGGCCGCGACCTTGATGGTATCGCGCGTGAGCACCGCGAGCACGCCCGGCAACGCGCTCGCCCGGCTGGCATCGATGCTGCGGATGCGCGCGTGGGGAACCGGGCTGCGCAGCACTTTGGCATATCCCATCCCCGGCAGCCGCATATCGCCGGCGTAGACTGCTTTTCCGGCAACCTTTTCAATACCGTCGATGCGTTGGACGTTGCTTCCCACGGAGAACATTACGCAGGTTCCTTATCTTCTCAACTTAGCGTTCCACCGTTCGACCAACTTTCGCTAGGGCGATCCCAGCCGACCTTGACGTTGACAACAATCTTGGCCTTCGGTTAAGTGGCCTTGACGAATGAAGTTTCATGACGGGAAAGGAATTAACCGTGGCTGACCATATCAAAATGACTCCGCAGGAAGCAAAACAAAAATCCGAGGCGATCCGCAAAATCATCCTCGACACCTATCACAATGAAGTGAAGCCATCGCCGTTCTTCACCGACCTGCGCGCCGGTACTTTGTCGCAAGCGCGCCTCCAGGGTTGGATCAGAAACTGGTATTCCTTCGCACTCGAGGTCAACACAGGAATGGCTACCTCTTACCACCAGTTCGTCGGCTTTTTTAAGCGCCATCCCGATATAGAAAATCGCATCGCGCAGAAGATCGGCGAAGAATTCACCACCCCCGCCATCGGCGGCCACGCGCGCATGCTGCCGGTCCTCGGCAAAGCCTTGGGCGTCACGCCGGAGCAAATGATCGAATGCGAACTGATACCCGAAGCGCGCGGCTTGGTAGACTTCTTCGTGCGTTCCTGGATCGATATCCCGTTAGCCGAATGCTACGCGGTGCATATGGAAGAAGAGATCTTCGGCTTCATCTCCCGCGACTTCCGCCAGAGTCTGCCCAAGTACGGCATTACCAACGAGGACATGAAGTATTTCCGCGTCCATGAGGAAGCCGATCTCGACGAGGACCACGGCGGCACCAATCAAGCAATCTTGGAAGTGGCGTTACAGGAAGGTTACGGCAACGAACGCGCCGGCTGGCCGCTGGAGTACTGCGGCAAGATCGCCGTGCAAATGATCGGTAACTTTTATGACGGCGTGTACCGGCGCTATCCGTAGGCGAGACGGCGGTTCAATCCGTTCAACCGCTGCGCTCCGTTCAAGCCGTTCAAATCGTAATTCCGAACCGATCGAATCCGACGTCTTAAACTACTAGAACGAATTGACCGGTTGGAACGAGATCGAACCGCCATAGCTGTCAACGAAATTTGCTCGGAGGATTTGTGACCAAGTTCGGAGTATTTTTGCCGGTCTCCGGCCGCGCCGCCAGCCGCAATACGCTGCGCCAAGCGGCGCAAGAAGCGGAAACGCTGGGCTACGATTCGGTTTGGGCCGCGGACCGTTTGGTGATCCCGTGGAAAATCGGCACCACCTATCCCTATAGCAAGGAAGCGACGTTCATCGTCCCGCCCGACCGGCCGTTTTTCGATACCATGACTTGCCTGGCCTTCCTGGCCGGCTGCACCGAGACCATTCAGTTAGGCATGAGCGTCATGGTGCTGCCCTACCGCCATCCGCTCCACTGGTCGCGCATCGCCACGACCATCGATCAATTGTCCACCGGCCGGTTGATTCTCGGCGTCGGCGTCGGCTGGATGGAGGAAGAGTTCGCCGCCATGAACGCGCCGTTCAAAGAACGCGGCAAGGTTTCCGACGAACAGTTGACGCTGCTCAAGCAGTTATGGAGCGAAGAGCACATCACTTTTCACGGCAAGTATTATAACGTCGACGACATCGCCGTTTTGCCCAAGCCCTATCAAAAGCCACGGCTGCCGATCTGGGTCGGCGGCGAGGGCAAATACGCCCAGCGCCGCGCCGGCCGGTTCGGCGACGCCTGGTTTCCCTATTTCGTCAAAGTCACGCCCGAGCAGTTGGCCGCCGGCTATGACAACGTCCGCGCCGAGGCGAAAAAAGCCGGCCGCGATCCCGATGAAGTCCAACTCGCATGCTGCTTACCCGTCGAACTCACGCCAACCGACGGACCGCAAATCACCGACTATCTCAAAGGCAGCATTGACCAGGTCAAAGAAAGATTGAAGCAGTTCATCGCCGTCGGCTGCGTTCACATCGGCTTGCAATTCATGATCCCGCACTATCCCGAACGGCGCGAGCAGATCGAACGCTTCGCCAAGGAAGCGCTGGCGGAGTTAAAATTAACGTGATCGTAGCCCGTGTTCGTGCTCGTGTAGAATCCATTCACCACGAAGGTCACAAGAGCACAACGTTCGGAATATTCATTAATCATCCGAACCCTTCGTGTCCTTCGTGCCTTCGTGGTGAAAATATCCTTTGCCATCCAACGCCACAGCTTGAACTTCCCAGGCCTGACGTGGATAAAAATTAGCATCGGTAAACGGATACTGACAATCACAGAGAAGGAAGGATAGTTTTCATGGCCAATTTACCCAGAGTTGCATTGATTTTGACCGGCGGCACCATCGACTCGGTGGGCAAGGACCGACTTGATCTCGCCTGGTACATCGAAGCGGGCAAGCGTTTGAACGACGGCGAACTGCTCGAACAGCTGCCAGAACTAAAAGGTATCGCCGAGATACAAGAGATTCCCTTTCGCCGCTTACCCAGCCACGCGCTGGTGGACAAAGACTGGCTCGATCTCGTGCGCACCATCCATAAGATCTTCGACGACGACAAAGCCGATGGCATCGTCATCACCCACGGTACAAATACGATTGAAGAGACCGCCTATTTCTTAAATCTCGTGCTCAAGACCGATAAGCCGGTGGTGGTGGTCGGTTCCATGCGTCCGTCGTCGGCGATCAGCGCGGACGGTTATTTGAATTTGGTCAACGCCGTCAAAGTCGCCGCCGATCCGAGTTCCCGCGGCCGCGGCTGCTTGCTGGTGATGAACGATACGATTTTCAACGGCCGGGACGTAACGAAGAACGCCACCTACCGCGTCGAAGCTTTTCAGTCGCGCGACTTGGGCCCGCTCGGCTTCGCCGACGGCGACGGCAAAATCGTTTACTACCACACGCCGGTGCGCAAGCACACGACGGCAACCGAGTTCGACGTGCGGCAATCTGGAATCGCTACCGCGCGTCGACATGGTCGTCTCGTATGTCGGCGCCGACGGCACCATGATCGAAGCCGCAGCCAAGGCCGGCGCCAAAGGCATCGTCAGCGCCGGCACCGGCGCCGGCCGGCCGACCCCCGCGGAAGATGCCGCCTTCGACAAGTGTTTCAAAGAAACCGGCATGCTCATGTGCCTGTGCAGCCGCGTCGCCGCCGGCCGCGTCGTGCGCAGCCCAGGCCTACAACGCCGCGGCTTCGTCGCCGGCGACAACTTGCAGCCATGGAAAGCGCGCTTGCTGCTCGCTCTCGCTTTGACCAAGACCATCAACCCCGATGAAATTCAAAGGATGATAGATACTTACTGATTCTACTTTTAATGCCGTGTCAGCTCAGCAAGGGTTCACGCGCGAAGGGTATTGATCTGCGTGCTGCCCCGTTTGACTGGCACGGCGAGTTGCTCCCGGCAGTTTCTTCCGATCCGACGGTAAACCAATTGTCTCCGCCTTCGTCTGCATCCAGGCAAAGCGAAGTGATGGCTCAAGCGACACCTCTGCGTCCTGGGCCGCAGTGCGCTGTTGCTTGAAACACAAAGCTCGTTGGATCTGAGGCTAATTCTAAGACTCGTCTTACGGTACTGTCTTTGAGCCTACGTTTACACGGCCGCCCTCGGTTCCCGTGAACCACTCCCTTGGCTCCGGCCTTACTCACCCGGGCTTTGATCCGGTAACTTTGCCGTTCGCTTAGTCCCATGACCAGTGCGGCTTGTCCCACGGTCAACTCATTGCGATACACTCGTTGAATTACGTCTAGTCGTTTCTCGTTTCTCATTGTCAGGGTTGTCATCCTTCCACCCTGACATAATTACGTTGCCGTTAACCCCTGACATAATCATGTTGCTACTACATGCAGTTAAACATTTGTTGACATCATGAGCGATGCTGTTCTAACAATCTGAGGTGCCTTGATGGTTAGACTCGTTATCACCCCATTGCCGCCGATGCCAAGCCGAATGTGATAGGAGGTTCTTGTGAATAGAAGTTTTCTTCGTCTTAGCGGCACCTGCTTTTCGTCGTTTATCTCGCTACTGCTCATGGTTTTTATTGCCGCCAATGGTGCGTCGGGGGCATCCGCGCTGACGGCACACTTTGTCGGCGTGGGCGCGGACGCAGTCAGCGAAACAGCGCTATCCCCGGATGGACGGGGCGACTTTAACATCAAGGTCGCCGGCTTGCGCTCGGTTCCCACTGAGATTCAAATACTCTCCGAAACCGGCGGCATTTGGTACGTTCCCTTCAATGGCAACAACTGGGTCATCGCATTGGCGAACTATACCAACGGAACGGGAGATCTCTATTTCTCTCAGTATCCTAGCGAGAGTTTTACACTCCAGGTGGCCTACGCGGACGGAACGACGGATCAAACTACGGTGCTGAATCCGTCGACGCAACCATCATCACTGACGGCGAGTTTCCTAGGTGTGGGCTCCGACTTCGTCAGCGAAACCGCTTTGGCGCCAGATGGCCGGCCTGATTTTAGTATCAAACTCACCGGACTACGCTCGGCGCCAACGCAAATACAAATACTTTCTGATACGGGCGGCCTCTGGAAGGTTCCCTTCAATGGCAACAATTGGGTGATCGCCTTGCCAAACTTCAACACCGGAACAGGCAATCTCTATTTTTCGCAGTACGGCAGCAATTCATTCCGGGTCCAAGTGACATACGCCGACGGCACCACGGACCAAGCGGACTCCACGACTCCAACCGGCAACGCACAGGGAGATGTCCAACGCCTGCTTGAGCAGGCGACCTTCGGAGCCACCACCGGGCAGACGGCCAGCGTGCAAGGGAGCGGAATCGAGGCATACCTAAATCAACAGCTGAACACACCCATGCAAGATTACCCGGACCTGGAGTTTTGGCCGCAAACCCGGCCGGCCACCTGCATTGATACTTGTCAACGTGACAACTACACCTATTATCAAGTGCAAAGGCACTTCTTCGCCAACGCTCTTAGCGGCCAGGATCAACTACGCCAGCGCGTCGCATTCGGCCTCAGTCAGATCCTGGTAACATCCCAAGTTGACGTGCCCAGGTCGGCCTGGATGAGAAGCTACCAGCAGCTCCTCTATCGCAACGCCTTCGGTAACTTTCGCCAACTCCTCTACGATATGACTTTGCATCCGACCATGGGACGGTTCCTAGACATGCTCAATAGTCGCTGCCAGCGGCTCGCGACCAACAACGATCCTAACGTTTGTCGCAATGGCTTAGTTTCGCAGCCCAACGAAAACTTTGGGCGTGAAATACTTCAATTGTTTTCCATCGGGACGTTTCTTTTGAATCAAGATGGAACTCGTAAACTCGATGGTGCTGGCAACCCCATCCCATCATACGATCAAAAGACGATCGAAGAGTTTGCCCGAGTCTTTACCGGCTGGGTTCTAGCCCCGGCTCTTCCCGGGCCCGTGGACTCCGGGGCCGCCACCGTGCCGAATTACCGCGATCCGATGGTTCAGCATAAAGACTCGCAAAATCGCGAGGACTATCACGACCGTGGGCAGAAAACGTTATTGAACGGCCAAATTCTCCCGGCTGGTCAAACTGCCAGCCAGGATCTTAACGCGGCGATCGACAACATCGCATTTCATCCCAACGTGGCGCCGTTTATCAGCAAGCAATTGATCCAGCAGCTGGTCACTAGCAATCCCAGTCTGGACTATGTCGGCAGAGTTGCCGCCGTGTTTACAGGCGCGCGCGATTCGCAGACACAGCTCTTTGAAGTCGTCAAAGCGATCCTGCTCGATCCAGAAGCGCGCGGCGATTTCAAAGATCCTACGAGCCAGCCCAATTACGGCAAGCTGCGCGAACCGGTGTTGTTCATCACGAACATCCTCCGTGCCTTCAATGCGACGAGCGACGGGATATTAAACAGTCCTGGGGGCGGAATCGGCACCGCAGATATGGGCGAGGACATATTCAATGCACCGTCGGTGTTTAATTATTTTCCACCGACCGCGCGAGTTCCGGGTGAAAATGCGGTGGGACCTGAGTTCGCAATCTTCTCGTCGCTATCTTCATTGCGCCGCGCCAACTTCGCGAACCAGGTGATTTTCAGCACGATTGCTCCGGCGCCGCCGAACCGGCCGCTGGGTACGTCCATCGACTTATCACCGTTCGACCCGCTCGCAGCCAATCCGGATCAACTGCTCGACACACTTGATAATCTGTTACTGCATGGCTCCATGTCTGCCGAGATGCGCCAGATTATAAAAACCGCCGTATCGGCCATTGCCGTCACCAACCCGCGGCTACGCGCGCGCACCGCGGTCTACTTGATTGCGACGTCCTCGCAATATCAGGTGCAACGTTAATAAGGAGGATCTCGCGATGGCACTCACAAGAAGAGAATTTCTCTGTCGGCTCGGCAGTTTCGGTGCAGCGGCGTTGGCAATGGAGCGCTTCGGCATCATGGATGCGTTGGCGCAGTCGACCGATTACCGAGCGCTGGTGTGCATATTTCTATTCGGCGGCAATGATGCCAACAACATGGTGATTCCTTACAGCGATTACATTAGCTATTCGAATGCGCGACAAGCTTCCGGCATCGCCATACCGCAAGCCAATCTTTTGCAAATCTCACCCCCTAGTCTTCCCGGTAGCGTCTTCGGCTTGCATCCGAGCATGAGCGGCCTCCAAGAACTTTGGGGATTAGGTAAACTCGGTGTGGCTTGCAACGTCGGCCCGCTGGTCGAACCCACAACCCGCACGACCTATCGCAATGGCTCCGTTCGCGTGCCCTCAAATCTTTTTTCGCACTCCGATCAGCAGAATCAATGGCAGACTTCAGTTTCCAACGGCCAGAGTTCCGCTGGTTGGGGCGGGCGTATCGCGGACAAAACGGGCGATTTGAACCTCACCATCTTTCCGCCCATAACTTCAACCGCGGGCACGCCCATTTTCACCAGCGGAATCATCGAACGTCCGCTCGCTATCGCAGCGGCGCCGACGGCGCTGAATGCCGCGCTCCAGTTGAACGGCTTCCCCGCAAACCAATCAGCTCGGGACAGCGACCCTCGGTATTTGGCGCTGCAGAATCTGCTACTCAATGACCAAAGCTATACGCTGATTCGTGGCGCCAGCAGTGTGACCAGTACCGCGATCTCGATTGAAAAAGCTCTGCGCGCAGCCGGTAACCCGACCATTGCGCCGTTTCCACTCAATCCCAGAACTAGCCTTGGCAATCAGCTGGAACAGATCGCCAAAGTAATCAGCATTCGCAGTGACCTCGGCATGACCCGGCAGATCTTTTTCTGCTCTCTGGGCGGCTTCGATACCCATACCGGACAAGTTATCGGAGGCGATCCGGCAAGCGGAACGCAGGCGAACCTATTGGCGCAGCTGAGCGGTGCGATGCGAGCGTTCTACGACGCGACTGTAACCCTGGGCGTGGCCTCGCAGGTGACCGCTTTCACGCTCTCCGATTTCTCGCGCACATGGATTCCGAACGGAACCCTGGGAACGGATCACGCCTGGGCGGCGCACCATTTTATTATGGGCGGCGCCGTGCGCGGCGGTGATTTTTATGGTCTGCCGACTTCCAACGGCACCGTTTTCCCAACCTTAGGAGTGGACACGGGAGACGATACCGACAGCGGCACCAATGCCCGCGGCCGGTTTGTTCCCTCGGTAGCCGTTGATCAGTTCGGCGCAACCCTGGCTAGCTGGTTCGGCATAAGTAATTCCGATCTTTCAGGAGTATTCCCCAACATCAACAATTTCAGCACCAAAAACTTAGGCTTCATGATGTAACCACCAGACCAGCGCGCTGGCAGCGCCGAGGCCACCATCATAGGCATCGTCAGCGCTGGCACCGGCGCCGGCCGGCCGACCCCGCGGAAGATGCCGCCTTCGACAAGTGTTTCAAAGAAACCGGCATGCTCATGTGCCTGTGCAGCCGCGTCGCCGCCGGCCCGCGTCGTGCGCAGCCCAGGACTACAACGCCGCGGTTTCGTCGCCGGCGACAACTTGCAGCCGTGGAAAGCGCGCTTGCTGCTCGCTCTGGAGTTGACCAAGACCACCAACCCCGACGAAATTCAACGGATGCTAGATACTTACTGATTCTAGCCTTAAACGGAATATCACTTATCATGTAAATTGAACTACAGTTTCGCCTACAGGGCAGTACTATGGTTCAGATTTTTCCGGGAACGACTATTCTTTCCAGAATCGCAGTTGTTTTGATTTAACTTTCAAATCCACGCGGCCGCGGACCACAGGGTCGAGACGCCCACCGGCTGCGTGATCATCGACCACTAGCGTCGTCGCATCCAACTCGAAGCGGGTTATTCCAATTCTCTTTCAGTTCAATCCCGTGGCACCTCTCCCCCACACTCTTGAGCAAATCTTCACGCTAGATTAATTTGTTCGTTATATTTGCCCGCTCGCTTTTCATAAATCCGAGGTGTGCCAAATCATCTGCGCTGCTTTTCATGGCCTTTTTCTTCCCGGAATTGACTTTAAGTTCCTTCAATTCAGAGAACATAAAATTCTATAGCCATTTAGCATGCTGTGGAACACAATATCGATTTTGCTAGAGGTTTAATTAGGATAGCGCCCCACGATAGGGAATGAATAAACTTTTCGCCAGCGAGTCTAGGAGAAACGCATGAAACTACCGTCGGAGCAGCAGGCGATACGGGACAAGTGTTTCCATCCATCGGGGATGTTCGTGGAGTTTCCCAATGACGCAATCGAGCACTCGATTCCCGGGCTGTTTGAGAAAATCGTGCGAATGAATCCGGATCGAGTCGCGGTCAAGACAAAAAATCTTTTGCTGACTTATGCCGAGCTGAATCGAGCCGCCAATCAGTTAGCGTGCGCGATCGTGGCGCAATGCGGTGAAGAGAAAGAACCGGTCGCTGTATGCTTGGCGCATGGCACCGATGTCATAAAAGCGGTCCTCGCTCTCTGGAAGGCCGGAAAGATCTTCGTGCCGCTCGACCCGTGCGCTGCCACACTCCAGAAACAAAGCAATCCTCGATGCTACACAAGCGCGCCTCGTCGTGAGCGACGCGCGCCATCGGGATTACCTCGGACAAATTCAAACGGACCTTCGCGTGATCAATATCGATGAGCCCGCTGGCACTGCGTCTGCCGAAAACATCGGTGCTTCGATCGCCCCGGACGACTTGGCCTATATCCTGTTCACTTCAGGTTCCACCGGCCAGCCTAAAGGAGTTTTGCAGAATCATCGCAATGTCCTCAATCAAATAAAAAGAGAGACCAATGGCCTGCACATTTGCGCGGACGATCGACTGATTCTTGTGCGTTCCTGCAGCGCCATCGGGGGAATCCGAATCGTCTTGAGCGCATTGCTAAACGGCGCGGCTGTCTATCCACTCGATGTCGCGCAAGTCGGTCATGCCGAGCTCGCCGAGGTGCTGGCGCGGGAAGAGATCACCATCTATGACTCCACGCCGACGACTTTTCGCCATTTTATCCCGGCCCTCGCCAAAGAGCAGCGGTTTCCCCATTTGCGCCTGATCAGATTGTCGAGCGAACCGGTGCACAAACAAGACGTCGATCTGTATAAGAAATATTTTTCCCGAGAGTGCATCTTCGCCAACAGCTTGGGGCTTACGGAAACAGCGGGTACTATCCGGCACAACCTGATCGACCACGACACGAAAGTCACGAGCGACACCGTTCCGGTCGGCTATGCCGTCGAGGAAATGGAGGTCGTGTTGCTCGACGACGACGGTCATGAGGTCGGCGCCGATGAGATCGGTGAAATCGCCGTCCGGAGCCGTTATCTCTCGCCGGGTTACTGGGGCAACCCCGAACTTACGCAAGCGAAATTTATCGTTGACCCGGACGGGGGCGATAGGCGCCTTTACCTCACTGGAGACTTGGGCCAGATGCTCGCCGACGGCAGTCTTGTGCACCTTGGACGCAAAGATTTCCAGGTCAAAGTCCGCGGCTACAAGATCGACGTCGCCGAGATCGAGCGGGCGCTTCTCGCTCTTGAGTCCATTGAAGCGGTCGTTGTCGTTGCACGCGCGGACCGGGACGATAATCTGTCGTTGATCGCTTATCTGGTTTCTGCCACAACGCCCGCCCCTACGAACAGCGCCTTGCGCCGCGCACTTTCAGATAAACTGCCTGAATATATGATCCCCTCGTCTTTTGTCCTGCTAGAGGCGCTGCCGACGACGCCGACCGGAAAGGTCGACCGCGGCAGGCTCCCTTTGACCGACCGCACCCGCCCCGCGCTCGACGCGGTCTTTGTGCGGCCTCGCTCGGAGCGCGAAAGATCGCTTACAAGGATTTGGCAGGATGTGCTTCATATCGACAAGATAGGCATTGATGATAACTTTTTCGATCTCGGCGGCAACTCTCTTCGATTGGCCGAGGTCAATCTTAAGATGCGCACTGTTTTCAAAACGGATATACCCCTGGTGGAGATGTTCGCGCTTCCTACTGTAAGAACTCTCGCTGAATATTTCACCCGCCCGGGAGATAAACTAGCCAAACTTGATAAAAGCCATGATCGCGCCAAGATCCGCAGAGCGTTAAAAGAGCGGCGCAAGCGATAGAGAGGCCGGGAGCGAAGATGACTAGATCCGATAGTGTTGATCCGCTCGATGGTGTCGCCATCATCGGCATGGCGTGCCGCTTTCCCGGGGCCAAGGATGCCACTGAGTTTTGGCGGAACCTGCGCGACGGCGTGGAATCGATCTCTTTTTTCTCCGATCAAGAGCTCGCCGCGGAAGGCATATCTCCCGCTGTCCTTGCCGAACCTGGCTATGTCAAGGCCGGCGCCGTGCTCGACGGTGTCAAATTATTCGACGCCGGCTTCTTTGGCTATTCCCCCCGAGAAGCGGAATTAATCGATCCTCAGCAACGCCTCTTTTTGGAATGCGCCTGGACCGCTCTCGAAGCCGCCGGTTACAGCCCTGAGACTTATAGCGGTCAGATCGGGATTTATGCCGGCAGTCGAGTGAACGAGTATCTATTGAAAAATCTTTACCCCGATGGCGAACGCTTCGGCTTAAGAAACAGGGCAAAGCCGTTAGCGCTTGGGGACGATGACTACTTGGCAAGTCGCGTTTCGTACAAACTCAATCTGTGGGGGCCATCGCTTAAGATCCAAGCCGCCTGTTCTACATCGTTGGTGGCAATTCATCTTGCTTGTCAAGCTTTGCTGAACGGCGAATGCGATATGGCTATGGCTGGTGGGGTCGCCCTGCGAGTTCCGGAAAAAACCGGATACTTTTTCGAGGAAGGTGGCGTCGTTTCGCCCGATGGACATTGCCGAAGCTTTGACGCGAGTGCAAACGGCACTGTCTTCGGTAGCGGCGTCGGCATCGTGGTCCTGAAGCGTTTAGCCGACGCCGTAAAGGACCGGGATAACATCGATGCGCTCATCAAGGGATCGGCCATCAACAACGACGGGGCATTGAAGATCGGCTTCACGGCGCCCAGTGCCGAGGGCCAGGCGCAGGTGATTGCCGAAGCGCTCGACATCGCTGGAGTGGATCCTGAGACGGTGAGCATACATCGAAGCCCATGGCACGGCGACGTCGCTCGGAGATCCGATCGAGATTGCCGCTCTAACTCAAGCTTTTCGCGCCGGGACGCGAAAAAAAATCTATTGCGCCATCGGCTCGGTAAAATCCAATATCGGCCACGCGAGCGCGGCGGCGGGCGTTGCCGGCATCATCAAGACTACACTGGCGCTCAAACATAAGTTGCTGCCGCCGAGTCTGCATTTTGAACAGGCCAATCCCAAGATCGATTTCGCAAACAGCCCCTTCTATGTCAATACCAAGCTTTCGGAATGGACGAGCGCGGCCACGCCGCGCCGCGCCGGGGTCAGCTCCTTTGGCGTCGGCGGCACAAACGCCCATGCGATTTTGGAGGAGGCTCCCGCCGTTGAAGCTTCCGGACCGTCCCGGCCTTGGCAGCTGATATTGCTCTCCGCCAAGAGCGGCACCGCTCTGGAAGCCGCAACGACAAATCTTGCGGACCATTTAAAGCAACATGCCGACATTAACCTCGGCGATGTCGCTTTTACTCTTCAAGTCGGACGCAAACCGTTCAACCATCGGCGCGCCCTCGTCTGCCGAGATCTTGCTGATGTCGTGCAAACCATCGAGAGCAGAGACCCCAAGAGGATTTCGACCGGGGCGAGCGATATGAGCGACGGCAGCGCGGCATTCATGTTTCCCGGCCAGGGCTCCCAGTATGTCAACATGGGCCGCGATCTCTACCGGACCGAGTCGATGTTTCGCGCGCAGGTTGACAGGTGTGCCGAGATCCTTTTACCGAAGCTGGGACTCGATCTGCGCCAAACTCTTTACCCGAGCGAGGCTCAAGCAGAAGAGGCATCGAAGCGGCTCAATCGAACGCTCCTAGCGCAGCCGGCGCTGTTTACGATCGAATACGCCCTGGCCAAGCTGCTGATCGGCTGGGGAATAGAGCCCAAAGCGATGATCGGTCACAGTGTCGGCGAATACGTGGCGGCATGTCTGGCGGGAGTTTTTACCTTAGAAGACGGTCTCGGCTTGATCGCCGCCCGCGGCCGGTTGATGGACGGACTGCCGGGCGGTGCCATGATTGCGGTCCCGCTGCCTTTGGCAGAGGTAAAGCCGTTCTTGAGCGATACGATTGAACTCGCCGCTCATAACGGCCCCGCGCTCTGCGTCCTAGCCGGACCGGAGGAAACTTTACGAGTGCTCGAACGACGAATGAAAGAAATGAATATCGACTGCCGCCGCCTGCATACCTCGCACGCATTTCATTCGCAGATGATGGAGCCGGTTCTGCAAGCGTTTACGGACGAAGTCCATAAGATCGATCTCAAGCCGCCGACGATACCGTATCTTTCCAATGTTTCTGGAAACTGGATCACGGAGGCTGAAGCCACCGACGCAAATTATTGGGCGAAACAGCTGCGCCAAACGGTGCGGTTTTCTGAGGGCTTGGCAAAACTCTTGGAGAGTTTCGGCGGCGCTCTCCTGGAAATTGGCCCGGGCCAGACGCTGAGTGCCTCAGCCATGCAACATAAGCGGACGGATCAAACCATTCTCCGTACCATGCGCCGTGCGCAGGAGCACGATGCCGACTTGGCGGTTCTTTTAACTACGCTCGGCCGCCTTTGGCTTGCGGGCATCCAGATCGATTGGGTGGCCTTCTATGCCACCGAGCGGCGGCGTCGGCGGCCGCTCCCAACATATCCGTTCGAGCGCCAGCGTTACTGGGTCGAAGCACCGCTGGGATCTGGCGCCGTCCAGGCGCGAGCGGTGGCGCGAGAGAAAAAATTGGATATTGCCGACTGGTTCTATGTTCCTTCGTGGAAAAGATCTGTTTCGCCTCAGATGCTCCAAGGGGAAAGCCTTGCGCGGCATCAGCGCTCTTGGCTGGTGTTTGTCGATGCCTGCGGCCTGGGCGCGCGTCTAGCCGAACGTTTGGAAGCATCCGGACAAGATGTTATCCGCGTCGAACCCGGGGTAACCTTTGGCCGGATCGATCAAAACCGGTATGCAATCAATCCGCGCAGTCAGAGCGACTACTTCGATTTGCTTAAATCGCTGGGTAAGGAAAGAAATGTTCCAGACCGAATCGTTCATCTATGGAGTGTTACGCGCAACGATACGGCGGTCACCATGGAAGCCTTCGATGCCGCGCAGCCTTTGGGATTCTATAGTCTGCTTCACCTGGCTCAGGCGCTGGAGAAGCATGGTGTAGTCGCGCCGCTGCGGATCGAGTTCATCTCGAATCATCTCCAGGAAATTGGCGAGGGTGATCGCTTGCGTCCCGAGAAGGCGACCGCACTGGGGCCGTGTAAAGTCATCCCGCAGGAATACACCCATATTAGCTGCCGCAGTATCGATGTCGTACTCCCGGGCGTAACGGAGCATGGCGAGGACGCGCTGGTGGAGCAGCTTTTGAAAGAGTTCGCCTCCCAGCCGGTGGATCGGGCGATCGCATACCGCGGCAAGCATCGGTGGGTGCAAGTCTTTGAGCCAGTGCGGCTCACCGTGTCAGACGAAAGCCCACGTCTTAGAACCGGCGGCGTATATTTGATCACGGGTGGGTTGGGACATATTGGTCTGTTATTGGCGAAGTATCTGGCAGTCACCGTCAAGGCCAAGCTTGTTCTCACGGGTCGCTCGGTTCCGCCGGAACGAGAACAATGGGACGAATACTTGCGCGACCACGATGATTGACGATCCGGTGGTCCAACGGATCCGCCAGGTCAAAGCGATAGAAAATGTTGGGCGCTGAGGTGTTGATGGCTGGCGCGGATGTTAGCTCGCTGGAGCAGATGCAAGCCGTGATCAAGCAAGCGACGCTGCGATTCGGACCTCTCCACGGCGTTATTCACGCAGCCGGGATTCTTGGCGAAAAATTGATGATGCCGGTACAGGAAACGAGCCCTGATGGGTGCAGGGCTCAGTTCGGCGCGAAAGTACAAGGGCTTTTGGTTCTCGATCAGCTTCTGTGCGGCAAAGAGCTGGATTTTTCCATCGTGACATCTTCCATGTCGTCTGTGTTAGGCGGTCTTGGCTTTAGCGCCTACGCGGCGGCAAATCTCTTTATGGACGCCTTCGCGCACCACCGCGCCCAAACGGGTGGTTTGCCCTGGACCAGTATAAATTTTGGCCGCTGGGAATTCGCTGTAGAAACCGAGGGACGGACAAATTCTGCCGCAGCCGCTGCGAGTGTGGCCGATGACAGCCGAGGAGGGCGTGGAGGCGTTCAGGCGTATTCTCTCCGTCGACCCGGCAACACAAATCATCGTTTCGACTAGGGACCTGACAGCCAGGATCGACGAGTGGAAAAGCCCGGAAATTTCGCGAGGTGCCGATCAGTCGTCACCCGCAGAGTCGGCAATCCGCGGGGCGATTCCGACCGGTTACTCAAGACCCAACCTGGCAAACGCCTATGTGGCTCCCGCAAGCGATTTGCAGCGAACGATCGCGGGCATCTGGCAAGAACAACTGGGTATTGGGCAGATTGGCCTACATGACAACTTCTTCGAGCTGGGTGGACATTCGTTACTTGCCACGCAAATCATATCTCGAATACGCAATGCTTTTTCCATCGAGGTGCCGCTACGCCGCGTCTTTGAGTCGCAAACGGTTGCAGAAATGGCCGCCATTATTTCAGAAATCCAAGTGAAGCGGACCAGCGAAGCCGAGCTAACTCAGATAATGCGCGAGGTTGAAGCGATGACGGAGGAAGAAGTCCAACAAGGTACGGCCAAGCTTAATTCGACAATCGCCAAAAAGTAACTTTCCATTGCCGAGATCCTGTGCGTGTGTGCGATTTTCCCAGAGAATCGACTAAAAGCAGATCTACGATTAACGTTCGATTGATATCGATGATCGAGCGATGTCCTCCCTCCGCAGGCTAAGATCGAGCTGTATGCCCCCAGCAATGCCTTCCCAACGCTGTTCTTCACGCTCCCCGCTTTGCTCATGAACCGCTTCGCCATAGCCGTCACTGAACCAAATATCAGAGCCGGCCATGGGCTCCGGGTCATTGCTCGCCGAGGTTTTATTAAGCCCACTCGAACGACTCGGCGAGCGCCTAACTATGATCAGTGTCCTCGGCATAGCTTTCTGTCAGTGGCACAGGAGAAGGAAGCATACGGCGCCGAGACATTTCCGGCAGCATAAGTTCGTCTAGAGCGCTCGGGAAAGCGGATTTTGGATTTAGCGCGGTTCTTTCATAATTACATAGTCAGCGAAGATGAAATGATTTCATGCACTTCCAAGATTCGGCGCGAAATGACAAGACAATGGGTAAAGTTACAACGAGCCCGGATTTCATCTAAAGGGTCGTGGCCGGCAACGGTGTCATCAGAACTCATCGAACGCTTCGCGAATTACTCTTTCGGTTGAACCAACCGCACTATCCCTATCTGTCGCAACAGAAATATTAGCCGCGGTGCAAAAATAGCCGCCAGCGAGCTTTTCCCGCTGAACGAATAGACGAAGCTCCTTGTCATTCCGAGTCACGCCCGCCCAATTGCCTCTCCTCCCTCCTGGGTCCTGATCTTGCTCAGTCTCCAGCGATATCAATTTTGACCAGCGCACCTGCATTGAACAACGCCAGCTTCGGGCCGCAGCGCTAAGCAAGCGACCGCAGGCGCACAAAGAGGAGGGAACATGATCGCAGAGAAAGGTTTTACAGCAAAGCTCCTATGCTACTCGCTGGTGGTCATTACAGGGCTATGGCACGCCAGCGATACTTACGGCGCTGTGGCGCCAAAGGCTACCGAAGCGGAAGCAGTTCGATTTCTCCAGCAAGCGAGTTGGGGGCCCAATAAGGCAACAATGCAAAAAGTCCAGCAGCAAGGCATCGCCGCGTGGATCGATGGGCAACTCAAAGCTCGACCCAAGGCTTACCCTAATCTCAGATTCTACCCTGAATCCCAGCCGGCAAACTGCGTCGACACCTGCGCGCGCGACAACTACACCTATTATCAATTGCAGAAACACTTTTTTACCAACGCGCTCACAGGACAGGACCAATTGCGCCAACGGGCAGCCTTCGCGCTGAGCCAGATCTTCGTCACCGCGCAGGGCGCCGTTCCCATGCCGGCATGGATGCGAACCTACCAGCAATTGCTCTACGACAATGCCTTCGGCAACTACCGGGAGCTGCTCTTCGATATCGCGCTAACGCCGGCGATGGGCCGCTACCTCGACATGCTCAACAACCGCTGCCAGACACCGGTTCCCGCCAACGTTAATATTTGCCGCAACGGTTCGAGCGCTCAGCCCAACGAAAACTTTGCCCGGGAAATTCTCCAGCTATTCTCGATCGGCACCTTCATGATGAATCAGGACGGCACTTACCAAACCGACGGCGCTGGCCAGCCGATACCGACCTACGATCAAGCCAAGGTCGAGGAATTCGCGCGCGTCTTCACCGGCTGGGTACTCGCTCCGCCGCTGCGAGGTGTCGGCGGCGAAGTGCCCAACTACAAAGTCCCCATGGTGGTGCGTCGCAACAGCCAAAACCAGGAAATGCATCATGATCGTGGCGCGAAAACATTGCTCAATGGCGCAGTCATCCCGGCCGGCACAGATGCCGAGGTGGAATTGAATCTAGTCATCGACAACATCGTCAGTCATGCCAACGTCGCCCCGTTCATCTCTAAGCAGTTGATTCGCCATCTGGTGACGGCTAACCCGTCTCCCGCCTATGTCGGCCGGATAGCGGCGATTTTTTCCGCGAACCTCAATAGCGCCGACCAACTTGGGGTAGTGATTAAAGCGATTCTGATGGACCCCGAAGCGCGCACTCTACCCGATTCGGCGGTCGATCCCGATGCCGGCAAACTCAACGAACCGGTAGTGTTTATGCTCAACTTCCTGCGCGCCTTTGAGGCCAAGAGCGACGGCGTCCTCAACGGCGGCTCGCGCGGCTCGGCAGCGATGAATCAAGATGTATTTCGCTCGCCGACCGTCTTCAACTACTACCCGGCGGAATACGAGGTCCCCGGCGAACCTAATCTGGTCGGTCCGGTGTTTGGTATTTTTTCGACCCTGACGACGATTACGCGGGCTAATTTTATCAATCAAGTGCTTTTCTCGGGTATTCCGGTGAGCCTGCCGAATACACCGAAAGGCACCGCTCTAACTCTAAAAATCTGGGAAGACCTTGCCGACACCCCGGTGGAGTTGGTCGACCGATTGAGCTGCTGGATGCTCCACTGCACCATGTCGCAGGAGATGAAAACCATTATCGTCAACGCGGTGAACACCGTGCCGGTAACGAGTTTGCTCTTACGCGCGCAGACGGCGATCTATCTGGTCGCGACATCGAACCACTATCAAGTTCTACGCTAGAGAAGGAGAATCATATGGCACTCACACGGAGAGAATTTTTATTGCGCAGCTTCGGCGCCCTCGGCGCGGCGACCCTGGCGATGGAACGGTTCGGTATGGCCGACGCCTTTGCCCAGGCCGCCGACTACAAAGCGTTGGTATGCGTATTTCTCTTTGGCGGCAATGACAGCGATAATATTCTGATTCCCTATGACAATTATTCCCAGTACGCGGTCAAACGAAACAACTCGGCGAATGTCGGCATCCCGCAAGCCAGTTTACTGCAAATTACTCCAAGCAGTGGGTTAGGGGGAGCGAAGTTCGGCCTGCACCCGTCGCTCGACGGCATCAAGTCGCTCTGGGACCTCGGCAAGGTAGCGATCATGCCCAACACGGGTCCGTTGGTGGAACCACTGACGCGAAACGAATACCGTAATCGCCTCAAACGAATTCCATTGAATCTGTTTTCCCATTCCGACCAGGAGAACCAATGGCAGACCGCGGTGGCCAACGGCTTCATATCGACCGGTTGGGGCGGCCGCACCGCGGATGCCATCGCGAGTTTGAATGGCAGCGCCACGTTTCCGATGATCGCGACGATGGCCGGTAATAATATTTTCAGCACCGGCGCCTTCCGCCGGCCCCTCGCGCTCTCCCCCGCGCCCGCATCTCTGAGCCGAGTCATCAGACTGGACGGTTTCCCCAACCCCCCAGCGTCATTGCAAGGCATTCCTCGCTACGATGCCATGGAAGCGATTCAAGCGCTCGACGGCGGCTTTACCGTGGTCAAGGCAGCCAACGAAATCAACTTGAGTACCTTTGCGACGATGGAGGCCTTGCGCTCGGCTACCGATCCGGTCGTTTCACCCTTTCCACTCAATCCGAGAACCGGACTCGGCAATCAACTCGAACAGGTGGCCAAGGTCATTAGCCTGCGCGACACGCTCGCTCTCAAACGCCAGATATTTTTCTGTTCCATCGGCGGTTTCGATACCCATGGCGACCAAGTGAACGGCAACGATCCCACCACCGGCCAACATGCCGACCTGTGGGCGACCATCGACAACGCTGTCAAAGCATTTTACGACGCCACAGTGGGATTGGGCGTCCAGAATAACGTCACCCTGTGCACCATGAGCGAATTCGGCCGCACCTATGTGCCCAACGGTGGCTTGGGTACCGATCACGCTTGGGGCAATCATGTTTTCGTTGTCGGCGGCGCGGTCAACGGCGGCAACTTCTACGGCGTTCCGGGTCCAAACGGCACCGTCTTTCCGACCCTGGCTGCCGCAGGGCCAAATGACACCGACAATGGCAGCGGCGCCCGTGGCCGCTGGATCCCAACGACAGCCATCGACCAAGTTGCGACAACCTTGGCGAGTTGGATGGGGGTTGCCAACGCCGATCTAGCTGGGATCAGCCCCAACATCGCCAACTTTAGCACGGCAAATCTAGGGTTCATGAGCTAGCCGCTTGAAACGAATCCGCATCACGCCCGGTAGCGCGAAATTGATACTGAGTTTCGCGCTACCGGGCGTATCGCCTCTCATAGTAACTTCAAGAACCAAGCGGCCATGGCCGGACGACGCGACGAGATTCTTTTTACCACGAAGGACAAAGTGCGGCACAGCCGCAACCGAGACTCGGATTATCCCCTGCAAAGTCGCAAAGGTGGAGAAAAACGTGGCAATCATTCGTAAGATTATTATTCCCCTCTGATCTTGGCGTCTTTGCGCCTTGGTGGGAGGAATATCAGAATCCGAGAGACTTTAACTTGCGGAATAGTTTCCTCCGCCTGCGTAAACTTTTAACCCGCCATTGCCGTGAGTTTCTCGGCACTGCCTGGCGCGTGGCTAACAGTGCGATCACTATTCTTCGGCCTTTTCCCGTCACCGCATACGGTGGGTATTGGGCACTTTGGCGATCAACCCATGGCCGCGCAGGACTCCGATCACTTCGCTTTGGTGAGCTCTCACGAACGCCTGCCCGACCTCTAGCTTCAACCAATTCTCTGTGCTTGTTGCAATGACTTCCTTTTCCATCACGGCTCTAACTCCGTCACTTTGGTCGCGGCTCTGCTGTGCTTAGTTCTTTGCGTGACTTGAATCCTCCTCGGTTGAGGCCATGTCGCGCTAGATTATTCGTGGTGAAGATGCTTTCACACCAAACCCAGATGTAACTTAGGTCAGCACTTCTTCCTCGCGCCACTGCTCGATGGTGGCTTTGTCATAACCCAGCAGTTCGCCGAGGATTTGGTCGTTGTCCGAGCCAAGCCGGGCCGGCAGCTTGAGCGGATCTTCTGGCACACTTTTGAAGACAAAACCGCTGCGCGGAATTTCAAAAGGGCCAATCAGCGACTCGGGAAATGGCGAGAAATAATTGCGATGGCGCAGCTGCGGATCTTTGAGCAAGTCAGCGCCGGTCTGCACCACGCTGGCCGGCACACCCGCCGCTTGGCACCTGGTCATCACCTCTTCCGCCGGGCGCGCCTCGGTCCATTCTTTGACAATGGCATCAAGCTCCACGCAATTATTCAAACGCGACTGGAGAGTAGTAAATCTTGCATCGCTGACGAGTTCCGCCCGGCCGGTGACACGGCAGAAGCTCCGCCACTCGGCATCGTCGCGTACCGAGATCACACACCAACGATCCTCGCCCTGGCAACGGTAGACACCATGAGGGGCAGCCAACGCGTAATGATTGCCACGAGGTTTGGGGTCGTCGCCGTTCACCGAAGTTTCCAAATAAGTCGTGCCCAACACCGCCGCGGTGCCTTCGATCTGCGCCAGGTCGATGGTCACGCCTTTACCACTGCGCCGGCTGTGCAAAAGTGCCGCGATCATCATCGTCGGACCCAAAACGAAACCCAAGTGATCCGGATAGACCCCCTGGCTGCCAATGGGCCGATCCTGCTCGGGGTGATTCCAAAGATAAGTGATGCCGGAGAAAGCCGTCAGATTGAACCCCCAGGTGCCGTAGCTGCTCTTCGGCCCTTCGGTGCCGAAACCGGGCAGTTTCACAACCACAAGTTTCGGATTAACTTTACGCAACTCGTCATCGCCTAAACCTAGTTTATCCAATACCCTAGGGCGAAAATTCTCCAAGATCGCATCCGATTTACCGGCGAGTTCACGGATAAGCTTCGCCCCGGTGGGATTTTTCAGATTGATCGACAGCGAACGGACGCCGAGATTACACTCAATAAAGCGCGGTGCCTCATCGATGTCCTTATGCTGGCCGTAATGGCGAAAGGTATCGAGGCCGCCCTTACGCGACTCGATCTTAATCACCTCCGCGCCATAGTTCGCCAGCAATCTGCCGGCGTAGGGGCCGGCGTAGCCGGTGGTGAAAGCGAGGATGCGGACACCCTTCAATATTTCGTTAGTCGTGCTCATATTCAGCTCAGATTACAAATTCCAATTTCCACAATAATATTCCAGACTAAGGCAAGTTCTTGCCAATTTGGAATCGGGAATCGGTAATTTGGAATTGTTCAGATAACCCCTTCCGCCGCCAATGCCGCTAAATCGCCCGCGCGCAAGCCCAACTCGCCGCGCAATATTTCATCGTTGTGCTGGCCGAGGAGCGGCGCGGGAGCCGGCCCGCCGCGCTTACCGTCCACGGTGAAGAAATTACCCGGCGCGTCGAAGCTGCCGAGCACCGGATGCGTCACTTGGCTAAAAAAGCCGCGCGCCTGAATATGCGGGTCCTTCATGAAGTCCGAAGGGGAATTCACCGGCAGTCCTGGGATACCGTGCTTCTGCATCAGCTCTGCCAGATCTTCTTTCGTGTAACGCATCGTGAACGAGGTCACCTGCGCGTTGATGTAGTCGGCCTGCTGCCGCCGCAGGTTGCTATTGATCCACTTGGGATCGTCCAGCTCCGGCTCGTGATTGTCCCAAACCTTGAGCAGCAGCGGCCAGTGGGTCTGCGTGACGAACAAGGCGATCCAGCCGTTCTGGCACTGAAACAAATTCGCCGGTGCGTTGTGCTGGTGCTGGCTGCCGGCGCGTTTCATCACCCGGCCGTCGGAAGAAAAGTTAAACGCCACATGCTCGTGCAGCGCCATGCTCGCCTGCACCGAGCACATCGATCCAGGCGCCGATGCCGCGCATCTCGCGCTGCCACAGCGCCAACATCGTGCCATAGCAAGCCATCAAGCTGGCGTAATAATAGGACTGCGTCTCCGGCGGATTGCACGGCGTCATCTTCGGATCGCCGCTAATGTAGAGCAACGCACCCATGGCGTTGCCGACGATATCCGGCGCTTTGTAGTGCGCGTAGGGGCCCTCTTGGCCGAAACCGGTGAGCGAAACCAAGATCAGCTTGCTGTGCCTTTCCAGCAGCTGCGCATAGCCGAGACCGCGCGCCGCGAACTCGCCCGGCGCGAAAGTTTCAAGCACGACATCGGACTTCGCCACCAGATCGAGAAAGATCTTTCGCCCGCTGTCTTTGGCGATATCGAGCGTAATACTTTTTTTTCCGCCGTTGAGATAAGCAAAACGCAAGCTGCCCTCGCGGTGCGCATGGCCTTTGGCAAACGGCGGCTCCAACCGTCCAGCATCGCCGCCCGGCGGCTCGATCTTGATCACATCCATGCCGAGATCGCGCAGCACCTTGCCGCAAAACGATCCCATGGACGAACTCAAGTCAAGGACGCGGTAGCCGGAGAGAAGCGGAGTTGCGTTGGTGATTTCAATCATGTGCAGGGTTCGATCGAAGTGTTGAATCGTCTGATTTCGAGGATGGACGATGGAGAATAGAGGATAGAGAATCGAAAGACGCCATCTTCCATCCTCTATCCTCGACCGTTCTTCATCCCTTATGATTGCGAATAATATGTTCCGCCAGACGCCAGCGCAGCACCTCCGGCGTGCCTTCGGTGATGCGCAGGCTGCGCACCTGGCGGTACCACCATTCAAGCGGCAATTCGCGCATGAGACCTAAACCGCCGTGGACTTGAATCGAGCGGTCGACCACCCGGCTGGCCATCTCGGCGCACTGAATTTTCGTCATGTACGACAATTGACGAATATCCTCGCCACGATCATGGCGCCAGGCGCATTCGTAAACCATCAAGCGGCAAGCGTGCAGCTCCATGGCCGAGTCGGCGATCATGAACTGAATCGCCTGGCGGTTGGCCAGCGGCTGGCCGAATGTCGTGCGCACTTTGGAATATTCGATCATCATGTCGAGGGCACGAGAGGCAATACCCACCGGCCGCGCGCCATGGCCGCGCACGCGCCCCTCTTCGATCCATTTTTGCGCGATGGAAAAGCCCTGTCCTTCGCCGCCGATCATGTCGGCCGCCGCCACGCGGACATTTTCAAAATGAATTTGCCCCGGCGTGTCGCCCATCATGGTCGGCCAGAGCCTTTCCAGCGTCACGCCCGGCGCTTTCATGCTGACCATGAAACAGCTGACGCCGCCGCGCGCGCCCTTGACCGGATCGGTGACCGCGATCACCTGCGCGTAGTCGGCGGTCTTGGCGCCGGTGATAAATCTTTTAGTGCCGTTGATGATGTAATGATCGCCGTCTTTGACCGCGCGGGTTTTCATCCCCGCCGGATCGCTGCCGGCATCGGGTTCGGTCTGGGCGAAACAGATGCGCATCTTGCCGTCGATCACCGGCTGCAAGAAACGTTTTTTCTGCTCGTCGTTGCAGTGAAACAACACCGGCCGCACTTCGGGACCGAAGATCGGCGCGTAACGAAACGGGATGGCGATGGTGCGCGCGACTTCTTCCATGATCACGCAGCGGCTCATCAAGTCGAGCCCCGCGCCGCCATACTCTTGCGGCACGTCGAGCAGCCACAGGCCGATCGCCTTGGCCTTCTCCTGGAGCGGCTTGATGAACTGCTCCGGCATATCTTCGCCTTCCGGCCGGCACTCCCGCTCCAGCGGGATCAGCTCGCGGTCGACGAATTTACGCACCGTGGCTTTAAGAATTTGCAGTTCTTCGGGGAGATTGAAGTCCACGCCGTCTCCATTCGTGGCTGCGGGATTTGGCTTGGGAAGCCAAGCCAAATCCCGCAACCAACATTGAACGCTTGAACCTTGAACGAGAAGCTTATTTCGCGTCCCGGTTGTACTCGCCCAACCCTGGCCGGTAGCTCTTCTTGTCGAGGAACTGTTCCATGCCGGTCTCGCGGCCCTTTTCCGGATCGGTGAGACGCAGCGCCGTGCCCTTGGCGCTCATGTATTCTTCCGCCTGAGCGTAGTCCATGGTGCGGCAGTGTTTGTAGACTTCCTTGGCAGCGCGCAGCACCGCCGGGTTTTTCTTTTTCAGCTTATCGGCAAGAGCCATGGTCTCGGCGCGCAGCTTGTCTTTCGGCACGGCATAGTTGATCAGCTTCATTTCAGCGGCTTTTTTGCCATCGAACGGATCGCCGGTCATGACGCACCACATGGCGTCGCGGTAACACATGGCGTCGGCCAACACGCGGCTCACCAAGCCACCAGGGAAGATTCCCCAGTTAACTTCGCTCAAACCGAAGATCGCGTTTTCATCCGCGATGGCGAAGTCGCAAGCGATCAGCGGCGTAAACGCGCCGCCGAAGCAAAAGCCGTTAACCATGGCGATGGTCGGCTTGGGGAACCAGAACAACCGGCGCCAGCGCCACTCCTGCGACGCCCAGCTCGCCTTGCGTCTTTCCAATGCATTGTTATCCGTGCCACGGAAATACTCCCGCAGATCCTGCCCCGCGCACCAGCTCGGCCCGGCGCCGGTGAGAACCAACACTTGGGTCTCTTTGTCGACTTCCAATTCGGTCAAGGCTTCAAGCATATCGTAGTGAAGCTGTGGGTTCATCGCGTTACGCTTCTCTGGACGATTGAGAATCACCCAAGTCGTCCCGTCCTCTTTTTCCACCCTGACGGTCTTATATTCTTTCCATAATGTTGCAGCCACGTTTCGTACCTCCTTAGTTTATTGCCAAACTTAAACAATTCTTATTCGACCCACTGGGAAACTGTCAAGCGGATTCAAACGAATGTTTGCCTCTGGAACGGTTATTTCGCATACAACGTTTTTACAAACCCGCTCGCTTCGATTTCCTTGAGTAAGCTGTCGTCGACGAACGATTTAGGATCGGCGGTTTTGGCTTTAGGAATGTCCTTCTCGACGAAGCCGAGCAACGTCTCAACGCCGCGCAAAGATGGATAAGGGATCGTCTCATAGTATTTGGCCGTCAACAGATCCAACGACCGCTCGAGATTGCGGGTCTGTTCAGGGCCTAAGCGAAGTTTTTTTCTGACGATATCGATACTCTCTTTTTTATTTTGCTTCACGAAAGCGATGCCTTCGACGTATCCTCTAAGAAATCTCAGGACCTTATCGCGATTGTTCTTAATGTATTGGCGCGTGGACGCGACCATTGTGTGCAGATAGTAGATGTCGGTGTCCGCCATGTCGAGTAACACTCGATAGCCGCGGTCTTCAGCGACAAACATAGAAGGGATCGTCAGCACAGCCCCATCGCTGCCACCCTTGTCCATGCTCGCCATCATATTCGGTGAGGAGCCGAGCTGCATTACCTGAATATCGCTTACAGTCATCTTCCAGCGCTGCAGTATCATCAGCAGCACAGAATGAGAAATCGCGCCGACGCGGGTCACGCCAATGCGCTTGCCCCTAAGGTCCGCCGGAGTTTTGATCTCGGGTTTGGTCACGAGTCTCTGCAATCCCTTGTTGACCACGCCGGCGATCATCACCGTGTCGCCGCCTTGGAGCGTCGCCGCAACCAAGACATCGCCCGCCGAGTTTACTATTTGAATGTCGTTCGCCAGCAACGCGCTGATGCCTGCGCTACCACCCTGACCGGTCACAATTACTTCGGGGTCAATTCCGTTTTTGCGCAAAAACCCCTTTTCTTCAGCGACCCAAAGCGCGGAGTGGAGCCCGCTCACCGAGCTCAGCCCCACGCGTAGTTTCTCTTGGGCCATCGACCGATTCGCAGGCAATAAAATGAAAATCAACCCGATGATTGTGACACACCTTTTCATGTTCTACTCCTGACCTTGACTTTGAACGAACTGCCGATTATTTCTTCGCCAATTCCGCCCACGCTTGCTTTAGATAGCTCTGATCGATGTATTTAGTCGGCGGCGGCAACGGCTCCTTGAGAATGCCCTGATCCGCGGTGATCTTCATTACCGTGCGTACGCCTTCGAGATTCAAGTCGGCATTGCGATCCCAAATCCGGCTCTTCCAATTGTAGTCCGAACCATGGCGGCAGTGCTCCAGGCTGAGCACCATCTCTTTGGTCAGGTAAGCGCAGGCCTGATCGCGGTTGTCGTTCATCCAGCGCATGGTCGACACCATCGCTTTCATGAAGCGCACCACCAGCGGCCGATTCTTCTCCGCCCAGGAGCGCTTCACAATGTAAGTGTTGAATTGAAAATTGGGCAGATCGTCGGCGAAGTAGCCGATGATGTTAAAACCCTGCTGCTTGGCGACCAGATCGAGCGGCACACCCACCGGTGCGGAGGAAATCTGCCCCGAGGTTAATGCTTGGTAACGATCCGACGCGCCGCCGATGTTGAGCAGCTGGTAATCCCGCGGATATTCGAGCCCATGGACTTTGAGCACCAAGCGCAAAGCGAAGCCGGTGCCGGAAGTCAGCGTCTGCGTGCCGATGGTGGTGCCGCGCAGATCGGCGTAGCTCTTATATTGCTTGCCGCCGATCATGCTCAACCCCAGTCCGTTGATCAACCCGCCAATCATTGTCAAATCGGCGCCGCCCTTCTCGTAAGCATTGATCAGAGTATCCACCGTCGCGTTAGCGACAAAAATAGAATCGGCGGTCAGCGCCTGGATCGTCAGCGGCGAACCGCGCATGGTGACGATCGGCACGTCCAGCCCTTCCTTTTCAAAAAACCCCATCTTCGCCGCCACCCACAGCGGCCCGTAGCTCAAAGTCTTGGAAGATTCGCCGATGGGGAAGCGAAACTTCTCCTGCGCTTCGATTCGTCCTGCGCCCAAGAAGAGCAGTAACATCGAGCAGCCTATCCAGAATCGCATCTTCATCCGAAACCTCTTCCTCCTCACCACTTACTTCTTCGCCAACTCCGCGAACGCCTGCTTCAGGTAACTCTGATCGATATACTTCGCCGGCGCTGCCAGCGGCTCTTTCTGGCCGGCGATCTCGGCGACGATCTTGATCATGGTGCGGACGCCGTCGAGATTCAGCTCGGCGTTGCGGTCCCAGACATAATTCTTAACACTATATTCCCAGGCAATGCGGCAGTTCTCGACTGTCATCGACATTTCCTTCGACAGATAGCCACAAGCCGCGTCGCGGTTGTCGAACAGCCAGCGATGGGTTTGCACTATCGCCTTCATGTAGCGCACCACCAGCGGGCGATTTTTTTCGGCCCACGAACGCTTGACGGTGTACGGGTTCAAAAAATAATTGGGCACATCGTCGGCAAAATAGCCGAGCACGTTGAATCCCTGCTGCTTGGCCGCGATATCCAGCGGCACGCTCAACGGCGTCGCGGCGATCTGACCTGACTGCAATGCGATGTAACGATCGGTCACGCCGCCGACATTTAGGATTTGGTAATCGCGCGGATACTCAAGGCCATGGGCGCGCAGCACCAGACGCATGGCAAAGCCGGTTCCGGTGGTAATCGTCTGCGAGCCGATGGTCTTGCCGCGCAAATCGTCAAAAGTCTTGTACGGCTTGGCGGCCACCAGGCTCATGCTCAAATTATTGAGCAGGCTGCCGACCATCGCCAAGTCGAGTCCTTTGTCGACGGCGCCAATCACGCCATCGGTGCCGACATTGGCGACATAGATCGACTCGGTGGCCAAAGCTTGAATAGTGATCGGCGTACCGCGCATGACGACGATCTGAACATCCAATCCCTCGCGCTCGAAGTAGCCGAGTTTTTGTCCCAGCCACAACGGCCCGTAGCTAAAAGTTTTCGAAGACGCGCCGATCGGGAAGCGAACCTTCTCCTGCGCCAGCGCAAGCGACGGGATCGCATGTGACGCGCAAAAGAGGAGCACCCAGACAAAACACAGCGGCAGATTCATCCGATCTCCTAATTCTTATCGCCTTACCCCTAACCCCTGACGCCTAACGATCGGCGCTCATCACTCCACTACTCCAACACTCCATCTCTCCAATCATCCTATCTGCTTGATGACGCACAAAGTATTCCGCCCGGTCCACATCGGCAGGAACACCGAGTGGCGATGCTTGCCGCCGATGACGATGACCATGATGTCCTCGGCCTTGGTGGACAGATGCACCACGCCGTCGGGCGTCATGTTGATCGACTCGCGCATGAGTTCATCATCGGACTTATGGCCTTTGCGGCGCGCGGGAATCTCCGCGAAATTCAACGAAGCATGCTCCCAGAGATATTCCTTCACCTGCTTCTTGGTGATGCCGTCGCGCGCCATGATCTCCGCGTCTTCGATGCCGAGGGCGATCAGCGGCGTGCCGCCGCCGAAACTGCCGACATCCAAATGGCTCACGCCATGATGCATCTTGATCACTTCGGCCAAGGAAGACAGCGCCTGCTCGCCGCGATTGCCGGCGGTGTGGATCGGCAGAAAGCCATTGATGCCAAAGACCGTCACGGCGCTATCTTCCGGCTTGAAACCGAATTCGACGTGATAGGGTTCCCAGGGACTTTTCTCCTGATTCTCGCCGAAGCACATGGTGTACTTTCCCGGCCAGCCGAAGGTCGAACGGTCGGTGTCGCCGGGATAACCGCCGCCGACGGTGATCAGGATCAAGCGAATCGCCCGGCCGATGGTCGCATTGGAGCGAAAGCCGGGACCGAACACGCCCGAGTCGCAGTTGACGTTGAGCGCCGTGCGAATCGGCCCGTTGAGCAAGAGCGCGGGACCGACATAACCGGTGGTCGCCTGCACGCCGTAGAGATTGAAGCGCGGCTCGCAGATCGCTTCCACCGCAGCGATGATCACCGGCAAGTACTCCGGCAAGCAGCCCGCCATGACCGCGTTGATGGCGATCTTCTCGATCGAACAAGGCGCCCACTTGGGCGGGATCGGCCCGATAACCTCCGCCGGATCCCGCGTCGTCGCCGCGAGCATCCTCTCCACCCGTTCCGCCGTCGGCGGCACGATGGGCAAGCCGTCGCTGAGTTTTTCCTTCAAGAACCAGTCGTTGACGGCTTCCCAGTTATCTTCGACTTCGATTAAGTTTGAGGTGAGGTTCATGGTTTCTTAAGACTCCTAACGTATCGATATGCTAATTTCGCATGCAAAAAAAGAGCGGACACATGAGACACGCTGGCGATCGCGGCATTGCACTGGGAACGGCTGGATCGAAGAATCGCTAGGTTCGCTGATATTACGTTGCGCTGTTGAGCATTGCCGGCGATTTCTGATACTGATGATCAGGAAAATTATTCAACCGAAAGCAGGAAGCGACTCATGCGTATCATCGACGCCGACGGTCATGTATTGGAACGGGATATTCCCTGGGCGGATTTACTCGAAGCGCCCTACCGCGATCGCGCCCCGAGAGCGGTCAAGGACAATCGCGGCTTCACCTTCGTCATGATGGAAGGCAAACTGACGCCCAAGCCGGTGGGCAAAGCGTGCAGCTTCGTCGGCGCGCCGCGCAGCCATAGTCCCCAGGCCACCACCGGCATGACCGATCCCGTGCAGCGTCTCAAAGACATGGACTTGGAAGGCATCGACACCGCGGTGCTGTTCGGCACCTCGCCGTTTTTGAGTTTGCCCTTCGTCGAGGATAAAGACTTGGCCTCCGCCGTGGCTCGCGTCTACAACAACTGGCTCGCCGGATATTGCAACGCGGATAATCGCAGACTCAAAGGCGTCGCCGCGGTCGCCATCCAAGATCCCGCCGAAGCGGTGAAAGAGTTACGGCGCGCGGTCGAAGAGCTGAAGTTTGTCGCCGTCGCCACGCCGCCGATTTCGGCGTCGAAGAAAAATCTCGACGATCCCGATCTTCATCCGTTCTTCGCCGAGGCCGAAAGATTGAACGTGCCGGTGTGCATTCATGTCGGCGCCGGCGACGGCGTGCCGGCGGCCACCGAACGCTTCGATCATCCGCTCTACAGCCACGCCATGGCCCATCCCTTCGAGCAGATGATCGCCTCCCTCTGCGTCGTCTGCGGCGGCATGCTCGAGCGCTTTCCCAAACTGAAATTCGCCTTCATGGAAGCCGGCTGCGGCTGGGTGCCCTACTGGATGGAGCGATTGGACGAGCACTACGAGATCCTCCAGCCGACGGTTCCGTGGCTGACCAAACCGCCGAGCGAGTACATGAAGAGCGGCCAGATGTTTTACGCCTTCGAGATGGAAGAGAAAATGCTGCCCTATGTCGCCGATTTTGTCGGCGAAGAACGGCTAGTCTTCGCCACCGACTACAACCACAGCGATTCCAAATTCCCCCATACGGTAGAAGAGGTGATGGAACGCAAAGATTTGACCGATGGGTTGAAGGCCAAAATCATGGGTGAGAACGCGGCGAAGCTGTACAGTTTGTAAGGGCGAAACATTTTTCGTCCTTACCACTATTGCCCCCTTTGCGTCCGATCGCCCTGAGCAGCGTCGAAGGATGCGGCCAATCCTATTCGCTTCCTACCGGCCCAACTCCTGCGCCACTTGGCGCGTCAGGGTAAAATCCGCCAACTCCGCCGGCTTCATCGTGATCTTCGTCTTGGTCTGCTCGGCGATGCGATTGAGCTCGATCTGCACTTCTTGATCGGCGAGCCAGAGCGTCGGATTGAGCGTTTCCATGATCGCGTCGTAGACCGCTTCCGACACATCCTTGTCCATCTTGTATTGATTCATGATGAACTGCACGGTTTCGCTCTTCCGAGTACGAGCGAAGTCCACCGCGCGCATCACCGCGCGGATCGCCCGGCGCAGCTTCGGCGCCTCTTTTTCGAGTTTCTCCTTGGTCGTCACCAACCCGGTGGTCGGCGAGACCGGGATAACATCGCTGGTCTTGACCAGATCGCGATAGCCCATCCGTTTGGCGAGGATACTATAGGGCGGCGTCAGCGCCACCGCCGGCATGCTGCCCTGCTGCAAAGTGAGAAAGCCGTTGGCGACATCGCCGGTGGAAACCAGCTGCACGTCTTTATCGACGCCGGATGGCTTCAAGGCTTCGAGCACTTGGTAGAACTGCGTGCCCCAGTTGCCGCCGACGCCGATCATCTTGCCGCGCAGATCCTCGACGCGCTGAATATTTTTCTGCGCCAGTATCCACAGGTCGGCCTTTTTGGTGATGTTGAGGATCATTTTCAGCGGCGCGCCGTTGACCGCCGCGCGCATCGCCGAGCCGCCAGCCGTGGTGAAATCGATGCTGCCGGTGACCAACGCCGCGATGCCGGTATTGGTGCGCATGACGATAATCTCCGCACTCAGCCCTTCACGGCTGAAGAATCCTTCTTTCGCCGCCAGATGCACCGGCCAGGACGCCAGGCCCGGAGAAGATGGAGATATGCGAATTTTTTCCTGAGCTTGGGCCAAATGCGCGAAAAGCAGCGACGCTGCAACAACTTCTAACAGCGCTATGGCGGTCATGGCAGCGCCGCGGGTGAAACCGAAACCAGCAACTCGAAGCCCGAAACTGTTAAATCCCGTACAGCGCCTTGGCATTGTCGTAGAGAATCTTGTCGATGATGCGCGGCTCGACATCGCCCTTTGCCTTGATTGTGCGCAGCGCTTCGATCTCCGCCGAAGTGTCGTTGTGGCCATAGTCCGAACCGATGACGAGGTTGTCCTCGCCGGAATATTTGAGCACCTGCGGCAAGTCGTCATCGGTTTGGCAGGTGACGTAGACATGATTGTCGCGGATCAAATTGCGCGCCACCGAATTGTCGGCGCGATCGAAGCGCCGGGCGATTTCAACGGCCATGTAGGGTATCCATTGGGCGCGCACCTCGATGAAGCCGAACTTGAGTTTGGGAAATCTCTTGGGCACGCCATCATGAACGATGGAATGAAACGCCGACAGCACCGGCGCCTTGAAGCGCATGAAGCCATTCTCGCCGTCAAAAAGTTTAACCCAGTCGAAGCTGCCGGTGGAAGCGTGAACCAGGATTGGCATCTCGCCATTTTCCGCCGCGGCGTAGATCGGAAAAAAGCTTGGATGGCTCAAACGCTTGTCGTCGATCAGACCGCGCATGAAAATACCGCAGGCGCCGTTCGCCCTGGCGAATTCCACTTCAGTCACGGCGCTGGCAATATCTATGACCGGGATCACCGCGACCCAGCGCAACCGTCCTTCGCTCCGGGCGCAGATATCGATGAGCCAGCGGTTGTAACTGCGGCAGATGGCATTTTCGACTTCGGCGCTGGCTGTCAGCGGCCGCAAGAACAACGACGGGTAGAGCACCTGGAGATCGATCTCCAACTCGTCCATATGCTTCAATCTTCCCTTGATATCGCGCATCTCGCAGATATCCAGCGGCAGATTCTTATCGAGATTGACACCGCGGTTAAACACCCGCCCGTCGACCAACCAGTTCTGCGGCCGTCCCCCTCCGGGCGAGATCAAATACGGGCGGATTTTTTCGTTCTCGATATAGGACCAGGTTTGTTCACACTCGATGACATGAGCATCGGCATCGATGGTTGGCATGGCAAGCCTCCAGACGGGAGTTGTATTGGTCGACAAATTAACTCTATTGCCGGCCGAGCGTCAAATAGATCGTCGGGCAAAGCGCCAGGGAATTGAATTGCCTGGGACCCTTTATTCCAAATTGCTGGTATAATCGTAATCCACAGGAGACAGATATTGAGAGCAATAAGCGGACAATCGATGGTCCTGGCGCTGGTCTTTTTTACCCTGGCGGGCTGCCATGAAGCGGGTCATATCGACCTCCCAGGGAACTATGGCTCGGCGGCCAATGAAATCGTCGGCGAAGTGATCAATGTCGATAACCGCAGCCGGGAGATCGAGATCCGCGCCGACTCGGGCCGCACTTCGATGGTTCGCTACGATAACAACACCCAAGTGCTGTACCGCCAGCGCACCTACCCGGTGGCCAACTTGGAACGCGGCGATTACGTCGCGGCGCGTGTCCAGCAAGACCGCGACGGCCGCTACTCCACCAACACGATCAGCGTGCGCGAGTCAGCACAGGACCGCGGCACTGTCGGCGTTAGCCGTCTGGATCGAACCGAAGGACGGGTCGAGTATGTCGACAACGGCCGCGGTACTTTCGAGCTGCGCGATTCGCGCAACCGGCTGGTCGTCGTGGCCGTCGACTTCAACGCACCCAAGGCGGTCACCGACCGGTTCAAGCGTTTGAGAAACGGCGACCAGGTGCGCATCGAAGGACGCTCGGTGAGCGTCGACCGTTTCGAATTGGCAAGTTTCTTATAAATCCCGCCTTAACGAAGCGCTCCGTGTGCCGCGCCAGTTCTCGGCGCGCGGCGCGTTTACCGATACCAACCTACCAGCTACCTGGCGCCCTTCCATTGAATCGGTGAGTGAGTTAATAGAGCTTGTGCAGTGACTATTACATCAAGGGATTTAAACATCCTACGGCTGCGAGCCGAGAGATTTTGACAGTGTCAAGTTGAAGTCGACTCTCGGTTTGTCGTCATTCTCGCGCACGCGGGAATCCAGGTGACGGACACTGTCCGTCATACCGTTGAAAAACGGTATCCAGGCGGATGATGGGCCTGGATTCCCGTTGTCACGGGAATGACGGAATTGGAACAATCGACTTCGAGCCGAGAGTAGAGTTTTGAGAATCTACTCTGAAGTGAGCGAATAGACCTTATGACCCAGGACCCATCGGCACACAAACGCATACCCGTTCTCATCGCCGGCGCCGGCCCGGTCGGGCTAGCGCTCGCCATCGAGCTTGCTTACCGTGGCATTCGCTGCCTGGTGGTCGAGCAGAGCGATGGCTCGGTGGATTTTCCGACGACGAATCTCGCCAACACCCGCACCTGCGAGCATCTGCGCCGCTGGGGCTTCGCCGACCGCATGCGCTTCGAGTCGGGCTATCCGACCGACTACCCGCGCAATTATTTGTTCGTCACGCGCATGGACGGCTTCGAGATCGCCCGCTTCGATCACCCGGCCAACGGCGCGCCCGAGTCGCGCTCGCCGTACAGTCCCGAGGGACGGCTGTGGATTTCCAAGCCCTACTTCGATCCGGTCTTGCGCCAACATGCCTCGGCCTTGCCGCAGGTTGAAGTCCGCTATCTAACGGAGTTCAAATCCTTCGAGCAGAGCGCCGACAAGGTTGTCGCAACTGTCGCCGACGTCAAATCCGGCCAAGAAGAAACCATCGAAGCCGACTACCTGGCCGGCTGCGACGGCGGCCGTAGCAACATTCGGCGCGCTCTTGGAATCAAGTACGAGGGCGTGTTTTCCCAAGGCATGAACGTCGCCGTGCTGTTCCGCTCGCCCTTGCTGAAAATGATCTCGCATGGACCGGCGGTGCAGTATCAGATCATCAACGCGCAGATCAACGGCGCCATCGCCGCCGTCGACGGCAAAGAGCTGTGGCGTTTGAACGTGCGCAACGTCCTGCAGGAACAGATCGATAGTTTGAACGCGCCGGAAAAGATCCGCGCGGCCCTCGGGCCGGATATTCCATTCGAATTGCTCGCCGTGCGCCCATGGACCGGCCACTGCGTGGTTGCTGATAATTATCAGCAAGGCCGGGTCTTCCTCGCCGGCGATGCCGCGCATTTGAACTGGCCGGCCGGCGGATTCGGCATGAACACCGGCGTCGGCGACGCCGTCGACATCGGCTGGAAGTTGGCCGCCGTGCTACAAGGCTGGGGCGGCGCAAATTTGTTGAATAGTTATACGGCGGAACGAAAACCGATCGCCATGATCAACGTCAACGAAGCCGCCGAGATGCGCGCCAACTTCGACAACCAAACGCCCTTCTCGCCTAAGATCGGCGAAGACAGCGACGAAGGCAGAGCGCTGCGCGACAAAGCCCGCGCCGCGATCATGCGCACCCGCGCCAAGGAGTTTCAGCATGACTCCGCCGGCATCGAGTTGGGCTACCGCTACGAAAACTCGCCGATCTGCGTCGCCGACGGCACCCCGGCGCCGGAACTCGACCACGGCCTCTACGTGCCCTCAACCTGGCCCGGCGCCCGCGCGCCCCATGTCTGGCTCAAAGACGGCCGCTCGACGCTGGATTTGTTCGGCAAAGGATTCGTCCTGCTGAATTTCTCCGGCACTAACACGACCACGATCACGGACGCGGCGCAGCGCAGTCGGCTTGCCATTGGAAGTCGTGAACATAACCGAACCGAAGGTGCGGGAAATTTATGAGCGCGATTTAGTGCTAGTCCGCCCCGACGGCCATGTGGCTTGGCGCGGTAACGAAGCGCCAGGAAACCCGAGCGAGATCATCGACCGAATTCGCGGCACCAAGCTAATAACTCAGAACAACAGCAGGGTCACTTCATGAACCAAAAACAGAAAATAATTTTTGCTCATCCTCTGCTGCTATTCGACCCTTTTCATTTCTCCTGCTTGCAGCGGCAACTAAGGTTTCCTTTCCCTATACGCCCATCGGCGTCGCCAGTTGGCCCTGGTGGATCGCCAAGGACGCCGGATACTTCGAGAAACATGGCCTCGAGGTCGACATGATCTACGTCGGCGCCTCGCCGGTGATCGTCCAGGCCATGCTCGGCGGCCAGGCTGGCGTCGGCGCCGGCGGCGGCACGCCGCTCGTCACCAACGTGCTGCAAGGCGGCGATGTCGTTCAGGTCGCCACCATGGTCCCCTACGCGATTCAGTCCTTGATCGTCCGTTCCGATATCAAAACCACCAAGGAACTTACCGGCAAAAAGATCGGCGTCAGCCGTTTGGGCGCGATCCCGCACTTCACCTTGCAAGCGATCACCAAGCTCTACAACGTCCAAGGCGTCAACGTCGTCCAGACCGGCACCACCGCCCAAGGCGTGGCGAGTTTATCCCAAGGCTTGATCGACGGCGTCATCACCTCCGCGCCCAACACCTTTCGTCTGATGAAAGACGGCTACCGCGAGTTGGTCAGCCCGAAGGATTTTCGCAAACTCAACTTTGAATTCTTGATCAACGGCCTGGTCGCCCGCCGCTCCTTCGGCGCCAAGAACCGCGAGATCGTCATCGGCATGATCAAAGCGACCATGGAAGGCACAAAGAGAATGTTCACCGACGAAAAATACTCGAAGGCGATCCTCGCCAAATACACCCGCCAATCCGAGAACCGAAGTCCTCGACCAAAGCTACCGCTTCGCCCTCGACATCTACGTCAAAGACCCGACGGTGACCGCGAGTTCGATCCAACCCATCGTCCAACAAGCCGCCGAATGGAATCAGATCGACGCCAAGCTCGCGGCGTCGACACCGACCAGCGCGTACTACGACAACAGCTACATCGACGAGATCAAGAAGTCGGGGTTCTTTGCGCAGTTGTGGAAGTGAGGCAGCAAACCGAGGAGTTTGGAGTCTGGCGAATTGCCTCCTGGGTTGATACCGGCAATGTTAGTCCTAACAGGAAAACACTGGTCTGCGTCGGCCGCCAGATTCTCCGAGACAAGAAAATGAACTAGTATGCTATATAATGGGTACGAACTTGGAAATTTTATTGGAATTTACTTTCGGTGACAAGAAGCCCGAGCTACTCATATAGCTAGGGAACTCCCAACCATCGTCGCAAGAGAAATACGTGGCTTACTACCTGGACCTCTTCTCGCCGGAAACATACGAAGCTTTTGGTCGCTCGGACCGGACGATCTCCGGTTTTCGGCCTCGACAGCGGAGCGTGGCCGGAAAGATCCAACTTGGCGACAAACTAGTCTGCTACATGACCCGTCTTTCTCGCTGGATTGGCGTTCTCGATGTCGTCGAAGGCCCTTTTAGCGATTCTACACCGATCTTTTACCCGACGGACGATCCGTTCACTGTTCGTTTCCGGGTCAGACCTACGATCTGGCTAAGGCTGGACAAAACGGTACCAATCCATGACGACGTCATGTGGACCAACCTTTCCTTCACCCAGAAGCTTCCTAAAAATTCTGGTGCCTGGACAGGCAAGGTCAGAGGAAGTCTCGGACGCTTGGAAGATGACGATGGCGCGCACATCGAGAAGATTCTTCGCCAACAGGAGAACGGCGGCACCGAGTTCCCAGTTGACGAGGACGACTTCCGCCGGTTGCTCGACCATCGCATTCGGCGCGCGGATCGCGACATCACCGTAACGGTTCCCGAGGATGCCGATCCTCAGCCTGCTACGCTCGTCAACGAAGTGCCGGAGGTGCGCGAATCAATTCGCATTCAAGCGCTGCTCGCCGAGATTGGGGCTAAGATGGGAATGCAAATTTGGCTACCACGCTCGGACCGCGGCGCCGTGTTGGCCGAGTGGCGAGGCGCGGAGCAGCCGCTTCTCGATCGTCTGCCCTTGAACTACGACGACACTACGTTGAGGACGATCGAGCAGATCGACGTCCTTTGGCTGAGAGGCCGATCGATCAGACGGGCGTTCGAGGTCGAGCACACCACCTCGATTTACTCTGGCATCCTTCGAATGGCCGACCTGTTGGCGCTCCAGCCAAACATGGATATCCATCTGCATATTGTCGCGCCAGCGATCCGTCGCGACAAGGTATTTCAGGAAATTCGGCGGCCTGTGTTTTCACTGTTGGACCGCGGCCCGCTCTCGGAGAATTGCACGTTCATCTCCTATGATAGCGTTCGAGAGCTGTCGGGCCTACCGCATTTGGCGCATCTGTCAGACTCGGTTCTCGTCGACTACGAAGAGGAGGCTGACGAGTAACCGTGCTTCCTAACGAATTGTTGTAGCAAACGGGAAATTTGACGAATGCTCTCTCCGCTCGCTTTTATGGATTCGCCCGCCACTGAACATTGGCGTCATATCGCGCAACGTCTGCTTTAATCTGAGTGTCCTTTTGTAGGGGCATGATGAGCCTTTGTAAATGAGCCAACCTATGAACCAAGAAACATCTCCGGCCATTACTAAACGCTCCCGCGTCGATCAGGTAGGCAGTCTGCTTCGCCCCAAGCACTCAAAGATGCTTACGCCCGCCACGGCAACGGCGAAATCGGCGATGCCGAATTGACGCAGATCCAAGATGAGTCAGTCAAAGAACTCATCGCAAAACAAGAAACTCACGGCCTATCGATCCTGACCGACGGCGAATATCGCCGGCTGAACTTTCAAGATAGCTTCGTCGAGTCGGTCGCGGGATTTATTCCCAAGAAACAAACCATGCAGTTTCAGGAGAGCCGCACCGTCGGCGGGGAAGCGTTGCAGCGATGGGTGCCGGACTCGGGGAAAACCGATCCGGCGATGCAATACTGGCGGCCGATCGCTGAGCGGTTGCGACTCGCGCACAATGTGCCGCTGAAGGAATGGCAATCCGCTTCGGCGCTGACTAAGAAACCGGTGAAAGTGACGCTCATCGCCACCGACCGCATATGTGAAAACTTCCAGCGGCAGAACGCAGCCGGAGTTTACGCCAGCGCCGAGGAGTATCGTGCCGACGTGATCGCCATCGAACGCGAGATCGTCAAGCAATTAGCCGAGGCCGGTTGTCCCTACATTCAACACGATGCTCCGGCCTACACCGCTTACGTCGACGCCAAGTCACTGGAGCGCATGCGCGGCCTGGGCATCGATCCGATGCGGCAAATGACTCAATCGATTGAAGCTGACAATGCGGTTATCGATGGGATCTCTGGCGTCACCTTCGGCATCCACCTGTGTCGCGGTAATGTGCGCAGCATGTGGCACCGTGAGGGCGGCTACGACGCCATCGCTGAGAAGCTATTCAACAGCCTGCATCACGATCGCCTGCTATTGGAATACGACACCGAGCGCGCCGGCACCTTTGCGCCATTGAGATTCGTCCCGAAGGATAAAATTGTCGTCCTCGGTTTGGTCAGCAGCAAAGTCCCGGAATTGGAATCGGCGGATGGCTTAAAAAGACGCATCGACGAAGCCAGCCGCTACATTCCCTTGGAACAACTCGCCCTGAGCCCGCAGTGCGGCTTCTCATCGAACATCGTCGGCAATTTGCTAAGCGAAGACGACCAGTGGCGTAAGCTTGAACTGATTCAGCGAGTCGCCGAGGACGTCTGGGGAAAGTAGAGATTACACGAATTTATCTCGCAAAGGCGCAAGGGTCGGAGAGATCGCCATTTCGACCGATCAGAGAAATCGCACTTAGATCCCTCGCATCCACTCGGGATGACGGACCTCGGTCCGTCACTTGGCGTCTTTGCGCCTTTGCGAGAAACAATCCGATTCCCTTGCGGCTCGGCAGCACGATCAGCGTGCGCTGGCATAGTATTCAACGCGGCGCTCGAAATAGGCGACCGCTTCGGAGAGCCCGAAGGCGAAGGTAAACACGATGATGACCAGCGCCCAGAACTCCTCCATGAGAAAATGTTGCGAATAGAGCTCGAACAATTCGCCGACGCCGATAATCGCGATCAACAGCTGGCCGATAACCACGCCTTTGACTCCGCGGACCTCTACGAGGTGGACGACGGCCACCTGCTGCTGGTGGCCAGCGACCGCATCTCCGCCTTCGACGTGGTCCTGGACGACCCCGTCCCCGGCAAGGGCGAGGTGCTGACCGCCCTGACCGTGTTCTGGCTGGAGCTGCTCGCCGACCTGGTCCCCAACCACCTGGTCGGCTGGCGGGCGTCGGAGCTGCCCCCGTCCGCGGGCCACCTGGCCGGCCGGGCCATGCTGGTCCGGCGCCTGGAGATGGTGCCGTTCGAGTGCGTGGCCCGGGGCTACCTGGTCGGGTCGGGCTGGAAGGACTACCAGGCCACCGGGGGCGGTGTGCGGCATCCCGCTGCCGGACGGGCTGCGCCAGGCCGACCGGCTGCCCGGGGCCATCTTCACCCGGCGACCAAGGCCACCTCCGGCCACGACGAGAACGTCTCGGAGGCCGAGGTCGCCGAGGCCCTCGGGCGCGACCTGGCCGGCCGCCTCCGCGACCTGACCCTGGAGGTCTACCGGCGGCGTGCCGAGCACGCGGCCCGGCGCGGCATCCTGCTCGCCGACACCAAGCTCGAGTTCGGCCGCCACGGCGACCAGCTGGTGCTGGCCGACGAGGTCCTCACCCCCGACTCCTCCCGGTTCTGGCCGGCCGGCGGCTGGTCCCCGGGCCACTCCCCGCCCTCGTTCGACAAGCAGTACGTCCGCGACTGGCTTCAGGACCACACCTGGGACCAGCGCCCCCCGGCCCCGCCGCTGCCCCCCGACGTGGTCGCCGGCACCGCCGCCCGCTACCGCGAGGCCTACGAACGCCTCGCCGGCCGCCCCCTCGACACCTGGCTGGCTGAGGCCAGGGGGTAGCGTCGCCGGCCGGGATCAGTTGACCTCGATCGATACTTCGTAGACCTCGGTCGTCGGGTGACCCGCGCGCTCGTGGATCCGCATGACCGCCTCCTTGCTCGGCCCGGTGGACAGGCAGAACACCTTGCCGGCTTCCGGGTCGAGCCAGGCCTTCTCGAAGTGCACCCCCTCGTCGGCCTCGAGGTCCTAGGTCTTCGGAGTGCGCCGCGTCGAGCTGCTGTGCGGTGACGCCGACGAAGCCCTCGTGCACGTCCATGAACCTGGCCATGTCCACTCCTCAGGTAACTGGTTGATGTCCTGGTCAGACTGCCCTCGGCCGGGGAGTCGGACATCGGTCAGTGACCTAGAACCGGTTCGGCTGACCTAAAGTCGCGGGGTGGGCGCGTCCGTGGCAGGTCCGGTCAGTCCCGTGCTGGTCGGCCGGGACGATCTGCTGGCGCTGGCCAACCGCCGGCTCGCGGCGGCGGCCGGTGGGGTGGGCGAGCTGTTGTTCTTCGCGGGCGAGGCGGGGATCGGCAAGTCGCGCCTGCTGGCCGCGGTCACCGAGGCCGCCAGCCGGCGGTCGTTCGGCGTG
>CAVXEP010000003.1:0-260178 GCA_963760795.1 uncultured delta proteobacterium
GCGAGTCGATCATGACATTGCCAACAAAAAATATCTTGCCTGGATCTGTACCTTCGTCCAAGAGGTTTTTTGTGCCACCCTCCTCCGTCACGAACAAATAATCGGATAGGGTGTCAGTGATTATTCTGTTGATCTCTTCCGGCATAGTCCGATCGAAACTACGTAAACCGGACTCGACATGTGCAATGGGTATTTGCAACTTCGCAGCGGTCAGAGCCGCGGCGAGAGTGGAATTGACATCACCGACTACCAGGACCAGCGACGGGCACTCCTTTTCCAGTATGGGCTCGATCCTTTTCATCACCTCTGCTGTCTGAAAAGCATGGGAACCAGCCCCAACCCCAAGGCTATAATCGGGAGCCGGAAGATCCAGCTCCTGAAAGAATACCTCGAAAAGTTGCCGGTCGTAGTGTTGGCCCGTATGAACTAGAACAGTTTCCACCACAGAGTTATGCTGATTCATTTTACGAATGGCCCAGACGATCGGCGCAATCTTCATATAATTGGGCCGCGCGCCGCTTACTAATACGATTTTCATGGAGCTTTCTTGCCTGTGATAATGGAATTAATTCTGGTTCATATTAGCCGCGGCGGCTCTTAACCTCTTCGGCTGACTACGCGCGGTAATATGGCCAGATGCAGAGAGCGCAAAACTTGTCTTCTTCCCCTCTCTTCAGGCAGCGTCCAACGCGCCTCGGCTAAACACACTCACAGGGAAATGTGTTTTCGGATATGGGGCCCCATCAGATTCGCAAGGGGCAATGGCAGCTTTTTCCAGAGCGACACTAACGACGAAAAACGTTCCTTAGGAAGTGGCTGAACTGGACCGCCGTGACTTCCTTTCACGGACCAGTATTGCCAATAGAGTGGGGTTGCCTTAGCACCCCATTGCGCCTTGAATTTGTAGGTGCCTTCTGCCGGCGACGATCGCCCGAAATCGAACTTCAGAAATTTGTTATCGGCGGCGTACCTTAAAAAATTCCAGTACAACATCATGTTAGGACTTAATGAATTAAATTGCCTCACGGTCGACGCCCATGGAACAAACACCGTATCTCGTAATAAAAGCACAAGACCGGCGCCTATCGGCTTCTTGCCTTTATAAACGACCTGGACCTTAGATGATTTGCCGAACTCTTCGACGACCGCTTTGACAAGCATTTTTGAATGGACCGGCGACCCGAGGTCGCGCATGTTGAAGGAGAAAACTTTATAAAAATCATCTAGCAGTTCAATGCCACCAATATTAGAGACCAAACCTTCTTTTTCCGGTTTGCGGATTTGGCTTCGCAATTTCGGTGCGAAGCTCTGCCAAAGCTTCTCCGAATCGCCGTGCAGGTCCAGCACCATACGGACCTTGTGGGAGGAAGTCTTCAGGCGGTCAGAGCTAATACTCTGAGTATTTCTGAATTCAATGGTCGCATCATTGAGGTTCCGCGACAGTTCCGTCGATCTCTCTGCGAGAGCCGACACGACATGTTCATTATCAGCGAGTATGCCGCCGTAATCGCAGAACGGAAGTGATACCAGCTGATTTCCGAACATAAAGCTCCGTAAATGAAAAAGCGGCAAGACTCCAATAATCTTCGACAGTAGTGGGTTGGGTGATTTCGATGTCGCCATGATGTAACAGGAACGATGCCCATAAGCGCGCTCGACCGCTCGCTTCCATGCAGTTAGGTGGTAACATGTCGCATCCTTTTGAGCGATGACATAATCATCCCATTGCTGCTGATAATTGTCTTCATATTGAACTGTTTGCGGCATCTCCTTGTCACAATAGACTCGTGAGTTAGGTCGAATGCTGCCTTTGCCCAAGGTCTTTCCCATAGGAACCTATGATTTCAGGCTGCATCGCTATCCAAAATGACGTCCGGTACATTTAGACCGGCGGCATAAACTTCGCGAATGGGGGCAAACTTGAAATTTGCGAGTAGTTTTCGCACTTTCGTTTCCATCGTATTTAGATTGGTGTAATGACGCACTCGGCTTTTCCACCCGCATTGGATGCGTGGCTGGTCCGGATCAATCTCCCAGGGATGAAAATACACAACCGCCGGTTGGCGTTCGCGCACATTAAGCCTGCGGAGGGCAAAATCGGTCAGCGCATACGGAAAGAATCTCAGGTACCCGCCGCCCCCGACTGGCACGTTCCCGCCGAATACACTCAATGTTGAAAGAGGAATTTCGGCGATCCGACCGCTTTTTTTCCGATCGATAACACTGAAAAACCGGTCATGATTGGGTATACCATACAGATCATGCCTGACTGGGAAAATGCTAGAATCGTATCGAAAACCTTCCTCCGCTAATATATCCAATGCCCAGAGACTCTCACTTGTTATGGAATAACTGGCCGCACGATAGCCAATGATGGATTGGCCTATGATATCCTCGACGAGTGTTTTTGCCTTCCGCGTTTCTTCGCGAAACTGCGCTGGAGTCTGTGTATAAATCCGACGATGAGAATATCCATGAGAGGCAACCTCGTGTCCATGTTTATGAATGGCTTGAACTAGTTCTGGATGTCGCTCGCCGACGCAACCCAACACGAAGAAGGTTGCCTTGGTTCCGTACTCGTCAAACATATCGAGAATGCGCTGAGTGTTTTTCTCCACACGACTTTCAAACTGATTCCAAGAGTCAGAACGGATAACTGATTCGAACGCTGAAACGTGGTAGTAATCCTCCACGTCGACCGTCAGAGCATTCATCATGAGTGTCCCAACCGAAGAACCGATCGAAACCCAATAGATACACCACGCTTTAAAAGTAGCAGGATTGTCGGATTCAGAGAAATATTACTGAGATCCACGGCTAAAAAGAACCACCTTTACTGTCTCAAATAATATTTGCAGATCAAAAATTGGCGACATATGTTTCAAATAGTAAATATCGTATTGAAGTTTTTCTACAGCGTCATTCTCGCACGAACCGTACTTGTACGACACCTGTGCCCATCCGGTGATACCGGGCTTAACGGAAAACCGAAGATGATAGTATGGAATAGTTTCCTTAAGACTAATTACGAAAAAAGCACGTTCAGGCCTTGGGCCGACGAAGCTCATCTCGCCTCTTAATACGTTGAGCATTTGTGGGATCTCGTCGATTCTTAGGCGACGAATGAGCGTTCCTACGCGCGTCGCCCTAGGATCATTTTTCTCGGCCCAGATCGGGCCTGACGTGGCCTCCGCGTTCTGCAACATAGAGCGGAACTTGTAGAGCATAAAAGGTTGTTCGTCCTGGCCCACTCTTTCTTGGCAGAAAAATATCGGCCCTGCGCTATCGAGTTTAATTGCGACAGCGGTGAGAGCAGCGATGGGCGCCGATAACACGAGCCCCAGCGCTGAAGCGACGATGTCGATAGCTCTTTTGGCGAGGGTGACCCACGGTGTCCGCCTGAAACCATCGGAACGCGCAATCCAACCCGGGTGTAGATCTGTAATGGAGATCTTACTCATAAGACGTTCGTAAAACGTGTGACAGTCCTCAATGGGCATGCCTTTGAGACGAAGAGTAACAAGATCTTGCCCCGGAAAGTTACCGTTGCCCTCCGCAACCAAAATTCGACTTACATCATTCGCGGCGGCAACATTCAAAATAGAATCCCGTGGAAATACCGGTAGCGTTACAAGGCGCGGGTTGCCGTAGGCTAGTGTCTGGCTCCCGGCATTAGCACCGACGAACCCTACCACTTCCATACCAAGATGCTTTCGAAGGTACAGTTGTTCCGACACTTGTTTGCCGATGTCCTGCAAACCGAGAATCAAAAGCCTGCCACGACATTTCGCTTTGCGAAACAAGGTGATAACGATCAGTCGCCAAGTGAAAAGCCCGACGCCAATCAGCGAAATTTCTATTAGATAAATGTTCTTCGAGCCAGCTTCTTGGTATGGATAGCTGCCCATACCGATGATGATGCACACAACACCAAAGCCGTTGAGAAAACGGAGGGTCATCTCCCGGCGAGACAGCGTCTGATCGAGTACATAGAGATCCGCATAGTAAAACGTTGTCACAATAAGGCTCGTAATGACGCCGGCCAAAATCATCCAGCGCGACCAGTCAGCGATGTCGGCCACGCCGGCGTAAACCATAGCGTATCGCGCCGTCATGGTCGCGCCCACCACTAAACCAACGTCTCCTACTACTAGAAGAACATCGTAGGGGGACAAGTACCTATTGTAGAGTCGCATGGGCGCGGACTATTTCTAAAGTTATGTTCAGATCGACGGCGAATTAACGACACATGGCAGAAGCACGGAATGTATTGGCAATCGCAAACTCGAATGTTCGCTTTGGGACTTTCGCGGAGGTGACCGAAATCACATTGCAAACCAGCTAGTGCAGTGCCTCATATATAAGGGCACTTATAATTCCACATACTATTCACCTCGAACGACCAGAATGATTCACCACAGAGGGTACAGAGATCACAGAGTAGGGGCCGGTCGCGACCGGCCCGTTTCGGAATCGGAATATCTCCCGCAGAGTACGCAAGGGGCGCAAAGCTCGGATCTCTTCGTTGGGGCGTATTGCATACGCCCTGGGGTGGTGGAGCGCCATTGGCGTGGCGGCGAAATTGGCGTAGGCGCGGAAGACTCGCAACGATTGGAATACCAAGACCGGATCTGCGGATAAACTACTAACAGCGTGAGACATTCCACTGGGTATCGGCAGCTGGTTCGAGATTACTACGAGATAGAACAGGTCAAGAAGAATTTGGTGGGCCCTTCGATCACGAACGATTATGCTGCGGGTAGTAGGAATTGTAGTACCTTGAGTCGCTGCCGAGTTCAGCGCTGTTCAAAATAATCCCCATTAGCTTATTCGCGCCCAGGGATTTAATTGCTTCGGTCACACAGCTTCGTGGCGTCGTGCCCGCCCGAACGACAACGACAATTCGGTCGACGAGCTGTGCCACAACAATCGAATCGGACGTCGAGAGAACTGGCGAGGTATCAACGACGACTAAATGATCTGGAAATCGGACCGGTAGCTCCTTCATCAATCGCGACATTTTCGCGGATGCGAGCAACTCCGACGACCTGTTCGTCGGAGTCCCGGCCGGCAGAATCTGCAAACCTGCCATGGAAGTTTTGTAGACATAGTGCCTCACGTCCTTGCTGGAGCTTGTCGTTAAGTAATCGGTTAGTCCCGGTTTTACTGGAACACCAAAATACTTATGGATTGTCGGATTGCGGAGATCTGCGTCAATCAACAAGATAGGTCTTTCATGATCCAAAGCCACCGCGGCAGCAAGATTTGCAGCCACGGTTGTTTTGCCTTCTCCTTTTGCCGCACTCGTGACCGCCAGCACTTGAGCGCCGGCTTCCCTGAATATTTTTCTGATTTGTTCACGCAGAATTCTATATTGCTCCGCGACCGGCGAAGCCGGCTCCAGTGCAAGTAGTGGAAACAAATTGATTTTCCCAAGTCCCCAGCCAAACAGAAACTCTTCAATCCGCTCGCGAAAAGGCCGTGCAGGAGTACTATAGAAAGTCTCGGATGCAGCGACGATCGACTCTGCACCGATCGACTCTGCACCGACATGTCCAGACGTTATTATTCCCTCGCCCGCTTTGGCGCCTTCGACGAATTCGTTTGTTCCGAGTATGTGGTTCCAACCGTTAGCTCCATTAGCTGCACGATGGCTCCCCTCTGGAATTACTTCGCGCCGAACTTCAGCGGCTGTAATGTCATGCTTGGAATCGCTTGTGACATCGTTAGATTCACGCTCTCCACTATCCCTTTCAAGCGCGTCAGATACTCTGCCCATTACGAGACACCCAATGCCATTACGAAGTAGATTTGCAAAACCAAATACCACCTAGAAGACCGCAGAAGCCGATCATAATATTGTCACTAGATTGCAAACACAAATAGTGGAGTAGATCTAAGCATATTTAAGGAACGTCTAAGGAAGAGTCAACTGAGGACAAGCTAAAGCCACCGGTGATACAACTAATGTTCCGATTGAAACGCCCGGATTTCTGCGAACATATACTGCAGAAAGCCGACCTTCAACTTGTCATCCGAGATTTCTTCGCTGGTGTCGTTAACTAATTGGGTAAGTCGTGACTTAGGGAACGCACCTAGGGATTCACCCAAGGTTGCAATGCGATCCTCGACGACGTAAGGCGCCATGGGTCCCATGGCTTCAGTAAGGGCATAAATCATTTTATCGAAAAATCGAGAAGACACAGGATCGGATGTCAAAACAGATGCTGGGGTATTTTGGCTCTGAGGCTTAGATGACGCGACGATCGCTTTATCTGGATCGTTCAAAGGGCGGGTCATCGTCTTTTTGTTGTTCGGAGGTAGCTTTCCTAGATGCTGCTCGATGCTCCCCCCGGACAGCGAGTTAATAACTGGCCGATCAATGCTTGGCTGTGCCGCCCCTCTTCGCTGCGGAGACACGCCAAGTTGCAGTTCCCGAGCAATGTCTGCAATCATCGTCGGATCAACGCTAGTCTTGTGTGAACCGTAAGCAGCCAGCAGGCCATTGTCACAAAGGATGTTAACCATTCGGGGGATACCGCCGGTATACTTATGTACAGCTGCTATCGTATCAGCGGGATATAACGACATTCCACCACCAGCAATTTCAAGACGTTTGGCTATATACTTTTCACATTCACTAAGATTGAGTGGGCTCAAATGGTGACGCAAGGCGACTCGCTGTTTGATCTGTCGCACATCGGCGCGGTTTAGACGGTTGCCGAGCTCAGGCTGGCCAACCAACAGAATCTGCAATAGTTTTTCTTGTGCAGTTTCAAAATTAGACAAGAGCCGCACGTTCTCGAGCACCTCAGAAGACAAATTCTGCGCCTCATCGATAATCAGCGCAACGTTTTGACCATTCTGATAACAATCCAGAAGGAAGTTTTCCAGCAAGGAAATATAATCGTGAAGCTGTCTGTGGTTGTCCTGATTAGTGACGAGTCCGAACTTCTCGCAGATATAGCGCAGAAGGTCCTGTGGGCCAACAATCATATTAAAAATTAGCGCTGTCTTCGTGGTCCCATTGAGTTCCTCTAAAAGGCACTGAATCAAAGTAGTTTTGCCGGTACCGACCTCTCCGGTCAAGACTACGAAACCTCTTCGAGTTTTAATCCCGTATACAAGCTGGGCTAGCGCTTCTTTATGGCTATCGCTAAAATAAAGGAAACTCGGATCCGGGCTAATACTAAACGGCTCCCTTTTCAGGCCAAAATGTTGGCAATATATAGGCAACATACGATCAGCGAAGAGGCAGTGAGGAAGCAAACAATCGAATAAACGTTAATCCCAGAGCCAAAACGACAGCAGAGCAGGCTATGGTTACCGCTCTTAAGCTCCTCTGTTCTAGCACCGCTCCGCGGGTCGAGAAACTTGACAGAACCGCCAGCACCGGAAGATTGCTGTAACCATCAAAATCTTCCGCTTTCCTGAACGAAGGCTTCAAGATATCGAGCAAAAAAGCCATCCCACAACCACCGGCAAGTCCCACCAAGAGACTAATCAATAGGATCATTGGTCGATTCGGTGATATCGGGTTTGCCGGCCGGGTGGGACTATCAATAATTCTAAATTGCTCACCCTTTTGCGTCCTTTCCATATTTTCTGACAATCGCGAATCAAATTCTTTCGCCAGAAGCTCCTGAAATTTCCTCAGCGTAATTTCATAGTTTCGAGTGATTTTTGCCAGTTCGACAGATCGGATTGGCGTGTTGTTAACGCGAGACTGGTACGAAGCGATTTCGTTGTGTAGTATCCGATTTTTTTCCTTAAGTGTTGCGATTTCTGCGGATATATCGTCAATTTGGGCAATAAGCACTTTACCCATCGGGTTGCTTGACGTTTGTAATTTGCTGGAAGCACTATTCTTAGTATTAGAGAGTTGAGTTGAAGGCTCCAAAGCCATCCTCTCAATTTCCAGCTTCAGTCGAATGACATCAGGATGCTTTTCACTGTACGCTCGGCGCAAGGCGGCTAGTTCACTCCTACGATCCTCAATGGTTCCAGGCGCTTGAATGGTTGCCCCTTGCCCGACAACGTTCGTCACGGCGGGAACAGCGACAAGTTGTTTTTCCAAACTTGATTTTCGCTCTTCTAGCGCGGTCAGTCGCAACGTAGCATTGTCCATTTCTCGGCGAAGCTGCTCCAGCGTCCTGAGATTTGCGTCGAGCTGTTCTGGAAGGTCTTCCCGATAACGCGACTTGTAGAGGTTTACTTGCTGCTCCTGCCCCTCCAGCTCCTTGCGCAATCGTTCCGATTCACTATTAATAAACACCGTGGTTCCGGCTGCTTGAAGTTCCCGGACCTTGACGCTTTCATCTATAAACAACATTGCAACACGGGACAACACCCGCATCGCTAGTTCCGGTTCGTTCGATTCAAATGAGAGACTAAACGTATCGTTTTTATTGATCTCCAACTTTATACTTTTGCGTAATGCTACGATACGACGCTCGTTGTCGTTGTTCGGTCCGATGGATGGAAATAGATCAAATTCCCGGACAATCTTGTCCAGGGTCGTTCGGCTCAGAATCTGCTCTGAAATCGCCCTCAAGCGTTGTTCGATACTCTGAGTTACGGTTGAAGCAACGTAGTTCTGAGGTAAACGTTGAGGCGTGACCAAAATAAGGGCGTTAGAGCGGTAGACATTAGGTAAATTAACCGCCAAAAACGTTCCTAGAATTGACACGACTAAAAAGCTGGCAATGACCAGATCTTTTCTACGTAAGATTGGCTCAACTAGTCGGGAAATATCCAATCCTCGATCTGTGTTCATGGTTTCACTCTAGTAAATTCAGTAAAAAGCAATACTCCCCGGGAACGCTTCATTTCACGATGATACGATCCCCTGGACGAAGTATGATGTCCTGCTTCAGGTCACCGTCGATAATAGCGTCGTAATCGGAGACGTATTCCGTAATCTTGTCCCCCGTGCGCCGTACCGTCCTAATATTGCGCCGATCCGCAAAGATCGTTAATCCTCCGGCACGCGTGATGAGTTGAAGAAGTGTTTCAGTCCCTGCTAACGGCATAGCTCCCGCTTTGTTAACCTGTCCAACCAAAAAGACCTCGCTTGAGGCTATGCCTTCCACACGAATCGTCACCGCGGGACTATTTACAAAGTCCTTGAACTTTTCCTCTAAAAGTTTTCGCAAACCGCCGGTGGTCAAACCAACGACCTGCACCTCATTAACCAGCGGCAAGGTAATGAATCCATCAGGGCGAACTTTCACTGGCCCCGACAGCGTAGGTTCCTTCCAGATGAGAACGCTTAAAGAATCCCCCGCTCCAATGACGTAATATTCGTCTGGAGGCTTGGTCGGATCTGGTGTATTGGGCGCGACTCGATACTCACTAACTCTCAGATCCTTGGCAGCACAAGACATCACAGTCGTACACAGAAAAATTGACAAGAAGATCTTAATTCTTCTCATAGGCATTCCTCGAAGCTTCAAAACTTGACGATGGAGGGGGGCCAATAGCGGCTAACGATGCAAGAAGAACGGCAATCCCAGTGGCTGGACAAACGCAGCTACGGCAGAGCGGCACTATGGCCTAGTCCAAAGCGCGGCCAAAGATCGAAATTGGTGCCAAACGTCAGCAAGACGCTGTTCGAGCCAACTTTGCCGCGGGTTAAAACGCCCGTCGAATCCGCGCCAGAGCCAGCGTCCTCAGAGCGGTAGGTGTATTGCACGCCGGAAAAGAGCCATCGATTGATCCGATATCGTAGTCCTGCGGCTGCCAGGAAAGTACTGAAGTTGACGTCTTTAGTATCGAAGAGTGAATACTCGACTGTAGCTGTCGCATCAAGCGATTCTGTTATACGCGCACTGAAATTGCCGAAAAAACTCATGGTGTCGGAAACACCAGAAACGCCAAAACTCGGGGTCAAACCCTTGTTGAAACCCACTTCAAGCTGAGCTCGTTCCCACAACTTAGTGATCGTCAGATTACTCCGGTTGGCGATCGTTGGACCATCGCCGCCGGCATTCACTGCGATACCCGATTGAGCAGTAATCGACAACGTCGGGTCAAGTTGAATCTTAAATGTGCTAAAAAAATCGTCGCCTGCGTCAATATTATGGATGACGTTTGTATTCCCGTCTCGGGACTTTATGACCTCGACCGAGTAACCGAGATTGAAGTTATGCTCTTCTCTCCACTTATATACACCGCGAATTCCGGCAAGGTGGGAGATTTCATTGCCACCCTGGTCAAGAAACGCGGTATAGCCAAATCTGTAATCGCCAACGAAATCGAAGTTTTGATCGTAAATAAATTTGCTGCGCAACGTAAACTGATTACTAACTTCTTTGCCATTTGAAACGAAATCACCCAACCGCTGAGACGAGGGCAAACCGACCACCGTTCCTGGAGGCGGAATTGAAGTTGGCGGAGGGAGACCCGAACCACCGTAGTCACTGGTGCGCGTGTCACTCCTCGACCTGAGACTATCGCCTGCGAAAATCGTCAAACGAGGCGAATGATTGTATGTGTACCCGCTATTGAAACCAATGTTATCGCCAAAATTAGACTCTTCAGAGTGCCGTGCGAAGATCTGCCCAACGACAGTGAGGTCTGCGTTGAAAACAGGCGTTGTTTGCCCGACAGGGGCGTAAAGTAATGATAACTTCGGGCTTATGGAAGTTATAAAATCAAATTCTTTTTTCTTTTCGAAGAAAATGTTGTCATTGTATTCTTCGCCGAGTGTCAGAGATAGACGGCTCGCAAAGCCAGCATCTGCGTTACCCGTAACAACAATTAAGAAAACCACTAAAATCGCCAGCCCGGCGAAAAAAATCGAACGGCCATTGTAGCCTTGGCGGTTACTTATATGAAAAGGCGGCTGGTTGGTCACGATTAGGGGCGATAATACCTGGTTGCGGTGTGGCTATCAATCAAATTATTCAGGGGGTCGTTCGCCGGACATAGCTCCGCAGGGTCGGGCCATCTACACTTCGGCTCGCTCCATCTTTGGACAAAAGTTCAGTTGGCAACTGCGGGGCCATTATTCCGATCGTACTGTTCGAAAAAAAAGCTGATGCTCTTGGCTAAACGTCTGCCAGACGATTGGCCATCGCAACCTAACCAAGTCTGATACACCGGGTGTATGCTAACTAACACATGACGAAGCTCTTCCGTGTCAACCCATAATCCAACCGGTTTCAACAACTCGTAGGGGCACGTCGACGGTCATTTTACGGCTCAACAATTCCATTAGGATTTTTACCCGCCCTTTGGCATCGGCAATCTGGTCAATAAATCCCAATATGCCTTCAAATGGCCCGCCGCAGATTCGCACTTCCTGGCCACGTTTTAAGTCAGGCCGAGCGACTATGATTCCGTTAAGGTCGGCCCGGTTTAAGAGGTACTCCGCGACACCGTCTTCCAGAGGGGTTGGGTTATCATTAAAGCTCACAAAGCATTTCACTCCAGGCGTCCAACGCACAGCGTCATAGGCCTTTTCAAAATCAACTCGAACAAAAAGATAATTCGGGAAAAGCGGAACCACCGGTTTCTGCCTTCGCGAAAATTTAGGCAACAAAAGCCGTGGAAAGAAAGCCTCAACCCCTCTCAGTCTCAAGTTGAGGTGAGCAACCGCTTCCTTCTGAGGTTTTGTGTAAATGACGTACCAGGCTTGCATCGTTATAAGGATTCAATTGTCGGAGTTTACCCGAGCAAGGCGAATGCCAACTCCGAAACAAAAAATATTAATTGAAAACTGCAACGAAAATGAGTTTTTGCGGGGCTAGAAACAGCACGGTTCAATAAATCGGACAGAGGTGTCAGTAAGTATCCCGTAACACGTGCAAGCGTTTGATGCGCTTGAACTTTTATCTTCTTTTACTGAACTGACAACCAAGTCCGATTAGGGAGGGTTGTCAAATTCACAGTGCATTACCATCAAAATTTGGTCGGCTCGCGGGAAGCTTACTGATCGGCTACGCCTGCGCCACTGGGACTAACAACGCCCGATTGGAATGTAAGCCCAACTGGGTTCATTATTTTGCCCGGTTTCTACGACCTACTGAAAATTGACAATTATTTTTACATTCTTCTCCTTGATGCCGGCCGTCAATGAATCGCATCCGGAAGTCCAGAAGTCACTACCGATGTCCACATCAACATTGCCTTTCGGCCGTGCATTTGCTGCTACGCCTAATGGATTTTGTTTTTATCTTAGGTTCCTCGAGGCGCCGCCGCGGTAAATTCCACTTGTCTACTTGATGAACGTGAGCCGGAATGAAAATCAACAGCGCTTGGTCCGGCAGTGACAGTTTGCAGGTCTCAATACTACCGCCAATCTCATTCGAACTGACGATTCGGTAAGACCGCTTGGCAAGCACATTGGCGGCGGGCCGTTGAACCCCAGCAAAAAAAAATCCGCTCCGAGGGCGCACCAAAGCTTCCGGGTTTCGCTGACGAGTGAGGTGCCCCCGAGATCGAGATCGACCGGTAGCCCCGTTCTACTATTGCAGTGAACAGAAGCTTCCTGGTAGTTCAGCCCCGCGTGTAAATTCACGTTCACATACCCGGCATACACTGTCCGCACCGCAGCAACGATCAGACAAAAGCGCCTACTAACAAATCGGCGATTCTCATGATCAATAAAGCGATCTTATCTTGACAATCTCGGTGAAGGACCCGAATAGCCGCTTACTTCTAGTATAGTGCCCTCAACGCATCTTTGGTTTGGCGATTTTGGTCATGATGGTATCGGCGGAGGCTTTCCAAATTAATCCGCGAGGGTTTTTCTTGGGAGATTTCAGGTAGTCTTCGATCGCAGCACTCAATTCCGGGACTTTGTGCAAATTGCCGCGGCGAATCTGCTTGTCGGTAATTTCTCGAAACCAACGCTCGACCAGATTCATTCAAGGACTCAACGCCGGGATGAAGTAGCTGTGGAATCTGGAAGGTCATCGCATCGACAATTTGATCCGGGGGTGGTGGAGTTCGTCAATGTTCACGATAACCACCAGATCGAGGTGGGACGCCGTCTCCGCGTCGTTATCGTTGATGAAAGCGAACGAATTGCTGATGTCGATGGCGTCGCCAGGATTCCGAAAGAAAACTGCTTCAGAGAACGTTTTTCGTTAGCATCTCATCGGCCGTTTTACCACTGCACGTAGTCACACCCTTGGGCGATTATTTTGATCCATTTTATTTCGCGCCGACTTGTCGAAGAGATTGTGCAAATCGTGCCAGCAGGAAACTTTGGCAGCGTTTACTTGCGGTTCATGGCTGCTAACGAAGAAAACCAACTGCTCAAAGACGAAGGTTCAACAATGCAAACATTGGCACAATCACGCAGACCAAAGAGAAAAGAAACGGATTGCGCTTATTGATCCTTTTTCAGATGAGATGGTTGCCAGTGCTTAGAGGCTACGCCTGTGCATTAACGGCCCTATATTCGATTTCTCTTCGAGTCGGGATTTAGACCGATAGAAACCAACGGGCCTAAATGGTTTAACGTTAACTGCGAAAATGGGATTTTGTCGGTCCGAGAGGGCAGAGTATTGGGTAAGGACAAAGATCCGAAAACCGAAAGAGCATTCAGAGACGGTGAGATCACCTAGGAGATGTTGCAAACAGTAGCCGATCAGAAAACAATATCCAAGTACCCGGATGAATACTCCTTCGTAAGCGAAAAGGGACGCCCCAGAGACGTCAGCAATTTTAGGCAATTGATATGGACTCCCGTTTTGACGAAAGCGCAGTTGAAGTATCGCTATCCGTACCACGCTCGTCACACTTTCGCGACAAAGCATCTAAGCGGAGGATACGATCCACGTTGAATTGCTAGTCAGAGGGGGACTTCTCTGGAGATGCTGTTTAAACATTCGGCGGTTTACATCTCCAAAAAGTTTTGGGCAACGGTTGCCCCAAACACCCACTTATCCACAGGGAAATGCACCTAAGAGCAAGGATAGGTATCTCTTTAACGTTTTGTTTCTTTGAAAAGCAGCGGTGTGCGAAAACGTCAGGCCATGTCTGCGGAACCCTAAGTACAGGTTCGGTTCCCGCCGGGGGCACCAAGGCGCCGCAACTCTTCAGCGCGTTTCACTTTAGCAAGAACGGTATCGAGAAAAGATAGCTGTACAGACGAGAGGCTATTCTCGTGGGGCGGCGCGGAAGCGGGCGAGGAACGCTATCCTCTACCCTTTTGACTCAAGTTCGTTAATCGAGCACTGATTGTTTCGCTCAGATGCTCTGCGGAAATGTTAGCGGGAAGCGGTGCGGGTGAGGCGCCGAGGCCGGTCAAGTTTTTGTTGAGGGTATCGAGCTCGGCGTAGCGATTTTGATATTCAACCAGACCCCCGAGGCACTGCAAGACGTTCCGATCTATTTGGCCCAGACAGTCGCGCAACGCCGCCATTTTCTCATCAGACTGTCCGCGCAATTGGTCGACTTGGTCTTGCACGACCCGCTGCACGGCGGGACGCACGCGTTGCTCGATTTGCGTCTGCATCTCTTGCAGCGCTTGCAACAAGCGGCGGTAATGCGCGTCGACTGCCGTTGCTGCGGCGTCAAACGAAGCGTCGGAAGCTAGCGGCAAAGTCGACGAGGATGGTAGGACGCCGCGAAGCGAACCGAACGTGGAGTGAATGCTGTGGATCTTCTCCAGCACCCCGCCGCGTTCTTCCAGAAAACTTTGCAGTTGCTTGAGTGGATCTTGGTCCATCGAGCAAATTTGAGTATCAACTCGGTAAAGTTATTTGTCGTTTACCGCGATTTTCATGTCGCCATCGCCCGAGTCGGCAAGGTTCATCGATTTGGTCGAGACCAATTCCAATACATCACCGCGGCTAAAGCGCCAGCTGCGGCCGATGCGGTTACCGGGGATGACGCCCTTTTCGGCGAGCTTGTAGACCGTCTTGAGATGAATCTTAAGCAGCGCAGCCACTTCCGACGGTGTCATGATTTCTTCCATCGCTATTTTCTCCTTTTTCCTTGTCGAAATACCTTACGGACTTCTTGATAGGGTCCAGCATCAGCACAAATTATGCCAATTGCCATTTGGCCCTGCTAACGACGGATAAAGCCTGATATTTCCAAAGAATTCCCCAGCGCGGCGGGAGTCACCAGTGGTCACGAGGGATCGGTAATCATGGACAATATTGCTCAATCGAGGCGCTTTTCGCCCACTCGCGGCGTCGTTTGCCGTAACGAACAGCCAGAATTGGCATTTGAAAGGAATCGCTTAGAGCTTTCTGGCGAGAAATCAGTGGCAAGGTATTTTCTACATAAAATAAGCGTCGCGGACGCACCGATTTACCCGCTCAGTCGCCGCGATAGCGCGCCTGGGCATGACGTGCCTGGACCTGCGCCAACTGGTTCTGCCATTTGCTCGAATAAAGATGGCGCATTTCGTCGCTAATGGCACTGGTGGCAGGGAACTTATCGCGCCACTCCCAGGGTCGCACCGCCTCGATGATCATGCGCGAGTTGAAGCCCTTTTGCCCCGGCGGAATGATTGGATCGAGGGGTCCGCTCCAGCAGCGCCGCAGCAGATCCACTGAGGTGGCCGGATCGGATCGGGTGCAGATCGCCCACAGCACTTCATCGGTGTCGGTGATATCGATGTCGTCGTCGACGACGACCACATAACGCCCTAGGTAGGCTCCCGCATGGCACTGGCTGGCAACCAGAGCGGCTTGCTTGGCGTGACCGGGATAGCGCTGGTTGATGGCGACAACGATCATGAAGCGCTGCGCCGGCGGCGGCAGATAGACGCCCTTGATATCCGGCACGCCGGCTTGCTCCATGCCGTTCCATACCGTCGCCGCGCGCAGGCAAGAGCGGTACATGCCATGAATCGTCGGTTTGAACGGCGCCGCGCCGGTGATGATCGGATCGTTGCGATAATACAGTGCCTTGACCCGGACAAACGGTTCGGCGCGCCGGGCGCTGGCATAGTATCCCGGCCATTCGCCGAAGGGCCCTTCCTGCATCGATTCGCCGGGCACGATCTCACCTTCGATGACGATCTCGGAATTGGCTGGAAAGCGTAAACCGGTTACCGGCCCTTCGATCACCTCGATCGGCTGGCCGATCAGTCCACCGGCCCAATCATATTCGCTGACGCCGAAGGGAACCGCCTGCGAGGCCGCGATGTAAAGCAGAGGATGCTGGCCGAAGGCCATCACCACCGGGAAAGTTTTGCCGGCCTTCATCGCCTTTTCGTAGTGAATCTTGCCGTGCTTGCCGGGCGAGATGTAAAGCCCGACCTTGTCTTTGTCCTGGAGCATGACCCGATAGCAGCCGACGTTTTCGACGCCGTTCTCGGGATCGCGGGTAACCACCAGATGAGCTGTGCCGAGATAGCGTCCGCCGTCACCGGCGTGCCAACGCGGCACCGGAAACTTGGTCAGATCGATTTGATCGCCATGGGCGATATTTTCAAACACCGGCCCGGTCGTCACCACCTTGGCCGTCATCGGCTGCATGGCGCGCAAGCGCGCGCGCAGGGCATCGATCAAAGGAATGATCTTTAGATCGAGCGGCAGGTTGAGCGTCAACGCGGTGCGCTCCAAAGTCTCGAGCATGTTGACCAGCACCCGGCGGTTCGGTTCCGAACCCTGGAACATTGTCGAAGATCACCGCTGGCGGCGTGGCGATGCGCTCGAGAATAATCTCGGTCAGCGCGCCGAGTTCCAGATCCCAATGGGCGCCGGAAATGGTTTCCAGCTGCTCAAGCCGTTTGACCTCTTTGAGCCAATCGCGCAGGTCGATATTGCCGTTGGCGTTGGCGTTGGCATTGGTATTGATCGCGGCTGCAGTGGACATGGGAACTCCTTCTAGTTGATTCGACAAACTACTCGCTCAACTTGAGCGTGCTCGGATGGAAAATCTCTTCGATAGCGATAGTTCGGCCCGATATCCCCTGGGCGTGGCAGTAGGCGAAGAACTTCTCCAGCACATGGCGGTTCGCCTCCAGGCCGTAAGCCCAGGGATCGCAGTTAAATATTTCTTGCTCGGCGCTGAGATACTGATTGGGCCAGGCTTCGACGAGACTCGGGATCGCCCGCCGCCAACGCTGCGCCCAACGTTTGGCGTCAACGTAAAGGTGAAACAGCTGCGCCGGCAAATCTGGATGCTTGTCGATCAACTGCTTCTGCAGCGCCAGCACATGCATGATCGGCAAAATCTTGCTGCTGCGGAAATAACTGGCTTCGACTTCCCGGGGATTGTCGAATAGCCTTTTCACGTTGGAGTTTGCCAGCAGCGTCGGCAACTGCGATTCGGTCACGCCCAAAGCATCGACTTGGCCGTCGAACAGAGCCTTGCAAGCGCGCTCCGAAGTGTTCTTGCCGCTGTTTTCGATCATGCGAATCACCGAACCGTCGCGCGGCACCACGGCGGCATCGGGATCGTGATCGTCCCAATGATGCATCGAGGCGACGTGCCACTGGGAATCTTTCGCCGAAACGCCGTATTGATCCACCAGCATGCCGCGCATCCAGATCGCCGCGGTCTGAACCCACCGGAGAAAGCCGATCTTGCGGCCGCTTAGGTCCGACGGCTGGTTTATCCCCGAATCCTTTCGGCAGAAAATAAAACCATGGCGAAACATGCGCGACGGAAACACCGGAATCGCCACGAAGTCGGCTTTGCCGCGCGAGGTGTACGAAATCAACTCGCCGAGAGACATTTCCGAAACATCGTACAGACCTTTGTACATGCCGGCGAACATGCCGGGCACATCCTCAGTCTCGGTGATGTCGAATTCAAATCCAGGAATCGTCATTTGACCGCGCAGGATCGGCAAAGTACCGTCGTAAGCGCGGCTGGCAAGGCGAATCTTAACGGCAACAGCCATGATGGTTTCTTAGAACATCGTCATCGCAGAATTGACTAAAGCAATTATTGGCCGGCTTCTTCCCGATATAGTTGCAGCGCTTCCATCACCGGCCGATCATTCATGGAAAAAAGAATCGCCTCGTCGTTGCCGAGATTTTCATGGGCATGCCATTGCCAGAGCGGCACGACGAAAGAGTCGCCTTTTTGCCATTCCAGAAATCCTTCACCGACTCTGGTGCGCCCCTGCCCTTTGAAGACATGGTAGAGCGCCGTACTGGTATGGCGATGGGCCTTAGTGACTTCTTTAGCTTTAAAGAGCTGAATCTCGCAGGACATGGTCGGATAGGTGTAGCCGCCGGTGGCCGGATTGATGTAGCGCAATAGCGTGCCGTCGTACGGATCGCGATCGCTGTCGCCCATGGCCTTGAGCGCCTTGTAGGTTTCCTTGAAGGCGAATAGCGAAACGGCACGCCGCGGCGGTAGCTTTCTTCCTGTTTCGGCGTGCGCGCAAAACCCATGCGCGCGAGCGACTCACCGGTCTGCCGGGTAATCTCCTGTTCCGGTTTTTCCGAATCTTCGAAGAACAAAACATTGAGAGACTGAATCAGCGGGCCGTCCAAGCCATCGAGCCAGATGATCGGATCTTCCGACTCGTTGTGGTGGTCATGCCAGGTCCAATTGGGCGTCAGAATCAAATCGCCCTCTTCCATGTAAAACTTTTCGCCGTCCACCGCGGTATACGCACCCTTGCCTTGCACGACAAAACGGATCGCCGCCATGTTATGGCGGTGGGCTTTGGCGACTTCGCCGGGATTGACGATGGAAAAAGTGATCTGCAAGGTATGCGATGTCGACTTGATCGGCAGATGCGGGCTGACAAGACGGATCGCCCGCCGCTCCGCCTGATCGATGCCGATGGTCTCGCTCGCCTTGAGCAGGCCGTCGAGCAGCGGCTCCCACTTCCACAGATACGGCGCCTCGGACGCGTGCGACGGCACGCGGGTGCGCCAGAATCCGGAGAGTTGATTCTTTTCCAGCTGGCTATCGAGTTCTTCGAGCTTCATCGAGGCTCCCACTAACTAATTATTCGTTCTTCAGGCCTTGGTATGGACGATTTGTCACGATCAGTTTGCTTTGCTCCGCACGAAGAGCCAAATGACATGTAGGGTGCAGATGCTTAAGACTCCGAACTTCGTGATCTTCGTGGTGAAAACATCTTACAGTAAACTTGGAAGACCCCAGATATTTAGGATGCCTTCTCCATCGCCTGCGCCATGCCGCCGAAGTAGGCGCGGTGAATTTCCATCGACTCCTTGGCGGTATTCAGCACGTCTTGTTCACGCCCCGGCACGACATATTTTTCCAACACGTCGATGAACATGTCGGAATGTTTCACGTCGGCCTTGCTGTGCGCCGTGAAGTTTGGCATCTGCGCATCGGATAAATTTCAGATCGCGCTTCCAGTTCTTGTAGAGCCGGGTGCAGTTGCCGCCGCCGAGATCGCCGAGCAAGCGATCGTCATTGGTCCATTCCGCGATGGTCGACGCCGCCACCGACTCCTGCCAACTGCGAGTGCGGGCGATCCACCACCAGGCATAGACCGACGCCGTGGTCGTCGGCAGCGGCTCAGCGGCAAGAATATCGTCGACGCTCAAGCCGACTTCCTTGCCTTGGCGAAAGATCAGATCCAAGTGACCGTGCTTGGAGTGCTCGTCTTCGATCAACTCTTCATATTCATGGGACATGATGCGCTGCTTGACGTCGAACTCCGGACAGTTCGCCGCCACCTGGGGCCAGAAATCGCGCCGTTTGCGGACGTAGAGACTCAGTTGCAAAAGATAAATCTGCGCGCGCTTCTCGGTCAGCTTCACCGAGTAAAATTGTTCCATCTCCGGCGAGCGAAACAGATCGCGCACACACTCGCCCAACTGCTGGCGCCATTCTTGTGGATTCATGATTAGTTCCTCCTATCCGCTCGGCACGCAGGCTATTTAGCCCTGATTGCCCAGGTTTGCCGCGGAGTTTTTAAGCGCAATGAGATTGCGCTACTTTTGTAGACCTAACTGATCGGCCAAAGGGTTGTCAAGATAGCGCGGCAGAAACAGATTCGAAAATTCTTCCGCTGTACGAAGGATTGGCCAAACGTGCAAGGCCCGCTAGCGAAGCTCAGCAGCACCGAGCGGCGCCGCTAGTATGTGCCGTATTGCTACTGTACGTCGGTGGGTGTGCTGGGAGTCGGAATATAGCGCAGGAGAACCCTTTGTAGCTCGTCGAATGACATCGGCTTGGTGACAACTTCATGGGCGCCGCATTTCAATGCCGCGTCACGATATTTTTCACCCATCCAGGCTGTGTAGATAACAATCGGCGTGTTTTTCGTCACAGCACTTTCTCTCAGGCAGGAGATCGCGTCGATGCCGTTCATATTCGGCATGCCGATATCCATGAATATCAGATCGGGGTTTTCGCTCAACGCTTTTTGCACGCCCAATTCGCCGTCATCCGCCTGCAAGACTTCGCAGCCCAAATGCCGCACCATCATCGCGAACAGCTCACGGCAATCGGTGTTATCCTCGATTACTAAGACTCGGTATGCCATGTCCGAAGCTCCAAGAACGCCAGAATGATAAAGCAGGTCCCGTGCCAAGATTGCACTGTCGGATGCTATTCGAGATTCGTTAACGATGTCGGTAGCTTTGGCGAGTTTGGCGAAAAATCATGCAGCCGTTGGCGCGACAACAGCCAAACCCTGATAGGTTTGAGATTACGAAATTTGACACAATTTCATATCTTTGTCATGCGATGACATCCAATGGCGACCGCTGTACCAGTTTTTCTACGCAGATGTCTTAACGGGTTCTGGAGCGTTATTTCCCCGAGTTGCGCGATTCTTCGTGTGTAGAGGCTATGTCACAATTCTTTCGGACCCCTCGACAAAGCTCACGGATAAGTACTTGAATTCGTGATCGAGCGATACCGTTGTGGTGAGGTCTTGAACCATGAACGGCACTGCTTTTGAACCCATCGGTAATCTGCCGATCGATCTACCCTTGGTACAGCTTGCCAATCCTCCATTCTTTCGGCTCCTGAGCCGAGCTTTAGCCCTCGCTCCGCCGGCGCGTCCCCTGCTAGCTCCGTAATATTCACCGGTACCGAGGGTTTTCTACTTTCCCCATGGCACCTTGCGGTCGGCGAAACTCACCGCAAAACGTCTGAGGAAAGCGTCCACGGGAGAGGAACTGCCTATAAGGCAAAGAATACCCGAGCTGGCACCCTTCGTGCTCTAGCTATCAACCATGCAGATCACCAACAAGAAAGTTTTGATCGTCGACGGTAACGACGCCTTTCGCGCATCCCTCGGAACCTTTCTCAAAGGTTTAGGACATGAGGTCTTCGAAGGCGCCACGGGCCAGGAGGCCCTCGACCAGGCTTCCAGCATCCATCCGGATTTGATCATGATGGACGTGCGCTTGCCGGTAATAAACGGCGACGAAGTCACCGCCCGACTAAAGTCGAATCGCGCCACCCGCAACATCCCTGTGGTGATCAACACCGGCTGGACCACCGCCTGCAATATCGAAGACCGCATCGACCGCGCCCGCAACGCCGGCGCCGCCGAGATTCTCTACAAGCCGCTGCAATTTCCCATGCTGCGCGATGTCTTGCGCACGTATCTGATGGTCTAAAGCGAGAGCCGGTGCGCTTGGGCATGCAATAGCGTCTCGCATGGCGCGCCCGCCAGAGGGGTAATTTTTTACCGCTCGGTTTCGCGCAACTAATTAACCCGTAGGCCAAATCAAGAAATTATTTGCAATTGGGCGACCAAACCTTTCGGTTTGTCGCCTTCGCGCGCGCCGGGGCAGGTTCGCCAAGCGGTCCGGCGCCGCCAGTAGAGGAGGTCGAGACTCGTTCCCTCGAGTTAGATGAACGGGAACGACTGCGGGCGGCTTTGAATAAGCACAAAGGCCGCAAGTTGGAAGCGGCAGCGGAACTCGGCATCAGCCGGTCAACGCTTTGCGCAAGCTCTATAATTTAATCTGCGCTGACAAGCCTTTGGCGATTGTTGCTATTGAGGCGGGGAGCCAATGCGTAAAGGATCTGCGCAATTCATGAAAGCAGCCGTAGGAGTTCTTCTGCCTCGAATCCGGCCAATTTGGTTGTCCTATCTATGTTTCTTCCCCGGGTCGATTCGATCCTCTAGCTTTAGGCGCGGTTTTTTTGCAGTCCGGGCATAAGCCTTCAAGATAAACCGAGAAATCCACGATCTCGAATCCGGTTCGACGGGCATCAGGAAACGGAAGCCGGCTAAGAGCTGGATCGTCAAAATCGACTACCTTATCGCACCGGACACATACCAGGTGGTGGTGGTGATCGACATTACCGTCGAATCGAGCCATCGCGGCAACATGACTGGTTTTTCTGGAAACCCCGAGATCGACAAAAGTCTCCAAGGTGCGGTACACCGTAGTACGTGACACCCCGCGGATTCTGTCTTTGACGTCCTCATAGACCTGATCGATGGTAGGGTGATCGTGGCGGTCCAATAACGCCTCGAAAATCGCCCGGCGTTGCACCGTCATGGGTATCCCCCGCTCACGACATTTGGCCTCGAGACTGCCGATCTTTCCTTGCCTATCTAATTTGACCTTGCTCATGTTCCTCCCTTGGAACCGAGGGCTCTCCCTGTCCAACGAATCACAAGGAACAATTTATACTATCTAGGCGGGCGGCGGAATGGGCGCAAACCCAGTCCCATTTCAATGTCATCAATTGTCGGCCGGATCGGACATGTAATATTGGCGCGCCGGAATATCGCTTGGCATAGCACTAATTACCATTGCTAGGCGAAGAACATCCCGGTTCAGCGGGCGACGCAGCGCGCCGCATTGACCGGAATGAGATGATGATTCACACCCAAGCGATAACGCTGGGCGTCGCCGTAGGAGAACAGGCGCCCCTGCAACATTTTGTCGGGAGAGAAGCCGATGCCGGGCACGATGCTGGCGGGATTGAAACCCGCCTGCTCCACTTCCGCGAAAAAGTTTTCCGGATTGCGGTTGTGTTCCATCACACCCACATCGATCGGCAGGCCGTCTCTATGCAGCCAGACCCGGGTGAGATCGAACGGGTGGTAGGGCAGTTTGGCCACGTCCTTTTCCGCCATGACCTTTACTTTAAGCGTCGATTTCGGGAAATCGCCCATTTCGATGCTCTCGTAGAGATCGCGCTGATGGTTCTCACGGTCTTTGCCGACGATCGCCTCGGCTTCCGCAGCGGTCAGGTTCTCGATGCCCTGTTGCGATCTGAGGTGAAACTTGACCAAGTAGCACTCGTTCTTCGCGTTGAGGAAGCTAGAGGTACGGCTGCCGAAACCGTGCATGTGGCGGTAGGTGCGGGAATGCCCCGGTCGCTCATGACGATGGTAACGTCCCGGTTCAGCGGCGGCAGTGCGCCGTCCGCTGAACCGGTTGTTAGCTGGCAGTTTTCTTGCCGACCTGTCAGATGCCCTCGAAGACGCTCATCTAGCGATCAGGAGACGTCGTATCGGTCGAGGTTCATCACCTTGTTCCACGCCGCCACGAAATCCTTGACGAACTGCGCCTGCGCGTCCGAGCTCCCGTAGACCTCCGCGAACGCGCGGAGCTGGGAGTTCGAGCCGTGGACGAGGTCCACGCGCGTGGCGGTCCACTTGACCTGGCCCGTCTTGCGATCCCGCCCTTCGAACACGTCGTTGGCGTCCGAGACCGGCTTCCACTCCGTTCCCATGTCGAGCAGGTTCACGAAGTAGTCGTTGGTCAGCGTCTCCGGACGCTTGGTGAAGACGCCGTGCTGCGACTTGCCGACGTTGGCGTTCAGCGCGCGCATCCCGCCGATAAGGACCGCCAACTCGGGCGCGCGTCAGCGTCAGCAGTTGCGCCTTGTCGATCAGCATCGCCTCGGCGGTCACGGTCTGCTTGCCCTTGAGGTAGTTGCGGAAGCCGTCGGCGATCGGCTCGAGCGCTGCGAAGGACTCGACGTCGGTCTGCTCCTGCGAGGCGTCCGTGCGTCCCGGCGTGAAGGGAACCGTCACGTTGACGCCGGCGTTCTTCGCCGCCTTCTCGACGCCGGCGCAGCCGCCGAGCACGATCAGGTCGGCGAGCGAGATCTTCTTGCCGCCGGACGCCGCCTTGTTGAACTCGCCCTGGATGCCTTCCAGCGCCTTGAGCACCTTAGCCAGTTGCGCCGGCTGGTTCGCTTCCCAGTCCTTCTGCGGCGCGAGACGAATGCGGGCGCCGTTCGCGCCGCCGCGCTTGTCCGAGCCACGGAACGTGGACGCCGACGCCCAGGCCGTCGAAACCAGCTCCGGGATGGACAGGCCGGAATCCAAGATCTTGGCCTTGAGCGCGGCGGCGTCCTTATCGTCGATCAGCTTGTGGTCGACCGCCGGGACCGGGTCCTGCCAGATCAGCTCTTCCTTGGGGACCTCCGGGCCGAGATAGCGCGCGCGCGGCCCCATGTCGCGATGCGTCAGCTTGAACCAGGCGCGGGCGAACGCGTCCGCGAACTGGTCCGGGTGCTCCATGAAGCGGCGCGAGATCTTCTCGTAGGCCGGGTCGAAGCGCAGCGAGAGATCGGTGGTCAGCATCGCAGGCGCGTTGCGCTTCGACTTGTTATGCGCATCGGGCACCGTGCCCGCGCCCGCGCCGTTCTTCGGCTGCCACTGATGCGCGCCGGCGGGGCTCTTCGTCAGCTCCCAGTCGTAGTTGAACAGGTGCTTGAAATAGTCGCCGCTCCACTTCGTCGGTGTCGTGGTCCAGGTGACTTCCAGGCCGCTGCTGACAGTGTGCTCACCCAGGCCCGACTCGAAGCTGCTCGCCCAGCCGAAACCCTGCGCCTGGATCTCGCACGCCTCCGGATCGGACCCCTTGTGCGACTCGGGGGCGGCACCGTGGGCCTTGCCGAAGGTATGGCCGCCGGCGATCAGCGCGACCGTCTCCTCGTCGTTCATCGCCATGCGCTTGAAGGTCTCGCGGATGTCCCGGGCCGCGGCCACCGAGTCCGGGTTGCCGTTCGGGCCCTGCGGGTTGACGTAGATCAGGCCCATCTGCACGGCGCCGAGCGGGTTCTCGAGGTCGCGGTCGCCGCTGTAGCGCTTGTCCTGCAGCCACTCGGTCTCCTTGCCCCAGTAGACGTCGTGATCCGGCTCCCACACGTCCGCGCGGCCGCCGCCGAAGCCGAAGGTCTTGAACCCCATCGTCTCCAGTGCGACGTTGCCGGTGAGGATCATTAGGTCGGCCCAGGAGATCTTGCGGCCGTACTTCTGCTTGATCGGCCAGAGCAGGCGGCGAGCCTTGTCCAGGCTGACGTTGTCCGGCCAGCTGTTGAGCGGCGCGAAGCGCTGCTGGCCCCGCCCGCCCCCACCGCGGCCGTCGTGGATCCGGTAGGTACCGGCGCTGTGCCAGGCCATGCGGACGAAGAACGGACCGTAGTGGCCGAAGTCCGCGGGCCACCACGCCTGCGAGTCCGTCATCAGCGCGGCCAGGTCCTTCTTCAGGGCCGCGTAATCGAGGCTCTTGAACTCCTTGGCGTAGTCAAAGTCCTCGCCCATCGGATCGGACTTGGATGAATGGGCGTACAGCAGGTCCACCCGCAGCGAGTCCGGCCACCATTCTCGGTTCGACGTGCCGCCGCCAGCGGCGTGATCAAACGGGCACTTGCTCTCTTCTGCCATGTGTAGTCTCCTTTCGCTCTTTTCAGGTCTTTATTGAATAGCTAACCTGGCGCAAGACTTCCGGTTGTTTTTCGCGCTGCGCAAGTTGGCGCGCGGGTCGCGCTTCACCGCATGATTCAAATCCCCAAACTTCAGCGGATCGCGCATAAAAAATACCGGCGTGTCGTTGCCGACCAGATCCCAAGTTGCATAACTATTGCAACAAACAATTCTTGTCAAGTCTTACTAAATAATTTGAAAACTTTCCAGGCCAGGGGCATTTATGCGCATGGAGGCAACATGATACTGATCTCTTCATGCTTAGTGACTATCCTCGCGCCCACCGAACTCATCCCAGCACGGTTTCAACCTTCCTTCCATGCGATTCGCGGCGCTATAGAAATGCCGCACCTTAACGCAATTCTCAATCGTCAAACCAGCAACCCCATAAAGCGATTAAATTGGAGCCTCCTGGCGAAGCCGCTTGATATTTGTCGCATCTGCGAAATTCACCGAAACAACCTCGCAGTTTTACGAATTCAGTAAATTCAACGAACCCGCCGGAGGATCGACGCCTTCGTGGTGAATGGAGGATTCACAATGGCTCTACTACGCCCGCCGTTTCCCGCGCGATGATCGCTTCCTCATCGGTGTGAATGACGAAGACATCGAGCTTCGATTGAGCCGCGGAGATTCTGCCATCGCGGCCGATCACGCTCTCATTGCCGGCATCGTCCAGGTTTAACCCACACCACTCCATGCCGCCGAGAAGGTTCTTTCGCACCAAGGGCGAGTTTTCACCGATGCCGCCGCTAAAGATCACCGCGTCGGCCCTGCCCTCTAGCACCGCCAGATAGGCGCCCATATACTTGCGCGCGCGGTAACAAAACACATCGATCGCCAGCCGCGCGCGCGGATTGGTGTGGTACGCCGCGGTTAGTTCGCGCATGTCGTTCGAGAGTCCGGAAAGGCCGAGCAGCCCCGAGCGTTTGTTGAGCCAACTCTCAACCTCCGCCGCGTCCACTTGCTCCTTGCACGCTAAATAACTCACCAGCGCCGGATCGAGATCGCCCGAGCGCGTGCCCATCACCAATCCTTCGAGCGGCGTGAAGCCCATTGAAGTGTCGACCGATTGGCCGTCGCGAATCGCCGTCGCCGAGCAGCCGTTGCCCAAGTGCAGCGTGACGGCGCTTACCTGCGCAACCGGCTTTCCGATCAACTCAGCGTAGCGCCCGACATCGTACCGATGCGCCAAGCCATGAAAGCCATAGCGGCGAATTTTATGCTTGAGCGACAACTCGTACGGAATCGCGTAGAACGCCGCCGTCTCGGGAATCGTGTGATGAAAGGACGTATCGAACGCCGCCACCATCGGCACGGCGTCGCCGAGAATCTTGCGCGCCGCGCGAATGCCGCTGACAGCGCCGGGATTGTGCAACGGCGCGATCTCACAGAGCCCTTGGAGTTCAGCGATCACTGCGTCGTCAATCAGCACCGAATCAGCGAAGCGATCGGCGCCATGCACCACCCGATGGCCCACCGCATCGATGGCGCGCAAATTCGGCTGCGACCGCAGCCAATCGATCACCAGGCGCACGGCAACGTCGTGGTTGGCAACCGCCAACGCCTTCTCTTCCGGCGCGCCGCTGTCAGTTTTGAAGGAATAAGCCGCCGACCCGCCGATGTGGTCGACGATGCCGTGTGCGAGTTTTCGCGAATCCACCCGACTTTCGGTCTCAATGACCTGGAACTTGAGAGTTGCGCTGCCGCAGTTGAGTACTAGTATCTTCATGACAGAACTTTATCTGACCGTCTTCGTTGTTCAACTTCGTTACAAGTACGCCTTCAAGACATCCTGTTGCAGCATGCGGTGAGTATTGAAGAAGAGCCGTTGAGGGCGATCGCATGGCCATCACGTCGATGAAGTCGTCGCGATTGTAAACAAAGCAGCGGCATGACGATTTGTTCGAGCTTGTCGCAAAGCAACGCCGCGTCTATGCTATGATCCTGTGATTGTCCGTGTATTGCCAAAACGTCAAAATGAGCGAGTTACTTCGCTGGTCCGTCAAACGACTCGCGCGCGGTATAGTGCAGCACTCAAACATTTGGCTCAGTTTGATTTACATCGGTAAAATCTTCGTTCGCTTTTTGATTTCTCGGTAGCGGGCGGGCGGGAGTTTCTTCCCGCCCGCGATTCAGTCTTCGTTGCGTTACGACACCTTAACTATTCGACGTCCTTCGAACACAGGTCCAGGCTTCCAAGGAGTCCCTAAGGCGGGCAGCAGCCAGCGATCGAGACCGATCCATCCCGCGTTCCGCCACGCCAGCACCAACCAGGTGGCGATGGCGAAGAGCATGCCGTTAGTCGACGCCGATCCGGCCATGATAAAGCTCCAGTTCATCATGCCCCCGAAGAACGCGGCGACACCGACAAACGCTCCAAGAATCAAACCGGCAGCGATGGCGAGCTCGCCAAAAATAATCACTTTGGCGAACCAAGTGTGGGCCTCAGCGCTCACCAAGTACTCGATGAAACCGCGGTACCAGTCGAAGGATATGGCCGGCTTTGGCGTCATCTTGAGACCCCGCTGCCAATACTCAAGCAAAGCCTCGCCCGTTCCCATCCACTTGGGATCGACGAACTTATGCCAACCCGCCTCGAACCACATGTAACCAAGATACAAACGCAGCGGCAGCCAAAGCCAACCGAAGCGGATATCGCTAAACAAAAGTCGCGCGATACGCGGCTCTTCAATCATCACTCTCTCTGTGCTCATAATCTGGCCTCCATTTATTAGTCTGTTTTAGTCTCGGTTGTCTTTTGTAAAGCGCAATCGATATGCCAGCTGATTTCCTCTGAGAATCTCGGCAAACTGGAGACCGTGCCGTCAAATTCTTCTCACCCGCTGGAATTGAAACTGGATAATTTCGCAGGGCTGCGAATTCCGTGTCGCTAAAATGCGGGGCGGAGTACCGCCCGAAAATCGGTTCGTGTATGTCCCGCGAGCGATACGGTCTACTGACGACGCGACCACTCCACCGAGCTACGGCGAACCGGAGCCGCGATCAAGTTCAGCAGGTAGCGATGAGATCCGCAGCGAGCTACGGAGTGCCCTTGAGGGGAATCGCAATCGCGATCATCAATGGCGGGCGAGTCTTGTGCGCAGGAATTTCTCGCAGGCAACCGCCAGCGTATCGAGAGTTGCATCGGTGTCGAGCTCCAAACGGGCAGCCTCGGGGATATCGTCCAGTGCTTCAAAGGCGTCTTTTTGTTGCTCATAGATTTCCCAGCGGCCATCCGACACGTCCGTCCCTACGCCCGCCCGTTGCGCCAATCGTTCTTGGGTAATATCGTCTGAAACCATGCAGTGAATCGCCAGCAATGGAATCCGGTGCTTTTGCGCCAAGCCAAGAATCTTTTGCCGCTGGGAACGTTTCACAAAAGTACCATCGAGAATAACCCCGCGCCCGCTGAGGATCAGCTTCTCCGCCTCCCGGGCCATCTTCGCGTAGGTTTTCTCGGTCATGCGAGCGCTGTAGATGCCCTGGTTGTAGGGGGCCGGTTGGCGGCCCTGCTTTCCCGCCAGCATTTTTCGCACAACGTCCGAATTGATCGTCGGCACTCCCGTGCGCTCGCTCAGCTCTCGCGCCAGGGTCGACTTGCCGCTGCCGGTTAGACCGCTGACGATGGCGATGAACGGCTGCAGCGGCTGCCAAGCGAGACGCGCCGCGTAGCGCGCATAGCGCCGCGCGCTGTCGAATCCGCTTTCACCCCGCAAAGCGTAGACCTTGGCGCGCACCAGGGCGCGATAACACTTCCAAAACGGCAACAATTCGTCCGCCTCGGCATCGTCGATCGACTCGCGGTAGCGTTGGAGAAACGGCGCAATCAGGCTGCCGCCGCCGCGCACTTCTATGTCCATGAGCAAAAATGCGATTTCAGAGGCGAGATCGCATTGGCGAAATTTCGGCTCGAACTCGATGCAGTCGAAGATCTGAATCCCTTCCGGAGCGAAACAAACATGTTCGGTGTGCAGATCGCCGTGGACATCGCGCAGCCATCCATTTGCCGCGCGCCGTTTGAGACTCTCGCAGTGGCGCAGGAAAAACTCCGCGCCAAACTTTTCGAGGGCCTGGCAATTCTCCGGATCGATGACTTGGCTTGATGCCCGCGCCAAATCGGCAAGGTTGTCATTCCATTGCGCTTGCACCAGCGCTGAATAACGATCCGGGTCGATGCCGGTGACGCGCTCCGCGTCGCTGTGGAAGCGCGCCAACAGTTCCGCCAACGCGCGCATCATCGCGCCCGTCACCTGGCCGGTGTCCAGGAGAACGGTCAGCATGCGCTTGTCCGGCAACCGGCGCATCACCAGCGCATACTCCGCCGGCCCGGCCCATTCGCCCAGCCGCCAACCCAGATCGTCGAAGGCGATCGGCAGCACGTCTATATACACCGACGGCGCCAATCGCCGGTTGAGGCGTAGCTCTTCCAGCAGGAAATGGCGCCGCTTTTCTAACGTCGAGTAATCGAGAAAAGAGTAACGTACCGCTTTCTTCACCTTGTAGACCAGCTCACCGGCAAAGAAGAGGTGCGAGATATGGGTTTCTTTGTGACTCACGCTGGCCGGCGGTTTGGGATAGAACTCCGGCTGCAGCATCGCCGCCACCAACGAATCTTGGGTTTCTGAAGTCATCGAATTAGCTCTGGTAACTAATCCCGTATTCTCCACTCGCTAGCGCAATGAGTGTGCCACGGGGGACTAACCGGAACTTCGATAACTTTTCATGATAGCGGCAAAACTCTTCGCAGCCACAGGAATCGAAACCCGGCAGTTTCGCAGTTGTGCGAAAGACATTGATCGATTGGTTCACCTTGCCTGTGGCATTGAGAAAATTATCAGGCACAATAATCGCAAAGAATCGGGTCATCATGGCAAACCACCAACCTAATCTCAAAGACAACCTCGGCATTCTTGTCGGCGGCGGCCCCGCTCCTGGCATCAACGGCGTGATCGGCGCGATCACGCTCGAAGCGCGCACTCGCGCCCGCAAAGTCATCGGCATCTACGATGGTTTTCAATGGTTGATGCAGGGCGACGCCAACCATGCAAGAGAGCTCGACCACGACGACGTGTCGCGCGTCCATTTCCAAGGCGGCTCGATCTTGAATACCTCGCGCGCCAATCCAACCAAGAAGCCAGAGGATCTCAAGCGCGTTGTCGCATCCCTCGACAAACTCGGCATTGGCCATCTCGCCACCATCGGCGGCGACGACACCATGTACGCCGCCAGCGAAGTGGCCAAGGCAGCCGGGGGGCGCATCCGCGTCTGCCATGTGCCGAAGACAATAGATAATGATTTGCCGCTGCCGGGCGAGACACCGACTTTCGGTTTCGAAACCGCGCGCCAATTGGGCAGCGATCTGGTGCAGAATCTGATGGAGGACTCGCGCACCACCGGCCGCTGGTACTTTGTCGTCGTCATGGGCCGTTCCGCCGGTCATCTCGCCCTCGGCATCGGTAAGTCCACCGGCGCAACCCTGACCCTCATTCCCGAGGAATTTGCCGGCCCGATCCGTATGGCGACCGTATGCGACCTTCTGGAAGGGGCCATGCTCAAACGCCAAGCGCTATGGAATCGCTCCGACGGTGTCGCCGTGATCGCGGAAGGACTGCTGGAGCATATGGCCCCGGAAGAATTGCAAGGCATCGAAGGCGTGCGCATCGCCCACGACAGCTACGGCCACCTGCGTCTAGCCGAGGTCGACCTTGCCTATGTTTTAAAGACCCTGGTCGAGCATCGCTTCGCCAGCCGCGGCGCGACAGCCGCGGTGGTGCACAAGAACATCGGCTACGAACTGCGCTCGGCGGCGCCCATCGCTTTCGACTGCGAGTACGTCCGCACCCTCGGCTACGGCGCCGTGGAGTTCTTGCTCAACCCAAGCGCAGCGGCGGCCAAGCTTAGCGGCGCTTTGGTTTGCCTGGTCAACGGCCAGCTCGATTACCTCGATTTCACCAACTTGCAGGATCCCAAGACCGGCAAGACCCGCGTGCGCTCGGTGGACGTCAACACGCCGTCGTACCGGATCGCCCGCGAGTACATGATTCGCCTGGAGAAAGAAGACTTTCGCGACGACGAAAAGCTCCGGCAGCTGGCCCAGGCCGCGTCATCGGCGCAGCATTATTGCGCGCCGGAACAGTTTCGCGACCGCTATCAATATCTGATCACCGATTTACGCGGCTGCAACTAACAGGAGACGGCATGGCAAGGAGCAATTCAACAAAAGTCGCGATCAATGGCTTCGGCCGGATTGGCCGCTTGGTGCTACGCACGTTACTTGAGCGCTGCAAGACAGAACTCGCGGTGGTCGCCATCAACGACATGGCGGATTTAAAAACCAATGCCCATCTGTTCCGTTACGACTCGACCTACGGCCGCTACCCCGGCAAGGTCGAATGCGTCGACGGCGCGATCAACGTCGACGGCCAAACCATCGCCGTCCTCAATCAAAAGGATCCCGCCCGCCTGCCCTGGAAACAGCTTGGCGTCGATATCGTCATAGAAGCCACCGGGGTATTTACCGACGGCGCCCAAGTGCGCGCCCATCTGGACGCCGGCGCTAAGAAGGCGATCATCACCTCCCCGGCGACCAACGAAGACATCACCCTGGTGCTGGGCGTCAACGATGGCGACTACGACCCGCGCAAGCATCATATGGTGTCGAACGCCTCGTGCACGACCAATTGCCTGGCGCCGGTGGCCAAAGTGCTGCACGACAGCTTCGGCATCGAGCGCGGCCTGATGACAACGACCCACGCCTACACCAACGACCAGAGGATTCTCGACCTGATGCACAAAGATCTGCGCCGCGCCCGCGCCGCGGCGGTGAACATCGTCCCCACCAGCACCGGCGCCGCTAAAGCGATCGGCTTGGTCATGCCGGAGCTGAAAGGCAAACTGCACGGCATTTCCTTGCGCGTACCGACAGCGACGGTGTCCGTCGTCGACTTGGTCGTCGATCTAAAGAAAGCCGCGTCCATCGAGGCGATCAACGCGGCGCTGCAGCAAAGCGCCGACGGCAAGATGAACGGCATTCTCGCCTATTGCGACGAGCCGCTGGTATCCAGCGATTTTCGCGGCAACTCAGCGTCGTCCATCGTCGATGGACTTTCCACCGTGGTGCTTGAAGGCAAGATGGCCAAAGTTCTAAGTTGGTACGACAACGAGTGGGGCTACAGCTGCCGGGTCGCCGACTTGGCGAAACTGCTGGTAACCAGAGGGACTTTAACAAGGAGCAAAACCATGATCGCCAAAGATATCATGACCCGTGACATCATCACCGTCGCTCCCACTATGAGCGTGAAGAACCTAGCCATGACGCTGATCAAGAATCAGATCAGCGGCGCGCCGGTGGCGGCCAAGAACGGCAAGATCCTCGGCGTGGTCTCGGAAGCCGACATCATTGGCAAGAGAGGTAAAGACGTCAAAGCGATCATGAGCAAGACCGTCATCAGCGTGAGCGAAGAGGCCTCGGTCGAAGAAATCGCCCGCTTGATGACCACTCACTCGATCAAACGCCTCCCGGTAATGAAGGACGGCGCCATCGTCGGCATCGTCAGCCGCGCCGACATCGTCAGCGCCATCGCCCAAGGCGAGCAGGTCGCGATCCACACGCCGATCTACGATCTGTAAAGCCGGTAGCCGCATGATCTTCGGTTTCACTTCGCGCTACCGCAACACACACCTATGATCAATCGCCCTGAACCAGTTGGGCGCCGCCTGGTCAATCCTGCCCAAGACTCAAGCCGTGGCATTGATCCTTTTCATTGCTATCGTCAAAGCATTTCTGGTAGCTAGAAACGATAGCACTTGAAGAATGACCGATTCGTTTATCTCATCACTCAACCTTGAATTGCATCGACCGCGCCGGGCAAACAGGGCTATCGACTTCACGCTGGCCGCATCGACAGCACCGGGCAGCCAGCCCGCGCCACCACCTTGGCGGTGACGCTGCCGAGCAGGACCTGCTGGAAGCCGGTGCGTCCATGGGTCGACATGACAATCAAATCGGCATTTTCTCGCTGCGCTTTTTCGACGATCTTATCGTGGGGCACGCCGGCCTCAACGATCTCCGTCACCTCGACTTGGTCCATCAGGTCGGCAAAGTGCTCTGTCATGAATGCATGCAGGCGTTCGCGCTGTTGCGGCAACAAGGCATTAGCGGGATTGAGCTTGTCGTCGCTGCCGAGCCAATCGCTGTCTTCGCTAATCACATGATAGACGACCACCGCCGCGCGCCGCTCCATTGCCAATTCTAGAGCATAGCGCAGCGCCGTTCGCGATAGATCTGACAGATCCGTCGGCGCGAGGATTTTGCTGGTTTTGATCACATCATTCTCCTCTACGGTAAATTTCAATGACATTCCATGTTGAACAGGAGCAAGAACTACGCCTTCGCTGCCGCGCTGTGAGGCAAACCAAATCCGCGGTATTCACCTGAATTTTTTCGCAACGCTGCGCAAATCCACGGCGATATTCTCATTTGTGAAAACCAGCCGCCGAGTGAGCGCCGCAATCGCGCCAACTCCTGCGATAATTTTTTCGCGAGCTTGGCACGGACACTGCACCAACAACGGGTGCAGCAACTGTTGAGGAGGAACCGAGGTGGGGCTAGTGTAAATGAGCATATTTGGAATTCGGCATCGGAAATTGTGAGTTTGTCATAGCGGCCTCGCACAGCGCGGCCGCCGGAGGCGTTATGGGCGGTTTTTTGGGCGATAAAGAAGTACTCACTAAAGAACGAGTCAAGGAAATACTGCGCAACAAGGAATATAACTTCTTCGAAGAGAAAGTTAATCTTCTCGAAGTCAGGGACGACTCCTTGTTGCTGAAAGTTTCCTTCTTGATCGAACACAAGACACGCATGATCGTGATCGAGGAAAAAGATCCCATCGTCGTGCCGTTTAGCGATTTCAAAGTCGAGGATTGGGGCGACGGCGTCAAAAAAATCGCCGATATCGAGTGAGCGACCCTCTTTCGCGGCTCTCGAAATATCGATATCGTGCATTTGTCAGCGCTTCGGCATACTGCGGCGGTTCATCGAGCGCACCGCCCTTGACGCCGACAAAACTGCTAAAAATAGTCTTTTTTCTTAAAGTAAGAATACAAACCCAGCGAGATCAATACCATGCCGGAGATCGCCGCGAAATAACCGTAGCGCCATTCCAGTGCGGGCATAAATTTGAAATTCATGCCATAGATGCCCGCGATGGCGGTGATCACGACAAATATCGTGCCCCAGGCGGTGAGCCGCTTCATCGTCAGGTTGAGCTGATTCGAGGTCGACGCGAGATGGACTTCGAGAGCGCTTGAAAGAATATCTCTGAGGCTGTCGAGTTCCTCGGTGTAAAACGACAAGATGGATCATTACACCAAGCTCTGGCACGACTGGTTGCTGCAATGAGAGATATTTCGAGAATGACTGACACCGCCAAAGATAACCGCACGCAAACCGCTCATGAACGTTGCCATGACCTGTCGTCCAGGTCGACGCGACGCGCTATGGCCTAAAGCCGACAACGAGATGGGCCCGATGGGACTCGGGAAACCCTTCGCCTTCGCACTTGAGCGTGACGATGTAGGTGCCCGCCGTTGCAATCGCCTCGGGTGAAATGATCGCCTTAAGCTCATCCTTTGAGACGAAGCTGGTCGGTAGCGGTTCGCCGTTCAGCATGACGCGGTGGAATGGCCACATCCCGCCCTGCCCTCGTACCTTCAATACCGTGGGGCCGGAACCCTCTTCGAGAAACAGCGGCGATATTTCGAGGTCCAGCGGCAAGCTCTGATAGGAATAAAATGACGCGATCGGATTCTTGTATTTTTTAAATCCGATATCGATGACCTTGCCATCCAAGACGACCATCTTGACGTTTTGCGTCATCCAGATGTCTTGCAGCGGGTCGCCCTCGACGATGGACAGGTCTGCGACCTTGCCGGCCTCGACGCTGCCGTAGTCTTTGTCTTTCTTGAAAGTCCTGGCGACGTTGAGCGTGGCGGCTTGGATCGCCGTCATCGGCGGCACGCCCGCCTCCACGTCCATCACCAGCGCCTGATGCATCAGCAATGCCGCCATGCCGCGCGGCGGGTCCGAGCCTTCTTTCAGGATGCCACCGGCCTGAACGAAACGCCGGATGAATTCTTTCGCTTTGTCATAGCCGACCTTGGCTTGCTCGAGCTGCGCGGGCGTGTAGCGCTTGAGCAGCTTGTCATAAGAATTATCGGTGACCGCGCGTACCGCCGGCGGGAGATCGGCATTGGGGTCGTTCAGGATTTGGTTCTCTCGTTCTCTGAAGCGCGCCGCGCTCGGCGACAGCGGCCGGAGCCACTTTGCAATAGTCGGCGTCCACGCGACCTGGTGCGCCACCATCGCGTCGATCACCGCGTCGTAATTTTCCGTCTGATAATAAGCGCCGGCGAGCTCCTGATCGATCACGCCGCCGAGTCGATCTTCGGCGAGCTTGCGCCTGGCGGGTGCGTAAGGAATGGAGCTGTAGCCCACTGACCAGATATGCTCGACGGCGTCCACGCCGGCGTTGGCGGAGCCGACGACGTCCCAACTGTGGGCGGCTACCGGCATGTCCAGGCGATGGGCTTCGTCGACGGCGACTTTCACCAGGTCTAGAGAAAGAAACTCGTTGACCTTGAGGATGTCGCAGCCAAGCTGCTTTTTCCGCTGCACCGCTTGGCGAACTTCTTCGGGCGTCGTGACGATGATGTTGTCGCGCGCGGTTCGCGAGCCGAAGGCGTCGTGCCCCGTGCTGACGCCGCCGATCGCGCGGCCGGACATCCAAATCCGCGGCCCGCGGATTCTCCCCAAAGCGGTACCCTGCTTTTGCGCCAGGGTCCAAGGGCCGTCCTGGTAGAGCTCAATATTGGCGCAAGTGGTAATTCCCAGGTGCAGATAAAGCTCGCCATGGAAATCCTCCAGGTGGCCATGACCGTCGATGAAGCCCGGCAGAACAGTTTTACCCGCGAGATCGATCACCTCAGCGTCGGCGGGAATAGCGACTGCGCCGCTTCTGCCGACGGTTTGGAACCTGCCTGACTGGATCACAATGACGGAATTATCGATCGGCGGTCGGCCGGTGCCATCGATCAGTTTTCCACCCTGGAGAACGAGAATTTTCTCCGCCATGATTTCCTTCCCTCCCGCGTGCCGATCCGCAGCATCCTACGCGACTGGATTGCCGAGCCGGCGGCACAAACGCGACTGTAGCTATCCGCTCCCACGCGGCTTTTCTACCACGTTTGCGCAATTCCGAAAACGTGAAAACTGTCGCGGCACGATCGGTAAGTTTTTTCTCCCGCTGGCATCACTAAGACGGGACAAGTCGCGCCGCGGGAAAATCAGTCGGTGACGCTGCCGAACAGCCGCCGCGGCCGTGCCACGACATGACAACCAGATCGACTCGCTCTACCGATTTGCAAGCAGCTTGGCAACCGCGCACCATTCACGTCATTTCCGAATATGGTTCGAATTGCCCCGACACCACTTGCTGCCGTCGGGCGGATTATTGTTGCGGTTGCGCGCTTTGTGATGGACCGTCAGCTCGTGCAGTTTCTTGCCGGCAAACTCGCGCCCGCACTAGGCGCAAATTTATGGCAAATTTATCAGCGCGCGATGACGATAAACATTGCCACGCCCTTGCCCTCAGCGAACTTCCTTGCCGGGGTAGAGCTGTTTTAACAAACCTTCATCGACGATCTGCTTCATAAACCGATCGTCGAGAAAATCACTGACAAACTGATCGGCGGCCCGGCCGGTGACTCCCAGGTGATCGAGGACGGTCTTGGTGCCTTCGATACTCGGACGCGGCACCGGCTCCATAAAGCGAGTGTCCGAGTCATAGGCGTGTTGCAAAATATTTGGGTCGGAAACACGAGTGTACTTTTCCAACACGGCCTTCGCCTCATTGGGGCGTCGTTTGATGTAGGCGATCGCTTCGGTGATGCCGGCCACGAAACTGCGCATGCGCCCGGGCTGCTTGGCGATGTACGGCCGCATCGCCGCGCTGCAATTGCCTATATAAGGGATATTCAATTCGCCCAATTCGAGCAGCGATTTAAAACCTGCCGCCGCCGCTTGGAGATCGTTCGGTGAGGACGCAAAAATCGCCTGCACCCGGCCGTTGACCAGCGCCGCGAATGCCGCGCTGGTTGACCCGCTATAGATCAGCGAAACATCCTGACCGAGTTTGAACCCTTGGCGGACAAAAAACAGTTTGGCGGCAAAATCGCTCGCCGAACCAGGGTTGGCGACGGCGAATACTTTGCCGCGCAGCTCCGCGATTTTTTGAATCGCCGGCGAGACCATGATATTCGATGTCAGTTTGTGCGCCGCGCAAGAGGTGACCGCGATATCGCCACCGCTCAAGCGCATCTGCACCAGCGGCGGACCGGCGGAGAAATAAATCTGGATCTCGCCGGCGAGCAGCGCCGGCCGGCCGGCGGCGCGCGGCAAATAGATCGGCTTGACCTGGATACCATGCTTGTCGAACAGCTTGGCCTCGGCGCCGACCCACAGCGGCAATATCGACCCCGACAGCGTCCCATGGCCGACCAGCAAGGTCGGCCGCTCCTGGGCAAACACCGCCCCATAGAGCAGGCCGGCCAACCCGATAAACATCAATTGACTGGCAGCACGCTGGGATTTCATGGGTTAGCCTCCGTCATGCTGAGTTCATCGTCTTACGAAACTCGCGCCGTCGGCGTGGTCACACTAATTTGATAACAGATAGCCTATTGAGAGAGATGGTTTCAATCCTCACTCCCCGGCGAAGGAGGAGGGCATCCATCGGCACGTCAAGCGAGTTGCAGCCGGCAAATGCTTCAATCCTGCTCGAGGAATCGAAACCCACGAGCGCCAGCGATGGCGATGGCTATCGGCGCCGCCGATGAGCCAGGCGGCGACCAGCAAAGCGCTGGGCGCGCCGGACTACCCAGCGGTGAGCCGGAAGAGGAACCGGTTACGGGAGGTTGTGCAGGGGAATAAGCGTCTCGTGCTGGCTTTATCGGACATTGAAGAGGACTTACACCTTAGATAAAGATTTGACCTAGAATTCCCTTTTGTGAATTCCTTGCCCTTTTCTCTTCGCTCACTTCACCACCGCAACGACCAAAGCTACCAGTGCGATTAATCCTACGCCCGCTGCCACCACGGCCAAAACTTTCAGGGACTTTTGCACGGTGTGAAGAACCGTTTCGATGAGTTTCAGCTTGTCGTTGATCTCCTTATTGACTGCGGCCTGTAATTCTAGTGCCTTTTTTAGATCGTCCAGTTGATTCTGAGTCCCAGCTCCGGGTTTTCGAATAGTCTCGACTAGTTGGCGAATTTGCTCGATGGAAACATTGACCGCAGGAGTAATAGTCGCTAGCTGGATCAGAAGTTTAGCGATAGTTGTGATTGAAAACATCATGACTCTCGTTTCGCCGGTGCGACCATTAAAGTTGCCAGATGGAGCTAAAAAAGGTGGCGGGTTACTTTTCTTTTCGCTGCTGCCAGTGCGCTTTTCGCACCGGTCATTGCCGGTTCAAAGCCGCGCCAACAATATATCGTCCACTATCATTTCAGCGTTCATTTTGATCTTTCGATAATCCAAGAAACGCGAAAGGCCCTCGTCATTATGAATCCGGTAATCGATTTGCACGGCGCGCAGCGTTTGAACGATTGGAACGTTTGGAACCGCGCTCGATCAATATTTGGCACGGCCATCAGTATTGATTGACTGAGCGCCGCGCTAATCTACTCCTTGCAGTCAAGCTACTTCGGCAGTCAGGCACAGCCACTTTCGGCAGCTTTGCGCTTCACTGTTTCGCTTTAGAAACCAGCCAAATAACAATGCCGATAACTCCAACGACCAGAAGCGCTCCGACCCAGACTCCGGCCTTAAAAATTTCAGCCACCAGCTCACAGCCAGACAATGCGAGTGAAGAAATAAGCAGCCCCACCGACGACCACCACGATTGTTTCATAGAAGCCCTCCAGCATCCCGATTGAATGGCTGGTAGTCTAACAAGTGAGACGGACCGGACAAGTAACTGGTAAAATTCACTCGCTTAAGCAATCAGGCGGTTAGTAACAGGTATCTCGACGTTTTGAGAATTCCCGAAACGTCGAAGCTCCCGACTGGTTTTCAATCTCTCAAACAATTTGACCGTAGCGAAGCGCAATGAACTGCCGCGCAACAAGCTAGGGGGTATCGGAAGAACGCGATCAGAATTTTCCTAAATGCGTAAATGTTTCATGTTTCTCGTCTCATGTTTCTCTCTGCTCCGACTCCAGGGAAAATCAACGAGCCTGATGGGCAACATGTCGAGTAGTCCCTTGACACCTTCGCGCGTCGCGCCCTATGATTTGCGGGTGCTTTCGCGCTCTGACCATCGGTTCCAAGGCCTGGTTCCAGACAGTTTGGAGGGTGCTATGAAACGCTTCGCGTGCGCGCTCTTGTTTCTGCTGGCGTCGGTCACGAACGGACAAGCTCAGACGCCCTTCTATCAAGGTAAAACCATCCGGATCATCGTCGGCAATCTTGCCGGCGACGCCTACGATCTCTGGGCGAGAATCTTCGCCCAGCACATGGGCAAATACATCGCCGGGAATCCCACCATTATTGTGCAGAACATGACTGGAGCGGGAGGAGTGGTCGCCGCCAACTATGTTTATTCCGTGGCCAAGCCCGATGGTCTCACCCTCGGCACATTCGGGCCTTCAATGTACTTCGACCAGCTGGCCCGGCGCCCCGAAGTCCGGTTTGACTGGGCGAAATTCACCTGGCTCGGCACACCGGAACAAACCGAATTTATCCTGGTCATGAGGACGGACAATCCGTACCAATCGATCGAGGATGTGCGCAAGGCCGCGCAGCCGCCCAAGTGCGGCGCCACTGGCACGAGCACTTCCGGTTATTACATGCCGAAATTTTTGGATGAAGGGTTGGGGATCAAGTTCAACATCGTGACCGGCTATCCCGGCGGCGGTGAGATTGACCTCGGCATCGAGCGCGGGGAGCTGCACTGCCGCAATCTTACGATCAGCACTTATTTCGCCCGCGAGCCGTTTCTGACCTGGCACAAGAAGGGGTTTGTCCGGCCCATCCTACAAACGGGAAAGAAGAGGGATCCGCTAGTTGCCGACGTTCCGTCGATCTACGAGTTGATGGACCAATACAAGACGCCGGAGTCCACCCGGCGGGTGGCCGCGGTCCTTCTCGCTCCCGCGGTCTTCGGCCGACCGATGGTCGCCACGCCGGGAGTGCCGCCCGACCGGGTGAAAATTTTGCGCGGCGCTTACCACCAGTCGCTTAAAGATCCGGCGCTGCTCGAAGAGTTGAAGAAGCGCCGTTGGACGGTGGATGCGATCGGCGGCGAGGAGTTGGCGAAGCTGGCGAAAGAGGTGGTCTCACAGCCGCCGGATGTGGTCGAGCGCATGATGAAATTGTTGGGCAATTAGTTGGGCCTCGCTGCCTGCGGTGTCGCGTTGCGATCAATCGCGAACGCCGGCTCTCGATGCGGCGAAAATTTCCCACACCGCCATGAACATCGCGGCGATCAGCGGCCCGATGACAAAACCGTTGAGCCCGAAAATGGCCATGCCGCCAAGGGTGGAGATCAGCACGACATAGTCGGGCATTTTGGTGTCCTTACCCACCAGGATCGGCCGCAGAAGGTTGTCTACCAGGCCGATGACGAACACGCCGAAGGCGATCAAAACGATGCCCTGCCAGATCGCGCCGGTGACCAAAAAATAAATCGCCACCGGAAGCCAGATCAGGGCGGTGCCGATGGCCGGCAGCAGCGAGAACAAAGCCATAACCACCGCCCAGAGCACCGGCGCATGGACATTCAGTATCCAGAATATCAGCCCGCCGAGCATTCCTTGGACGATTGCCGTAACGACGTTGCCTTTGACGCTGGCGCGAGTCACGGTGGCGAACATATCGAAAAGCTCGCGCTGCTGATGCGGACGCAAAGGGACGGCAGTCCTGATGCGCCTGGCGAGATCATTGCCGTCGCGCACGAAAAAGAACAGCAGGTAGAGAACAATGCAAAGATTGATCGCCAGATCGAACGTGTTCTGGCCAATATCAAATGCCTTGGTGGCAACGAACTGGCTGCCCTGCATTAAATTGCTGGACAGTTTATCTTGCATCACGCCCAGATTGGTCAGGCCAAAACGGTCCAGCAAGGTAGTGATCCATGCGGGCAGGGCGTCCAGCACCTGCTGAAAATACCGGCCGAAGTTGATTTCTCCCGACTTGAACTTCTCGTACACGCCGACCGCTTCCTGTAATAACAACCCGCCGATCAGGATAAGCGGCAAAATGACGATGAGCAGAACGATGACGACGGTCGCGAGCGCCGCAAGCGTGCGTCTCTGCCCCATGATTCCGCGCAGCCGGCGGTCGAGAGGCGCAAACAGGATCGCCAAGATGGTTCCCCATAAAACCGCACCGTAGAAGGGCCAGAGGATCCATGCGAATGCCAGCGTTACGGCAATGACCAGTAGCAAGAACGTCTTGTCTTCAAGGCCCGGCAGGTTGACAGGGTTTGGCGATTTCATAGCATCTCGACTTTGACCGTTTGCGCGGTAATAAGCGCGGCTTGCCGATTCTGCTAGCGGTCAGCCACGACTGAGCACCGTAGCGCATTGATAGAAACACGATAGCCGCGCCGATTCCAGCTTTTCAAAAGAATAGCGTTTGCAGGGTTCAGACCCAGCAAAATTACGCCCGTTTTGCCCGCAGGGTCCGCATCACGATCGAGTAACGCAGCTCTTTCACCGCTGGTATCGAATGCTGCCAGCTTTCTCGCGCAGCGCCGCTCAGCAAATAAACCGACGCGGTTGTAGGTCCATCGATATCGCTTCATCACGACCGATGCTTCGAGCGCGGACGGCGATATTGGCGAAATTTTAGTCGACATGGCGTGCCGAGAGAAATGCCGATGACCACGCGAAACTGCGGAATATCCCATGCCAGCCGATGGGCGCTCCGGTAAATATTCAATAATCGTCGCTTGAACCAAACCGTCTGAACGGATTTTAAACAGGCTGCCCGCGCGTGAGCGCAACGGCAGGAGGAACTCCGGGAGGGCCGCTGCTTCGGTAATGTCGGCTGCGCCGAACGCGTAATCCCAACCGAAAGTTGCAGTGCGGCGCTTCCCGGTGAATTGATGGAATTTAAACGGCGTGAGTTGAAGTTTTTGAATTCTTTCGACCAGCTCGCACTCTTCAGCCTCTGAGATAAAGTTTCGCTGATAGTAAAATCCCTCGGGAGTTGAGCGGAGAGTTGAAAAAAGATCGTGCTCTTGATTCGCTCCAGGCATACGTCGACTTACGCCATCAGCGACAGAAGTTTAAGGGTACCGGAACGGATGACGCGTCTGCCCGTTCACTGAGGGATCCGCGCCATCCGAGCCGGCAAATCATGCCCGCAGTTTTGCGGACTCGACACTATAATTTTTTCTTGACTGCGTCGGCCGCATCCTGAGTCTTTTCGCCGGCACGTTCAACGTCTTTTCCGACACCGTGAACCGTGTTGCACGCGATGTTCAGACTCAGGAATAACAGCATCAGGGTCGCGTAAATTATCGGTCGCATAGTCGATCTCCTATTTCAGTGATGATTTCACACACCCATTTATATTTAGCATTATATGTGCCGGGTCATGCGCCGCTAAAAACTCTCTCGGCTGAAGCTTTCTGATTAAATTACTCAAACCTCTCAGTGAAAACGTCGCATTTTCCGCCGAACAAAGGAGAAGCGCCGCGAGCCAATTTCTCACACGTCCCAATATTGAGAATCCAGTATTCCGTGCGACCCAGATTTAGGTCGCGATTCTCCCGCACAAAAATCTGTGTCGAATCCATAATGGGCGCCAGCCATGTTAGAAATTATTTCTAGTCGCGATCCCATCGCCAATCACGATACCAGTCCCGGTTTGACTGATGTATGTCCCGCCGGTCTTGTTGAATTTCTCTGCGCTGATCGCGGATTTTTTCACTATACTCACGGGCATCCCGATGATCGCCCTGGCGCAGTTCGCGGTCACGCGCGCGCCGCAACCGTTGCAGTTCCTGGAGATCCTCGCGCAGCTCTTGACGCTGTTCACGATTCCCTGGCGGGTCAGCGGCAATGGCGCGTCCACTCGGAATCCCTATAGCAGCTGCCATTAATCCGATAGATATAATTGACGTTGATTTTTTTCTCATTGTCTTTTCCTCCTGCCCTGAAGAAAAGCAAGCTCCATACCAAGAGTGTAAATATTAGATAACGCTAGAGTTGCGCAAATATTGAGCGAAAGGGAGTAAGAGAATTTCGTCCGGAGTATCGTGAAAATCTCCGACGTCCCAATTAGGCGACACCAATCGAGGGATTATTCGACGGAAGTAACTTTAGAAATCCGCGTGACCGCATGGATCGAAGAACGATTTCACCCTGCGGTCAAAATGACAGCGAATCCGAACTTGACGTTTTGAGCGTGGCGTAACTAACAGTGGGCGATCAGGTCGAGGCGGCCGAAGGCGAAGCAAAGATAACAGGTTCGACTTCGCGCCGTCCCGTGCCATGCGCGAATTGCTGCCGCCTATCCCTTGCCCTGCGACGGCACCACTAGCACGGGACATTTCGCCGCCCGCAGCAATCTATCCGTGACGCTGCCGATCAGCATGCGCGACAGGCCGCTGCGGCCTTGGGACGACATGACCACCAGATCGATATGCTCGTTCTCGGCGCAGTCGACGATGGCGCTGTAGGGCTGGCCGGCGACCACCAATTCGCGGAGTTTCACGTCGGCGCCGTGATGGGGAACCGCCTTGGGACAACCTCGGCGAGCTATCCGTTCGGCCCCTGCGCCGCCCGCACATCACTTCGCCCGCACCACCAACACCGGAGCGTCGCTGTGGCGCACGACATTTTCGGTCACGCTGCCGAGCACCCAACGCCCGAGACGCCGGAGCGGCCATGGGAACACATGGCGATCAGACCCTCCGGGGTCTTGTGCCCGAGAGCGATGATTTCGTCGCTGGCAATACCTTCTTTGCTGAGCGCCGACACCTTGGCGACGCCGAGCTTCTTCACCTCGGCCACCTGCTTGTCGAGATACTCCTTGGCCTCATCACGCACGCTGTCGATCAGCTCGTCATAGTTCACCATGTAGCCGTCGTCGCCGCCGTAAGCGTTGTACGGCATATGGTAGGCGCGGAAGAGCACCACTTCGAGGTCGAGCTTGTTGGCCATGGTCGCGGCCAGCGGAATCACGCTCTCGGCGAGCTCCGATCCGTCCAGCGGCACGATGATCGATTTGAACGGCGCTTCACCGCTGGTCTTCGCCTCGTCCTTGGCGCGCACGAGCACCAAAGGGTTGGCGCTGCCGCGCAGCACTTTCTCGGCGACACTGCCCAACAGGAAGCGGTCCATCCCCGATCTGCCGTGGGTCGCCATGGCGATCAGCGTACCGCCGTCCGCGCCGGCCTTGCCGATGATTGCTTCTTCGGCGCGGTCTTTTTCCACCGTGCAGGTCACGTTGCCCTCGGGGAAAGTCGTGGCGATACCGCGCAAATAAGTGGTGCTGGCACGCATGCCGTCTTCGACCATGGTATCGAGATGACGCGCCTTATCGGCCGAGATATGGGTCGCCATATTGGCGACGTCGAGGACGGCGAGCAGCTCAACGGGAATCTTAAACTTACCTGCCAGGTGACGAGCGTAGGGCAGGACTTTTTCGGCCGTCTTGGAACCATCCAGGGGTACTAGAATTTTGCTATACATATATTTCTCCTCATCGGTGTCACAGCCTTGGGTTTTTTGTCTTTTGCATTGTCGACAATTGTGAAAGGCTCCTTTATTCTAATAAGTTGTGATGTCTAGCAATGATGCAATTGCGCAATCACTGTGCCAGCCGATAACCGCGATTTTTGGCGCTCCGGCGCCGCGATTTTCGCAAGGTTGAAAAAATAGCCGGCGGTTTCTCGCAATCTTGCATGAGTTGACCGTCAAGCAAGCAGCTCATGAGAATCATCGCACTCCGGCAGGCCGCACCTCATCCTGAGTAAGTTCGAATGGCCGGCACGACGAACTTTCACTGCGCCCTTCAAGCGAAAAATTTCAATCTTCACCGAATGAAGCGTTAACTCGCTAATGCCGTTTGCAGCGCCATTTCATGATTAGGCTTTCTATGAGATCTGCGGTTCAGCACCGGTTCGTGATCGCGAATACGATCCAACCTGGCTTGAAACCAAGTGCCTTTTGGCCAATCCCAAATTTGCTGCGGTAGCTCATCGGCTACGTAACGGCCATCATTGACCGGACTCTGTAAAAAAATTGACTCCCAAGCGTTCATACATGTATCCTCCCTACTTTTACCGGCTTGAGTTGCTTTCTTTTCATCTCATCCGCAAAGCCGCTGCCAGGAAGTTCCGAAGTTCCAGCCGCAAGCAGTTAGAGTTTTTAAGAATAGTCTTCGGCTCACTATCTCCGAGCAGCGGTACGGAGTAGGGTAAGATCATGCTAGAGATCATTCGACAAATCCTCGGACCGGCCGGCGTCGTGCTCGTCATCGCCGCGATCGTTCTCATCAGCGGCGTTAAGATCCTCAAGGAATACCAGCGCGCCGTGATCTTTCGCTTGGGACGGATGGTCCGGCCGCGCGGCCCGGGGATCACTTACGTCATTCCCTTGATCGAAAAGATGGTACGCGTCGATCTGCGCACCGTCACCATGGACGTGCCGCCGCAGGACGTCATCACTCGGGACAATGTCTCGGTCAAAGTCAGCGCGGTGCTCTATTTCCGTGTTCTGGACCCGGTGCGCGCCATCCTGGAAGTCGAAAATTATCTGTTTGCCACTTCACAACTCGCCCAGGTGACTTTGCGCAGCGTCTGCGGCCAGGGAGAACTTGACGAGTTGCTCGCCGAAAGAGAAAAGATCAATGCCCGAATCCAATCGATCCTCGATGCCCAAACCGAGCCCTGGGGTGTGAAAGTCGTCCTGGTCGAGCTCAAACATATCGATCTACCACAGGAAATGCAGCGCGCGATGGCTAAGCAAGCGGAAGCGGAGCGCGAACGGCGCGCCAAAATTATTCATGCCGAAGGCGAATTCCAAGCGGCGCAGAAGTTAGCTGATGCGGCGCAGGTCATCGCCAAACAGCCCACGGCGATTCATTTGCGCTTTTTGCAGAGCTTGGTGCAGGTGTCGGCGGAAAATAACCACACGGTGATCGTGCCCCTGCCCGTCGATATCGTCAGCCAAATGTTCGCCAAAGCAGCCAGCCTGTTGAAGTAGCGTGCGGCCCTACGGGAGAACGACAAAATGAACGTCGAGTTTACCCCGGACCGAATCCTACGAGCACCACCGGCGCAACGTCGTTTGGTTTAGCGCCGTCGACAAAGAAAAGCTGAAACGAAAGAAAAACGACGCCAGCGGGCTGTTCGGCTATCCCGCAGCCGACACGCCCTCAACATTTTGTTTCAAGATCGTGACCACGTCGTCGTCGGTCACCGGGCTGAAGTCGTCGAAAAACCGGCCAACTGAGAAAAACTCGGCGGGCACATTCAAGCAGACCATCGCATCGCACTCGTGCCGCATCGCCCGCGCGGCTTCCGGCGACGCCACCGCCACCGCGCCGACAAGTTTTATCGGTTTGTGGGCGCGCAACACACGCAAAGCCGCGGTTATGGTCGAGCCGGTGGCGATGCCGTCGTCGACGACAATTACGATGCGGTCATGCGGGTCGATCGGTTTCCGCCACGGCGTATATCGACACGCCGCTCACGCAACACAGCGAGCTGGCGCTTTTTCTCCGCCTCAAGATAAATGGGATCTAATTCCGCCGCCCAGTCGTTGACGAAGGCATTGCCCGCTTCATCGATGGCGCCAATGGCGAGCTCGGGCTGCTCGGGATGGCTGAGCTTATGCACCAGCACGACATCAAACTCGCCGTCCAATGCGTCGGCGATGATTTTCGCCATCGGCACGGCGCCGCGCGGCACCCCAGCACCAAAGGATTTTTGTTCTTGTAAGACGTTTTTAACCGTTGAACGAGTAACCCCGCGGCATGTTCTCTGCTCTTAAATCGCATGATCCACCTAATCAGTTAACCTATCCAGGTCCGCCGGTGTCGAGAACTTCTCGGTCATCGTCGGCGCATTCCCCGGGCAGCGAAATGGTGCAGGTCGTGAGGTTGGCTTCTCTGGTCGGTGCGCTTGATGGCGGTGAAAAATCTGAGCGCAGTCCGAAGTCCTTCTGCCTCCCCACCGGCAATCGCGGCGAGATCCGATAGCGAGACAATGCCCAAAAGCTTGCCGTTGAGCGCGATCGGCAAGCGCTTGATGCGCCGTTCACACATCACCTCCGCGGCGATGGGATGATCCTCATCCGGACGCAGCACATGCACCGGCCGGCGCATATGCGTGGCAATCCGACAGCGATAGGGATCATGCGCCCCAGCGAGGCACGCGAGCAGATCGCGGTCGGCGATGATGACCTTAACCCCGCCGGCGACGACTAAGCACCCAACCGCTTTTTCGCGCACGCGTTGCGCCGCCACCGCGATAGTTTCATCAGGATCGGCCTGGACGACATATCGCAACATGATCTCTCGTAGTTTCATGCGGCGCGCTCTGTGTTCTGCTCAACAAACACACGCAGGATCCGTCACCGAAAGTATGCCAACGACGCGAAAATCCTCGACCACCGGCAACGAACTGATACGATAGGTTTCAAGAGTCTTGGCGGCGTCGACCAACGGTGTTGCGGCAGAAAGGGTCATCGGATCGGCGGTCATGGCGGCGGTGACAGTGAGATTCTCGGTGTAGCGGCGAATTTCGTCCTCATCACGAAACAGCGGATACGCCGGCGCCACCTGGCGCAAATCGCGGTCGGTGACGATGCCGATGAGTTTGCCGTCTTCAACCACCGGCACCGCGCGAATGTCGCGCCGGCGCAACAACTCCACCACTCCGTTGCAAGGAATCGTTCGGTGCCACGGTCACCGGATCGACGGACATGCAGTCGCCGACCGTAAACCTCTTTGTCGAATTTGCCATAGGTCACCCTGTTTCATTGTTTGCGCGTCGGTTCCGCGCCCGCCCACTCGGGATCGATCGTTTGGATCGCTTCTTCCCGGAGGGCCGCATAACTCTTGGCGAACTCGGGATGATAGCGCGCCATGTAAGTCTTCAATATCTCCACCTCGATTTTGATCGAGTCAACCGCCGACGTAAGATCGATTTTAGCGTCCTTCAACAACGATGCGGTCGCCTCGATTTCAGTCTGGATTAGATGAAAGCGGTGTTTGAGATCCGAATCTTCCATTGGCCACCTCCCTCTAGTTTGCGCTTACGACAATTCGCGTTTCTTGGTTTCAAACTCATCTTTCTCGATCTCTCCCTTGGCAAACCGTTCTCTGAGGATACTCATCGCCGAGTCTACCGGCGAATTTTTGCGTTGGCCGACAAACCATCGCATACCGAGGATGACGGCTACGATGATCGCACCCCAAAAAAGCGCCATCATGATCATCATACCGATGCCCCAACCCGAGCCCCACATCGGATGCATGCGCCAGCCCCATTCGTAGGGCGCTTGCACAGTGAGCAGCGACTGAATGAAATCATCGAGAGACAGATACACCGATAAATTGCTGGCATTCATATCCACCTCCCGGGGCTATGTCGGTCAAAAGCGAATCCCACATTCACGACAATCGCATAGAGTGTGCCACGCAGACCGAGGCCGCATGCTGAAATATTGAGGCAAAATGGCGGGAGGATCGGCACACTTCGCACTGCCGGGAATTTACCCATGAATGCTTGTTAGGTTTGCGAAAAAACCAGGTGAACGGGAATCGATCGAAAAGTTTACAACGACTTAAACGGTTGGAGCGATTTGAACCCGCGGTGCAAGCGGCAAATTAACCTTCGATTTCCAACTTCTCGATCTTGCGATAGAGCGTCGACAGGCTTAGACCCAACAATTCCGCCGCGCGGATCTTGTCGCCGGCGGTCTTGCCGAGTGTTCGCTCGATATGGGTTTTTTCGTAGAGTTCGATCGCTTTAGTCAGATTATCTTCCAAGCGATAGTCGCCGTCGGACGCAGTGGAACTGTGGCCCGGCAGATCCGCCGGCGCGATCCATTCGCCGTTGCCGAGAATCATCGCGCGCTCGAGCACATTATCGAGCTCGCGGATGTTACCCTTCCACGGCAGCGACATGAGAATGCGCATGGTTGCGCTGTCGACGCCTTTGTAGGCGGTTTTCATCTCCAGATTATGGCGGTGAATCAAATGCTCGACCAGCGCCGGCAGATCTTCCAGCCGTTTACGCAGCGGCGGGATGGTGATTTCAAAAACACAGAGCCGGTAGTAAAGATCTTCGCGAAAGCGGCCCGCCTCGACTTCCGCTTTCAAGTCGCGATTGGAGGCGGCCAAGATGCGCACGTTGACTTTCACCGGATTGGTCGAGCCCACCGGCAAGACGGTTTTTTCTTCCAGGACGCGCAAAAGTTTCGGCTGCAAGCTCATCGGCATCTCGCCAATCTCGTCGAGAAAAATCGTCCCGCCGCGGGCGCGCTGAAACAAACCTTCTTGGGAATTGACCGCGCCGGTAAATGAGCCTTTCATGTGGCCGAAGAGTTGGCTCTCCAATAAATTCTCCGGGATCGCGCTACAGTTCACCGGTAGAAAGACATTGTCTTTGGCCAGACTGTTGGCGTGGATGGTGCGAGCAACGACTTCCTTGCCGACGCCGCTCTCGCCGCTGATCAACACCGTGGTCGGAGTCGGCGCCACCTTCATGATCATCTTGACGATCTCTTGCATTGCCGGGCTGCGTCCGAGCGGCCGGTCCGGCGCGAAATGGCCGCTGACTTCGCGCCTGAGCAGTTGGTTCTCCCAAGCCAGCTGGCGATGGCTCATGAGGTTTTGAATCTTGCGCAGGACATCGGCGAAAACCAACGGCTTGAGCATATAATCCTGGGCGCCGGCACGGATCGCCTCGATGGCTGTCTCCACCGATGCGTGGGCGGTCATGAGAACGACCATAGTTTGCGGCGACAGCTCACTGACATGCTTTAGCACCGCTAGGCCATCCGCTCCCGGCATCATAAGATCGGTCAGCACGACATCGAGATCGAGCTGATCTATCTTGGCCATCCCTTCATTGCCATCCGCCGCCTCATGGACGTCGTAACCCTCACCGCGCAACAGCTCGACGAGACTGTCACGGGCGCTCTCTTGGTCTTCAACTACGAGTATGGTGCCGTTTGAACTCATCGAATTGCTTTTCGCACAAGTGCAAAATCACCGTCAGTGTTTCGCAGATTTGCAAAGATTATGGCGTTCACCGGTGCGATCCTTTGGTATATTCGCAAAAAAGCAAATCACAGGCCATTCTTATTTAGCTCGCGCAAAGTTTTCAGGAAGCTTACGACTCTTGAATTCGGATATTCCTCGCGCCAGTCGCAACTGTATTCTGAGGCAAGCCGAATTCGTAAGTCAGACAAGACAATCCCTCGCTGTCCCGGATGATGAGATCCTGTGCGTCTCAGCGCGCGAGACTTTCCGCGTTTCGGCTGCGGCCTGGCAGCGTGGGGATTCAGGCCATCAGGCCACCGGCAATCGGACCGTAAATGTCGTGCCCTTGCCCACTGCGCTCTTGTAACTAATGCTGCCGCTATGGGCAGCAAGAATCTGCCGGACAATCGTCATGCCGATACCGGTGCCGAAGGACTTTGTCGTAAAGAACGGTTCGAAGACATCGACCTCGGGCGGTATACCCGCGCCGCTGTCGGCAACCTCCAAAATGACCGCCGCAGTGCCAGCCGACCCGCGAAACAAGAGGTTGCCGCCATTCGGCATCGCCTCCACGGCGTTTTTTGCCAGGTTCAAAATCACCTGTTTAATCTTGTCGATATCGACGCGTACTTTCGGCAGGTCCGTGGCGAATTGCGCTGCGACCGCCACACCGCGTTCGGTACAATAAGGCAACTCGATCTCGATTACCTCGGCGACCAGCTCGGCCAATCTGGCGAGCTGAAAATTGTAAGTCTCTTTGCGCGACAGCGAACGAAAATCTTGCAGCAGCGTGTCGAGCCGGGATATTTCAGACTTCAAGCGCGCCAGGGTTGAAGTTGCCTGCTCGTCGAGAGCCGGCAATTGCTTCCTCAGCCGCTGCTCCAAAAGCTGCACTGTCAATGACATCCCGTTCAGTGGATTACCGAGCTCATGGCCGAATTTCGCCGCCATGCTGCCGATGGTCGCCAACCGTTCGCTTTCGACGGCTTGTTGCTGCAGTTTTACCTTATCGGAAATATCGCGGATGAACGCGCCGTATTGAGCTTCCTGATCGCTGGGAATCTTCGCCACCGACAACTCGATCGGAAAGGTTTCGCCGTTCTTGCGCTTTGCGGTTACCGTACGGATGCGACCGATGGCATGAGCTTCGCCGGTCCGTTCGTACCGTTCGAGATAGGCGTCATGCTCCGAGGTGTAGGGTTCGGGCATGAGCATGTTGACTTTCTGACCGACAACTTCTTCTGGTTGATAGCCGAAGATTCGTTGCGCCGCTGGATTGAACAGGACGATTCGCGCATGCCGATCGATGGACACCACCGCGTCTTGAGTTGTCTCGATCAGACTACGCACCCAGGCTTCGGCGCGCCGCTGTTCGGTCACATCGCGCATGATCACTTGGACCGCGCTGCCGTCATCCCACGCCAGCGGCGCAGCGACGGTCTCGGCATAGACAAACGAACCGTCGAGACGGATCCGGCGTTGAATACTCGGCGGGTTGGGCTGGCCCGAGGCCATTGCCCGCTCGTAGCGCTGCTCGACTTCGGCTTCTCGTTCCGGGTCGACGAACTCGAACGGTGAGCGGCCGAGTAGATCTTCCGGAGAAGCCGCGCCAAGCAGACGGGCTGCCGCGTTGTTGGCGTAGACAATTTTTTTATTGAAGTTAACCAGCACCGCGTCCGGGTTGACCTCGACGAGAGTTTGATAGCGCGACTGCGCCGCTCTGAGTTCCGCTTCAACGGTTGTTCGGTGCTGGAGCTCGGTCGAAAGGTCGCGGGTAACCTCCTCGACACGCAAGGCCAGACGCGCATCGCGAAAAAACCATAAATAGCTGATCGCGCTAAGAAACAACGCACTGGAGAGCGCGCCGCTATCGAATATCGCTAAGTCGCGGTGGATCGCGCCACTCCAACCGTTGTTCGGAATCGCCGCCAGGTCCCAGTGACCGTCCGGCAAATCGACCCGAAAGACCATGGGATTAGAATCGAAAACCGCCGGATTTCCGAAGAACGCCCGGCCAATTCCGTCTCGCAGTGCCAATTGCATGCTTTGCTGGGACAATAGCCCGACCTCTGCCAAGATCGGCGGTAACTCTAGCGCCACAGTGACCAATCCCCAAAACTGTTCCTGGTGAAACACCGCCAACCGAGCCACCGCGCCGAATCCGCCCTCCCGCATTGCGTAAGGGCCGCTGATGACGATCTTGCGCGATTGAATTGCCCGAGCGGCATCTTCGCGCACCTCGGAACGGGGGTCCGTTAAGATATTGAGCCCGACGAGCGCTTCGTTGCCGGCCCGTGGATAGACGAGCCGAGCCACGCCATCCGGCGCGACCGACAAACTACGCACGCCAACAACGTTTTCGCTAAGCTGGCGGGCGAAAGGCTCGAATTTTTCAGTTAGTTCGGTTTGCGAAGAAGTGGTACCGATCCAGGCGCCAAAACCATAAATGATATCGAAGCGCCGCCGCAGATCGATGGTCAGTGCGTTGCCGTAGGGATCGAGTTCGGCACGCACATCGCCGCGCAGTTCAGTCAGCAGGGTGTTGCGATACCAGACATGGGCGCCCCACCATAACGCCAAGAGGGCGGCGAGAACCAATAGCGCAAGCGCCATGGCTTTGCACCTCGGTATCGTCAAGTAGCTTGAAACGGGATCGGTATCAAATCGAATGGAATCCGCCACGCGGTATTTTTCGCACTGTCGCGAAATGAATACAAACCCATTTTCGTCGCTGTAAACAAGAATCACAGGTCAGTGAGATCGGAACTAAACACTTGGAATCACTTGGCGCCATGACACCTGACGCATGCGCTGGTCACTGGAGCGGCGAGGAGATAATTCGGCGGCTCGCGCTCGATGGCTTCACGGGCAATCTTTAGATCGCGCCGAAACGTCGGTAGATTCATCTCGACCTGCGGATGGTTGGTCGGCCAGCCGGACTGGTCGAGCTTCTCCGCCGCCTGTTCCATGGCGCGCAGGTGCTCGACGATCTCGTCGCGATGCTCCTGCAGCGCGTCGTCTTGGCGCATCAATTGATTGACTTCGCGCCCATGCGCCGCCAGCACGCGCATGATGCCGCGAACTTCATCGCGTTCGATATAGCGGAACTCAGGCGGATAGGTAAACTGGCGGACCCAGCGGGCCACGTCAGAGCAGCCTGACAATTGCACGGCAATCACAGTTGCCAACATTAAACGAGAACTCACCGCCACCTCCCGGATTTCATCGGATAATCACCTCCATCGATTGACTACGCATTCTTCTTGCCAACGACAACAGACCTGGTGCCAATGGACCCAATCTTGCTAACTTGGGCAAGACAGAGGTTTACGGCAACTAACTTTAGGAGAAGTGGGAAACGCAAGCAGTTTATTTTCCCAGAGTCGAGAATGAACGATGGCAGATCGAGAATACAGACGGTAGCACCTTCGGTTCTAGTAGCGGAAAGAGAACCAACTTCACGGGCGAGCTTGAGCGAGCTCCTGCGCGAAGAGGGTTACCAGGTCGTCGAAGCTGCCGACAGCGGCACGGCGTTGATCCAGCTTAACCGTGATCCGAGTATAAAAATCGTCCTTTCCGACCTGGAAATGCCGTCCTGGGCCACTATCGTCAAACAGGCCCGCAGCCGACTGCCGGAACCATTAATTCTCGGCATGGTGCGCTACGGCGCCCTCGCCAACGGCCTCGAAGCCCAACGCCTCGGCGCCCAAGCATATCTCGTTAAACCGTTAGAATTTGCCCATGTGAATCAGTGGATCCAACGATTCCTCACGGGACGGGTTGCAGATCACGACCTAAGCGCGGCTGGCATCGAGTTTGCGCTTATAAATTGTGCAGCAATGTTAATACCGATGGGTTTAAACCGGAGGTAATTATGGCAAACGAAACCGAACTCATTTACTTGGTCCTGATCATCATCTTGACCATGGTCCTGCACATGATCCTGGCGAAAAAAGGGCCGCGGGCGAATGGTAAAGCCTAGTCGACGGTCAACGCAGAAGCCCGTGAGTGGATCAGCGGTCGAATTCGCGATGCGGCGTGGCTTTACCTGCAATGAACGAGCCTCGAAGAAAAGCTGATGAGGCGATTATGATGAACGAACCGACCACGACGGCAAGCGCCGATAGAACCGTCGCCGACGTGATGAGCACGGATCTACTGACCTTGAAGCTTAACGACACCCTGCGTTTGGCCGACGATATGCTCAACCTGGCACAGGTACGCCATTTCCCAATCCTCGACGGTGACCGGGTCGCCGGCATCGTCAATCACGACGACCTGCTGCATGCCTCGATGGCTGCCTTAGTGCGCCATCCCAAAGACTCGCCGCGCGAAACTCTCGGCGCGGTTGCGATCAAAGATATTATGAAGCCGGCAACCACCGTCGGTCCGGACACTTCGATCCGTGCCGCCGCTGAGACCATGGTCGAAAGAGAGACCGAGGTATTGTTGGTGGTGCACGGTGAAAAACTACTTGGCCTGGTGACGCGGACCGATTTGCTCCGCGAGCTGGCCAGACGTTGAAACGAGGGTGGAGCGAGCCATGATTGTTGGCACCGCATGACCAAGGAACCGACTACCGTCGATCCGGAGGATTTATCGATCCGCGCCGCGCACAAGATGCAAGCCGGCCGCTTTCGTCGCCTGCCGGTGGTGAGCGACGGCACGGTCGTCGGCATCCAAACCCTTCCGCTCACGCCGGCCAGATCGACTGCGGGTCGCTGCGCATCAGCATGCCGCGAATCTCGCTGCGGTGTCTTTCGCTGTCTTCGTAGATCCGTTCGAGCACCGCAGCGATATCCGGGAGCTCGTCGCGGACGGTCTGCATTATTTCAATCAGATCGTCCGAGCAGTGCTTTTCTTCTTCGAGATCGGCCAGCAAGTACTGCCAGCTGTTTTTCGTCGTTGGCGGCGATATCGGCACATTGGGAATTTTCCCGCCAAAGTGTGTGATTTTTTCCGCCAGCCACTCGGCGTGGCGCGCCTCATCCGCGGCCATGCGCAAGAGTCTCTCACGGAACTGTGGATACTGCATGCGCTCGGCGTGCGCGGTATAGCGCTGCACATGCTGCATCTCTTCGACGTAACGAGAAGCAAGAATCTTGATGATGTCACGGTAACCGCCGGCTGAAACGCCAAGGAACTGCAGCCACCAATCCGACCAGCTTTTCTCATAAGTCATAACCGCCGCCCTTCCCTCATTTCGATTTTTCACTACACCCATCATACTAAAGGACTTAGCAAACAATGATCCAGCCAGCTTTACTAACAATTGGCTGCAAGTAAGCGACGCGCCGGCAGTCCGGAGTTCATCGGATTTGCAGAAGTGAGAAGAGGCGCCCGCGATCCTCGCATAACTGACAAGCGTGCTTATTGATAATCCTACCGGGACATTGAAAATGCCCCAGCCGCGAGACACTAAGATTGCGCTAGCTAAAATATCGAAAGGAGAAACCTTCACGCGAAATTTCACCTTCGGCGCCAACGGAGTTAACGCCGCTAGCCCGGTTTTCCGATACCGCGAAGGCAATCCTTGGCCAGCCGTATCTCCGGCGCAGTGCGGATCTTGAGGAAACGAATCTAAAGAGAAATTTCTAGGGGTGCTCAGCCGCCGCGGTTTGTCGCGTCATGACCGAACGATCCCATAAGACAGTGGGCAAGACGTAATCATTGGCGGCTTCGTAGAACTCACGATCATGATTCAACAAACTTCTCAAGCAGACCGGTTCAAACAGCAAATGCGCGATTCATTGTGGCGATGAAGGTGCGCGACGAGATTATCGAGAGCGATGTGAAGAAGCCCTTCGAGAAGGCCGACTTCAAGAACCATCAGCGTAGAGGGGAAGAACAGCGTCGTGCGGCTAAGCAGTGCTAGCGCGCTTTATTCAGGGTGTGCGCGCGGTCAAGGACCAATTGCGGATTGCGCCAGCCAAGGGCTAGAGGTCGGCCGGATGAACACCGCGTCACGCTAATGCGTTATGTTTGACAGACAATAAAAAAACAGGCGATCTTATTAATTTCGCGACACTCTACCGCAAAACCCTACCAGGCGAGTGCATGGGGAGTTTGCCTCGGTGAAGGAAAGGAGCACGGCAATGAGTGGAAAAAACCGATCAGATCAAAGGGCGGATTAAAGACGCCGCGGGTGCGCTGACGGATGACGAGGACTTGAAACGAGCGGGGAAGCTCGACCAAGCGATGGGTAAGGTGACGGTAGCAGCGGAGAAGGCCATCGTAAAAGTGAAAGACGCCTGACCGACTACAAATTTTAGAATCAAGGTAAATGACCGAGGTGGTTATTGTCCATAGAGGAGACAATCCATGAATACAAACAGTGGAGTTCAACAAAAAATGATCCGAGTTATTGCTAGCGCGTTGCTGGTGCTCGGTGGCGCGTTAGTGGGTGTCGGCTGCGAGCGCGAAGGAGCCGTCGAGAAGGCCGGCAAGCAGGTCGACAAGGCTGTCGAGGCGGCAAAGGACAAGCTCAATCCCGAAGGACCCGCCGAAAAAGCCGGCAAGCAGGTCGACAAGGCGATCGAAGAGGTGAAGGGCAAGTAAACTCGCTTCCTCAATTTCGCGGGCGGGGCCTTTGCCCCGGCCCCTCGGGCCACAGGCTTTTCTCGCTACGACCAGCGTGGCGCTCACTGGCCACTCTCTTCGCCCTGGCTATTTCCTGGTTATATCAAAGGCCGCTTTACCGGTCCCCACCGCCTCGTAGTCCGAACGAAACGACAACCGCAGCAGTCATCGCCGGGTAAGACGCTCGTCGCACGAGTACACGTCCATGTTTTTTATCACCAGTTTCACCTAAATCGTACGCCGAATCGACACTGGATTAGCGACTAACATTAGACACCAATGCCAGAAATCCGGCGTTTGTCCCACGTTCCCAGCTCTACGTGTTCCTCCTGACGGCTGAACTTGATAGCCTGTGAATGAGCCCGACCCAAGCCGGGATGACCGTGAGGTATTTGGATTGAAAATACTATTTCTTCAGAACCTGCGACGAAGGCTCTTTTCAGACGCGGTTGTTCTTTCGCAGGTCGAGGAACCGATTCGGGCTGAACTCTTCAGCGCCGAGCGTCTTGAGCAGCACGCTGAAAGCCTTGCCGCCGCCCAGGGTGTCACACCCACGCCGCGCAAAGGTCGTCCCCTGTTGCCGCGCGTGCTGGACAACGGGCGGGTGTTGCTCGAATCGTATCGTTCAATTGCCCAGGCGATCCAAGATGAGCGCGCCATCACGCCTGCGGCGGAGTGGCTGGTCGACAATTATCACATCGTCGACGAACAGCTGCGCGAAATCCACGACGACCTGCCATCCGGCTATTATCGAGGGCTGCCTAAGCTGGCCGAGGGCCCACTCCAAGGGTACCCGCGCGTCTATGGGCTGGCCTGGGCATTCGTCGCCCATACGGACAGCCGGTTTGACCCCGAAATGCTTCGTCGCTTCGTGCGCGCTTACCAGCGTGTGCAGCCTTTGACCATCGGCGAGCTCTGGGCAGTCGCGATCACCTTGCGGGTGGTGCTGGTGGAAAATCTCCGCCGCCTAGCGGAGCGCATCGTCCATGACCGAGCGGCACGCCAGGAAGCCGACACGGTGGCCGACCGCTTGCTCGGACTTGGCGGACGATCAACCGAGCCTGCGGCTACGGTTCTGCGACAGTTCGAGGGGGCGCCGTTGGCGGCGTCCTTCATAGTGCAGCTCGTCCAGCGCTTGCGCGACCAGGATCCGATGGTCATGCCGACTCTTCGATGGATTGAGAAACGCCTAGCAGCTCAGGGCACAGTGGCAGATGAGATTGTCCGGGTCGAGCACCAGCGGCAAGCAGCGATGAATGTGACCGTGCGCAACGTGATCACCAGCATGCACGTGATTTCCGCCTTCGACTGGGCGGAATTCTTTGAGAGCGTCAGTCTTGTCGATGCAATACTCTGGACCGACACTGGCTTTGCCGCGCCGGACTTCGCGACACGAGATCGTTACCGGCGGGCAATCGAAGAACTCTCGCGGTGCTCACCCCATGAAGAACGTGAAGTTGCCCGGCGGGCGGTTGTTCGAGCGAAACACTTCCAGGGTGAAGCGCAAGGAGCCAATGACCCAACTGCGGACCGCCGCGCCGATCCCGGCTATTATCTGATCGCCAATGGGCGTGTCGCCTTCGAACAGGATCTCGGCTTTCGCATGCCGATCAAAACTTGGCTTCGCCGCGCCTATGTGACTCAAGCGACGCCTCGCTACCTTGGAACGATCGCGATTGTCAGCGCGTTCATCCTCGGTTTGTTTCTGTTCAATTCCGGCGCAGCGGAAGTTGGAGTCGTCGGTGTGCTTCTAGTCGGGCTTCTTGCTCTCATCCCAGCTTCGGATCTGGCGATCGCACTAGTCAATCGTGAGGTTACGGAGATGCTTGGGCCGCGGGCGCTGCCGAGGCTGGCGCTCCGTGATGGTGTGCCAGCAGATCTGCGTACCTTAGTGGTCGTCCCGACACTCCTGTCCGGCCACGCCCAGATTGCCGAGCAGATTGAGCGGTTGGAAGTGCACTATCTGGCGAATTCAGACGGCGATCTTCGTTTCGCGTTACTCACCGACTGGAAAGACGCGCCGCAAGAAAACATGCCGGGAGACGACGAACTGCTGGCCGCGGCCATCGACGGCATCGCGCGGTTGAACCGGCGCCATGGTCCCGCGCCGGATGGCAACGGGAGATTTTTCATTTTCCACCGTCGGCGCGGATGGAATCAGAGCGAGCGCAAGTGGATCGGCTGGGAACGCAAACGTGGCAAACTTCATGAACTGAATCGCTTGTTGCGCGGTGCCACAGATACCACCTTCTGTGTCAGCGGACGGTAGCGCGCCAATCGTGCCTTCCGGCATCCGCTACGTCATCACCCTGGATGCCGACACGCGGCTGCCAAGGGGGGCCGCTTGCCGATTGGTCGGCACAATGGCGCATCCCCTCAATCGGCCTCGGTTCGACCCTCTTGTCGGCAGGGTCGTTGAGGGCTACGCCTTGCTTCAACCGCGCGTCACGCCGACCCTTCCAACCGATCGCGAGGGTTCCCTTTTCCAGAGGATCTCCTCAGGGCCGGCTGGCATTGACCCGTACGCCTCTGCCGTCTCCGACGTCTATCAGGATCTTTTCGGCGAAGGTTCTTACATCGGCAAGGGAATTTATGACGTCGATGCATTTGAGGCCGCGCTTGCCGGAAGGGTGCCGGAAAATGCCTTACTAAGTCACGACCTCTTTGAAGGTATCTTTGCGCGGGCGGGACTGGTCACCGATATCGAGTTCTTCGAGGAGTTTCCCGCGCACTACGAGGTCGCCGTGGTCCGCCAGCATCGCTGGGCGCGCGGTGACTGGCAGTTGCTGTCGTGGATCATCGGGCAGGCACCGGACATGGGCCGCGCTCGGATCCGTACCTCGATTCCGCTGATCGGCCGCTGGAAGATGCTTGATAATCTCCGCCGCACGCTGTCGGCACCGGCCGCCCTTCTGACTTTGATTGCCGGTTGGACGCTGCCGTTCGCTTCGCCGGTGATCTGGACCACATTCGTGCTCGCATGCATCGCCGTCCCTCCCCTATTGTCCGTCTTGACTGGGTTGATCCCGCATCGGCGCGGAATTTCGAAACGCAGCCACGTACGGGCAGTGGGCACGGACCTAGTGCTTGCCGCGTCGCACGTCGGACTCACGGTCACATTACTCGCCGACCAGGCATGGTTGATGGCCGACGCCATCATCCGGACTCTCTGGCGCGTCTATGTGAGCCGCCGCAGGCTCCTTGAATGGGTGACAGCAGCGCAAGCGCAGTCCGGTTTGGACCTCAGCCTTATCAGCTTCTATCGCCGCATGAACGGCACCGTAGCTCTCGCTGCGTTGGTGGCCATTCTTGTTGCCCTCCAACCGCCGGAAGTCTGGCCGATTGCGGCGCCGTTCGCTCTTCTCTGGGCTCTGTCGCCGATGGTGGCTTATTGGATCAGCCTGCCACCGCGCGCAGCTGCGGCTCAGCCTCTTTCGGAGGATGACCTGCGCACGCTGCGCTTGACTGCGCGGCGGACGTGGCGATTTTTCGAAACCTTTGTCGGCCCGGAAAACCACTTTCTTCCGCCCGATAATTTCCAGGAAAAACCGACGCCGGTGGTGGCCCATCGCACTTCACCGACCAACCTCGGACTGTACTTGCTCTCGATCATCGCGGCGCACGATTTCGGCTGGATCGGCACGGTGGCAGCCATCGAGCGCCTCGAAGCGACGCTCGGTGTTATGAACGACCTCGAGCGTTTTCGCGGCCACTTCTACAACTGGTATGATACGCGTGACCTGCGTCCGCTTGATCCCAAATACATATCCTCGGTCGATAGTGGAAACCTCGCCGGCCACCTCATCGCGCTCGGACAGGCGTGCCAAGAGATCCTCGAGCGCCCGCTACTCGGCCCGCGTGCGCTGTCGGGCATCGCCGATGCCATCTTACTCCTGCGCCAATCGGCACACGAAGTCGTTGACGATCGCCGCACCCAAACGGTCACCCGCAAGCATTTAAATGAGGCGCTCGGTGCACTGACCGGCGCTCTTGAGCCGGTTCCTATGACGCCAAGCGATTGGGTCAAGTGTCTTACCGAGCTCGAGGCCCGCGCTCATACAATGGCGGACATTGCCCGCACGCTGACCGCGGAACGAGGCGACAGCGCCGAGGGGGAGTTAGTCAGCGGGGCGGAGGCTGTGCTAGCGGCCATCGAAAGTCATTGGCGCGATCTCGACGCGGCAATTCCCTGGGCGCGGCTCTGTCTTTGGCAAGGCTCCGTTCAATCGCCCGACGATCCCCGAACAGGACTTGCTTTCGTCGACGCTGGCGCGTTTTTTTCCATCGATTCCCACCGTGGGCGGCACGCCGAGTTGCTGCCAGAGCGCCATCGCCGAACTTACGACGCTCCGAGCAACCGTGGGAACCAACAGCGCCGTACAGGGGAATGCCCGTGGGCAAATCGATACCGTCATTGAAAGTCTTAGGGGCTCGACCACAGAATCGGAAGCGTTGCTCCAGCGCCTAACCACGCTCGTAACGCTCACGACTACGATGTTCAACGCGATGGAGTTTGGCTTTCTCTTCGATCCGACACGCAAGCTATTCTCGATCGGTTACCGCGTTGCCGATAACCGCCTCGATCCGAGTTGTTACGATCTGCTGGCGTCTGAGGCGCGGCTCGCAAGCTTTATCGCTATTGCCAAGGGTGATGTCCCGCCAACCCATTGGTTTCATCTCGGTCGCGCTTTGACGCCTGTAGACCGGGGATCGGCGCTGGTCTCCTGGTCCGGCTCGATGTTCGAGTACCTCATGCCCATGCTCGTCATGCATTCGCCGTCGGGAAGTCTGTTAGGCCAGACCTGTGCTCTCGTCGTCCGCCGTCAGAGGAATTATGGAATCGAGCGTGGTGTGCCGTGGGGAGTCTCAGAATCGGCCTACAACGCACGCGATCTGGAGCTCACCTACCAGTACTCGAATTTTGGCGTGCCCGGTCTGGGCCTCAAACGCGGGCTGAGTGACGACGTGGTTATCGCGCCCTATGCGACGGCGCTGGCGGCGATGATTGACCCAAAAACGGCGGCGGAGAATTTCGTACTACTTACCAAGGTTGGGGCGAGGGGACGCTACGGCTTCTACGAGGCGCTCGATTACACCGTCACGCGCCTGCCCGAGAACCAAGCCGTGGCCGTTGTTCAGGCCTATATGGCACATCACCAGGGGATGTCGCTGGTGGCGCTCGCCAATGTCCTCCACAATGGCGTGATGCGCGCACGCTTCCACGCCGAGCCGCGCATGCAAGCCACCGAGCTGCTCTTACAGGAACGGACCCCACGCGACGTCTTGGTCACCCGGCCTAGAGTCGAGGAGGTACGGGCGGTCGCCAACGTTCGCGATCTGGTGCCGCCGCGCCTGCGGCGCTTCACTTCTCCGCACGATATGACGCCCGCCACGCACATTCTATCGAATGGACGCTATGCGGTGATGGTGACGACGGCCGGTTCCGGCTACAGCCGTTGGCGCGACCTGGCCGTCACACGCTGGCGCGAGGACCGCACGCTTGACGCCTGGGGGACGTATTTTTTTCTTCGCGACCGGCATAGCGGCCAAGTCTGGTCGGCTGCGTACCAATCGACCGGCGTCGAACCGGACACCTACGAAGTAGCTTTTTCCGAGGATCGCGTCGAGATCCGGCGGCGTGACGGCACGATCGGGACCACCCTTGAAATCGTCGTCTCGCCGGAGCATGACGCGGAAGTGCGCCGGGTGTCGATCACCAATCTCGGGTCGCGAAGCCGAGAAATCGAGCTGACATCGTACGCCGAGATCGTCCTGGCGACGCCGGCTGCCGATGCGGCTCACCCGGCTTTTTCCAATCTGTTCGTGCAGACTGAATTTTCCGCCGAGCTCGGCGCCCTACTCGCTACACGCCGGCCAAGGTCACAGGGCGAGCGGCAGATATGGGCAGCGCACGCCATCGTCGCCGAAGGGGAAACCGTCGGCGAGTTGGAATACGAAACCGACCGGGCGCGGTTTCTCGGCCGAGGGCGCAGAATACGAACACCGATGTCGGTCATTGACGGCCATCCGCTCTCCAACAGCGTCGGCGCGGTGCTCGACCCCATTTTCAGTCTCAGGCGCTGTGTACGGCTGGCGCCGGGCGCGTGTGCGCGGATCACGTTCTCGACACTGATCGCGCAATCGCGCGACCAGGCGCTCGACCTGGCCGACGAGTACAACAATCCAGCAACATTTGAGCGCGCCGCCACGCTGGCATGGACGCAGGCTCAGGTGCAGCTACGCCATCTCGGCATCGACGCCGACGAGTCCCATCTCTTCCAGGAGCTCGCCAGCCGTCTCCTGTACTCCGATCCCGCACTGCGGGGGTCATCCGCAGTGCTCACTGCCAATAGCCGCGGAGCCTCTGCTTTATGGCGGCACGGAATTTCCGGCGACCTGCCAATTGTCCTCGTGCGCATCGATGAGTCCGACGACCAGGGTATTGTGCGTCAGCTACTCCGCGCACACGAATACTGGCGTCTAAAGCAGTTGGCTGTCGATCTGGTAATCTTGAACGAACAGGCGCCATCCTACGCCCAAGATCTCCAGGGCCTGTTGGAGAGCCAGCTCAGGGCTAGCCAGTCACGTTTGCAGCACGACGGGCGTGATTCGTCGGGCCGCGTATTTATCCTCAAAGGCGATGTCATTTCGGCCGAGGATCGCACACTACTGCAGACCGCGGCGCGCGCTGTGCTTTTGAGCCGCCGCGGTACTCTGGCCGAACAAGTCGAACGTCAGCAACGATCTCAAACGCCTGCGCTTGCGCTAACGAGACATCCGCCGGTTAAGGCAGTGGAAGAAGTCTTACCACCGCGGCCGGATTTGCAGTTCTTCAATGGCCTCGGCGGCTTCAGCGCGGACGGCCATGAATACGTGACGATTCTCGGCGCCGGTCAATGGGCGCCAGCGCCCTGGCTTAATGTGATCGCGAATCCAACTTTTGGTTTTCAGGTCTCTGAATCCGGCTCAGGCTACACCTGGTCGCTAAACAGCCATGAGAACCAACTCACGCCGTGGTCCAATGATCCGGTCAGCGACCCACCAGGCGAGACGATCTACGTGCGCGACGAAGACACTGGCGAGTTGTGGAACCCGACTGTCCTGCCGATCCGCGAGGAAGCTTTCCCCTATACTGCCCGACATGGCCAGGGCTACAGCCGCTTTGAGCATGAGTCGCACGGGATCGCGCTCGACCTCTTGCAGTTTGTACCCCTCACGGACCCAATTAAGATCTCGCGTCTCACAATCGAAAATCACTCAAGTCGATCGCGGCGTCTGTCGGTGACCGCATATGTCGAATGGGTGCTTGGGGTTTCGCGCAGCGCCGCCGCGCCTTTTATTGTCACCGAGATCGACAAAGAAACGGGGGCCATGCTCGCGCGCAACGCCTGGAACAGCGATTTCCCTGGCCGCGTGGCGTTTGCCGACCTGAGCGGGCGCCAAACCGAGTGGACGGGTGATCGGACTGAGTTCCTCGGTCGCAATGGCAGTATGGATCACCCCATATCCCTCGAACGCGGCAACCGACTCTCAGGTAAGGTCGGCGCCGGCCTCGATCCGTGCGCTGCCTTGCAGACGACGGTGGAGCTTCGTCCCGGCGGCCGTGTAGAGATCGACTTTTTCCTAGGCGAGGCGCCAACCACGGAAGAGGCGCGGGTGCTGATCGCCCTTTATCGCGGCACCGATCTTGATGCGATACTTCGCGCGGTCATGGAGCGCTGGGACAACGTTCTTGGCGCGGTACAGGTGACGACCCCTGATCGCGCGATGAACGTGATGCTCAATCGCTGGGTGCTTTACCAAACGCTGGCCTGTCGCGTCTGGGCGCGCGCGGCGTTTTATCAGGCGGGCGGCGCCTATGGCTTTCGCGATCAGCTACAAGACGTAATGGCGCTCATGGTGGCCAATCGAGACGTCGCGCGCGCGCAGCTATTGCGCGCTGCCGCCCGGCAGTTCGTCGAGGGCGATGTCCAGCACTGGTGGCATCCGCCCTCCGGCCGGGGCGTTCGAACCCGCATTTCCGATGATCTTCTATGGCTGCCGTACGCCGTCAACCACTACCTTGAAGTTACCGGCGACAATCCAGTCCTCGACGAGATCGTTCCCTTCCTTGACGGGCCGATCCTCGAGGCTGGACAAGACGAGTCATATTTCGAGCCGCGTGTCTCGGCACAAAGCGCTACCCTCTTCGAGCATTGCGCACGCGCTCTCGACCGCAGTCTAGTAGTTGGCAGCCATGGCCTGCCGCTGATCGGCACGGGAGATTGGAACGACGGGATGAACCGGGTCGGATCTGCGGGTAAAGGCGAGAGCGTCTGGCTCGGCTGGTTCCTTCACACTATCCTCTGGGAATTTGCGCGGCTAGCCGACGCACGCGGCGAGCACCGGCGCGCCGAAATATGGCGGCTCCATGTCAGCGCGCTGAAAGCATCCCTCGAACGTGAGGCGTGGGATGGCGACTGGTATCGGCGCGCCTATTTTGACGATGGCACCCCGTTGGGCTCGGCGATGAACACGGAGTGCCGCATCGATTCGATCGCCCAATCCTGGGGGGTTCTCTCCGGCGCCGCTGAACGGGCTCGTGGAGTACGCGCCATGGCGGCGGCCGAAAAGTATCTCGTGCGCCGAGACGACGGTCTCATCCTGCTATTTACTCCGCCCTTTGACCACGCAAGCCCCGACCCAGGCTATATCAAAGGATACCTTCCTGGCGTGCGTGAAAACGGCGGCCAATATACCCATGCGGCAATCTGGGTGGTCCTGGCGTTCGCCGCGCTCGGCGACGGAGACAAGGCCGGCGAACTTTTCGCTCTGTTGAACCCGATTAATCATGCCCGCACGCGCACGGGCGTCTCCCGTTATAAGGTCGAACCGTACGTGGTCGCCGCTGATATCTATGCCGAACCGCCGCACGTCGGTCGCGGCGGCTGGACCTGGTACACCGGATCTGCAGGCTGGATGTATCGGGCCGGCATCGAGTGGATCCTCGGCTTTCGGGTGCGCGACAAGAGACTTTATCTTGACCCTTGTATTCCACGCGCATGGCGGCGCTTTGACATTACATTCCGTTATCACTCGGCGCGCTACGAAATTACCGTCGAGAATCCCCACGGGGTTGCGCGCGGGGTTACATCCATTGAGCTCGATGGCGCATTGCGCGCAGGCAGCCGCATGTATGTACAACTCGCAGATGACGGCGCAACGCACCATGTGCGCGTTATGCTTGGCGCCGAGGGTCCGTCCGTCGCGCTCCAAGACGCAACGATGCCAACCGCTGTAACCCCGTGAGCACCCTGGTGGTCCGCTCAAACCGCCGGCAACATGTTCGCGCTGGATTGGCACGCTTGGGCGGACGGCTGTTCGAGCGGCGCGGTTTAACAACCACGGTGTAACCACAATGACAAACGTGACTTCCCTCCCCATGGAAATCCGCCCGACGCTGACGATCCAAGCCGGTCTGTGCTATGTCAGCTTTGCTTACGACGCGGCGCGCTCCATCGATCTCGATAAGGCAGAGGCACGCGTTCATGAAGCTACGCAACGTTCGACCCTGCGGCACCAACGGCCCGCCGCGAGCTACTTCGAGTATCAGCCAGCGCCGCTCCGACTGACTCAAGAGACCGAAGCAATCAAGCTTGGGGATTTTCTCACCCGACCGAGTGTCGATCTCCAGTTTTACGATTTCGGCGCGGTGGCGGTGACCTATACGGTCGACATTGCCGGGCGATTTAGCGAACTGCTGACGTTGAGCGAAGAACTCTATGACAACGAGCCCTTGCTTGCCGACTCGCGGCTGCGGGTCGGCCAATTGCTGCAGGTCATCGGCGATGCGGCGGCGCAAGCCCATCACTCGCCGGTGGTTGAAGACTATATCGTCTTTCACATCGCGTCTTTTGTTGAAGCGATCGACGTCAACCTTTTCCATGCCGAGCATAGTCAGGAAATCGCGCGGATTTTGCGCGCCGAACGGCGGCTCTTGTCGGAGCAGGAAGTCGCCGACGCATTCGTCGCGCGGATTTCCTACGGAATGGAAGACCTGACCATCGTCGATTGGAATGCCGCCCTGCTCATCGATCGCGAGGGCGACGATGTCCGCGCGGTTCTCGAGTATGCCAATGTCGAGCTATTGGAAATGCGTTACCTGGATCAAAAACTCGACCACGCCCTGAACCAAGCCTACGATACGCTTTCACAGCGCTCGTTCAGCCTGCCCCGTCTTTTAGGCTACTACGGCGCCGATCTGCGCAGCGTCGCCGAACTCCAGGTCGATAATGCGATCCTTTTCGAAGGGGTCAACAACACACTTAAGCTTTTGGGCGACCAGTATCTCGCGCGCGTCTATCGCTTGGTCAACCGGCGTTTTCACCTCGACGAATGGGACACCAGCATTCTGCGAAAATTGCAAACCCTGGAGAGCATTTACGAAAAAATTTCTGATCAGGCCTCCAACCGGCGCATGGAGATATTGGAATGGGTGATCGTTCTACTCATCGCCTTCTCCATCGGCCTCGAATTAGTGCATTGATCGCAACCGCCGGTATTCTACTTCGATATCGCTCTTTTCGACGTCACGGGACATGCCATTAACGGCAGCCAAGATTGGACGCTAGCAACGGGAAGTGTTCCCTACCTGATTTTTTTAACCAGGTCAGAATAGGCCGCCACGTCGACAAACATGAACGCCAATGAAGTGATCGCCACTCGCGCCCGAGAGATCATAGAAAATCAAAACGTTCATCCCAACGATCATGTGAACATGTGCCAGTCTTCGAACGATGTGTTTCCTGCGGCGATCCACCTCGCCGCCGTGATGGAACTGCAAGAGCGACTGCTGCCGGCGCTCGGCCACCTACGCGAAGAGCTCTTGCGCAAAGCGCGAGATCATGACGACGTCGTCAAGACCGGTCGGACCCATTTATATGGACGCGATGCCCGATTCGATTGAGTCAGCAAGTCGGCGGTTGGGCGGCACAGATACGTCTGGCCACGGATCGCCTGACCGCTACGCTGCCACGCTTGAGCGAACTCGCGCTCGGCGGCACGGCGGTCGGCACCGGAATCAATGCCCATCCAGAGTTTGGCGCCCGCGTCGCCGCGCGAATCTCGCTCATGACTGGATTTAGTTTTGTCGAAAGTCCAAATCACTTCGCGTCCCAATCCGCGCGAGACAGCGCCGTCGAGCTCAGCGACCAGTTAAAAACCTTGGCGCTCGCGCTAATGAACATCGCCAATGATCTGCGCGCTGGATGAACTCCGGCCTCTAGGCAGGACTCGGCGAAATTGTTCTGCCGGCCTTGCAGCCGGGCAGCTCCATCATGCCGGGCAAGATCAGTCCGGTGAGTCGGTGATGATGGTTGCGGCTCAGGTGATCGGCAACGACGCAACCATTGCTGTGGCCGCGAGCCACGGCAATTTTGAACTGCAAACGATGTTGCCGCTGATAGCGTATAATTTACTGCAGAGCCTGCAAATCCTAGCCAACGCCAGCCGCCTATTGGCCGATACGCGGTAGCTGGGTTTACCGTAAACCGAGCGGCAATCGCCGCACAGATCGAAAAGAATTCAATCCTGGTGACCGCACTGAACTCCATCCTTGGCTATGACAAAGCCGCCGAGATCGCCAAACAAGCCTACGCCGAAGGCCGGCCAATTAAAGATGTAGCGGCGGAAACCACAAGGCTCTCAGCGGAACAACTCGGCGGATTATTATTGGACCCGCGCGAACTCACGCGGGGTGGCATCAAAGGCGGGTAACCAGCGGATGAATCAGATGAGTGCTTTCGTCGCCGTTATCACCGGCCAGATTCTTGCGGAAAAAGAGCGGCATCGCCAACGAGGTTACCGTGGCGCAGTTGTCGCAGCGCCGGCGAGGGATGATTTCCTTCTTGGGGGGGAACAGACCTGGCCTGTTCCCCCCTTCTTTGCCTGATTGCTGTGCAGTTATTACGTCAACTAAGACGAAGATGAATCGTGGATAACCTATTCCGCAGACCCCACGACGGGACGCCAGCGATTAAAGCGCTTCTCCACACGGGTGATCAACTCGGTTCCGATCATTCCGGTAAGCGCGAATACGAGCACGCCGACAAAAACTTTATCGGTCTGGAAGGTGGCGCCGGCAACCGTGATCATAAAACCGATGCCGGCGGTGGCGGCATAAAGCTCGCCAACCATGACACCGACAATCGCCCTGCCAAGTCCGAGCCTCAATCCAGTCAGGATAAAAGGAACCGTAGAGGGAAGCACCACGGTCTTGAAGAGCATCCACTCGGAAGCGCCGAAACTCCGGGCGGCGGTAAGGAGATTCGAGGGTGTGGTCTTCACCCCATCGCGCGCATTGATCAAGATGGGAAAAACCGCGCCGAGGAAGATGATACCGACCTTGGAGAGTATGCCGATCCCCAACCAGATGATGACCAGGGGCAAAAGTGCCACGCGCGGGGTCGCGTTCATCGCGTTGACAAAGGGATCGAATATGTAGGCTATTTTCTTGTACCAGCCGATGGCGATGCCAAAGGGAACGGCAACGACGACCGATAACAAATAGCCCCCGGCAAGTTCGATACCGCTGATGTAAAGGTCATTGTAGATTTCGCCGGAAGCAAACATCTGAAAGGCCGCCTTCCCAACCAAAGACGGCGCGCTCATGAACATCGGATTTATTAATTGAAAGGTATTTCCAACCAGCTCCCATATAACCAAGAAGATGGTAACCGCGGCAGTGCCGAGAATTTTCTTCTCCTGGTTCAGGTAGAATTTGAACAAAGGCGACGCCTCAGCGACGCGCACATCTAAAAGTAGTTCTTCGGTGGAATTAGCCATGGTTTTCTTCCTTTCGTTGTTTATTCGGCGTTTGTTGATTTAGTCGGCGTCATATTAACTGCAGTGTTAGGCGGCGCTTCGATACCTTCGATCAAACCCTGTAATATCTTCACGAATTTCGGACCGGAGGACTGCAATTCTTGCAGATGATGGAGTGAGAGTTTTTTGAGAAGCTCTTCGCCGTCGTGAGTCAGTTTGACCAGGACTTGCCGGCGATCGTCGCTGGCGCGCAAGCGCAAAAGAAACCCTCGGTCGGCCAGCCGGTCGACAAGCTCAACGGTACTGTGGTGTTGCAACTGCATCCGTTCGGCGAGCACGCCAATGGTGGGTTTCAAGTTCTTGGGTAATCCCTTCACGGCTAAAAGAAGCTGGTGCTGTTGGGGCTCTATCCCTGCGTGCCGAGCTGCGGTTTCGCTAAAGCGCAAGAAACAGCGAATTTGATAGCGCAACTCGGCCATCGCTTTGAAGTCGGGAAGGTTTTTGTTGTTTGCCATAATTAGATCGTGTCACGATAGTATCGTAACAAGACATAAAATATTTACTGGATTAAGTCAACCGCGTTGGGAATTTAATCACCTCTCGATTCACCCCTCGGGCGAACCGGTAGGCGCGGGTAATATGTACGACGGCTCCTACCTTAGCTTCCTTCCAAGAGGACAGAGTCGGGTGCCAGGTGCTTGAATGAGCTTTTGACGCGTGCTCATCGCGGCAAGAATCGCCCGTCCCAAACCTGCCGGCGGAACGGTCGTCATCGAGCATCGCTCCATGTTCGAGGAAGCAGGTGGGACAACGCCGTAACGCAGCGCTTACTTGGGCAATCGGGTTGCGTCGAATCGGCAATTGGCAATACCAGGTCGGACCTATCAAATACCTCGGAATCAAGTCCTCACCGTCAACACCCATTGAGCAGCGCAGTCTTATAGTTGGGCTCGGCGTGGACAACTGCGACGCTGCATTGGCGTTGTCGTTATCTTCACTACAGCAAAATCATTTTTTCTCGGACAGGATAGCCGGTGGCGCCAGCGTAGGGTGTTCTTGTAATGCTTGACAGTTTGCGCGGCTCGCGCAAATTTTCTCAGCTCAGAGCGTCTCGGGTTCGGATATTCCTTGCGTCAAAAACGCTTAGGTGGCGCGAAGCATGAATCGCCCCTACTATTTTTACTGTTCATTTGCGTTTTTGGCGCGAGATATTCCGGTTTCGCTTGTGGCTCTGCCGCGCTTGGGTAGGTGCGGTTTTTTGCAACGAAAGCGCTCTTTAGGCCCGGAATTTTCCTAAGTAATTGGCCTTCGCGCAAAGAATTTCTTGACAACAACATTGAGCTAGGTAATGAACTTTGGCATTAATGCTTTTCGCCTAGAGTCTTCAACGGATCGGCGATTTCTCGCGGCGAAGCAATAGTCGCAAGGAGTATGGCTATGGCAACGCGACCGGCCGTCGCCGGCGGCAATGGGCGGCCAGACGCAATGAGCGCGTCTGCAAGAATTTAAAGGAGAGCGTGAAATCAATGGTCCGCAACGTCGTCCGATTATCGCACGCAAACTGCCAACCTGCTCGTGAATGGTGAGCCGCACAACCAAAGGTCCGCCCGGCGCCAAAACCGGCGGCGAATGATTCACCGATGGCTCCGAAGAAACCAGCCAACCGTGCGCAACGACCGTTTGCCGGCGCGCCGCGCGCCGGCAAACGGTCTGCACAGAACCAACCCACGCCGTCGGCCACCGCGCCGGCCACGCCCGCCGCCAGTGGGCGCGAACGGCGATTTCCGATCGTCGGCATCGGCGCTTCGGCGGGTGGGCTAGAGGCGCTCGACGAGTTGTTCGCGCACATGCCGAAGGACACCGGCATGGCCTTCGTCGTCATCACCCATCAGCATCCGGGCCACACGAGCCTCTTGCCGGAGCTGCTGGGCAAGATCACGAACCTCACAGTGCGCCAGGCTGCAGACGGGCTGAAGGTCGAGCCGGACCACGTCTATGTCAGCCCGCCGGGCGGCCACCTGGCGATCCTGGGCGGCACGCTGCACCGGATGGAAACCGAGAAGAAGGAGGCGCCGCATCTGCCGATTGACTATTTCTTTCGCTCGCTGGCCGTGGACCAGAAGGACAAGGCGATCTGCATCGTTCTCTCCGGCACGGGCACCGACGGCACGCTCGGCTTGAAGGCGGTCAAGGGCGAGTCGGGCATGGCGATGGTGCAGCGTGTGCAGTCGGCTAAATACGCCGGCATGCCGAGCAGCGCGGTGGCCACCGGCCTGGCGGATTATGTGCTGCCGGCGACGGAGATGCCGCAGCGGCTGGTCGCCTACGCGCGCTGGCCGTATCTTGCCGCCGCGCGTTTCGAGGAGACGCCCGCCACGTTACCGGAACCGATGCAGAAGATATTCGTGCTGCTGCGCGCGCGCACCGGCCATGACTTTTCCTCTTACAAATCAAACACGATCCTGCGGCGCATCGAACGGCGGATGAATCTGCACCAGATCAAGGGGCCGGCGGATTATGTCCGCTATCTCCAGGACAACCCGCACGAGATTGATTTTCTGTTCAAAGAGCTGCTGATCAGCGTGACGAACTTCTTCCGCGATCCGGAGGCCTTCGAAGCGCTCGAGAAGTCGGCGCTGCCGGCGCTGCTGAAATCACGCCCGGACGATTGCAACTTGCGCGTCTGGGTGCCGGGCTGTGCCACCGGCGAGGAGCTGTACTCGCTGGCGATCCTCATGCGCGAATACCTGGAGACCACCAAGCGCCACTGCAACGTGCAGCTGTTCGGCACGGACCTGGACAACGACGCCATCGAAGCGGCGCGCAACGGCCGCTACCCGGAGGGCATTTCCAGCGATGTCTCGCCGCAGCGTCTGGAGCGCTACTTCACCCGCGAAGACAGCACTTATCGCATCCGCAAGGACATCCGCGAGATGGCCGTCTTCGCCGTGCAGAACCTGATCAAGGATCCGCCCTTCACCAAGCTCGACCTGATCTCCTGCCGCAACCTGCTGATCTATCTGAACGCGGAGCTGCAGCACCGGCTCGTGCCGCTGTTACACTACGCGCTCAAACCCGGGGGCTTGTTGTTTCTCGGCTCCTCGGAGACCATCGGCGGCTTTGGCGATCTGTTCGAAGTGGTGGACAAGAAGTGGAAGATTTTCCGGCGCAAGGCAGGTGGCCTCGGGGCGCATCCGCCAATGGCGTTTCCGGTGCAGCCCACGATCGCGGCGCTGGAAGCGCGCGTGCCCGCGGCGATTCGGCCGGCGCGGGAGTCGAACATCGCCGGCCCCGTGGACCGGCTGCTGCTCGCGCGCTTCGCTCCCGCCAGCGTGGTCGTCAGCGAGCGCGGAGACCTGGTCTATATTCACGGCCGCACCGGCGCGTATCTCGAGCCCGCCGCTGGCCAGCCCCGGCTCAACATTCTCGACATGGCGCGCGAAGGGCTGCAGCACGACCTCGCTGCCGCGCTACGGCGGGCGGCCGCGCAGGACACCGAGGTGACCCGCGAAGGCGTGCGCGTCAGGAGCAACGGTGACTTCAGCTACGTGAACCTCAGCGTCACGAAGATTCACGAACCGGAGAGCGTGCGCGGCCTATTGCTGGTGACCTTCCGGCCACGCCCCGCGGCCGTGAAAGCGGCCAAGGCGAAGGGCCGCGCACACAGCAAGCTCGAGGCGAGCCGCGTCGAGGAACTCGAACGCGACTTACGGAGCACCCAGGAATCGCTGCAAACAACGATCGAGGAACTGGCAACCGCCAACGAGGAGCTCAAGTCGACCAACGAGGAGTTGCAATCGACCAACGAGGAATTGCAGAGCACCAACGAGGAGATGGAAACCTCCAAGGAGGAGATGCAGTCGCTCAACGAAGAGCTGACCACGGTCAATGCCGAAATGCTTTCGAAGGTCGAGGACTTGTCCCGGACCAACGACGACATGCATAACCTGCTCAACAGCACGGAGGTGGCAACGATCTTCCTCGACGCCGAGTTAAAAATCAAACGCTACACCGAGCAGGCCCGGCAATTGATCCATCTGATCCAGACCGACCTAGGGCGGCCGCTCGCTCATCTGGCGTCGAGCCTGGCCTATGAGAAGCTCGTCGATGACTGCCGGGAAGTGCTTCGCACCCTAACCTTCAAGCTCGCCGAAGTGCGCTCCAAGGATGGCCGCTGGTATCTGATGCGCATCATGCCCTACCGCACCGCCGAGAACGTCATCGATGGCGTGGTCATCACCTTCGTCGACATCAACCCGGTCAAGGCGGCGGAGAAGTCGCTGCTGCGGATGTCGAAGGTATTTCTGGACGGACCCGAGCCAATGATGATCCTGGATCTCTCAGGGCGGATCATCGCTGTGAATGACGAAGCCGAGCGCGCTTGTGGCTGGACGCGCCAGGAAATGATCGGTCAACCATTCCAAATGATCGTGCCCAAATCGCGCCAGGAAACTGCCCACGAAGCGCTCGGCAGATGCCTCGCCGGCGCAACCGTCCGCGCTGTCGAATGCCCGTCCGTAACCAAGGCCGGTCGCGAACTGCCGGGCATGGTTACGCTCAAACTGTTGACCGACGATCGCGGCCAGCCGGACGCCATCTGCGTGATCGCAAAGCATCCCGTTGTCTGAGCAGTTCCTGCCATGCCGAAGAAACGCACCACTCCAGCGAAACCAACGCCTCTGCGACAGAGGGCGGAAGCGGCCGTGCGCGCCAGCCGCACCGACATCGCCCGGATGTCACCGAAGGAGAAGCAGCGGCTGGTCCACGAACTCCAGGTCCACCAGATCGAGTTGGAGATACAGAACGAGGAACTGCGCCGCGCCCAGGGGGAACTGGCCCAGTCGCGCGACCGCTTCAATCATCTCTACGACTTCGCGCCCGTCGGTTACGTAACCCTCAATCCAGACGGCACCGTGCTGGAGGCCAATCTGACGTTGGCAACGATGCTCGGCGTCGAACGGGCCATACTCGTCGGCGGCAAATTCACCCGCTTCGTCTCCCGCGACGCGCAGGACGCGCTTTACCTGCACCAGAACGCCGTGCTCGGCGGCGACGTGCAACAGGCGTGCGATCTGCGCCTGCGCCGGGCGGACGGCAAGAGCTTCGCCGCGCGAATGGAAACCATCAGCATCATCGACGGCGTTTCGGGCGTTTGCCAATACCGCAGCGCGATCATCGACATCACCGAGCGCAACCGGGCGGAGCAGGCGCTGCGGGATAACGAAGAGCGGCTGCGATTGGCGGTAGACGGGGCCGGCATGGGGACCTGGGACGTGGACTTGAAAACTGCGGCAACTGTGTGGAACCGGCGGCATTATCAAATAATGGGATACGAACCGAACAGCGCCCCGCCTAACTGGGAGATGTGGCGCTCGCGCATCCATCCCGATGATCTCGATCGCGTGATGAAGGCGCGGCAGTCTGCTCTAGAGACAAAAGGTTTGTATAACCCCGAGCATCGGATTGTTCGCGCCGACAACGGCGAGATCCGTTGGGTCGCGCCGTTTGCGCGTTATATCTATAACGACGCCGGCGCCGCGATCCGCTTCGCCGGCGTTGATTTTGACATCACCGAGAGCAAACATGCCGAGCAGGCGCTGCGCGAGAGCGAGGAGCGTTTTCGGACGACCTTCGAGAATGTTGCCGTCGGCATCGCTCATGTGGCGCCGGACGGGCGGTGGCTAAAAGTGAATGACAAGCTCTGTCAAATTGTCGGCTATGGCCGGGAGCAGTTATTGGCCAAGACTTTCCAAGACATCACCCATGCCGATGATGTCAGCGCCAATCTGGCCTTGCTGCGGCGAGCGCTGGCTGGGGAGATCGAGACTTACGCGATGGAAAAGCGCTATATCCGTAGCGATGGTTCAGCGGTCTGGGTTAATCTGACGACCTCGCTGGTTCGTGACGCGCAAACCCAGGCGCCGCTTTATTTCATCTCCGTGGTCGAGAATATTAGCAAACGTAAACGCGCCGAAGACCAACTGCGCGGGTTTGCCGAGGATCTGGAGCGGCAAGTCGCGGCGCGAACCGCCGAGCTGATGGCATCGCAAGAACAGCTCAGGGCCCTCGCCGAGCGTAAGCATGAGCTCCAAGAAGTAGAGCGTGCGCAGTTGGCGCGCGAGCTTCATGACGAGTTCGGCGCCGCATTCACCGCGCTAAAAGTCGATCTTCACTGGATCATGGCGCGGCTCCCTAAGAGCGTCGATGGGGTTGAAGAAAAGGCCCGAGTGATGTCGGATCTGATCGACAACTCGGTCGAATCGGTGCGACGCACGGCTAGTCTACTGCGCCCCAGGCTATTGGATGATTTTGGCCTGGTGGCGGCCATCGAGTGGCAAACCGCAGAATTTCAGCGGCGAACGGGAATCCAGTGCGTCACCCGATTGGCCGAGGAAGTCGATTTGGATCAGGCGATGTCGACCGCTCTTTACCGCCTTTTGCAAGAGACGCTAACCAATGTGGCGCGTCATGCCAAGGCAACCAAGGTTCACGTTAGCTTACAGATCGAAGGCGGCAAGGTATTGCTCGACGTGCAGGACAACGGCATCGGCTTCGACCCTGAGGCGGCCATCAATGACCGGTCTTTTGGTCTCATCGGCATGCAGGAACGCGCCTACGCTTTTGGCGGCCATGCTCACTTCGAGAGCCGGCCGCTTCACGGCGCCACGGTCATTGTCGAAATCCCGCTCGCGAGAAAAGCTTAGTGTCATGGCCAGAATCTTAATCGTCGAAGATCATCCGATTTATCGCCGCGGTGTGCGCGACATTCTCGCCGGCAACCGCAACTTTACCGAATTCGGCGAGGCCGGAGACGCCAGCCGGGCGGCCGAGTTGCTGCGTAAAGAACGCTGGGACGCCGTGGTGCTGGATATTAACTTACCGGGAAAAAGCGGCCTGGAGTTTTTGAAGGAAGTGCGGCTTGCTTACCCCAAACTACCGGTGCTCGTCTTGAGCGGTTACGCCGAGGAGCAGTACGCTCTGCGCATGCTCAAGGCCGGCGCCTCCGGCTATTTCACCAAGAGTCGCACGCCGGAAGAATTGATCGGTGCTCTGACCAGACTGCTGCAGGGCAAAAAATACATCAGCGAGTCGATCGCCGAGAAAGCGCTAGCGCAACTGCAACCCGGAGCGGAAAAGCCGGCCCATGAACTGCTCTCCGATCGGGAATTCGAAGTGCTGAAACTGATCGTCCAGGGAATCGCGCCGAGAGATATTTGCCTCCAGCTCTGCATCAGCCCGCGCACCGTCAGCACCTATCGTGCCCGCTTGCTGCAAAAGTTTAATTTTAAGAGTAACGCGCAACTGGTCAAATACGCGATCGCCCACAAGCTCTTCGACGACTAGCCGGCGCTCTTGGCCGGCCCAGCGCGGCCGGCAATTCTGAATTCTCCAGCCAGTGAGATCATCCCTCACCGCGAAGCTCAACCATGGCACGGGTTCGGGTTGTTTCCCGCCACGCATTAGATTCTTACCTTGAAATGTTAAACAGAACGACTTCAACAATTTACCGCGCCAGTACGCCTGCGAAAATAAACCCGAAATCCGAAGCATGAAATTCGAAACAAACAGGCGGCGAATAAACCGAAAACCTAAGAAAATTCAAAACACCGAATCCGAACGCAGCTTGTTTGGAATTTTACTTCAAAGGTTGTTATTGGCGCCGTGGAGCGAGTTCTGTTAACAGGGCTGTCACTCTTGTGTCGTAAAAATGATGACAGACGCACAGGCTGAAAGACTACAGCAAAATCATCGATTCCCCACTAGTCCTTTCCGTGGAGATTTCTTATACACAGCACTTCAAATCTTCGCGGTCCATGCAAGGAGTCCTGCAAATGCCTGCGAGAATGCCGGAAGCCAAATATCACGGTCATCTTTGCCAGTCTGCGGGTGCGACTGAACTAAGGGAAACGCCGGCGACACCGGCCGCGACTGTCTCGACGGACGCGCTGCGTATCGGCCTGGCGCACTTCATCCACGAGATCAACACCCCCCTGCAAATGGTTTACTGGGCCGCTGACATGATGGATACGCATATGCCCAAGACCCGCGGCTGTGGCGATCCCTTCGCCGGCAAGATGCTCCAAGAACTAAAAAGCGGGGTCTATCAATTGATCTCGCTGGTCGGTTCGTTACGGTCTCAGCTAGAGAGCCTCTGGCAAATCAACCCTTCGTTGAACTCTGTAAACTTGAACTCGCTGATCATGGACGTCGTTCAAAGTGACGCGGCGCGGTTTGCCGCCCACGGTATTCGTGTCGACATGGACAGCGCCGCCGCCCTGCCGGCGCTCCAGGCCGACGAAAAACTGCTCAGACAGGTGTTCGTCAATCTTTTCCGCAATGCTGCGGACGCCATGCCGGAGGGGGGAGTTTTGAGCGTCAGAGCCGGCGCGCGCGCAGATTCGGTATGGCTCGAAATCTCCGACACCGGCGCCGGCATTCCGCCCGAGTTGGACGCTTTTCAACCCTTTACCACATCGAAGCCAGGGGGCATGGGCCTCGGGTTAGCGATCACCCGGCATATCGTCGAAATCCATGGCGGGACAATTGCCTACCGGAGCGAGCTCGGCAAGGGCACAACCTTTGGGCTGAGATTTCCGTGCTGTTTCGAAACGACAAAAATTTCGGTTCCACGCGCCGCTGCTGCAGATGGCAGCTCAGAGCGATTTTTTGGTTGTCTCTGTCATGCGCCGGAGAAATAATCACTTCGACCGTAATGCAGCCTGTGCGGCGTTTTCACCAGCCGGTGGAGATTTGCCGACGGCAAAGGAGGGACAAGGCTATGACGCGCTATATTGAAATCGTTGGCTGGCTGATCGTCAGCGGCTTGTTTGTGTTTGCCGTGGGAGTGCTGGTTGGGCGCTGGTAGGACGGGGGTCATCGGTGGCTGGTAAAGCCACTGCGGTAGGCAGTTTATCGGTTCAGGTGAGAGGCCACCTTCTAGCGATCCTTCTCTACCCGAGGGTTAGGCGCTCAGTACAGACGCACGGAAAGTCCCATGGAGTGGACTCTCGGTTGTTTCCGAAAATCGCTTCCCGAGATTGAGAATAATGAGCGATCGTAACAGTCGCATAAACCTTTCCTGTAGGGTCGATTCAGTGACTACCGGCATACATGCATCGGGTATCGCCACCAAGGACGCGGCCATTGAAAATAATGGTGAAGCCACTCGTGAGGGGTTCCCCGGTGTTCAGTTTAATTTCAATCGTCGACAATCCTTCTATCCTAAAATAGTCCGATGGATGATCTTAAAGATCACCGGGAAAAGCAGCGAGCGCCTTATCTTTGAAGCGGAAATATACCGAATCAATGGTCAGTCACGATGGCGCGCACATTGGAGAGCGACGTTTAGAGCAACGATGGCTTTGCCGAACCATAGGTTGAAGCGCAAATGACCGGGCCGGACGTTATGCGATTATTATGGCGGGTGGTGATGTCGAGGAGCGACCGGGGCTCGAAGCGGCGCCTGTTAGCCGTGCTCGATAAAACCAACTGCTGCTCGCGTTTGTATTGCGATATCGACGAGCGGGCTCTGGCAATGCGGGTCGAATGGCCGCGTCCAAGCGCACTGCGACGTCAAGGTGTTCAAACTTTACACGACTAGTTTCAGCGTCGAACTGCGGAGCGCGAGATTGGAGATGCCAGACATGGATCGAGTGGAACCAGTGAAACATGTCGATCGTATCGTAAGACGCAAGGAACAGATCGCTGTCGCTTTGCGCCATATTGAAAACGAGAAGCAAGCTGTCGAGCGAAAAATGCTCTCCATGGATCGAGACGCGCGGGCTCGCCGACTTGTGCTACTCGGGTATCTGATCAACCGATACATGCGGCATCTCGATCGGTTGGAGCGGGTACTTGGGCGCTCCGAAGCGCCGGTTCAAGGTTCAACAAGCGGGCAGACTCTGGTGTAGCTTACCTGCAAGCCCTGCATCGCTTTGGCGAGTGGCGTCTTGCCAACCTCCAACAGCAAATAAATGTGATTGCAAGACGTGCGCGTGGAGGTGACGTAGCGGCGCCGATCAGCGTCGGAACGAAATATCGCAATTGTAACCCATGGCAAGCAGCCCGGAACGGAACTTCATGGCTCTCTCTATGACAGGCAATACGGCCGCGGCAACGCGGTCAGCCTTCGGCGTCGCTCAATCCTTGTAGGACGATGCCGCGGTCGGCAACGATTTTGAATAAATACTGTGCCGGCTTCAGCGCCGTGCTGCGCATTTTTTCAATGGTCAAGGTGCGCACGAAACGGCTCTTGGCCAGCTCCATTTCCAGAACGATGGTGCCGGCGACGAGATACTCCTCAAGACCGCGGACATTGCGTTCGACGGAATAGGTGGTCAGGAGATTGGTGGTATTGCCGTTGGCCTGGAGCCCGTAGAACAGCGTGCGCGCCTGATCCGGCGCCCGCGAGGTTGCTTCGCGGTTGAACAAAAGCGGTCCCACCGGATCGATGACCACCCGGGTGGCGCCCATGCGCGCGATGTATGCGTTGAGATCGGTGACGACGCGCTGCACGTCGATTTTCTTCTGCGTGTCGCTGCTGCCGCTGAAGTAGGCCGAAGCATCGAGAATGACGAACTCTTTGGACTCGATAAACGGCGCCAGGTCCCAGCCCAAGGACTCCGCCTGTTCGAGCACGTCGGCGGGCTTTTCATCGATGGCGACATAGAGCCCCTTCTCTTTTTCCATCAAGCCGTTGACGAGAAATTGCAATCCGAAAACCGACTTGCCCGTGCCCGGCTCGCCGACGACAAGATAAGTTTTACCGGGTCGCAAACCGCCTTCGATCAGCGCATCGAGTTCGACGATGCCGGTGGGCACTCTATTACCGTTGACCATGACCCATCATTCTTTCAGACCGTTGCAGTAAATTTGTTTGCTGCGGCGCCGGCGATTTTCCTTCCGGCGTGAAGGTCGAACCGGCGCTCGCCAGTTGCCACGAATCGGCCGGCGGCTACGGCCGCACTTTCCAACGGCCGCTCTTTTCGCGCAGCTCGGCGCGTTTGCGCTCGATCTCCGCCGACAAGCGTTGATGTAAATCGACGGCCGGCACTTTGATCGGATCGGTCATGGGGCCGTCGCCGGGCAGCGCCGGCTGCAGCAAATGAGCCCCGCTATCCATGCTACCCGACGTTACCACAGTGCGCAGTTCGACCGGTTGCAAACTGACAGCAAACCCGCCTAACGGCGCCGCTGTGCCGCCCTCGGCCAAACCATCGGGGCGGCTCACTGACGCCAGCGGCGGCGGCAAACCGTTAAGGCCGACCCGTTGAGCGAGAGTTTGTACCTGAGTTTTGAGCTCGTGCAACTCGCCGTCGCGCCGGTCGAGCGCCAACATGCCGTGGGCCAACTGATTGTGTAGCTCGCGCAGCCGCCCATTCACGGCATCTTCCACCCCTTGAAGCGCGCCATCGTGGGCGCGCCGTTCGTTCAATTGCGCTTCGATCGCCCTCATGTCGGCTTTGACCGCGCCGCGAATCTGCGCGGTTTCTTGGGCCACCAGCGCGTGAGTCTGCTGGGCCAAGGTCTCCGCTTGGACTTGCCGCTGCATCAGCGTCTGCATGTCGCCGGGCAATTCTTTGAATTGGTTTTGCCATTCAATGCTAGCGCGCTGGTGCTCGGCGATCTGCTTATGCACTTCGTGAATTTGCTCGCGCAGCATCGCTTCGACGCTCCGAACCAATGCGTCATTGGGCGCGCGCCGCTGTTCGAGTAATGCCGTTTTCAATTCGGCGATCTCACCGCGCAAAGCCACCGTGGCTTGAGAGGCCTCGCGTGCTTCGTTGGCCGCGCCAGCATTAGCGTTTTGATTGGACTGTTCCAGCTGAGCGATACGCGCCGTCAATGCCAGGGTCTCGCCGCGAAATTGTTCTTGATCGACTTTGGCGCTGGTGACGCCATGGAGCTTGCCGCGAATCTCGTCGCCCAACTCGCGCAACCGGGCGGTCAAACGCTCGTCGGAGTCGCGCTGCCACAGCGCCCGCTCCGCTTCCCGTTCGCTCGCACTGGCCTCGGCCGGCGGTGTTGCCGCCACATAATCGAGCCGCTTCGCCACCCCGGCGAGTTGCACTCGGACCTCGCTCAGCTCGCCATCGCGCAAGCGCAGCAACGCGGCTTTTTCGCGGATCTCCAGTTGCAGGCCATCGAGCTTTTTTTGCCAAGAGCTTTCCAGCGCCTCGGTCTGGTCGCGCACGGCCAGCGCGATTTGCTCTTGCGCCAACCGCGTATCGGCTGGAATGGGTTCGCGCCTTGCGGCCGCCTCGGCATCGGCGATGCGTTGCACCAGCCCAGCCATCTGCGCGCGCAGCGCGCTGACTTCGGGGTTGGCGATGGCCGTTGGCGGCTGCTCGATAAAGGCTTCCAACTCGCGAATTTTAGCCGCTAGTTGTGCTTCGATCTGGCCGCTGGTCAGTTGTTGTGCTTCAAGCGCATTTTGTCGTTCGCTAAATTGCCGGACTTGATCTTGTAGCAGGTCGACTGCAGCGCTGTCGCCGGCTGACCCGGCCGCGGCTTGGCTGTTTTGCAGTTCGCGCATTTGCCCCAGCAGCGCTTCCTCTAGGCGCCGGATCTGTTCAACCCGTTGCGCTTCGCTTGCGGCGATCGCTTGCGCCAGTCCGAGATCGGCCGCGGCTCGGCCGACCAGCCAACCATACAACACGTCTTTGCCGTTTGCGGGGCCAATCATTTGGCCACCGAACTGCTGATCGTTTTTCTCGTCCGCCACGAATCTCGCTCCTCGCCCGTTGCCATTGCCGGGCGTAGTTCTACCTCGATTGAAAAAAGTCTTCGGCCTTCACAAAGCCAAATACATGCCACCCCCCACGCGGGCTAAAACTCAACAAAAACCAAAGATGGCGTAATCGTGCCGCAACACTCAAAGCGCGCCATTGGCCGTAATTGGACATTTTGGGACCGAATCCAGCCACCGATGGAAAACCCCGACGATCACGAGGCATCGAGTTCGTTGAGAGATCGTCTGAGCCATCTGTTCACTCCTGTACAGAGTTGTGCCTCAACGGCAGCAGAATTCGTTGCATTGGTCCGAAATTTTCCTTTCTTTCTACTAGTTTCGCGACTGGCAACCATCTTGCTCACCCTTTCACCTCTTGGGACGATTGCCGATGCCGTTAAGGACCGGTTCGGCGTGGTCGGACGGGCAAAATTCCCGGCAAAAAACGAAAGGCGCACAAGCCATGGCGGCGCGAAAAATATTACTGGTCGATGATTCGAAAACCATCCTGCAAATGGAACAAATGATTCTCGCCAACGAGCCCTATGAGTTGGTGATCGCGCACGATGGCGTTGAAGGCGTCGCGCTTGCCCTCGAAATCAATCCCGATCTGATTCTGCTGGACGTCGTCATGCCGAGGATGGGCGGCTTTGAAGCGTTGCGCGCGCTGCGCGCTAACCAACGGACCAGTGCTGTGCCGATCGTCATGGTCACCACCCAAGCCGAAGCCGACAGCATCGAGACCGGCTACGCCAGCGGTTGCAGCGACTATATTGTCAAGCCCATCGACAGTGTGGAACTGCTCGCCAAAGTGCACGATCTCCTCGGTGACTGAACCAGCTCATGAACACTCCATCAGCGAAACCACAAGGCGACTGGAAGCATTCGTCGCCGCCGAGTTCAGCCGGCGAACATGCGACAGCCTATCTGCATCCCGGCCAATTGCTAGTCTCCGCCCAAGCTTGCGCCGTAACGACCATTTTGGGTTCCTGTGTCGCGGTATGCTTGTGGGATCCGATCACCAAGATCGGCGGTCTCAATCACTTTCTGTTACCGACCTTTAGCGGCCAAGGAATCGCCTCGCCGCGGTTCGGCAACATCGCTATCAAAGAACTACTCGACCAGTTGGCCCAGTTGGGCAGCCAAAAACATAACCTGTTGGCCAAGATGTTCGGCGGAGCCTGTGTGCTCGAAGCCTTTCGCCAACGCCAACATCATCTCGGCACGAAAAACATCGAGATTGCCCAAGAGTTATTGAAATCGGAATCGATCCCGCTGGTCGGTCACGATGTCGGCGGCCAGCGCGGCCGCAAACTGATCTTCCGTACCGACGACGGCGCAGCCTGGGTCAAGCCACTGTAAAACTATTATGGAATTCGATCTCGAAGCGATCCTACAGACTTTCTTAGCCGAGTGTGAAGAGCACTTCGCCAAGATGGAAGAGGCTCTGGTCGGCCTGGAAGCGAACCCGGACGACGACCAACTGCTGGAGGCGATCTTTCGTGGCGCCCACACCCTCAAGGGCAACTCCGCGAGTTTGGGCTATCCAAAAGTCGCCGGCTTCGCCCATGTCTTTGAAGAGTTGCTTCAGCGCTTTCGCAATCACGCGTTACCGGTTACCCAAGAGCGCATTACCCTCTTGCTCCGATCCCTCGACGCAATGCGCCAGATGGTGCCCGAAGCGATCGCCGGCGCCGAAGAGCTGCAAGCGCACCATCTCGAGCTGTTGAACCGCTTGGCCAGCGGCGATACAGCCAACGGGAAAATTTCGCAACCGGCCAACTCGCCGCGCCGGCCTTTCGGCCGGCGCCAAGCCGACGCAGCCGAATGGATGGAGCGCTCCGGCACGATTCGCGTTGATACCCAGAAGCTCGACCGCATGCTCAACCTGGCGGGCGAAATCGCCATCGCCCAAGGGCGGCTGCGCCAAGCGATCGAACAAGCCAGCGGCAAAAGAACTGAGCCGCTCGAAGCCCAGGACCAAGTCGAACGGCTTTCCCTCGAACTTCAGGAAACCATCATGAAGGTGCGCATGGTGCCGGTGGGGCCGACGTTTCGCCAATACATCCGCACGGTACGCGATGTCGCCCAGGATCACGGTAAGACCGCGCTGCTGACCTTGGATGGTGAAGATGTCGAGATCGATGTTAGCCTCATCGAGCATCTCAAAGACCCGCTCACGCACATGATCCGCAACGCCCTCGATCATGGCATCGAGCCGCCTGAGGTTAGAAGAGCGTGCGGCAAGGATCCCTGCGGCATGATTTCTCTTAAGGCTTTCCACCAGGGCGCCAACATCGTCATCCAGGTCAGCGATGATGGCGCCGGATTGAACCGCAACAAAATCATCGAACGAGCGAGGGTAATTGGTACCGTCACCGAACCGGAAAAACTCGCCGACCCAGAGCTTTATCGGTGGATTTTCGAACCCGGCTTTTCCACCGCGGACACGGTGACGGACATGTCTGGGCGCGGCGTCGGCATGGATGTGGTGCGCCGTAATATCGAAGCCCTGCGCGGTTCAGTGAGCATCGAAAGCGATGGGGGCAAGGGCAGCACCGTCACCCTCCGTTTGCCCTTAACCCTGGCGATCATCGAAGGGTTCGGCGTCGGTATCGGCGCCGATACCTATGTGTTGCCGCTGCACGCGGTCAGCGAGTGCATCGAAATGCCCATCAGCGAACGAGCTCACGACCACCCTCAGGGCGTCATCAATTTGCGCGGCGAACCGTTGCCCTATATCCGTCTACGCAGCTGGTTTGAACTCGCTAGCCCCCGGCCGAATCGTGAAAACATCGTCGTCGTCGAGCTTGACGGCGCCAAAGCCGGATTAGCGGTGGATTCACTCCAGGGCTCCCGCCAAACCGTGATCAAACCCCTCGGCGATCAGTTTAAAGATCTTTCGGGCATCTCCGGCTCGGCGATCATGGGCAACGGCAGAGTCGCGCTGATCCTAGATGTCGCCGCCCTGATGCGCGAGGTGATCCGTTTCCAGGGCAACGTCAGCGCCCGCGGCGGAGCTTCGCTCCGCGCCAGCGAAAGCACCTCAACTAACGCGCATGCAGCGCACTACCTTTAGGCTAGGTCTATTTGTATGAATGACAAAGAAGATTGCTTTGACCAGACCCAATATCTGACCTTTCATTTGGCCGGCGAGGAGTATGCGGTGGGCATCCTCCAAGTCAAAGAAATCATCACCTACGGAACTTTGACCAAGGTACCGCACACCCCGGCGTCGATCCGCGGCGTGATTAATTTGCGCGGCAACGTGGTTCCGGTGGCCGATCTCGGCATGAAATTTGGCTTGGCCGCGAGTCCGGTGACCGATCGCACCTGCATCGTTATCGTCGAGGCGAATATCAACGACACACAGACGGTCATGGGGGTTGTCGCCGACTCAGTCAGCCAAGTCATCAGCATGTCCCGCGACAGCATCTTACCGGCGCCGGCGTTTGGCACCCGCGTGCGCATGGATTTTCTGCGCGGCATGGGAAGATCGGGTGAGAAGTTCATCTTGGTCCTGGACATCGACAAAGTCCTAGGCGCCGACGATCTCGCGCCGGTGACGGCTAGTCTCAATGCTCTGGAGTCAACTCCGGAAGCAGGATTGTAAGATGACTTCGGGAACGAGTTGGCTGACTAGGGAACACCTCCATAAAAAACCGGTAAAATTGCACATGATCCAACAAGAGTACTGCGTATGAGCCAGTTCATAGCCCCAGCAAAAATCACCCGGCGCATAAAGAATAGTCTTAAGACTAAGGTCGCTTTGGCGATTGCCGCGCTTTTGGTTGTGGTACTGGGAGCCGGCGCGTGGATCAATATTTCATTTTTCACAGCGGAATATCTCCAGTGGCTGGAGGCACGCTCGGCGGTGCTCGGTCAGCCGTTGATAGTCCGAGTCAAAGACGTTTTATCGCAAGTTGGATACAACCCGAACGTCTTCATCGTTTTGCAAGGCGATGTCGTGGCGTTGCTAAAAGATAACTCCGAAATCGCTCATATCGCTATGTACGATCAAACCGGCAAGTTGGTACTCCACCGCCGGGCCAAAGAAGAACAAAAGCAGGAAATTCACGGGGTCATCCAGGCTCGTTTAGCGGACCATCCCAAAACCGTTCTCACACTCGCGCTTGGCGGCAACTACCATTTTCTCCATCCGGTCATTCACGAAAAGGGGACGGTGTACGTCTCGCTGGTCTATCGAGCGGAGGCCGTGCGCCGGGCGCAGCAACGAATGACCGGGCTTTTTGTCGTCCTGGCGTTGGTATCGCTGGCGCTCTCTGCAATCGGAGTCTTCTTTATTGTTCAAAAGTGGATCTCAGGACCGATCCGTAATCTAGTGTCTCTCGCCCAAACCGTTTCTCAAGGCGATCTCAGCCAGACCGTCGCGGTGCAAGGCGAGGATGAGATTGGCGAGATACAATTGGCTTGCGGCGACATGGTCGCCCAGCTGCGGGAAATGGTGCAGTCAGTTAAGTCGGCCGCGGATGGTATCTCAGCCGCCTCGGCACAAGTTGCGTCATCCGCGCAAATGCTCTCTCAGGGCACCAGCGAACAAGCCGCTTCCGTGGAGGAATCCTGCGCCAGTCTGGAACAGATGAACGCGTCAATCGCGCAGAACGCCGACAACAGTAAACAGATGGAACAAATGGCGCTCAAGGGTGCCGACGAAGTGGAACAGAGCGGCAAAACCGTCTCCGAAGGGGTCGATGCGATGAATTCAATCGCCGAGAAAATTTCCATCGTCGAGGCAATCGCTTACCAGACCAATCTCCTAGCTTTGAACGCCGCCATCGAAGCGGCGCGCGCCGGCGAACATGGCAAAGGATTCGCCGTGGTCGCCACCGAGGTAAGAAAACTCGCCGAACGGAGTCAGCAAGCCGCCCAGGAAATCGGCTCGCTCACCTCCTCTAGCGTGCGAATCGCCGAACGCTCGGGAACGGTTCTCAAAGATTTGGTCCCGTCGATCCGAAAAACCGCCGAGCTGGTCCAGGAAGTCGCCACCGCCTCCAGAGAACAGGCCGTCGGCGTTTCCCAAGTTAACAAGGCCATGACTCACATGGATCAGGTCACCCAGAGAAACGCCGCAGCAGCCGAAGAACTCTCCAGCACCGCCGAGCAAATGGCCGATCAGGCAAAGAGCCTACAAGAACTCTTGACAGCGTTCCGAATCGACGCGACCCATGGCGGCGAAAAAGTGAAGCTCAATCCTGTGCCATACGGCTGGGGAAACTTTCCTGGCTCGGCGGCACGGCAACCTGGGTTGCCACGGCAAAAATCCAACGGGGAGCAAGTAACTGGCACTGGCGATAGCTCATTCAAGACGTCCGGCCGGACCACCGAGTTAGGCGCAAACGGCGTGAAATTCAATCATTCCGATACCGTGGGAGGGTAGTCGCCATGTTACGCCAGTTACAAAGGAAGCTCTCAATCCGAAAAAAGTTTTACTTGCTTTGTGTCTTTTCCACGCTTGGCTATGCCTTCTGCGGCACTTTGGCAGCGCGCGGTGCAAGCATCGAAGTCTTCCTTGGAAGTGGAGCAGCATTTGTTATGCTAAATTGCCTGGCAGCTTGGTATTTAGCGGACAGCATCGCCCGGCCACTGCTCAATTTCGCCGACCGTTTTAACAATCACAATCATGGCCAATCGGGTTTACTCAGATGGGTCAAAGCGACCGACCGCGGCGATGAGCTCGGCGAAGTCGCGCGCGCCTACAACAGTTTTACCGATAATCTCCATGAGTCGATCGAATGGGTGATCGGCACCGCCGACGCTTTATCGAAAGCTTCGATCGAAATCGCCGCCTCGGCGCAGAGCCTGACGCAGACCACCAGCGAGCACGCCGCCGCGGTGCAAGAAACCACCGCGAGCCTGGAGGAAATGAACGCGTCGATCAACCAGAACGCGGCTAACTCCCGGGAGATGGAACAAATGGCGCTGGAGGGTGCGCATGAGCTGGCGCAATGCAGCCAGGTCGTCGGCGAATCGGTGCACGCGATGAAAATTATCGCCGAGAAAATTACCATCGTCGAGGAGATCGCCTACCAGACCAATCTTTTGGCCCTCAACGCCGCCATCGAAGCGGCGCGCGCCGGCGAACACGGCAAAGGCTTCGCCGTGGTCGCCAGTGAAGTTAGAAAGTTGGCCGAAAGAAGCCAGATCGCAGCGCGCGACATTAGCTCACTTACATCTTCGAGCGTCATCGTCGCGGAACGTTCAGGAAACGCCTTGAAAGAGTTGGTAGCGTCGATCCGCAAGACCGCGGAGTTGGTGCAAGAGGTCGCCACGGCATCAAGAGAACAGGCCAGCGGTGTGGCCCAAGTCAACAGAGCTATGATGCAGGTCGACAAAGTAACCCAGCGCAACGCGGCGCAAGCTGAAGAGCTCGCAAATACCGCCGATCAAACCGCCGCCCACGCTGAGAACTTACAACTGCTCATGAGCGTATTTAGAGCAAGCAAGTCGGAAACGCGCTCCAGCGCGGCCTCAACTCCGACCCAAACCGCTTCCCAGACCCATGATCTGGAGCCGGAGGGTCGCCGTGGCGACCAAGGTCAATCTCGCCGTGACCGTCAATCTTCGGCGCGCACCGAGCCAAACAGCGTGACCCGAAGGCCAAATTTTAAACGTTCTCAGTGGAGCAATGAATTATGAAAAACGCCAGTGACCGTCAATTCGGTAACAAGACAACTCAATGAACGTTTTCAAATTCAATCAGATCCGTGAACGGCGCACGAGTGGTTTGGTTTTTCGTTTCAGTCTGGTGACCGGCATCGCCTTACTGGTGGTCGGCGTCATTTCCGCGTTCGTGACCAGTTACATCGAGCGCCGGGCGCTACTAGCGGAAATAGAAAAGCAGGCCGAGCGCACGGCCGAACTTTTAGCACACAATATCGCTAGCTCGATGTTCACGTTCAATCAGTACAAAATCAACGGGACAGTTGCAGCCTTTGGCAATGATCCGGCAATTAAATACATCGAGGTTAAAGACAGCTCTGGAAAGATCCAAACATTCCGTGGGGAGAAAAAGGACCTGACGGCAACGCTAGCCGTCAACCGCCCGGTGTTTTTCAATACCAGAGAAGCTCTCGGCTCAGTTACCCTATGGATCTCGACAGAGTCGGTTGAACGATTGCTCAATCGCGGCTGGTGGAGCATCATCCTGCGCGAAGCCGCTGGTCTAGCTTTCCTTTTTGTCGTGTTGACCATTTTGACGCGTCGGGAGGTTTCCCGGCCGCTGTCGCTGGTCGCCGCCCGCCTTAAAGAAATCGCCCAAGGCGACGGCGATTTGACCAAGCGCATCGACTGTAGCACCGACAACGAAATCGGCGATGTCGCGCGTTCGTTCAATCAGTTTGCTGATAAGCTCACTCACGTCATCGCCCTGGTCCGCATGTCGGCAGATGCGGGGGCGCTGGCATCCAATCAACTCTCATCCGCCGCGGAGATGCTGTCACGGGGCACCAACGAGCAAGTCGCCTCGGTTGAGGAAACGACTTCGAGTCTGCAGCAAATCAATGCCTCGATCGGTCAAAACGTGGACAACAGTCGGCAAATGGAACAGATGGCTCTCGCCGGTGCGAAGCAGGTGGAAGAGTCCGGCAAGGCGGTTGCGGAATCACTCGACGCGATGAAAACCATCGCTGAGAAAATCACCATCGTTGAAGAAATCGCCTACCAAACTAACTTGCTCGCCCTCAACGCCGCCATTGAGGCGGCCCGCGCCGGCGAACATGGCAAAGGATTTGCCGTGGTTGCCACCGAGGTCAGGAAACTGGCCGAACGGAGCCAAACTGCGGCCCGAGAAATCAGCTCGTTAACGACTTCCAGCCTCAAAGTCGCGGAACGTTCCGGGGTATTGTTGAAGGATCTCGTTCCGACCATTCGGAAGACCGTGGAGTTGGTCCAAGAAGTGACAACCGCATCGCGCGAGCAAGGCACGGGTGTCTATCAAGTCAATCAGGCAATGATTCAAGTGGACCGAGTCACCCAAACCAACGCGGCGGCAGCCGAAGAATTGACGAGCACAGCGGGACAACTCACGGCCCAAGCGCAAGAGCTACAGAAGCTCATGGGTTCGTTCCGCATCCACGCTGAGGTAACCGGGACGGCGAGATCGGTGCAGCCCACCGCAGCCCAGCCCAATCACACCGGGTTACACCATCCATTGAGAAATCCTCCGCGGCGAGCGCCGTCGAACAATGCCGGTGCGAGCGGTGGACTGCGACAGCTAGATCAAGACCAGGATCGAAATTATCAACGATTCTAAAGAAGCTGTGACAGAGACGAAGGCGACAAAGGTTGACGAAGAATGAAGAAGCTAGAGACATCCTTGAGATCCGCGGCCAACTCAAGTGCCGCTTACCCACAATACGAACGGGTGACTGGGCGATCTAAAGTGTCCAGAATCGCACAAGACAGGCGCTACGACAGCATGAGCGCCGATTAACCATGACCCTGAATCAGCCCATGCCAGTGCCAACTCAATCGACCACCGATCAGGTCATCCGCCCGGTGAGCGATCATGAGTTCGCGCTGTTCCAAAAGTTGATCTACAGCAAAGCGGGAATCCATCTCGCGCCGGCAAAAAAAGCTTTGCTGGAGGCGCGTCTGACACGGCGCTTGCGCGAATTGGGCCTGGACTCGTTTACGGCTTACTACCAGAAAGTCCTGGCCGTCGACGACAGTGAAGAGCTGATCATCCTGCTCAACCGCATAGCCACCAATGAAACTCATTTTTTTCGCGAGCCCAAGCAGTTCGAGTTCCTCGAAAATCACATCATTCCCGCGTGGCAGTCTCAGGGTCATGGTGCCAACGGCACGCGCAGCATCCGGGTCTGGAGCGCGGCCTGTTCGACCGGCGAAGAGCCCTACTCCATCGCCATGATGCTGTGGGAACGCTTTGCGCCGGGCTCGGGTTGGGACTTTGAGATATTGGCGACTGATCTATCGACCCGCGTACTCGCCGCTGCCAGCGCAGCGGTCTGGCCCATCGCCAAGGCCAGCGAGATCCCCGATGAGTATCTTAAAAAATACATGCTCAAGGGAACCGGCGAGCAGAATGGCAAAATGAAAGCCGGGGCTGAGTTACGTTCGACGATTCGCTTCGAGCGGCTCAACTTGAACGAGGAGCATTACCCGGTCGATGGCAATTTCGATTTGATCTTTTGTCGCAATGTCTTGATCTATTTCGACACCCAGTCTCGCGCTGGAGCGATCGCGCGCGTGATCGACAGCCTCGCGCCCAACGGCTATCTGTTCGTCGGCCATGCCGAAAGTTTGCATAGCGTCACCGACCGGGTGCGCTATGTTTTACCGACGATTTACAGCAACAGCAGTCAACCGCAACCGGCCGTAAAGCCGAAACGTCACGGAGTAGAATCAGCACGATGAGTCTCGGCAAACCCGGTCCATTGAATATCTTGGTCGTCGACGATTCCGCCGTTGTTCGCGAGGTGATGACCGCGGTGTTGGCGCAAGAGCCAGGTTTCAGCGTGACCGTCGCCGGCGATCCGTTTATCGCCATGGGTAAGATGAAGCAAAAACGGCCTGACGTCATAGTTCTCGATCTCGAGATGCCGCGCATGGACGGCCTGACTTTCCTGCGCAAGATCGTCCGCGAAGATCCCATTCCCGTGGTCATCTGTTCGGCGTTGACCGGACCCGACACCAGCATCGGTCTGCAAGCGCTCGAGGAGGGCGCCGTCGACGTCGTCACCAAACCGCGCTTAGGCGTCCGTGACTTTCTCCACGAATCGGCAGTGGTATTAATCGATGCCGTGCGCGCGGCGGCGCGCTCCGCTGGGCGAAAACCCATCGCGCCACCATTGGCCGCAACACCGCGGCTCAACGCCGACGCCATGCTCGCAGGGAAATCGGCCATGCCCTTGAGCATTATCTGCGAAAAAATCGTTGCCATCGGCGCCTCCACCGGTGGCACCGAAGCACTAAAGTCGATCCTTGAAGCCATGCCACCGGACGCACCGGGACTGGTGGTCGTGCAACATATGCCGGAAGGGTTCACCGCCGCATTTGCCCAACGCTTGAACCAATCTTGCCGCATTGAAGTCAAGGAGGCTGCCAACGGCGACCGCGTCGCCACCGGACGCGCCCTGATCGCGCCGGGGAATCTCCACACCCTGGTGCGGCGGCACGGCGCTCAATATGTCGTCGAAGTCGTCGACGGCCCTTTGGTATCGCGCCACCGTCCTAGCGTCGACGTCCTATTCCGCTCCGTGGCGCAAAGTGCCGGCGCCAATGCCGTCGGTGTGATCATGACCGGCATGGGCAACGACGGCGCCGAAGGCCTTTTGGAAATGAAGCACGCCGGTGCGTGTACTCTCGCCCAAGACGAAGCCTCCTGCGTGGTTTTTGGCATGCCCAAGGAAGCGATCGAGCGCGGCGCGGTGGACCGGGTCGTGCATCTCTCCGGGATAGCCGCGGCGCTCTTAACCGGACCGCTAACCGACAAAGGGAAACTGTTAGGCCGGCGTTAAGCGCAGCGCACCGGAGCGAACGATACAGAGAAGCCATGGACAAAGATATTTATAAAGTCAGCCAATTGAATAAATGGGTCAATTTAGGAAGGAGAATAAATTCGTGAACAAAATAAAGGTTCTCGCCGTAGACGACTCCAAAACCATGCTCGCCATGCTTTCGGCACAGTTACGCGGCAGCAGTTTTGAAATCGTCGCCACCGCCAGCAGCGGCCCCGAGGCCGTGGAGAAATTTAAGGAGCTCAAACCACAACTGGTATTACTCGATGTCGTCATGCCAGAAGTGACCGGCGTGGATACCCTCGAGCGCCTGCTCAATGTCGACACTAGCGCCTGCGTGGTGATGGTGAGCTCCATCGGCACCGAGGCGACGGTCCAGGATTGTCTTAAGAAAGGCGCCAAGAGCTTCCTGCAAAAACCGCTGCAGAAGGACAACATGTTGGCGCACTTGAAGAATGTCTGCCAGGAAGCCGGGGTGGAACTATGAGCGCGAGATTTTTTGGGCAGTACCTTCTCGAGAAGGGCCGGATTACTTCGCAGCAGTTGCTCACCGCTCTGGAGTTTCAAAAATCAATCTCGCTGCCGATCGGCACCCTGGCCATGGAACGGGGCTGGCTTACCGCGGCACAGATCAACGAAATTATCGCGCAACAGAAACGCAAGACTTTGCGCTTTGGCGAACTGGCGCTTGAGTTGGGCTATTTGACGCAGGCACAGGTTGATGACCTTGTCCAAGTCCAAGAGACCAGTCATCGCGTGCGATTGGGCGAAGCGCTGGTGATCAGAGGGTTTCTGACCATGGAGGCTCTCGAACGCGAACTCAAGGAATACAACAAGGAAACCGAGAAATTCTCGTCGGAAGTCAGCGCCGCGTTCGGCGCGCTCGCGCACAAAGACATCGTCAAGACTTTTACCGACTTGATGTTGATGATGTTCACTCGTTTCGGCAAGCAGGACATCATCATCGAACGCTGTGAGAGCGGTAAAGAGAAGGTGCGGCTTTTCCGGTGGGTGATCGCGCAAAAGATCGCCGGCGACAACGTCAATTTCAACTGTCTGTTGTCGGTGCCGCCCAAGCTGCTGCTTCAGATGGCCTCGACGATGCTGGACGACACCATCAGCACCGCCGACGAACTAGCTTTGGACGCGTCGAAAGAGTTCGTCAACATCGCCAATGGCAACGCCTGCGCCAAACTTTCCGAGGACGGTATCGAGCTCACCATGCTGCCACCGGAAGTCTACGAGACCACCAGCAAGCCCTATCCCCTGCAGACCAAAGAAGTGGTCTGCGTCCATCTCGCGTCGCCGGATTCAAAGCTGGAGGTGGCCTTCGAGTTCTAGCCGATCGCGCCAGCGGACCGGCAGCGGATGGGCCACTGCGGAATTCTAATTAAGTTGCCAATCGACGAGGGGGGCTCAGCTGGGTTGGCAATTCGCCGACGGGCAGAAGCGGCTCAACAGACAACGTGAACAGGCCGGCCTGCGGGCAAAACATACGCGCCGTCCATGAATAATCAGCCGATGCGAAAAGTTAGTCCATTCCGCGGGTGGCAGGAGACGCGCCAGGTCGGATTCTATCTTCACCGGGTTCTGCTGCCGGGTTAGTCCCAAGCGGCGCGCCAAGCGGCGGCAGTGGGTATCGACGGCGATCCCTGGCTCTCCAAAGGCATGGCCGCGAACCACATTGGCGGTCTTTCTACCGACACCGGCAAGCTTGATGAGCTCTGCCATCGCTGAAGGTACTTCACCGTGGTGGTCTGAGATCAACTGCCCGGCGCAGCGCTTAAGCGATTTGGCTTTGGCGCGAAACAGTCCGAGGGTGCGAATAGTAGACTCGATATCGGCTAAGGAAGCTTGCGAGAGCGAGCTGGGGTCGGGATAACGTGCGAATAAGTCCGGCGTGACTTTGTTCACTGCCGCATCGGTGCACTGAGCTGAGAGAATGACCGCGACCAGCAACTCAAAGTTGTTACGGTGTCTGAGCGGGCACTCAACCTCGCCGTAAAGACTCGCCAGGCCGGCAGCGATGGCAGCGGCGCGCTCGGCTTTTTTTTGCGCGGACTCTGGTCCGCGCGGCCGTGCTCTGGCGCTCGCCACAGCTGCGTTGGCGAGCCCTTTAGCCGACGCGTTGAATTCGAAAGGCGCTCTTGCCGGCATAGACGGCTCGCTTACCCAGTTCCTCCTCGATGCGCAGGAGCTGATTATATTTGGCCGTGCGCTCACCCCGGCAGGGCGCACCGGTCTTGATTTGGCCGGCGTTGGTCGCCACCGCCAGATCGGCGATGGTGACATCCTCGGTTTCACCGGAACGGTGCGACATTACCGTAGTATAGCCATTTTCTTTGGCCAGCTGCATGGTCTCCAAAGTTTCCGTCAGACTACCGATCTGATTGACCTTGACCAAGATCGAGTTGGCGACACCCGAGTCGATGCCGCGCTGCAAGCGCACTTTGTTGGTGACGAACAGATCGTCGCCGACCAGCTGAATCTTCTTGCCTAAGGCCTGGGTCACCATGCGCCAGCCTTGCCAATCGTCCTCAGCGAAACCATCTTCAATGGAAATGATTGGATATTGGCGCACCCAGTCTTGATACAACTGTACCATTTGTTCCCGGCTGCGGCTTTTGCCATCGGATTTTTTAAAAACATAATTGCCGTCGTCGTAGAACTCGCTTGAGGCAACATCCAATGCTAGGGCGACTTGGGAGGTCTTGTAACCAGCTTTACCAATCGCTTCGAGCAGGAGCTCGATGGCTTCGGTGTTGCTTTTGACCCGCGGTGCAAAACCACCCTCATCGCCGACGCTGGTGGACAGACCGCGGTCGTGAAGCACTTTCTTCAAGGTCGCGAAGATTTCCGCGGCGCCGCGCAACGCTTCTTTGAAACTCTTTATACCGTAGGGCACCACCATGAACTCTTGCACGTCGACATTGTTGTCGGCGTGGACGCCGCCGTTGAGGACGTTTAACATCGGCACCGGCAGTGTCTTAGCCGCCACGCCGCCAAGATAGCGGTAAAGCGACAGACCCTGCGAACGCGCCTGGGCCTGCGCCACGGCTAAGGACACACCAAGAATGGCGTTGGCGCCAAGCTTGCTTTTGTTGGCCGAGCCGTCGAGTTCGAGCATGATACAATCGATGGCGGTCTGATCGCGGCCGTCTTTTCCGCGCAGCCGTGGCGCGATCTTGTCATTGACATGGGCGACCGCGCGGGCCACCCCTTTGCCGAGAAAGCGCTTGCCGCCATCGCGCAGCTCCACCACCTCATGGACGCCGGTAGACGCTCCGGAAGGCACGGTCGCCCGTCCGAGCGCGCCGTTTTTGAGCGTCACTTCCACTTCCACCGTCGGCTGGCCGCGTGAATCCAGTACTTCCCGCGCATGCACTCGTTGAATTTTCATCGTCGTCTCCTGGAAAAAATTGTTAGACAAGACAAAAGCACAAAATATGCTATATTGCCATTATCCCGATGATGCTTCAGTTGTCGCCACGCTGGCCGCTCTATTTGCTCGGTTCGCTGATTCTACTGCTCTCCCTGGTCACCATCGTCGGTGAGCGCGGCGCGCTGCACCTCTGGCGTCTGGGCGGCGAGAAGAGCCGCATCGACGAACAAAACTACCGCGTGCAGCGTGACAACGAAATGTTGCGGCAAAAGGTTTCCCGCGTCCGTCACGACAATTATTTTCTGGAAAAATTGGCGCGGGAGGAACTCAACATGGCGCGCCCAGGAGAGGTGGTCTACCGCTTTTCCAAAGCCGAGTCGCGCCGCACCCCCAGCGCCGTCAACCAGGCTTCCGAACCACTCCCGTCAAAGGAACCAAACCTCGGTAAGTCATTGGATTGACTCGCCGCGGCACAGGCGCATTCGCACCCAACTCTGAATTTCTGCCAAATCACCCGCGCTCATAACGATCCGCCAGATTTCTCAATGAGCGGCTGCTCGATGCGTAACAAGCATACGGATAACGCCGAGATCATTAGAATTAGGACTTATCTTTGAAGACGAAATGGTAATACTCATCCATGTCCATGAGAGAGTCGAGTTCCTCTTCGTTCTTTAAGCGCACTTCGATGAGCCAGCCTTCGCTGTAGGGATCTTCGTTGATGACCGCGGGATGGTCCTCTAACGTCGAATTGACCGCCATCACTGTGCCGGTGACCGGCGAGACCAGCTCATGCACCGTCGATGCCGATTCGATTTCGGCAAAGATCTCGCCCTCTTCGATGCTGTCACCGACATCCGGCAGCTCCACCGAAAGCACCGAACCGAGCGCACCCTGAATGTAGTTGGTGAGTCCGAGATGGACATGCCGGTCTTCGACACCGACCCAGACATGCTGTTTGCTGACTTTGACTTCTTTTTCCGTCATGGTTGGTAACCCATCCCTACAAACTTTGTCGTTCTGCTGTCAAGGGTATTGCCTCCGGTCGCTGCCTTGACATCATCATGGAATTCACAGTAGCGATAGTCGAATCGGAAAAGCAAATCATGCGAAACTCTCAACCCGAGGAATAACATGGCAACCAATGATCCCGTGGCTGCGGGCGCGGCCATCGTCGCTGGCTTGAAAAAGGCCGGCATCGACTTCGTCGCCACCCTGCCGGACGAGAAAATGCTCGAAGTGATCCGCGCCGTCGAACGCGACCGTCAGCTAAAGCATGTACCGCTATGCCGCGAGGAAGAAGGCATCGGCATTTGTGCTGGCGCCTATCTGGCTGGCAAGAAGACCGCGATCATCATGCAGAACGCCGGCTTTTTGAATAGCTGCAACGCTCTGACCACCACGTCGCTGCAGCTGCAAATTCCGATCTTGATGCTGATCTACTACGCCGGCGATATCGGCGACCGCGGCTTTACCACCCTCGGCGCGGTCACTGAACCGGTCTTGCAGGCGATGGGATTCCGCAGCTACGTGTTGCGCAAGCCAGAAGACATCGATGAGGTCCTGGCCGGCGCGCAGATTCTCGCCGATGATTCGAAAAGACCGGTGGCGGTGCTGCTGACCAAGAGCGTCCTGGGGGTAAAATGATGCAACGCTTTGATTATCTGAAGACTGTTGCCGCGGACGCACAGGATGCCCTGGTGGTGTCTACAGGTTGGGGTTCGCGCGAATGGTGGGCGGTGCGGCCGAGCGATGGCAATCTGAAAACCCGCACGCTGGGCTTGGTGTCTTCCATCGCCGCCGGCTTAGCCATCGCGCTACCGCACCGCAAAGTGATCGCCATCGATGGCGACGGCGCCTTTCTGATGAACCTCTGCGGTTTGCCGACTATCGCGCGGCAGAGCCCGGGGAATTTGCTCCACCTGCTTTTCGACAACGAAATCTATGAAGCGTCCGGCGGCACCGCCTCCGGGTCGCGCAGCACCGATGCGGTGGCCATAGCCAAGGGCGCGGGTTACGCTGACGCCCTGTGGGTCGACTCACTGGATGCGTTTCGCAATGCATTTCTGCGCGCCTGGATGCGGAACGAGCTGACTTTGATCGCCGTGAAAGTCGATCCCGGCCAGCCCAAAGATTTACCACCGCTAAAACTAGACGAGATCGAGAACAAATACCGCTTCATGCGCTACTTGGAAGCGAGCGAGAACAAAGGCATTCTGAATCCGGGATTCGACTCGAAATTATAGTTGGCAGCTAGAGGCCTGTGCCGGTTTTTCGCGTTACAGCGACATCGCGCGCGGCGGCTTTTTTTATCCGTTCTTTCCTGCGCAGCGCCAGTTCGGCGCGCGAGAATTTACCATTGCGCTTGGGTAAGCCGAGCCAGTTCCACTGATCGGGATAGCGGCGAATTGCCGCTTCGAGGTACCTCGTGTAGACCGCCGTGGTCGCCACCACGCTCGCTTCGAGATCTTCACGTTCCACCGCGGCGATGGCAGCGCCCACCGACAATAGCAAAGAATCGTCGCCCTCGCGGGTAGCGAACATCGGCAAGGTGACGGCGCCGGTGCGCAGGGCCAGAGTCGCCGGGCCGCGCGGCGCGGGCACTTGCATGCCAAAAAAATCCACCATCACGTCGCCCGACTTGAACTCATCGGCGATCACCAGCACGATGCGATTTTCGCGCAGCGCCTTGAGCATTCCGCGTACCGCTTGGCTCCGTGGTTTGGCGGGAATCGTGTGAATGCCGATCCGCGACCGGTAGTCGTCGGTGAGCCGGGCAAACCGTTCATCGGCGGGATGTTTCACCACCACGCTAAAGGGATAGCCCGCCGCCGCCAGACGCGGGCCGATCAAGGTAAAACTGCCGAGATGCGCGCTCAAGGCGAGGACGCCTTTGCCTTTGGCCAAGGCGCTTTGCAGATGTTCTTCGCCGTCGAGTCGGATGCTGCCGACGATGCGCGCCTTCGAATGATGCATGATCGCCATGGTATCGAGCACTCCGCGGGCAAAGCTTTTCCAAGCGCGCCAAGCCAAATCTTTACGCTCCGCCTCGCCAGGGATATCCTTGCCCAAGGTCAAGGCGATGTTTTCCTGCATGCGCCGGCGGTACTGCGACATCAGCTTGAAGGATAGCCACGCCACCAGCATGGTAAACCGCTCGACGACTCGAAAGGGTATGTACCGCATACCTGCGATGAATCCGCGCAACCAATATTCGCCGACGCGGTAGCGCAAGTTGTAAAAAAACTGTCCGAACGGCGAGCGCCGCCGCTTTAACCTAGCCATAAATGATTTATGAATTCCTTTGGTGGGCTTTTCAAGCTCGCGCTAAAGCGAAACCGGCGGCGCTGGGCGAATCCCATTGCCACCGGTGCTGGGGTAAATCGAATGATCGGTTAGCGGCCCGCGGCCCGGCGCAGCCGAGGTTTAGGCCGGCCGGAAATCGCCATGCCACGGCGCGGTTTATCGCGCAGCGGCCGCAGTTGAATCACTTGCGGCTGGGTCTGCTGGGCGACGCGCTGCTGTTGCCATTGCGCCAGGCCGCGGCGCAGATAGTTAGGATCGAGCCCTAACGTCTCGCAGACGATATTGAAGGAGAAGACTCCTGAATCGTCGAGCTGAAAAACCCAATCCTCGGTGTCGCGAAACTGCGCCTTGCCCTTGCTTTCGCGGGCGAACAAATATTTTTGAAAACAGGCGACGGCATCCTCCAGAATCGCCAGCATGAGCTTTTTCTCCGGCTCCAAGTGCAGCTTGCGCCGGAAGGTATCGAGATATTGATCCGGCAGCAGCGTGTCCGGCTGAAACAATGAAGTCACCCGCTCATCCATACTCAGTCCATTCTCGTAAGGCATGAAAACCACCTCCCGTTAGGATGCGGCCTAGATCCCGGTTGCAACACGAAATTTCGCATCCCGGCTACGCCGCACTCGAAAGAGAAGAGGAGCCAATAAATTCCCGGCAGGGTGAACGTCGCAAGCCCGCAATCGTCGTCCCACTGAGCACTGCGTTAATCTTCTGCTGCACTTCGCTCCACACGCCGATCATCGTACAGCGGGGCATTTGGTCGCAGCCCCGGTGTTCGTCGAGGCACACGTTGACGGCGATCGGTCCGTCGATCGCCTCGATCACATCGTTAAAAGAAATTTCCTCCGGCGCCCGTGCCAGCGCATAGCCGCCACAGGAGCCGCGCTTCGATTTGATCAAACCACCGCGAATCAGGTCTTGAATGATCTTTTCCAAAAACTTGCGCGGCATGCCCTGCTGTTTGGCGATCTCGGCAATGGAGCAACATTTTTCGCGGTCTTGGCCCGACAAGTAAATCACCGCGCGTAGACCGTAATCGACCCGCCGCGGAATTTGCATGAGCGCCATAATGTTTTTTCCCTCATTCGTTAACGCGCGCCATCAAGGCTGCGTTCGTCTGGCGGCCGGCGTTGGCTGCCCAACCGCCCCAGGGCCGAAAGCCCTTGTAAGCGTTGGACGATCGCCGGCACTTTTTCGTTCACATAATTAACTTCCGCTTCGCTATTGAACCGGCTCAAGCTGAAGCGCACCGCCCCCTGCAGCCAATCGGCCGGCACGTCCATCGCCCGCAAAACATGCGAAGGCTCAGCGGAGCCGGCCGTGCATGCGGAGCCAGTGGAAGCGCAAATCCCCTGCTGGTCTAGTAGAACCAGCATCGACTCGCCTTCCAAATAACGAAAGCTGATGTTCAAGGTGTTCGGCAGCCGCTCTTGGTTGCGGCCATTGACCCGGCTCTCGGGACAAGCGGCCAACAGCAGCGCTTCCAAACGATCGCGCAATTTTCTCTCATGTTCACTGTCCGCGACGATGCGAGCCAGGGCGATCTCGGCGGCTTGACCCATGCCGACGATGCCGGCAACGTTTTCCGTGCCGGCGCGCCGATTGCGCTCTTGGTGGCCGCCGATCATAAACGGCGGGAAAGTGATGCCGCGGCGCACATACAGCGCGCCGACACCCTTGGGTGCATGAAATTTATGGCCGGATATCGTCAGCAAATCGACCGGCAGCGCGCTGACGTTAATCGGAATCTTACCGGCCGCTTGAACTGCGTCGACATGGAGCGGAATGGCGTGGGCACGGACCAGCGCGGCAATTTTTTCGATGGGAAAAATCACCCCGGTCTCATTGTTCGCCCACATGATCGAAACCAGCGCGGTATCGTCGGACAATGCGGCGGATAATTCGGCCAAGTCGAGCGCGCCGTCCTGATCGACGCTGAGCCAGGTAACCCGATAGCCTTTCTTCTCAAGATGCTGGCACAAGCCCAACACCGCGGAATGTTCGACCTTGGTTGTGATGATATGACGTTTGTCCGGCCGCGCTTCGAGCATGGCGCGGATCGCCGCGTTATCGCCCTCGGTACCGCAACTGGTAAAGAGCACTTCCACCGGATCGGCGGCGCCGATAAGAGCCGCCACTTGGGCGCGCGCCTGGGCGATCTTCTGACCGACATCGCTGCCAAAGCGGTGGATACTCGACGGATTACCGTAAAACTCCGTGTAGTACGGCAGCATCGCCGCGGCGACTTCCGGCAGCACTCGAGTGGTGGAATTGTTATCGAAGTAAACGTCCATAGGCTTCACGCAAGCGTTGGGCAACTATCCAACACTGCCCTCAAGACTCACGCCCAACAATTTCTGCGCCTCGACGGCGAACTCCATCGGCAGTTCTTTGAATACTTGCTTGCAGAAACCGTTGACGATCAGGTTCACCGCGTCCTCATTCGAGATGCCGCGCTGACGGCAATAGAACAGCTGATCCTCGCCGATCTTCGACGTCGACGCTTCATGCTCGACCTGGGATGCGTTGTTCAACACTTCCAGATAGGGAAATGTATGGGCGCCGCACTGATCACCCAACAACAACGAATCACACTGTGAATAGTTGCGCGCGCCGCTGGCGCCTTTCATGATCTTCACCAGGCCGCGATAGGTGTTCTGGCCATGGCCGGCGGAAATCCCCTTGGAGATAATCGTGCTTTTGGTGTTCTTGCCGATATGGATCATCTTGGTGCCGGTGTCGGCTTGCTGATAATTATTGGTCAGCGCCACCGAATAAAATTCGCCGACCGAATCGTCCCCCTGCAAGATGCAGCTTGGATACTTCCAAGTAATCGCCGACCCCGTTTCCACCTGCGTCCAGGATATTTTTGAACGCTCGCCCAAGCACTTGCCGCGCTTGGTGACAAAGTTATAAATGCCGCCTTTGCCTTCTTTGTCACCGGGATACCAGTTTTGCACCGTCGAGTATTTGATCCGCGCGTCCTTGTGCGCGACCAACTCGACCACCGCGGCGTGCAGCTGATTTTTGTCGCGCATCGGCGCGGTACAGCCTTCGAGATAACTCACGGTCGCGCCTTCGTCGGCGACGATCAGTGTGCGCTCGAACTGGCCGGTGTCCGCCGCATTGATACGAAAATAAGTCGACAACTCCATCGGACACTTGACGCCCTTAGGAATATAACAGAACGAGCCGTCGCTGAAGACCGCCGAATTGAGCGCGGCGAAGAAATTATCGCTGTAGGGCACCACCGAACCCAAATATTTTTGAATCAGTTCGGGGTGATTGTGCACCGCTTCGGAAAACGAGCAAAAAATCACGCCCATCTCGGCGAGCTTGCCCTTAAAGGTGGTCGCCACCGAAACACTATCGAACACGGCATCGACGGCGACGCCCGCGAGCAACTCTTGCTCCTTGAGCGGAATACCGAGCTTCGCATAGGTCTCGAGCAGGTCGGGGTCGACCTCTGCCAGGCTCTTGGGACCATCGTTCTGCGACTTGGGCGCCGAATAGTAGCGCACCGCTTGATAGTCGATGGCCGGATAGTGAATCTTCGCCCATTTCGGCTCGGCGTCGGCCTGCTCCAGCTTGGTCCAATAGCGATACGCTTTCAGACGCCATTCGAGCATGAATTCCGGTTCGTTTTTCTCTCGCCGAAATCAGCCGAACCACGTCCTCGTTCAAGCCCGGCGCCATGGTATCGGCTTCGATGTCCGAGACAAAGCCGTACTTGTATTCCCGTTGGGCGAGATCTTCGACAGTAGTGGTCGCCATAAATGTTGATCCTTTATTTATTCTTTCAAACGGCGAACGACGCGCCGCAACCGCAAGCCTTTTTGACGTTGGGATTTTGGAAGACGAAGCCCGACTGCATCAGTTCGTCCTTGTAGTCGAGTTCCGTGCCGGTCAAATACAGCAGGCTCTTCATATCGACCAAAACCTTGGCGCCGTCTTTCTCGAAAATCTTATCGGTGCCCTTGGGCATATCGAAGTCGACTTTGTATTGCAGACCCGAGCAACCGCCGCCAACGACTTTAACTCGGAGCCACTGGCCGTCGCGGTTCTCGGCCGCCGCCAACTCCTTGATTCTTGCCGCTGCCCTCTCGGTTACACTTACGCCCATCGCCATGATTTTTCTCCTGTCAAAAACACCAAAGGCTTAAGAAAAGTGCTCTATTGATTGGCGTCCGCCAGCTGCTGCCGGCCTTTCTTAGCTTTGTACAGCGGCGATATCTGCCGCAGCCGAGCCACTTCTTCGACCACCCGTTTGACGGTATAGTCGATCTCTTCTTCATTGGTAAAGCGGCCCAAGCCGAAACGAATCGCGCTGTAGGCCAGTTCATCGGCAAGGCCGATCGCTTTCAGCACATAGGACGGTTCCAGACTCGCCGAAGTACAGGCGGAGCCGGTGGACACGGCGATATCCTTGAGCCCCATCAATAGCGATTCGCCCTCGATGTAAGCAAAGCTCAGGTTCAGGTTGCCGGGCAAACGCTCGACGGCGTGGCCGTTGATCTGCACATCGTCGAGCTGTTTGAGAATACCGTCCTTCAAGCGCTCGCGCAGTGCGATCAAGCGCTCAGCTTCCGCGCTCATTTCATTTTGCGACAGCTCGCAGGCTTGGCCGAGTCCGACGATGCCTGGAACATTTAAAGTTCCCGAACGCATGCCGCGCTCATGGCCGCCGCCGTCGATGAGCGAGGTCAATTTCACCCGCGGTTTGGCCGAGCGCACGTAAAGCGCGCCGATGCCTTTGGGGCCGTACATCTTGTGCGCCGTCAGCGACAACAGATCGATACCCATGGCGTCGACGGCGATCGGAAACTTGCCGACGCCTTGAGTCGCGTCGCTATGAAACAAGATATTTTTTTCTTTGGCCAAGCGGCCGATCTCTGTGACCGGCTGGATCGTGCCGATCTCGTTGTTCGCCGCCATGATCGAGAGCAAAATCGTCTTGTCCGTGATGGCCGCGCGCAAGCGCTGCAGGTCGATAAGCCCATCCGACCCAACCGGCAGATAGGTTATCTCGAAACCATGCTTGGCCAAAACCTTACAGCTATCCAACACCGCCTTATGTTCGGTGACGCAGGTGACGATATGGTTGCCTTTGTCGCGATAGGCATCGGCAACTCCCTTGATCGCCAGATTATCCGACTCGGTGGCGCCGCTGGTGAAGACAATCTCGCGCGGCGAAGCCGCGCCGATTAACTTTGCCACCTGTTCCCGCGCGGTATCGACCGCGGCGTCAGCTTCCCAACCGAAAGCATGGCTCTTGCTCGCGGCATTGCCAAAACGCTCGGTAAAATACGGCAACATCGCCGCCAAGACCCGTGGGTCCACCGGCGTGGTGGCGTGATTATCGAGATATATGGGCGTTTGTAGAGCCATGGGAAGCGCTTTTTTCAAATTACAGACCTTATTAGTCTGATATCAAGTTAACCAAGACTGGGATTTGAGTCAATAGCCAGGGACGTTTAACTAAGTTGTCGAATTATTAGGACTTATTGACTTCACGAAGCAAGCACTGCCCGCAAATAACGCCCGGTCACCGACGCCGGCTCCGCCGCAATGTCCTCTGGCGTACCTTTGGCGACGATATTTCCTCCGGTCGTTCCACCGCCAGGACCGAGATCCAAGACAAAGTCAGCGCACTTAATCACTTCGAGATTATGCTCGACAATAATCATGGTGTTGCCGAGATCGGTTAGACGATTGAGCAGATCGAGAAGTTGCTTGATGTCATCGAAATGGAGTCCGGTGGTCGGCTCGTCGAGGAGATAGAGCGAGCGCCCGGTCGAGCGACGCGCCAATTCGCGCGCCAGCTTGAGCCGCTGCGCTTCGCCGCCGGAGAGGGTTACGGCGGATTGGCCGAGGGTCAAATAGCTCAAACCAACTTCACGCAACATGCGTAACCGGTCATGAATCGGCGGCACGGCGCTCAGCAGTTCCGCCGCTTGGTTGACCGTGAGGTCCAAGACATCGGCGATGCTCAGACCTTTGTATTTGACATCCAACGTCTCGCGGTTGTAGCGCCGCCCTTTACAGGACTCGCAGGTGACAAACATCTCGGGGAGAAAATACATCTCGACCCGGGTGATACCGTCGCCCTGGCAAGCTTCGCAGCGGCCGCCCTTGGCGTTGAAGGAAAACCGTTCGGCTTTGAAGCCGCGCACCCGCGCTTCGGGAACTTGCGCGAACAGCTCGCGCAAATGATCGTGCAGTCCCATGAATGTCGCCGGGTTCGAGCGCGCCGTGCGGCCGATCGGCGATTGATCGACGGCGATCACCCGGTCGAAACTTTCCCAGCCGGAGATTTGCTGCGACTCGACACTCTTGCCGCGGCCTTTCTGCAACCGCTCGCTGATGCCGCCATGAAGAACTTCCATCACCAAGGTACTCTTGCCCGCGCCCGAGACGCCGGTCACGCAGCTCAACGCGCCGATGGGAAAAGCCACGGTGAGATTCTTCAAGTTGCGTTGGCGAACGCCGGTAATCTGCAAAAAATTCCCGCTGCCGCCACGCCGCTGCGGCGGCCGAAGAATCTCCAACTCGCGCGCAGAGATATTTTCCGGTAAGTGAGCGATGATTTTTTTGTAATTCGGCAGGCGTACCGTGCGCCACCACTTCGCCGCCGTTGACGCCGGCGCCGGGCCCCATGTCGATGACGTAATCGGCGGCGCCAATGGTCTCGGGATCATGCTCGACGACGATCACCGAGTTACCGCCCTCGCGCAGCTGGCGCAACAGGCGAATCAACCGCTCGTTATCTTTCTGGTGCAGGCCTATGCTCGGCTCGTCGAGAATATAGAGCACTCCCGCCAGGCTCGAACCGATCTGGGTCGCCAGCCGCACCCGCTGGAGCTCGCCGCCAGATAACGTCGTCGTCGGCCGATCCAGACTCAAGTAGTCGAGCCCCAACTCGCCCAAGCAGCGTAGCCGGCTGGCGATCTCGGCGATAATTCTTTGCCCGACCACCTTGCGTTCTGGTGCGAGTTCGAGACCATCGAGAAATGACAGATTCTCACTAATCGAAGCCGCGGCAAATGTGGCAATACTTTCGCCGGCGATGCGCACCGCCAAGCTTGCCTTACGCAAGCGGCTGCCGCGACAATCTGAACATGGCGTGGCATCTGTCTCATCGGCGACGCGCTTGGCGCGCTTGATCTCAATGCCAGTACCGTTGCACGCCGGGCACGCCCCCTCTGGGCTGTTGAACGAGAACAGACTCGGGGTAATTTCGCCCAGCGCCGTACCACAATCGACGCAAGTGAAATTCAGACTGAAACGTAATGGCGCCGGCGTAGTTGCACCAGCGCCAAGAATCTCGACCTTGATCGTCTGCTGCCCCGCCCGCGCGGCAACTTCCAGAGAATCGGCCAGGCGCTTTTCAATGCCGTCGCGCAGCACCAGCCGGTCGACGACGAGATCGAGTTGACTCGCGTGCTTGTAGAGCATCGGGAATCTCGCCGCCAAGCTCGAAGCTCTGTCCGTCGAACATGACGCGCGTTAAAACCCTGGCGCGCGAGTTCTGCTAAACTCTTACCGGCGCCGCCTGGCGAGAATTGAACTGGCGCCAAGATAAGCAGTCGCGATCCCGTAGCCAGCGCCATGATGCAATCGCCGATTTGCTCGATAGTTTGGGCGTTGATTTCCCGGCCGCAGTTGACGCACAACGGCTGGCCAACCCGCGCGAACAAAAGGCGCAGAAAATCATAAATGTCGCTGAGCGTGCCGACGGTGGAGCGGGGATTGTGCGCGGCGGCTTTTTGCTGAATCGCGATGGCCGGTGACAGCCCGTCGATGCGATCGACATCGGGCTTGGCCATTTGCTTGAGGAGCTGGCGCGTGTCGGCGCCGAGGGATTCGAGATAGCGCCGTTGTCCTTCGGCGTAGAGCGTATCGAAGGCCAGCGAGGACTTACCGGAGCCGGAAACCCCGGTGATGACGACCAGCTGGTCGCGCGGAATCTCCAGGTCGATATTCTTGAGATTATGGACGCGCGCGCCCTGGATGACGATTTGGCCCGCCATCGTGAAAATTACTCCAGCTCGAATTCTCTGAGTTTACCTTCGATCAGCGCGCGATATTCCTTGAGCTTGGCGGCGGACTGCGCTTCGAAACGGAGCACCAATGCCGGCTGGGTATTGGAAGCGCGCACCAACCCCCAGCCTTCCGCGAATTGCACGCGCACGCCATCGATATCGATGACATCATAGTGCCGGCGAAAATATTCTGTGGCCTTGTCGGCGATGATAAACTTTCTGTCATCGGGGCAATCGACGCGCAGCTCCGGCGTCGATACGCTGTTCGGCAGATCGGCGAGCAGTGTCGACAGCGGCTTGCCGGAATCGGCGAGTATTTCCAACAGACGCAGCGAGGCATAGACGGCGTCGTCATAGCCAAAGTAGCGCTCTTTGAAAAACATATGGCCGGTCATCTCGCCGGCCAACAGCGCACCGGTCTCTTTCATCTTCGCCTTGAGCAAGGAATGGCCGGCCTTCCACATGATCGGCTTGCCGCCATGTTTGGCGATGTCGTCGAACAGCCGCTGCGAACATTTCACCTCCGAGATCACCACCGCTCCGGGATTGCGCTTGAGCATATCCCGGGCGAACAGGATCAGTAACTCGTCGCCCCAGAGAATATTGCCCTGCTCATCGACGGCGCCGATGCGGTCGGCGTCGCCGTCGTAGGCGACGCCAAGATCGGCTTTCTCTTTTCTTACTTTGGCAATCAGCATGGCTAGATTTTCCGGCACCGTCGGATCAGGATGGTGCAACGGGAAATTACCATCCGGCGCGCAGCCGATCTCCCACACCTGGCAACCCAATTGGCGAAAAATCGGCGGCGCCACCGGACCGCCGACGCCACTGCCGGCATCGACGACAATTTTTAACGGGCGCGCCAGCTTCGGCACGTCGGCTAATAGATGCTGGTGATAGGGCGGCAGGATTTCATAACGTTGCCACTTCGCCGCCCGGCCGCTCGCGAAATTCGCCGCGCTCCATCTTCTGGCGAATCTCTTGAATCCGCTCGCCATAGAGCGTGTCTTTGCCCAGGCAAATTTTAAAGCCGTTGTACTCCGACGGATTGTGGCTGGCGGTGATTTGAATGCCGCCGTCGACGTCCAGGTGAAACAGAGAGAAATAGAGTAGCGGTGACGGACAAACGCCGAGATCGTAGACTTGCAGGCCAGCCGACACCAGGCCAGCGATCACAGCTTCGGCATAAGCATCGGAAGTCGCCCGGCAGTCCCGCCCCACGGTGGCGCGTGTGCCGCCTGTTTCCGCGATCATGGTCCCGTGCACCTTGCCGAGCAGCAGGGCGAACTCTTTGTCGAAATCGATTTCCGCCAGACCGCGAATGTCGTACTCGCGAAACACCGCGGAGTTCATGTTTTTTTCGGACCGCATGGTTTTGCCGCGCAAGACGCGCCGCCAGGAGAATCGCTTCCTTCATGCTGGTTTCATCGGCTTTATCCTTGCCGGCGATATCGTAGGCGGTGCCATGGTCCACCGAGGTGCGGATGAATGGCGGTCCCAGCGTCAGTGCCACGCCACCGTAGAAATGGTGCAGTTTGAGCGGGATCAAACCTTGATCGTGATACATGCACACCACCGCGTCGTAATCGCCGCGCGCCGCATGATGAAACAAACTATCCGCGGGAAACGGTCCATGCACGGGAATCCCGCGCTGGCGTGCCGCCTTGACCGCTGGCGCGATGATGTCAATCTCCTCGGCGCCGAAGTTGCCTTTTTCACCGCCGTGGGGATTGAGCGCCGCCACCGCGATGCGCGGCCGGGCGATGCCGAAGGATTTTTTTAAGCTTGCGTGCGTCAACGCAAAAGTCTTTTGCAGATTTTCCCGGTTCAAACTGCGCGCCACCTTGGCGAACGGAATATGGCCGGTCACCGGCACCACGCGCAGCTTAGCGCCGATCAGCATCATGCGGCATTCGGGCGTGCCGCCGAGCTCGGCAAACAATTCGGTGTGGCCGGGGTAATTATAACCGGCATCGATGAGGATATTCTTGCTCAGCGGCGCGGTGGCGATGGCATCGGCGACTTTCGAGAGCGCGAGCTTGGCCGCCACCCGAATGTAGCTGAAGGTACCGTGGCCGGCGATTTTGGCCGCGACACCGGGACGCGAATCTCTGGCGCTAAGCGCCGATAGCGAACAGACCGTAAAAGCCTTGGGATCGTCAAGCATCGGCAACAGCCGCTGGCCCGGCTGCCAGCAGAACAGTTTCGGTCGTTTGCGGCGTACATGGGTTCGCTGCAACACGCCCCAGTCGCCCAAGATTAGCGGCCGGGCGACTCTCTTGATCATTGGGTCGGCAAGCGCCTTGAGAATGATTTCCGGGCCGATTCCCGACGGATCGCCCATGGTAACGGCGATAATGGGTTTATAGGGCATGCGGTGGCGCAACGTCGTGAGAGATAGTGACTCGATTATCTTCACTTACGAACGTTCAGGCAAGAGATTAGGGCTTTTTTGACGAGAACGGATTGAGCGAATCGACGATCGAAGAGAATATTCCCTTGGACTGCCCGGCCTTTTCTTCCGGCGGCGGCGCGAAGATATCCGGCGAATCGTCGGCCTTATCGGTGACGAATAGCGGCATGCCGAAGATACTAACGACGCTTTTGTTCGACAACGGGCTCTTGGGATCTTCGTCCTCGAATGGCGTTTCGTTGACGATGTAGGACAGCGGATTCAGATAGCTCAATGCCGAGCGCGACTCGCGGCGTGCCGGCCGGTTCGAACGTGCCATTAACGCGTTGACGGTTTCTTCTTTCGATTCTTCCGGTTTGAACGTCACCCCGGCGAGCTTGACGTCGACGCGATGTTTGCGGCGCAGATCGGACTTGAGCCATTTAGCGAAGCGCTCTTCCATGGCTTTGGCGAGCAGCTCTTGTTTGATTTTCGCGGCTACGGTACTGAGCGGCAAGACTCTACCGGCTTCGCGCGCTTCCAGTTTGACGATATGCATTCCCATGCTGGTGCGGAACGGCTCGCTGACTTTACCGGGACTGAGTTTTTCAAAGGCGACATCTTCGAGCCCGGCGATCAACGTACCTTTGTTCACCCAGCCGATGTCACCGCCATCGGCGCGACCAGCGCCCTCGGAATACTCCCGCGCCAGGGCGGCGAAGTCTTCCCCTGCGACAATTCTTTTGTACAACTCCCTAGCCTTGGCAGACACGGCATTGACTTGGTCGGCAGGAGCTTTTTCCGGCAAGGACAACAAGATATGCCGGATGCGCGCCCGTTCATTGGCCCGGTAGTTTTTCGAGTTGAGCTTATAGTAGCGTTCGACGTCTTCGTCGGTAATGTTGACCTTGCGCTTGACTTGGCGCTCGAGGATCTCGGCTTTTTCCATCTCGGTCTTAACCGAGATTTTGTAGCTCGCCAAATTCAACCCCTCGCGGGTGAGACTCGCCGTGAAATCCTCATCGGAAAGCCGATTGTTTTTCTTGACCTGTTCGATATAGCGATTGACATCGTCGTCGGTGACCCGAATTCCGGCTTCGCGCACTTCCGCTTCCATGAGCTTGTCCGTGATGAACTGCTCCAGCACTTCACGATCGGCGGCATTGATCTGCTGCAAGCTTCCTGTCGGGAAAATTGTCGCCAGGCGGGTCTTTGCGAAGGTAGTGAGATTGGAAAGGGTATAGGGCTCGCCGTCGATCACAGCGATCAGCTGCTCGATCACGGCCGCTGGGGCACTGTGGGGCAACCCAACAATTGCCAACAAGCATAGCCCGACATATTTCGCTCCTATGAACATAGTCTAGATCCCCACTGCCAAACTCGCTGAAAGGTAACATAGTCAATTTTGAATTCCAAACCAGCAAATCCCGAGAGATTGCCGTTGTATAGGGCTTAAACGCCAGCGGCCGTCGATCTCGATTATCTAAATTCTTGGCGGGGTCCTCGCCGCCCGCGCCGCCCAGCCGATGAAGCAGACCGAGAGCAACGACAGGATCTGGGCGAGCCAAAACGCGCCCAGATAGCTGCCGGTCCAATCATATACCGCGCCGCCGAGCCAGGGGCCGATGCCGGCGCCGGCGCCGATGAACAACGCGATGGCGCCGATGATCGCGCCAAAGGAGTTGCCGTGAAATAGATCCGCCGCGATGGTCGGATAGAGCGACTGGCGCGACGAAAAACCGAAGGCGATCAATGGCGGGAAAGCGTAAAGCAGCCAGGCCTGCTGTGAGAAACCGATAATCATCAATAATACGATGCCAAGCATCAGCGACGCCGAGCCGAGAGCGTAACAGCGCGGACGGCCGATGCGATCGGCGAGCAACCCCATGAGAATCATACTGGGCGCTGTGAACAAACCGATCAAGCCTAGGGCCAATGCGGCAACCTCTTTGGAATAGCCGGCGTCGTTTACCGCCGCCACCTGGTGAATCAAGACCATATGCAGCGGAATCGCGCCGAACAGCACGCCGATGGCAAACCACCAAAAGCGCGTCGTGCGCAGCGCCTGCTTGAGCGTGATCCCCTGAGCTCCGGCGTTGCCGCCATGGCCATGGCCGGTGGGCACCGGCCCCTCATAGGCTCCGAAATCCGGCTTGAGTCCCATTTGTTCCGGGCGCTGGCGCTGCAAGAAAAAATTTGCCGGAGCCACCAGGCAAATCAATAAGCCGGCGAGAATAAAAAACGCCTGGCGCCAGCCGAAGTTGGCGATTAGCCATTGAGTAAGCGGCACGACGATGAGTATGCCCAGACCGATACCGGAAGCCGCCAGGCCGATGGCCATGCCGCGCTTACGCACGAACCAATTGGCGAGAAAGGTCGCCTGCGAGGTCATCGGCAGGGCGGCAAAACCGGCACCGACGAGAATGCCCATGCCGAGATAAAATTCGACCACCGTGCCGGCCAGCCCGCTGACGATCAATCCCGCAGCCATGACCAGCGCACCGCCAGTCATCACCGGTCGCGGTCCATAGCGGTCGAGCAGGTTGCCGATCACCGGCGCCACCACCGTCCACACCATCGACCCCAACATCAAGGCGCCCGAGGCGAGCGCGCGGCTCCAATGAAACTCTTCGATGACCGCGATGAGAAATACGGCAAAAGCATTACGTGCGCCAAAGGCCATGGCCACGGTGAGAAACGCCACGCCGATGACGATCCAGGGATAACAGCGTTGCACCATGCGGCTCGGAGCCGGCGAGGTAATATCAGCCTTCATGATTGAAGCAACTTGGCCTGGGGAGAAATGGAGTGTTGGAGAAATGGGCTCGGATTTTCCGTCGTCCCGCCAGTACTCCAAGACGCCAACCTTCGCTTCACCCCACCGGTATCCACTGAGCTTTTTGGGGAGCCGGAATTTCGCGAATCGCGTGAAGCAACTCGATAACTTCACTGGCCAACGGTTGCCAGTCTGATTGCTTCGGCATGAACGACATGCGGCCGTCGGGCGCCAAGCGGAAACGATTTTTTTGCTTATGAATGAGTTCGAGCAGCTTGTCGACTTTGACCGGCGAATCAGGATGGAAGAGCAAAAATATCTTGCCGTCGGAGAAGCTGATCTGCTGAACAAGGAACTCTTTGAGCTCTCGGCGCAGATTCATCACCAGAAATAAGTTGTCGACGACTTCACTATAGGGACCGAAGCGGTCTTCGATCTCTGCTTTCAACTCGTCGAGCTCGGCGGCGTTCTTCAGGCTCGCCAAGCGCTTGTAAAAATACAGCCGCTGGTTGGCGTCGGGCATGTAGTTATCGGGGAAGTAGGCCGAGATGCCCAGGCGAATTTCCGGATCGATCTCCGGCAAGATCTCTTCGCCTTTGAGCTCTTGAATCGCCGCCTGCATCATCTCGGTGTAAAGCTCGAAACCCACCGCGGTGATCTGCCCCGACTGTTGATCGCCCAACAGATTGCCGGCGCCGCGGATTTCGAGATCGTGCAGCGCCAACTTAAAACCGCCGCCCAGGCCGTCGAGCTCCTGCAATGCGCGCAAGCGCCGTTCGGCATCCGGTGTGATCGCGTGCTCGCCCGGTATTAATAAATAAGCGAATGCATGGCGGTGCGAGCGCCCGACCCGGCCGCGCAACTGATAGAGCTGCGCCAAGCCGAAGCGGTCGGCGCGGTTGATGATGATCGTGTTGGCATTGGGAAAGTCGAGGCCCGACTCGATGATCGCAGAACAGACCAACACCTGCGTCTTGTTTTCAAGGAAATCGACCATGACTTTTTCCAACTCCTTCGGCCGCATCTGCCCATGACCCACCGCCATCTTCGCCTCGGGGATGAGTTCCGCCAATTTGAGCGCCACTCGATCGATTGTTTCGACGCGGTTGTGAAGAAAAAACACCTGCCCGCCGCGCTCGATCTCGCGCAGGATGGCGTCGCGGATTACCCGATCGTCATAACGGGTGACGTAGGTCTGAATCGCCAGCCGGTCTACCGGCGGCGTTTCAATGATGCTCAAGTCACGAATACCGACCAGCGACATGTGCAAGGTGCGCGGGATCGGCGTCGCGGTCAGGCTCAAGACATCGACCAGCGCGCGCATTTTTTTCAGCCGCTCTTTGTGCACCACGCCGAAACGGTGTTCTTCGTCGATGATCACCAGTCCCAAATCTTTGAAGTCGACATCTTTCTGCAATAAGCGGTGCGTGCCGACGACGATATCAACCTGGCCTTTGGCGGTGTCGCTGAGAACCCGCGCGATTTCTTTGCTGGTCAAAAACCGGCTGACCATTTCGACGCGCACCGGATGATTGCGGAAGCGGTGGCGAAAGGTTTGCAGATGCTGTTGCGCCAAGATCGTCGTCGGCGCCAGGACCGCCACTTGCTTCCCCCCCTCGACGGCGAGAAACGCGGCGCGCATGGCAACTTCGGTTTTGCCGTAGCCGACATCGCCGCAGACCAAGCGGTCCATCGGCTTTCGGCTCTGCATGCTCGCCAGCGTGTCGTCGATGGCACGCTGTTGGTCCGGCGTCTCCTCGAACTCGAAGGCGGCTTCGAACTCTTTGTACATGTTGTCCGGCGGCGCGAACGCCGTGCCGCCGCGCGCTTCGCGCAAGGCGTAGAGCTGGACCAACTCTTCGGCCATGGCGAGCACGGTTTTTTTCGCCCTGGCTTTGACCTTTTCCCAGGCCGTGCCGCCCAACCGGTCGAGGGACGGCTGCGCGCCATCGCCGCCGATGTATTTCTGCACCATATTGATGCGGTCGACAGGTAAATAAAGCCGGTCGCCCGCTTCATATTCAAGATGGAGAAACTCGCCCTCGACGCCGGCCACCTTGAGAAATTTGAGGCCGCGGTAAACGCCGATGCCATGGTCGAGATGAACGACGTAATCGTCCTGCTTCAACTCGCTCAGGCTGGAGAGAAAATGGCTCGGATAACTCTTGGTCGCCGTGGTCGGCTGGCGCTTGCGCGTGGCGAAGATCTCGTCGAAGGTGACCAAGATCAGCTGCGCTTCGGGCAAGCGGAAGCCTTGATTCAAATTGCCGCGGACGATTCCTCGCGCGATATCCGGGCGCGCCAACACCGTCGGAATGGCATCTTCGACTAGCGCCACTTCGACTTGGTAGCCACCCAGGAGCTCGCGCAAGCGCACCGCATCGCCCTTGGTCGGCGCGACGAAGATGACTTTTTCGCTGCCCCAAGTCTTCAAGCGTTCGACCAGTGGTGCCAGGGAGACATCCTTGCCGTGCAGCGCCGGGTCCTGGCGCAAATCGCTGGTCAGAAAGGACTCGACGTTTAACGTCCTCTCCTGGGCCTTTTCCGCTGCGGCAAGCAGCATCAACGCTTCGCCGTGAATGGCCGAAAATGGCTCGAACGTTGCGCGCCACTCATGTTCGTTTAAGTATAGCTGCTCCACCGGCGCCACCAGGCGGTGATCTTCTTTAGCCTGCCGGTTGCGCGCCCAGGCATGCTGGCCAAAGCGCTCGCTTTCCGCTTCGACGCGGTCGCCGCCATCGAGCCAGACCAGCGTGTTAGCCGGCAAATAAGTGGTCACCGGCACCAAGTCGGGGCAGAAGTATGGCAGCAAGAATTCCACGCCGGCGACCGGGATGCCTTCGCGGAGGGATTCAAGCAACGCCTGGCGCTCGTGCCGGTCGACTTCCAACTCCAGCGCGCGCTGCTCCAAACGCTTGATCGATTCGTCGATGCCGGCGCGTTTGAGCGCGAACTCCTTCATCGGCAGAAGTATGAATTCTTCCTGCACCGCCTCGGTGCGCTGATTGGCCGGACTGAACTCGCGGATCGATTCCAAGCGGTCGCCGTCGAATTCGAGGCGAATCGGCCGGCCGTAGCCGGGCGGAAACAGATCGACGATGCCACCGCGCACACTGAAATCACCGCGCTCCTCGACCAACGGGACATTTTGAAATCCCCAGTGGATCAGGTGATCGAGCAACCCCTCGCGCGGCAAATCTTGGCCGACAACGATGTAGAGATAGGATTTTTTTAACGTCTCTTTCGGAATCACCCGCTGCATGAGCGCCGCCGGCGTCGCGATCAAGATCGGCGCCGGCTCTTCGATTAGTTTGTAGAGCCCTTCCAAACGGCCGGCGATGTTTTCCGGATGGGGCGAAAGATTTTCAAAGGGCAAGACTTCCCAGGAGGGAAACAGATGGAGTCGACGGCGCAACGGCGCCAAACCGCGCTCCTCGCCGAGAAAAAACCCCAGGTCGTCGTAAAGAGTTTCCGCCTGGTTGGCGCTCGGCGCGATCACCAGCATCGGCCGCTGGCCATCGGCCGCCGCGAGAGCGAGCAGATAGGCGCGCGCGCCGCCCTGGATGCCCTGAATGCGCTTGCTGCCCGCCCAGCTCCCGCGCAGGAACTGAGCGAGCTTTTCGCTGAGCGGTTGAGCGGTCATGAAAAGAAGCTGAAACGTTGAAGCTGAATTTTCGGAATGTTCGATGCCGACGGCGTGGCGCCAGGCGGCTCGGCCGCTTTGGCCCAAGCCTCGGCCTCGGCACAGAGTTCCTTCACCCGCACTTGAAGAAACGCCGGCTGATAGTTCTCAAAGCGAATCAGCGCCTGGTAAATCCCACGCACCGCGCCCTTCACTTCGGCGAAGTCGACAAACATACGATACGCCGCCGCCAGCCGAATTAGTCCTTCGAGAAACGGCTTGGTCTCCACCTCGCTGTCCCGGTAAAATTCTTCCAAAACCTCGTGGCACTCGTAGAAGTTCTGGTCGTTAAATAGACGTATGCCGTCTCGCAGCCGAGCATCCATAACTTTGAAAAACGTACGCTAGCAATTTCTCACTAGCCGCTCAAGGCGAGTAGCTCTGGACTGATCGCAAACGGAGGAGTTAAACGGATTGAACGTTTTGAACTACTTGAACGGCTTGGACAAGTTCAATGCCGCGCCCACAACCGCTGGTCGTACAGCGCCACCGCCGGCACCGCGGCGAGCCAGATGCAGACATCGGAGATCGCCAGTAGCAAGGTGGAAAGCGTAAACGACATCGTATAGCTGCCGGTCCAGTCATGGAACACGCCGCCGAAGAAAGAGCCCAAGGCGCCGCCGACGCCAACGGCGACGGTGGAATAACCGAGGATCGAACCGAAGCCTTTGCCGGAAAAGATATCGGCGGTGAGCGAGGAAAAAATCACCGCCCGCGAGCCGAAGCCGATGCCGAAAAAAATCACGTAGACGTAAAGCAGCCAGGCCTGACTCGGATCGCGCAGCAACATCAAGGCACCGACGCCGACGACGGTCATGGCTATATTTAGCGTATAGGCCGCCTGTTTGGTCAAGCGGTCGGCGATAAAGCCGAATATTACCCGACCGAAACTGCTGGTGATGCCGGCGAAGCCAAAGATCGACGCCGCCAATAATTTGCTGAACCCGACATCGACGACATGGGCGACCTGATGAGTGACGATGACGGTCGTGCCGGAGGCCGCGCCGATGCGGGCGATAAACAACAGCCAGAACTGCAAACTCTGCAACGCCAACTTGGCGGTCCACTGCTTCTGCTCGTCTTTCCTCAGTTTAAGATGACCGCCGCTATGCCCGTGCGGCCCCGGTTGATAGGAAACCAACACGATAGGCAGTAGCAAGACCAACACCATCGCCGCGTAGATCTCGAAAGTGCTTTCCCAGCCATAGCCGGAAAGCAGCCATTCGCTGAGCGGCGCCAACAACATGATACCGACGCCGCTGCCAGCGTATACCACGCCGATGGCCGAAGCTCGATTGGCCGAAAACCATTCTGAGATAAGAAAAATATGCGGCACCATGCCGGTCAAGGTGAACCCGGTGGCGAGCACGAGCCCGAAGCAGATATAAAGTTGCCACAGCGCCGACACCTGGCTGCTGAGAAAAAGCCCAACTCCCAGAGTGAGACAGCCGGCAATGGCAATTTTTCTGGTGCCGTAACGGTCGAGTAAATAACCAGCTCCGGGAGAAAGCAGCGCATCGACAGCAAGGACGATGGAAAATATCCCTGCCGTCGCGCCCCGGCTCCAGCCGAAAGCGTCGAGCAGGGCAACGTTAAAAACGCCGAAAGAAGAATGCAACCCGCGCGAAAAACCGAGCACGATGAAAGCAAACGCGGCGATTAACCAGGGTGTGGGAGAGAAACGCATCACGGTAATTGCCATTTGTCCTTAACAGAACGATCTCAAGCCCACAAGCCGGCAGGTTCAAAATAGCGCAAGCGATCCAGCGCTACCCGATCGCCCGTGGCTTATTGTCTTTTCCCCCTAGCGCGCTTATCTTATGACTAGCCATGCAGGTTCGATTTTTATTATTCGCGTTATCTTGTTTAGCGGTTGCCGCATGCTCTGGATCAGGGACCGGCTTCTCATCCGGGCGCCAAGCGCTGTTGCGCGGCGAGCCCGATAATGCTGTCGCTGATTTTGATCGTGTGGCGCAAGCGGATCCCGGCTACATTGCTAATTCGCCGCCGCCACGCAAAAGTATCTGGACCTACGTCGGGCGCGCGCACTACAACTCGGGGCGATACGCCGACGCCAAAGTTGCCTTCGACAAAGCTCTCACTCATCTTAAGGACGACTATGTCGCGCGGCTCTACCGCGGGCTGACCCTGCTCCGGGTTCAGTCCGCGACGCCGCCTCCGGCCAACGTTTTTACCCTGCAAGAGGTTTCCTATGCACTACGTGAAGGTGTGTCGCCACGGCGAGTAAGCACGCTAGCGCGTGAGCGCGGCGTTGCCTTTGATCTCAACCTAGAAACTGAAAGCCAGCTAAAAAACGCGGGCGCCGACACAATTTTGTTGGATGATTTGCGCAAGTTGCGCGCCGAGCGCGCCAAACAAAATCAACCCAGCGACAACCAGCGCACCGAGGGCGCCAAGGAAATTACCGCAGCCTTGACTGCCCTGCGCGACTGGCTCAGCTACACTATCGCCAGCACTCCCCAGGGACGTTTTTGGGATCCGTCGGGAGAGATTCGCGCGGAAATTTCACGGGGACTACGCGCTGCCACGGCGAGTCCGCGCGATTGGGAGGCCATCGTCACCGGTGCCGAATCGGTGGGTTACAAGTTGGAAGAGGAAGGCGATCGCGCTCGGCGTGACGAAGCCGACGATTTCGAGCGGCGGCGCCGTTAACGATCTGCGAATTGCCAGTCTAGTTAAATCTTTCAGCAGTCGATTCGCTGGCCTAGACTTCTCTCTGCGGCACAGGCTCTTTTGGTTTTATCGATCTCGTTAACCAACTCAGCGTTGCTCGGATCGAGGGCGGCCGCTTTTTTCAACTCCGCCAACGCCGCTGCATACTGTCCCTGCTCGCGTAAGCTTTTGGCCCTCGCGATATAAGGTCCGAGCCTTGCCTTGACCGCCGCCACTGGTGGGGGCGCAGTGGATGGTTTCGCCACAGCTGTTTCGAGCTGCGCTTTTTTCGGCAACTCCTTCACGACCAGGGTGACCGGAGCGCTGGTCACTTCGCCGGCGCGCACTGCGACATCGACTCGGCCCGGCCGTAAACCACTGAGTTGACGTTCCGGCGTGATCGCCGCGATGGTCGGATCACTGATTTGCCACCGCAAGTAGCGGGTAATCGGCTTTTCACTCTGGTCCGAATAGCGCCCATGCACACGGAGCGCGACTTTGTCGTTCGCGAGCAGTTCTTTGCGCGCAGGCATGATTTCAAGTTTCACCATTCTAACGGCTGGGATATCTCTGACGATTTTTTCGTCCGATTTCACAGTCACGGTCCATGACGCACTGACAAGCTCTCCTTGGCGCGCCGATATCTCGGCGATGCCCGGCTGTAACGCCTTCACCTTTCCTTGCGTATCGACAACCGCAACGCTAGCATCACTGCTCGTCCAATCGACTGGACCCGCGATATCACTCTTCGTCCCATCGGAATATTGTCCTTGCAGTGTGAGCGCCAAGCTGTCGGCGGGCTTCAGCGGGGTGCCATCGATGATGATCGCAGTCAGTCGACGCGCCGCCGGTTGAGACGGAGCCGGTTCGTGCACCGGCGCCACCGGTTGTGTTTCACGGGCGATTCGACCAGGCATTGAAATTTGTAATGCCACGAGAACTCCGGCAAGGCGGCTCCACCACCAACCAATTTCTTCCAGTGCCCGCGAACATCCGTCGCAAAGAGATTGCAATGGATCCTTCACTTGCAGGCACGCCAATGTCATCGGCAACTTGCGGCTTGCTCATCGGTCGCTTTGCTTCGCCCAGCAAAGCTTTTAGGTCAGCGATCAACAGCGGTACGGCCGGCGTATCGGCGGAACCGTCCCAGTCTATCAGGTTAGCCGCTTGGATCGCGGAAACCCACCGGCGGCGCGACATGTTCAATCAGCACTGGAAAGAGCAGTTTTTCCAACCGGCGTGCCTCTTCGGCTTCTTCCAGGACCCATGGACTTTTTAACGAGTTTTCCGACCACAGCACGATCAAGCAGCGCATGCCCTGCAGCGCCTCTTCGAGGACGGCGCGCCAAGTGCGGCCTGCGGGGATGCGGCGGTCCCACCACACGCTCAAGCCGGCCGATTCGAGAGCTCGGGCAAGATGTCCGGCAGTCTCGCGGTCTTCGTTTGCGTAACTGATAAAAATGTCGGCCATACGGATCGATCGAAAACTCTTGCGCTCAACGCGGGTAGCTACAAAGGTTCAGAACGAGCGCATTGTAGCAAAAACCGGGCAGTTTTGTAATGAAGAATTTATCCGGATGAATTTACCCGGACCATGTGGCACTGCGGTGCGTGATGATTGTATTCCACGCACAGACCTTCTTGACAACTCGCACGGCCAAGTAATACAGCTCAACTCGACTAGGAGGGATTGCCCATGCGAGTTATCGATGCCGACGGCCATGTCGAAGAAAATTTAGATACTTTTAGCGATAAATATTTGGACCCGGCGTTTCGCGCGCTGCGCCCGCGCGTCACCGGCGTCGACGGCCTGGCCTACTGGGTGATCGAAGAGCAGCTCTATCCGCGCCGCGTCGGACCGGGCTGCCACAACCTCGGCACGCCGACCAACGTCAACGGCCAGGTCGCCGCTCACACCATGGGTAAGCAGGAAAGCATCGCCAGCATGGAACTGGACGATATCGCGGCGCGCTTAAAGTTGATGGACGACGAAGACATCGCCGTGCAGGTCATCTACACGACGCTGTTCCTCGCCTACCCGCTGACGACGAATGTACCGCTGGCAACCGCGCTCACATCTTCTTACAACCGTTGGATGGGCCAACGCCTGGCCGGCCAAGCACGCATCAAGTGGTCGGCGGTGGTCAATCTCGACGACATCCCAGGGGCGGTCAAACAAGTTCGCGAAGCGAAAAAACTCGGCGCCGTCTCGGTCATGGTGCTCGGCACCGCCGGCGACGACATGCTCGACCACCCGCGCCTCGATCCGTTTTACGCCGCGCTCTGCGAAGAAAATCTCGCCTTAGGCGTCCATGTCGGCTGGTCTTGCCCGTCAATAAACAATCTCTACTCGCATATCTACCCGTCCGGCGTCATCGCCTTTCACGTGCCGCTACTGATGGCCTTCACCGCCCTGGTCAGCGGCGGCGTGCTCGATCGATTTCCGCAGATGAAAGTAGTTTTCCTCGAAGCCGGCTGCCAGTGGGTGCCGTTTATCATCGAACGAATCCATCACCGCTTCAAAAACCAAGGCTCGACGCTGAGAAAATTCCTGCCGCAAACCGCGCCGATCCAGAAACTGCCGGTGATGGAATACATCAAACAAGGCAACATCTATTTCAGCACCGAAGTCGAAGACGAAATCCTGCCGAACGTTTTGAATCTCGTCGGTGAAGGCCAAGTTATCTTCGGCAGCGACATGCCCCACGGCGACCGCGACCGCTGCGCCGCCGCGATCTTGCAAAAGCGCACGGATATCAGCGAATCGGCGAAGGGAAGTATCTTAGAGAAGAATCCGGCGAAGCTGTATGGAATAACCTAGATCAGTTACAACTGAATGAGTTCTCTCACCGCCAAGGCGCAGAGAACCCAGAGGAGAGATTTGTTAGAAACTAACTCCGCGTTATCTGCGCCTTTGCGGTGATCTACGGCTTCCAGCCGCTCGCCTTCAATTCCTCATTGGCTTTGCGCGCGAAGCTGAAGTCGAAGACATCGGCGAATTTCATATCTCGCGTAGTCTTGGTCGCCGCCTTCATCTCATCGATCATCGGTTGGAGAATCTTTGGATCGCTGATCCCGTTGCGCACCATGAGTTTCGCCTCTTCGTCGTAGATCGCCGCCGCCATGTCGCGGTCTTTGAGTTTCAGGATGTCCATGGAGTACTTAATTGACGCGTCGCGCTTAGCGAGATAAAAGGCCGCGCCCTTCAAGGCCGCGCGCATGATCTTGGCGATTTTCGCCGGTTGTTGTTTGATCTTGTCATCGGAGGTCGCCAAGCCACCCTGGATCGTATTTACGTACTCGCCCGCCGCAGCGAGTTTGACGAAGCCATCCTTTTGCGCGCGTAGACTAGCCGCTGTGTTAAATAGCGTCGCCTGAATGGCCTTTGCCTTGAGCGCCGGGAAACGCACATCGTCGCCGCCCATCACAACCAGTTGCGCATCCTTCGCCGCATCGATGCCATGTTTTTTCAATATCTCGCGCGTCACCATCGCCAGCGACCCTTCCGGCGACATGATCGCCACCGTCTGGCCGCGCAGCTGGGCGATGGACTTGATATTTGGCAACGCAATCAAATCCCAGCCGGGTCTATCTTGGAAAACCGCGAGTATTTTCACCGGCACATTGCGCGCCACGGCGGCAATCCCACTGCCGGCGTTGGTGAACATATCGATCTCGCCGGCCAGGGTCGTGCGAATCGCGATCTCGCCGCGGATGCTCAGAAACTCGACGTTCAATCCCTCTTCGCGGAAGTAGCCTTCTTTGTTGGCGATGATCAAGCACAGCACCGACGCTGATAACGATGGATGGGCAATGCGGATGTTTTCCTGTGAGTGTCCGTTTCGGTTAGCAAACGTCACCAGGACAAAACTCATGATAAGGAACAAACTGATTCGGCGACAAATCATTGATAACCTCCTTCGCTTACCGCGATCACCACTCCCGATACAGAAAGCGCTCTCTCTTGGCAAGAGGGTTGGCGTTGACCCCATCCGGACAACGGTGATAAACCGTCGGCTATCGTTGTCCTCCCTAGGAGTGTTTCATGGCTAATTCGATTATCGAAACGGATGTAGCGATCATCGGCGGCGGCGGTGCGGGTATACCGGCAGCCATCGAAGTCGCCCGCGCCGGCGGCAAAGCACTGGTTCTGGAAGGCGCGGCGGAATGCGGCGGCACGGCGGCGATCTCCGGCGGCGGTTGCTGCATCGTCGGCACGCCGCTGCAAAAGGCCGAAGGAATCAACGATACGCCCGACTTGGCATTCGAGGATTGGGTCAAGTGGGGCGGCGGCCAGGCCGACGAAATCTGGGCACGCTATTACCTCGACCATAGCTTGCACGATTTGTATCACTGGGCCGAGAGCTGCGGCGTCAAATGGGTCGACATGAAGTTTCAGGAAGGCAACCGCGTCTTGCGCTGGCACCGTCCGGACAACAACGGCTTGGGTCTCATGACCGCGCTGATCGAAACCGCCGCATCGATTCCCAACATCACGATCATGACGTCGACCAAAGCCGACAAACTGATCACGAAAGATGGCCGCGTCGCCGGTCTTACCGCTACGAAAGGTAGTGAAGCCATCAACATCCACAGCAAAACCGTGGTCGTTGCCACCGGCGGTTTCAATTCCAATCTCGAAATGGTCCTGGAACACCGCCCCGAGTTCAAAAACTTCCGCGTCATGGAAGGCTCCGGCTTCGGCGCCAAGGGCGATGGCCACAAGATGATCGGCGAGCTCGGCGGCTACTTCACGCATATGGACTGCATCTGGTTCTACGTCTACGCCACGCCGGATTACCGCGACCCGCAGCAGAGCCGCGGCTTGGTTTTCCGCATGGTGCCCGGCTACATCTGGTTCAACCAGCAGGGCCGGCGCTTTCACAACGAGTCGCGCACCGGCGGCGCCTCGGCAACCCCCGCGCTGCTCGCGCAAACGCCGCCCCACGCCTGGGCCATCGCCGACACGCCGATGCTGGCAAAGATCGACGTCGCCGACCCGTACTATCGCCGCGGCGATGTCATTGACCGCCCCAGAGTCGAAGAGCTGCTAAATAATTCGCCGTTCATCAAGAAGGCCAACAATCTCGAAGAGCTGGGCAAGCAGTGTCGATTCGAAGACGTGAAGAACTTTCTTGGCGAGGTCGAAGCCTACAATCAATGCTTCGATGAGAAATTGGAAAATGAATCCAAGTTCGGCAAGTCGCTCAAGGGTTCGAAGAAGTTCGACACGCCGCCTTACTACGCGATGCAGATTTGCCCGCTGGCGCGGAAAAATTTCGGCGGCGCCAAAACCGATCTGCGTTGCCGCGCGCTGAATAAATTTTTCGAGCCGATCCCGGGACTCTATGCCGCCGGCGAAGTCGCCGGCATGGCCGGCGGTCATATCAACGGCAAAGCCGGCCTCGAAGGCACCATGCTCGGCCCATCGATCTTCAGCGGCCGCGTCGCCGGCGCCTGGGCTGCCCACGAAGCCGGCTTCGGCCCCGGCTTTGTCGGCAAACCGAACCGGCCGGAGCAAGATTAAATTGCCGTTCAAGCGTTCAACGGTTCAACGATCCGGAGTCTGACCTTGAACTGTTGAACGTTTGAACTTTTGAACCGCCACGCACGGCACGCAAGGCGCAATCGGAGAACCACATGTCCAAACCAGCAGAGTCCGTAAGCGATGTAAGGGAAGTGCGCGGCTACTGCGCCCTCTGCACGGCCCACTGCGCCACCATCGCCACCGTCGAGAACGGCCGGGTGACAAAGTTGGAGCCGGATCACGATCATCCCAACGGCGGCGTCATGTGCGTCAAGGGCAAGGCCGCGCCCGAGCTGGTTTACAATTCTGACCGCTTGAATTATCCGCTCAAGCGCACCCGGCCCAAGACCGACGCCGATCCCGGCTGGCAGCGCGTCAGTTGGGACGAAGCCCTCGACGACATCGCGAGAAAATTGTTATCGATCCGCGAGCAGCATGGCGCCAAGGCGATGGCACTGGGCAAGGGGACGAAGAGCGGCACCTCGGTTGACGATGTCGAGCGCTGGCTTGGCCGGTTTCTCTATCTCTACGGCAGTCCGAACTGGGTTTCGACCACTCATGTCTGCAACTGGCACAAAGACACCGGCTTCAGTTTTACCTTCGGCACGACGATTCAGACGCCGGATGTCGCGCATAGCAAAACGTTTTTACTCTGGGGCCATAACCCGAGCTCGACATCATTGATCCTCGCCCACGACATCGTCGCCGCACGCCAGCGCGGCATGAAAACCGTGGTCGTCGATCCGCGCCGCATCGGCATCGGCGCCAGCGCCGACATGTTGCTGCAAGTCCGTCCCGGCACCGACGGCGCCCTGGCGCTGGCGCTGATCCATTGTCTTGATCGAAGAGAGCTGGTACGACGTCGAATTCGTGCGCCGCTGGACCAACGGCATGTTCTTGCTGAATATGGCAACCGGCGCGGTCGTCAGCGAAGCCGATCTCAGCGCAGCGGGAAGCCAGAATCGCTTCGTGGTTTGGGACGAAGCGAAGAATGAAACTGTCATTTACGATCCTGACAGCGGCAGCGTATGCCCGCGACAACGTGCGCCCCGCACTCTTCGGCACGCGCACTCTGCGCTCGAAAGACGGCAATGAAATTATTTGTCAGCCGGTCTTCGAGCGGCTCGGCGAGATCGCCGCAGAATTCGCGCCGGAGAAATCTGCAAAAATCACCTGGGTGCCAGCCGACCAAGTTTGGCAGACGGCGCTCATGCTGGCGCACAACCGGCCCGTCAGCATGTACATGTGGAACGGCGTCGGCCAGCATACCAACGCGACCCAAACCAGCCGCGCCATCGCGTCGCTCTACGCGCTGCTCGGCGACTTCGACCGCCAGGGCGGCAACGTGACCTTTCCCAAACTGCCGACCAACAATGTCGATGGCAAAGAATTTTTATCGAAAGAAGCGGCGGCGCTGCGCATCGGCCGCGAGAAAAAGCCGCTCGGCCCGCCGGCATCGCCGGGCAACTGCGCCGCCTACGATATCTTCACCGCGATCCTCGACGAACGGCCCTATCCGATCAAAGCGTTTCTCGCCTTCGGCTGTAATCCGGTGATGTCCAACCCCGACCCGCGCCGCGCCCGCGAAGCGCTGAGCAAATTGGATTTCGCCGTGGCGATGGATTTGTTCATGACGCCGACGGCCGCGCTCTGCGATTATGTTTTGCCGGCCACCAGTTTTCTCGAGATGTCCACCATCACCACCGCTTTCGAACATCGCCAGTTGGGCAAGACCCATCTGCAATACCGCGCCGCCGTGGTCGAACCGCTACACGAGCGCCGCTCCGACACCTGGATACTTTTTGAATTGGCCAAGCGCATGGGCATGAGCGAGCAATTCTTCGACGGCGACATCGAAGCCGGCTACGCCTATGAACTGGCACCGACCGGAATTACGCTGGAACGAATTGAAAAACGCTCCCGGCGGCATTTCACGTCCGGTGGCACCGAGCTTCGAGAAACATGCCAAGACAAATAAGGACGGCACGACCGCGCGGCTTCGCCACACCGTCGAAACGAGTCGAACTCTACTGCCACAAGTTCGCCGCCGCCGGCTATCCAGCCTTGCCGGAATACCTCGAACCGGCGCTGAGCCCGGTCAGCCGCCCCGATATCGCCGCCGATTTCCCCCTGGTCCTGACCAACGCGAAAAACACCACCTTCGTCCACAGCCAACATCGCTCCCTGACGAGCCTGCGCAAATCGCTGCCGGAACCGAGCGCCGATGTTCACCCGGAAACCGCATTGCGTTACGGCGTCAAGAATAAAGAATGGATGACCGTCGAAACCCCGCGCGGCGCGATCAAAGTCAAAGCCCGTGTGACTACAAACATCGTCCCCGGCGCCGTCTGCGTCCAACATGGCTGGTGGCAAGGCTGTAAAGAATTGGAATTGCCCGGCTACAACGCCTACGAAGCAACCGGCGCCAACGCCGCCATGCTGATCGGCACCGACCAAGCCGATCCCGATCAGCGGCTCGCTGCCGCATCGGTCGTATCTGTGCAGAGTCCGCCCGGCGACATAAATCGCCGAGCGAGCCTGTTCCAGTCGTTCCAAGACGACCGGCCGAAATCGGCGACGCTTTTGACGGCTTGAACGTTTTGAACGACTTGAACGAATATTATTTCACCGCTCTAAGATCCGCAGTGAGAGCAGTGAGGATTTCTTCCAGCGCCAGATCCCAGCTTTTGACCAGCGCTTCCGGCGATCGGCTGCTCACCGGCACGGATTTCACATAGCGTTTCTGCAGGAGAATGCCTGGCTTAGCGGGTAGATCGCTGGTCAGAAAAAATTCCAGGTCGATGATCGCAGCCGGCGCATTGAGATTTCTGAAATCGCCGTAGATCCCGTTGACGGCGCCTTCCAACACATAGCTCGGCGCCTGGCTATTCGATCGCGCTGATGACATACTTGAAAAGCTGCGCGCCGATCAAACTCTTGCGAATCTCTTCGCTGATCAATCCGGCCGGCGGGGCGATAAATTGATTGTAAAAATCGGTCTCGAAACCGCTGTCCGAAATCCGATAGACAAAACTTCGATCCTGGTAGCGCGGCGAAATACGCAAAGTCGACACTTGCAAAATTTCATTATGAACCGCCCCGCCGGCCGGCGCCGGCGCGCGCACTTCCAAGACATAGAAACGCTTCTCGGGATAGCTGCGTTCAAGGGTGACGCAACCGCTGGCCAGCATGGCCAACATTGCTGCGGCCACAGATAAGAGTCCTAAATGATTTCATCGTTGCATCACCTTCGAGGGCGGCGGCGGCGCGCCGAACAACACCTGGGATGGATACTTGCGCGAACTTTCCGTGAGCTCTTTGATGTCATTGGAAACCGCTTGCAAGTTCTCGACTGTGGCAGCGATCCCCTGCTGCTGGGTCGCGATCAATCGGTTCATGCGCTGTAAGGTTTGCCGGAGCTGGGCGCTGGTATCCGGCAAATCGGCGGTGACCGAATCGAGCCGTTTGACCATCCGCTCCAAACTCTCTGCGGCGCGCGGCAAATCGGCGAGCATCTGATTGACCGGCGCTTGGGCGCGCTCGATGATCTGGCGCGCGCCGCTCGCCGCCGCCGCGCTGTCTTTGAAGGCGGATTTGATATCGCTGCTGCCGATCAACTCTTTCAACTGGCGATTGGTGTCGCGCACTTCGGTCAAAAACGCATTGGCCTGACCGCCGAGTTTATCGAAGTTCGCCCCTTCGGCGACTTTGGTGATCGTCAGCAGCGATTTTTCCAGACCGTCGACCAGCCGGCCGACATCGATGTCTTCCACGCTGCGGAGAATTTTTTCCACCGATTCGCTCAGCTGGGTAATGCGGCTGCGGCTCGACGGCACATAGGGATAATGGGGCTGCCAATCGATCTCCAGCGGTGGATTGCGCGCCGGATCCTGATAATCCGCCTCGATATAGGCCACACCGGTGACGCCTTGGGACGCCAGTCGGACGCGCAAACCTTTTTCGACTTCAGCCTGGAAACTTGGCGAGCCGGCATCGGCGAGAAATATTTTCGTCGTCAGGCCGATGCGCACCAAAACGTAGCGGCGCTTGGTCGGGTACTCGGCGCTGGTCAGGCTAATCGTCTCGACCTTGCCGACTTGCACGCCGCGGAATTTCACCGACGAGCCGACGTCGAGCCCCTGCACCGATTCGTCGATGTAAGTCTCGACCAGGACTTTTTTTTGAAAGATCGTGCCGACGCCGAGGGCGACCACGCCGATGGCGCCGATGATCGTGCCGACGATGACGAACAGACCGATCTTGAAGTAGCTGGCTTTTTCCATTCCCGGTGTATTAGACGGCTAAGCAATGTGCTCTCCGGTGCTACGTTGGGTTATCGGCGGACGGCTGCCGGGAAAAAAACTGCCGCACCCAGGGATTGTCGCTGCGATCGCGCAACTCCTGGGGTTTACCCGTGGCGACGATGCCCTTGACGCTGTTTATCCAACATAATCACCCGGTCCGCAATCGCGAAGATGCTCGCCAGCTCGTGGCGTGACGATGACAAAAGTTATTTTCAAGCTGCGCGCCAGCGACAAGATCAAATCGTCGAGTTCCGCCGAGGTGATCGGATCGAGCCCGGCCGACGGCTCGTCGAGAAACAGCATCTGCGGGTCGAGCGCCATGGCGCGGGCGATGGCGGCGCGCTTCTGCATGCCGCCGCACAGCTCCGACGGCATGTGATCGTCGAAGCCGCCAAGCCCGACCCGCTCGCAGCTTCATCGCGCGCGATCAGGCGAATCGCATCCGGCGGCAGATCGGTAAACTCCTCCAGCGGCAGACAGACATTTTCCAGCAGCGTCATCGAGCCGAACAGCGCGCCGCTCTGATACATGACGCCGAATTTTCGTAGATAGTCGTTGGCGCTCTCGCGCCTTCCACCGTGGCGATGTCGTCGCCGTCGATGAGGATGGTGCCCGCCGCCGGCGCATACAAGCCGATCATATGTTTGAGCAGCGTGCTCTTGCCGCAGCCCGAGCCGCCGAGAATGACGAACACTTCGCCGCGGTAGACTTCGAAGCTGAGCTGCTTGAGAATCACCTGGCCGTCGTAGGCCGCGGTAAAACCCTCCACTCGAATGAGCGTCGTCGCCGGTCGGTCATGAGTGCTTGTCAGACCCAGAGGTAATAATAGATCACCGAAAAAATCCCGTCGGTGATGACGATCAGAATGATGCCGCTCACCACCGCGTGGGTGGTGGACAAGCCGACGGCGCTGGCGCCGGTCTCGGTTTGCAGGCCGCGCAAGCAGCCGATGGCGGCGATCAGGATGCCGAAGACGAAGGCCTTGACCAGCCCGCCGACCAAAGAACCGTAACTCACCGCCGACTGGAGTTGATGAAAAAAAGTGATCAGCGGAAAGCCGAGAGACATCATGACCACGGAGCCGCCCATCACGCCGAACAGATCGGCGAACACCGTGAGCAGCGGCGTCATGACCACGCGCGGCGAGCACCCGCGGCACGACCAGAAACCGCACCGGCTCCAGCCCCATGGTTTTGAGCGCGTCGATTTCCTCGCGCACCTTCATGGTGCCGATCTCGGCGGCGAAGGCCGAGCCCGAGCGGCCGGCGAGGATGATCGCGGTCATCAGCGGACCCATCTCGCGCAGCACCGACAAGCCGATCAGGTTGGCGACGAAGATCTCGGCGCCGAATTGGCGCAAGGCGACCGCCGCCTGAAACGCCATGATGACGCCGACAAGAAAACTCAGCAAGGCGACGATCGGCAGCGCATTGACGCCGAGCTCTTCGGCGACGAGTAAAGTATCGCGCCAACGAACCATGCTGGGATGAAGCGCGGCCTTGACCAAGGCAAGACCGAGTTGGCCGATAAAACTAATCACCTCGCGCACATCGTCCCAGAGTTGCACCGCCGACCGGCCAACCTCTTCGGCCAGCGGCACGCGAACTTTGGCTTTGCTCGGGGTAGTGTCGCTGCTGCCCTGGGACCAGTCGTCGAGCAGCTCTTGGAACTCCGGCCGCAGGCCGTGGATCTCCAGCTTGCCGCCGGCTTTTTGTTGCAGCCGGCGCAATTGAATCAGCAGGGCGATGCCGGAACCGTCACAATAATCCATCGCTGAAGCGTCGAGATTCACCGTCGCCGCACGCGCCGCCGCCACGAGCCGGATCGAATCCCGCCACACGCGCCCGGTGCTGTCGGCGTCGAGCCGGCCGTCGATGGCGAGTTTGAGCAGGCCGTTGCGCGGGCCGTCGCTGCGCAGTTTGGCGCCATTGGAAATGGGTGAATCCATTTGAAGCTATTCGCGGTTGGTGTCTTTATTATGCGCGGTCCATCGGCGCGGTCAACTCACCAGCGCAGAGTTTTTTTGCGGTGGGCGTACCGCCAGACTCAAGAACGCCGCGATAATCAAAGCGACGACGAAGGCCAAGAACGACGACTGGTAGCTGCCGGTAACATCGTGGACAAAACCGAAGAACGGCGCCCCCACGGCGCCGAACGCGTGGGTCACGAGAATACCCAGACCGCGCACCATGCCGAGGGAGACGCGACCGAAGTTGGTCGCCCAAATCAATTCTTGCAGCACCCAGCCGCCGCCCAAACCGATGCCGTAAAGAAAAAAGCCCAAGTAGACCGGCACCATCTGGCCGGTGGCGAGCACCAGCGCCAATCCCGCCGACTGAACCAAAAACATGATTAAGCTGGAATGGCGGATATCCATGCGCTCGCTGATCACGCCCCACACCATGGTCGAGCCAAGCTGCGTCGACGCGATAATGCTCAGCACCGTCGCCGCTACCAGCGGCGAGAAGCCGATGTCGGTGACGTAAGCGAACACATGCAGATTCAAACCGGCGATGCCGACGTTGGCCATGCCGTAGATGAAACAGATAAGCCAAAACGCTTTGGTGCGGATCACTTCGCGCCAGGTCCAGACCACTTCGTCCGCCGACAGGATTGCTTTTTTGTCGTCAGTCGATTGGCTGGCATCCACCGGAACCGCCGGCGCGTCCATGCCATCCGGCTGCAAGCCCAGTTCTTCCGGGCTGCGCCGCATGAAGATCAAAGCGGGAAACACTACCAGGGCCAAGGTGATCAGACCAAAGATCGACCAGGTCAGCCGCCAGCCGACCCAGGCGAACAGCGTCGCGGTCACTATCGGAATACAAACTTTGGCAAATCCCTGACCCATGCTGGCGATGGCGATGGCCCGCCCGCGTTTGCGCACGAACCAGCGCGACACCGTCACGCTGACGATCATGTGACACATGAACACGCCGCCGATGGCGACGAAAATCCAACGCAGCAAAAGAAACTGCCAGAACGCGTCGACCTGGCTCATCAGCACGAAACCCAACCCCGCCGAAAGCGCGCCGCCGGCCATCAACCAGCGGCCGCCGAAACGATCGACCATCGGTCCCACCAGCGGCGCCATCGCCGCGCCGATGAGGATTTCCCCCGAGCGCAAAAGCGAGAACAAGCCGCGCGACACGCCTAAGTCCTCGGTCAACGGTTTCAAGAACACGCTCAGCGTGCTCGACATGTGAAATGCGCAAACGACATGAGAAAGAAAGCCGACGCCGACAATATACCAGCCGTAGAAGAACTTACGGTCGGACCGGAAAGATGAAAATGTTGTGGGAGAATTCAAGTCACAGCCGTTGCCGGAAAGAGTTTTCAAACTATCAAGAATCGCCGCGATTGTAAAAGCGCCGCCGGTTGAACCTGCGAGAACCGATGAGATATAAAAAACCCATCCGACAAGCACGGTCACGAACTACGATTACGGAGGAGCCAAGCTATGGCAAAAAAGGGGCTGAGCCACATCGCGCTTAAAGTGCGCGATTTGAAAAAGACCGAGGACTTCTACGTCGGAATCTTGGGACTAAAAGTAGCGTTCCGCCATCCGCCCAGCATGATTTTCCTGACCACGCCCGGCAGCGGCGATCTGCTGAACTTCGTCAAGACCGCTCAACGCGTCAACAGCCAACCAAGGCCTCGAACATTTCGGCTTCAAAGTCACCAGCGCGGAACTGAAAAAGCTCGAAGCAAAATTCAAAAAGCTAGGCATCAAAATCGACGGCCGCCGCGGCAAAACCGCTTTCTACATCACCGATCCCAACGGCTATCAACTGGAATACTATTGCGACTGACCTGGCGACTCTAAGGAATTGAAGTCACCAATGAGGGAATCAAAAAAAATCCGCATCACCGGCGCCGCCCTGATCGGCTGCCACAGCGCCAACGACTTGACCCAGCGCGGCGACAATTTCACACTCTACGACATCAATCCCAATCAAGCCTAGATCGACGCCATCGCCGCAAGCAACGATGCGCGAGAGCATAATCCTTCGCGGTGCATCTTCCTTTTCCCAACTTTGTGACCCTTGCGTTCTTTGCGGCCAATTCTCCGATCCGGCATCTTCACTTTGCGCTCAAAATAAACTCAACTGGTCCTTCTCCGGCCGGCGGAAATGTTCCGTCGTCAGCTTGGGCCAGCGTTCGGTGATCCCCGACTTCTTGCGCGCTAGTTGAAACAGCGCCGCCATCTGCTCGGCGTAAATCCCCTCGCCGCGCATGCGCGATTTGAAGTTGGGATCGTTGAGCTTGCCGCCGCGGATCTCGCGCACGCGGTGAAGAATTTTATCTTTTTTGTCGGGATAGTGCTGGCCGAGCCACTGTCTCGAACAATTCTTTAACGGCGAACGGCAACCGCAACGCCACGTAACCGGAGAACGTCGCGCCGGCCTGCGCCGCGGCGACGGCGATGGCCGGCGCTTCGGAGTCAGTCAGGCCGGGAATCATCGGCGCTTGCAGATACCCCACCGGCACGCCGGCGTCGGCTAATTTTCGAATCGCCGCCAGACGGCGGGCCGGAGTAGAGCCGCGCGGTTCCAGCGCCGACGCGAGTTTCCCATCCAGTGTCGTTAACGAGATCGTCACGCCGATGCAGTCAAACTTGGCTAACTCTGAAAGAACATCGATGTCACGGGTGACTAAATGGTTCTTGGTGATGATGACTACTGGATTGCGAAACTCCAAAAGTACTTCCAAGCAGCGCCGGGTCAGCCGGTATTTATTTTCCGCCGGTTGATAGCAATCGGTGACGCCGCTCATGCCAAGCAGCTGCGGTCGCCAATTGCGACTCGACAATTCCTTTCGCAGCAGTTCCGGCGCGTCCTCCTTGACCATGATCTTGGTCTCGAAGTCCAGGCCGGCGGAGAAGCCGAGATACTCGTGCGTCGGACGAGCGTAGCAATAAACGCAACCATGCTCGCAGCCGCGATAGGGATTGATGCTGGCATCGAAGCCGACATCGGGGCTGTCGTTGAAGGCGATCAGGGATTTCGAACTGTCACGGTAAAACTGCGTGTGAGGGGCGGAAACTTCGTCGCTATCCTCTGGCGGCTCGGGCACCCGATCGATCGGACTCGAAACGGTTTTTCGGGTTGGTCGCCGAACCGCGGCCGCGCAGAGGAGGCGGCGTAATCATGACTTTGCAACTAGGCGCTGACTTCGGTCGCTGCAGCAGCTTCGGCAGCCTTGGCTGCGTCAGCAGCCTCTTTGGCTGCGGCAGCCTTAGCGTCGGCTGCGGTCTTCGCGGCTGCGGCCTTTTCCGCAGTCTCTTTGGCAGCGGCTTCGGCGGCAGCCTTTGCCGCCACAGCCTTCTTCTCGCCAGCGAGCACGCGGCTGGTGCGCTTGAGCAGGCGGATCTTCCTTTGCAGCAGGCGCACCTTCTTGCGATCGGGTGTTGCAGCGTTGAGTTCAGCCTTTTGTTTGGCTAGTTGGCGGATGTTTTGTTTGACGGTCGATAATTCGGCTAGCTTCCATCGAGAAATTCCCTCCCTTTATGAGTCGCTTTTTGGTACCATATTTTTCGACTGAAACTAAAATGACCGCTCAAACGCCGAAAAGCGCCAATTCCGATCCGCGGGATAACCTCAAAAAGATCCTGCCCCGGCTTGAAAAAACCCACCCCGACGCCAAACTCGATCTCGATTTCACCAATCCGTTGGAATTGCTGATCGCATTGATCCTCGCCGCACAGGCGCGCGACGATCTGGTCACCAAAGTCACACCAGAACTGTTCAAAGCGAACCAAACCGCCGCAGACTATGCCGCACTGCCGCTGCCAGAATTGGAAAAGCAGATCGGCAAGATCAACTTCTACCGCAACAAAGCCAAATCGATTCACAACTGTTGCGTGCAACTGGTCGAACGCTTCGGCGGGAGAGTTCCCGACAATCTAGCAGACCTCGTCAGCCTCCCCGGCGTCGGCCGTAAGACTGCTAATATCGTCCTCGGCAACGGTTTCGGCGAGCAAACTATCGGCGTCGACACTCATGTCATGCGTCTATCGCAACGGCTCGGCTTCACGACCAAAACCGATCCGGACAAGATCGAAGCCGACCTGATGACAATCGTCCCGAAAAGACAACGGGTGCGCTTCTGCCACCTGATGCAGTACCACGGCCGCCGCGTCTGCTTAGCCAAGAAACCTAAGTGCCCGGAGTGCACCGTCAAAGATCTCTGTCCATTCCCGGCGAAGACTGAGTAGCAACTCAGATTCCGTAGAGGTCTAAACCGATGAAATTCACCTATGGAGAAATGGCTCATCGCACAAGAAGTGAAAGTCATTCACGCCGCGATACCGACTTACCGGGTCGCGAAGTCGTGACTCCTCATTGTCGGCGCGCATTTTGCATAGTAAATCACCGCTAATGAGCGAAATGATTCAAATGAGCATGACCCCTGTCATCACCGACACCAGCCGGATGAAACGGGAGATCGTGCCGGCACTCATCTATCCGACTCTCAAAGAACGCCTGATGGCGCTCTTAAGCCGCGGCAGGGCGCGGCGCTGCACCTATCGGCATTGTTCGGCAAGCGGATTTTAGTTAGCATCGAACCACCAGCGTTGAGCCACCGGAACCCATGAGTGAAATCCTCCAACCACCGTCATCGTCCCATTTGATGCGCGAAGCGCGCGGCCTGATCGAGTTACCGCGGCTTCTTTTAAGATTTCCCTCCCTCGCGCGCCAGCCGCGCGGCAACGGCGAACCGATTCTCGTCCTTCCTGGCTATGGCGCCGGCGACGGCTCGACGATGATTCTCAAGGGCTATTTGCGTCTACTCGGCTATCGAGCGCGGGGTTGGGGTCTGGGCCGAAATCGCGGCGCTGCCAGCGAGTCGCTGCCGCGGCTTTTGCGGCGGTTGGGAAATTTATCCCGACGGAGCAAGCAAAAGGTCGCCATCATTGGCTGGAGCTTCGGCGGGTACTTGGCCCGCGAGCTGGCGCGCGAGCGTCCCGACCTCGTTCGTCTGGTGATTACCCTGGGCACGCCGGTCGTCGGCGGCCCCAAATACACGGCTGCGGCGGAATCCTATCGCAAGCGCGGTATCGATGTTGAAGCCATCGCCGCCGAGGTCGAGCTGCGCAGTAAAATGGCCAACCTGGAGGTACCGGTGGTGGCGATCTACTCGCGCAAGGATTCGGTGGTGGCTTGGCAAGCATGTATAGACGGTCAAACTCCCAACATCGAACATGTCGAAGTGATATCGACTCACCTCGGATTCGGCTTTTCCGCCGATGTTTACAAAGTTATCGCGGTGCGGCTAACGCAGTTCAAGGGGCATGGCGTCGCACCCGCGACGCGGCGACGGCAGCGCCTGAAACTAGAGAGGCTGCCGCGCTGAAACGAATCACCGCAACCAAGCTCGACGATAACGAAAGCGAACCCATGGAAGTCATTGTCTACTGGGTCGGCGCGGCTCTTCTGGTCGGACTCGGTTTGCTCGGACTCGTCCTACCCGGCTTACCCGGTGCGCCGTTAATCCTGATGGGTCTCATTCTTGGCGCATGGGCTAACGATTTTACTTACGTCGGCCTGTGGACGATAGTCGTTCTGGCGATTCTGGCAGGATTGACTTACGCCGTGGACTTTTGGGCGACAATGTTTGGCGCCAAGAAATTCGGCGCATCCAAACGCGCGATCATCGGTGCTCTTATCGGAGTCGTCGCCGGCCTGTTTCTCGGCCTGCCCGGTGTCATCTTCGGACCGTTCATCGGCGCGGTGATCGGCGAGCTGTCGGCCCAGAGAAATCTGCAACAGGCCGCCCGCGCCGGCATCGGCGCCACCATCGGCTTAGTCCTCGGCGCCGCGCTCAAAATCGCCTTGGCTTTGGCGATGATCGGAATTTTCGCGGTGACACGGTTTTTGTAGATTATGAACAGTTAATCAGCGTCGCGCTGCACCGTCGCCGGTGCGAAGGCGGGCAAGCAAACCGCGACGTATTGAACTTGGCGAACCCGCCGCAGGCAAACAAGGCTTGCAAGCTAATCGCACGCCTCAACTGGCAAGATCCTCGCGGAGTTTATCCCGAGTGTAGCCCAAGGGTTCGGGATGACGGCTCCCCAAATCTGTCATTTCGGGCCCTTCGGCAAGCTCAGGATAGACTCCGCGAGAAATCTTTCTCACTCCTAGCACCACGCCAAAATCATACCGACCATTACCGTCTGCCACGCTAACAAGTCCCGTTACCTTGAATTGTGATATATCTGCTTTCTGTCGATCCCGAGAGGACCTTAGCGTAATTCATGCTTGAGTCTCTGACCAGCCTTGCCTACGGCTTTAACATCGCGCTACAGCCGCATAACCTTTTCTACTGTTTTATTGGCGTCACTATGGGAACGCTCGTCGGCGTCCTTCCCGGTATCGGTCCGACAGCGACCATCGCTCTGCTCTTGCCGGCCACGTTCGCGCTCAACCCGATCTCCGCCATCATTATGCTCTCGGGAATTTGCTATGGCGCCATGTACGGCGGTTCGACCACCTCCATCTTGTTGAATATCCCCGGTGAGGCATCTTCTGTCGTCACCTGCTTCGACGGCTATCAGATGGCCCGTCAAGGCCGGGCAGGCGCCGCGCTTGGGATATCCGCGTTTAGTTCTTTCATCGCCGGCACCGTCAGCATCTTCGGTCTTATCCTGCTCGCGCCGACGCTCGCCGAATTCGCGCTCAAATTCGGCCCGCCGGAATATTTCGCGCTCATGGTCATGGGGCTGACCGTGGTGGCTTATCTCGCGAGAAAATCCATGGCCAAAGCTCTGATGATGGCGGTCTTCGGCATCATTCTGGGATGCGTCGGCCTGGACCCGATCACGGCCACGCCGCGCTTTACTTTCGGTATCCTGGAGCTTGCCGACGGCATCGGCATAGCCCCAGTGGTCATGGGGTTATTCGGCATCGCCGAAGTTCTGGAAAACCTCGGCGTGCTGAGCAAGACCGAAATCTTTGCCGGAAAGATCAACGGGACTTTTCCCCAACCGTGAAGACTGGCGACGATCCATAGGTCCGATAACCCGCGGCTCGCTGTTAGGATTTTTCCTTGGACTCTTACCGGGCGTGGGCGCCATCGTGCCGCAATTTTTGAGCTATGCCCTGGAAAAGAAGCTCGCGCGTCATCCAGAACGATTCGGCAACGGTGCGATCGAGGGCGTCGCGTCGCCGGAGGCATGCAACAATGCCGCGGTGGGCGGCACTTTCATCCCGCTTTTGAGCTTGGGCATCCCTTCCACCGCGATGACGGCGATCTTGCTCGGCGCGCTGATGATCTACGGCCTCACCCCAGGGCCGCTGTTGATCAAGAATTCGCCGGATCTTTTTTGGGGCGTGATCGCCAGCATGTACATCGGCAACGTCATGCTTTTAATACTCAACTTGCCGCTGATACCCTTGTGGGTGCGCGTATTGAAAATCCCCTACTCTTATCTTTCGTCTTTTATCATCCTGTTTTGCTTGATCGGCGCCTATAGCCTCAACAACAGCACCACCGACATTTATATTGCGGTCATTTTCAGCCTCGTCGGCCTGCTCATGAAAAAATTCGCATTCGAGCCCGCGCCGCTGGTGCTGGCGTTCGTTTTAGGTCCTCTGCTTGAGACCGCGTTGCGGCGCTCGCTGATTCTCTCCGACGGCAGTTTTTTGATTTTCCTGCAACGGCCGATATCGGCGGGGTTTATTTTGTTCGCCGTCGTTGTGCTCGTGACGCCGCTGTTCAGCCAAATCAGATTGGGACGTGGACTCAGTGAAGAGGACTAAACTAACCGCCGGCACCGCCGGCGCGCTTTTCTGGGTTGCCGTGGGAATACTGGTATGTTATGGCGCGACCCAGCTCGGCTTGGGGAGCATCACCGAGCCCGGCGCCGGTTTCATCTTCTTCTGGTCCGGGCTGATTCTGGTGATCTTGTCGCTCATAGTTCTCGCCGATTCCGTTCGCAACGCCGAGGACATGGTCGAGGAAATGGGCAAGATGAACTGGGCGAAGATTGCTCTGGTACTCTTTTCTCTGTTGTTGTACGCCTTCTTTTTGGAAAGGCTCGGTTTTGCTTTGACGACATTTGTCCTGCTGAGCTTTTTACTGGGCTGGATCGAGCGCAAAAACCGAGCCCGGTCGCTCGGCGTCGCGAGCGCGGCCGTACTGGCAAGCTTTGCGATATTTGAATGGTGGTTAAAAATTAGACTTCCCAAAGGGATCTTCGGTTTCTGATACGATTAGGAGAAAAAAATGATTCCATTAAACAAACGGATTCTGCCGGCACTAGCTTTGGTGGTGGGTATCGCTCTTGGTTCGGCAACTCGATCCTGGTCGCAGGAAAAGTATCCTTCAAGGCCGATCGAGATGGTCGTCGCTTTTCCCGCCGGCGGTTTTGCCGACGTGACCGGCAGAATTTTCGCCGAAGAGATGTCGAAAATGCTCAACACGCCGATCGCACCGATCAATAAAGGCGGCGCCACCGGCAGCCTAGCCGCCACCACCATGCTCAATTCTGCCAAGGATGGATACAGTATTTTGGTCAACACGCTTGGCGGCATGGTTTTGGCGCCGGTAACCCTTAAGGACGTGAGATACGACGCCAACAAAGATTTTTATCCTGTCGCCTTCATCACCTCCGCGCCCGACGGACTGACGGTTCAAGCGGAGTCCCCTTACAAAAACCTCAACGACTTGATCGATGCCGCCAAAAAGAATCCGAACAAATTGTCCTATGCAACGGCGGGCACCGGCGTCGGCGGCCACTTCAATTCCCTGATCCTGTCCCAAGTCACCGGCATTAAGATCAAACATGTTCCTTACAAAGGCGGCGGCGAATACATTCCGGCGCTCTTAGGCGGCCATCTGGATTTCGTCATCGGCACCGCCATCGCGACTCTGCCGCAAGAAAGCGCCGGCAAGCTTAGAACCCTGGCGCTCATGGGTGGCAACAAGATGAAGGAACTCCCCTCAGTCCCGACAACTGTCGAGCTGGGCATCAAAGGAGATTATCTCGACAGCTGGGCCGGTGCCTTCGTCACCGTCGGCACCCCCAAGCCGGTCGTCGACACGCTCACGGCCGCGGCCGAGAAGGTAATCAAGTCAAGGAATTCAGCACCAGAATCGAAAAGACCGGCGGCGTCGTTAAATACATCGCGCCCGCTGAGTTTCGCTCGATGATTGAGCGAGACAAAAACACTGCCCTGGAAATCGCCAAGAAAGAAGGACTGTCGCAGGGAGTTAAGTAAGGAATGAGCGCGACAGTGTAACTCGCTACTCTGCCCGCGTCGTCAGCTCGATCTTGTACCCATTGGGATCTTCGAGGAAGGCGATGGCGTTGGCGCCGCTGCCATGTTTCATCGGGCCGGGCTCGCGAGTAATTTTCACGCCTTTGGCGCGCAATTCATCGCAGGTCTTGTAGACATCCGGCACGCCGAGCGCGATATGGCCGAAGCCGTTGCCGATGTCGTAGGCGTGGGTGTCCCAATTGTAGGTGAGCTCGATGACCGCATCGGTATCCTCTGAACCATAGCCGACGAACACGTTGGTAAAGCGGCCCGACTCATAGTCACGTTTCTTTAGAAGCGTCATACCGAGCCCGTCGCAATAGAATTTCAAACTCTCATCGAGGTTGTTGACTCGGATCATGGTGTGGACAATTTTCATACGCTGCACCTCTTTCTCAGTCTTAATTTCCGCTATGAGCGAAGCTCCAACTATTCGCCTTGCCCGTATGGCCTCGGCCAGCCTGTTCAGTCCCGCTTCTGATTCCCAATTCCTCAAAAGCGCAAGCTTTTTTCGCGCGCCAAAACGGCCCTTCCCAGCCTTTGCTTCTTGCTTCGGAATCGTCGATGACGCGAACGTCGACGATTATAAACGGAGTGATCGTACTCACCTCATCGCCTTGGCGAAACCGCGAATCGTCTGTTCCCTGCTGCCGCCCGGCAGACCGTCAGAAGTAATCGCCATCGCTGGATGCCGCTTTTCCCGATGCGCTCGATCTGTGCGCGGCAACAGACGAATATGCCGGAGCGAGCGAACTTGTCAGCCGGCACGGTGAAATCCCTTTGAATTGAATCGCCCGCCGGTCCGTAGAACAACGCAATTTATAGCAGACTGCGACAGCCAGATGCGAGCGCTCTGGCGGGTGGTTCTCAAAAATCCCGCTCTTGCCCTGGATTTGCCGCGGATTCAGTCGAAGGCTAGAGGATGAACTTGAAAGCCTCCCCCGCCTCTTTGCCGTCCCTGACCACATCGGCCCGGTGGCCCAGCTTCTCGAGCAAGCTAGCGGTGACTTTTGCTTGATGTGGTGGTCGTCAACCACGAGGACACACAGACGATGCTGCACCCTTCGCTCCGCTACCGAGTGCTGCGTATCCAAGCGGATTCATTTAGCTCGCATGGTGGCGCAGCCAGCAGCTCTTCCCCGGCTCAATGAATCGACTGTCGTGGAGAGTCGCTCAAGCCAAAGCCGCGCTCGTTGAGCGCGGATCGGACTAAAGACAGCTCCGCTTCGAGCTCGGCGAGAGCAGGCGAAACGCGTGCCAGATCATTGTGTGATCCAAGTTCCTCGATCGCCCGGGCGATGGCGAGCGCATGACCGGCACCCACCTGTCCTGCTGACGAGCCAAGCGTATGCACCGCGCCGGTGAGCGTCTTGCAGTTGGCCGCAGACAAGGCTTGACGGATTTCCTCTAGAAGTCTTGGATACTGAGCCAAAAACATCTTGGCGATCTCGTCGAGCAGCTCGCGGTTACCCTCGACGCGCGCGAGGGCATCCATAATGTCGATCGCTTCGAGCCGGGCATGGCGCGCGGCCGGCGCTTTTACGGCGGCCTCCGTGAAGCTTTTAGCAGCGGCGCGCACGATGACGCGTTTAAGTTCCCGTGGAAGAATCGGCTTGGATATGTAGTCGTCGAAACCGGCGGCGATGCACTGCTCCTTGAACCCTGCCATGGCGTGCGCGGTCACTGCGACGATCGCGCAATGACGACCGCGCTCGCGCTGGAGCGAGCGAATTTGCCGGCTGGCCTCGTAGCCGTCCATCTCGGGCATCTGCAAATCCAACAGGACTATTTCATAGGGAACCAGACTTGTAGGCCTGCACCGCCTCGTTGCCGTTGCTCACCACGTCGGCCCGGTGCCCCTGATTCTGCAACAGACTGGCGGTCACCTTTTGATTGATGTGATTGTCGTCGGCCACCAAGATGCGCAGCCGGCGCTGTGACCTTAACCTCTCCCAAGCCCGGCCGCGGAATCGGCACCGCCGATGCGTCATCCTGCCCACTCTCGCCCATCGCCAGCGTCAAACACTCGCCCAACTGAGATAGGCTTACCGGGTTGAACAGATATCCGTCGACGCCGGGTTGCCGCGCCTGCTCACCATCGCCGAGCTTGCTGACCGCGGTAAGGATGACCAGCTTCAACCCGTCCCAGCGCTTGTCCCGCCGTACGGCGTGGGCCAGTTGGAATGCATTCATCCCCGGCAAATTAGAATCAACGATCGCCAAGTCGTAGGCTTTGCCCGGCGCCGCCGACCCGGCCAACAGTTCCAGCGCCGCCGCGCTGTCTTCGGCGGTGTCGTAGCTCATGCCCAGCGAACTCAGATAATGTTCTAGGACCGTGCGCGCCGTGCGCTTACCCTGCGCCAGCAGCACATGCAAGCCGCGCAACTGGCTATGCGGCACCGGCGTCGAATGGCGAGACTCGTAACTCTTGGCCAACTGCACGCTGAACCAAAAGCGGCTGCCCTGGCCGTCTACACTACTCACCCCGATCTGTCCGCCCATCAGATCGACGAACTTTTTGCAAAGCACCAAGCCCAAACCCGTGCCGCCATACTTGCGCGTGATCGAGGCGTCGGCTTGGGTGAACGCGCTAAACAGCTGACCGATCTTGTTCTCGGAGATGCCGATGCCGGTGTCGCTCACTTCGATACGCAGCTTGACCCACTCGCCGTTGGTCTCCTCCACCGTCACCCCAACCACCACTTCCCCTTGGTTGGTAAACTTGAGCGCGTTGCCGACCAGATTCGCCAGGATCTGGCGCAGCCGCCCCGGGTCGCCGCGCAGCTCCGAGGGCACTGTGGATTTCATCGAGTGGACCAACTCCACTCCCTTATCCGCGGCTTGCATGGCGAACAGCGCGACTACGTCGTCGACCACGCTGCGCAGATTGAAATCGAGGATCTCGAGCTCCATCTTGCCCGACTCGATCTTGGAAAAGTCCAACAGTTCGTTAATGATCGTCAAGAGCGCGTCGCCCGACTGCTTGATGATGTCGCAAAACTCCTTCTGCCTGGGCATCAACTCGGTCTCCGATAACAATCCGGCCATCCCGAGGATTCCCGTCATCGGTGTGCGAATCTCATGGCTGATATTGACGAGAAAACTAGACTTCGCCTCATTGGCGGATTCAGCGTTTTCCTTGGCCGCTCGTAACTCCACCTCTACGCGCCGACGCCGAGTCAGGTCCCGGGTCACGTTTGAAAAGCCCAGCACCTCGTTCCCGCCATTGCGCACCGCGGTGATGACCACGTTGGCCCAATACCTCGATCCGTCCTTGCGTATGCGCCAACCCTCATCCTCGCAGTAGCCGCCGGCCATGGCGGTGTTTAAAATTCGCTGCGGTTTGCCGCTATGAATATCTTCCGCCGTATAGAAACAAGAAAAATATTTGCCGATAATTTCTTCGGGCCGATATCCTCCGACCGATTCGGCCCCTTGGTTCCAGGTCATCACCCGGCCGCCGGCATCCAACATAAAAATCGCATGGTCCTTGACATTTTCGATCATCGATCGGAAACGCGCTTCGCTTTGCCGCAGCCGCTCCTCTAACGCCTCGAGCTCGGCGATGTCTTTAATCAAACTGGCGTTAGCCACCCGCAGCTTTTCTTCACTTGCCGCTAAGCAGACTTTAGAAACGGTTGTGGCGTCTAATTGGACTACCATCCGGTTGAAGTTCTCTGCCAATGCGCCAAACTCATCGGTCCCTCTTGGAACCAAGCGGTAAGTCAGGTCACCGTGGGCAATCGCTTGAGTACCATCCATCAACTGCTTAAGCGGCCTTTTAATGCTACGCATGATAAGTAGGACGGCGCCGATAGCGCACAGTATAAATAAAGGGACCAAAACGGCGGCCTTGCGGACGGCGTAAGCCGATGCCTCAGCAGCCCGTCTTTTAGATTCAACTAGATTTTTCACGGCCAAGAGCTGGATCTGATCATCCAGAAGGTCGTCCATCTTCGCTCGTAGATCGAGGAACGTATCGAGGCTGTTTTGCTGGGAGTTGTGAACCACCAGAACCCTTTGAACCAGTAAAAGGTTGCGCTTAAACGCTTTTCCCAGCTCTCCTGTCCAGTGCTTTTCCGCTTCGGTCAACTTCAGCTTTTTAAATTGCCCAAGCTCCTCCAGAAAATCGTTGGCATTGGCAAAAATACGCTCCTTGTAGGTCTTTTTTGGTGTTCGAAGATAGTTGCCCAGCCAGGCGCCCACCTCGGCAATATTGGCCTCCATTTCCCCCGCTCGTATGGTCTTGTCGATTCCGTCCGCTCCCTGTCGGTCTATGTTTGCCTGTATTTTTTTGTCGACGATCTCGTCTAATTTCTCAAACTCCGCGCCAATTTTGCTAAAGATCAGCTCTTGTTCATCCTTTTGGTCCATCAAGATTTTACCGAGAGTCTTGAACTTCTGGTAAAGAACGACAATCTTTTGCCCTAACTCCTTGCCCGTCTCGGTGCCAACTACGCGGTCGTACTGGGCCTTGAATCTTCCAAAGTCCGCCTCATTTTTCGCCACCTGCGCGCGGTATTCGGCCTCACCGGTCTCGAGATACTTGAGTACCGCCATGCCGCTACCGATCGTGTTGATCTCCATCTCGTAGGCGGCGGCGCTAATCGGTTCGTCGATATCGGTCACTTGGCCGACTGTCTGCTCCAGCTGCTTAAGACCATTAAAGATCATCAGCACTGGCATCAGGCCGAGGAGTAAAACAACGACCAGAGCCAAGCCAATCTTATGGATCACCGTCAGTCGCATAGTAAAAGCTCCATCGAACTACTGCGCGGTCGTCGGGAAGAATGAATCGTCAGGTACTGCCGCAGTCGCCGTCAGTTCGCGCGAGCAGCGGCGCACGCGGAAAACGATTGAGCTGGTCTAGGATGTCAGTGATCCGGTCCGCCCGCGGCGTAAGCTCCTGAGGGGCTCCGCGGTTCATTACAGTTACCGGATCGACCGAAATCGGTTGATTCCTGACCACTGGCTGCCTGAGGCACGCAATCGTTCCTTCGGAATTTTGTCGATGCGCAACAAATGGGCCAAAAAAAGTGGCAGATATTCAGCGCTTTCCTTGCGCAAAAACCCGTCGCTGTTCAAAAATGAACAATATATGGACAAAATTGTACATAATCGTCAGACCTCGAGTTGATTGCAGTCCGTTGCCACACGGACGGAAGAGGTTGGAGAGAAAGAAAGCGGTGGTGGATCTTTGGTAGGTTTATCGGCTGTTGATGATGCTGGCGCGGGACTACGGAAGGCGACAATATCAATTCACGCCGAGGCTTGCACGCAATGATAATAATCGGCAATAGCGAGTTCTTGGAATATCAGTGCAGCGCTTCGGCTGGCGGCAAGCGAAAATAAGCCGGATCGGACATCGCCGATCTGAGCCACAAGAGCTCCCTCTCAAGTTCGGCGAGCGCAGCCGGAACCTGGGAACGATCGCCGTCGCTGCTAATAAGTTCTAGTTTGCGCGCTGCCGCCCCGGCCCTTTGGCCGCCTAATTGTCCCACCGATGAGACCAAGTTGTGCGCCGTGCTGGTCAGTGTTTGGTAATCCTCCTGCGCCAGCGCGCGCCGGGTTTCTGCGAGTGCTTTGGGATATTGGTTGACAAAGATGCGCGCCACCTCGCAAAGTAGTTCGCGATTACCCTCGACCAACTCCAATGCCTGCGAGAAGTTGAGGACATCGGCATGCGCTGGCGCTGGTGTTGGCGGCTCAATCGGGGGAAGGGTCATCGTTGCGGCGATTCTGCGCGCGATGGCGGCTTTCAGTTCCCGCGGGTTGACCGGCTTCGAGACGTAATCGTCCATGCCCGCCGCCAAACATTTTTCTTGGTCTTCCTTCCTGGCATGCGCGGTCATCGCGATGATCGGTGTATGGCGGTTCTTGGTTTTCTCGAGCGCGCGAATTTTCCGGCTCGCCTCAAGGCCATCCATTTCCGGCATCTGCACGTCCATCAACATCATGTCATAAGGAACCAGCCTGTAAGCCTTGATCGCCTCGTGCCCATTGGCCACCACGTCGGCCCGATGGCCGAGATTCTCGAGCAAACTCACCGCCACCTTTTGATTGATGTGATTATCGTCGGCGACGAGAATGCGCAGCGGCTGCCGCGCCGCAAGCGCCGGTCTGCTGTGTCGCGAAGTTAACCCCGTTGAAGCGTCAGCCTTCGGCGCTTTTCCCGTCGCCACGGCCAAACTCTCGATCAATGGTGCAAGACCGATAGGCTTAGTGAGAAATCCGTCGATACCGCCGTTATCGTGGACCCCAAGATCGAATCGCTGGCTCGCCGTAGTCATCAGCAAAAGCTTCAGCCGACTCAACCCATTCTCGCGCCTGATCGCCTGCGCCCATTCGAGAGCATTGGTGCCCGGCAACGATGAATCCAATAAGACCAGGTCCGGCAGTTCGCCGCGTTGCGCGGATGCGCGCAATAATTTTAACGCTAACGGCGCGTCGGCGGCGCTCTGGCTGGCGATTCCCAATGAACTTAGGTAGCTTTCCAGCAACGCGCGATGGGTTGAGCTGTCATCGACGATCAGCATGCGCAACCTGCTTAAATCCACATGACTCTGGCGTGCCGGCTCAGTCAAATGGCTTTTTTCCAACTTCACGGTAAACCAGAAACTACTGCCGCGACCTTCCTCGCTGCTGACACCGATCTGACCCCCCATAAGGTCGACGAATTTTTTTGAAATCGCCAATCCCAGCCCCGTGCCGCCATACTTCCGCGTGATCGAGGAGTCGGCTTGAGTAAAAGCGTTGAACAGCTTGTCAATTTTGTCTTTGGCGATGCCGATCCCGGTATCGTTCACTGCGAATCGTAAGCTAATCGAATTCTGGTTCTGCTCGACGACGTCGACCCCAACGGCCACTTCTCCCTTGGTCGTAAACTTGAGCGCATTGCCGACCAGATTGGAGAGAATCTGCCTTAGTCGTCCGGGATCGCCTCTTAGATTCGCCGGCACGTCGGGGTGGATAAAATTAATCAGCTCAATCCCCTTGTCGTCGGCCTCGCGGACAAATAGCTCGACAAATTCTTTCATCGCGCTGCGCAGATCGAAATCGATGATCTCGAGCTCCAACATGCCTGACTCGATCTTGGAAAAATCCAAAACCTCGTTGATGATGGTCAGCAAAGATTCGCCGGAGCCTCTGATGATCTCGCAGTATTCCCGCTGCTTAGGCGTGAGCTCGGTGTCACACAGCAACCCTGACATGCCGATCACACCGGCCATCGGCGTACGAATCTCGTGGCTGATATTCGCCAAGAAATCCGACTTGGCGTGATTCGCCGCGTCAGCCTCTTCTTTGGCCAACGTCAGTTCGTCCTCAATCCGCTTCCACCGGGTTAGATCGCGGGTAACGTTGGAAAAACCGCATAGCTTGCCGCCGCCGTCGCGCACCGCGGTTATGATCGTGCTGGCCCAAAAGTTGGAGCCGTCCTTGCGCGCCTGCCAACCCTCGGTTTCGCATTGACCCTCGGCTAGCGCCGTTGTTAAAAGCTCTTGGGCTGTGCCGGCCACACGATCTTCGGCTGGGAAAAGCACATCATAAGGCTTACCGATGATTTCGTCGTCGCCATAACCTCTAGTTCGTTGGGCGCCTTGGTTCCACGTGAGCACGCGTCCTTCGGGATCGAGCATATAAATCGCGTGGTCTTTGACATTTTCGATCATGGAGCGAAACCGCTCCTCGCTATGCTGTAGCCGAGACTCGGACGCTCGACGCTCGGTGATATCGATAACCGAAGCTAAAAGCTGGGCGCCCTCAGGCGTGTTTACCGCGTTCAAGCCGATTTCTACGGGAAATTCACTGCCGTCTTTGCGCACACCGAAGAGATCCTTTCCGGCACCCCTCGACCGAACTTTCAAATCGGTAAAACGGTCCTTCTCTATGACTCCGGTGTTGGTCGCGGTACACCCCAGGTATTAACGTCTCGACCGGCTGACCGAGCAATTCTTGGCTGGAGTAACCAAACATCCTTTCCGTCTGGGGGTTGGCCAGGACGACCAGGTCATTGCGATCGATCATCAGCAACCCGTTGGGCACCGACTCCACCACGAGGTGAAATAGCTCCTCGGTGTGCTTGTGCTCGGAGAGAACGGCGGTGAGGACGAGGCTAGTTCCGGCGACCGTGGCCAAGAATGTTTGTAACAGGAAAACTAACTCATTGGGTTCTGCTAACGCAAAAGGACCGAATCCATGCGCGGTACCCCAGATTGCCGATGCCGCCATCGCAAAGGTCGCCGTTACAGCCCCGTGTTGACCGAACCGGAGCGCCGCAAAAAAAAGCGGTAGAATACACAAGTACACTAGCGGATCAGATTTGCTATCGCTTGAAACCCACGCTCCGAAAACCATCTGGCCAACAACCAAGACCGGCAGCGACAGGAACACGGCGTCGATCACCGAACGGGGTTGCCAACGAGGCAAGGGCGTCACCGTCCAGACCAGGAGCAGCGGAGCTATGATTAGATTGCTGGTTAAATGGCCGAGGGACCAGGTAGCGCACAGGGCAAAATAATCATCCCAACGGACCAAACCGCCTAAGTAGAGACTAGTCACGCCGAACGCGGCGCCGATTACTGTGCTCGTCAGGCCGGCAAGCACGACAAACTTGACCACATTACTGGCTCGATCGAAAGCGCTACCACCGTTGGCGAAGCGGCGAGCGAGCCAGGCGCCGACAAGCGCTTCGACGGTATTTCCCGCCGCGATGCCAAGCGAGGTCTCGAATGATCCGATCGTGGTTAGGTTTAGCAGGAAGTCGCCGAACAGGATTGCCGGCCAGACGCGCTGGCCGAGCAGGAGGACAGCCGCAAGCGCAAAGCCTGTTGGCGGCCAGACTACCGTTGCGCTTGGATCGACAGCGGCCAACCATGACCCAAGCTTGCCGGTAATAAAATACAGCGCGCAAACAATCCCGATTGTTGCTAGATCGGAAAAGGATTTTCTCATCACCGAGTCTCGTCGATCTTTGTAATCCCTACAGCCACTTCGCCATCGAGAAATGACTCTGGACGCGAGCGCTTCTGAGACCCCAAACCTCCTTGGCTCTGTGGCTCCGGGCACTCGTATTCAGCGCTCGCTGCGCGAGCGCCACGGCGCAGGCTGGCAAAATTAGATCGTAAAAAAGCGTTGGCATTGTTGAGTTCGTCAGTGCCACTGGCGCAATGTCTCGTTACTCGACTGAAGTCTGTGGTCTGCCTTGCGGTCGTCAGCGGGTATAGAGTTCAAGGTGATATTGCATCGCCTTCAATTGCCTCAATAGCAAAGGACGCTTAGAGCGGAACATCTCCAGCTTTTGCCCAGTTGAACACTGTTCCAGACTAGTCAGAATCTCGCTTAGCCGCTCGGCCCTAATCAGCTTGGCTCCTTCCAAAAGTTCTTTCAGATCCATCGGCTCCTGTGCGGCGTCTTCACCCTGCTTCTCTAGTCGGACGATTGCATCGCTCACAGCCTGAGAAAATTTATCCAAAACCTCGGCAAAGGCTTCGGAGTCAATGCCGATCTGCGACCTAGTCAGCTCAGGGTCTTGCAGGATTTGCCGTTTTTGCGCAAAGGCCTCGTTCACTTTTTGAATCAGAGTGGAAGCTATGATTGGCTTGAAAAGATATTTCGACCCTTGGTCCCGCGAGTCGGTGGTTAGCGCTCTCGGGCTGCAACGACGTGCATACCAGGATCGGGATGTCATTCCATTCATCGCGCTCCTTGATTCTGCGCACCAGTTCTACCCCATCGGAGTTGGGCATGACGATATCGGTGATGACAAGGTCAATCTCCGGGTGAGACTCCAGACATGTCAATGCCTGTTTCCCGTCATGCGCAGTGATCGTGTCGTAACCGTGTTTGTCGAGTGTGTGCTCCAATACTGTAGCACTAATCGGATTATCTTCCACAATAAGTACGTTCATGGTGAATTTCTCCCTGATCTCTGTTGACAGGTATTGCCGATCAAAGTTTGTACCGAAACTTCTCTGAGTCTCCGCCGTTCGTAACTGCACGCCGTTGGGCCAAAATATAAAATTTGTTCCCGGCCGCGGATAGGTTTTGGATACTTGATCGCCACTACGGAAATTCTAAGGCAGCAACACACGTGCCAAAGGAAAACGTTGATATTCAGTGCATTACAAGGCTCGCCGGCATCAGCGCCGTACGAAAATGCGCTTTGAACGACAAACTTGTCAGCCCATTCGCAGCATAAATCTCGATCGAGTTGTTTAAGCGCCTCGCTCGCTGCAAGCGCTTGATTGGTAGGTTCAGCTCATCGCCTTGGCGAAGCCGCGAATCGTCTCTTCACGGCTGCCGCCCGGCGGACTGTAGGGAATGATGGCGATTTGCTGGACGCCGGTTTTTTTGATGCGCTCGATCTGCGCTTTGCATTGGGCCACCGTGCCGGCGATGGCGAACTTGTCGACCAGCCAGTCGGGAATCACTTCGGCGTGGTTCGCCTGCTGATCCATGTGATGGTAGTAGTCGTAGGTTTTGCGGATCTCTTGCAAAACTTTCTGCTCGTTGGGATCGAGCACATAGGGCAGCGGATGGGCGACCACGCGGGCGACATGGGCTTTGACCGCGTCTTTGGCATTCGCGGTTTCGGAGACTGCGCAAGGCACCCAGAGAACTAAATTAATATCTGCCAGCTTCCGTCCCGCCGCTTCGGCGCCGGCGGCGATTTTTTCCTTGGCGTGGGCGATGTAATCGTCGGCGACGCCGACCAGCACAATGATACCGTCGGCGATGCGGCCGGAGAGCTCGAGCATCTTCGGGCCGCTGGCGGCGATGTAGATGGGCACGCGCGTCTTGGTCGGATGCAGCAAGTGGATCTTGCCCGTCGGCAATTGCGCCTCTTTGCCGTCGAGGATCTGGCGCATTTGCTCGAGAGATTTTTCGAAGTTCGCCAGCGTCGACGGCTTCATGCCCATGGTTTCCACCGAGCTGTCGCCCAGTCCGATGCCGACAATCATTCGCCCCGGCGCATACTCTTCCAAGGTCGCGTAGCCGCTGGCCGACACCGAGGGATGGCGCGTCAACGGATTAGTCACGCCGGTGGCCAACTTCACTTTGGTGGTGTTGAGCACCATCGCCGCCATGTTGATGTAGGCTTCGCGCCAAATAAGATGCGAATCGCCGACCCAAATATGGCTGAAGCCGACCTCTTCGCTCACCTTGGCCAGATGAATCATTTTCTGCAACGGCTCGGTGGGAAAAAGCCCAACGCCGAATTCGAATTGACTCACGATCGACTCTCCTTTAACAACACGGCTCGCTGGCGGCCCGCTCCGGCGGCGGCGTTTGCTGGCTGCGTCCGGCGACCTGAACGACGCCGTCGATGATGACGTAGGAAATCCCCGGCAAATCGCCTTTGGCGAAGGAGTCGAGCGCATCCTTCGAGACCGAACCGGTGATCTTGTGCAGCAGGACGATATCAGCGGGCCGCCCCTCTTCGAGAATGCCGAGATTCAAGTCATGAGCGCGGCCGACATTGCCGGTGGCCATGCAGATGGTTTTTTCCGGCGGAATTTCACCGACCGAAGAGATGAACGCGATCTCGCGCAGAATACCGCGCGGCACGACGCCGGTACCGCCGGGAGTGTCCGTGCCGATCAGCACCCGGTCGTAACGGCCGTTGGCTTTGACCGCGCGCGCGAGACTCAACGCCAGCCGGTAATTTCCCGATGTACAAATTTCCATGAAGCATTCGGTTTCGTTGGCGATACGCAGCATGTCCGCTTCAGGCATGGGGATCGGCCCGCCGGTGATATGGCCGATGATGTCCGGTTTGATCTTCTGCACCATGTCGAAGCCGGCCACCTGGCTCACGCCGGAACGCGACACGCCGCCGGAATGAATCTTGACTTTGATGCCGCGGGCGTGCGCCCAGTCGACGTAGCGGTTGGCTTCGCCGTTGGGCAACAGGCTGTAGTCGTAGAAAATGAATTTGACTAGCTTGATGCCGAGGGCTTGAATCTCGTCGAAATCTTTTTCCGTCAAACCCGGCACTAAGAGCAATGTGCCGGCATGAACTTTCACCCCCGACGGCCGCAGGTTGTCGTAGCACTTCTTGGTGACGATGGCGACCGACAGCGCCGTGCGCGCATCAGGCGGCAGCGGCAGCCCCGGCAGATGCAATTCGCCGGCGGAGATTAACGCGGTCACGCCGCCATGCATGTAGTTGGTGATCCAGCCGAGTGAATTCTGCGCCGGCGTGTACTCACCGATGGATGGATGCGAATGCGAATCGATCAAGCCGGGAATTGCCGTGATGCCGTTGGCGTCGATGGTTTGGTCGGCGGCTTGATTCAAACCGTTGCCGATGGTTTGAACGAGACCGTCTTTAATGAAGATCGAGTCCGCCTGCCTAAGCGGACTTTCTAATTTGCCCGTGACCAACGTGCCGATGTTTTTAATCAGGATCGAAGCCATAGTTCACCACTTGGCGGGGCACTATATCAAAGTGTCTTTTGGTGTAAACCCGGTTGAGAATTTCGTAGACGCGCTGAAGCCGTTCGGAATAGGATTACCGACTTTAGGTCCCAAAGACTTCGCGCAGGATGTCCCTGATCGCGTCGGCGGAGGTCTCATCCAATCTCGCGGCACCGGAGAGCGGCACCGTTTTGACAATCTGGCGCTGCCAACTCACCGCCCCATTTTCGATGCGCACCAATTGCATCTCCACCACCGTCCGCAGCGGCGAACGGCCGTCGGTATGCCAACGGCGGATCTCCCACAGCCACAACCAACCAGAGAGGTTGGCCGTGCGCGCATTGGCCGCGGCGCTCACACGCATCGAAAGGAAACGACTGCAAGCGGACATCGCGCTCTTCCGGCAATGACACGGTAATTTGTCGGTGCTGGAGTTCGCGCTGCAAGGAACCACGAAGCAAGTCCATCACTGTGGGCCGGGACTCCGGCGACAGCTTGCCGGCCATCTCACCCAAAGAGCGCAACGGATTCGTGCCGGGCAAACGCAAGTCCGAACCTGTGCCATTGCGCACCGAAGCGAGCCATACCGGCCCCTGGCCCAATGTCGATGGATCAAGCGGCGCTTCAGGCCGCTGGGCGCCACAACCGGCGCACAGAGTAAGAACGAATACGATTAGCCCAGCGACCCCGCCGCCACGGCGCAAGATGGATTGCACAGCATAGACGGCGAAAATCACCACGCAGCCAAACGCCACATCGGTCGGTCCCAGCGGCAGGTCCAGGCGCACGGATAGATAGAACCCTAGGACCGCGATGAAAATACCGATCAACGACGAGAGCGACAGAAACGAACTCATGCCGCGCGCCAAAGTGCGCGCCGCCAGTGGCGGCAGAACCATGAAACCGAAAACCAAGAGCGGCCCAGCCATGATGACGCCAATGGCAATGCTGAAGCCGCACAGAACGTACAACCAAAAACTCCACTGCGCGCTGCCGCCGGTGAGCAAGAAAGACAGATCGCGGTCGAAAGAGTTGAGTAAAAATTCCCGGCGAAACAAAACCAGACCGACATAAACCACGCCGTAAACGATCGCCAGCAGTTTCAATTCTTCCTTGGATAGGGAAATCACTTCGCCCTTGAGCAAATTGAGGATTTCCAGCTCACCGGCCGGGTTAAAGACAATGAACAAAATCGTCAATGCCGACGCCAGGGCGTAAGCCGCCGCGAGCCGGCCTTCCGGCGATCCGGTCGCGTGGCGATCAAGATAGGCAAGCAGTCCCATGCCGGCCAACGTGAACAACAGTGAACCGGCCATCGCCAATAGCCGTTCGCCGCCACTGCCGTGAGTGAAACCGGTGGCATGATAAATCCAAAACGTAAACGCCACGCCGCAGGCGGCGATTTGCGGCAGCGTCAAGCCGAGGAAAACCCGCCGGCGCAGCATCAAGTGCGCACCGACCAGCGGGCAAACCAACGCGAGGATGGCACTGCCCAGCAAAGCCGGGAAAAGCAAGAATGACGGACTGAAAATTTCCCAAAAACTCACCATGGATGTTGTGCCACCGCTCCTTCCTCCCACGCCACTCTGCCACCGTCGACGCGCAGGACTTTGCTCGGCGACGCTCCGCACCATGCGTAGATCATGACTCGAAAAGAAAACGGCAATGTCTCTCATCGCGATTCAATTTGACCAGCAGATCGCTGATCGCTTTTTGCGACTCCGGATCGACGCCCGCCAACGGCTCATCCAGAAAGAGAATCTTGGGGCCGACCATCAGAGCGCGGGCGATCAGCATGCGCTGTCTCTGGCCACCCGACAGCGAAAAAAACGAGCGTCTTGCAAGATGGCTAAACCAACCTGTTCAAGCACATCGTCCAGTCGCTGTTTTTCTCGTCGCCGGTAGACCTCTGATACGGCTTTAGCCGGCCATAGCCGCCCATCGCCACCACTTCGCGCGCGGTGATCGGAAACGTCGAGTCCAGTGCCGAGCTCTGCGGCACGTAGCCGAACTCGCTGAGCGCGCAGTTGCGCACCAGCAAACCGCTGATCACGGGCAAGAAAACCCAGAATCGTCCGGAAGATTGTCGTCTTGCCGGAACCGTTGGGCCCGGCCATCGCGATAAGATCACCGGCACGAATATCGAGGTCGACGTCTTTCAAGAACCGGCGACATCCGTCGTATCCGAGGTCGTTGCTCGTGAAGACGAAACCAAGGGGAGACGCTAGCTCATCGAAGCTCTCCCGCATCGGTTATGAGCGCTATCGATCATTGCATCGGAATCGATGTCTTAACTCTTTTTGAGCGCGGCGAGCAAACTCCTGACGTTGTAGTCGATGAATTTGATGTAGGTGTCGGTCTCCGCCGTCGCGCCGGCGATGCTTCTGCAATCGCACCACAGCGGCACCGGTCTGGCCTGCCAGCTGGCGTCGGATAGCGATCGCTTTGGGCACCGTAGATGATCACCTGCACCTTTTCCTGCTGCATATGTTGGACCAGACCAACCAAGTGATTGGGCGTCGGTTCGATGCCCGGCTTGAGCTCGATGCTACCGATCTGCTGAAGCCCGAACCGATTGGCGAAGTAGGTCCAATCCTGATGGTAGGCCACAATCTTGACCCCTTAAGCGGCGCTGCCATGCTCTGCCAACGGACGATCGCTTTGTCCAACTCCGTCAGATAAGCCGTTCAGATTCTTGTCGAACGTCGCCTTATGCTGGGGAAAATTTCGCGCCAAGCCGTCGGCGATGTTACGCGCCATAATTCTGCCGTTTACCGGGTCGAGATTGTAGTGCGGATTGCCCTTGGATGGACATCTCCTTCCGAGCGGTCAAAGGTTCTTGGAACCTCCAGCTACATTGATGCCGTTTGAGCAATCGATATGGCCAGGCTGACCGGGCATGGATCTTGGAATTGTTCGCCACTTCCAGCAACGCCGGCAGCCATGATATTTCCAGATCCAATCCCATCGCTACGAGCATATCGGCTCGATTAAGCTTGGGCACGAAACTCGGCTTCACCGGCACCGCATGCATGAATTCCACGCCTCTGGTGAGGCTCTCCACGTCCACCAACTCTTTGCCGATCTGTTTCGTAATATCCGCCAGATCGGGGATCGTCGTGATCACGCGAATTTGCTGCGCTTCGGCTAAGCCAACCCAGCCGACCGAAACAAGCAGTAAAATTAGATAGGCGAGAAAACGTCTTCGTAATCATTTGCATCGATGCTTCTCCTTTAAGATAGAGCAACTGTTAGCGGGTACGGAATCCATGCGTATGGCTGCCCAACACAGTCGTCCATTGCAGAAAAAATTGGTGACCGCGCTCCGCTTTGTCTTCGCGCACCTTGTCGTCCAGGTAGCTGTATTGGAAGCGCAGCCGGTTAAATTCGCTCAGGGTCCAGGTCAAGAAACGGCGAGTAGCTGTGAGTCTTCTTACCTGGGCTCGCCAAGTTCGGCGCGTTGTCGTACAGGAATCCTGCGGACCACTCGCGGTTGAGCTTCATCTCGGCGTAGGCATAGCCGCCCGGGGCGAACATCCGGCGAAAGCCGGATTCACGCTCGACACGCTCGCTGTTGCCGAAAAATTCGGCGCCAACCGTCACGCCTTGATGCAGGGTGCTGTCGAGCGGTTGGTAGCGATAGGTCAAGTCTAAGCCACTGAGTGTCCGGCTACCGCCATGGGGATCAGACGGGATGCGAATCGAAGGCGTATAGGCCAAGCTCGTTCCCAGTTCGATGCTGTGATTATCGCTCAAATCGAAATAAGTATTGAGCCGCCCGAGATAGGTAAACCGGCTCCAGGCGCGTGACTTAGTATCGTCCAAGCGTTCGTTTTCCGCGCCGAGCTTATTGTAACCGCCAACGGTGCCGCGCAAGAAAAACGGCGTCGGGAAAAGATAACTCAACTCCGCGCCATCGGCTTTGGACTCGCCGCCGACGATGCGCTCCAAAGACAAAGGCGTATTTACAAAGGCATATTCATGGGGATGAAACTTGGCCAAGCGGCCAAAGTCGGCGAAAAACCGCCCGCCGCGGGCTTGTAAATTCCACGGCAATGAGGTCGTCACCATCGCCGCCTCCTCGACCTCGACGCCTTCGCCGCTGCCGTTAAAAAACGCGTAGCCGCGCGCATAGGGATCGATGGAGGCCGCAATGCCGATCTCCGCCGAGCGGAAATTAAACGTCCCGCCGGCTTTGCTGCGTTGCTCGGCGGTGGCGTCGATGGCCATGCCGATGGCTGGATTAAGCGCCGACGGCGCGCTCTGTACCGCTCTGACTGACTTCTCGACTTGATCCACCCGCGTGGCCGTCGTGCCCTTCTCTTGCTCCAACTGGTCGATTCGCTGCAGCGCCTTTTGCAGTTGCTGTTCCATGCCCTTGACCAGCGACCGTAACGATTCGAGCTCGGTATTTTGCGCCAAGCCCGCGCTCTGAAATGAATAATAAAACGGTAAATACGGCGGACGCCACCAGTGATGGTGTCCGCAAAGCGGATGAAACCATGATGAGCCTCCCTCACGAGACAACAAAATCCCCTCCGCTCGGGCAAACCCGTACGGAGGGAAAACCAATATCGCTGTAGTTTGATGAACTAGACTGAGAGTGAGAGAGGCGGTCCGCGGACAAACGGACATCGTGGCGCAGTGAAATTCCACTCGCGCATCTGCGGTTCAAGCACAACCGCAATTTGCGGCGATGGCACAACGGTCTGGAGAATCGTCAGGCAAAACCATCTGCGCGCGCGCGCCTTGCAGACAACTGCACTGGCTGCTGAGTTGCGACGCAAGGGAGAAATGAAAATGCAGCGGGAAAAAGAAAATAAACAGCACCGCCGCCGCGCATGCGAAACGGCTGAACGGTCGTTGCTGTTCGAATTCCTAGTACCCGCATGGGAGCAAACCTAATCAAAGGCGCTCACCTTGTCAATCAAAACGCTCGCAAACACGGGACAGTCCATCTAACGGAATCGAACGAGAGTCACCGGCACCAACACCGGTTCGTTACAGTCCGCTGCCATTTTCACGGCCACTAGATTCAGACCATCCGATAATGCGCTGCTGACCATGCCGCATGGGTCAAATCGCACCTCGGCACCTGGCGCCGGACTAGTGCCCGGAGCTTCCCTGAATCCCAGCCATTCGCCGTATCGGCTGCTAGCCACGAACGGAGCCGAGACAGACAGCCGAAACAGCCGCTAACAGGCCGGCTTTCCAGCTAGATAACCCGTTAGTGAGTTTTTCTAGTGGAACCGGTAAACCGATCCGCGGCTTGCGCCGTCTAACCGCTACACGAACGCAAAAACTAGCCTAGGAGGCATTCGATATGAATAACTAAATCGATCATGGGTACGCGGATTGTTCGTGGCGACTTTGGCGCTGGCAGGCTCGCCGCTAATTGCCGCGGAATCCAAGATCACCCCGGTGGAGAAAGCCGAGTTGAGACAGGACCGCAAGGAAATTCGCGGCGACCGCCATGAGATCAAAGCCGACCGCCGAGAGTTGCGCAAGGACCGCAAAGAACTGCGCTCTGACCGCCGAGAGTTACGCCGCGATCTCAAGAACGGCGCTAGCAAAGAAGAAATCGCCCAAGACCGCACAGAGATCGCCCAGGGCAAGGCAGAGATTAAAGGCGACAGGAAGGAATTGAAACAGGACCGCGTAGAACGGCGCCAGGATCGCAAAGAGCTGCGAAGCGATCGCCGCGACGCCGTAAAGAACTAACCGGGAGTCGACCATGGCATTCCTTCAAGCGGCGGACAGAACTTGAATTCTTCCGCCGCCCCCTCCACACTGATGCGAGCGCGCGTGAATCGACGAAAGGCAGGACCAGCCAATTGGCGAACTCTGGGGATGAGGAGTTGGTGGCGTTGGCCCAACGGGGCGACCGCCGGGCGTTCGAAGAACTGATCGAGCGCCACAAACAGAAGGCCTATAATATCGCTTTGGCTTCGCCCGCGATCGCGAGGAGGCCAAGGATCTGTCGCAAGAGGCGTTCTTGAAAGCGTTTACTTACTTGAAAAACTTTGACGGCCGTTCGAGTTTCTACACTTGGTTTTATCGCATCGTCGTCAACGTCTGTCTCGACTACAAGCGGCGCGCCAAGCGCATCTCCGCCGGCGAGTTTGACGAGACCATCGAGAGTCAAATGGAACCGTCGCATAATCCGGCCCAGCCGCTGGCGCCGGAACAACATGTGCTGGCCGAGACAGCTTTCGCGTAAAGTCGACGCCGCCCTGCAAAAGCTGCCGGCGAAACAGCGCATGGCATTTATTTTGAAAAACAATCAAGGACTATCGATTAGAGAAATCGCCGCGACCATGGAAACCGCCGAGGGCACAGTGAAAGTGCATTTGCACCGCGCGGTCACCACGCTGCGGCAAAGCTTGGCGGAATTGGTCTAGGAGGAATTATGACGGAGCGAATCAACCCGGCAGCAAGCGCCTGCGCAGACTTGGAAGCGGACCTCGTGCTGCTTCATTACGGCGACTTGGACGGCGCCGAACGCGCGCGGCTTCAAGCCCATGCCGCCAATTGCGCCGGCTGCTCGGGCTACTTGAACGAACTCGCATCGCTGCTGCCGCTGACGGTCACAGCCGACACGCCGCCGCAAGAGTTCTGGATGAACTATAACCGTGAGTTGCGCCACAAGATCGACGCCGCGGTTGAAAACAAAACTTGGTGGCAAAATTTCACGGCGATTTTCAAACCTGGCTACCTATCCGCCCTCGCCACCGCCGCGGTGGTGGTCCTGGCGCTGACCTTCACCCTCGGTGGCGGCCTGTGGCCCGCCAAGAACGGCACGCCGGACGTTGAGTTGACTGAAGCTCTCCCGGTGGCGGAGAATTTGGAATTCTTCCGCGCCATGGATGTTTTGGATGAATTGGAACTGCTCGAAGTCATGGACATCCAAGGCAACACCGCCGCCTAGGGAAATCGGCGCATGAATCACCGCACCTGGTTGCCTTTGACGCTATTGCTGGCGGCCGCTCAGCCGGCACTGGGGGCGACCAAGGAAACCCAGCTGCCGGACAAGGAGATGCTCCAGATCATGGAGTTTTTGCGCGAAATGGAAATGATCAAGCAGATGGAAATGATGCGCGAATTGAACCATGTCGAGTCGGTCGGCGAACAGGCCAAAAATAGCGTGCCGCCAAAACCGTCGCCGGTGAAAAAGAAGGAGCCCCCCAAGTGAAGCTCATTGGCAAAGCAGCGATCGCACTTGGGCTTGCGGCAGCCCTGCTAACCCCGCGGGCATCGAGCCAAGCCGCTCAACCTAGCGCGATGGCCGCTCAAAGCGAACAGGAATCTGGCGAGCGCTGGGAGAAAATGTCGCCGCAAGAAAAACAAGAAATGCGCGAGCGCTTCCAGCGCTGGAAAAACCTCGATCCCAAGGAAAAAGCCGACCTACAAGATAAGTTCGACAACTGGCGCAAACTCCCGTCCGACGAGCGGGCCGCCGCCCGGAGAAATTTCGAGCGTTTTCAGAAACTCACGCCGGAAGAACGCGAGCGCTTACAAAAACGCTGGGAAGAGTATCGCAAGCTGCCGCCCGAACGGCGTGAAGAGATCAAACGTCGCATGCAGGCATTGCGCGACATGTCGCCGGAGAAGCGCCAGGAACTGCGCCAAAAGCTGATGGAGCGGCGCGACCAGCGCGTAGAGGAGAAGTTGGAGCGGCGCGAGAAGATGCGCGAGAATTTCGACAAGATGTCGCCCCATGAAAAGCAGGAGCTAAGGGAAAAATTTCGCGAGCGTAAAGACCAGAGCAGGTTCGAAGAAAAGCGGCGCTTCCGCGAGAAAATGCAAAGTGGCCGCGACAAGGAGTAGCCGTGAGCACGCCCCTCAGCCAAGAGCAAAAGATTATCCATTTCCTAAACCGCACGAGCTTCGGCCCAACTCAGGAAGCTGTCCAAAGGGCCGGCCGAATCGGCATCCGCGCCTATCTTGACGAACAGCTCACGCCGGAACGGATAACGGACAATACCGCCGACGAAAAAGTCGCGGGGTTGAAAACCATGCGGCTTAACAGCCGCGAGCTGATCGAACTCTATCCACCGCCAAGATTACAAAGGCAGCAAGCCGACCAGCAGGTCGGAATGGCCATGGAGTCCATGGAAGGCCCTCGCGTCGTCATCCTCGAACTGCAACAGGCCAAGCTTTTGCGCGCGCTTTACAGCAACCGTCAGCTCTTTGAAGTCATGGTGGATTTCTGGAGCAATCACTTCAACATCTACATCGCCAAGGGCGCCAACCGCTGGCTGACGACAGCCTATGATCGCGATACGATCCGGCCGCTGGCTTTAGGTAAATTTAAGGATTTGTTGGTGGCAACGGCAAAAAGCCCGGCGATGCTCTTTTACTTGGACAACTGGATGAGCGCCAGTCCGGATTCGCCCGGCGCCCAAATGGGCGGGCCGAACAATCGGCGCCGCGGCTTGAACGAGAACTACGCGCGCGAGCTGATGGAGCTCCATACCTTGGGCGTCGACGGCGGTTACACGCAAAAAGACGTTCAGGAGGTCGCCCGCTGTTTTACCGGCTGGACGATTGTCCAGCCGCGGGGCCAGGGTGTGTTTCGTTTCGAGCCACGCATCCATGACAACGGCGAAAAGACCGTCCTGGGCCAACGCATTCCACGCGGCGGCGGCATGGACGATGGTCTGCGCGTCATCGACATACTGGTCAAGCACCCGTCAACGGCGCAGTTCATCGCGACGAAGTTGGTCCGCCGCTTCAGCGCCGACGATCCTCCGCCGGCGATCGTCAACAAAGCCGTCGAGGCGTTTCGCCAGAGTGACGGCAATATCCCGGCGGTCCTGCGCGCCATCGTCGACGCGCCGGAGTTTTTCGCCCGCGACCTTTATCAGGCCAAGATGAAAAATCCCTTCGAGTTCGTCGCTAGCGCCCTACGGATTACCGGCAGCGAAGCGCAGGTAACGCACCAACTGCTGCGCTACTTGGGGCGCATGGGCGAACCGCTATTCCTAGCCCAAGCACCCACCGGCTACCCCGACATCGCGGCCTCGTGGGTCAGCGCCGATATGTTGCTGACGCGCATGAACTTCGTCACCGATCTGGTCGCCAACCGATTACCCGGAGCCAAAGTGCCGGCGGAAACGCTGAACAATCGCGACGGGCTGATCCGCCGCATCGCGCCGGATTCGCTATCGCCGGCGACTCAAACTGCTCTGGCCGAGACCGACGGCAATCAAGCTATTGCGCTGTTGCTAGCGGCGCCGGAATTTCAAAGGAGGTAGAAATGAACTCCTCGCGCCGCCATTTTTTACAATCCACCGGTTTGGGCTTTCTTGCCCTGGGCTTACCACCGGCGTTTCTCGTCCGCACTGCGCAAGCACAGTCGGCAAAGAACAAATCTCTCGTCGTGGTGTTTCAGCGCGGCGCCATGGATGGCTTGAACGTGGTCATTCCGTTCAAGGATCCGGCCTATTACCAACTCCGCCCGAGTATCGCCGTGCGCGAACCTGGATCGAATGATGAAAGCGCCATCGATCTCGACGGCTTTTATGGAATGCATCCGGCGTTGGCGTCGCTAAAAAGCATCTATGACAAAGGCCATTTGGGTTTTATTCAGGCGACCGGTTCGCCCGATAACACGCGTTCCCATTTCGACGCCCAGGACTACATGGAGATCGGCACGCCGGGCATCAAAAGCACGCCGGACGGCTGGCTCAACCGCTGTTTACTGGAAAGCAGAAAAAACCAATCGCACTTTCGCGGCATCGCCGTTACCGCACAGCTACCACGCATGTTGTCAGGCCGAGCGCCGGCGCTAACGCTGTCGTCCATCGAGGAGTTTCGCTTCCGCAATGAAGCCCTGGGCAAGGCTTTGCAGAAACTCTACGCCAACACCCAGGACCGCGAGCTCCGCTTCGGCGCCGAGAGTCTCTTTGGCGCGATGACTGAGCTCAAACGACTCGATGCCAAAATACCGCTCTCGGCGGAACGCTACCCGGCGGGCCGATTTGGCACCGGCCTGGCCCAGATCGCCCGCTTGATCAAAGCCGATGTCGGTTTGGAACTCGCTTTCACCGAGATCGGCGGCTGGGATACCCACGCCAACGAGGGTGGCGCCACCGGCCAGCTGGCCAATCGGCTGAAAGAATTGGCCGAAGGGCTCGCGGCATTTTACCGCGACCTCGGCGACCGCATGGACGATGTCGTGCTGCTGACGATGTCGGAGTTCGGCCGCACCGCGCGGGAGAATGGCAATCGCGGCACCGACCACGGCCACGCCAACGTGATGTTTGCCATGGGCAGCCGCGTGCGCGGCGGCAAAGTCTACGGCCGCTGGCCCGGCCTCGCGCCGGAAATCCTTAACGAAGGAAGAGACCTCGCTCTCACCACGGACTTCCGCACGGTCTGCGGCGAAGTGCTGACACGCCATCTTGGCCAGAAAGACCTGAGCAAAATTTTCCCAGGTTTTAGCGCGAGTACAAAATTGGGATTACTAACCTAGGGGCGCAAGGTCTTGCGGCGTTTCGTCACCCCGGCGCGACGGCGGCAGCCGCCACCGCCGTATCGCGTTCCTGAAAACGATACTGCAAATCGTATAAACGCGCATACAAGCCGCCGCGCGCCAACAACTCCTCGTGATTGCCCTCTTCCCTGATCTCACCGTTGTGAACGACGAGAATCCGGTTGGCGTGTTTGATCGTCGACAGCCGGTGCGCGACGATCAGTGCCGTGCGATTTTTCAGCAGTTCGCTCAGCGCTTCTTGAATCAACCCTTCCGTCTGCGTGTCCACCGAGCTTGTCGCCTCGTCGAGAATGAGAATTTTCGGGTCGAAGGCGAGCGCTCTGGCGAAAGACAATAACTGGCGCTGCCCCTGCGACAAAGTCGAACCGCGCTCTTGGACTTCTTCATGGAAGCGCTTGGGCAGCTTGTCGATGAACCGGCGTGATCTGCGCCCGTGCCGCCGCTTCGACCATGGTCTGTTCGCTAATCCGCGGGTCACCCAGTGTAATGTTGGTCGCGATGTCGCCGGAAAAGAGAAACACATCCTGCAACACCAGACCTAAATGGCGGCGCAGCTCCTGCTTGTTCCACTCCCGGACATCGATGCCGTCTACGAGAATCTGCCCGCTGTCGACATCGTAGAAGCGGCAGAGGGCGGAGATGATCGACGTCTTGCCGCCGCCGGTGGCGCCCACCAGTGCGATTTTTTCACCCGGCCGCACCCGAAAAGAAATATTTCTTCAGCACCGGATCGCCCGGCTGGTAAGAGAGCTGGACGTTTTTGAATTCGACCGCGCCGGCGAACTTTTCAGCGCGCTTGGGTTGTCCTGGGTTCTTGACCGTCTCCGGTTGATCGAGCAACAGAAAAATCCGTTCCGACGAGGCCATGGCGGCTTGCATGATGTTGTATTTCTCGGCCAGGTCGCGGATCGGTTGGTACATGCGCTGAATGTACTGGAGGAACGCCACCAGCACGCCGGCTTCGACGGCATGGCCCAAAACCTGAAATCCGCCGTACCAGAGCAGCAAGCCGACGGAAATCGCGCTGAACACTTCGATGATCGGAAAGAACACGGCGTTGTTGCGAATGCTCTGCAACAAGACATCGCGATAGTTGAGGTTGATCTGTTGAAAGCGCCGGTACATCCGCTCCTCTTGGCCGAACGCTTGCACCGTCGCCACGCCGGCGATGTTTTCCTGCAAGCCGGCGTTGAGCCGGCCAAGAATCAGCCGGCTCTGGCGATAGACCTCGCGGGCGCGCCGGCGATAGAAGCGGCTGAGAAAAATAATCACCGGAAACGCCGCCAGGCAGACCAGCGCCAGTTGCCAGTTGAGCCAAAGCATCACCGCCGCGATCCCGAAAACGATCGAGACATCGCCGAGAAGACCGACGACGCCGGTGCTGAATAGTTCGTTCAGCGTCTCGACATCGTTGATCGTCCGGGTCATCAGCCGGCCAACGGCGTTGCGATCGAAATAGGCCAGGTCCTGCTTTTGTAAATGGCTGAAGATCTCCAGACGCAGATCATGCATCGCGCGCTGGCCGATATACTCGGTGGTGTAGGTCTGGATAAACAACACGACAAAGCCGCACAGGACGACCCCGAGATAGGCCAACGCCATCAAATCGAGGCCGGGAATATCTCCGGTGGCGACATACCGGTCGATGGCAATCTTGGTGATATAGGGACCGAGTAGCTGCGTGCCGGTCTGCAGCAACAAAAAGACAAACGCCACCGCGAGTAGCTTCCAGTAGGGCCGCAGGTAGCGCAGGATGCGCGCCATCAAGCGCGCGTCGTAGGCCTTGCCGAGAATCTCCTCATCGGGAAGCTGCGCGCCGATCATCGCTGCCCATCCTCAAGCATCAAGCTGGCGACTTCCCGTTCCAAGCTCTGGCGCCGGTACAAGCTGAAATAAGCGCCGCGCTGCGCCAGGAGTTCGTCATGAGTACCCTGCTCGATGATCTCACCGCCGCGCAGGTAGATGATCATGTCGGCGTCGCGCACCGTCGAGATCCGGTGGGAAATCAAAAGTGTGGTCCGGCCGCGCATGAACTGTTTGAGCTCGCGCAGAATCTCTTCTTCAGTCTCGACATCGACGCTGGAAAAAGCGTCGTCAAGAATCAGAATCGGCGGATTTTTGATCAACGCCCGCGCCAGCGCGGTGCGCTGCTTCTGTCCGCCCGACAGGCGCACGCCGCGCTCGCCGATGATGGTGTCGAAGCCGGCGCCAAAAGACTCGATGGCCGGCAGCAATTGGGCGATCCGCGACGCCTCTTCGACGCGCGCCAACGCGCCATTCTCGACGCCCAGTAAAATATTTTCCCGCACCGATCCCGAGAAAAGAAAAATATCCTGCGAGACGTAGCCGACGGCGTCCTCCAGCTGGCGTAACGGCATCTGGCGAATATCGATACCATCGATGAGAATCGAATTCTCTGCCGGCTCATAAAGCCGCAGCATAAGATTGACCAGCGTGCTCTTGCCCGATCCGGTCTCGCCGATGATGCCGCAGACCTTGCCGGCGGCAACATGCAAATTAATATTGCGCAGCTCCGCCGCTTGGCCGGTGCCGTAGGCGAAAGTCAAATTGCGCAACTCAATATCGCCACGCACGGCCGGTGGCGTCGCGAAACTCGCGGGACTGGCATAGCGCGCGCCGACCGGCGTATCCAGAACTTCGGCAATGCGCGTCAACGCCGCTGTGCCGCGCTGATATTGATTGGCGGTATAGCCGATCGCCATGAGCGGCCAGGTAAGCATCGCCAGATAGCCGTTGAAAGCGACGTATTCGCCCAGGCTCATGGTTCCCGCCAATACTTGGCGCCCGCCGAGCCAGAGCACGATGGTCGCGGCGATGCCGGCGTGGACCTGCATGAGCGGCCAGAATATCCCCCACAGCGTCGCCAGCCACATGGTCTTCTTCCGGTACTCGGAGCTGATGCGATCAAAGCCGCGGATTTGATTTTCTTCCTGAGCGTAAGCTTGAACGACCCGGATGCCGGAAAAGTTCTCCAGCGTGTAGGCGCTCATCTCGCTCAGTTGATCCTGGGTCGCGCGCGACCAGCGGAAAATATGCCGGCCGAAGAAGCGCACGACGATCGGTATGAACGGCATCGCCATCATCGACCACAAGGTCAACCAAGGATCGATGGCGATCATCAGCGTCAAACTGAAAAAAATCACCACCAGCGCATCGACGATCGCCAGCGAGCCGAATCCCATGAGCTCGCGCACCGCATGGATGTCGTTGGTCAGGCGCGACATCAGGTCGCCGATCTTGTTGTACTGAAAATAACTGAGCGGCAGCTTCTGCAGATGGGCAAACACCACATCGCGCAAATCGGCCTCGCAGCGGCGCGAGAAGCCATGAATATTGATGCGCCAACAGTAGCGGAAAAACCCTTGCAGCGAAGCCGCGCCAAGTATCAGCAGCGGGTAACTCAGCAGCGAAACGTTGCCATCCTTGGCGCGCAACGCCGTGTCGATGCCGCCCTTGATCAACCACGGCAAGGCGATGCCGGCAAGATCGGTGGCGATCAGGGAAACAACGCCGAGCAGGAGCAGCCGGCGGTAGCGGTCAACGAGAAACTTGACCCGGTGGTAGTAGCGAAGAATCTCTCTATCCTTTGGTTCGCGGTCTGCGTGCGCAAACGAAGAGGGCGGGTTTCAAACCCGCCCCTACGAATCCCAACTCTGCGCCCTTTGCGCTCTTTGCGACCATTCTTCTTTTCGGTTGCACCTATGTCGCGCTAGGTTTTAATCTCGCGTGACGCCAAGCTCGCCATGCACGCTCGCCCACCCGCCGTCCATGAGTTTTTCCATGACTGCGGTCAGTGACGCAAGCGCCACGCGAATCTGCTGCATGTTGTCGCGGTCGCGAATCGTTACTTTGCCGTCGGCGGCGGCCTTGTCATCGCCGACGGTTTGGACGTCGACGGTGACGCAGAACGGCGTGCCGACTTCGTCTTGGCGGCGGTAGAGTCTGCCGATGGATGCCGTGTCGTCGTACACCGAATGCCAACGCTTGCGCAGATCGGCGCACAGCTTATGCGCGGTCTCGACGATCTGTGGGTTCTTCTTCAAGAGCGGCAGAACCGCGATTTTGATCGGCGCCAGCTCGGGATGAAAGTTCAGAACCACGCGCTTCTCCCCCTTCACTTCGTCCTCGCGATAAGCATCGACGAGGAACGCCAAGGTGCCGCGGTCGGCGCCAGCCGACGGCTCGATGACGAAGGGAACTATTTTTTGCTTGCTCTCTTCGTCGAAGTATTCCAGCGTCTTGCCGCTGAACTGGGCGTGCTGCTTCAAGTCGAAGTCGGTGCGGTTGGCGACTCCCTCCAGTTCGCTCCAACCCATTGGGAAAAGATATTCGATGTCGGCTGTGCGTTTGGCGTAATGCGCCAGCTCATCTTTCTCATGTTCGCGCAGCCGTAAGTTCTCCTTGCGAATGCCGTACTTCGGATACCAGGCGAAGCGCTCGTCGAGCCAGCGCTGGTGCCAGTCTTCGTCGGTCCCCGGCATGACGAAAAATTCAATTTCCATCTGCTCGAACTCGCGGGTGCGAAAAGTAAAATTGCCGGGCGTGATCTCGTTGCGGAAGGACTTACCGATCTGGGCGATGCCGAAGGGCAGCTTCAAACGCATCGATTGCTGGACATTTTCAAAATTGACGAAAATCCCCTGGGCGGTCTCCGGCCGCAGATAGGCGACCGCGGCATCATCCTCCACCGGCCCCATGAAAGTCTTGAACATTAAATTGAACATGCGCGGTTCGGTGAGCTGGCAAGCGTCGTGCTGCCCTGGCTGTTTCGACGGCTTTTGCGGGCAACGCGCGTCCTCAAGTTTATCGGCACGAAAGCGCCCTTTGCAAAGTTTGCAGTCGACCATCGGATCGGTGAAGTGCTCCAAATGGCCGCTCGCCTGCCAGACCCGCGGATGCATTAGAATCGACGCATCGAGCCCGACCATGTCGCCGCGGCTGTGCACGCAATCGCGCCACCAAGCGCGCTTGACGTTGTTCTTGAGCTCGACTCCGAGCGGCCCATAGTCCCAACAAGAGCCGGTGCCGCCATAAATCTCACTCGACTGAAAAATAAACCCGCGCCGCTTGCACAGCGACACGATCTTGTCCATTTCGACCATTAAAAAATCCTATCTAGAGATGAATGGTATTACTCTAAGGGATGCAACAAAGAGAGTCAAAAAGCGGCAAAAACCGGTTCGTGGGGGTTAATACTGCGCAATCGTGATACCGCAGCCGCTGCGAACTACCAGCTCAGCATATCCTGCATCCCGTACAATCCGGGCTTTTGCCGCGCCAACCATTGCGCCGCGCGGATGGCGCCGTGGGCGAAGGTGTCGCGGCTGTGGGCGCGATGGATAAATTCAAGCCGCTCGCCGATACCGCCAAAAATAACCGTATGCTCGCCGACGATATCACCGGCGCGAACCGACAAGAGAGCTATTTCTTTTTTGCCGCGCGCGCCGACCATGCCCTTGCGGCCGTTGATGCCGACTTTGTTCAATTCGCGATTGAGCGCATTGGCGACCGAGCGGCCGAGCGCCAAGGCCGTGCCGCTGGGCGCGTCTTTCTTGAAGCGGTGATGCGCTTCGACGATCTCCACGTCATAGTCGTCGCCAAGCATCTTCGCGGCTTTGCCTAAAAGCGCAACCAAGACATTCACACCCAAACTGGTGTTCGCCGACAATAATGTCGGAGTTCGCTGGGCAAGCCGCTTGATAGCTCCCAACTGTTTGGCATCGAAGCCGGTGGTCGCTATGACAATGGGGATGTGTAGCTTCGCCGCGGCTTTTAGATAACCGAGGGAAGCTTCCGGATTGGTGAAATCGATGATCACTGAGTTGGGTTTGAGCGCAGGTGCAATCTGTTCGCTGACGGTCACGCCAAGCTTGCTAATACCGGAGATTTCCCCGGCATCCTTGCCGATGCGCTTGCTCTTAGGTCTATCGATGGCGGCAACGACTTCGATTTCAGCGGACTGCTGCGCCGCGCGGATCACCGCGCCGCCCATGCGCCCGCCGACTCCACAGACGATAATTCCCAGTGCCATCTAGTTTTGCAGCAGCCCGAAATCGCCGAGGGCTACTCTTAGGCGCTGCAAATTGCTCTCAGCCATCGGCGTCATCGGCAAACGCAGTTCGCCGCTGCATTTACCCATCAACGCAAGCGCGGTCTTCGCCGGGATCGGGTTGGTTTCGATGAACAGGCTGCGGATCAGCGGAATCAGTTGGAATTGCATCTTGCGCGCCTCGTCCCATCTGCCTGCCAGACAAGCTTGGGCAAGCTGCGCGGTCTGCTTCGGTGCGACGTTGGCGACCGTCGAGATCACCCCTTTGCCGCCGAGAGACATGAGCGAGTAAATCAACGAATCTTCGCCCGAGTAGACCGCCAGACGGTCGCCGCACAGGCGAATCACGTCGATGGCTTGGTCCACCGAGCCGGTGGCTTCCTTGACGCCGGCAACGTTCGTGATTTCGGCAAGACGCGCCAAAGTCTCAGGTTCGATCTTAGAACCGGTGCGGCCCGGAATGTTGTAGACGATCAGCGGGATACCGACTGCCGAGGCGACCTTTTTATAATGTTGATAGATGCCTTCCTGGGTCGGCCGGTTGTAATAGGGCGAGATCATCAACGCGCCGTCGGCGCCGGATCTTTCCGCTTCTTGGGTTAAGCGCACCGCCTCATCCGTGGAATTGGACCCCGTGCCGGCGATCACCGGCACGCGTTTATTGACGGTCTTGATGACAATGCGAATGACTTCGTCATGCTCGGCGTGACTGAGGGTCGCCGACTCGCCGGTGGTGCCGCAAGGAACAATGCCGTTGGTGCCGTTTTCCAGGTGAAACTCGACCAGCGCCTCAAGACTGGGCCAGTCGACCTGGCCGTTTTTGAATGGCGTCACCAGCGCAACCATCGAACCGCTAAACATAATCTTAAACTCCTATGCGAGCAGAACCGTGCCGTGAAACACTTCCGTCGCCCCGCCGGTCATATAGACGCGATTGTTGTCGCGCCATTCAATCACCAAATCGCCGCCCTTGAGATGGACCGTAACTTTCCGTGCCGTGCGGCCGGTGATCACGCCGGCAACGCCGACGGCGCTGGCGCCGGTGCCGCAAGCCCAGGTTTCTCCGGCGCCGCGCTCCCAGGTCCGCTGGCGGACTTCCGTCCGACTGATGATCTTGACGAACTCGGTGTTCACCCGCTTGGGAAAAAACGGATGATGCTCGAAATCGGGACCGATCTTTTGCAGATCCAAAGAATCGATATCGTCGAGATAAATCACCGAGTGAGGGTTGCCCATCGACACGCAGGTGATTTCGTAAGTTTTACCCTGCACCGTGAGCGGTCGATTTTTAATCTCGCCGTCGGCATCGACAGGAATTTTACGCCCATCGAGAATCGGCTCGCCCATATCGACCTCTACTAGATCGCCGACGATCTTCGGCCGGATGATGCCGGCTAGAGTCTCCACTTCGAGAGTGCGTTTCTCCGTAATGCCATGATCGTAGACATATTTGGCGAAGCAGCGGATGCCGTTGCCGCACATCTCCACCTGGCTGCCGTCGGCGTTGTAGATCTCCATTTTGAAATCGGCGACTACCGATGGATGCACGGTGAGCAATTGATCAGCGCCGATGCCAAAGCGCCGGTCGCAGAGCTGCCTGGCCACGGCTTCAAGGTTTTCGATATTGTTTTTCAAACAATCAAGAAAGACGAAATCGTTGCCCGCCCCATGCATCTTGGTAAATTGCAATTCCATACTCTTGAACTCTTGAACCGTGGAAGGTTTTAACGAAATTATTGCAACGAAGCGGGTATCACCTCGCCGTTGATCAAATCTTCGAAGCTCTCGCGCTTGCGCACAACATAATACTTATCGCCGTCGACCAGGATCTCGGGCGGCTTGGGATGCGAATTGTAGTTCGACGCCATGGTAAAACCGTAGGCGCCGGCGCTCATCACCGCCAGCAAATCGCCGCGCTTGGGCCGGGCGATGTCGCGGTCCTTGGCGAAGAAGTCGCCGCTCTCGCAGATCGGCCCGACCACATCGGCGTTGATGACTTCGGCCTTGGTCTCGACAATCGGCCGAATCGCTTGGTACGAGCCGTAGAGCGCCGGGCGGATAAGGTCGTTCATGCCGCCGTCGACGATGACGAATTTTTTCGTGTCGGTCTCCTTGATGTACTGCACTTCGGTCATGAGAATGCCGGCGTTGCCGACGATCACCCGGCCCGGTTCGAGAATCAGCGTTACGTCCAGCCCCTCCAGACCTTTAATGATCGCCTTGGCATAGGCATCGGGCAGGGGCGGATTCTCATCGTTATAGTTGATGCCCAAACCACCGCCGAGATCGAGATAGCGAATCTGCGCGCCTTCTTTTCTCATCTCGCCGAGCAATACCCGGTCGAGGTACTCGCGCACCTTGGCGAGGGCGTCGACGAATGGCGTCAAGGACGTCAGTTGCGAGCCGATATGGCAGTCGACGCCGACGACTTCGAGGTGCTTAAGCGATACCGCGCGCTTGTAGGCTTCGATGGAGCGCTTGATATCGACGCCGAACTTGGCCTTTTTCATGCCGGTGGAAATATAAGGATGGGTCTGCGGATCGACGTCGGGATTGACGCGCAAACTGATCGGCGCTTTTTTGCCGATACCGGCGGCGATTTCGTTCAAAGCGGTCAACTCCTCTTCGGACTCGACGTTGAACATCAAGATGCCCGAGTTGAGCGCATACTCGACTTCGTCCTTCTTTTTGCCGACGCCGGAAAAAACGATGCGCTTGGGATCGGCGCCGACTTTTAGAGCGCGGAACAGCTCGCCGCCCGAGACGATATCGAAACCGCTGCCCTGTTTGGCGAAGGAGCGCAGCAGTGCCAGATTGGAATTGGCTTTCACCGAAAAGCACACGATGTGCGGCACCTTGGCAAAGGCTTGGTCGAAGACGCTGTAGTGGCGCGTCAAGGTCGCGAGACTATAAACATAAGCCGGCGTGCCGACTTCCTGAGCGATGCGCTTGAGCGCAACGTCCTCCGCATACATTTCACCGTTGCGATATTCAAAATGATTCATGGCTGACCTCTTAGCGGGTGATTTCGACTTCGTTGGACGGTCCGCTCAGGGAGCCGTCGAAAAGTTGCGACGACACACGGTAGCGATAGATCGTATTGGCACGTACTTCGCGGTCGTCGTAACGATACTGTTTGAGACGCACGAATTTCTCCCGATCCTCGACATTGACCGTGGTCAATTGCCGGTACGGCACCGGGCAATCCAGGCAGCTCTGGGAAATTTCCTTGCGGAAGATGACAAAGCTGGCCAAGTCCTTGAGCTCGCTGCCGTCGACATACTCGGTCGGCCGGTTCCAGGTCAGGGCGACACTATCGGCGGCCGATTTTGCCGCTAAATTAGTAATCACCTTCGGCGTCACTAACTCGGGCGCGCGCGGATCGCCCTTCTTGCCACACGCGCTGCCCGACACCACCAACATCAATACCAGCAGCCATGCGTGTTTCATTAAATCCTCAATTCTTTCAGCCGGCGCACGACATTGCTTCTCGACGTGCCGCCCAGCGCACGCCGGCGCCCGACCACCGACGCCGGAGACAGGTAGTTGTAGATGTCCTTTTCGATCTTATTGGAAAATCCTCGCAGCTCCACCAGCGACAACTCTTCGATGCGCTTGCCGACGCCAATACAGCGCTGCACGACCTTGCCCGCCACCTCATGGGCCTGGCGGAACGGCATAGCGCGCTCGACTAAATAGTCGGCCAAATCCGTCGCGTTCATATAGCCATCTTGGGCGGCGGCCAACATGCGCTCGCGCCGGACTTTCAACCCGCGGACGATCTCGCCGATGATTTTCACGCTCGCTTTGACCGTATCGGCGCTGTCGAACAGCGGCACTTTATCTTCTTGCAGATCGCGATTATAGGCAAGCGGCAACCCTTTCATGATGGTCAACAGCGCCAGCAGATGGCCGAACACCCGGCCGGTCTTGCCGCGGATCAGCTCCGGCACGTCGGGGTTTTTTTTCTGCGGCATCATCGAGCTGCCGGTGCAATAACCGTCCGGCAATTCGACGAAGGCGAACTCTTGGCTCGACCACAATACCAATTCGTCGGCCAACCGGCTCAAATGGACAAACAGAATCGACGAAGCAGCAAGAAACTCTAGCAAGAAATCGCGATCGCTCACCGCATCGATGCTATTCTTTGAAATCCGCGGAAAACCCAAGAGCTTGGCGACATAAACTCTATCGATGGGAAAAGTCGTGCCGGCAATGGCGCCGGAGCCCAACGGTAGAACGTTGATCCGCTCCAAACAACCGGCATAGCGCTCGCAGTCGCGCTCGAACATGTCGTAGTAAGCCAGCAAATGATGCGACAAGAGCACCGGCTGCGCCCGTTGCAAATGGGTGTAGCCAGGCATGATGACGTCGAGGTGTTTCTTGGCTCGCCTTGGCAAGCTCCCGTTGCAGAGTTTTGAGCAGAAGTAGAATTGCCGCCACTTCGTCGCGCAAATAGAGCCGCATATCCAAGGCGACCTGGTCGTTGCGGCTGCGCGCCGTGTGCAGCTTGGCGCCGGCGCTGCCGATCTTCTCGGTGAGCCGGCGCTCGATGTTCATGTGAATGTCTTCATCCGCCGGCGAGAACTCGAACTTGCCGCTGGCGATCTCGCGCTCGATGGCCGCCAAGCCGCGGACAATTTTCTGCGCATCCCGCAGGGGAATAATCCGCTGCTTGCCGAGCATCTTGGCATGGGCGATGCTGCCCATGATGTCATGGCGGTACAGACGCGAATCGATGGCGATGGACGCGGTAAAGGCCTCGACGGAATCGGCGGTGCCACCGCTGAACCGGCCGCCCCAGAGTTTTTTTTTCGGCTTATCCACGATAACCTGAGACAATGGAAAATTGATAATGGATAGTTGAAAATGATCGAGTCCTAAATTATCAATTCTCCATTTTCCATTCGCAATTCACTTCGCCTTTGCTAGTTTACGCAGCCGCAGCCGCAACGCATTCAATCGAATAAAGCCTTCAGCATCGGCCTGGCGATAAACTTGATCGGCCTCGAAGGTCGCCACGTTGGCATCGTAGAGCGAGGCGTCGGACTTGCGGCCGACCACCATGACGTTGCCTTTGTATAATTTCACGCGCACCCGGCCGGTGACGTTGGCCTGGGCGGCGTCGATGGTTTTTTGCAGCACTTCGCGCTCCGGCGCGAACCAGTAGCCGTAATAAATCATCTCGGCGTAGCGCGGGATCAGCGAATCGCGCAAGCGCAGCACTTCGCGGTCCATGGTAATCGACTCGATGCCGCGATGCGCTCCATGGAGAATTGTCCCGCCCGGGAGTTTCGTAAACACCGCGCGACTTCATGCCGACATAGCGGTTTTCGACCACGTCGACCCGGCCGATGCCATGCTTGGCGCCGATGTCGTTCAAGCGCGCCAACAGATTCGCCGGCGAGAGCTTTTTGCCGTTCAATGCCACCGGATCGCCGCGCAGATAATCGATTTCGATATATTCGGCGCGGTTGGGCGCCTTCTCCACCGGCCGGCACCAGACGAACATATCCGCCGGCGCTTCCTTCCACGGATCTTCGAGGACGCCGCCTTCGTAACTGATGTGAAACAAGTTGCGATCGGTGCTGTAGGGTTTGGCCTTGGTGACCGGCACCGGGATGCCATGCTTGCGCGCATAGTCGATCAAGGTCGAGCGCGCGTTTAAATTCCATTCGCGCCAGGGAGCGATGACTTTGATGCCCGGCTTGAGCGCATAGTAAGTCAGCTCGAAGCGCACTTGATCGTTGCCCTTGCCCGTGGCGCCATGAGAAACCGCGTCGGCTTTTTCTTGCACGGCGACGTCGATCTGCCCCTTGGCGATCAACGGCCGGGCGATGGATGTGCCGAGCAAATACGATCCTTCGTAAACCGCGTTGGCGCGCAGCATCGGGAAGACGTAATTTTTGACGAACTCTTCGCGCAGATCGCCGATCACGACTTTGCTTGCGCCCGTCTGCAGCGCTTTTTTCTTGACCGCCTGAAGATCTTCGCCCTGCCCCAGGTCGGCGCAGAAGGCTATGACTTCGCAGCCATATTCTTCTTTGAGCCAGCGTAAAATGACCGACGTATCCAAACCGCCCGAGTAAGCCAATACTACTTTCTTGACGTTCATCTGGATTTCTTCAAACCTTTGCTTACGGTTTTCTTCATTGAACCTTGAACCCTTGAACCTTTGAACCCTTTTAAAAGCCAGACCATCACCGCCTTTTGCGCATGCAGGCGATTCTCCGCCTGATCGAAGGCGACACACTGCGGACTTTCCAGCACTTCGTGGGTGATCTCCTCGCCGCGGTGCGCCGGTAGGCAATGCATCACCACCGCATCCGGTTTCGCCATGGCGACGACTTGGCTATTGACCTGGTAGGCGCGAAACGCTCGCAAGCGGTCTTGCACCTCTTTTTCCTGGCCCATGCTGGTCCAGACATCGGTATAGATCCCATCGGCGCCGGCCACCGCTTCTCTGACCGAATGAGTGATCGTGATCTTCGCCCCTTGGCTGCGCGCCTTTTGCAAAATCGCGGCGTCAGGTTCGTAACCCTTGGGACAGGCCAAGGCGAACGCAAACGGCACGATGGCGGCGGCTTCCAACCACGAATGAACCATGTTGTTGCCGTCGCCGACGAAAGCGATCTTCAAACCTTCGAGCTTGCCCTTATGCTCGATCAAGGTTTGGCAATCGGCGAGCACCTGGCACGGATGGTAGCCATCGGTGAGCGCGTTGATCACCGGCACCGCGGCATATTCGGCCAACTCTTCGATGATCTTGTGGCCGAAGGTGCGTACCGTGATCAGATCGAACCAGCGGTCAAGATTGCGCGCACAGTCCGCCGGAGTTTCCCGCGTGCCCAAGCCAACCTCGGCGGGCCCCAAGTAAACCGCGCTGCCGCCCAACTGGATCATGCCGACGTTAAAGGTCGCGCGCGTGCGCAGACTGGGCTTTTCAAATACCATTGCGAGCTGCTTGCCGGCCAACCAAGCATGCGCGATGCCGCGCAGCTGTTTGCGCTTCAACTCGTCGGCGAGTTGCAATAGGCCGTCGAACTCCCGGCGGCTCATGCCGGCGAAATTGAGCAAATCGCGTTTGTTCATCGAATTTATGATGCTGATGGCTATTGGCGGGCCAGCACTTTTTCCAGGATCGCTAGACCTCGGTCGATTTCATTCTTCTTGATCGTCAGCGGCGGCACGAAGCGCAGCACTTTGGCCGCCGTGCAATTCATCAGCAAGCCTTCGAGCATGCACGCTTCGGCGATCTTGTTGCCTTCGATCTCAAGCTCGACGCCGATGAGCAGGCCCTTGCCGCGAATATCGCGGATAAACGAAAAACGTTTTTTCAAAGCCTCGAGCCCTTTGACGAAGTATTTGCCCATCTGCACGCAGTTCTTGAGGGCGCCGGTTTTGAGCAGCTGCATCACCGCCAAACCGGCGGCGCAAGATACCGGATTGCCGCCGAATGTCGACGCATGGCTGCCCGGACCGAAACTGTTGGCGACATCTTCGCGCGCCAGCATGGCACCCAGGGGCAAGCCGCCGCCGAGCGCCTTGGCCAGGGTCATGATATCGGGTTTGACGCCGAAGTTTTCATAACCGAATAGCTTGCCGGTGCGGCCCATGCCGGTCTGCACCTCGTCAAAGATCAGGAGAATACGCCGTTGATCGCAGATCTCGCGCAGGCCCAGCATATAGGTTTCATGGGGCACGATGACGCCGCCCTCGGCCTGGATCGGTTCGATCAAGATCGCCACGGTTTTTTTCTCGTCGATGGCCGCTTCCATGGCGTCGAGCTTGTTGTACGGCACCTGGCGAAAGCCGGCGGGCAACGGATCGTAGCCGGCGCGGACTTTTTCCTGCCCCGTCGCCGTCAAGGTTGCCAGGGTGCGGCCGTGAAACGAGTTGTGCGTCGAGATGATTTCATACTTGCCGCCGAGCTTTTCCAAGCCGTAGCGGCGCGCCAGTTTTATCGCCGCTTCGTTGGCCTCGGCGCCGCTGTTGCAAAAAAACACCCGGTCGGCAAACGAGTTGCGGCACAGTTCGCGAGCGAGCTCCGATTGCGGCTGCATGTGGTAGAGATTCGACACGTGCATCAAGGTTTGCGCCTGCTGCTTGATCGCCTTAACGATCGCCGGATGGCAATGGCCGAAACTATTGACCGCGATGCCGGCGAGAAAATCGAGATACTCCTTGCCGTCGGCATCCCAGACCTTGAGGCCCCGGCCTTTGACCAGCGCCAGCGGCGTGCGCGCGTAGGTCTTGGCGACAAACTTGTCGGTGATCGCGGCGATATCCTTGTTTTTCATTTGCGCACCACCTCAGTCCCCACGCCCTCTTTGGTGAAAATTTCCAGCAGCACGGCATGCTTCACCCGGCCGTCGATGATGTGAGTTTTCTCCACGCCGCCTTTGAGCGCATTGATACAGCATTCGACTTTGGGAATCATACCGGAGCCGACCACGCCGTCCTGAATCAACTTGCGCGCCTGCTTCTCAGTGAGATGGCTCAAGAATTCGCCTTTTTTATCCTTCACGCCTTCGACGTCGGTCATCAATAACAATTTTTCCGCGTGCAGCGCCTCGGCGACTTCGCCGGCGACCAGGTCGGCGTTGATGTTGTAGGTCTCGCCGTTTTTGCCGACACCCACCGGCGCGATCACGGGAATGAACTTGTTGGCATCCAGCGAATCGATGATCAACGGATTGATGCCGATAATCTCGCCGACCATGCCGATGTCGATGATCTCCGGCGACTCGCCGTTGGCTGAGGCCAAGGTCATATTCATTTTTTTCGCCAGAATCAGTTGGCCATCTTTGCCGCTCAGCCCCACCGCCATGCCGCCATGCTGGTTGATCATGTTGACGATCTCTTTGTTGACCTTGCCGACTAAGACCATCTCAACGATGTCCAACGTCTCCTGATCGGTGACGCGCATGCCGCGCACATAGTGGCTCTTGACCCCCATCTTGTCGAGCGCCGCATCGATCTGCGGCCCGCCGCCATGAACCACCACGGGATTGATACCGACGTACTTGAGCAGAACGATGTCTTGGGCGAAGCTCGCTTTGAGTTCCTCATTCTCCATGGCATGGCCGCCGTATTTGATGACAAAGGTCTTGCCATAAAAGCGCTGGAAATAAGGCAGCGCCTCCATCAACACCTCAGCCTTGCCGATAAAGTCGTCCATCGGGGATCCTCTAATTTACAGGTTATTTCGGGTTTGCCGTGAAGATGGTTTCACCACGAAGGTTCATTGTCGCAGGCGAAAAATCTTTCACCCCTACCTAAATCATCCGAACCCGTCGTGTCCGTCGTGTCCTTCGTGATGAAAACTCTTTCCCATTTGCGCTGCGACTCGCTACGCTCGTCGTGGCACACAACCCAAACGGAACGCGACGCATTATCCGCAAAATGGCTGAAGAACCAATTTACAAGATATAGCGCGACAAATCTTCGCTCTTCAAGATCGGCGCCAGCCGCTCGCGCACATAGGCCGCGTCGATGGCGACTTCCTGGCCGTGCATCTCCGGCGCGGCGAAAGAAACTTCGTCGAGCAGCCTTTCCAAGATCGTGTGCAGCCGGCGCGCGCCGATGTTTTCCATGCGCTCGTTGACGTCGGCAGCGATGGCGGCGATCTCCTGCACCGCGTCATCGGCAAACTTGAGATGGACGCCCTCGGTCTCGAGCAGCGCTTCATATTGTTTGATCAGCGCGTTCTTCGGTTCGGTGAGAATGCGCACGAAGTCGTCTTTGCCGAGGGAACTCAGCTCAACGCGAATCGGGAAGCGCCCCTGGAATTCGGGGATCAAGTCCGACGGCTTGGCCGTATGAAACGCCCCGGAAGCGACGAACAGAATATGATCGGTGCGCACCATGCCGTACTTGGTATTGACGGTGCAGCCTTCGACGATCGGCAAGAGATCGCGCTGCACCCCCTGGCGCGAGACATCCGGCCCATGCGCGGACTCGCGGCCGGCGATCTTGTCGATTTCGTCGAGAAAGACGATGCCCGACTGCTCGACACGTCGGGTAGCCTCGCCGGTGACTTTGTCCATGTCGACCAGCTTCCCCGCTTCTTCCTGGGTGAGAATCTCCAGCGCCTCGGGGATCTTGACGGTCTTCTTCTTGGTCTTCTTGGGCATCATGTTGGAAAACATGTCTTTGAGATTGAACTCCATGCCTTCCATGCCCTGGGGCGTCAGCACTTCGATCATCGGCATCATCGACTGCGACATCTCGATCTCGACGAAGCGGTCGTCCATCTTGCCGTCGCGGAGCATTTTCTTGAGCTTATCGCGGGTCCCCTGCAGCCGCGCCGCGTCGACCGCTTCGGCGTCAACCACCTCACCGGCAGGCAGCAACAAATCGAGCACCCGCTCCTCGGCCACTTCGCGCGCCCGGATCTCGACCTTCTGCTTTTCTTCCTCTTTGACCATGTTGACGGCGAGATCGGTCAGATCGCGGATGATCGACTCGACATCGCGGCCGACATAACCGACCTCGGTGAACTTCGAGGCTTCGACCTTGATAAACGGCGCCTGGGCGAGCTTGGCCAAGCGCCGGGAGATTTCCGTCTTGCCGACGCCGGTGGGACCGATCATGATGATATTTTTCGGCGCGATCTCGTCGCGCAGATCGTCCGGCACCAACTGGCGCCGCCAGCGGTTGCGCAGCGCGATGGCCACCGCCCGTTTGGCGTCCTTTTGCCCGACGATATAACGGTCGAGTTCCGAGACGATCTCGCGCGGCGTCATCACCGGCGCCGGCGAAGTCCCGGCGTCATTGAGTGTTTTTGCAACGTCTGTCATGGGAATTAACACTCCTAACAATTCCGCCAGGAAATGCAATGATTTCCCCGCGAGTAGCCAGGCGAGCGATGCACCGTTGCCCGCGTCCCCGCTCTGTAATTTGGAAGTTGTAATCTGGAATCCGCAGTGCCGCGCCCAGCGCGGCACTACGGAAGCTCTTCAAAGGTCAGCTGCTCGTTGGTGTAAACGCAGATGCCGGCGGCCACCCGCATGGCTTCTTCGGCGATCACGCGGGCGTCGAGCTGGGTGTGTTTGACCAGCACCCGCGCCGCCGCCAGGGCATAGTTACCGCCCGAGCCGATGGCGATGACGCCGTCATCCGGTTCGATGACATCGCCGGCGCCGGAAATGACCAGCAGATCGGTCACGTCGGCGATGATCAGCAACGCCTCCAACCGCCGCAGGATGCGATCCGTGCGCCAATCCTTGGCCAGCTCCACCGCGGCGCGCTTGAGATTGCCGTTGAATTGTTCGAGCTTGGCTTCGAACTTCTCGAATAGCGTAAAGGCATCCGCCGTCGCGCCGGCGAAACCGGCGATCACCTTGTCATGATGCAGCTTGCGCACCTTGCGCGCGCTATGCTTCATCACCGTCTGCCCCAAGCTCACCTGGCCATCGCCGACCATGACCACTTTGCCGCCATGGCGTATCGCTAAAATTGTCGTTCCTTCAAACATAATTAATTTCGGGTCGAAGATAGCGGATCGAGAATTGAGAATCGCGATCTTCTATCCTCCATCTTCCATCCTCGACTTTCCAATTTCACGCCCGCGGATGCGCCTTGTCGTACACCGCGGTCAGTTGATCCAAGTTCAAATGGGTATAGCGCTGGGTCGTCGATAGGCTGACATGGCCGAGCAGCTCCTGAATCACTCTCAGGTCGGCGCCGCTGTTGAGCAAGTGAGTGGCAAAGCTATGGCGCAAACCATGGGGACCCATTTTGATCTGGATGCCCGCCAGCCGCAAATGTTTCTCGACGATGCGCGCGACGCTGCGCGTGGTGATGCGCCGGCCGCGATGATTGAGAAACACCGGCGTTGCGCCGCGGCAAGCGACCTGCCACTGCAGATCGGACCGAGTCGGCGTAGGACTCTAGCGCCTTCAGCGCCACCGCGCCGATCGGCACGATGCGTTCCTTGGCACCCTTGCCGACCACGCGAATGATGCCCAATTGGACGTCAATATCAGACCAGTGAAGCCCGACCAACTCGCTGACGCGAATCCCCGTGGAATAGAACACTTCCAACACGGCGCGATCGCGCTGGTCGAGGCCGCTCTCAAGCTTGATCGTATCCAACAAGTGAAACGCGTCGTCGACGGTAAGAAACTTGGGCAGCGGCTTTTCCTGCTTGGGCGAGTTGATCAACAGCAGCGGATCTTTGCCGAGCCGCTTGGTCGTCACCAAATAGCGAAAGAACCCTTTCAGCGCCGCCAGCTTGCGCCCGATCGAACTCTTCTTGCGGTCCGGCGCTAAAGACGCCAGATAAGCCCGCACCACATGAATGTCGACTTTGCCGGCATCCACCCCGCCGTCACCATCCAGCGCCTGCTCCCGCGCCACAAGAAAATTTTGAAACTGCGCCAAGTCGCTTAGATAATTGCGCAGCGTGTGCGGCGACACATTGCGCTCGTTGCGCAGGTGTGCCGGCATATTGTTGGATTAGCGATTCCACGGTCGGGCTTTCAACTCGTTGAGAATACCACCAACCGGAGTTGAACTCTACCAAATGATTAGTAAACCTCGGTTTCACGTCGATTTCGATTCATGTTAATCGTACCCCTGTGGCGATCGAAGAAGACCTCTCATTTCGCACTGCCAACGGCGATACTCTCAGTGCAGTTCTGCACCATCCAAAGCGTTCGCCCCACGGCGCGAGCGATCCTTTGCCATGGCATGGAGTCGGCGAAGCATAGCGAAAAATTGATCTTCTTGGCTCAAGCGCTGGCGGAGCGCGGAATCTTAGCGCTGCGCTTCGACTTCCGTTACGTCGGCGAGTCCAGCGGCAAGTTCGCCGACATTACTTACAGCGGCGAGGTGGAGGATCTGCAGGCGGCATATGAATCGATTCAAAGCCGACAGCCCGGCAAGACCGCCATCTTTGGCTCCAGCATGGGCGGCACAGTGGCGTTGCTCTTCGCCGCCGAGGAACCGGAAGTCGCCGCAGTCACCACCCTAGCGGCGCCAATGCATCCGGAAAATTTTCCAAAGCGCATGCTCACACCCTTACAGCTACAGCATTGGCGCGAACGCGGCTACACCAGCTACAACGGCCAGCGCTTGAATGTTTCCTTGCTCGACGACTTAGAGAGACTCAACGTGCCAGAGGCCGTGCGGCGAATCCGCTGCCCGGTGCTAATCCTTCATGGCGACGCCGATGAAGTCGTGCCGGTTGCCGAAGCCTATGAACTGCACGAATCTCTAAACAGCGCCAAACGGCTGGCGATCTTCAATAACACGGATCATCGCTTCTCGAATCCAGAGGTCATGCAGGGCGCCATGACCGAAGCGCTGGATTGGCTGACGGAACATGTTAGATAAAGTGCAACGATGATAACAAAACTACAGATGGTCGTTCGAGCTGTCGCTATGGCTTTGTTCCTAACCGCCTGCGGCCATGATTTAAACACCGCTCAAGGCGTAGCCGAGGAATTTGTCGATCATCACTATGTCAAGATCGATTTGCAAAAGGCCAAGCAGTTCACGGTAAGCGTCGCCCAAGCCAAGATCGACGAGGAGATCCGCCTGACTAGCGGGCAAACCATCGATGCCTCGACGCAAAAGCCGCGGGTGAATTACGCGCTATTGGAAAAGAATGAAGGCGAGCAGCGGTCGACGTTTTTGTTCGAAGGCAAGATTCAATCCGACGACGGCACGTCGTTTACCCGCAAGTGGTCCATCGCCACGCGCAAGGAAAGCAATGGCTGGCGGGTCTCAAACTTCACCGAATCGGAGTAGACAGAATCGAGATTCGAGACCAAGAGCGCCCCTCAGGTATCGCTATATCAAATCAGATATCCGGCTCTTGTCCGCTAAGCTTGTGCCGGCTGCGCACCCACCGGTGGTGGCGCAGCTACACTGGGCTTGGATTTGATCTGCAGTGCCAATCCGGCGGCGATCATTGCGATAAACCCGCCCGCCATGAAGGCCACGTTATACTCGCCGAGATAGTCGCGCACCGCGCCGGCTGCCGACGCCATGATCGCGGCGCCGATCTGATGGGACATAAAAATCCAGCCGTATACTTTGCCGACATTTTGCCGGCCGAAGGTATCGGCGGTGATCGCCATCGACGGCGGCACGGTGGCAAACCAGTCCAATCCGTAAATAATCGCAAAGATGACCAAGCCGGTAAAGCTCGTAACGAACGGCAAGATGAGTAACGACAGGCCGCGCAAGGCGTAAACCAGCGCCAACCATTTATGCGGCGATACCTTATCGACCATCCAGCCGGAAAAGGTCGTGCCGACGATGTTGAGCGTGCCCATGATGCCGACCAAAGATGCGGCGGCGATCTGCGGGATGCCGATCTCGATTTCATGCGGGATCAAATGCGTGCCGATCAAACCATTGGCCGTGCCGCCGCAGACAAAGAAGGTGCTGCACAATAGCCAAAAGGTCGGGTTGGTGACGACTTCGCGCGCCGTGATCGTGGCATTCTTCGAGGACATGCCGCGCAGCGAGGCCGCGCCACCGCCGACATTGGTCTGTCCGGCGCCGTAGGGCTCCAAGCCGACATCGGCAGGATCGTCGCGCATGAAGAGATACAGTAGCGGCAACAAAAGGATCGCGAGAATGATCAAAACCGTCGAACCGATGCGCCATCCGGAGTTGGCGATCATCCACATGAAGAACGGCAGAAATATCAGTTGACCCGTCGAACTGGCGCTGCCGAGAATTCCCAGCGCCAGCCCGCGCCGCGCGACAAACCAGCGATTTCCCACCGTGGCGGTCAACACCGAGCCGACGCCGCCAGCGCCCAGACCTACGATGACGCCCCAAACCAAAAAAAATTGCCAGAACTCGGTCATGGCAACCGTGCCGCTGACCCCAGTGATCAAAAGAATCAGGCTGCCGAGCATGACCTTGCGCGGCCCGAAGCGGTCGATCAGCCAGCCACTAATCGGCGCGGCCACGCCGAAGAGCAGCAGATTCATGCTGATCCCCGAAGCGATCAGTGCCCGGCTCCAGCCGAACTCCAGCTGCAACGGAAGAATCAAGACTTGCGGCGACGAGCGCACGCCTGCGCTCGTTAGAGTGGTCAAAAAACACAACGACACAATGAACCAACCATAATAAAAAGGCAGTGAGATCGGCGGACGCTTCTTGGGAGTGCCAGCGCTGTCGTGTTCCATCTCTTCATATAGACTGAATTCAGCGACAATCACAACCAGGATTGTCCCAGCCAGGCAAGAAGCCAAAGCGAGTAAATTGACAGCCCGGCGCGCGATCAGGTAGTAATTGCCAATACGCCAAGTTATTCAATCAAACTGTGACAGGAACAAAGTAGCTGAATGAGATTCTCCCAACGTAACCTTGCCGCCATTCTTGCCGCGCTCGCTCTGTCGCTGATAGCGATTACCCACACGGCCGCCGACTTTCCCGAAGAAATTCCCTTCGTGCCGACACCGATGGACGTCGTCGACAAAATGCTTGAGCTGGCGGAAGTCAAAAAAGGCGATGTGGTCTATGATCTCGGCAGCGGCGACGGCCGCATCGTCATCCGCGCCGCGAAAAAATATGGTGTCCGTGCGGTGGGCATCGAAATGGACCGGCTACTGCTCGACAAAGCTCGTAAAGACGCCAAAGCCGCCGGGGTCAGCCACCTGGTCGAATTCCGCGCCGAAGACGCCATGAAAGTCGATCTCACCAAAGCCAGCGTGGTCACGCTTTACATGCTGCCCTGGTTCAACGAAGCGATGAAACCAAGCTTCAAGAAATATTTGAAACCCGGCGCCCGCATCGTCGCCCATGATTTTGGCATTGAAGGCTGGGAACCGGACAAGACCGTTAAGCTGCCCGACCCCGAGAAAAAAGTCGGCGGGTTGATCCACTATCACACGTTGTTTTTGTGGCGAATTGGCAAGGGTGGGAAGTAACCGCGCAACTGCCTGGTTACCGACTTAGGGCTGGTAGCCATTGGCTTCACGACACCGGCATTGCGCCTCGCCTTACGCCAAGTTAAGCCGCGGCATAGCGGGTCACTCTGCGGCGATCTTGACCAGGTCGCCGCGCAATATGGCATGGGCGGCGGCCCCGGCGTGACACTCGAACTCGCTCGGACTCGCCATCTCGACATTGTTACAATAGCTGACGATGTTGATCACGCCATTGGCGCCCGCCTGCTTGGCGCGTTTTTGAAGTTCGACCAGCGCCGCCAGGAACGCTGGCGTTGCACGCTTTGACATCGTCAGTACGGCGCGTGCTCGCTTTGCCGTGAGGGGTAGCATTCCCCAAGTTGGTGACGATCGCCAGAGTCGGCTGCTTGCCGAAGAAAAACTTAACAGACCCGTCGGGTTTTTCACGAGCCTCAGACGATTCCAGAGCCGCTTTGATCAGCAGCAGATATCTATCGTTCCTGGCCTGGGCGGAGCAGACGACGGCGAGTGATACCGCCAGCCCAATGGTTGAGAAGCGAACCGATTTCAGCGCCTTGCCCTACGTTTGGTTGAAACCTGACTGCGCGGACCGCTCCGATGACCGCCAACTTCGGTGCTCGAAAAATCTTTACCTAAGAACTTCCCGACGCCAGCAATGCACTATTCCGCGATCTTGACAAATTCCCCCCTCAAAGCGACGCCGACGACGATGTTACCGGCGTGGCACTCAAACTCCGTCGGGCTTGACATGACATTCTTCTGATAATAGCTGACGATATTGACGACGGCATTGGCGCCCAATTGTTTGGCGCGCTTATCGAGTTGAATCATTGCCGACAGAAACACCCAGTTGCACGCCCTTTCATCGGACTTACCGACGCTATTGGTCTTTTGATTGGTCGAATCGGTGCCGAGCTTGGTGAGAATTTTTGGCGTCTCCTGGTTGCCGAAATAGAACTTCACCGAGCCGTCAAGCTTCTCTTTGGCATCTTTGGCTTCCAGGGCGGGTGCGACCGGAAACATAAGTTTAGTATCGCGCGCGTGCGCCGGCCAAACAGCGCCCAAGGTTAACGCGGCGACAATCGTCAATTGAGAAATTCTTTTCATCGATCTCCTCCTTCTGGGGTTTAGGCTTAGAACTATAAACTCTCTACGACCCGAACGGCAACTCCTTTGATTCAACGATCTTCACTAAGTCTGCCTTTCAGCCATACTGTCACGATGATCTTAGATTAGCGATTTCATCCTGACAACCTCTGGAAAAATTTTTCCTAAGCCATCCGCCGGAAGATCAACGAGGTGTTGATGCCGCCGAAGGCGAAGTTATTCGACATGACGTACTCGCACTCGAGCACGCGGCCTTGGTTGACGATGTAACCGAGCTCGGCGCAGGCGGGATCCACGCTTGCCAGATTGATCGTCGGGGCGAACCAACCGCTGCGCATCATTTCGATCGACATCCACGCTTCCAGCGCGCCGCAGGCGCCGAGGGCGTGCCCCATGTAACTCTTGAGCGAGCTCACCGGCACCTGGTTGCCGAACAGTTTGCCCGTCGCCAGCGATTCGGCGACATCGCCATGCTGCGTGCCCGTGCCATGAGCATTGACGTAACCGATCGCCGACGGCGGTAAATTGGCATCGGCGAGCGCCAGCTCCATCGCCACTTGCATGGTTTTGGCGTTGGGCTGCGTGACATGACAGCCGTCGCTGTTGGTGCCGAAACCGACGATCTCGGCATACACCGGCGCGCCGCGCGCTTGCGCATGCTCGAACTCTTCGAGAATCAGCGTACCGGCGCCCTCGCCGAGGACCAAACCATCGCGATCGATGTCGAAGGGGCGCGGCGTGGTATCGGCGGCATCGTTGCGCACGCTAGTAGCGAACAGCGTATCGAAGACCGCCACCTCGGTGACGCATAACTCTTCGGCGCCGCCGGCGATCATCGCCCGCTGTTGGCCGGCGCGAATCGTCTCATAGCCATAGCCAATGCCCTGGCTGCCCGAGGTGCAAGCGCTCGAAGTCGTAATGATCCGCCCAGTGACGCCGAGAAATACCCCGAGGTTGACCGGCGCGGTATGGCCCATCATTTTGATGTAAGTGGTGGCATTGATGCCCTTGGTGCTTTTCTCGCTAATCATCAAGCCGAAATCGCAAATCGCTTTCGGCGTCCCGGTTGAGGAACCGTAAGCGATTCCGAGCCGTCCACTCTTAACTAAAGGATCGTCCAACAGGCCGGCATCGAGAAGAGCGAGCTCGCTGGCGCGCGTCGCTGCATCAACTGCTGCCCGCGCTCGCCCCGGATGCGCCGCCGATTGGCATACACCGCGTCGCGCTAAGCGTGCTGATCGGTCCAGTGCTGCCGACCACGATCCGGTTCGCTGATGTAGGTACACAGTCCCAGGCTCTGCATATCGAGCACGGTTTCCTTGCTGTGATAACCCGTGTCGGTGACCACTTCCCCCACCGTCTTTACCTTTTCGTTGATCGCGGCTACAGCTTCGAGCTGTTCGACCGCTTCGGGTAGCGTCGTCTGAATCGCGGTCGTGTCGCCTTGATCAGCTTCTTGCAACGTGACGGCCACGGGGTCATGCGGCGGATGCGTCCAGTCCTGGTTGGACCCTTTGTTCTTGCGCTTGCGATCGAGCTTTGCCAGATCCTCCCGCGTCGGGGTCTCAATGCCAGAGGCCTGGGCCAGCTTGGTCAAAAAGTCGTTTATATGTCTCTCCGGTGTCGCGGCGCACGATGCTGCGCAGGGCCGCGTTCGCTTCGAGCGTGGTGGAGTCTAGCAATCGTTTTTCCCTTGATCAGCCGGGCGATGCCCAGACACTGAAGCACCCACGTGAATACCGTCCGATGGGTGTCCAAATCGATCAATCGCCGCGTCCGCGATATCGTGGAGTGATCCCGGCGCAGCCTCTGTCAGCGCCAGTCCGAGAAACGCGGCAGCTCGTCTGCGAGCATATTGCTGCGACGGTGGCACACTTCAAGGCGAAAATTCCTTTGCCCAACCCCCCGCCCTGCACCGATTTAGCCACTCTCAACTGATTTTTTTAGGTTTATCGGTTTTCGACTTTGACGGGACCGTGAGCACTAGTGATGCCCCATCTCCAAAGTCTCGTCGCCGCCGCAGCATTCGATTTCAGATCATCTTCTTGCTTTCTCGGTCAGTGAGAGTGCTTACAACACACGCGCAGACTTTGGTGACCCCGGTTAAGCGCATCCGTGCTGGCGCCCAACGCCAAGTTGCGCGGCGAAATCATTCCCAGTCCGCCAGAGCAGGAAACCGAGCCCTCAAAGGATGCCGCGCGCGGCACGCCGGCGCGCATGAGCTGGGCTCGACTGCTCAAACGGGTATTCGACTTTGACATCGAGCGCTGCGCCAACTGCGGCGGCGATTTGAAGATCATCGCTGCGATCGAAGATCTGCCGGTGATCGACAGGATCCTCAGCCATCTGGGCTTGCCAACGCGAGCCGACGGCGCTGCTCGCTCTGAGTTCGAGCGAGCGGCGCGAAAAGGAACATTTCGCGCGCCTGCGACCGGTTCGCCGCCGGAGCCGACCCAGGCAAAAGCGCAAATTTCACTAATCGCTCCGACGATTGACACCCTCGCTTGTTCAGCGATATAGATTCGGTCAGAAACAAGGTGGTTTAAAAATACTATTCATCTACGGTCGAAATTTTCACAACGGAGCATCTACTTTGGTAAGGAATAACTTCAGATCCAAGTTTTCGTGTTTAACTCCGGGATCGTTCGCGATAGCTTGTTGGTTATGATGAGCCGTGAAGAGTGGGAGAGCGCGATCTCGACCAACCTTAACGGATTTCATAATATTATGCATGTGGTTTTATTTCCAATGCTCCGTGAAAAAAGGGAACACATCGTGGTGGTCTCATCCACTTCCGGACAAATAGGACAGGCCGGGCAGGTTAATTACTCAGCTTCAAAGGCAGGATTGATTGGCGCGGCGAAAGCCTTGGCGCACGAAGTTGGTAAAAAAACATTCTTGTCAACGTTGTTGCTCCCGGCCTGATTGAAACGGATATGACTGAAGGGTTTCCCGCAGATCAAATTATGCGCCTGATTCCTCTGAGGCGCCTTGGCAGAGTGGAAGATGTTTCTTCGGTGATTCATTTTCTGTGCACAGACAAGTTCACGTATATCCATGGACAGGTGATTGGCATTAACGGAGGTTTGGCAACGTGAGTCAATCCTCTGTGAAGCACTACGATAATATCGTCGTTGGAAGCGGAGCGAGCGGCTTATCGTTAGCCCAGCTGCTCGCATTGAGTGGCAAGAAAGTGCTGCTCATTGAAAAAGGGTGGTATTTGGGCGGGAGCCTGACGCGTTTTAAAAAGAAGGGGATTCCCTTTGATACCGGTTTTCATTTTACTGGTGGTTTTACCGATGGCGGGGTTCTCGACGAAATGCTTAGAGCGCTGGGTATTCGTAATAGCATTGAACCGATTTTTTTGGATGATCCCGGATCGAATCGCTACGTCTTTGAAGGGGACGGCAAAGCTTATGACTTTCCCCGAGGCGTTGAGGCTTTTAAGGCCAGCTTGAAAGGTTATTTCCCCAATGAGACACAAGGCATTGACCGTTATTTCGAGATGAGTGAGAGGTGTTACCGGGAAACGCCCTCGCTTGATCTTCGAAGAATCACGGACACACCCAATGTGCTTGAAGAGGATTATAAAACACTCGCTAGTGTGCTTGATGAATTGTTTCAAAGTAAACACATTAAAGGTGTGCTTTCCACTTATTGTATGTGTTACGGAGTAAAACCGTCAGAGGTTTCCTTTGCGAATCATGCGCGTGTGGCATACGCACTTTATGAAGCAGTGGCGCGTGTGAAAGGCGGCGGCGACGCTTTTGTAAACGCGTTTGAGAAGGCGTTTGAATCATTGGAGGTCGACATCCGGCTGCGAACTTATATCACCTCCTGTGAAGATATTCAAAACCGTGCGGTGGGGCGATTTGTTTTGAATACCGGCGAGCAAGTCTCTTGTGATCAGTGTATCTTTACGATTCATCCCTATTCCATTCTTGAAACGCTTCCGCGGGAACATTTGAATAAAGCGTTTATAGAGCGCGTTCGGAACTTTGAGCCGTCGCTAGGTTTTTTTTCTTTATACTGCGAACTCAAAACGGATAACCCCGATGAACCGATTAGCCCAACCATCACCACCCTGCTTCCCGTGTCTGATGTTAATACTTTGATGGATCCTGAAAACGCGGGCCCAACGGCGGTTGTTGTGTTGACTAGTAATGAAGAAGTGAAGGGAAAGCTTCGGAAAGTTATGACAGTGCTAGAGCCGTCGTTTTTGCGAGATGTGGAGGATTGGAAAGATACTTCCCTGAAAAGACGACCTAAATCTTATTCGCTGTATAAACAGGATCGTGTGGATAAGATTTTGAAACGCATAACTGATTCTTGTCCGGAATTTAGAGGGCGTATCGAAGTGGTTGAAGTGGCTTCGATGCTTAGTTATCGGTTCTTTTTGCATTCGCCGGACGGATCGGCATACGGTGTAAAACAGAAAATTGGTCAAATTAATTTATTTGGAAGGCTCCCTTTTCGGAATTGCTATGCTTGTGGGCAAAGTGCCATCCTTCCTGGTATTGTCGGTGCGATGATGTCTTCTTTTATTGTTTCGAGGGCCATTTTAGGCCGCGACGAATACGATAAATTCATGCAGGAGAGACTCCCCCGTGAAACGTGTGGTTATTACCGGTAGAGGCGTCGTTAGTCCTTTCGGCAGCAACCTGACTTCTCTGATGGATGGTTTGGAGAAGTCAAAAAGTGGGGTGCTACGAATGCCTGGTTGGGAGGAATATAAAGGGCTCAATAGTCTTGTTGGCGCACCGGCGGAATTGAAAGGTGAGAATGCGTTCCCGCGAAAAATTCGCCGATCCATGGGGCGCTTGAGTGTTTTTGCTGCCTTGGCGGCAAAACAGGCAGCTGAAGAATCGAAGATCGAGGAAGGCCTTTTGAAATCGCGGCGTTTGGGCTGCATTATGGGGTCCACCATGGGGAGTGCGGAGGCGCTGAATGAAGCTTTCGAAATTATGCTGCCGAACCACGATTTGTCTCAACTGTCTTCCATGGGTTTTTTTAAATGCGTGTCACATACGGCGGCCATGAATGTCGCCCAGGCCCTGGGTGTTAGAGGGTATGTGATGGCTCCCTCTGCCGCTTGTGCCTCGTCATTACAGGCGCTTGGGTTAGGCTATGAGCTGATTCGAAGCGGAAGGCAGGATGTTTTGCTTTGTGGCGGCGCCGAGGAGCTTCATCCAATTGTGACCGGTATTTTTGAGATTCTTTTTGCAACGTCGACTCATTTTAACGATAACGCCTGGTTGACCCCGCGGCCTTTTGATGCGAGACGAGACGGACTTGTCTGCGGCGAAGGTGCCGGTGTGCTCGTGCTGGAAGATTATGAACACGCCCGTCAGCGCGGCGCGGATATTTACGGCGAGATTGCAGGCTATTCAACTTGTGCAAGCGGAACTCATGTCAGTGAATCGAGCCGTGAAGGAATGAGGGATTGCATGGACAATGCCATCCAGGACTCGGGCCTCAAGCCGGAGCAAGTGGATTACATCAGCGCACACGCGACGGCGACTATTCAGGGCGATCAGGCTGAAGCCGAGGCCATTCGTGATATTTTCGGTGATCGTGTCCCGGTAAGCGGAATGAAAGGGTATATCGGGCACACACTGGGTGCTTCCGGGGCGATTGAATTAGCAGCCTGTTTGGAGATGATGTCCCGGGGAATAATTTACCCGACTTTAAATTTAGAAGACGTCGATGCCAGTTGCAGTGGAATTGCACACGTGCAAACGCCGTTAGAAAAAGAGATTAAAGTTGTAGTAAAAAATTCGTTCGCCTTTGGCGGTATCAATACGGTGTTGGTTTGCAAAAAGCTTGACGCTTATCAGTGAGAGGAGATCCGGGACGAATGGACGAAGTTGAAATTAAAAAACTTGTGGATGAAGTTTTCGTCGAGGCTTTTGAAATTGAGCCGGCGCGACTAAGATCGGAAATGAGAATATTTGAGGACCTGGGTATCGACAGTCTTGACATTGTTGATTTGGTGGTAGCTTTGCAGAAGAAATTTAAGATTCAGATTCGCGACGATGAGCGCGTTCGAAAGATTCGGACTCTAGGGGATATTTATGATTTCATCCTCACACTGAAAAGCGAAACGCATATTTCTGAGGCTTGAGCCGTGAAGGAATCCTTCCTTTGAAAAAGATACTCCTAAATCTGATCTTTTATCCGTCATTTGTGTTGGTCACCGTGCTGATGCCTGCGATCACTCTTTTTCCGATGGTTCTATTTCGGCTCACCTTAGGAACCCGCAAAACACTTTATATTTTAAGGGCGTTGATTCGCTGCTATGGCTCCATCGTAGTTCGAATTCTGCCTTTTCCTTTCGTGCGAGTAGAGTATCAGGACTTCGAAAGAGACAAAAATCGCGGCGCATGTGTCTTTGTTTGTAATCACCGGTCGAGTTCCGATGCGTTTTTGATGGGATGTTTGCACCGGGAAGTGGTTCAGGTGGTGAACAACTGGCCTTTTAAGATCCCGGTGATCGGAATGATCGGACGTCTGGCAGGATATCTAAGTGTGCGCACAATGCCATTCGAGGAGTTTCGACGGACTAGCTGCAAGCTCTTGCGAGAAGGGGTTTCGGTGGTGGCTTTTCCAGAAGGTTCAAGATCAAGGGACAAAACCTTGCATCAATTCAACGGTGCTGTGTTTCGGGTGGCTCAATCGGCGAGGGTTCCGATCATTCCAATTTGTCTCAGTGGCAATCAGGATATCCCGCCTAAAGGCTCTGGCGTTTTAAATCCGGGAACTATTAAGATGCATAAATTGCCTGCGCTTGAATGGGAATCGTTTAAAGATCTAACGCCCTTTGTGGTCAAGAACAAAGTGCGTGCTGTCATACAAGAAGAACTTGAACGGTTGGAGGCATGACGTATCGATCAAAGAAGAAATGAAAGCCCTTTGTTGGAGCCGGTGAAGGACGGGCGTGGTCAAGTGGGGGATTTGCCGGTTAAAGCGAGTGTTTATATTCCTCACTGCAGGGAAATGTGTGTCATAGATGATTTAGTCGAGGTGTGTGATAGATCGGCGCAGGCGGAAGTTGCGGTCCGAGGAGACAGTCCATTCGTACGCTTGGACGGGAGTGTGGAGGAATGTCTTTTCGTTGAAATGATTGCACAGACGATTGCGGCAGCGTCGGGATTTGAGCTGCCCACAGCGGAACGTAAGACGCTTGAAGGATATTTGCTGGGGGTTCGCGCTTTGAAGATCTCGTGCGCCGCCCGTGTCGGTGATGTTTTACGTATTAAAGCGTATAAGTCGGCAGAGTTTGGCGATTTCAGCGTGATTGAAGGCAGCGTGAGCCGAGGATCTCAGGTGCTAGCGCAGGGAGAAATCAAAGTGTTTCAAAGAAGTATAAAGGACACTGGCACAAGACATGCCTAAGCATACGAAGACACCGGTCTATGAAGAAATATTTAGATGAGCCGCTTGCAGCAAGAAATAAGCAACGCCATGCTGCAGTTAACGTTGTTGGATAAGAATAATGCGCGCGCGTGGTTCCTATTCCCAAGGGAGTTTGTGGGGTTTCAAGGTCATTTTGTGGACAGGCCTGTGCTTCCCGGGATCTGCAAACTTCACGCGGCGCAGCTGGTGGTTGAAGCGGCGCAGCGAAAATCGTTTCGATTAAAAGAAGTGAGTATGGCAAAGTTTATCGCCCCCGTGACTTGCGATGAGGAGATTGTGATCGACTGTAGGTGGAAAAACAATAGCGACGGTTCATTGGATGTAAAAGCGTCTATAAAACGAGAGGAAGCAAAAATTGCAGTGCTTCAACTGGTGCTCGGGAATCCAGACTAACAAAAAGATTGATGTTCCGGAGACAACACCGCGGATATTTTGAAACGGACGAATCCGCTCCTCCACCGCTGAAAGTCCGTATCCAAAGTGTGTCAATTTTAGTGAAGTGGCTGCAATGGGCATTGTGTGGCACGGGAATTACCGAAATACTTTGAGGCAGCTTCCGCTGAGTTGGGCCGCCAGTGTGGGCTTTCTTATCGCGATTATTACCGGGAACAGTGCATGCCCCTATTGTGCAATTGCATGCAGACTATCACCGGCCTGTCGTTTTAGAAGAGATAATTGACCTTGAGGCTCGTTATATATGGAGCGAAGGATCGGGAATTTACACCGAGTTTGTCGTCTACGGTGCGACTGAACGTATTGCTGTGACGGGTTATACTATTCGAATGTTTATAGATTCCTTGTCAAGGGAGCCGCTTTTGACATCGCCGAAGATCTTTGAAAAATGCCGAAAACGCGGGAATGCAAGTGAATTTCACTCGGGATAGGAAGCAGCCTCACGGCTCTTCCCTGCCACACCACCGTGCGTACGGGTCCGTACACTGCGGTTCGGCACGGTTAAATGTTTTGGCCTCGCTCCAATCTCGGAAGTCCGATCGAGTCAAAAAAGCGGTTAAGTAAGGCGAGCCGGACACCAGGGGTGCGACAAACATTCCGCGGCTCCTGACTAATACTACTGTGTTATTAATGTCTATTCATGACCCCGCAGTGCGGACATCGATCGAATTGGCTTATGATCTCGCACGCCAGCAGATAGCGCAGGGTCGCGATGGAATCGGGCACGTGGCGTTGGGCGCGTTGGGCTGCCGCGCGGGGTGTAATCTTTGGGTAGGCCAGGCGCTTTTGATCGAGAGGAGTTTTTTTTAAAGCCGCCATGTTTAAGACGATCTGCCAGCAAGAAGCCGTAGGCTGCAATGCACAAGGTGGCGTGATGATTAAAACCGCGCCAGCCCCGTCCCTCGTAGTGGCTCAGGCCGAACTCCTGGCTTGAGGTCTTGATAATCCCGTTCAATGCGCCAGCGCATCTTGGCGGTCTTGACCAAATTTACAAGCGTTGTTTTGGCGGGCAAGGTCGACAACCAGTACTTGGTCGGTTCGGCTTGATCGACAGGCCATTCAATCAACAACCATTGTTCGCTACGTGGAGCGCGAAGCCCCTCTTCGTCGCGATGCGCCGCCCGCACTCGCACCGCGGCGAAGCGCGACGACAATGGCTCGTTGGTTCCCTCGCGCCACTCCACCGTGCGCCAGCAGCGCCCTTTCAAGGATTCGGCCATCCCCTTCACGCTGAGCGGTGTGGTGCCCGGCACACGCTGCCACCGTGTGGCAGGACGGCCGATTTTCTTGTTAGCCTTGGGAGGCACAGGCCCCGTGCCAGCCGCCCACACGGTGGTGACCGATTGTATCCCCACGCAATACTCCAACTCCATCTCGTCGAGCGCTTCACGCCACGCCGTTTCATTGCCATAGCCTGCGTCGGCCAGCACAATGCCGATGGCAACCCCCCGCGGCCTTGGCCGCTCGGATTTGCTCGAGCGCAATGTCGGGCTTGATCTGAAACTTAACTGCCGTAGGCACACCGGCTTTTTCCCGCCGCTGCCGATCCTTGGCCCATTGCTCCGGCAGGTACAGCCGCCAAGCGATCGGCACACTGCCACGCTCAGTGGCCAACGACACACTGACCGCCACCTGGCAATTATCCTGCTTGCCCAATTGCCCGCAGTACTGGCGCGCCACTCCCACCGAGTGGATTCCTTTCTTGGGAAATCCGGTATCGTCCACGATCCAATAAAACTGGCGCTTGCGCCCAAGCTCGGGCATCGCCCAATCGCGCACACGCCCCAGAACCGCTACGTCGGACCACTCCGAGTCGGCCACCAAGTGGTGCAACGATTGATGTTTTGCGCTGACGTGCCCCGGATCGATGTGCGCCGCCAACGGTTCCACGCTCTTGCGCCCAATCGGCAGCATCAATCCTAGGCTGTAATCCGAAAACCCCATATGGCGGTCCTGGTGCCCCAAGGCTTCGCACAGATACTTCATGTACCGTTCGTATTCAGCCAGCTTGCCATGGTCGTCCTCCTCCTGTATGAACTACCATAACATAAACCCATTTTATTTATAACACAGTAGTACTAACAGCCTGGTGAAAAAGGATTCTTCATGCTTCGACGGGTTCGGCATGAACGGAAAATCATCATTGGAAACTCCTGCCCCGTTTGCCTTGAGCACGTGGAAAAGTAAGAGGTGAGTCATTCAGGTGGTAATGCATTTGGGGCATTTGAGAAAAGATGTATCTTAAGTCATGCGCCCGGAGGATAATCCGGCGGTGCGCGAATGTCTGCGTTTAGGAAGCCATGAGGCCAAACCCGTCAAAATGATTGACCCTCAACAGCATCTTGGCGGTGCGCTCGAGATTGTGCAAGCTCTCAATGAAGGCAATATTGTCTGCATGATGGGAGACCGCAGTTACGGGTTGATACCTTGGAGGTTCCTTTCCTGGGAAAACCCGCCTATTTTCCGTATGGCGCGCTTGCGGTTGCAGCGGCGACCGAGTCGCCTGTGGTAGTGTTACTAACGCATAAAGTTTTAGAGCGGGAATACATTGCAGATGTTTCTAATATGTGGCGACCAATCGGCGACCAATCTATGAGGACGGGCAGAAAAAAAAGAACAACTAAGAGGCTGGCTAAACAATTATATCGCGCTCTTAGAATAATTCGTGGAAGAACATCCCTATGAATGTTTCTTATTGCATAATGTGTGGGGTTCAACTAAAGGGAGTGTCCGATGACGGCAAGTAAGGAAGAAGAGCTAGTAGCAATTCGGCGAGAGCTGAAGGAGCTGCTTGTGAGCATGTTGGCAGGTCTGGAAGAGATTGATCCGGCAGATATTAAAGACGATGAAATGTTGTTCGAAGAAGGGCTGGGCCTGGATTCGCTTGATGCGGTGGAGATTGTGGCCTTGCTTCAAAGACATTTTGGATTACACGTTAAAGATATGAAAGAGGGTCGGGAAATTTTTAAGTCAATTGATACGCTGTCTCGATATATTTATGATAATAGGTCCAAGGAAAATAAATGACAATATTCGTAACGGGTGTAGGCATTATTTCCGCTGCGGGTAAGGGTGAAAAGGAAACATTAGAGTGTTTTTATGAGGGGCGTCGCAACGCCGGCCCCGTGTCTCTTTTTGCGTCAGACATTAAATCCCCTGCTTACGAAGTCAGGGACTTGTTCTGTGGTCATTTTCCCGAACGGCTTCGGACATTGAACTTGTGTCTCGCAGCAATTGATGATGCGCTCGAAGGTAACTGCCGTGTGACCCGGGCTGGGCTCAAAGGAAAGCGTATCGGTGTGGCAATCGGGACGACGGTGGGAAGTACTTTAAACGATCTGGACTTTTACCGAGAATACCGGAAAACGGGTAAGGCGTCGATGGTGGCTGTGGATCATTATCTACAAGGGGACTTGGCGTCGGCTGTTCATTCGTTTTTGGAAACTCATGGGCCCTCCGTAACGGTTGTTAATGCGTGTACGTCCGGTGCTGACGCCATAGGCATGGCTATGTCGTGGATCAAAGCGGGGCTGTGTGAGATAGCAATTGCAGGAGGATCTGACGAAATGAGTCAGGTTCCTCTCAGTGGTTTTCGTTCACTCGGCATTCTTAGCGACTCACTTTGTGCCCCCTTTGATCGCAACCGCAATGGGTTAAACTTGGGTGAAGGCGCCGCCGTGCTGATCCTAGAGAATGAAACAAGTTTGCGACAACGTGGACAACGCGCGAGAGCAATCATTCGGGGGTACGGATCTTCGAACGACGCGCACCATTTAACGGCGCCAGATCCTGACGGGCAAGGACTTGAGCGTGCGGTGACGACCGCGCTTAAAGCAGCCGCCATCCGCCCTGATCAAATCTCTTTTATTAATGCACACGGAACGGCAACACGAGATAATGATTGTGTCGAAGGACTCGTATTGAGCCGTTTGTTTGGTCGTCAAGCCAAGTTTTTATCCACTAAAGGATACACGGGACATACGCTCGGCGCGGCAGGCGTTTTGGAGGCGTCTTTTAGCCTTCTGGCTTTGGAACAGGAGTGGATACCCCAAAGCGCCGGGTTTAGCGAAGAAGACCCGACCATTGGGATATCTCCGGTCAAAGAACGCACTTCAATCGAGGGACAACTTGCGCTTTCGACCTCACTTGGTTTTGGCGGTTGTGATGCGGCATTGGTGATTGAACGGCCTAAAGAGGAGTTTCTTTTTTGATGAAGCCTCTTTCAATCGAAGGGCTCGGCATTCTTTGCGCGTGCGGGCGGGGTATAGAAAAGTTTGAATGCGCTTTAAGGGCGGGCTGGGTTGCACCGCAATTTTCTGCCGATGGCCGACCGGCTTACCGGGTGAATACTCATGATTTAGTGGACCGGGAAGTCTTAAAGAAGGCCCGCCGGGCGGACCGGATTTCCAAGATGACCGTATTGGCAGCGCACGATGCAATGGTCGATAGCAGTCTGCCAATCGAGGAGATTCGCGAGACAGGGGTCATTCTTGCGACGGCTTTTGGGGCTCATTCCTCCATTTTTCGTTTTTTGGATAATATTATCGATTACGGTGAGTTGAATGTATCCCCCACCACATTTGCGCATACGCTTCATAATGCAGCGGCCTCCTATTTGGCCGGTGTCTTGGGCTGTCGAGGTCCTACGCTGACGATTACGCAATTTTGTTTTGTATTTCATCAGGCGCTCCAGCTGGCGTACTCATGGCTTTTGGAGGGCCGTGTCGAACGAGTTCTCGTAGGCGTTGCCGACGAGCTTTCAAAGACTATGGAATATATCTGTGATGAAATACTTTCGCTTGCCTACGACGGAAGAATGCAGCCTTTGAGCTGCCTGAAAAGGCCCAAAGTGGTTCCCGGGGAAGGTAGTGCTTTCTTTCTTCTTTCGTTAGACCCTGCAAGAAAGAGATACGGAAGTATCTGTGAAATTGAAATCGGGCCGAGCCGCGCAGCGCCAGAGGATGTTGATCTTTCGGTCATTGGAGCCAATGCCATGGCCGGAAGTGAAAAGCTATATAGAAGGACGCTCAAAGATGGTTTAGACGTGGCTGCCTATACACACATCTATGGGGGTTTGATGACCGGTGCCGGTTTTGAGTGTGTTGCAAGTGCCTTAATGCTAAAGAACCAAGTCAGATATGCAAGTTCACCTTTTGCCAAACCTAAAGGATGGAAAGTGACCGAAACGACCGTGCCTAAAGAGCTGAACACGATTCGCTGTATCGCCCATAGCTGCGACGGTGAATTAGCGTTCCTCAAAATGGAGAAGTAGCAAATGGAACGATTTGACAAAAGCCGTGCACTAACCGCACGGTCAACACGACCTAAAACGCTATGAATTCAAAATCTACGGATGAGATATTGGAGGTATTACTGAGGGAAAGCGCCGCGATTTTATCTGTCGATCGCGGTGCATTTAGTGCGGATACTCCTTTATCGGCACTGGGTTTTGATTCGATGCGCTTTGTCGAGCTATTGGTTGCAATCGAAATACATTTGAAGGTTAAGCTGATCGAAATCATTCAACAGGAAGACCTGAAAACTCTTCGAACCTTGGCTAGTTGCATAAATCGGGTAGGTTGCAATCTGTGAAAGTGACGCTTCCGTCATCTCCGTTGAGATACTATCTTTCGGGCATGGATTGGGTTGTGCATGCCATTGATCACACATCCAAGAAGGTTCTTGGCTGCGGTCTACTCTTTCAAATCGTAGTTGAGTTGGCGGGGACGCTTGAGAAAGAGTCCTTCAGGGGCTCTTTGGCGAGGTATTGTGAATGCTTTCCTCATCTTTGGGGTAGCGCTCGCAGGGACTTCATCAATCTAGCGCCTTACTGGCGGACTAATCGAGGTGAATCCAAAGTTGATATTGTATTTCGACAGGCGGTCGATTTTGAGGAGGCATTAAATCTGTTGTCCGCGGAACTCAACACGCCTCTTGAGACGGAGGAGATCTATTTTAAGGTGTTTGGTGTTACGGTCTCGGACAAGACGTTGATTGGGTGCACTTTTGATCACCGGCTTTTTGACGCCCGCGGCGCAGAGTCATTTTTGCAGGGATTTCATGATTTTTGCGCACATGGTTTGTCACAAGAGTTTCAGGTGCAGAACGCAGACGCGGGTTTGGATCATTGGCGGGAAAAGTTCGAGGCCGGTAGGAAGGTGAAGCGGGCTGGCGTTGCTTCCGGCGAAAACTCCATGGTAAGGCGTTTTACGGATGGAAAATCACCAAAAAAAGGAAGAAATCGGTTCAAAATTAAACATTTCGATCAGATCGCGACGCAGTCCATTTTTGAGCGGGCAGAGAAACAAGCCGGCTTATTCATGTTTTTACCTTACTCATTAGCCATAAGTATTCAGATGATCCATTCCTTGTTTGTGCGCCGTGGGCAAAGGGAGGGTGATTTCGTCATTTCGGTTACGCGTGATATGCGCGTAAAAGGCAGCGCTAAGGTGCCGATACTTTTTAATCATTTCTCTGTCATCAATTTTAGGGTAAGTGCGCCGGAGATCGACGACTTTCAGATGCTGGTGGGTCTTCTAAAACAGCAACTTTACGAGCAAGTCAAGAATAAACTTCCTGAGGCATTGTCCGAGTCGAGCATGCTTATTCGGATCGTCCCCAGGTCTGTACTCTCTTACGGATTTGAATCTCTTGTGCCAACCCCCATGCCTACTTTTGTGTTTGGATTCCTTGGGGAGAGCGCCTACCAAAGTGATGAGTTTGCGGGACTTGGAGTCCTAAATATGTATCATTTTCCACGCATACCACCTTCACCTGGGCTTGGTATTTTCTTCTCGCAGTACCACAAAAGGCTGACTATGACGCTTTCTTACATTGAAGATACCGTTGGTGAAGAAGAAGCTGAAGACTTGATCCTTACGGTGGCGGAGCAGCTATGAGCTTTGCAACTCAAGTTTATGATGGGTGTGTGGTCGGAGCTGGTTTCGCGGGGATTGCCGCAGCCATTCAATCGGCTCGCCTGGGACTTAAGACCCTTTTAATTGAAAAAAGCGCTGCCTTAGGCGGAGTGGCTCATACAGGGATGCATCAACAGCTGTGCGGTCTATACCTGAATACGGACACTTCGCCGAAAGAAACATTGAATGGGGGTCTTTCGCGCGAAGTAGCGGAAGGTTTGTTGGCGAGAAAGGGTTCGAGAGCATTGAATATGGGCAAACTGGCAGTCCTGCAATATGATCCTCAGCAATTGAACCATTTGCTTTCTGACCTGGTGAAAATGGAAACAAATCTTGAGATTTTGTTTGAATCTAGAGTCGAGGCCGTTCAAGTGGAGAACCAAACCATTAAACAAATCTGCATTCGAACCAAAGAGGAAAAAACATCGCTTCATGTTCGGGCGCTGATTGATGGCAGCGCAGGTGAAGTGGTTCGTTTGAGCGGCGCATCGTATGAATTAGCTCGGAAAGGAGAGCGCCAACTAGCCGCCTATGCGGTTGAGATTGAGGACACAACAGGCGATCCTCACATGATGAACTTGAAGGTTGCCTATCATCTCGCAAGGGCTGCCGAAAGCGGTGAGATAGGACGGAGCCTTCGCTACAGCGTCTGGCTGAGTGGACGAAATAATCACAACGGTGTTTTAAGAATAAGCGTTCTCCCAAGTGATGGCACATATGATATCGAAGCAATTAGGAATAAGGCCATAAGAGTTCATGAAGTGCTTAAAAAGAATATCAGCGAATTCAGGGGCTCCAGAATCGCAGGCATGGCTCCCGGGGTTTCCGAGCGCGAGGGGATCAGAATGACAGGCCGTTATCGATTAACCGAAAAAGATGTTTTGGAGGGGAGAAAGTTTGAAGACGGGCATGTTAAGAGTGCATGGCCGATTGAGTTTTGGGATCAGCGTAAGGGGCCGCAGTATCACTATATTCCTGATGGAGACTATTATGAGATTCCGACTCGGTCTTTGCGGTCGAGGGATATTACCAATTTATTCGCCGCAGGGCGGTGTATTTCGACGGATTCCAAAGCTTTAGCGTCTGTTCGAGTCACGGGAACGTGCCTCGCTTTGGGGGAACAAAGTGCAAGGGCGATGTGTTCTTATCTCGCGGCCACCCCTGGCGATAACAGCGAACATCCGAGGTTTTCGGCTAATGAACATCGTTGACCTTCTTCGTGAAGAAACAGCGCAGAAGCGTAACAAGGTGGCTTTGCGACAAGGGAAAGTCCGTGTGACTTATGGGGAGCTTTTTGACAGAACGGAAAATATGGCCAATCATTTGCAAAGACTGGGCATCGACAAATTTGCCCGTGTCGGCCTATTCGTGCCGGAAGGAATCGACTATGTTGTTCTCAACCTGGCTATTCTGTCGCTCCCTGCGGTAGTGGTTCCCGTTCCTTTAGGTGCCTCTGAAGAAGAGGTTAATAGTCTTATTCAGGAGATGAAAATCAATTTCCTGATTGGCCCCCGAAGTTTTTGTCGATCAGCGGCGGAGTCTTATGAATTGACCGCGCTGACAGCGTCGCCGCTATTAAGCGTCTCTCGATTTGCATCAGTTATGCCTGAGCAGAATGAATTCAAATCGGTTAATCCGGCGTTTATACGTTTCACCTCCGGAACAACCGGCAAAAGCAAAGGGGTGGTGATCTCCCACGAGGCGATTCGGGCACGGACCGAGGCCGCGGATCATGCGCTTAAGATGACAGAGCAAGATGTGGTGATTTGGGTGCTTTCGATGTCCTTTCATTTCGTAGTGACCATTCTGCTCTTTCTCAGACGAGCGTCCGAGATTGTTTTGTGCGATCACGAGTTGCCCAGGGGTATCGCGGAGGGCCTCGAAGCGAACGACGCGACGTTTATCTATGCCTCACCATTGCATTACAATGCGATGGTTAATTCTCAGCGAATAACGACTTCGTTATGCCGTCATCTTCGCATGGCGGTCTCGACTACGGTGTCGCTTGATGAATCAACGGCAGAATCCTTTGCTGCAAAATTTGGTCTTGAACTTACCGAGGCCTACGGCATTATTGAGGTTGGATTGCCGTTTGTGAATTTGACGGGCGATGCACGGCGCCCGCGTTCCGTGGGGCGAGTGCTCCCGGCCTACCAGTGCTATTTGCGAGCCCCGGATGATGACGGTGTTGGAATCGTGAATGTAAAAGGGCCGGGGATGTTCGACGCCTACCTTAGTCCCTGGCGAACAAGAGAGCAGGTGACAAAGGATGGTTGGTTTGAAACGGACGATCTGGGTCGATTCGATGAACAAGGGTTCCTTTATCTTCTCGGAAGACAGCAAAATGTCATTAATTTTATGGGAATGAAGATTTTTCCGGCGGAAGTCGAGCGTGTCATAAATCAACATCCTGCCGTTAAAGAATCGTGTGTTTATGGGGTGCCGCATGAGCAACTTGGGCAGATACCCTATGCTAGAGTTGTTTTGACCGACGAAAGCGCTAATTTCGATCCAAACGAGCTTCGCCGGTTTTGCTACCAGTATTTGGCGGCGTACAAAGTTCCCAAACAAGTCGAGCAGGTTATCGAGTTGGAGAAAACATTGAGCGGTAAAACGGTGGCAAAATCGCGAGCTCAACTAAATGACTAAGTAAAAATAGACGAAGGTTGCGCACGAACATGGCAATAGATTTTTATGCAAAAGAAAGACATACACCCGGTGAAGCAAGGTTTGAAGCTCAGAAAATCGCGTTTGCCCCGTTTGTCTTTCAAGCGGCACTCGCTTTGAGAGACCTGGGGGTTTTAGCAACAGTCGAAAAATACGGTGATGAGGGTGTAGGCATTGAGAATCTAACGGAGCAGCTGCATTTACCCCATTACGGAATGCAGGTGCTCCTCGAAGCTGGGTTAGGGATCAACCTGCTGCTTTATAAAGAAAAGAAATATTCATTGACCAACACAGGTTACTTCATCCTTCATGACACCATGACGCAAGTCAATATGGACTTCGTCCAGGATGTCAATTATCAGGGAATTTTTCATTTAAAAGAAGCGATCAAAACGGGTCAGCCAGAAGGCCTCAAGGTGTTTGGGCGGTGGCCCACAATTTATCAGGGCTTGTATTCACTGCCGGCTAAAGTGCAAAAAAGTTGGTTTGCCTTCGATCACTTTTATTCTGATCTCGCCTTCAGAAGTGCGCTGCCAATTGTGTTTAAGGAAAAACCTTCCAAGTTAATGGATGTCGGCGGCAATACTGGGAAATGGGCGTTGGAATGTCTGAAATATGACAAGAGTGTTCATGTGACGATTGCTGATTTACCCGGGCAATTACGCATGGCTGAAAGAAACCTCGGAAAGGAAGGCGCCCCCGAAAGGGTGTCTTATTACACAATCGATGTACTTAATCCCGCGGAAAAGTTCCCAGACGGCTACGATGCGATTTGGATGAGTCAGTTTTTAGATTGTTTTTCACACGAGGAGACTGTTTCCATTCTCCGAAGAGTGGCAGAAGGAATGGGAAGTGCCGACAAACTTTATATTTTAGAGAGTTTCCGGGATAGACAGCAAAATGAGGCAGCTTGTTTTTGTCTTCAACACATATCTCTTTATTTTGCTTGTATGGCGAACGGTAACAGCCAAATGTTTCATTCGGATGATTTGAAGGTATGTTTAGACGCGGCGGGGTTAGAAGTGATTGAAGATACGGATAAATGCGGCATAAGCCATACGCTTTTTAAATGTATGAGAAAGAAATAATAGTGCATCGCGTTGATTCCGTTGGTGCTCTTATCGTCGAGCATTTTGCCGAAATCGCTGATCGCTTTCGGTGTCCCGGCAGAGGAACCGTAAGCAATTCATAGCCGAGCGGGCTGATCCCAGGCATGCCGGTTACCGCCACGCGCCGGTTCATGCCAAGCCTCCGTTGACCGAGATCACTTGGCGCGTGATATACGCGGCATCCCCCGACATCAAGAAACTCACCGCCGCGGCAACTTCTTCAGGCTTACCGACGCGCCGCAGAGGAATCAGTTTGAGCGCCTCTTCCATCGGCACGGCGGCGATCATGTCGGTTTCAATCAGTCCAGGAGCCACGCAGTTCACAGTGATTTCTCGTTTCGCTAGTTCAAGCGCCAGTGCTTTTGTCGCGCCGATTATGCCGGCTTTGGCGGCGCTGTAGTTCACTTGGCCGCGGTTGCCGATCACACCGGCAACCGATGATAACGTCACGATGCGGCCCGGCGCACGCCGCCGCACCAACGGCATAATCAGCGGATTAAGCACATTGTAAAAGCCATCCAGATTGGTTTGCAGCACGATGTCCCAATCCTCCCCGCTCATCGCCGGAAACACGTTGTCGCGAACCACGCCGGCGTTACAAACCACGCCGTAGTAACAACCATGCTGGGCGATGTCGGCTGCAAGAGCGGCGGCGACCGCGGCGCGGACAGCGACATCGAACTGTAAGACGCGCGCTTGCCTTCCCATGGCGGCAATTGCTTCGGCCACATCGTCGGCCTCGGCGCGCCGGCTGTGACAGTGCACGACGACATCGAAACCATCGCGCGCCAAGCGCAAGGCAATGGCTTTCCCGATGCCCCGGCTCGAGCCGGTGACTAATACAGTGCCGCTCACGACGAACTCCTGGCGAGAAATTCCTCGACATCGGGCGGTTGAAAGACCGTCAGCGTTGCCGTAGCCACCGGCCCGCGCCCGATATCGACAATCTCGCAGTCAAAAGATGACAAACCGTTTTCCCCTTCCAACACGCGCGTTGCCACGATGCTTAGAACACTGCCGACGGGAAACATTGGCCAGTTGCACTGATAACGCCGCGTGCCAAGTATGAAGCCAAGCCGAATCGGCTCGCCGCGCAGGCGCGCCCGGTAACCCGCGTAGGCGCCGATCGCCTGCGCCAAGTACTCGATGCCGACCAGGCACCAACCCCATCGGCGCGGCAGAACAGACTGTCTGGCCGAATCATCACTTCCGCGGTGACACTCTCCTCATCGGCGGCAACCAGCCGGTCGAGCAGTACCATTGGCCCCGCGTGGGGCAGCAAAGATCGGATGTCAGCCATTTCCATCGCTATTCACGCGCTAAAACTAATACGGCATTGGCACCGCCGAATGCAAAGGAATTACTGACCGCCCGGCGCAGCGGCCGGCCGAGGCCATACCCCGGCTCAGCTACATTGAGCGTTGGCAACTCCGGATCAGCATCACCATCCCACAAATGCGGCGGCAGCTTGCCGTTGGGATTATCATCCTGCATCGCCAGCCAACACAACCCCGCTTCAATCGCCCCCGCTGCTCCTAAAGCGTGTCCCGTCATGGGTTTTGTCGAACTGACCGGCTGTTCGTTGCCAAATAGGGTGGCCACGACGCGCGCTTCCATGGCGTCGTTTTGGATCGTCCCTGTGCCGTGCAGATTCACGTAATCGATGTCTCGCGGGCCCATGCCCGCGCGCGCCAAGGCGCGTTCGATGGCCAGTTGCGCGCCAGTGCCGGCTGGATCGGGCGCCGAGATATGGTAGCCATCGGAGGACTCGCCCCAACCGCGCAGGGCAACCGTCGACGGATCTTCGCTCATGAGAAACAGCGCCGCTCCTTCCCCGATATTCATGCCATTTCGATTGCGGCTGAGCGGATTACACCGCGCCTCGCTCATCGATTCCAAGGCGCAGAATCCGGCAACTGTAAATTGGCATAGTGAATCGACCCCTCCCGCCAATACCGCATCGCAAAGTCCCATGCGAATCAAACGCGCCGCGCTGGCTAGCGCCTTGGCGCTCGAAGCGCAGGCACTAGAGGCAACACAGGCGGGACCGCTAACGCCAAGCTTGGCAGCCAACATGGCCGCAGCGGAGCTCAGTTCTTGCTGGCCGTAATGAAATTGCGTCGGCAGTTTTCCGGTAACGACATGCTCGTGCAAAGCCGCTTCCCCCTCACCGATTCCTGAGGTGCTGGTGCCGATCACCACTCCGCAACGCTGGGCGCCGTATCTTTCGATGGCGGCATCGACCGCGGTGCGGATCTGCGCCAGTGCGGCCAGGGCTAATTGATTGTTATGGCTTCGTTGACTCACCGGCAAGTCATCAACCGCCGGCAGTAGCGCCGCCACGCGGCCGACCGGCAGCGACCGCCCCGGCGAAAATAGCTCGCTGCTGGCCACTCCGCTCTGCGCCAGATCGAGTGAATTGCGCTTAATCTCGCCCCGGTTCGCGCCCAACGAACAGATCATGCCCAAAGCATTTAGGTAACAAGTCTTCATCACGGGTTTGTCACGGACTCAATCGTTATTCGGTAGCCGTAGCGTAGATTGGTCAGTTCCACGCTGCTGCCCCAGCGCAATGGCCCGCCATAGTTGATCACAATAACCGGCGCCGTGTCGAACCACAGGACACGGCGCAAGCCGCGCTCCTCGATATGCCACTGCGCCGGCAACGCGCTACGAATCGCATCCGCCGGCCATAACGTCAGCTGCAAATCTTCAAGCACATCTTCGGCGCGCAATTGACTCGGCACCCCCGGGTGCCGCCAGGTTTGCACCGCTTGGCCGTCGAAAACCAGTGACAGCATGCGTTGGCCAAGCATCAAGATAATCAGATGGACGCTCTGTTCGTCAACTTCCAGCGCGGCATCGAGCTGGTCGATGCGGCCGTCGCGCTGAACGGTCAAACGCTGTTGCAAACTGATCGATTCGCCAAGCGATGCGGGCGAAAGCTTGAGACCCAGGCGCAGCGCAGCCGGCGCGGCGCAGCCGGTTATTAAATACCCGAGCAGGACCAGCCAGCAAAGATTCCCGGCGCGGCCGCTTAAAGCGACAAAGCGCAAAATTCCTCCAATGCGGCTAAACGCCGCTTGGGCTCGCGCACATACGGGTTGGTTTCATCCCATGCGTAGCCGGCAAGGATCGCGGTAATCATACGCCGAACATCAGGCGGCGCGGCATCAAAAAAAATATTTTCTGAAACTCGCCAGCGTACCACGAGTCGACGTAAGCGCGAAAAGTATCGACACCGACTTTAAGCGGCTGGGCGAAATCGTTGTCCCAATCGACACACTCGCCCGACAGTTGGCGTCTCAGGGCGCGCGCGGCCAGACTCGCCGATTTGAAGGCGATGGTGACACCGGAGGAGAAAATCGGGTCGAGAAACTCGCCGGCATTGCCGAGGAGCGCGAAGCCTTTGCCCCAGAGCGATTTAACGTTGGCGGCATAGCCGACAAGATGGCGCGCCGGCGTGTCCCAACGCGCCTGTTCGACTAGATCGCCAAGGGTCGGCGCGGTGCGGACCAAGGCCTGCAATCGTTCCCTGTCGGTACCCGAATAGTCTCGACTAAAAAATCGATTTCTGCCGACGACGCCGATGGAACAACGGCCATCGGCAAAGGGAATAAGCCAGTACCATACGTCGTCGCGGTCGGGATGAACCGTGATGAGGATCTTGTTGCGATCGAAGCCGTCGTCATCGATACCATCCTCGATATGGGTAAAAATCGCGCCGCGCACGGGAAAATTTGATGGCGCCTCCAAGTCGAGCAGACGGGGCAACACCCGGCCAAAACCGCTGGCATCGAGCAGGAAGTTGGCTTCGATTGTATAAACTTGGCCCTGCGGATCTCGCACCGTTAGCTGCGGCTTATCACGCTCCACATCCACCGCCAGCACTTCATGGCGGTAGCGCACCTCCGCGCCCTGGGCTTCGGCTTGCAGGGCAAGTAAATGATCGAAGCGCGCCCGCTGCACTTGGAAAGTCGTGCTCCATCCGGGCGTAGATTTATCGTGAAAATCGAACTGGGTGCGCTTGTCGCCATGGACAAAAACCGCGCCATTTTTTAATTGAAATCCACCCTGCTGCACCGCACCCAGCATGCCGGCCTCTTCTAAATACTGCATGCTTTGCGGCAACAAACTCTCGCCGATGCTAAAGCGCGGGAACTGTTCGCGCTCGAGCACCAACACGCGCCTGCCCTGTTTGCGCAGACAGCGCTGCAGCGACCGCGCCGGCGGGGCCAGCACCGATAATCAAAACCTCCGGGTTCATGAAACTCCACCCACAACGCAACCCCCGCAACAAAGCAATTCGGATGATTCACCGCCGAGACGCTGAGACCGCAAAGTTCGGAGAAGAGAGATGGTCGAAGAAAAACGAATCAAGATCCGACCTCTGCGTCCTCCGCGCCTCTGCGGTGCAATTTCCGAGATCCTCTTCGCCCCCGCTCCACCGCGAAACAAGGCACTATCAGCGCGACAGTCGCAATGCCAATCAACATGGTCAGGCCAAACGCGCGCAGCGCCGGTGTCTGGCTCAATCCCAACAAGCCAAAGGAAAGCTGCGTGCTGAGCGCCGATAAAACAGTGGCCAACCAAGCCGTCGGGTCACCCCGCAGCGGGTGTTCCTGAAAAAAGATTCCATAATCGACACCTATACCAAGCAGCAGCATGAGAGCCAAAACATGAAACAGCTGCAAACTGACCCCCGCGGCGCCGAACAAAGCGAGGGTCGCAACGCTGGCCAAACCGATGGGCGCTACGGCGCGCCAAGCGCGGCCGCGGTAACGCGGGAAGAGCAAAAGATACACGCCGAGATAGGAAACTAGCACAACCCAACTCATATAACGGCGGTAATCTGCCAACAAGGATGAAATCTCACCGACCTTGTCAACCCATTCGACTCCCTGCAACCCGGTCGCTGCCGCACGCAACGCCGGCAGCGTTGCCGGTGTCACATTACGCACGGCCACCACACTGGCGTAATTGTTGTCGATCTTGCCGATCCATAGGTGGCGCCAGGGTTCGCTCGCGGGAGATTGCAGAAATAGCTCGGGGGTCAGCGGCGGGCGCGGCGCGAGCAAACGTTCGCGCGTGGCGGCAACCCACCTGTCGGCCTCGCCGAGCTGTGAGGCCAGAGTCTTTAGCGGCCCGTTTTTGACGAACAACGTCCGCTCAACGGCAGCACGACGACGCTCTTGAGCCTCGAGCGATGGCACCCAGTTGGAAATCGCCTGATAACCACCGAACACTTTTTTCTCAATTAAAAGATCGAGTCGTTGTCGCAAAGTTTCTTCAGCGCGCAGGACCATCTCGGAAGTCGGTCCACGCACCAGATAAAATTGCACCGGCGACGGCGCATCGAGGAGCTGGCTTAACTTTATCTGTTCGGCCACCAGCCGCTTGGGCGGGTTTTGCAGCAGTCGGATATCATCTTGAACGCTTAAGTTCGACACTCCATAAGCGGCAAATACCGCGAAGGCCGCGGCCCATAATAAAGTCCTCCCATCCGCCCGGACCAAAGGCCAAGCGCCGAGGCTTCGTGCCAGCCAAGGCAGCAGCCGCGCGGCTTTGACCGACCCCAACGGCACGAGTGCGGGGAACCAAAATACCACAGTCAACCAAGCGCAAATAAGACCCACAGCGGAGAATAAGGCCATTTGTTGCAAGCCCGGAAACGGCGTCAGGAGCAGAGCCAAATAACCGATCAAGGTGGTTATCCCCGTCAGCAGCATTGCCGGCAATAATTTCCGTAACAAGCTTTCGGAATCGACTGTTTCATTGGCGCAGCGATGGCACCAATAGTAAATCCCGTAATCCTGCGCCACGCCGATCAAACTCGCGCCGAATACCAACGTCAACATGTGGATGCGCTCGAAAATCAGCACGCAAATAGAAACTGCGCCCAGACAGCCGACGGCGACCGAGAGCATGACCCACAGAACAGGCTTCAAGGAACGAAAAGTGAACCAGATCAACAACACAATACCGATCGTTGAGCCAGCGCCGATGGCCGACATTTCTGCCTGGGCTTTAGTGCTGGCCGCCGCTGCATGCAGCACCACACCGGCCGAGATAACTTCGCTACCCGAAACTGCTTTGCGCGCCGCGCGGCGCGCCTGGTTTAACAAAGGGACAACAGCTTTCTGGGTCGCCACGGCAAAGGCTGAAGAGCGCAACGTCATCGGCAGCACGACATATTGGCGCTGGCCATCGCTGACGAAAAGTTTGCCATCGCGCGGCCGCACCGGAGTTTCCTGGGCGCGCGCTTGCAGCCATTCACCGAACAAACCGAACGGATCGTCCTGCCACGAAACGGCTTTGGGTCCGCTGAACGGACGATACAATTGGCGCGCCGCGCTTTCCACCCAATAGGAGGCCGGTTGATTGGCCAGTGCCACTTCGGCGTCTCGGGTTATCAGGGCGATGCGGTAGGGCTGAAACTGCGCCAACCAATCGGCCTTATTCTCCAAGCGCCCTAGATCGGCCACCTGAAGAAGGTGGCCGTGCGGCTTCAGCACTGCCAGATAGCTATCGGCGGCACGGCTGGCGCGCCCCCAATCGTCGGAACCAATCAAAACCACGACCCGCTGCTGAGCGGTGTCAACCATGCGGCCAAAGGCGGCGCTCAAGAGTGGATCCTGGCGATCGACGGGCATGAGCGCGAGGATATCGGTGTCGGGAACCAAGCGCTGGCCGAACCACAGATAGCCGTTGTGCGCCAGGAACAAACTCACGAATATCGCCCAGAGCCGCGTCATCGAGCGCCCCCGGCTCAAAAGAGCGCCGCTTCATCGGCGCTCATGGCGTCCGCGCCGCTTTGGATCGTCGTAAAAACGATCTGGGTACGATCGCCGTTGGCTTCTTGCAGAGCGATCTTGTTCACATAGACGCCGCCCTCGATCAAAATGCTGTCAATCACCTTAGCTAAACCCGGCTCGCGCGCTTTCAACGTCACGCTCCAATTGTTTTGTTGAATCGTCCCATCCGCATCGAACAGTTTCTCCAGTGGGCCGAAATCGCCGGCGAGCAGCGCGAACATGACGCTATTGATCGTTCTTATCGTCGGCTCTTGCTTGGCGTCGAGGCGTTGCGTGATGCGCTCGCCTTGCATCATGACGATCTCGTCGCGGGAGAGCTTCACCGTATTGGGAAATGGCGCCAGCGTGCGCCAGAGCACGCCTTTTTCGGCCAGCACGCAGAACCGGCCATTGGAAAGCACCGGCCGCTTCAACCCGACCAGCTGCTTGCTTTGTTCGAAGCGGCCGCAAAGAATCTTGGGCTTCGCCAATATCGCTTGTATTTTTGCCACCGGTGCGGCGCCCAGCGCCAGCAACGCAGCCCAGACAACAGCACTCGCCAACCCCAATCGTTTCATGGCGGCGACACTCCCAATTTCTCGAACAGCACCGGCGGTGAGACAAAACACATCTCGCCACTCGTCCCGTCGACGGCGACTTGCGTAGTAGTAGCGCGCGAGAGCCGGCGCCCCGTCATCGCGTCGTTGATCAAATACTGAATCTTGAGACGATTTTGCCACTCGACAATTTCAGCGCGCAATTTCAGCCGCTGCCCAAAGGTTGCCGGGCTAGCGTAACGAATATGCATATCGATCACCGGCCAAGCATAGCCGGATGCTTTCATCTGCTGGTAGTTGTAGCCGATCCGATCGAGCAACGCGCAACGTGCGATTTCTAAATACTTGACATAGTGGCCGTGCCATACGACCTCCATGGGATCGAGATCGAAAAATTGCACCTGGGTCTCTATTTCAGCAACCCAACGGCTGGGAGTTTTACTCATAAGTGTTTCAGGCTTTGTCTGGATGGAGAAAAGAAATTTCACCACGAAGTGTTTCATGAGCTTGCGCTCGTCTACAGATCATGAAAATACCGGAAGCCCCCTCCCGAGGGTTCATTCCTTAGACTCGTCATGCCGGCGCAGGCCGGCATCCAGGGGCGGGAGGGGGGATGGATACCGGCCTGCGCCGGTATGACGGACAGAGAGTCGTTATCGACGCGCAGATCATCGCTGCACGTGAATTTTCGAAGGAGGCACGAAGGACACGAACGTTTCAGATGACCAAAGCTCCGAACTTCGTGGTCTTCGTGTCCTTCGTGGTGAAAATATCTTCGCATTAAACCAGGAATAACCTACTGATAAATCTTCCATGCCCGGCTGCGCATCCGGTCGAGCAGCAGCCTTAGGTCGGGTTCCAAACGGCGATCCTCCTCAATCACAGCGATGTCGCCACTGAGCGCATCGATCATGGTTTGGAGCGCCGGGCTTGGCGCCAAAGCTGGATTCAAACGACAGCGCAACCAAGCGGCCTGGCGCACCGTGATCAACAATCCAGCGGCCACCTGTTCGGTCAATTCCAACACCCGCGTGCAGTCGCGCGCCGCGATGGTGCCCATGCTGACCTTGTCTTGGTTGTGGCATTCGGTGGAGCGGGAAAACACCGACGGCCGGCATAGTCAGCTTAAGCGCTTCCGCGGTCCACGCCGAGACGCTGATCTGCAGCGCCTTGAGACCATGATTGATCGCCGCGCGCGGGCCAGTGACGCCGGAGAGATTGGCCGGCAAGCCGTTGCTGTAGCGGCTGTCGACTAACAAGGCCATTTGCCGGTCGAGTAAATCGGCTAGGTTGGCCACGGCGTTTTTCATGCTGTCCATGGCGAAGGCGATATGGCCGCCGTAAAAATGGCCGCCATGCAGCACCCGTTCGCTCGCGGCGTCGATGATCGGATTGTCATTGGCGCTGTTCAGTTCATTTTCGATGTACGAGCGCAGCCACGGCAGCGCATCGGCGAGCACGCCGATGACATGGGGCGCGCAGCGAATCGAATAGCGGTCCTGCAGCCGTTTGCCGTCGTCGGCGGATAGTTGAACCGGTAAATCTTGGCGCAGCCAGCCAGCCACCGATTGTTGGCCGGGATGGGGTTTGACCGAAAATAACGTCGCGTCAAAATGCTCGGCGTTACCGTCGAGAGCGAAGGACGCCAGCGCGCTGATGCGGGTTGTCAGCCGGGTGAGGTATTCGGCACGCACATAGTTCAAGCAGGCCAGACCGGTCATCACCGCCGTGCCGTTCATGATCGCCAGCGCTTCCTTCGGCCGCAGACGCAGCGGCGTAATGCCAGCCTCGGATAATACCGCAGCCGCAGGGACAGTCGCGCCGCCGCGCAACACTTCGCCTTCGCCGCACATGACCGCGGCGAGATAGGACAGTGGCGTCAGATCGCCGCTGGCGCCCACCGAACCTTCGCAAGGAATCGCCGGCACGACATCATGCCTGAGCAAATTGACTAGCTGCTCCAACAAGCCGACGCTGACGCCGGAAAACCCCTTGCACAGCGAGGTCAAACGGGTGGTGATCGCCGCGCGGGTTTCGCTTGGCGTGAAGTGGGCGCCGAGACCGCAACCGTGAAAGATGTAGAGATGGCGCGGCAGCTCCGCGATCAGCGCCGGCTCTATCGCGACGGTGCAGGAATCGCCGAAGCCGGTGGTGACACCGTAAATCACGCCATCTGCGGCGAGCCGGCGGTCGAGAAAGTCTGCGCCGCGGGCAATCGCGGCGCGAAACTCCGGCGCCGTAGATAAACTCGCCGCCGCCGCTTTTTCAGCGATGGCGACGATCTCTTCGATATCGCGCCAACCGGAGTCGAAGCACACCATGGGCGAGGAAGTTATAACTTTAGCGGGCTGCATGATCGTCGTTCAGAGGACCTACTTGCCAAAAGTCATAAAAGTTAAACCATTGCAACGGCTCTTGCCGGCAGTAAGCCGCGAGCCGAGCCGCGTAGGCGGCAGCCAGGGCATCGAGCGCAGCCGGGCGATCTTTGCGCGGCAAGCGGATCGACTGGCGGAATAGCTCGATGTGAATTTCCCAACCGCGGCGGCTGCGCAGTGAAAACAGCAGATAGACCGGACACTGAAACAAGCTCGCAAGCACATAGGGCCCGATGGGAAACGGCGCCGGCGCGCCGAGAAAAAGCGCCAGAGCGACCCTGCCGTTGAGCGACACCGGAATACGGTCGCCGGCGATGGCGATAAATTCGCCCCGCGCAACTTTTGCCGCTAGCACCATGGCCGTGGCCGGTGTGATCTCGGTAACCTGGAGCAGATTGATTTCGCTTTGTGGATCAAGCCGCGCCAACAAACGATTGAATTTTTCGGCGTGTAAAGTATGCGTCAACACGGTCAGCTTTAGCCCTGGCTGGCGTCTCGACATCACCCGGCATAACTCTAGATTACCGAAATGGGCGCAGATGAAAATGCCGCCGCGCCGCGCGGCAATTTGACCGGCTATCACATCGCCACCGTCGAGCCTGACCTGCTCCTCGTCGAACCAACCTCCCCACAAGAGCATTTTATCAAGGAGAGTCTCCCCGAAGGCCGCGAAATGGCGCGCAACATCGATCAGGTTCGGTGCGCTTGCGCGCTGGCCACGCCAGGCAGCGAGTCGGCTCAGATAGCCGCGCGACGATTGCCGCGCTGCGCGCTGGGTCGTCAGATACCAGAACACCACCGGGCAAAGCAGCGCACGGAACGGCCAGCGACCCAAACAACGATAAAGCCAGAGCAGCAGGCGCATGCCCGCAACAAAGCTGAACTCATCGAGCTCCGCCCAGTGCGGCGCGCGAGCTTGGGATAAGGGCCGCGTCAACGCAGGCTCCATTTGCGCATAATCAACATCGGCAGTCGCAGCAACATGCCGCAGAACAACCTGGCGTGCAAGTGCGCAATAAGTATGTTGTCCCACAATCCGCGAAAATGCGAACGCCCGTCTTTGGGATAACTCACGGTGGTGGGTAGGTTGACAATCTCCACCCCGTCCCAGTAGAGCCGCACCAATACTTCTATATCAAAATCCATACGCTGGCCGAGTTTTTGCCGCTGATCTAAGGCGATAAGTGGCGGCAACGGATAGACGCGAAAACCGCACATGGAATCCTTGATTTGCAACGACAGAGTATGGACCCACACCCAGACATGGGTCAGATAGCGCGCGCAAAGCCGCAACCATGGCACCGTTGCATCATACTTTGAATAGCCAACGATAAGCGCCTCGGGATGAAGACGTGCCCGCTCGACAAAGCGGGGAATATCGGCGGACCGGTGTTGACCATCCGCATCGATCTGGAGCACATGGCTGTAGCCCAGTTGCGCAGCATGCCGCGCGCCCAACAACACGGCCCCTCCCTTTCCACGATTGACCGCGTGGCGTAACACGGTAAGTCGGCCCGGTCGCGCCGCGGCCATCACATCAAGAAGGCGCGCGCACTCCGCGGAGCTGGCGTCGTCCACCAGTATGCACGGCAAGTTCTGCGCAACCACGGCATCCACAACCGCGCCGACTGCGCGTTCGTGGTTGTACACGGGAATCACGGCGCAGGGTTTAAACATCCGCCGCTCCAAATATGACACGACCGCTGGCATGCGATCCAAGAGGTGAGCTGATTTTAAAGAACAAGGAGGATTGGGCAGGCTCATGCACCAGTTCGAGGGTAAAGGGCATCTCCGGAGGAATGATCCGCTGGAACTTGAGCGCGTGGATGGCGCGGAAAAGAGGCGGTAAATCGAAGCACTGACGCCCGAAATAAATGACCCACTCGACCTGGACCACGCCCGCTAGAATCGGCCCGGCTGAAAAATGGCCGTCAAAATATAGTAAATCGCGCGGCGCGGTTAACTCGAATACGGCATGGCGCGCATCCTTCGCGATCAAGCGCTGAAGTGGCAGCGTCGGGCGGGAAGGCACGTGCCCCACCAATGCGGCCAACTCGGCATAGGTCGTTTTGCCCTGGGAATTGACCGGCAAAGCGTCAAGATAACGCCAAACTCGCGGCAAACCAACGGGCTCGACGGACTCCGTGAGGAGAATGCGCAGCATGCGATTGAAAACGAGTTTGCCGACCTCAACCAATTTGCGACGCCCATCAACCGACAGCACGACGAATGCCGCAATCCGCTGGCGGCGCCCCTCTATGACATGCACCCGAGCATCGCTCACTAACGGCGATGCCATGAGCCGAGCTTCGATGGCGCTCAGTGAAATCCGCTTTCCCTCGACTTTGGCGATCTTATCGATTCGCCCCTTGAGCAGAAAACGATTTTCGCCCAGTTCCAACACCTGGTCGGCCGTGCGAAACCATTCTTCATTGGCTAAATGCGGCGAGCGGATTTCCAGTACGTCGGCTTGCGGATCGACACGCCACGTAACGCCGGGCAAAGGGGTCCACACCGCATCCGCGCTCGCACGTTGTTGGCGCCAGGCGATGCCACCGGTTTCAGAGCTGCCATAGACCTCGATCGGTATCCGATCAAGCAAACGATCAGTCTGATGAGCAACCTCGAGCGGCAACGGCCCACCAGACGAGAACACCGCTCTTAACCGATTCGATGTTTTCGCCCACGCCGGAGTTTCCGGCAAGCGTTTCAGATGCGCCGGACTCGATATCAACACCCAATCGCGTTCGGGAAGCGCTGCGGTCAGTTCTTCAAAAAACGAAAAGCTCCGCGCATAAATGGCGCGCGCGGCGGTCAGCGGCCACAAAACCTGAAAGAGTAAACCATAGATATGTTGATGAGAAACCGTTGCAAAAATGTCGGCAGCGCCAAGCAATTTTCCAAACTGACTTTCAAGCGTTGCCACCTCTCGGGACAACTGGAAGAGTTTTTTCGGTATGGCTTGGGCCACGCCGGTGCTGCCAGAAGTATAAAGCACGACTCCGGCAAATTCAGGATCCAGGCGATTCCAATCATCCTCGTGGACTGCCAAATCCTGCGCCATCGGCACTATTGGCTGCCATACGGATTCGAACTCGCCCAAGTAGCCATCGACATTTTGGCGCAAATCGGCGCAGGTGCCGGGCAGCCGATCGCCCGGCAGGTAAATCGTTTTGCCAGCCTGCCAAGCCCCGAACAGCGCGGCGGCAAACTCGATGCCATCATCGATGTAGAGCGCAAATCGCCGGCCGGACTCAGCGCGCAAAAGCGCGCGCCACGCGCGTGTCCGCGCGAGGAATTTTTCCCAGCTCACGGACTTGTCGCCGCGCCACCCGACGGTCGAACCGGCCGGCCGCGGCGCCGCAAGTAGATCGAGCATGTCCGCGGATTCAAGCATTGAACCGCCTCTTGAATCGGCAACGCATAAAATACTCGCCGGCAAATAGCAAGCCCATGAGCAGATAAGCAACCACGCCGTTGTAAAGCGACCAGACGGCGGGCGGGGCCCAGAGCGCTGTCGACAGCGCGACGGCGCCGTTAACTGCGAAAAACACGCACCAGACCTGCGTAACGCGTTTCATGTAGCCCACCGATTGGGCGGGCAGGTCCGGCTCCCGCATGCGCGCGAAACGCTCGGCCATCGAAGGAGGAAAAATAAGACTGTAACCGAATGCGCCCAACATTGCCGCATTCACTAGCACCGGATAAAGCTTTAACGGAAGCAGCGCGTTGCTCCACACGGCAAGTGTCAAAAGCACCAGCACTCCACCCAACCACCAATATCCAGCCTTGTTAGATTTCAGGACGTGCAGCCGCGTCAATGCGAGAAGCAACAAGAGCGCGGCAAGAAAGCGCGGTTTGAACTGCCCTTGGCCAAACCAGATCGCCAGCGGGTAAAGCAACGTGAGGATAATCATCAATACAGTTGACACGATTCCCCTTGCTACGGCACGAGCAGCGCGGCCAGCGCTGTCACGACATCCTGGATGGTGCGCACGCTCTTGAACACTTCCGGCTGCAGCCTCTTGTCCGTCATATCTTTGAGCTTGACGGCGAGGTCCACCCCATCGATGCTGTCGATATCGGGGTCGGTATAAAGATTTGCCGCCGGCGTGATCTTGGCCTTATCCAGCTCGAGCATTTCGTGCAACGTATCAACCACCAATAAATAAATCTCTTCCTTGCTCATTGAACTTGGCAGAGCCATGGATATTACCCCCTCACTCCTTCCGATTGCGATCAATCAGAGCGCCGAGAGTACGAACCGATGCAAAATGGCGGCGGGTCTCCTCCGAGTCTGACGAAAGGGTGATCCCGTAACGCTTGTAGATGGCCACGCCCAGTTCAAGCGCGTCGATGGAGTCCAAACCCAATCCCTCAACAAACAGCGGCGCTTCGCTGTCGATATCCGCGGGCGTCAAGTCTTCAAGCTGCAAGACATCGATGATCATCTGTTTAATCTCGTCTTCAAGCGATTGCATGAAAGTGACTTTCCTTTGTAAAGAAATCGCGCAGGTAGTCGGTCAGATGCCGTGCCGCCAAATTCTCAATAGACGCTTGGCTGATAAATTGTTGAATGTCGATATCGCTTTGTACCTCAATGCTGAATTGCGGCCGGCTCGCCGGCAGCGTGACGTTGCAGCGGGCGCGCATCGCGACATGGGCGGCGCCCCGTTGGAGCTTAAAGCTCCCGTCCGAAGCTGTGCGCGTCCCCTCAGGGAAAATGATCAGGTTCTCGCCCCGTTCAAGCGCCGCCACGCAATCCGTCAAAAGCTGTTCGCCCTCATCGTTGCGAATATAGTTGGCAGCCACCACCGGGGCATGAAAAACGGATTGCGCCACGATATCGAGAAACGTCGGATGATTGGCGACGATGAGCAAGCCGCGCCGGTTGAGTTTCTCGGCGCCGATAACTTTATAGTCCAAGAGCCGCGAAAAACGCAAAAAGCCAATCAAAGAAGCAAAACTCCAGGCGATGAAATCCCGGGCCAGATTCGTGCGCACGCGGAAATCCCGAACCAAAACATTAAGCATCGGAAAAACAATCAGTTGGATCAACCCGCCGATACCAAACGCAACAAAGCCCAGAGCGACAAAAAAACCTGCGACCAACGGGCGGCTTCTTTAAACATCGCTCGACCAAACCCAGCGCCGACCGTCACAGCGGCGCTCCAAACTGTGCTCGCGGCGGAGATAGAAGCGCCAGATCTCAAGACCGCCGGGCAACGCGGCAGTGTCCGATGGCGCAGAACTCTCGATTGGCGACCAAGCAAGGGTCATGCGCCGCGCGCCATTCGGTTCCATCAACCAGGCCCAAGCGAACGGCTGCTCGTGGCAGTCTTCAAAGGCACGGTACACAGGCGGCAGCGGACAGTCATAGACCACCAACAGGACCGCGGGTTCGCCGTCGGCCAATAGAGTGCCGGCCTCGATCACACCATGTTCGACGCTGCTTTGGCCAGCAGCGAGAGCGACGTGGTGCGCACGGTCCGCCCGCGCTATGGAAAAAAGCCCGCCCACCGCGTTGTGCACCGACATACCAAACGCAGTCGGCGAAAGCGGCTGACCCTTGGCCAACTCGGACAACATCGAAACCGAACGGTCCACTTCGCCGTGACGCGAGCAAAAGACGATCGGCACATCGCGGCGGTCGCCAAGACATCGGTAGGCGACTTCGAGCGCCATCCGGTCAAGAAATCCGGCGCGCCGGCGCAGCATCGGCGCCATTGCGCGCACCGCCGGCTCGGTCTCACCCGTGATCTCCCGACGACCCAATGACCAGTCGAGCCAATCCTCCGGCGTTTCTACCCCCGGTGCCCAGGCAGCGGAGGCGGTGATGGAAAATTTAATCCCACTGTCTGGCACGACCACTAAATTCCTAATGTCGCGGCAACCATTGTAATTTTGGACTGCAACGCACCGAGACGTTGTTCATAGCGTCGTCCAGTAACCGTTCATCGCATAGCGTTCCGGCTGCCCCGGCCAGGCTTCCATGGCGGCGCAAGATTTTCCCTTGGCGACTTCCCGTAGGTAAATATTGCGGTCGAGTAAGGCATTAGCCTCATTGCCATCCGGATTTTTCAGTTCGAATAGCCCCGGCCACACGAAAATTCCCAAAAACAATTCGAGCCGATCGTTCGCCCGGTTCGTGGTGATTTTATGCTGCGCCACTTCGGTGTTCGATTTGAACTCTATGGCGATCTGCTCGCAAGTCAGAGCGCCATCACCGGCTTGCTTCATGGCGAGCAGTTGCGGATCGCGCGCTTGGACGCATCCGCCGAGAATCAGCAATGACAAGATAAGTAGAATTTTCATGGTTCCTCCTAGGTCATGGAAGTATTTTTACTGCTCCGCGCTTACAAGTTCAACCACACATCGAAATCGCGCATCCCGTCAAGCTATACGCCACCCATCTCACGACGAAACGCTGCCAGCGAAACATTGTAAGTTTCGAGTTGTGCATCGGCCAGCGACGATGTTATCAAAGGCTAAAATAGGCTGCGCCAACACCTTATGCGGTCGCGCGACAGAAGACATAGGAGAATCGTCCTGAGAATCAGTCCCTTGCAATTGCTGCTGGTATTCCTGGCACTAGGGCATCCGGCTGTAGCAATCGAGCGACGGCCACTGAAGGCGCGGCAAGAAGCAATATTGCTCAGGCGCTCGGGAAACTATCGAAACTCAACCTCTAAACTAACGCGACGGATCCCATTTGGCCAGGTGGCAAACAGCCATTACGCGGTCAAGCTCACCGCGTCTTTGTATTTGAACGATCCATTATAGAGTGCGCGGCCGACCACGACGCCTTCCACGCCATCTTTTTCTAGTGGCAACAGCTTGCGAATATCGTCGAGCGTGGCGACGCCGCCCGAGGCGAGGGTCGGAATCTTCACGGCGCGGGCAATCTTCAGCGTCTCATCTAGATTCACGCCAGCGCGGGTGCCATCGCGGCTGATGTCGGTGTAGATAATTCGCGAGACGCCGTCGCCTTCACAGCGCTTGGCCAGCTCGACGGCTTCCAACGCGGTGGTTTCCTTCCAACCTTTAACTGCAACCTTGCCCTGACGCGCATCGATGCCGACGACGATCTTGCCGGGAAACTTCTTGCACAAAGTCTGGAGCAACTCGACGTTGTCGTAGGCGACCGTGCCGATGACCACGCGAGACACACCCAAGTCCAACGCCGTTTGCACGGCGTCGACGGATCGCAGCCCGCCGCCCAGTTCCACCGACAGTCCGGCGACACCCGAGACAGCGGCGACTTCTTTAGTGTGCACCGGCCGGCCTTCCACCGCGCCGTTCAAGTCGACGATGTGAAGAAAGGTCGCGCCCTCGGCTACCCAATGCCTAGCCGCGGCGACCGGATCTTCGAAGTAAACCGTCTCTTGATTCATGTCGCCCTGGAATAAGCGGACGCAGCGGCCGTCCTTCAAATCGATGGCGGGAATGATCAGCATATAGTTCAAGGCCTAAGGCAAAACGAAGAATGCAAAATTGATGCGGTGCTCTGTGGGTCGCGAATTTTCATTTTACATTTTTCATTTTGCATAGCTCTAGTTCCGCTCGACGAACCCGCCGAAATTCGCCAGTATGCGCAGCCCAAGCTCCTGGCTCTTCTCAGGATGAAATTGGCAGGCGAACAGCCGCTCGGTAGCGATACTCGAAACGAACGACTGGCCGTAATCGGTAGTGGTGGCGACGATCGTTGGATCTTGCGGCGCGACATAAAACGAGTGGACGAAATAAACATAGTCGCCGGTCGAGATGCCGTCGAGAAACGGCGAGTCCTGCGCCTTGGCAATGCGGTTCCAGCCCATGTGCGGCACTTTCAATTGTGCTTTTGCGTGAAAACCGACCACCTTGCCGGGGAAAAGATCGAGCCCTTGCTGCTTGCCGAATTCTTCGCTTTCGGAGAACAACAATTGAAATCCCAGGCAAATTCCCAGAAACGGTTTTTGCCGCCGGACAATCTCACGGATCGGTTCGATCAGGCCAAACTTGCCAAGGTTCTCCATGCAAGCACTAAACGCGCCGACCCCCGGCAACACGACACCGCGCGCCGACTGAATCTGACCGACATCGCGGGTGACAAGCGCGTCGAAGCCGACCCGCTCCAGCCCTTTTTGCACGCTGCGCAGATTGCCCATCCCGTAATCGATAATCGCAATCATACTTTTTTAAAATGGAACGATTGGAACCCCTGGACCATTTGGCACCAGTCCGCTTATAAACTCCCCTTGGTCGACAACACGCCCTGCACCCGCGGGTCTACCTGAGTAGCGAAGTCCATCGCCCGGGCGAACGCCTTGAAGCAAGCTTCGATAATATGGTGCGGATTCTCGCCGCGCGGCACATCGATATGCAGGTTCATGCCCAACTGATTAGCAAACGCGGCGAAAAATTCATGGGGCAAGTCGGTGTCGAAGTCGCCGACGCGGCCTGGGCGAATCTTGACGTTGTACAAGAGATAGGGCCGGCCGCTCAGATCGACCACCACCTTGGCCAGTGTCTCATCGAGCGGACAGCTGGCTTCGCCGAAGCGGCGGATACCCGCCTTGTCGCCGAGGGCGTCCTTGAACGCCTGCCCCAACACCAACCCGACATCTTCCACCGTGTGGTGATAGTCGACTTCCAAGTCGCCCTTGGCCTGGATGGCGATATTGAAAAAACCATGGCGGCTAAAGGCGTCGAGCATATGGTTGAAAAACGGCATGCCGGTTTCGATACTCGCTTGGCCGCTGCCGTCGACATCCAGATTGATCGTGATGTCGGTCTCTTTAGTTTTTCGCGCCACCGTCGCTGTCCGTCCCATGATTATCTCCCAAGTTTAAATCGCCTTCACGGCGTGTTCGAAGCCAAAACCTGAAACTAGGCACTCTTCTCGAAGCGCACTTCCACCGAGCGCGCGTGATCGTCCAACCCTTCCAACCGCGCCAGATGGGCAATTTTCGCCGCCAGCGCTTTCAAGCCGCGCCGCTCGGCGTGGATGATCGTAGTGCGCTTGAGAAAATCATAGGTACCGAGCGGCGAAAAAAACCGCGCGCTGCCGCCGGTGGGCAGCACATGATTGGGTCCGGCCAGATAATCGCCCAAGGGCGGCGCTGAATAAGGACCGAGAAACATCGCCCCGGCGTTGCGAATTTGCCGCGCCATTTTCTCAGGCCGGCGCACTAACAATTCAATATGCTCTGGCGCGATGGCATTCGCCAGCTGGATCATTTCTTTTTGTCCGCGCGCGACGATGATCGCGCCGTACTTTTGTAGCGAGCGCAGCGAGATCGCCTGGCGCTTGGTGCTGAGCAGCTGCTGTTCCACGGCCTTTTGAACCTTGAGCGCCACGGCTTTCGATGTCGTCAGACATAAAGCGGCAGCCAATTCATCATGCTCCGCCTGAGACAGCATGTCCGCGGCGACATGGGCCGGATCGGCGGAATCATCGGCCAAGAGTAAAATCTCGCTCGGCCCGGCGATGGAATCAATATTGACTTCGCCGAAGACCATGCGTTTAGCCGTCGCGACGAAGATATTCCCCGGCCCGACGATCTTGTCGACTTTGGGAATCGTCCGTGTGCCGAACGCCAACGCGGCGATGGCCTGGGCGCCGCCGACGCGAAAGATCCGATCGACTCCCGCCACATGGGCGGCAGCAAGAATAATCGCGCCGTCGGCGCCGATGGGCGAAGTCATGACGATCTCTTTGACGCCGGCGACCTTGGCGGGAATCGCGTTCATCAAAACAGTTGACGGATAACACGCCTTGCCGCCGGGTACGTAAACGCCGACCCGTTCGAGGGGCGTAATGCGTTGTCCCAACACCATGCCCAGGGGATCGCGGTACCGCCAGCTTTTGAGCATCTGCCGGCGGTGAAACGCCGCGATCCGTTTGGCGGCAAGCCGCAGGATGCTCAAGTCCTTACGCGAAACCTTGGCGACGGCGCTAGCGATCTGCGCCGGGGTCACTTCCATTTGCGCCGCGCGCAAACGCACATGATCGAACTGCGCCGTATAGCGCAGCACGGCGCGGTCGCCCTGGCGCTGCACCGTCGTGACGATTTCTTCGACGCGCCGCTCGACATCGCCGGTTCGCGTGCCGCGCCGCCCGAGTATCTTCGCCATCAAGGGTTTGAATCCAGCGTCGGAAGTCTTGACCAAACGAATTTTCATGTTGGTTGCGAATCTATCATACGGTGAACTTTTGAACCCTAGAACCTTGAACGCATTTATCCCGCAACGCGATTAATCTGCGCCCCCAATTGGGAAAGCTTTTTTTCAATCTGTTCGTAGCCGCGATCGAGATGATAAACGCGGGCAACTTCGGTGCTACCGCTGGCGACCAAGCCGGCGAGTACCAGCGCCACGCTGGCGCGCAAGTCGCTCGCCATTACCGGCGCACCGGACAGCGTTTTGACGCCGCGCACCACGGCGCGGTTACCTTCGAGCTTGATGTCGGCGCCCATGCGGTCGAGCTCCGGCACATGCATAAAGCGGTTCTCAAAAATCGTCTCGGTAATCACGCTGACACCGTCGGCCACCGCCATCAGCACCATCATCTGCGCCTGCAAGTCGGTGGGAAAACCGGGATACGGCTGAGTCTTCACATCGACACTTTTGATCCAGCCGCCGTCGCGCACATGGATGCCGCCATCGTCGCTCGTCCAAGTCACGCCGGCTTCACGCAATTTGATTAAAAAAGCTTCGAGATGGTCGGCGCGCGCGCCTTTGACGTATACCTCCCCGCCACTGAGCGCCGCGGCAATGACAAAGCTGCCGGCTTCGATGCGGTCGGGAATTATCCGGTGGCTTACCCCGTGCAAAGCGCTCACCCCGTCGATCTTGATCACGTCGGTGCCGGCGCCATGAACTTGCCCGCCCATGGCATTCAACACTTTCGCCAAGTCGTCGAGCTCAGGCTCCTTGGCGGCATTTTCAATCACCGACGTGCCCTCGGCCAAGGCCGCGGCCATCATGAGATTTTCCGTCGCGCCCACCGACGGCACGTCTAAATAAATTTTTGCGCCGCGCAGTTTCACCGCTCGCGCTTCGACATAACCATGAGCCTGCTCGATGGTGGCGCCGAGTGCTTCGAGCCCCTTCAAATGCAGGTCGATGGGGCGCGCGCCGATGGCACAGCCGCCCGGCGTCGATACCCGCGCTCGGCCGAAGCGCGCCACCAACGGGCCAATGACCAGGAACGACGCGCGCATGGTCTTGACCAAGTCGTAGGGCGCTTCGAAGTTGTCGATGCTATCAGCTTGCAGGGTTAGCTCGTCGGCGCCTTCACGCCAGCGCTGGTGCTCGCTCTTGCCACCGAGCCCAGCGAGCAACCTCAAAGTCGTTCGAATATCGGCGAGATGGGGCACGCTTTGGTAAGTGCAAGGCTCGGCGGTGAGCAGCGACGAGATTAAAATCGGCAGCGCGGCGTTCTTCGAACCGCTGACGGCGACCTCGCCGTGCAACCGCTGGCCGCCTTGTATGACGATCTTATCCATTTGCTGAGTCCCTAGTGCTTGCCACGTCGCGCCACAATCACACGGTCGCGCCCGGCATAATCCTGAAACACTTCGATCTCTCGATAGCGTCCGGTATCGGCGCAAATGGCTGAAACCTCGCTTGCCATATCGGCGCCGACCTCCAACACCAGCGCACCCCGCTCGGCTAGATACTCCGGCGCCGCAGCGGCGATCCGCCGATAAAAATCTAAGCCATCGACACCGCCGTCCAACGCGACACGCGGCTCCCACCGGCTAACTTCCGGCGCCAGTGTTACGATCTCGCCGCGTCGCACATAAGGCGGATTGCTGACGATCAAATCGAAACGAACCGCCGATCGCGGCACCAGCGCGTCGAACAGATCGCCGGCGAAAAATTGCATACGCTGCGCTACCTGATGGGTGTCAGCGTTGCCGCGGGCGATTGTCAGCGCCGCGGGCGAAATATCGGTGGCGTAAATTTGCGCCGACGGTAACTCGCACGCGAGACAGACCGCCACCGCGCCGCTGCCGGTGCACAAGTCAGCGATCCGTAGCAACGTCGAAGCCGGGAATTGCGCGGCGCATAATAGTGAAACTTCAACCAAGCGCTCGGTATCCGGGCGCGGAATCAACACATCCGGCGTGACCGCGAAATCGCGGGACCAAAACTCCTGCTTGCCGGTAATGTAAGCCACCGGCTCCCGCTGCACGCGCCGCGCTAGTAAAGTTTCAAAGCGGCGCGCCGCTGCTGGAGCGATCGGCAATTCGCTGGCAACCAGCAACTGCTCGCGGCTAACGTTCAAACAATGGGCTAGCAGCACTTCGCCATCGACACGCGGGCTGTCGCTGCCGGCGGCGCCTAGACGCGCAACACCTTGCAAGAGCGCGTCGCACAAGCGCCGCGAACCCGTATCGTTGGTTCTATTGGCAAGCCCTTCCATCGCCGTTGCTTACTTGAGCGCTTCTGCCTGATAGTGGGTGATCAAGCCTTCGACCACCTCATCGATCTGCCCCTCCATCACGCGCTCAAGCTGGTAGATCGTCAAATTGATCCGGTGATCGGTCAACCGCCCCTGGGGAAAGTTATAGGTGCGGATGCGCTCGCTGCGGTCGCCGCTGCCGACCATCGATTTGCGCGACGCGGCGATCTCCGATGCCTGCTCGTCCTGCTTTTTTTCCAACAAGCGCGCGCGCAAAATCTTCATGCCCTTAGCGCGGTTTTTATGCTGCGACTTTTCATCCTGACAAGAAATCACGATGCCCGTAGGAATATGGGTAATGCGCACTGCCGAGTCTGTCGTGTTGACGCTCTGGCCGCCTGGGCCCGACGAGCGAAACACGTCGATGCGGATTTCCTTGGGATCGATGACGAGTTCCACCTCGTCGGCTTCCGGCAACACCGCGACGGTCACTGTCGACGTATGAATGCGTCCCGAGCCTTCGGTCACCGGCACCCGTTGGACGCGGTGCACACCGCCCTCGAATTTGAGCCGGCTATAAGCGCCCTGGCCTTCGATGCTGAGGATGATTTCTTTATAGCCGCCCAGACCCGTGGGGCTGGAACTCATCAGCTCAACGCGCCAACCGCGCGACTCGGCGTAGCGCGTGTACATGCGTGACAGCTCTGCGGCAAACAGCGCCGCCTCGTCACCGCCGGTGCCGGCGCGAATCTCAACGATAACGTTCTTCGCGTCGTTGGGATCTTTCGGCAGTATGAGAAACTTGAGCTTGGTTTCGAGGGCTTCTTTGCGCTCGCGCAGGCTCACCAACTCGTCCTTGACCAACTCGCGCATCGCTTCGTCGTTTTCCTCCATGAGCTGGCGGTTATCCGCGGTCTCTTGCTCGACCTTGCGCCATTCACGATAGCAGGTGACGATCTCTTCGAGATCGGAGCGTTCCTTGGCGACCTTCTTATACTCGCGCTGTTGGCCGACCAAATGCGGGTCGGACATCATCCCTTCGAGTTCCATGTAACGCTTTTCGACTTCAAGTAATTTATCAAGCATAACTGCGTATCACTTCACGGCCGGACTATTAGTGCCGCCGACGGTCAAGGGAGTTGGTCGCTTCAGCAACTGCATTCAAGACAAATAAAAAAGGGCAAAGGGTTACGAACCTGCCCTTTGCCCTTCCTAGTCGCGTAAAACGTTAATAGTTCGAATGCGGCCTCAGCCCTCCGCCGGACTTTCGTTCTGCATGCCGTATTTTTTTCTGAACTTTTCGACTCGACCGGCGGTGTCGACCAATTTTTGTTTACCGGTAAAGAATGGGTGGCAATTGGAGCAAATTTCCACGTGGATATTACCCACCGTCGAGCGCGTTTCGGCGATGTTGCCGCACGCGCAAGTCACTTTAGCCGCCTTATACTCTGGATGAATTCCTGGCTTCATAATTACCTCTCAATGGATTGGTTTTATAACATATCGTCTGGAGCGCTTCAATTGGAGTGTTGGGACCATGTTAAGTGAGCGATTCTCAGCAAGACCCCTCACGCTATTCACCGGATTGCCAAAAAAGCCATAAGCAAATAAACTACTAAGAATAACGTCGTTTGTGATGTTATAACCCTAACCATCGTCCGTATCAAAACCTAAAAGGTAGGTACTATGAGCAAGCCAGAGACGATTCAAAGAGAACGACCCGAGATCATTCCGCCCATCCCGCTAAAAGTTGAAAGCACCAGCCTTGATTTCGGCTTTCTTGCCGACCTGGCGCTGAAAACAGTTTACGCCGACGCCAACTGCACCACCGAGCGCGCCGCTGACAAGCTGAAACTTGCCATGCCGGTGGTGGAAGAGCTGCTGCAACATCTATATCGCGAAAAATTCCTTGATGTGCGCGGGCTGATCAGCTACGGCAACAACCGGTACAGCATGCTCGACCGCGGCTGGCAGCGCGCCCAGCATCTCTTGGGGCTCAACGGCTACATCGGCCCGGCACCGGTATCGCTGTCCGACTACACCTACTCCGTGCTGGAGCAAAGCGCGGCGCGCGATACTGTCCACCCTGCCAGCGTGCGCGACGCGATGGCTAACCTGGTGTTACCGGATAGCAGCGTGCAAACCCTCGGCCTGGTGGCCAGCTCCAGACGGAGTCTGTTCATGACCGGCCCCGCCGGCAATGGCAAGACCACCATCGCCATGGCGCTCCATCAAGCGCAACAAGGCGAGATCTGGATCCCCTACGCCATCGAGATCGATGGCCAGGTGATCAAAGTCTTCGATCTGCACAGTCACCAACCTGTAGAATGCAACGATATGGGCCGATACGACGAGCGCTGGGTCAGGATCAAGCGGCCGATCATCGTTGTCGGCGGCGAAATGACCATCGAGACAATGGATTTAATTTACAGTCAAACCGCACGCTTCTACGAAGCACCGTTTCAGATGAAATCCAACGGCGGCACGCTGGTCATCGACGACTTTGGCCGGCAACGGGTCGATCCCCACGATCTACTCAACCGCTGGATCGTACCCCTTGAAGGCAAGGTCGACTACCTAACGCTACACACCGGCAAAAAGATCGAAGTGCCCTTCGAGCAGCTGCTGATCTTCGCCACCAACCTGGACCCCGACGACTTGGTCGACGATGCCTTCCTGCGGCGCATGGGCTACCGCCTTTACGTCAATCCGCCGGACAAGGAGATGTACACCAAAATTTTCCAGCAATATGTCGAATCCAACGGCTTCGGCTACGACGCCAAGCATCTCGATTTCGTCTATCGGCTTTACGATGCCGACAAACGGCCGCTACGCGCCTGCGAACCGCGCGACCTGATGCTGCGCTGCGCCGACCATTGCAAGTACGAGAATCTGCCAAAGACCCTTTCCAACGAAATAATTCTCCTAGCCTGGAAAAACTACTTTGGCGCGGAGCCAACGCTGGAATAGCAGGACAGGGTTTCCCAGACTGCGCCGAGGGAACGAGGTTCGCCGGTCAGCCAACAGCCGCACTCGAAGATTTCACTGCTAAAAGCTCGAACCACACGAACGTAAGAACCAGACAATAATGTCGCTTTGTTGAATTCGCCGTCGCTGTTTCAGGATTTAGTTACGATTGAGATTGGCATGGCATTCAAGAGATCGACGCCCATCCACGAAGAATTCGCGTCGCAAAGAAAAGCTGCTAGGTCTTTCGCAATCAAGCAGGAAATAATCAACTTGTGGTGCCAGTGCAAAGGGACTGTTGCTATTCACGCCTTTTTTAACCGCGGTATCACTTCCTCACCAGCTTTCAGCCAAAACTGCCTCGTCCGTCACGAGGGTATGAGTTTTGAGAACCGTCCCGTCGGGCTGTTTCTCCGCATCCCAGAGTCCCGGAAAGGTAAAATTCGCGCCGGTCTTGAGCTTGAAGTGGATCGGAAACTTTTATTTGCCGTCTTCGAGCCACTCGTAGATGCCGTTGTTCCCGCTGAGCAAATGACTTCGTACGAGGTTTCTCCCATCCCCCGAGCCATGTATCGGGCGTATTCCTGCGCCCTTGGCATATTAGGGAATGACATTGTTGTCCTGAAAACGCTCGTTGACCCTTCTTTCAGAATGATTTCGACTATCGGTGATGATTTGTCTCTGACTGTGATTTCAACATTGGATTCTCGATATGACCGCTTCATCGTTTAGTGGCCTCCGGAGGATATTGTTGGTGCTACTTCCAATGCATATCCCAGCGGGGCTTCAATTGTTGTTCAATATTGGACGAAATTTAGAAAGTTAAACGGAAAACCTCACGCTTCGCTGGCGCGTCCGAATGTATATCCCATGTTGCGGTGAAGGTAACGGTGCTTTCTCGTCAACCCCCTCATGCCTGCGGTTGTGCCTTTCGACGGGCGCTCTTCTTGCGCGCATTGCTTTGCCGGTTTCATCACTAAGACCGATGTAAGCAGAGCCGTTGCAGTACGAGTTAACACTGTAGCTGAGCCGACTTTTTCTTCGTCCGAATCGTTGCGCCATGACGGCCCGCATGCAAAAAAAGCGGGCTCGAAGGAACCCTGGTTCACAATTTGAGGCGCTCTTTAGCGCGTAATCTCTCCCGGGCTGGTGTACCGGAAGCGCTAGCGATGGAGAACACTGGCTCCAAGACGCGTAGCAGGTAGCGCCGATATCGCATTGTCGATGGGCGAGATTTGCTGAAGGCGACCGAAAATTACAGAGTCAACTTGAGAACCAACACGACGCCAAAGTGATGCCTTTTTCGGGTAATCATTGAGCGAACACGGTCAAAAAGCGGACAGTTTACGGACAAAGAGAATTTGCATGACTTTCACGACCTGCCAAATATCTGATTTGTTGCGGATTTTTGGGCCGAAGGGAATCGCACTACAGTTATAACGTATTGATAAAACAGAACTTCAGACTGCTCGAATAAGCCTGTTGCCCCAAAGTTGCCCCCACGCAATCGCTCCTGCTCATAGTTTTTTGTTTCCGATGCGCTCTGCGCTGCCATTTCATGCACTACAGCTTTGGCGATCTCCTCAACGTCGGTTCGCTCGCCGCGTTTCGCCCTGACAACATCTCGAATCATCTCACGCTGTCGCGTGCTCGCTACCTGACCGGTCACTACAGAATGTCGTGAGTATTTGTTCGTGTCCGAGATTCGGCGCCTACCTTATCCAAAGACGATGACAGTGAAACACATGAAGACAGCCAAGAAGAACGGCAGGATCACGCCAAGCAGAACGACAATGGTAGGCGAAAACCTCATCAAGGAAATGGAAACAAATGACGGCGGCAACTATTTCAGGCCGTCGTTTGAACGCGAGCGTGCTTTTGGTACAAACTTTGGGTGGCAGCTGGAAGACTTTCTGATGGCGGACCGGCTTGCACTAGGAGTTAGCGCATGAACACCGCTTCATTTCTAAAACGTTTGATCGTGTCCGCCAATCCGAGCGGACGGGCGCGTCTGAATCGCCAGGCAAGGAAAGCGATTGAACTTTGCCAAGCCCTGATGTCGGACCGCGGCGAGGTTTCCGGCGCCGTGCATGCGCGCGCGGCGCTCGCCGCATGCGACGGGCTTTCCGAAGCGGGGATGGCGCTTTTCTTCGACATGCTGGTGGCGGAATTTTCCCCCGATCTGCGCCAGGTCATGCGCGCCGCCGATTTTTACCGCGCTCAGCCAACTCAAGAAAACCTGCTTGAAATGCAGCGCGTCGTCGCACCGCCGCGCCAGGAACTTTTTCATCGCCTGAACATGGCGCCTGGTGGCACGGCCACCTTGGTGGCGGTCCGGCGCGGCGTGCTGAGCGGGCTCAAAGCGCATCCGGAGTGGCGGGTTATCGACGCCGACCTTGTCCAACTATTCCGCTCCTGGTTCAATCCCGGCTTTCTCAAGCTCGAGCGGATCGACTGGCATACGCCGGCGATCATCCTTGAACAGCTGATTCACTACGAAGCAGTCCATGAAATCGCCAGCTGGACGGATTTGCGCCGGCGACTGGAAGCCGACCGCCGCTGTTTCGCTTTTTTTCATCCGGCGCTGCCGGGGCAGCCGATCATTTTCATCGAGGTGGCGCTGACCAAAGGTATCAGCGCGGCGGTGCAACCCCTGCTCGATCTGGATTCCCCGGTGACGAATCCGGAAGCCGCGGACACCGCGATGTTCTACTCGATTACCAGCTGTCAGGAAGGGCTGCGCAGCATACCGTTCGGCAATTTGCTGATCAAAAGGGTGGCCCAAGAGCTCGGCCAGGAGTTTCCGCGCATCAAGCAGTTTGCCACCTTGTCGCCGGTTCCCGGCTTCGGCGCCTGGCTCACCTCGGTCAAAGACTCGCTCGCGTCGACCGCCGCCGGAAGGGCCGTGGCCGAATCGCTCAAATGTCTCGAGGACAGCGAATGGTGCAAACGCAAGCCTAGCGCCCGCCTTCAAGCCGATCTGATGTCGTTGTGCGCGTATTACTTACTTTGGGTAAAACAAGGACCGGAGCCCGGCGACTCGGTGGCGCGCTTTCACCTTGGCAACGGCGCGCAGCTGGAACGGATCAATTGGCTTGCGGATATTTCACCGCAGGGCTTGCAGCGCTGCGCCGGAATCATGGTCAATTACCTCTATCGGCTCGGCGATGTCGAAGACAACCACGAGTCCTATGTCAGGGAACATCGCGTGGTGGCATCGCGTCAGTTGACCAAACTCGCGCGCGATTGCCCGTTGTTTACGGAGCCGGTAAAGGTTAGAACCACGGGTGCGGCGAGCATCCTGTTACTGTCTACCGTGCGGTTTGGTTACCAGTTGAAGGGTTAGCGCTTGATAGTGCCCCGGAAACAACAGCTCTTAACTTACTGCGCTAGAGTGCCAAAGGTGTTCCGATAAATGCCCGTTGGCTTAGTCGCCCTTGCCCCAAGTGCCATGGAGTCCTAGCGGTGATCGTCAGACCGCCGGACGAGAACCCGCCATTCCAGGCGGTCAATGGCCGCTGTGTTCGTTGTCGCTATCGAATGGTGTGGGCGGTAATCCGGGCAGAGAAGAAGCGCACCCGCGCACCGTGGCTGATGCAAGCGCTTAGAGTCGCTTTAGTAAATCGGCCAGCCGGAATCCCGCCAGCATGATCCCGCGCTCCGCGATGTGACCAGCCTCTCGGGCGTAACCCGAAGGCAGAACCTTCACGTTTGTGATTGTCCTGGACTCCTACGCCTTGCCCCTTGATGTACCCGGTATAGCGCCGTTCTGGTTCGTGAACTTCGCCGCGATCTCGAAACTCTCTTTCGCCCAAGACTCATAAATGACGCTTACATTATGCCCGTCGTATTCGATAATTATCTGCGCTGCGCCGAAGACTTGAGCGTCGCGATAGCTGAATGTATGGACGTCCGTCGAGGATTTGACCCCACGGTCAATTCCTAGACGATCTTGTTACTGTCCGTCTTTTGTCCGTATACCAGAAACAACAAGCCCCAAGCACTGCCAGTGATCGCAGTGCTTGGGGCTTGGTTTTGTTGGGCTTTGACGGCACGTCTAGGTCTAGTCACGGATGATTTTGATTGCCATTCAAGAGGTCGGGTTGTTACGCCCTCTTGAACAGCGGTATCACTTCTGCGCCAGCTCTTAGTCCATCCAGATAATCCGCCCAAGCCTGCATCATCTTGCGCCGCTCCGGCAGATGCTCCGCAAAGTTGTAAGCCGCGCTCACCGCGTTGCGCTCCGCATGCGCAAGCTGGCGCTCGAATCGCCATCTAGTCCAACGTGCTTCTGCCCCCAGGGCCTATCCAACTTCCGGCAACTCTTCGTGGATCGTCAAAGAAATGACAAGAGCATAGAAGACTGGCGGACGCGCCAAGTGACGCGCCCAAAGAGAAGCCCGCGACGTCGATCCAATACGGGTCGTGATTTACTCCCCAGAACTTGATGTACGCCTTCTGGATCCCTTTGTCAGCTACTATACCCTCTGCGCCCGCCAAGGTTACAAAGCCTTGGAAGTCGGAAGCCCTGAGGGGCACGTCCGTCCGGAAGAACGTAAACTGAAGGTTTCCGGCGCTCGCGCCGCGTATCCCTACGCCTGCACCAACTCCAACGCTAAGCAGCCGTCCGGGGAAATACATCTGTTCCTTGACGTTGACCAGATAGACCAAATCCACACCGACGACGACGCCTCCGCCCGCACTGGCCCCAAGGGCCACCATGAAGCCTCAGTCGATGCTAATCCTGTCGGGAGATATTCCCATCGCAACCTCCTCGCGTAAAAGCAATTTTATCTTTGCTCACTACCCCCTCTTCACTTGATAGCTCAGCAAGAGCTCATATGTGTCCCGCAATTTTTGTCTTGCTTTCAAAAAGTCCTTGAAACATTTTCATATCTACCTCCGTAATTTATAGCAAGCGCCGGTGATAGCGAACCTGGACGGCGCGAACCGCTTGGAAAAAACCAGACGGCCAAACACTACGCACCTATACGATTATCACGACCGAACCCAACGAGATGCTCGCGCCGGTTCATAACCGCATGCCTGTTATACTTTGCGACAGCAATGCGCTTGACTGGCTTAAAGGTGGCGAGATCGAGCAGGCTCTTGCCTTGCTTAAACCGTTGCCCGCTGACTTGATGGATGGCTACGAAGTTTCCAAGTTGGTGAACAGTCCCGTCAACGATACACCCGACTGCATTGCGCCAGTTTGATGCCGATGCGCAGACTGAAAGTGTCCATGTTGCTGACAGTCGGAGAAACGATTAAACGGTTCTGCTTGTGGTCATTTAAATCAATTCAATGAGGCGCTTATCGCTCCACTGAATGGTTATTGAGTCGTGTCGACGCAAATTGACAGCAAGGAATAACCTTGCCATCAATGCACGGGAAAGTTGCAGAGCTAGGATGCCGAATCGCAACTCGAGGGCGTGCCAACACACGCCGTTACATTACTCCAACCACTCGACAATCCATTAGAAATGTTAGTATTCTTAACGGCGACCCAAAAAACCAGCGCCACCAAGACCACGATCAAAGTGTACTCAACGAGACCTTGACCATCTTCTTCGATTAACAAACGTTTCAACAGCTCCATCTGAATTCACCCCCTTTCTTAGAGACTCTTTCCCCGGTGTTTTCTGCTTCCCCGGATCACCGCCCACACCAACGCGGCAATAAAAGGGGGAATCGCCATGGCGCAAGCCCCGGCAATTTTAGGCTGACTCAATGACTATCGCGGGCGCCGGGTATTCGGGCTCGGCGCTTCATTTGACTTTGGTTATTTCTGACTTTGGTTATTTCTGTGACTGAATCCGACAACGCCCGAATCAGAGGTTTATATTTCGCAGCAAGCGCCTCAAGACTGGTCTCTGTAACTGCGCGCTTTCGAGCTGTCCACGCCGTGAGCGTTTCGTCGCTTCGCTGATCCTGCTTAGTTAGCATGACTAATATTGGTTGAACTTCGCGCTTATATGCTTCTAGTAAAGCAAGATAGAGGTCCTCAAAACCTTTTTTCGGTTCATATATTCCATACATAACCAGATAACTCCGCTCCGGGGTCAAGCCCCGCGCTTCCAGCATTATTCATTGCGCTTGGGGCCTTGCTTTTGCGCTTCTACGTGCGGTAGAAGAACGCTCCGTTAGCTGTGGCCACTGATGATCAACGAACACAAAATACTGCAACCCATGCTCGATAAGATCGAGCCAGATTGGGTTATAGTTGTTTACCTCCAAAGATTCTGTCCAATATTAGACAAGTTTTTAAACTAATTCGCTGTACCCACGCCATCGCCAAACGCCCGTTTGCCATCGGATTAATGCCGGTGGTAAGCCTGATGGCCGAGATGATGGAACAATACAAAGACCTTTGGATGTCCGGCCATGCCACTCCCGGCTATCCCGCCGGCCATAAGTTGACGCCTGGCGACTGCGTATTATATCAGCGCCCCGACAACTCAGTGGTGGAGCTAAGCCGTGGAATCTATTTGGCTGGCGATTTGTCTGACTTATTGCAACAACTCGAAGATCTCATTGTATCTAGTCGCAAACTCAGGGAGGAAAATAAAAGGCTTGCGGATGAACAAAAGAAGCTCTTAATTGAGTTACTCACCGAATTCAAAGAAATCAAATAATCGCCCACCACCGACCCCACATCCGGCGCCCGCTCCGGCGTCCGCCTTCCGTCAGGCCACGCCCGCAGGCGTAGGGCTTGGCGGCCGGTCTATTGGAAAAACAAATAGACGATGAAAAGAAGTGGCAGAACCACGCCAAGCAAAATCACGATAGTTGACGAGAGTATCATCTAGCCGACCGTGCTTTAGTACGGGGCGCGGCTTGACTGATTTTCTTAATATCGTTGATCCAACTCCGGGCGAAAAGCTTGGCTTCTTTCTCGGCGGCCGACTCCTTCTCAAAGCTCTCTGCCCCAGCCTGTGCCTGCTTCTCCGCTTTGCGCGCCTCACCAGGATCAATGCCTGCGGCAGAAAGCCCCTTCGCCTTACCACCGAAGCGGTATTTTCCAGCGCCACCATTTACCGCCAGCAGTGCTGACTATCAGATACAGACCACCACCATCGAATAACTTGAAGGGCTTTGCCCGAGGTTTTGCGGAGCGAATAGCGGTATCAGTTAATGGCATGTGGGGTAACTCACTTTCGAGATCTACCAGTTGCCCCCAGAGTTGCCCCCAATATGGGGGCAGCTTTAGTGGAACGGCATACGGACCATGCCGGACGCTATACAAGGAAAAGGTGTTTAGCTACAATGGGTTAACGGACTTATTAGGACAATCTTGGAAGGGAAATAGTGGAGCCGAAGGGAATCGAACCCTCGACCTCTTGAATGCCATTCAAGCGCTCTCCCAACTGAGCTACGGCCCCACATGAACAACGCGGAAATGGGAAGGATAAAGTCGAACTGTGAGCTAATATCTAAATTCAGCGGACGAAAGTCAATGTCCTGCGGCGCAATCCTGAATACGGTTTGAACATTTTAAACGGCTTGCCTTCGATAGTCTCAGGTCCTGAGCGTGCCGAAGAGAACAATGGGACGGTCTCCAAAATCTTAATCCCGTCCGCGCACCATCTCTTCGGCGTGTTTGCGGGTCTGTTCGGTGATCTTTACCCCGCCCAACATGCGCGCGACCTCGCCGATGCGGTCTTTGTCGGAGAGTTTTTGCACCCGGGTGAAAGTGCGACCCTTCTCGACTTCCTTTTGCACCACGTAGTGGCAATCGGCCATGGCGGCGATCTGCGGCAGGTGAGTGACGCTGATGACCTGGTTCTGGGCCGCGACCTGCTTCAACTTTTTGCCGACGATCTCGGCGACCCGCCCGCCGACGCCGCTGTCGACTTCATCGAACAGCAAAGTCGACACTACGCCGGGGGTCATGACCAGGGACTTGAGCGCCAGCATGAGGCGCGACAGTTCGCCGCCGGAGGCGATCTTGGCCAAAGGTTTGACCGGTTCGCCGGGATTGGATGAAAAGTAAAATTCCACTTGGTCCATGCCGCGCTCGTTCAACCGCTTGCCAGCGATGAAGAACGGCGGCGCGTCGGCTTTGTCATCCTGACTCAGGAAACGGGTTTCGAAAGAGATTTCCGCCATGCCCAAGCCGCGCGCCTCTTTCTCCAGCTCGCGCCGCAGTTTTTTCGCCGCGCGCTGGCGTTCATGGGAAAGCTTCTCAGCGCTACCCCAGGCGCGCCCGCGTGCCGCGGTAAAAGTCTTTTCCATGGCAGCGATTTGTTCTTCGCTATTTTCCAAACGGTCGAGCGATTGTCGGATATCGCTCTCCATCCTGAGGATGTCATCGACGCTCGCGTTATATTTGCGCTTGAGCCGCTGAATTTCCGCCAAGCGGTCTTCGAGCTGTTCCAACGCCCGCGGATCGAAATGCACCCGCCCGGCGTAGCGGCGCAGCTGCGCCGCCGCCTCTTGCAATTGTGCCAGGGAAGATTGAATCAGCTCCTCGGTTGGTTGCAAATTGGCATCGATGGCGGCCAGCTCGCGCAGCTTTCCCGCATACTTGCCCAGCCGGCCAACCAGCGCGGCATCGCCTTCGTAAAGCAGCTCTTCGCCCTCGCGGCAGCCCAAGGTGAGTTTTTCCGAATGCGCTAAAATATTCTTGCGCGCCCGCAGCTCTTCCTCTTCACCGGCTTTGAGTTGAGCGCGGCCAATCTCTTCGCCTTGGTTTTCCAAATTAGCGCGTTCGCGGCGCCGCCGGTCCAAAGAGTCACGCGTTTCGTTGAGATCGCGCCACGCCGCCGTCAGGGCGACAAACTGCTGTTTCATCGCTAAAGTCATGGCATCGACATCGGCGAAAGCGTCGAGCAGGTTTAAGTGGGTTTCGGGCTGGAGCAAGCTGTGATGCTCATGCTGGCCGTAGATATGCACCAAGGCGCCGCCGATCTCGGCCAGCAGATTGAGCGGGCAAAGACTGCCGTTCAAGTAAATGCGGTTTTTGCCCGAGCGATTGAGGATACGCTTGATCACCAGCTCGCCATCAAGTTCGAAACCGGCATCGGCGAGCTTTGCTTCGATGAGCTTGGGCACGCCGTCGAACAACGCCTCGACAGTCGCTTCATCTTCCTTGTGGCGAATAATCTCCGAGCTGCCGCGTTCACCGGCGACCAGTCCCAGGGCATTTAGAATAATCGACTTACCGGCCCCGGTTTCGCCGGTGATGATGTTGAGCCCCGGCCCCAGCTCCAGTGCCACTTCGTCGATCACCGCGAAGTTTTTGATTCGCAACTCGCGCAACATAATCGCGCCCGACTAGCGCTCTCCCCATTTGAGCTTTTCACGGAGGATTTCATAGTAACTACGCGATGGCAGTTTGATCAGCGAAACGGGTAAACCAAAGTCGCGAACTTCCACCTTGTCGCCGTTGTTGAGGCGCAGTCCTTTTTGCCCGTCGGGGCTGAGAATTACCGTGTCGCCAAAGGAGCGCAGGGTGACGTGAATCGGCGCATCGCTCGGTACGACAATGGGCCGGTTGGTCAGCGTATGGGGACAGATCGGCGATAGCACAATCGCGCCCAAGGTCGGCTCAAGGATCGGTCCCGCCGCGGCTAATGAATACGCTGTCGAGCCGGTGGGCGTGGAGATGATCAAACCATCGGCCCGATATGTACACAGATATTCCGCGCCGACATAGGTTTCCAAGTCGATGATCCGGCTCCGCGCGCCCTTGGCGATCACCGCATCGTTGAGCACGCGGAAACCGCGCATGCGGCCCTTCTTGCTGATCACCCGCACTTCCAAAGTCATGCGCTTTTCGACTTCATAATCGCCGGCGAGGGTTTTGCTGAGCACCGACTTCAATTCATCCGCCGCCACCTCGGTGATAAAACCCAAACCGCCCATGTTAACGCCCAAAATCGGCACCTCGGGCCGCACTACCAACGGCGCGATGTTGAGCAGCGTACCGTCGCCGCCCAGGGAGATGATCAGATCGGCCTGAGCCGCCATTTCCTTCTTGGTACAAGACTGCGCGCCGCGCGGCGCCAAGCCATTTTCAACGCAGACCTTTTTGCCGCGCTTTTTGAGCCAGGGAATCAGCCAGCGGACCATCTGCCCCGCCTTGGGTTCATTATATTTGGCAACTAATCCAACGGTGCGAATCATACAGGTAGCATCTCCAGCCGTGAGAGTATCACATGGCAAAAAAAAAAGTCCATGACGGCAGAAAATCCAAAACCCGAAACAAAGTCACAGCCAAATAAATCTCAAGTCAGGAAATTAAAAACACGGAGTCCGAATGAAGCTTGTTTTGGATTTGGTGTTTTTGATCATTTGAATTTGTTTCGAACTTCGAATTTCGGTCCGTGGGGCTTCTTTCGTGCGGCAAATTTTTGCGTTTTTTGCGGCTAATTATCCGATGCCGATTTTCCGCGGCAACACGCAAGTCAAACGACGAGCTGGCGCAGCCGGGAGCTCAAGTAATCCACCAGCATGACCAAAGCGATCAAGACCAGCACGATCGCCGCCGCTTCCCGATACTGAAAGGTGCGAAAGCTGGTGTTCATCAGATAGCCGATGCCACCGGCGCCGATCAGGCCTAAGACTGAAGCGGCGCGGATGTTGGTTTCCAAGCGGTACAGCGTGAATGAGATCAGGTCGGGCAGAATCTGCGGCACCACGGCGAAAGAAAGAATCTGCGCATAACCGGCGCCGGTGGCGCGAATCGCTTCGACCACGCCCTCGTCGATGTTCTCCACCGACTCGGACAACAGTTTACCCAACACCGTCGCCGTATGAATGGCCAATGCGATGGTGCCGGCGAAAGCGCCCAGCCCGACGGCGGCGACGAAAAGCAGGCCGAGGGCGAGATCGGGTATCGTCCGCACCAAATTCAGCACCAGGCGCACGCCGCGATAGACCGCCGGATGGGGGGTGGTGTTGCGCGCGGCCAAGAACCCTAGTGGGAAGGCAACGATCAGCGCTAGGAAAGTGCCGGCCAACGCCATTTGGATAGTTTCCAGCGTCGCGCCCATCACCGTCTGGGGGAAAGTATTGTTCCACCAACGTTGGCGAGCCCGGGTCTCGGCCTCGCCCAAAGGCGCCAGCAATATCAATTCGGCCAACGAAATATTTTCCGGAAAATAATAGTGCTTTGACTCGGTGATCTTGGAAAAATCCGGCGGCAGCATGCGCGCCAGAGTCTGGCCGATCTGCGGTATGCCCTCGATCAATTCACCGGGACGAATCTTCGCGCCGTGAAACGACCAAGCCAAGACTATGAGCAAAATTCCTAAGAAAACGAAGAACCGCCCGCCCCGTTTGGGCCGGACCGGCGCTTCGTCCATGATATCGTAGACTATTTCTGGGTTGCGATCGGCGGCCAAACGATTACTCCCGCTGAATTGCTATTCCACCACAAAGACCGAAGTATTCGTTCAAGCAGTGCTAACCGCAACTGATTTGTCACCGCGCCACCGCCGCTCCACCACCCCAGGACGTATGCCATACTCACCCCCATTCGGATTTTTTTGCGTTCTTTGCAGCTAAAATTCCGACTCCGAGTCCTCTTCTCTGTTACCACTGGGCCCTTTGTGGTGAATCCTTCGGTTCTCGCGGATACGTGGTTCTCGACGGCGGATCGACCGACGCGAGCCCAGCGATCATCGAGCGATACGGCGACCGGCTCGCCCGCTGGTCGAGCGGCCCGGACGATGGCCAGGCAGCCGCGGTCGATGCCGGCTGGCGGTCGGCCACGGGCGAGATCCTCGCCTGGCTCAACTCCGACGACTGCTACACGCCCGGGACCCTCGCGCTTGTCGGCCGCTGGTTCGCCGATCACCCCGACCGCGGCTTCCTGTACGGCCGCTGTCGCCTGGTCGACTCGGACCGCGTCCCGCTTGGCGTGATCGGCAGCCGCTACAGCCGAACCAGATTGCTCTTCTCGCACCAGATGATCCCTCAGCCTGCCGCCTTCCTGCGCCGATCGCTCGTCGAACAAGCCGGCTTCATCGACAGCCATCTGCGCTATTCGATGGACTTCGACCTGTTCCTGCGCGCGGCGGAACTCGACCGGCCGGTCTTCCTGCCACACACACTCGCCGAGGCGACCGTCCATGGGGCCGCCAAGACGACAGCGGAGGCAGACATGGCGATGGACGAGACGCGGGCGCTCCGGCGGCGTCACGCGCGCGGCGCGGAACGGGTCGTCGTCGCGCTCCAGCCCGCGAGCTCGATCATCTATCACCGGTTGCCAAGGACCGGGCGGCGGTTCGTCGACCGGTTTCGTGCAGCTCGCGTCCGGCAAGTCGCGCCCACATCGGACGATCGCCGGCCGAACACGGACTGACCCGAGAGCGGACGGCCGGGCCTGACTGGTACGCTCTCCGCCAATGGACCGACTCGCACCGCCGCCCGGTCACCATCGTCGGCGCAGGCTACGTCGGCCTCGTCAGCGCAGTCGGATTGGCGAACCTCGGACACCGGGTCCAGCTCGTCGAAACCGGGCGGACGCGGCTGGCGGCGCTGCGCGAGGGTCGGATCCCGATCCACGAGGCACGGCCTCCAGGAGGGCTTCGACGCGGCCGTCGCCGCGGGCGGTTGACGCGTCGCCGACGCGGTCCCGCGCGGACGCGGCCATCGTCCTCATCTGCGTCGGGACGCCGATCGGCGACGACGGCCAGAGCGACCTCAACCAGCTCGACGCGTCGCTGGCCGCGATCCGCGGGCGGCTCGGCCCGGATGCCATCCTCGTCATCCGCAGCACGCTGCCGGTCGGCGGCACGCGACGCTCGGTCGAGGCGACCGGCCTGCCGACGAGCCGGATCTTCACGAACCCCGAGTTCCTCCGCCAGGGCACGGCGGTCGACGGACTTCGCGCCACCCGACCCGCATCGTCGTCGGCCGCTTCCCGGACGCCGACCCCGAGCGCGCTCGCAGCGGTCGATCGGTCTGTACGACGGTCGTCGAGGCGCCGCGGCTCGTGGTCGATGTCGAGGCGGCCGAGATCATCAAGAACGGCGCGAACGCCTTCCTCGCCCTGAAGCTGTCGTTCACGAACGAGATCGCGTCGCTGTGCGAGGAGGCGGGCGCCGACGTCGACGAGGTGCTCGACGGGATCAGCGCCGACCCGCGCATCGGGCGGACGTACATGCCGCCGAGCTTCGGGTTCGGTGGCAGCTGCCTGCCCGAAGGAGCTGACCACGCTCGCCGTCGCCGGCCAGGCCCTGGGCCTGCCGATGCACGTCACGACGGCGGCCTCGGCCGCGAACCTGGCCGCACAGGACCGGTTCGCGGAGCGGGTCGCAGGCGCGTTGGGCGGGCGCCGACGGACGGACGATCGCGCTGCTCGGGCTCGCCTTCAAGGCAGGCACGGACGACATCCGCGATTCACCCGCGATCCGGCTCGCCGACGCGCTCTGCTGGCCGACGGCGCGACCGTCCGCGGCTACGACCCGGCCGCCGGCGGGAACGCCGCGGCGAGCGTGCCCGGCCTCGACGTCGTCGACGACGCGGCGCAGGCCGTGGTCGGGGCGGACGCCGTCGTCGTCACGACCGAGTGGCCGGAGTTCCGCGACCTGCCGTGGGCGACCTGGGCGCATGCCGGGCGCGTCGCCGCTGATCATCGACGGACGCCGGCTCCTCGACGCGCGGCACTTCGCGCGGCCGGCTATCGCGTCGTCCAGCTGGGCGACGGACGCAGACCTCAGGCCGGATCGGCGTCCCCGGTCCCGCCCTCGGCGAGGAACGCCCCGTAGGCCGCGACCAGCCGCTCGGCCGAGCGCCTCCCAGCGCAGATCGAGCTCGTCGATCCGGCCGACCGGCGGCGCTCGGTCAGGACCGGCGAGGGCGTCCCGGTCGTCGGCGAGGCCGGCCAGCGACGCAGCCAGCCCCTCCGCCGTGGCGTCGTCGACGATGCGCCCCGCGTCGCCGACGATCCGCGATCGTCTCGGCCAGCGCGAAGGCGACGACCGGACGACCGATGGCCAGGTACTCGACGACCTTGGTCATCGTCGACACGTCGTTGAACGGCGTCGGCGGGTCGGGCGAGACGCAGAGGTGCGTCGCCGCCAGGATGCGGAACGAACGCCTCCGGGCGGCGATAGCCATGGAATCGACACGCGATCGGCGATCCCCAGCCCGGCGGTCCGGCGCCTCGAGCGCCGCGCGCGCCTCGCCGTCGCCGACGAGGTCGACCTCGACACGTCGAGGTCCGGCCGGGCGATCCCGCAGCGACGGCGACCGCGTCGAGCAGGATCTCGACGCCGTCCTGCGAGCCCATCACCCCGAGGTAGCCGAGACGCAGCGTCCGTCGGTCGGCGCGGTCGATCCCGGCGGCGAGGGCGCGGAACCGATCGCCGGGCGGGGCGTTGCGGACGACGACGATCCGATCCGCGGCGACGCCGCCGCGCGTCGGCGGCGAGCGCGCGTACGACTCGTTCGGGACGATGACCGAGAGGCAGCCGTGGCATACGACGCACGCTCGAGCGTCCGGGTCAGGCCGGACGAGGAGCCGACCGCTCCGTCGGTCGCCCCATTTCGTGATCGCGAGCTCCGGGTTGGCGTCGTGCTGGTCGTACACGTAGCGACCGCCCAACAGCCGCGCCGAGGCGACCGAGGACGAAGAAGAGGTCGGGCGGGTTGCAGCCGTGGACGACATCGATCCGTCCACGCAGCCGAAGGGCGAGCAGCCAGGCGGTCGCTGAAGAGCATCGAGGGCGACGTACTCGACGAGGTAGCCGGCCAGGCCGGTCGCGGCCCGCTGCGGGTAGCGCAGGAGCCGGATCCCGTCCCGGATCTCGACGAGACCGGCCCATGTCGCCCTCGCCCCGCGCGCGAGACGATGGTGACCCGGTAGCCGCGCGGCGACGCAGCGCCTGGGCTTCCTGCCAGACGCGCCGATCGAGCGGGACCGGCAGGTTCTCGTCGAGGATCACGACGTGCGGGCGGCCTGAGCGCGTGCGCATCCTCGTCGATCTCCAATCTGTACCCGAGCCCGGCCCATCCGGGATTCGGGACCTTCGTCGAGGCGCGCGTCGCCGCGCTCGAGGCCGCCGGGGCCGAGGTCCAGCGTCGAGGCCAATCCGGGACCCGGCCGTCCACCGGCGCGTCGCGGCGAAGTATGCCAGCCTCGCCGTCCGCGGTCCGGACGTGACCGCCGTCCGTCGCCCGGCTGCGGCGGTCGGCGCATCGACGTCGTCGAGGCCCACATCGCCTACCCGACCGGGCTCATCGCACGGCCGACCGCGGCCGCTCGCTGGGAGCGCCGCTCGTCCTGTTCGCCCACGGCGCCGACGTCGATGACCATCCCGGCCCGGTCACGGCGCCACGCACGGCTCGCGCGGTCGACCTACCGGGCGGCCGACCTCGTCGTCGCCAACAGCTGCGTTCCTGGCCGGCGAGATCGCGCGGCGGTACCCGGACGTGGCGGCTCGGGTCCGGGTCCTGACACCCGGGATCGAGCTGCGACCGGTTCACCGCCGCGATCGGCGGCAGTGGCGCCCCGCGGCCGGGGATCCTGTTCGTCGGCCGGCTCATCCCGGAGAAGGGCGTCGACGTCCTCATCCGGGCGATCGCCGCGCTCGACGCAGCGGCGGCCGCGAGGCGTCGGCCGGCTGACGATCGTCGGCGACGGCCCCGAGCGCGCAGCGCCTGGCCGACCTCGCCGACGGCGCTCGGCGTCGACCTGGACGATCGACCGGCGACGTCGGCCGCGACGCTGGTCGCCGCCGCGATGGCGCGGACGCTCGTCACGGTGCGGTCCCGTCGGTCTACCGCGAGCCACTCGGACTCGTCGCCCTCGAGGCCATGGCGGCCGGCGCGATCGTCGTCGCGTCGGCGACCGGCGGACTGATCGAAACGGTCATCGATGGGGTCACCGGCGTTGACGCGCGCCGCCGGGCGACGTCGACGCACTCGCCGCGCCATCGAGCGCGCACTCGGGCTCGCGACGGACCCCGTCGCCGGCCCGGCGATGCGGTCGACGGCTGGCTGAGCGATGGCCGCCTCCCACGACGTCCGACGGGCGGCCGAGGCCTCGCTCGGCCTGGTATGGCACTCTACGCCGATGAACGCGGCCGACGTGTCGACCGCCAGCGCTCCTCGCCGTCGCCATCGCGATCGTCGTCATCGGCCTGCTCGCCGGCCGCTGGATCACCCGCCGGACCGACTGGGCGCCGGCCGCCGGGATCGCCCTCCTCGTCGCCACACCGCTCGTGCCCCATGTCCCGGTCGTCGGCCGGACTCAGCCTCGACGACATCCTGCCGCTGCTCGGGCATCGCGTATCTCGCGACCGGCGGTCGACCTGTCGCGCCTCCGGCGCGTCCGCGTCCCGTGGCTGCTGGTCGTCGGCGTCGCGCTGGCGATCGCCGCCGGGATCGTCAGCAGCATCTGGTGAACGCGACGTCCCCCGCCCAGGCCGTGACGATGCTCCTGCGCTCACCCGGCCGCTACGTCTTCCTCGCGGTCATCGTGGCCCTCGTCGCCCTGGCCGAGCCGGCCGACCGGCGCGGCCTGCTGACGGCGCGCGCGATGGCCCTCCTCGGCACGCGCCGAGGCGGCCTTCGGGCTGGCCGCGTTCTTCCTGCCGCTCGGCGGGATCGGCCTCGAGCCGACGCGCAAGTTCTCGGTCCTCTACTTCGAGGTGCCGGGCCGGATCGCCGGGCACGCTCGGGATCTCACCGAACTTCCTCGGGGCGATCTTCGTGCTGACGATCATCCTGACGGCCGGGCTCGCGATCGAGGCCCGCGATGGTCGCCAGCGCGCGTTCCTGTGGGCGTCGATCCTCGCTCCAGACGCTGGCACTGACCCTGACCTTCACCCGCGCCTCGCTCGGCCTCGCCATCGTCGCGCTCGCGGTCCTGCTGCTTCTCCGCGGGCGGGTCCGTTACATGGTGCCGGTCCTGCTGGTCGTCGCCGCTCGGGTTCGCCACGACGCCGAGCGCCGCGCCGCCACCCGGCTCCGCGCCGTCCACGCCCGCGCCACCGGTCGCCGTCGTGCGCCTGACCAGTGACGTTCCCGACAGGCTCGCGCTGTGGTACGCGGCGACGCTGATGATGATCGACCACCCGCTCACGGGAGTCGGGCCGGGTCGGACGATCCAGCTCGCCCAGAACGTCGACCGCTACGAGGACACGCCGTTCGGTGCGGCCGAGAGCAGCGCCCACAACTCGGTCCTGCTGGCCGGGGCGGAGACCGGCGTCATCGGGGCGCTCGGGGCGCTGCTGGTCAACATCGGCTTCGCGCTGGCCGCGCTGCGGATCCTGGTCCGGGCGCGCCGGCCGGCGGTCGCCGGCGATCGAAGTCGCGGGCGCCGTGGCGGTCCTCGGCTACCTCGCCCAGGGGATGGTCAACAACCTGTTCAACGTCGCGGCGGCGGGTGCCGTCTTCGCGGTCGTCGCCGGGGCATACGTGGTCAGGCTCGAGGCGACCTCAGCCGAACCGTCAACGGTTGGTGACCGACGATGCCGATCAGTTCCAGCGGGCGCCGACCGGACCGCCGGTCGAGCTCAGCCTGTAGGCGGGCGACGTCCGGTCGATCGTCAGGTAGAACGCGGACACCGGGTCGTACGACAGGAACCCGGGGTCCAGGTACTTGACGCCGCTGTAGTACTTGACCGTGCTGGAGCTGTTGCGCGTCTTGATGCCCGCCGAGTAGTAGATGGTGTTGCTCATCTTGATCGACGCCCCGCTCGCGGCGTAGAAGTGATAGCCGGCCGACGAGCGGATGACCGAGTTGCGGATCTTGATCGAGCCCTTCTTCATGTAGAAGGTGCTGTGCGACTGGGTCTTGACGGTGCCGGTCCGGTAGAAGGTCTCGTGGTCGAAGATCTTGCCGTAGGTGTACGACTCGGACGCGACGCCCTTCTGGTTGTCGACGTAGGTGTTCCGGTAGAACGTGATGGCGCCCTTGCCCTGGGTGGTGTTGTACTTGCCGTCCCACAGGACGACCGCCGTGTCGTTGCCGCTGAACGTGTTGTAGCGGATGGCGTTGCCGGTCAGAGCCTTGCCGCTCGAGCTGATCTGGTAGAGCATCAGGCCCCGCCGGTTGCGCTCGATCAGGTTCGATTGGATCGTGTTGCGGTTGGCGCCCTGCTCGATGTCGATGCCCTGCACGTAGCCGCCGTACTGGCCCTGGTTCGACGGCACGTCCTTCCCGCCGCGGAAGCGAGAACGTCGCCCGCGAGCAGCTCTCGCCCGTCGAGGAGGCGCGCGCCTACGCGTTGCTCCTGGACGAGTTCGGGCTGGCGCTCGGCGAGATCGGTGAGCGCGTCGGCCGCTCCAAGCCGTCGGTCTCGAACCGGCTGCGTTTGCTCGAGCTGCCCGACGACGTGCTCGCGATGCTGGAGCGCGGTGAGCTCTCGGAGGGCCACGCGCGCGCGGTGCTCGCCGTGCAGGGTCACGAGGACCGGCGTCGGCTCGCGCGCTTGATCGTGCGCCGCGGCCTGTCAGTCCGGGCGGCCGAGCGCGCCGCACGCTGGGCGGGAGCGCGCACCAAGCCCCGCCGCCCGCGCCGAGCGCCGCCCGATCCGGCGCTCGCCGAGCGAGCTCGTACCGCCGCAGAGACGTTGACCGGCCTGAGCGCCCGCGTCGCGGCCGGCCGGCTCGAGATCCACTTCGCCGACGAGCACGATCTCGCGCAGCTCGCCGAGGCGCTCGAGCAGCGACCGTAACCACCTGCGCGCCCCGGGCGTTAGGGGTCCATGCATGCGGCGTGGATGGAGGATCTCGAGTCCCTGCAGGAAATCGCGGAGAACGATTCCGCGAGACGCCTGTTCCTGCGCATGGCGCTGCTCTCTCGCGAGGGCCGGCTCGAGCCGTTCCTGACCGAGCTCGAGGCCGACGACGAGCTCGACGACGGCACGAAGGGCGCGGTCGCGGAGCTCGCGAACGACAGCTCGTTCCTGGCCGCGGTCGAGGAATACCTACGCTCGACGCAGCGGGTTCACTGAGCGGGGCCTCGGCTACAATCGGCCGCCCCGGGCGATTAGCTCAGTTGGTTAGAGCGCCGCTCTGATAAGGCGGAGGTCCATGGTTCGAATCCACGATCGCCCACCTCGCTGCACGCCCCGGGTCAGTCGAGCTGGTCGGCTGCGGCCCGCTCTGCCGGGGTGAGCGGAGCCGGGGCGAGGCTGGCGACCCACGAGGGAGCGAAGAGCTTGAGGTAGTCCGGCGACGGGCGGTTGAGCGTGCGGTCCGTGGGCCGGACTCCGCGGTCGCCGGATGTCCCCATCCAGAGCAGGGTTCCGTAGGGGAGATCGAGGCGGGGGAGCTGACTGCGTCCGGTCGGCGCGTCGAAGCTGGGGTTGCTGACGTCCTTCGTGTACGAGCGGCCGGCGAGTTGCGTCAGCGCTGCCTGCCAGGACGCGGCGACGCCGGGTTCGCCCGGCGCGGCGAGGTCGATGACATCCAGCCCCGCCGGCGCCACGTGCGGCGCGAGCCGGCGGGCGCCTCGTCCCATCGCGACGAGTGCCGTAACGCCGCTGTTCTGCGCGGCGAGACGGCGGAGCAGCTCGCGGTGCAGAGCCTGGACCTGGGGGTGGTCCACGAGGGCGTCGCGTTTCGCGGCGGTGAGATCGAGCGTGTCCACCGGCAACGTGCGGATGATCAGATAGCGGCGCGTGAGCCCGGCGGCGTCCAGGAAGCCCTGGAAGCGTTGGCCCGCGTCGCCGGAGAGGGCGCGGGCGGTGAAGACGTCGTCGTGGGACGTCTGGTCCGCGAGGACGATCAGGCTGAGCTGGCGGAAACGGCCGCGGTAGATCGGCCCGACGCCGAACGAAGCGTGAGATTTGACGCCGAGCGATTCGAAGTTCGGCCACGCGAAGCCGGACTCGCCGCCGAGCAACAGTCGCGCGAGGTTGCTGGGCGGACCGGGGTCGAACGCCTTCGGTTTGGCGCGGGGCGGCTCGTAGGGAAGCTCGCCGGGACTGTCCTCGTAGCCCTCGCGGCTGCCGCCGGCCGTCGAGGGATCGCTGAGTCGAGCGCCGGCCGCGTTGTACTTGCCGGCGGCGGAGAACAGCCGAATGCCGCGTTGCGCGTCGCTGCGGTTGCTCGACGTGCCGCCTCGACCGAGGCGGGGGCAAACCCCGAACGGAAAGTCGCGGAAGGGGATCGGCGCCGACGAGTACTGGTACGGGGCGTTGAGGTTGCGCGGCACGCCGGGATCGGCAGGGAGCCAGCCGGCATCGTCGTCGATCCAGTCCTTGATCAGCGCGACCGCTCGGCGGAAGTCGGCCTTGATCGCCGCCGTCCCGCCGCCGGTGCTGGCGCCGCCGGGGTGGAGCACCCCGACCAGCCGCAGCCGATTCGGCAGTGAGCCGAGCGATGCCTGGTGCAAGCGGTCGGGATCGGCCGAGCCGCCGTGCGCCTTCACCCAGGTGGCGATCGACTCCTTCGCAGCGCGGCCGACAGCGACCACGAGTCGCCCGTCGCCGTCGACGACCGCCTTGTCGAGGATCCGATGCCGGTGCGTGACGATCGGCGAGCGGGAATCCTGCGCGAGCGGCCGCAGTGCGGGGGTGTACTGCCCGAAGATCGGGTAGACGAACGAGTTCAGGAACAGGTAGGAGCGGTCGAGGCCGATGTGGCGCAGGAAGTGCTGCATGCGCGCGCCCGTGCCGCCGGTGAACGAACGGTGCGAAAGCGACTCGTCCTGCGCGCCCTCCTGCCCGACGAGCACGACCCTCGCCGAGCCGTCGAGCCGGCCGCGGAAGAACATGGGCCCGTGGTGCCAGCGAAACGCCTCCTTCCCGAGCACCGCGCGACCGAGGCCGCGGTAGTTCGGGGTCTCCGCAAAGAGCTCCGCCCAGCCGCTCGTCGCCGGGGGGCCGGGATCGTGCTCCCACATGTCGCCTCGCAGGTCTGCCACCACTGCCCTCCTTGCCGCGCTCGATCGTACGCCACCGGGATCGCCCGGTCGAATCGGTTCGCGCGTTCGTCGGGCCGGCGCGACACGCCGTAGACTCGGTGACAGGAGGAGCCCTTGGCCGAATCGTCCGATCCCGAGCAGAGCCTCTTCGAGGCCGCCTACAGCGCCACGGTCGCCGAGGCGATCGCGCCGCCGGCACGCGGAGAGATCGAGCTCGCCCCCCGTGCCGCCCCCACCGAGGCGGTTGCGCTCCGCGGCTACGTCCTGACGCCGACTCAGGCGATCGAGAACGGCTATGTCGTCATCGGTCCGGGCAAGGAGATCAAGGCCGTCCAGACGGCGAAACCGCAGGGCGTGCGGGTTCACGACACGGGTGGCGTGATCCTGCCCGGCCTGATCGACCTCCACGGCCACCCGGAGTTCAACATCTTCGCCGCCTGGGAGCCGCCGAGGCAGTTCGCCGAATCGCTACTCCTGGCGCGGCTCGCGAGCTCTACAAGGAGCTCGTGCGCGGCCCGCAGAACCGGCTCCTGCAGGAGCTGCCGGCGAAGACGCAGCTGCGCTACGCCGAGATCCGCGCACTGGTCGGCGGGGTGACGGCGATCCAGGGCACTGGCGGGCAGGCCACGAGCTACCAGGACGAGGCGCTCGTCCGCAACGTCGACAAGTGGATCTTCGGCGGCCAGGTCGGCCGGTCGATGATCGACCTGCCCTCCGGCGCACTGCGGCAGCCGGAGCTCGACTCGATCCTGACGGGGATCGCCGCCGGCGAGGTCAAGGCCTTCTACATCCACCTGGCCGAGGGCCGTTCCGACAACGAGCGCTCGAAGGGGGAGTTCGACCGGCTCGTCGAGCTGAACGCGCTCACCGTCGGACCGTGTCATCCACGGCACCGCGCTGACGAAGGACCAGCTCTGGCGACGTGAAGGACGCGGGCGCCAAGCTCGTCTGGTCGCCGCAGTCGAACCTGCGCCTCTACGGCGAGACCACCAGAGCCGCCGACGCGCTCGAGCTCGGGCTGCCGTCGGGCTCGGCGCGGACTGGCTGCCGAGCGGCTCGACCAGCCTGCTCGCCGAGCTCAAGGTCGCCCGCCGCGACCTCGTCGACCAGGGGCCAGGCCGACGGCCAAGAAGCTCGTCGACATGGTGACCCGCGACGCCGCCGAGCATCGCCGGGCTCGAAGACAAGCTCGGCACGCTGAAGGAGGGCCGTCCGGCCGACCTCGTGGTGCTCGAGCGCCGCGAGGAGGACCCGTGGGAGAACGTCGTCGAGGCCGACCCCGGCTGGGTCGAGCTGGTCATGATCGACGGCGACCTCGCCTACGGTCGCGCCGACTGGCTCGAAGCGCTCGACCGATCCCGCTGCGCCGAGGGCCTCGAGCCGCTCATCGCCTGGGGCAAGCGGATGCTGCTCGACACGAGCTACGCGGCCAGCCCGGGCAGCTCGACGGCACCGACGAGGCTCGCCAAGCTGCGCGCCGACCTGATCAAGGAATACCCGCAGGTCGGCCCGATCTTCGCCTAGCAGCCGGCGACGCGGCTTACGCGAGCATCGTCTCGGGATCCTTCTCCGGCAGGGGGAAGTCGCCCTTTGGCGGCTCGGGCGGCTTCGGCGTCCAGCCCTCGACCAATCCCTGGATGAACGCGCACCGCTTGGGACTCGACTTCTCGAGGCGGGGCCTGTCGAGGAAGTACAGCATCACGCTCTCCGCGAGATCCTCGCCGGCGCTCGTCTGGCCGTAGTCGGTCGGCGGCGGCTCCGCGTCCTTCTTGCCGCTTGCGGTGTCCGCGTCGCGCCAGTAGTCGAACGTCTTCACCCAGTCGGCCTCGGCGTAGTCGAAGATCCCGTGCGCGATCTCGTGGACGGCGGTGCCCTCGATCTGCTTGTCGAGGTCGGCGAAGTCGGGCGTGGCCGTCTCGCCGTGCTTGTACATGGCGAACGTCTGGTAGCTCCCGAAGTAGGTCCCCATCACCGACGGCTTCCAGACCGTTTTTCCCTCCTTGACGCCGAGCCTCGTCTCGAGCTTGCCGATGGCGACGAGCTCCTGGGGGGCGGCGGCGCGGGTCGAGAACGCCCGTGCTGCTCCGAGCACACGGGAGAAGTGCTTGAGCGCCCGCTCGACCGCCCGCAGCTCGCGGTAGAGCCACGGCCGGGTCTTGATCTTGTCGAGCATCGCCTTCGGGGCCGACTTGTTGCCGCCCTTGAGGGCTTTCATCGCCTTGAGCGACGAGACGTCGATGCCGTAGCTCGACGAGATGTTCTTGATGATCCGCGCGGCGTCCTTCTCCTCGGCCTCGCTCGCGACGATCACCTTCTCTCCCGCCACGGTGGCCTCGTAGGTCTTCGCGCCGAAGAACATGCCCACGCGATCCCAGAACGTGGGCGCGCGCTGCATCAGGCCGGCGACGGCCTGGTTGCCAGCGGCTTGCTGGAGGGCGAGGACGTTGGCGGTGGCTGAGGGGACCGGTGCGGCCGTCGATACGCGTGGCGCGTCGACGGCCTGCTCTTGGCCGTGCTCTCGACCGCTCACCGAGCCGGACACTTCGAGAGGAGTCTTCTCGCCGCGGAGCGGTCTGTCAACGGTCCGTGATTCCTGGGCCGACAGGCGGCTCAGCGGATCCGCTCGGGCGGCTCCTTGTAGATGCGGGTGCGGTACTCGTCGAGGGTCGTCGGCGGGAAGATCTCGACGATCTCGACGTGCTCGCCGTCAGTGGCGAACGCGACGCCCTGATCGGGATAGACGAGCAGGGAGGAGTCCTCGCCGGTGCGGGAGCTGAGCGTCGCCGCCGGCTCGCCCAACGCCTGGCGCAGCTCGTCCGGATCGTCGTCGGCGAGCGCGCTTCGCGGGATGTAGATGATCGCCAGGTCGTCGCCGCGAAAGAAGAAATGGCCGGGAAACGCGCTCGGCTGGTAGAGGGCGTCGACGCCGTCGAGCCGCTCGTACGCCACATCCGGATCGACTCCGCTCTCGTCGATTCCGAAGCGATCCTGCACCTGCTCTCTCGTCAGCTCCCGGAGCGCGAGCAGTTCGTCGAGCTCGTAGCCGGCGATGCGCGTCACGCGAGTGCGGTCTCGGGATCCGGATCCGGCAGGGGAAAGTCGCCCTTCGGCGGCTCGGGCGGCTTCGGCGTCCAGCCCTCGACGAGTGCCTGGATGAACGCCGCCCGTAGCGGGCACTTCTTCTCCAGCTGCGGCCGATCGAGGAAGTACAGCATCACGCTCTCCGCGAGATCCTCGCCGGCGCTCGTCTGGCCGTAGTCGGTCGGCGGCGGCTCCGCGCCCTTCTTGCCGCTTGCGGTGTCGGCGTCGCGCCAGTAGTCGAACGTCTTGACCCAGTCGCCCTCGGCGTACTGGAAGACCCCGTGGGCGATCTCGTGGGTGGCGGTGCCCTCCATCTCCTTCTCGACGGTGGCGAACACCGGCCTGGCCGTCTCGCCGTGCTTGTACATCGCGAACGTCTTGTCGGCGGTGAAGTACGTGCCGAGGACGGTCGGCTTCCAGACCGTCTTGCCCGCCTTGACGCCCAGCCGCGTCTCGAGCTTCCCGACGGCGAGGATCTCCTGGTCCGCCTTCGCTCGCGTCGACAACAGGCGTCTGAGGCCGAGAATGGGCGCGAAATGACCGAGCGCCCGCTCCAGGGCCTTCAGCTCCTTGAAGAGCCAGGGTCGGGTCTTGATCTTGTCGAGCATCGCCTTCGGGGCCGACTTGTTGCCGGCCTTGAGGGCCTTCATCGCCTTCAGCGAGGAGACGTCGACGCCGTAGTCGTCGGTGATCCGCTTGATGATCGCGCCGGCCTCCTTCTCCTCGGCTTCGCTCGCGACCATCACCTTCTCGCCGGCGACGGTGGCTTCGTAGGTCTTCGCGCCGAAGAACATGCCGACGCGATCCCAGAAGGTCGGCGCGCGCTGGATCAGGCGTGGCGACCGCCGGTTGCCGGCGGCCCGCTGGAGCGCGACCAGGTCGGCCGCGCCGGGCGCGACTGCGGCTTCCGAGCGGCGCGGGCGGGCTCCCGGCCGGCCGTCTGCCGGGGCTCCCGGTCGTGCTGGGGAGCGGACACGACTCGAGTCTCCCGAGTGCCGGCCGGGCTGTCAACCGCACCCGCCGGAGTGAGGTTCGACCGTGGGAGGGCTGAGCTAAGCTGACTGAGGCGCGATGATCGAGATGGTCATCTACGGGGTCAGCTTCGACCTGGTCGGCAAGCAGCCGATCGTGCTGCTGAAGACCGCTGACGGGAACAAGTTCCTGCCGATCTGGATCGGCCATCCCGAGGCGGCGGCGATCCTGATGAAGCTCCAGGGGGCGTCCACCCCGCGGCCGATGACGCACGACCTCGTGGCCGACATGCTCGAGCAGCTCGACGCCCAGGTGACCCGGATCACCGTCACCGAGCTGAAGGAGAACACGTTCTACGCGAGCATCACCGTGGCGCAGAACGGCTCCGAGATCGAGATCGACTCGCGGCCCTCCGACGCGATCGCGCTCGCCGTCCGCGCCGAGGCCCCGATCTACGCGAACGAGCGCGTGATCGAGGAGTCGGCGATCGAGTTCGAGGGCGAAGAGGTCAACGAGGAGGAGATCGTGGACGAGTTCCGCAAGTTCCTCGACGACGTCTCGCCCGACCAGTTCGCCGTCGAGGAAGACGACGGCGAAACCCGCTAGATCGCCACTGAAACGGTCAGCGCGAAGCCGTTGAAGGCGGCGTGCAGGAGGATCGGCGGGTAGACGCTGTCCGTGCGCTCCCGCAGGAACGCCAGGCCCATTCCGAACAGCGCCAGGATCGGCAGCGCCTCGATCAGCCCGTGCGCGAGACCGAACGCGACGCCGACCCCGACGATCGCCGAGGCCATCCCGTAGGGCCGGAGCAGGCTGTAGCCCAGGCCGCGATAGGTGAGCTCCTCGACGAGGGGCGCGATCGCCGACGACGACGATCGTGTTGGCGGCGAACGCGGCAGCGCGGTCGGCGTCCCAGCCGGACGGCGTCAGGCCCTGCTCCTCGCCGGCGTCGAGGAAGGGGTCGAGCGCGGCACCGACGATCAGCACGAGCACGAAGACGCGAAGCGCCCAGCCGAGCGCCCGGGCCCAGGACGCCGGCGGCCGCAGCGCGAGCAGCTCCCGCGCCGGGCGCGCCGCTCGCGATCAGCAGCACGAGGCCGAGCACGAACGCGTAGACGATCGCGGCCGAGGCGGCGGTGCCCCACTGGTAGAGCGCGTCCTCCGGCGGGCGCCCTCCCGCGGCGCGGCTCGAGTACGCGAGCAGGGCGAGCACGCCAACCAGCACCCACCACCACGTCAGCCGGCGGGGATCGCCGCCGGGTCTACGCCACCCACTGCCACAGGGCCCACTGTGCCACCGAGACGCCCAGGAGCAGCGCGCTGACCGCCACGATCGCCGTGTGGACGCGCCCGTTTCGGCCGAGCCAGGCGAGCGCGAGGAAGAACGGAAACACGACGAGGCCGAATCGCGGCAGCGACAGCAGCGGCCAGCGCTCGCTCGGCACGCTGAGCGGGATCGCCAGGCTCGCCGCGCAGAAGAGCCCGTACGGCGCGCCGAACCGGCGCCAGGCGACGACGGTCAGCAGCGACGAAGCAGCGCGAGGTAGGCGAGCCCCTGCAGGTTGAGCGCGGCGACACGATCGGGGTCGCTGTTCTGGACGGCGCTCCAGTAGACGTGGGCGTCCGACCCCGAGGCCAGCTGCCGGACTCCGGCCCAGCCGGCACGGAGCCCGTCCCAGATCCCGCCGAGCGGCCCGACCGGCGAGAGGTGCCGCGTCCAGATGTCCTGCGCGCGCATGAACGCCCACGGGTCGCCGACCTCGCGCCAGAGGTACAGCGGGTAGAGCGCGAAGATGGCCGGCGCCGACCGCCAGCGACGCGAGCGCGCGCCCTCGCTGCGGTGAGCGCCAGGCGAGCAGCGCGAGCGCCGGGCAGGAGTGCGAAGCCCGCCGGCCGCGTGAGCAGCGCCAGCCCGGTCAGCGCGCCCGCTCCGAGGAAGCGGCCCACGCTCGGCGGCGAGGAACGCGCCGAGCGTGAGCAGCAGGAAGAGCGCCTCGCTGTAGACGGCCTGCAGGAAGAAGGCCATCGGGAAGACGGCGAGGTAGAGGACGGCGCGGCGGGCGCCCTCCGCTCCGAGCCGGCTCTCGGCGAGGCGGTAGAGCAGCACGAACGCGCCGAGCGCGGCCGCCAGCGAGACGAGGATGCCGGCGGTCACGTAGTGGCCGCCCGAGCGCCCGCCCGCGCCAGGCCGACCGCGGCCGGGTACGCGGGATAGAAGGCCGCGGCGGCCCGCTCGACCGAGCCGTAACCGTCCTCGGCGATGCGCAGGAACCAGACGCTGTCCCAGCGGGCCCAGACGTCGGTCAGCAGCCCGAGATCGCGGGTGACGGCGGGGTCGTCCCACTCGTCGGCCCGCGGGTGGCGGTTCGGCTCGAAGACGAGCAGCGCGAAGACCGCGGCCGCCCAGATCGCCGCACGGCTCCAGAGGAAGATCTCGACCGCGGGACTGAGGCCGCGGCCGGCCGCCGGAGCCGAGCTTCGGACGGCCTCCGAGCCCGTTGAGCGACGTCCCACGGCGCCCGATCCTAGATGCGGCGTATAGCTCCAGGCCCGTGGCGCCGCGCTACTTCACCGCTCGAGCAGGCGAACGCGGCCCTCGCCGAGGTGCGACCACTGGCCGAGCGGATGGTCGCTCACCGCGCCAAGGTCGCCGAGCTGCTCGAGCCGCCGCGCCGGGCTCACGACCACGATCGCCGGCAACGGCGGCGACCTCGACCCCGGCGAGCTGGCGCGGGTCGAGGCCGAGATCGCCGAGCAGGCGAAGGGAGTCGCCCGCTGCGTGAACGAGATCCACGGCCTCGGCGCGCAGGTCAAGGACGCCGACGAGGGGCTGGTCGACTTCCCGGCGCTCCGCGGCGGCGAGGAGATCCTCCTCTGCTGGAAGCTCGGCGAGGACGAGATCGCGCTTCTGGCACGACCTCGAGCAGGGCTTCGCCGGCCGCCGGCCGCTCGACGACGAGCTCTAGGAGCACTCACGCCCACCGTCGAAAGATGGAACCCGTGGAGTGGGAGCGGATCATCACCGCCGCGGTCGTCATCGTCGTCACGCTGCTCGCCGCGCGGCTGATCGACCGGCGCATGGCGCGACGCGGAGCTGGCGCCCGAGGCGGTCACGCGCTACCGCGTGCTGCGCCGGAGCGTGACGGCTGCGATCGTCGCCGTCGGCATCCTCTCGGCGCTGCTCGTGATCCCGCAGGTGCGCGCGGTCGCGGGCGCGATCCTGGCCTCGGCCGCGGTGATCGGCCTCGTGCGTCGGCTTCGCGGCCCAGAAGACGCTCGGCAACTTCATCGCGGGGCTGCTGATCGCGTTCACGCCAGCCGCTGCGGATCGGCGACCAGGTCGAGGTGGACGGGACGGCCGGCGTCGTCGAGGAGATCGGGCTGACCTACACGTTCATCCGCACGCGGGACGACGTCAGGCTCGTGATCCCGAACGAGAAGCTGGCCTCGGATACCATCAAGAACGCTTCCATCGTCAGCCGCGACAAGCTGGCCCAGGTGACTCTCAACGTGCCTCTCGACAAGGATCTGTCCGCCGCGGTCGACGCACTCCGCGGGCTGGTCGACGACGCGCCGCGAGGCGCCGTGCTCGTGAGCGAGCTCGGTAGCGACAAGGCGGTCATCACCGTGCGCGCCTCGGCGGACGACGCGGCCGCCACCGAGCAGCTCGAGAGCGAGCTACGGCTCCAAGCGCACGAGCGTCTCCGGACGGCGGGAGTGCTCGCGTGAGCCCGCGCGACCGCCCGCCGCGGCGCGCGCAGGGCCGCCGACCCGCTCGAGCTGCGGCGTCCAGCGGCGCCGACGCCAGCGCCAGCAAGTCCCGCAAGCACCGGCGGCCGCAAGCTCGCCTTCCTGATCGTCCTGCTCGTGCTGCTGACGGCGATCGCGGGCGGGGTCGCGAGCCTGGGCGGCGCCTCCGAGATCAACAAGCGCTGCGACCTCGACAACCTGCGCCCGGTCGCGATCGGCCAGAACACCTTCGTGTACGCGGCCGACGGCTCGTTCCTCGGGCACGATCCCGGCCGAGAAGAACCGCGACGCCCGGTCGAGCTGCGGCCGATCAGCCCGTGGCATGCGCAAGGCGATCGTCGCGATCGAGGACCGCCGCTTCTACGAGCACGGCGGGATCGACGTGCGCCGGGATCCTGCGCGCCGCCTGGGCCGACGTCCGGGCCGGCAAGGTCGTCGCAGGGCGGCTCCACGATCACGCAGCAGCTCGTCCGCAACCTCTACATCGGCAAGGAGGTGACGCTCGAGCGCAAGGTGACGGAGGCGTGTCTGGCGATCAAGCTGAACAGCCGCTGGTCGAAGAACCACATCCTCCAGGAGTACCTGAACCAGGTCTACTTCGGGAACCACGCCTACGGCGTCGAGGCCGCCGCCCAGACGTACTTCTCGCGGCGCTCCCGCAACCTGACGCTGAACCAGGCTGCCCTGCTCGCCGGGCTGCCGCAGGCGCCCTCGGTCTTCGACCCGTTCAACAAGCCCGAGCGCGCGCTCGCGCGCCGGAACACGGTGCTGCGCGCGATGCTCGACAACGGCGACATCACCCGCGCGCAGTACCAGGCGGCGATCGCCGAGCGCGACCTGGGCCTGAAGAAGGGCGTGCTCTACAAGCGCATCCACGAGCCGTACTTCTTCAGCTACGTCCGCGAGGAGCTCCTGCGCGAGTACGGCGCCGAACACCGTCCGCTCCGGCGGCCTGCGCGTCTACACCACGATCGACAGGCGCTTCCAGAAGCTGGCGCGGAAGGCGATGACCGACACGCTCTTCTACAAGAGCGACCCCGCGGCCGCCGTCGTCTCGATCGACCCGCAGACGGGCGCGATCCGCGCGATGGACGCGGTCATCCCGGAAGAACG
>CAVXEP010000004.1:0-294232 GCA_963760795.1 uncultured delta proteobacterium
ACTAACGCGAGTAATCCCAGCCAGCCAGCGAGACGACGCGATTTGAACGGTCGCAAGATCATTACCCGCCCTCCCTGATGGTGAATAATTCGACTGCATCGTTCTTACAACAGTTAGCCTCAGGAAACCAAATCAATTCTCTTTGACAAAGGCGCGCCGATTGTAGCAACATCATCCGCAGCCAGATCAAGGAGGCTAAATCCATGAGCAGCCACATAGTTTCCACGCCGACCCACGAACGCTGCGTGACATCCTACGCCGCGCGCACGCAGTACAAACCCGGCGTTGTCCATCCACCGCATATCAAAGTCAAAGACGCCATCGACATCCATTGCCACACCCATGAAGGCCAGCAAGATCCCTACGACCTGGCGCGACGCGCTTCCTTGGCCGAGATGAAGGGCTTCCTGTTCAAAAGTATTCCCGGCGACGATCCGGTGCAGGCGACCCAAGCAGTTCAGGACGACGTCAATCGTTGGGCGGAAAAACAAGAAGGCGTCAAACCGATCAGCTGCTGGTCAGCCTACGTCTGCGGCCGGCAAATGGCGCCGGTGACGGCAAAAATCGTCAGCGAGATGATCGACCGCGGTGTCAGCGCCATCTGGCTGCCGGTATTCACCCACGCCATCACCATGAGCACCGTCGGCACCTACGGCCGCTTCGTCCGCGGCCGCGAGAACGCCGGCTGGGTCGGCCCCATCGGTTGGGACGAAGCGATGAAAATCGGCCACTACGATCTCGACGCCGACGGCAAACTGAAACCGGAGATCCGCGACATTGTCCATCTCTGCGCCGACCGAAACGTCGCGCTATTCTTCGGCCACGCCACCCACGCAGAGATTTACAAGCTCGCCGAGGAAGTGCAGAAAGCCGGCTTGAAACGCGCCGTCATCGACCATCCCTTCAGCCCGTTTTTGAATGTCGGACCGGAGATGATGAAAGAAATCCGCGGCACCGGCGTGCTATTTAACTTCACCTGGGACGAACTTTCTCCGCTCCTAGGCGTCGACCCGCAGATCATGTACAACACCATCCGCGAAGTCGGCGTCGAGCATTTCACGCTTTCCAGCGATGCCGGCGAACCGCTGTTCCCCGACTCCGTCGAAGCCATGCGCCTGGTGCGCGGCTACATGGAAGCGTTTGGTTTGAATCAAGACGAGCTTTATACAGTTTGCACGAAGAATCCGGCGAAGGTGGTGGGGCTGGAGTTGCACTGATCGAATAGTGAAGTTCGAGGATAGAGGATCGCGATAAGAGATTAGTGCCGTAAAAGTCTTTCGCTATCCTCGATCCTCCATCTTCGATGCTCGATGAGTATTATTTCAGCCCCAACTTATCGAACGTCCCATCCTTCTCCATCTCGTCGAGAAAACGGCGATCGATCAACTGCTCTGCTTTCACTTGCTTTGCCCGCGGGTCGGTGCGGGCGATTTCGTCTAGGTTGGCTTGGATGGCGCCGGCCTTGATATCCAGCCGCGGCTCCAGGACTTTCAACTCGGCAGTGTAGGCCGCGTCGAAGACTTTGCGGTCGGTCAGGCCGATTTTTCTGCTGATCACTCTAAACGCCAGTTCACGGTCGCTGATCATGAGTTTCAATGATTCGGCCATGACGTGCATGAACTGGCTGACGGCTTTTGGCCGTTTGGCGATTACCGAACGGAGCGTGACGAAACCGGTGGCCACGTAAGCCGGTCTAATCTCCCGGCCGTCGATGACATAGTTGAATCCTTGAAACGCCGCGCGGGTGTCCTGCGGCGTCGTCAGCGACGCGGCGTCAACCGCGCCCGTGCTCAAAGCGAGAAAGGTTTCCGGCGCGCCTCCGGTTTGGATCAAGTTGGCATCCTTGAGCGGATCGAGTCCCTTCTGACGCATGCCGTACATCGTGAAGTAATGCGAATTGCCGCCGATGCGGCCCACGCCGATCCGTTTCCCCTTCAAGTCTTCCGGCCGCTTGATCTCGGGCTTACCCATAAGACTATGGGTCAATACGTTCTTCACCGAGCCGATAAAAACGAAATCGGTATTGCCGCTGATATAGGCGCGAATCGGCCCCTCGCCGCCAACGATGGCGACGTTACCGCTGCCGCCGCTCATCGCCGCCGTGACGATGCCCGACGACGCGATGTAGACCAGCTGAAAATCGAGATCGTGTTTCGCGTAGAGCCGCGCCTCTTCGGCAAACCAAGGCAGCGCCATCGCCACACTCGGCGCCGACTGCAGGCCGACGAGCCGTTCGGCGGCACGAGCGATGCCATACGAGCTAACGTGCAGTAGAAAAAACAGAACTAAACAGATGTATGAGACGATTGGATTCTTCATAAAAAGCGTTTTCCCCCGTGGCCGAGACTAACCGTTAACGACCGTTTCGCGCATGTGTTGGGTTCGAATTCTCACGGAAGCACTCATCGTCGGCGCGACAGCTTACGGCAGTTGGAGCTTCGCCCGAACTACCGTTCGCACGTACTCAGCCGTTTTCATGGATTCTTGCGCTGCCGGCTGATCCACTTAAGCACCGGGATATCGAGAGGCGACACCGAAGACGCTCAGTTTGGCCAGCGATTGTTTGTAAGGATTTAGCTCTGGGATCGATGCCGTGCTTGAATTCAGCAGAACGACGAGGTCGTGAGTTTTCCCAAACGAGATATTTTGCTCCTCCAGATACGCCTTGAGGTATTTTTCCGCGCACTGCTGTGCCAAGAAGCTCACGACATTCCAAACCGAGTCGACCGCGCTCATTTCCCGTTGCGCCACCTTCCAATCACCCTCCGCCTTCTCGATCCATTCCTGTGTTTCAGGCTTCATGGAGTACGACTCCCTGCGCCATGACGTCTGTGGCAAAAACCCCTCTGCGAGCCACGGACGCTTGCCACTCAGACGGCTTGACGACCAAGATATCCAAAGGAAAGGGATGATCGATGGCTGCCGAGATTCGAGCCGCGGCGTGAATCACTTGTTCCTCCGTATCCATGACGACCAACAAATCCACATCGCTATCGCGAGTCGGTTTTCCGTGAGCGTAGGAGCCAAATAAGATCATTTTCTGCGGCCGGAAGCGCGCGACGATCTGCTGCACAATCTTTTGGATATCCGCTGTCGTCGCGAGGTATTGAATCGCGCTCGTTGAGCTGGCACTTTCCACGCCACCGCTCGAAGGTCCATTTTTCGCGAGGGTCATAATCGCTATCCTTAGACTTCGGCCGATCTTAAGGCATACGACCGGAACTGACAACTACATTTGAATGTTGATGCCACAAGCTTTTTTACTTGTCATCTAATGACTTTATCCGCCCGCACCAACACATTCGGCGGGATCGTCAGGCCGATTTGCTTCGCCGCTTTGAGATTGACGATGAACTCGAACTTAATCGGCTGCTCCACGGGGAGATCGGCGGGTTTGGCGCCTTTCAAAATCTTGTCCACAAACGTGGCGGCGCGTCGGGCCAAGTCGCTATGGTTCACGCCGTAGGTCATCAGCCCGCCGTCTTCGACATAATCGCGCCCGGGATAAATCGCCGGGAGGCGGTTCTTTACCGCGAGGTCTGTAATCTGTGTTCGCTGAGAAGGAGCGACGGGGTTGCCCAGCATGAGGACCGCGCCCGCCCGCCCCTTGCGTGCGGCTCGGAATGCGGTCTCAATATCCTTGCCATCGAGTATGTCTAGATATTGAAGTTGCACCTTGAATGCCGCAGCGGCGAGTTCCACTTCTTTCAACGATTCTGCGTTGCCCGGTCGCGTCGAAGTCCCAAAGACCGCCACACGAGAGAGTTTAGGAAGGATCTCCTTCAGAATCTCCAGTCGTTTTCCGCTTATCTCCGGGCCAAGAGTGGACAATCCAGTAATGTTCCCGCCCGGTCGTGACAGACTGGCGACGAAGCCGTTGGCAACGGGATCGGTATCCTGCGCCATGACAATGGGAATTGTAGAAGTTGCTTCCTTGGCGGCGCGGGTTGCTGTCCCACCGCCCGTGACGATCACGTCTACCTTGAGACGCACTAGCTCGGCCGCGAGCGCGGGGAGGCGATCGAGTTTTCCCTCCGCAGATCGCAATTCAATAACAATGTTTTTCCCCTCCACATACCCAAGCTCGCGTAGACCCTGCCGGAATGCCTCGGTGCGGGCCAAGTCACCGGAAGGGGTGGAACCAATTAGGTTTGCTATCCGGGGAATTTTCGTTGGCTGCTGCGCCTCGGCTAAATAAACGGTAGTCAGAAAGCCAAGCGCCAGAACAAAGCGACCGAGATATTTAATCATGTCTTTCCCTCTTACCTTCGGTCCCGCGCCTCACTCCTCACCCTTCACTCCTTACCTCTTCGACAGCTGCTTGATAAACCCCGATGCTTCCATTTCCTGGACGAAGCTCGCATCGACAAAACTCTTGGGATCGGCCGCCGCGGCCTTGGGATTCTTCGGCGCCATATCGTCGAGTAAGGTTTTGATCCCTGCCGGATCGGCGTACGGAATATCGAGCAGAACCGACGTGTAGTTTTTGTAGGTTCTTTCCAATCCTTCCGGGTCGGTGAGCCGCGTGTACTTGCCGATGATCGCCTTGGTGCCTTCCTTGTCGGCTTTGACCAAATGCAGGGCCTCGGTCATCGCCCGAGCGAAGCGGCTCACCATCGGCCGCCGCGCTTTGATGGTCGCTTCTCGGACTACGACGCCGTTGCCATGCAGTGGAATTTTTAGAGTCGCCATGTTGACTAGATCGCGGAAGCCCAAGCGCTCGGCCTCCTTGATAAACGGCTCGTTCATGATCGTGAACTGAGTCTGTCCCTTTGAAATCGAGGCGAGCCGTTCGGGATTACCCCCGGCGGGAACGATCTTCACGTCCTTATCCGGATCGATGCCCAAACGTTTGAGCGACAGCTTCATTCCCATGTCGGAGATGCTGCCGGCGCGATTGACCGAACCGGTTTTACCGCGCAGCTGCTCGACCGTCGTGATGTTGGCGGCGCTGATGATGTGATCGATGAAGGTCGGGATGATCGATAGAATCATGACGAAATCGGCGCCGCCCAGGCGCGGATTGACGACATTAGGCGCGGAAGTAATGACGATGTCGAGATCGCCCGCCACCAGTGCCTGCATCGCCGGCGGCCCGGCGCCGAAGAAGATCAGCTCCGCGACCAATCCCTGCTTGGCGAACAGACCTTTGTCTTGCGCCACCCACAGCGGCGTATGCGACGCCGTCATCGCCGCCCAGCCGACGCGCACTTTCTCCTGGGCCGCGCTGAGCTGAACATTTAGCATCAAGACCGTAAACACGAGTAGCGTTCTAACAATTATCGACATAACAGATACACCTCGTAGAACTCAAAGATTTCACTACAGAAGCGCAGAGGCGCTCCAACGCTTGTTAAATGATGATGACTCTGGCGATTTTACTGTTGCACTGCCAGAAGCGTCTCTTTAACTAATCACCTCTTCGACAGCTGCTTGATAAACCCCGACGATTCCATCTCCTGAACAAAACTTGCATCGACAAAATTCTTCGGATCGGCGGCAGCAGCCTTGGGGTTCTTCGGCGCCATGTCGTCGAGCAAAGTCTTGATGCCGACGGGATCGGCGTAGGGCACATCGAGAAGCGCCGCGCTATGATTCCTGTAAGTTCGCTCTAAACCGTCCGGGTCGCTGAGCCGGGTATACTTGGCGATAGCCGCCTTGGCCGCTTCTTTGTCGGCTTTCACCAGATGAATCGCTTCGGTCATCGCCCGCGCGAACCGGCTCACCATCGGCCGCCTGCTCTTGATGGTCGCTTCGCGAGTAACGACGCCGTTGATATGGAGAGAGATTTTCAACGGCGCCAGGTTGACCAGATCGCGGAAGCCGAGCCGCTCGGCCTCTTTGATAAACGGCTCATCCAAGATCGTGAACTGAGTGATGCCTCTTGAGATCGACGCCAACCGCTCTGGATTGCCACCGACGGAGACAATCTTCACGTCCTTCTCCGGGTCGATGCCAAGACGTCTGAGCGCCAAGCGCAGTCCCATATCGGTGATGCTGCCGGCGCGATTGACCGAGCCTGACTTGCCTTTGAGTTGCTCCACCGACGTGATCGTCGGCGCGCTGATAATGTGATCAATGAAGGTCGGAACGATCGACAGGATCATCACCACATCGGCGCCGCCGAGGCGTGGGTTGACGACGTTGGGTGTGGAAGTCACGACCATGTCCAAATCGCCCGCCACCAAAGACTGCATGGCCGGCGGACCCGCGCCAAAAAAAATCGCCTCGGTGATTAATCCCTGCTTGGCGAAAAGTCCTTTCTCCAGCGCCACCCACAGTGGCGTATGCGCCGCCGACACCGCCGCCCAACCGACGCGGACCTTCTCCTGCGCCGCGCTGACCTGAAAGTTTAGAACCAAGAGCGAAAGTGTCAGTAGTGCTTTGATAAGGTTCGGCATGAAACACCTCGTGAAATTCAAAGATACACCGTGTGCGGATAGCGCATATTCTGATATCAGGCGATTGCCACGACGCCATCCCCAGGGCGTATGCCATACGCCCCTACAACAGATTTCTGGTCTAAAGTTTTTTGCGCCCTTTGTATTCTTTGCGGCCAATCCGCTAAATCCGAATCTGCAGTCGGCCATAGCGTAATTTACTTACTGGAACCGAGCTTCTGAAAGAATCCCGCCTTCTCCAACGCCTCGACAAACGAGTTGTCATAGAAGTCGCGCGGATTGGCCTTTGCCGCCGCCGGATACTCTTTCTCGTCGAGATAGCCGAACCAGGTCGAGAGCTGCTCCGGGCGGAGCGCCAGATGGGTCACGAAATATGGCGCGTAGAAATCGTAGGTATCGTCGATCACCTTGGCGTCTTCGGTCTGGGTGAACTTGCCGATGGCGCGTTTGGCCGCAGCCGGATCGCTCTTGGTCCGCGCCACGCCTTCGGCGATGCCCTTCAAGAACGCCGAGACCGTGTTGGGGTTTTCTTTGATGAACTTCTCGGTGAAGCCGTAGGCCAGGGGCAGACCGAGAATGTTTGCCTTGGCGATATCGACCAGCATATTCAAACCGGCGTCCTTGGCCCTCAATGTCGTCGGCGCTGACAGAGCCCCAGCCGCCGCCTTGCCGCTAGCAATCGCCGTCAAAACCGCCGGCACGCTCTGCATGTAAATCAGCTTGTAATCGGTATCGAAGTGGAGCCCCTGGCGCTTGAGCGCTTCTCTAGTGGCGATCTCCAGAACGGAACGGGGCGTCGTACCGGCAAGAGTCTTACCCTTCAGCTGTTGGACGTCGGTGATTTCTCTGGCTGCCCAGAGTTGAAAAACTAGTTGCAACATCGAGCTGCCAACCAGTTTGATCTTCGCCCCCTGCAACGAAGCGTTGACGAGATCGCCCGCCGCCACCGACATATCGGCGGAGCCCGAAACGACGGACTGCACCGAGAGCTGGGGATTGAGCTGCTGTAGCTTGACGTTGAGACCGTATTTCTTAAATAGTCCCGCGTCGCTGGCAACGAAGAGCGGCGTGAAGACACCGCTGGGCTGCGGATACGCGGCGACAATTTCTGATTTTTCTAGGGCGCCAGCTGCATCACTGGCGGGATGAGCCGGACTGGCCGTTAGAAACACAACGACAAGCAAAAGAAACGAGCGCCGCCAAAGCGTGAACATGAACCCTCCTCCTCGAAACGCACTATCCCGGACCGTATAGACGAATAGGGTCGATGATGGAGAATTGAAGATAGAAGATGGCGTTGGTCCGAAGGCGATCCTAGATCATCCATCCTCGATCCTCGACCCAATCCCCTTCCGACCCAACACTCCAACACGCCCTTACTCCAATGCGCCAATGCCTTCCTACTTGGTAATCGCGTAGCAGTAAGAATCGCGCGGTTCCGGGCTCAGGTTCGGATGCACCGACCAGCGCTTGAGAATCCCTTCGCGCTCCATGCCGGCCTTCTCCATCACCCGTGCCGAAGCCTTGTTATCGATGTCACACACCGCCCACACGCGGAAGATTTCATTCTGCTTGAGCGCCCAGGCAATCAGCGTTTTGACCGCTTCGGTCATGTAACCGCGCCCCCAATAGGCCCGCGCCAAGACAAAACCCAACTCCCATTTCTCGGCGTTCACCCTGGCGATGATCATGCCGATGACCTCTTTGTCGTCCCGGGTCTCGATCACCCAGTGAAACGCTTTGGCGACATCCCAAGCCATCATGCACATGCGCATATACTCGCGCGTCTCCTCAAGGTTGCGATGGGCGCGCCAGCTGACGTATTTGATCACTTGCGGATCTTCCGCGTACTGGCGAAAAATCGCCTCAGCATCCGACAGTTTGGCTTTTCTTAATCGTAAGCGTTCGGTTTTAAATATCTTAGGTGGGTTTATCACTCTAGGAAGGTCCAGCGCGCATAATTTTCGACTTTAGGGTCACAAGGGAAAATATTCAAGAGTCGGGAAGGCAATGGGCAACAGGCACTACTTAATCGGAAGAAGAAACTCCTGAATCTTACTACTGCCTGTTGCCTATCGCCTGCTGCCTTCTTCTCATTGCGGCGCGATGATCTGCTTCAACTTGGCGAGCAAGGCCGGCGGCGTCTTGAGCACGCCCAAGACGGTCTTTTCCAGCTCCTCGCCGGTGAGCGGCGCGATGTCGAGGTTGGCCCGTTCGGCGTCGGCCAGAAAACCAGGATCGCTCATGGTTGCGGTGAAGGCTTTGCGAAAAATCTGCACCCGCTCTTTTGGCGTGCCCGGCGCCATGACGAACGGCCTGGCGATGGACGCCAGATCATGGGCGCCGACTTGCAAGAGCTGGCGCGCTTCGTCGTTCTTGGCGTAGCTCACGGCCAGAGGCACCTTGAGCAACTCCGGGTGGGGCTTCGCCAGGGCTTGGAGAATGATGACGAACTCGCCGCTGTCGATTTGTTTCTTCCACAGCGAGCGAAAGCTTTCCCAGCCGGTGCACAACCCGGTCAGCTCGCCGCGCTCAATCGCCAGACGCATGTCGCCGGTGCTCTTGTAACCCAACACCAACTGCGCCGGCGCACCGATGGTCGCAGCGAGCAGCCTCGTCGTATCATGGCCGCCGGTGCCGGGCGCCGTGCCGCCCAAACGGGGCGGCGTCTTGGCCGCCAGCCATTTTTCCACGCTGTCGATACCCCCGGCCTTGGGAAAGCCGCAAACGATCTCGACCTTCGCCACTGCGCCGACATACTCAAACCGCGCCGCGTCGAAGCTAATCTCTTTCTGCCCCATGGCTTGAAGCGGAAATAGCGAGCCGCTGAAGTGGCCAAGGGTCAAGCCGTCCGCTTTGGCGAGCCGATAAAGATGATTGGCGGACGCCAGACTGCCGGCCCCCGGCATGTTATCGACGACGAACGCCGGGTTGCCGGGAACATGCTTACCCATGTAACGGGCCACCGCGCGGGCGTAGAAATCATAGCCGCCGCCCGGCGCGTAGCCGACCACCAAGCGCACGGTCTTGCCGCGGTAGAATTCATGATTGCCGGCGAAGCCATGCGCCACCATGAACAACCCGCTAATGAGAATGAAGAGCCATCCCGCAAAGCGATGTTTCAAGAGAGCCGCCTCCCAAGCGAGAAAGTAGTCGTGAATTTGTAGCACAAACTACTGTTTACTCAACGCCGCCGGCGCCCGATGGAGCCGTGCTGCCGAACCAGCGGAATCATCGAGGAGACTTCCGAGGGAGAACACTTTACCGCGCGCTCAACTCCTTCACCGCCTCGCGCAGATAACTTTGATCGACATACTTGGCCGCGCTCGGCACGGCGCCTTTGGACTGGGTCTGCTCCCAATAGATTTGCGTGACGTTTTGCAGGCCGTCGATGTTCAGATCGCCTTCGGGGTGCCACGTCTTGGTCGACGTGTAGAATTCCCAGCCGCGCCGGGCGTGGTCGGGCTTGAGGTTCATTTCCTTGGCGAGATAGTCCGCCGCGGGCTCTTTGTTCTGGTGAATCCAGCGCATGGTTTGCGCCATGGCGCGCATGAAGCGGACGAGCACCGGCCGGTTTTTTTCCGCCCATGCCCGCTTGGTCGATAGCGCAGCCAGCTGATAGTTGGGAATCACGTCGACGAAACGACCGATTTCGTTAAAGCCCTGTTCTTCGGCAGCGTAATTCACCGGCAGCGACAGCGCCGCTGCGTCGATGGCACCGGCAACCAGCGCCGCGTAGGTCTGCGGCGTGCCGCCTATGACCAGCAGTTTGTAGTCCCGCGGGTATTCGAGCCCTTTCACCTTGAGCACTTGGCGCAACGCGAAGGTGACGCCGGAAGTGAGGCTGATGGCGCCGAAAGTAGCGCCGCGCAGATCGTTGTAGGTTTTAAATTTCTTGGCGGCCATGATCGACTGGGTCAGGCCGTTTATGAGACCGCCGACGATCACCAGATCGAGCCCTTTCTCGATGGCCGCGATGGGCGCGTCAGACGCACTGCCGGCGATCTCCAAGGAGCCGCCGGCCAAGGCTTGAATGCCGACATCGGAAGCGCGAATCACCACCACGTCGACGTCAAGGTTCTGCTTGGCGAAAAAGCCCATGCGCGAGGCGATCCAGAGTGGACCGTAGCCAAGTGTCTTGGTCGCCGAGCTGATGCGAAGTTTCGTACGCTCCTGGGCGCCGCTGTCGGACGCAATAAAAAAGCCCGTGACGATGGCGGCAATAAAAAAAAAGGGTTTCACCATCGGATGCTCCTTCGCGCGCATGGCACGCTTGCTTCAAGAAAAGTTAATCTAAATAATTCATATTTCCATGTAACATTTTATAACCACGTTGATTTTATTAACAGAATATCCTCCGCGGCATCGCCGCAATCAAGCGTCGACCATCGCCTGCCCGACCTCAACAAATTCTCTGTGCATGTTGCCGGGACTTCCTCTTCATCATGGCTCTATCTGTCACTTCAGTTGCGGCTGTGCTGCAATAAGTTCCTTGTGTGTAAATCCTCCGATGCCGGTTCACAGCGCGCGCAGCGCCTTGATAATATCCAGCCGCGCCGCGCGCACCGCGGGCAAAAAACCGCCGAGCAATCCCATTAGCAGAGAGAATCCCAAAGCCGTGGCAACGATCGACGGCGACAACGCGAAGGAGAAAGCCAGCTCGGAGAATGAGCCGAAGTTCAGCGTGGAGATCGAGAAAAACTGCAGCACCGAGGCAAACCCGAGCCCGACCAATCCGCCGGCGAGGGCGAGCGCCAATGATTCCAACAAGAATGCGATAAGAATACTGCGCCGGAAAAAACCGAGCGCCCGCAAGGTGCCAATTTCGGTCGTGCGGTTGGCCACCGAGCCGTACATGGTGATCATCGCGCCGATGGTCGAACCGGTGCTGAAAATTACCGTAATGAAGATCCCGAGGATGCGAATAAATGTCGCCATCATCTCCGACTGTTCTTCGAAAAATTTCTTTTCACGCTTCCCGACGAAGTATTGCAGCCGATTGTCACCCTCAAAAGCTCGGGTCACGCTGGCGAGATCGTCGGGATCTTTGAGCCGTACCGTGACGGTAGAAAAGGACGAGCGCCTAAATGCATCGGCGATCTGATTCAAATCGCCCCACAGCTCGGAATCGAAGCCGCTGCCGGCCGCATCGAACAGCCCGACCACGGTCCAGACATCGCCGCCGAACTTGATCTTCTCGCCGATCTGCGCGCCGACGAAGCGCTTGGTGATGCCGGCGCCGGCGATCACTTCGCGGGCGCCCCAGTTGAACGTTCTACCCTCGGTGATTTTCACCTGCGGGCGCAACTGAAACGCCGGCGGTTCGACGCCGCGCACCGTGACATTGCTGATACCCGCGGCGCCGAGCTTGTTCAAATTGATGATCACCACGACTTCTTTCGAACTCATCGGCGTGCCGTCGGCGGCCTGGGCCACTTGCGGTAGATTGACGATGATCCCCGCCGCCTCGCGGTCCATGATGCTCATGATCTCGCTCATGGCGGCCTTGCGCGCCACCAGCAAGTTGTCATCGGAGCCGGTGGAGCGCAAGGTCTTTTGCACGCCGTTGGCCATCATCAACACCGCGGTAAAGACAAACACCACCAGCGCGATGCCGATGATCGTGATCGCGGTGGTCAAGCGCCGCGACACCGAACTGCGGACAATATATTTCAAGGGCAATTGCATCATGAAACTATGACTGAAGATTCTTCACCGCAATGGCGCGGAGTACGGTGTAGGGGCTGACTGTGCTCGGCGTCGCCGCGGTAAAATCCCCCTGTCTTATCCGACATGGCGCAGCCCTTCGACGATCCTTGTCGTCAGCACCCGTCGCAAAGGAATGATCGCCGCGAGCATGCCGACCACAAGGCCGGCGGCGCAACCGATCACCACGGTCTCCGGCTTTATATAAAACACCGGAAACCAACCTTTCGGTAGCGCGGATTCAAAACCTGCCACCGCCGGGAAAGTCACGCCCAGTCCCAACGCGCTGCCGAACAGCGCGAGTAGGATCGATTCCCCGGCGATGAGAAAAAACAATTGGCCGCCGGTGAATCCGAGAGCTTTCAACACGGCGAACTCATGGGTGCGCTCGCGCGCTGACATGATCATGGTATTGCCAACCACGAGAAGAATGATGCCGATGATGACAAACGACATGATATTCATCGCGGTGATGATCGGCACTCGCCGACGACAGAAAACTCTGCTGAAAAGCGCGTTCGGTTTCGGTCTTGGTTTCGGCGCGGGAGTTGGCGAACAGATTGTCGATTTCTTGAGAGATCCGCGCTGAACTATCCGGATCGTCGATGCGCACGATATACCAGCCGATCTCGCCCGAACGGTGCGGCATTTCTTGCCTGACGCGCTCTTCCAAATACTTGTAATGAAACATCATGGTCGTCGGGTCGGTGGTCTGGTCGCGCGGTTGATAGATACCGCGCACGACGAACTCCCACTGGCCGGGAAACACGTCGCCCTCGATGGGCATGATGTCGCCGAGCTTCAAGTTGTAGCGTTCGGCGATGTCGCTACCGATGATCGTCGCGTTGCGCTCACGCTTGAAGACTTCAAACTGCTCCGGCGGAACCAGGAACTCCGAATAGACGTCGAAGAAGGTATCGGAATCAACTGCCAGACGAGCGAAGAACTGATTCTTATCGATGTAAACGCCGGAGAACCAGTTGGCGAAGGTGACCTTGTTGACACCGGGAACCTGCGCGATGCGGTCACGATAGGCGAGCGGCAGCGGAAACACGAACGACACCGCGTGGCGCGTGATCAACCGGTTCGCCGCCGACGCTTCCACGCCGGCATACCAAGCGCTCACCACGGTCTGGAGTAAGGCGAATGCCATCACTGCCACACCGACGCCGACAATCGTCAGCAGGCCGCGCAGCTTATGGCGCAAAACATTGCGCAGCAAAAGTCTGAAAAGTTCCATGGCTACAGTTTAAAAGCAAGTATTAAAAAGTTAGAAGTTTTGAAACGACGCCTCATGCATCCGTCATACCGTTGAAAAACGGTATCCAGGTGGTTGATGGGTCTGGATTATGATTTCACATTGAACTTTCCCTGAGCATCCTGAGCCTGAGCGGAAGGATCGAGAGACTTCACCCGCTATCCTCCATCCTCGATCCTCCGCTTCCAGCAATCACTCCATCACTCCACTGCTCCACACCCCATCCTCCCCTACGCCAACTCCCCCTTCTCCAACTGACGCATGGCGCGAGCACGTTCGGCGGCGCGCGGATCGTGGGTGACCATGAGAATGGTTTTGTTCAGTTCGCGGTTGAGCCGTTCCATGCAGATTCAGCACTTCTTCGGCGGAAGCTTTGTCGAGATCGCCGGTGGGTTCGTCGGCCACCAGGATCGCCGGATCGGTGGCGATGGCGCGGGCGATCGCCACGCGCTGTTCCTGGCCGCCGGAGAGTTGGCGCGGATAGTGGTGCAGACGGTCGGCCAGGCCGACGACGGCGAGCGCCATCTCGGCGTGAGCACGCCGTGCTTTTTTCGCCAGCGGCGTCAGGATCAGCGGCAGCTCGACGTTCTCCAACGCGGTCAGCACGGGAATCAAATTGTAAAATTGAAAAATGAAGCCGACATTGCGCGAACGCCAGACCGCCAGTTCGGTCTCGCTCAGTTCCGTCACATCGATGCCGGCGATAAGAATTTTCCCTGAGGTCGGTTTGTCGATGCCGGCAATCAGATTAAGCAGCGTCGTCTTACCCGAGCCCGATGGTCCCATGAAGGCGATAAATTCGCCTTCGGCGATCTCCAGATTGATGTCACGCAAAACTGGAATCTCCAGACTGTCGCGCTGGTAGGATTTATAGAGATCTTGGACTTGGATGAGCGGAGCGGCCATGGCGCGACGCGGCTATTTGGTCTTTTGCGTAACTTTGACGCCGTCTTTGAGTTCGCTCGTCGACCTTGCCGACGACTTTGTCGCCATCTTTCAGCCCGCTCGTGATTTCTAACAAGCCGGCGAGCTTCTGTCCCATGATCACCGGCACTTCGACGGCGCGCTCGTCGCGGATCTGATACACCACCGAGCGCTCGTTGCGGATCGCCACCGCTGCCGCCGGCACGGTGAGCACCGCTTTCGATTCGGCCACGCTGCTAGTCGCGCCAGCCGCGAGAAAGCGATATCTTCGCGCTCATCTCCGGCAAAACTTTCTGGTCGTACTGGCGGAACTTGATCTTCACCAGCACCGTCGCCTTGGCGCGGTCGGCGGTGGGAACAATTTTCGTAACGTAACCGGGATAACGCTGCTGCGGATAGGCGTCCAAGGTGATTTCGCAGGATTGTTCGGATTGACCCGCGTGATGTTGGCTTCGGAAACATCGGCGTCGACTTCCAAGGACGACATGTCGGCGATGGTCACCACCGCCGCCTTGGAACTGGCCGCCCCGGCCAAGGGCGCGACGATCTCGCCGACATCGGCGTTCTTTTTGAGCACCGTGCCGTCGAAGGGCGCGATGATGCGGGTGTTGTCCACCGCTACCTCCGCCTCTCTGAGACCGAACTTCGCCGAGTCGATGGTCGCCACCACGCGCTTGTAACGACCGTCGGCGATGTCGTACTCGGCCTGAGCGACCAGTTCCCGCTTAAGCAAAATGGCGCATGCGTTCCAGATTCTGCTTGGCATCGTTCAAGTCGGCTTCAGCCATGTGCAGATTTTCCCGCGCTCGATCCCGCGCCGCCGCGACGTCGCTATCGTCAAGCCGAGCGATCACTTGGCCTTTCTTAACCTTGTCACCTTCATCGACGCCGAGATAGACCAGCGTGCCGGTGCCCTTTGACGCCACCGCCGCTTTGCGCCGCGCCACCACATAACCGCTCGCCGTGAGCACGGCGCTGGCCTGCGATGGCGAAGTCATCGAGGCTGTGGCGAGCTGAACTTCGATGCCGGGGTTAAAAATATCCTTGAGAAATAGCCCAGCCGCGACCACGGCGGCGATCGCCAACGACCAAACGATGAGTTTGCCGATAGAGCGAGACTTGCGCGGCGTTTGTGGGCCTGGAGACGACCGATCGATGCGCAGAGCTGATAGATCCGCGTCCTTGGTTGCCATGAGCTTCGAGTTTCAGCCTACGGTTAAATAACGGTTTTTCAAGACAGCCGTGAAATGTTAATTTTTCATGTCATGGCTCAAACAACGACGTGGAATCCGACCAGCTACGCCGAAAACGCCCGCTTCGTGGCCGATCTCGGCGAGCCGCTGCTCGCGTTGCTCGACGGCAAACCCGGCGAAACCATTCTCGATCTCGGCTGCGGGGACGGCGCCCTGACTGAAAAGATGGTCGCGTCAGGCTGCACAGTGTTCGGCTGCGATGCCAGCCTGGCGCAGCTTCAAGCCGCCCGCCAGCGCGGCATTCAAACTTTCGTAATGGATGGCCAGCAGCTCGGCTTGAAGCGCCGCTTCGACGCGGTCTTCACCAACGCGGCGCTGCACTGGATGAAACAAGCGGACAAAGTTGTCGAAGGCGTGGCCAGTTCACTAAAGTCCGCTGGCCGCTTCGTCGGCGAGTTCGGCGGCCAAGGCAATGTCGAAACCATCCGCCAAGCTCTGCACAGTGCCGTGCGAAAACATGGCGTCGATCCATGGAGCATCGACCCTTGGTACTACGCCTCGCCGAAAGAGTATTCTGATCTGTTGAATCGCTATGGCTTTACGGTCAGCTACATCGAATTGATCCCGCGCCCAACCAAACTGCCGGGAGATATTCTCGCTTGGCTCGGAGTCTTCGCCCAGCCGTTCACCAAATCCGTCACCGTAGGCGAAAGGGCGAAATTTCTCGCCGAAGTCCGTCACGAACTCGAATCTACATTGCACAAACCGGATGGCACTTGGTATGCGGACTATGTGAGGTTGAGGTTTAAAGCGATGCGATAAGGTCGCGAGCTCTCCGAAAACGTTTTGCACGGCTTGAACGAGCTAAGGCTTAAATCCGCCATAAACAACCGTCGTCGTAAACTTCCAAAAGCAATCGACATCCTGAAACCCCGCTTCGCGCAGCCATGCCAGCTCCTCTTCGAGAATGCCGTTGTTGTGCGCTCCGTGATAGCTGCTCGGCGTCGCCGCTTTGGCCTCGGCGAGATTGGTTTTACCGCCGCTCGACTGCCTGACATAGCGATCGAGATATTCGTCCCGAGCTCTCCGATATCGCTCAGTTAAACTCTTGCTCGCGGCGCGGACGTTATCGCCGTTGATGAAACAGCCGCCGGCGCGCATCAAGACGAACAACTCTTTGAAGATTTCACGGCGCCGTTGGTTTTCCGTGAAATGATGCAGCGCCCGCGATGAAATCACCGCATCGAAATTTCCGTGCACCGACTTGAGCCAATCCCGAGACTCAAGCGATCCTTGAACAAAGTTCATGCGATCCTTCAAGTCAGGGCTTCTCTCTGGACCGAGCTGCAACATCGCCTCAGACGCATCCAGGCACACTGCCGTGGCATTGGGACGATCACGCAATACCGCGGCCGCCAGGGCGCCGAATCCCGCGCCGACATCCAACACTCGAATCGGCGCGTCAATCGGCTGCGGAATCATGCGCAGCACCATCGCCGTCTGGACATCGCGGATCGGCGCCTGCCAGCTGCCCTTGCTCGCCCAGTCTTCGATGAATTTCCTATCGCCCCATGTAGTTTGCCAGGTTGTCTCAGCCATTTTTCCCCCAAAATGAAAATCTCTGCTCTTGCTATCCCGCCCTAGCCCGGCTGTCAATGAACTTGCTTAGTTAGCGTGGAATACTCAATGGATTGCTGCTAAAGGCTAGAAGAAAATTAGCAGTGGAGGGTTTATGCAATTCTGTCGAATGTACACCGGCGACGACGGCAAGTCGCACTTTGAAGAATTGGATCAAACACAGGGCGGGAAGTTCTTCCTTTCGACCATCGTCGCCAAGGCGTTGGTTTTCAAGAACGATCAGAATCGCGACGATTTGCACGGTTGGCACAACGCACCGCGCCGCCAATGGTGCATCACGCTCTCTGGAACGGTCGACATTGGCATCGGCGACGGCACGGTAAAAACCTTCGGCCCCGGCGATGTCTTCCTCGCCGAAGATGTCACCGGCCAGGGTCATACCGCGCTGCCGAAGAATTGGGTGCGAGCGTTTATTCATATTTAGCGATGTTGCCTTGAAATGATTTTGGCAAACCCGGCAAATCCTATAGATGCAGCAGACTCGCCACTTTACATCGTATGAGCACCGGCATCCGCGGACGACTCTAACTACGCGATGGAGAATTTCAATCCCCAAGGAAATTCCGGTATTCTGATCACCGGCTAGGCAGCCCGCCTGAAAATTCGGCAGGGCTTCTTCGCCAGTCTGGCACGGCCGAGCGAAAGCGTCGAGAAATCCTTCAATCGCGTCGCCAATTGCCTAGGTTTTCGATCTGACAACCGTTTGGCGTGTATATTGCCTATCGGAGTTATTAATGTTTTTAAGGAAGTGTTTCAGTGTTGATGGAGACCATTGATGAATGCCGCAACTTTTGTCCGTTACAGCGTAACCCTTCTGGCGTTGTCAGTTATTTTGCCGAGCCCACAGGCGATCGGTCAAGAGAAACTTCGCCTCGGCCTTAGTTCCATCGGCGCCACCAACGGCAGCATTTGGGCTGCCGAAGAAAAAGGACTTTTTCGAAAACATGGCGTCGACGTCGAGGTTATTTTCATCGGCGGCGGCGGCGCGCGAGTCGTCAGCTCCCTTCTCGCCGGGGATATCAACTTTTCGGTGGGTGGAGGTGAAGGCTCGATCCGCTCGCAGATGCGCGGTGCGGAAACCGTGATCGCGTCATCCACGCTGACCAAAGGGCTGCAACGCATCCTCGCCAAGCCCGAGATCAAAACCTATCAAGATCTCAAAGGCCGCAAAATCGGCATCACTCAATTCGGCTCGGCGGCCCATCTCGTGCTGGCGCTGATGCTCAAGAAATGGAATATGCGCCCCGATCAAGTGCAAACGCTTCAGGTCGGTTCGTCGCCGGCGCTGCTCGCCAGCCTCGATAAGGGAGGAATCGATGCCGCGGTTTTAACCTTACCGACGTTTTTTCTTGCCGAAGATAAGGGCTACCGCGTCGTCGGCGACCCGATGACCATGGATATCTACTATTTGCAAAACACTCTGGAGTCCACCCGCAGTTTCCTGCGCAAGAATCGCGATCAGGCGCTCAAATTCATGAGGGGCTACATTGAAGGCATCGCCTATTTCAAGAAGAACAAAAAGGAAAGTCTCGACATCATGGGCCGCAAACTGCGCATTCAATCGTCCCAGGAACGAGACGTGCGTTACCTGGAAATGTCATATAATCTGATGACCGCGGCCTACAGCGACGTTCCCTATCCATCCCTCCGTGCCGTCCAATCGATCGTCGATAAAATAGCCGAAGAGGATCCCAAGGTAAAAGAACGGGATGTCCGCTCCTTCGTCGATGACACGCTGGTCAAGGAACTTGAAGACAGCGGCTTTATCAAATCGCTCTACGGCCGCTAGAAACCGCCGTTAGCGCAAAAACTCTCGTATCACTTCATGGGCTTTCACCGGATCGCTGGCGAAGTAGTTGTGCTTCTGCTTCGGCAGCATGACAAATTTAGCGCCGGGAATTCCCTTGGCGAGAATATCCGATGACATGCGGTGCGTCATGACGACGTTGGGATCTCCTTCGTTCTCACCGACCAGAATCAGCGTCGGCATGCGAATGTCTTTCAGCCTGGCGCTGGTGTCATGTCCCTGGCGCGACAGCACATGGCGCAGGTAGAACTCCACCGGACAGATATTATCCAGGCGCTGGCGGAAAAACGCTTCTAGCCGCTCCGGTTGATCGCGCACGAAGTCAGCGGTGAAACCGACTTGAATCGTGTGCTCGCGCACATATCGCTCATAGCCCCACTCGATCATTTCCTGGCACATCTGCAACGGCAGCCCCGCGCCGCCGGGAAACGACGCGCCGGTGGAGGCGAGGATCAATTTTTTCACCCGCTGGGGATGATCTAAGGCGAGAAGCTGCGCCACCCGCCCGCCCATGGAGTGGCCGAGCACGATGGCGTCTTTGACATTCAAGTGGTCGAGCAGCGCCACGGCATCGTCGCAAAACATCCGCGTCGTATAATCGATGGTTGGCTTGCTCGACCGCCCCGTGCCGCGATAGTCGTGAATAATTGCCATGTGATCCTTGGCGAACTCCGGCACCTGATAAAGTTTCCAGATCTGCCCATCGCAAGCGGTCTCGCTGAAAAATACAAACGGCTGCCCTTGGCCGTGAGTTTCGTAATAAATCTCGGCGTCGTTGGTGCGTAGTGTCGGCATTTTATCTTTCTTTGCGCCTTTGCGAGAGAAGGTTTTTTAATCTTTGATAAACTCGCGAATCGTTTTGTGCGCCAGGCCGGGATTGCTGAAAAAATAACTATGCCGCTCGTTCGGCAACAGCACCAGCTTGGAGTTGGGGATCCCCTGCGCCAGGATTTCCGACGACATGCGATGATTGATCTCGCTGGTCATGTTCTGGTCGCCGTCGCCGACCAGGATCAGCGTCGGCTGTTTGATGTCCGGCAAACGTTGACTGGTATCATGGCTCTGGCGCGCGATCAGATGGCGCAGGTAAAACTCGACCGGACATAAATTTGTCATGCGGACTTTCAGGTAAGCTTCAATCTTCTCCGGATGTTCTTTGACGTAGTCGTCGGTCCAGCCCACCAGGATCGTGTGATCCCGTTCATACTTCTGGTAACCCCACTCGATCATTTCCTTGATGATCTTGAGCGGCAAACCCTTGGTCTGCGGATAATGCGCGCCGGTGGAAGCGAGCACCAGCTTGTGCACCTTCTTGGGATGATCGAGGGCCATGAGTTGGGCGACTCGGCCGCCCATGGAGTGGCCGACGACGATGGCATCTTCGGCTTTGAGATAATCCATCAACGCGATCACATCGTCGCAGAACATTTTGGTCGTATAATCGCTGGACGGCTTGCCCGACTGCCCGGTGCCCCGGTAGTCGAAGGTGATCACCCGGTGATCTTTGGAAAATTCGCCGACTTGATTGATCTTCCAGACCTCGCCGTCACAGGCGGTCTCGCTCAAAAACACCATGGGCCGGCCGCTGCCATGTTCTTCGTAGTAAAGCTCGATGTCGTTTACTTTGACTTTGGGCATCTGTTACCTCCGGATCGTGAGACTGTAGGGCAGGCCCCGTGCCTGCCCTCCGGACGGGCGACCACGGGGGGTCGCCCTACGAAGAATCGAAACCGAACCGCATAAGTCTTTCTAGGCGATGATTATGCGAAGCCAATTCGCTTGGCAAGAACTTTGAAGAATTTCTTGACGGCAACGCTCCGGGAAGCGATATGCCGTAGCAAGAATCATGAAACATTTAATCGCCATTACGGCGCTGCTCGCGGCGGTGATCATGCCACCGCAAGCCCTCGCCCAAGAGCTGACCAAAGTCCCCTTCCCCTACGGCCCACTGGGCCTCAACAGCCTGCCCTTCATCATCGCCAAGGACGCTCGGTTGTTCGAAAAACATGGCCTTGCCGTCGATATGGTTTACGTCGGCGCATCGGCAGTGATGGTGCAGTCAATGTTGTCGGGCTCGGCGCACTTGGCAGCCTTCGGCGGACCGGCGGTCATCACCAATGTCTTGAGCGGTGGCGACATCATCCAGATCGCCGCGCTGTTGCCCTACTTCACCCAGTCCGTCATGGTGCGCGCCGATATTCGCGACTTGCGCTCCCTGCAAGGCAAGAAGATCGGCATCACCCGGTTCGGTTCGGTCACCGACTTCGCGCTCAGAACTCTAGTGGAGCGAAATAATTTGAAAGACGTAAGCACGCTGCAGATGGGCGGCTTCCCGGAAGCGGTTGCCGCGCTCATCCGCGGCGCCATCGACGGCGCGGTGCTCTCGCCGCCGCACACCTTCCGTTTGCTCAAAGAGGGTTATCGCGAACTGGTGTCGCCAAAAGATTTGCGCGCTTTGGGCAGCGGATTCATATCCCAGGGCATCGTCGCCAGACGATCCTACGCCGTAACGCACCGAGATTTGGTTGTGCGCCTGATCAAAGCCACCGTGGAAGCAACGAAGTTCGCCAGCGCCAATGAAGACTTCACCAAACGGCTGATCGGCAAATATCTCGGCATCACCGATGCGGAAGTATTGCGCCAAAGCTACAGTTACGTGACCGAGAATTTTGCCAAAGACCCATCGGTGCCGGAGAACGTCGTGCAATCGATGGTCCAACGCATGGCCCAATTGAACATGATCGATGCGAAAGCCGCGCAGTCCACGCCCACCAGCGCCTACTACGACAACTCTTTCGTCAACGAGCTCAAGCAATCCGGTTTCCTCGACAGCGTTTGGAAATAGCGCGTAACAAACGAAGTTTTTCTCGTCGCTTCCCTTGACGCCCAACCGCGCTTTCTACTAGTTAAGAAGAGTGCATTCTGGAGACCGCTTCCGTCATTCCGGCGGAGGCCGGAATCCAGACTCCTTAGGCGCTGGCGAAAGTACCCATGAAACAAAGACTGGATGCCGGCCTGCGCCGGCATGACCGATCATAAATTCACCAGCAGGCGAGGAATTCAACCATTGCGTCACTCAATTTCGAGCTTACTTCTAATTGTCGCCTTCCTCGGGACGATTCAACCCGCCGGCGCCCAGGAACGGCTGCGCGTCGGCCTGAGCTCGGTGAGCGCCACCCAGGGCGCCATGTGGGTCGCCGAAGAGCGCGGCTTGTTCAAAAAATACGGCATCGATCCCGAAGTGATCGTCATCGGCGGCGGCGCTTCCCGCGTTGTCAGCTCGCTGCTCGCCGGTGAAATTCAATTTTCCGTCGGCGGCGGCGATGCGGTGATTCGCGCCGCCTTAAAAGGCGGCGACACCGTGCTGGTCGTCTCGCCGCTAAAAACCGGCTTGCAGCGCTTGATGGTCCGCTCGGAGATCCGAACCCAGGCTGACTTGAAAGGCAAGAAGATCGGCGTCACCCGCTTCGGCTCGGCGTCGCACTGGGTGCTGCAAATGTTTCTGCGCAAATGGAACATGCGCAACGACGATGTTCAAATTCTCCAGTTAGGCTCGTCGCCGGCCAATCTCGCCAGTCTGGACAATCGCGCCATCGACGGCGCGGTGCTGACCCTGCCGACGTTTTTTGTCGCCGAAGAACGCGGCTACCGCCTGCTCGCCGATCCCGCCGACCTGGATATCGTCTATTTGCAAAACTCCATCGACACCACGCGCAGTTATTTGAAGCGCAACCGCGATCAGGCGCTGCGCTTCGTCAAAGGCTACTGCGAAGGGATGGCCTTTTTTAGAAAGAACAAACGCGAGAGCGTCGCGATCATGCAAAAAAAGCTGCGCATCCAATCGGCCCAGGAAAAGGACGTCAAGTACTTGGAGAAGTCATATGACCTACTGGCGAGCAAGTTCTACAACCAAATCCCTTACGCGACGCCGAAAGCCGTCGACGCGACCCTCGACTTCGTCGCCATCGACGAACCCAAAGCCAAAGGCGCCGACGCCAAGTTCTTTCTCGATGAGAGTCTCGTCCGTGAGCTCGAAACCGGCGGCTTTTTCAAAAATCTATATGAGAACGAATACCGGTAAGAACAACGGAGTAGTGGAGTGTTGGAATAATGGAGTGATGGGCCCCGTCCCCACCCAATACTCCAGTACTCCAATACTCCATTACTCCAATTCCCCATAAGGAGACCGAATGTCTGACTACAAAGAAATCATTTACGAGAAGAAACGCGGCGGCGTGCTGATTACATTGAATCGGCCCGAAGCGCTCAACGCCATTACCCGGCCGATGCTCAAAGAGTTTCACGACGCCTTGGACCAAGCCGAGGCCGATCCGGAGATCCGCGCCGTCGTTATCACCGGCGCCGGACGCGCCTTTAGTTCCGGTTTCGATCAGGCGCCCGGCAGCGGCCGGCGCCGCGATATCGAATGGCCCTACGGTATTCAGACCGGCATGAGCGCCGCCGATCTGATGAACTACTGGTCCCACGACGACGTGAACCTGGTGCGCATTTTCGAGATGACCAAACCGGTGATCGGCGCGGTGCGCGGCTGGGCCATGGGCGGCGGCTGTTGGCTGGCCCTCTACACCCACATCACCATCGCCGCCGAAGACGCGGTCTTCGCCCAGCCCGAAGTGCGTCACGGCTCGAACACGACGTTCATGTGGACGCTGCTCGCCGGTTTCAAGAACGCCCTGCGCTACGGCCTGGTCGGCGACCATGTTGACGCCAAGGAAGCGCTGCGCATCGGCCTGGTCAACAAAGTCGTGCCGGTGGATGACTTGTTAGAAGAATGTTTCGCCATCGTCGAGCGCATCGCCCGCGTGCCGCCGGAAACGGTGAAGATCAATCTCGCCATCTCGACCATGGGTTTGCAGATGATGGGCCTGCGCGACGCCCTGCACATGGACGAAACCCTATCGATCCCGGCGCACATGATGCTCAACGAAGAGTTCCGCCGCCCGCTCGACGAAACCCGCGCCAAGGAGGGCACCAAAGCTTATCTGCAAAAACGCGACGGCCCGTTTCAGCCCGAGCCGTTCGGTCCGAGGGCGAGGAAAAAGTGACAGTTGCCAGTGGTCAGCGATCAGTGGTCAGAGATCGGCAGAGTAAGACGGACAGCAGTGATTAAAAAAATCATTCTCATTACTCTATGCTCCCTGCTCCTTGCTCCTCGCTCTGGCGTCGTTGCGCAGCAGCCAGGGAAAATCTTCCGCATCGGTGTCCTGGATACAAGCACTGCGTCCAGCAGCTCGGTTAATTGGGACCAGTTTCGCCAAGAGTTGAACAGGCTCGGCTGGATCGAGGGGAAGAATTTCGCCATCGAGCATCGCTTTGCCGAGGGGAAAAATGAGCGCCTGGCCGAGTTAGCAGCGGACTTGGTTCGTCTTAAGGTGGATCTCATTGCGGTCTCGGAAACAACCCCAGCGTTAGCGGCCAAGAGCGCCACCACGACCATTCCCATCGTTTTCACGAACGCTGGGGATCCCGTAGCTGCCGGTTTGGTTGCCAGTCTGGCTCGGCCGGGCGGCAATATCACGGGCTTGGCGAGTTTATCGACACAACTAAACACGAAAAGGTTAGAGGTCCTAAAGGACGCAGTGCCAAAGCTCGCTCACGTTGGTCTCCTAGTGCCGGAGGGACGCCCTGGTGGAACGGTCCTTCAATTGAAAGAGCTCAGACCTGCGGCCCTGGCACTGAAGCTAAAACTGGAGGAGATCGAGACTCAATTCGACGCCCACGGTTTAGAGAGCGCCTTTAAAACCGCAAAGCAGAAACGAGTAAACGCTATCATGACGACCGTCAATCGCAGTTTTCTCGTCGAAAGAAAGCGGATCGCCAACCTTGCAGTCAAGTTCCGCTTGCCGGCAATTTACGCTCAGAAGGAATTTGTCGATGAGGGCGGTCTAATGTCCTATGGCGCGGACTACAACGATCTGTTCCGCAAGGCCGCCCAATACGTCGACAAGATTCTCAAGGGAACCAAACCCGCCGATCTGCCGGTACAGCAGGCGACCAAGTTTGAATTTGTCATCAACCTTAAGGCAGCGAAACAAATTGGCCTGACGATGCCGCTCAGATTGCTGGAGCGGGCGAATCAGGTCATCAAGTGAGAAGGTGCGAGTGTCAAGTGTCGAGAGGTGAGTGGATCGAGGCAGAGAAAAAGAGATGAAGAGAAAAATCACCGTCCTTACGCTTAGCGCCATGCTCTTTGCGCTTTGCGGTTCCGCCGACGCGCAGCAGGCGGGGAAAATCCTCCGTATCGGTTTCCTAGATGTAAGCACTGCTGCCGGTAGCGCGGTCCTCGTGGACGCGTTCCGGCAAGAGCTGAGCAAGCTTGGATGGATTGAGGGAAAGGATATTACCATCGAGTACCGATTTGCCGAGATCAAAAGTCTGAGCGCCTGCCTGAGCTTGCGGCGGACTTGGTTCGTCTTAAGGTCGATCTGATCGTGACTTCATCGGGACGGGAGCGGCGTGGCGGCGAAGAAAGCAACCACTACCATTCCCATCGTGATGGCGAACGCTGGGGACCCCGTGGGTGAAGGTCTGGTTGCCAGTCTGGCGCGGCCCGGAGGCAATGTGACCGGGTTATCGAGTTTGACATTTGAATTAGCCACAAAAAGGCTAGAGATACTCAAGGACGCAATCCCCAAGCTCGCCCGAGTTGGACTTCTTCGGCTGCCGGGAGGCGGCGGCATATCAGCCGACCTCCAAATGAAAGAGCTCAGGCCTGCGGCTGTGGCACTGAAGCTAAAATTGGAGGAGATCGAAACTCAACCCGACGCCAAAGGTTTAGAGAGCGCCTTTCAAATCGCAAAGCAGAAACAGGTGGGCGCGATCATGACGACCGGCCACTCGCCGCTTTTTCGCCGAAAGAAAGCGGATCGTCGAGCTTGCTGGCAAACATCGGTTGCCGGCTATCTTACTTTTCGAAAGAGTTTGTCGATGAGGGCGGCCTCATGTCCTACGGGGCGGACTTCGAGGATCTGTTCCGTAAGGCCGCCCACTACGTCGACAAGATCCTCAAAGGAACGAAACCGGCCGACCTGCCCGTACAGCAGGCGACCAAGTTTGAATTCGTGATAAACCTCAAGGCGGCGAAACAAATTGGCGTGACAATTCCACCTGACCTGCTGGCGCGGGCAAATCAGGTGATCAAGTGAGAAGGTGCGAGTGTCAAGTGTCGAGGGGCGAGTGGATCGAGGCAGAGTAGAAAGACATGAAGAGAAAAATCACCGTCCTTGCGCTTAGCGCCATGCTCTTCGCGCTTTGCGGTTCGGCTCGACGCGCAGCAGCCGGGGAAAATCTTCCGCGTCGGCTTCCTCGATCAAAGCACCGCTTCGGGCAGCGCGGTCCTCGTGAAGGGGTTCCTGCAAGAGCTGAGCAAGCTTGGATGGATTGAGGGGAAAAGTATCACCGTCGAGTACCGATTTGCCGAGCAAAAGCTTGAGCGTCTCCCTGAGCTTGCGGCGAACTTGGTTCGTCTTAAGGTTGATCTGATCGTGGTCACAGGGGACACCATCGGCGTTAGCGGCGAAGAACGCAGACTACTACCATCCCCATCGTGATGGCGGCCGCTGCGGACCCCGTGGGTGCAGGTTTGGTTGCCAGTCTGGCGCGGCCGGGAGGCAATGTCACCGGTTTCTCGAGTTTAGCGGTCGAGCTAAATACCAAAAGGCTAGAGATACTCAAGGACGCAGTCCCTAAGCTCGTCCGAGTTGGACTTTTGCGGGTGTCGAGAGGCGGCATAGGACAAGACCTCCAAATGAAAGAGCTCAGACCTGCGGCTGTGGCACTGAAGCTAAAATTGGAGGAGATCGACACTCAACCCGACGCCAAAGGTTTAGAGAGCGCCTTTCAAACCGCAAAGCAGAAACAGGTGGGCGCGATTATGACGACCGCCAGTCGCCAATTTTTCGCCGAAAGAAAGCGGATCGTCGAGCTTGCCGAGCAAATACCGCTTGCCGGCTATTTACTTCCAGAAGGAGTTTGTCGATGAGGGCGGTCTCATGTCCTACGGGGTGGACTACGATGACCTGTACCGCAAGGCCGCCCACTACGTCGACAAGATTCTCAAGGGAACGAAACCTGCCGACCTGCCGGTACAGCAGGCGACGAAGTTTGAATTTGTCATTAACCTCAAGGCGGCGAAACAGATTGGCCATGACGATTCCACCCGACGTGCTGGCGCGGGCGAATCGGGTGATCAAGTGATTTGGATTAGATATTGCGATTTTGGATTAGGAGATAAGAGTCATGGAGTAATGGAGTACTGGAGTGATGGGTTCCGATCCTAATTCCGGACAGACTCCAACACTCCATCTCGCAACTCCAACATCGGTACTCCAATTCAAGGAATTAGCTATGACTTCACAATCTATCACTTGGCGCGACCTCTCCCCGCTCATCGCACCCAAATCCGTCGCCATCGTCGGCGCGTCGCAGCGTGGCGCCGACGCCAACCTGGCGCGCGAACCGCGCGGCAACCGGGTGATCCGCAACTTGAAAACTTTTGGCTTCGAGGGCCGCATCGTCACGGTCAATCCGAAATATACCGAAGTCATGGGCTATCCCTGTTATCCCGATGTCGCATCGATTCCCGAGCCGGTGGATTGCCTGGTCTCGGCTGTTCCCAATCGCCATGTGCCCGACCTGTTGGAATCGGCGGCCAAAGCCGGCGTGCGCGCGGCGGTGGTTTTTGCCGCCGGCTTCGGCGAAATCGGCGGCGAAGGCAAAGCGCGTCAGGCGCGCTTGGAAGCGTTGTCGAAGGAGCAGGGCTTTCTGATCTGCGGGCCGAACTGCTACGGCGTGTTGAACGTCTACGGCAAAGCGCCGCTGTTCGCGTCGACAATTCCTGCCGGCTTTCTCGCCGGCCCGGTGGCGCTGATCTCGCAAAGCGGCGGTCTGAGCACGACGATCGCCAACGCGCTTATGCTCAACCGCCACGTCGGTCTCAGCCATATCATCTCCTGCGGCAATCAAGCGGGGGCGACGCTGGAAGAATACATCAATTATTTTGTCGAAGACGACAACACCCGGGTCATCGCGGTATTCGCCGAGGGTTTCAAACAACCGGAAAAACTTCTGCCGGTGGCGCACAAAGCCGCCCAACGCAACAAGCCGCTAATTATTTTGAAAGGCGGCCGCTCCGACGTTTCCAAACGCGCCGCCGCGACTCACTCAGGCTCCCTCGCCGGCGCGGCGGAAGTGGTCGACGCAGTCTTTCGCCAGGGCGGCATCGTATCGGTGCGCAGCATCAACGAGCTGATCGACAGCGTGAGCATTTTCTCCTGCGACGGCTTCGTCAAGAAATATCGCGGCGGCCGCGGCATCGGCGTGCTCAGCGGCTCGGGCGGCGAATGCACGCTGGTCTCCGACGCGGCATCGAATGCCGGCATAGAGGTTCCCGAGCTGACTGAAACGACCAAGGCGCAGCTGCAAGAGGCGGTTGCCGACTTCGGCAACATGAATAATCCGCTGGACGGCACCGGCGCCATGTTCGACGACGATAGGATTTTTCCAAGGCTGTTGCAGGGCTTGGTCGACGATAGCAATATCGACTTCGTCACCATCAACCTTGAGGCCAACGATCCCAGGCCGAAGGAGCTGAAGAGCGGCACGCGCTTTTCCGCGATCATCGAGAAAGCCGCGGCGAACAGCGACAAACCGATCGCCATCTTCAGCTCCGTGGTCGGCGGCCCGGTGGACCCTGACATTCTATTGCCTTTGCGTAACGCGGGAGTGCCGCTCATGGAAGGCGCCGAATGCACCACCGCCACGCTGCGCAATCTCGCCGATTATTTTGAATTTCAAAAATCCCGGCAAGCGAGCACCGCGACACCGGTAGCCGCGGCAACTCACGGCAAACTTCCGGCGGGAATTCTCGGCGCCGAAGCGGCCTTTCGCCTCTTCGAAGAATTCAAAATCCCCGTGGTGCCGACGGTGCTCACTCGCAGCGCCGACGAAGCGGCGGCGGCAGCGGACAAAATGGGCTACCCCGTGGTCTTGAAAATCGAGTCGGCCCAGATCACCCACAAGAGCGATGTCGGCGGTGTCGCGCTAAAACTCACCAGCGCCGCGGAAGTGCGCGACGCATTTTCACGCATCATGAATCAAGTGGCGGCAAAGGTTCCGCAAGCCAAGCTCGATGGCGTTGTGGTTCAGCGGATGGCAGCTGAAGGCGTCGAGATGATCCTCGGCATCAAACGCGATCCGTTATTCGGTCCAGTCGTTCTATGCGGCTTGGGCGGCGTTCTCGTCGAAGTGCTCCAGGATGTCGCCATCGGCATCCCGCCATTGTCGAGACAACAAGCAAAAGATATGATCCAGCGGTTGCGCGGCGCCGCGATTCTCGGCGGCGTGCGCGGCAAACCGCCCGCTGATGTTGACGCGCTGTGCGACGCCATCGTCGGCTTGGCGAATCTAGCGGTCAGTCTCGGCGATCAGTTGAATGGCGTAGACATCAATCCGTTGATCGTGTTAGCCAAAGGCCAAGGCGTGATCGCCGTCGACGCGCTGGTGGAGATTCAATGAGCATGCCTCCTACAATTTCGTATTTATCCCCTCTTCCGCTTATCCCCCCCTTTGCAAAAGGGGGGCTAGGGGGGATTTTGAAAACTCGCACAGGAAAATCCCCCTCGATCCCCCTTTTTCAAAGGGGGAAGTGGAATTCACCGTCACTGACAATCACCAAGCATCCGTCATTCCCGCGCAGGCGGGAACCCAGGTTTATTGCAGGCGAACCAAAGGCGAAGATGGATACCGGCCCCGGATCGAGTCCGGGGCAGGCTCTTCACCGGTATGACAGACGGGGATTCGGAGCGGAAGAGAAATGAAACACATTGCTTCGCTGATCTTAATGGTCATTGGCGCGGTCGTCATCCGCCCCTGCCACTTGCCTGCCCAGTCCAAGCCACTCAAAGAACTCCGCGTTCCCTACGCCCTCGGCGGCTCCACCGGCTTTTTCTGGATCGCGCACAAATCGGGGGCTTTTGAAAAATACGGCCTCAAAGTCCTGCCGATCTTCATGCGCGGCGGACGCGAGGCGGTGCAAGCGCTGATCTCGCGCGACGTCTCCGTCATGCAGCAAGGAAGTTCCGGCGTCATCACGGCTTGGGCGCAGGGCGCTAAAGACTTGGTAGCCATCGGCGCCACCGGCAACAAGCTCGATTACATCTTCGTCTCCACACCGGCGATCAAAAAACCTGCCGATTTGAAAGGCAAAAGGATCGCGATCAGCCAGCTCGGCGCCAGCACCGATTTCATCGCGCGCATCGCGCTACGCCAACTGGGACTTAGCGACAAAGAACGTGACGCTGGTCAGTCTCGGCGCTCAAGGCGAGCGTTGGGCCGCGCTCGCCGGCGGCCATGTCGATGCCTCGTTGTTTCAACCGCCGGTCACGCTGCGCGCTCGCAAATTGGGCATGCCGATTTGGATCGATTTTGCCAAAATCGATTATGAATACGTCACCGCCGGACCGGTGACCACGCGCTCGTTTATCAAAGTCGGACCGTGAAACGGTGATGAACTTCATGCGCGGCTTGGCTGACGGTATGGAGTTTTACCGCGATGATAGGAATAAAGAGACCGTGATCAAATACCTGGGCGAATTCTACCGCTCGACCAATACCGAAGAGCTGGAAGAAACCCGCCGCGTTTACAGCCAGGTTTCGTCCGGCTTGCCAGTCGTGACGATCAAAGCGATGGAAAACATGATCGCCAGCGACCGCGTGCTGTCGGCGGCGAATGTGAATCCAATGGACGTTCTCGACCTGTCGTTTCTAAAACAGTTGGAGGAAGAGCGGAAAAATAAAAGATAGTTCCAATCGTTCCAAAAGTTCCAATGGTTCCAGTCGTTGGGTTTCGGAGTTAACCATTGGAACGATTGGAACCAAATCGAACATTTGGAACACAAACGACGAAGGAGTTTCGGATGGCCGACTACAAAGAAATCTTATATGAGAAACAGCGCGGCGGCGCTTTGATCACGCTCAATCGCCCGGAGGCGATGAACGCCATCAGCCGCAGCATGATCAAGGAAATCCACCAAGCCCTCGATGACGTCGAGCATGATCCGGAAGTGCGCGCCGTCGTGCTCACCGGCGCCGGCCGGGCATTTTCCGCCGGCATGGATCAGGGCAACGCGTCGGGGCGGCGGCGCGATCTGCATTGGCCCTACGGCATCGTCACCGGTGAGACCGCCGCCAGTGTCATCGACTCCTGGCGCGCCGATCCGCGCAACTTCCGCCGCATGTGGGAGTTTGGCAAGCCGATCATCGGCGCAATCAACGGCTGGGCCATGGGCGCGGGCTCCTGGCTGACGCTGTTCACGCACATCACCATCGCGTCGGAGAGCGCGGTCTTTTCTCAACCCGAAGTGCGCCATGGCTCGAACACGAGCTTCATGTGGACGCTGCTCGGCGGCTACAAGAACGCCCTGCGCTATGGCCTCACCGGCGACCACATCGACGCCCAGGAAGCGCTGCGCATCGGTCTGGTGGTCAAAGTCGTGCCGCCGGATCAGCTGATCGACGAATGTTTCAAGATCGTCGAGCGGATTGCCCATGTGCCGCCGGAAACCGTCAAGATCAATTTACAAGTCGCCACCATGGGCCTCGACATGATGGGCTTGCGCGACGCCTTGACTTTGGACAATCAATTGTCCGCGCCGGCCCATGTCATGTTGCGCGAAGAGTTACGCAAGCCGCTCGACGACGCCCGCGCGAACAAAGGCATTCGCGAATATTTACAAATGCGCGACGGCCCGTTCCAACCGGAACCGTTCGGACCGCGGGCGAGGAGAAAAGCGGAGTAATGGAATATTGGAGTCGATGGAGTGATGGGTTCCAGACCCCCCAACACTCCAGTACTCCATCACTCCAGTACTCCAACTAAGATTGAACAGGAGCACCAAATGTCTAACTATCAAACGATTCTCTATCAGAAGCAACGCAAAGGCGTGCTCATCACGCTCAACCGGCCCAATGCCTTGAACGCGATGAATCAGGAAATGATGAACGAGCTCGATGCGGCGTTGGCGGAGGCGGAGAAGGACGCGGAGATTCGCGCGGTCGTCATCACCGGCGCCGGCGGAGCGTTCTCCGTGGGCGAAGACATCAGCGGCGACGACGGTGAAACCGCCTGGCCCTATGGCATCCCCGCCAACACATCGCTCAACGCGACCTACAATAAATTCCGCGACGCCGACCGCAAAGATATCCTGGGCCGCCAACTGCACCGCTGGCAGTATCCCAAGCCGATCGTCGGCGCGGTCAGCGGCTGGTGCCTCGGCGCGGCCTCCTGGCTCGCCCTCACCTGCCATGTGACCATCGCCGCCGATGACGCCGTGTTCGGCCAGCCCCAGGTGCGCCATGGCGCTAATACTGATTTTATTTGGATCGCGCTGGCCGGCTTCAAAAACGCCCTGCGCTACTCGCTCACCGGCGATCACGTCGATGCCCAGGAAGCGCTGCGCATCGGCCTGGTCAATCAGGTCGTGGCCAAGGACGAGTTGCTCGATACCTGTTTCAAGTTCGTCGAGCGCGTCGCTCTGGTACCGCCCGAGACCGTGAAAATCAACTTGCATATTTCGACCATGGGCCTGGAAATGATGGGTCTGCGCAAAGCCTGGACGTTGAATTCGGAATTGGCGGCGATGGCGCGCCTGACCAAGCGCGAGGAGTTCAACAAGCGCTTGGATGACGCCAGGAAAAGCGGCGGCCTGGCGGCGTTCCTGGAAGCGCGCGACGGCCCGTTTCAACCCGAGCCGTTCGGACCGAACGCGAAGAAATGAAGAATTGGAGTGATGGAGTCACGAAAGATTGGAGTGATGGAGTAATGGAGTGGTGGAGTGATGGGCTCCGGACCAACCCAATACTCCATTACTCCACCGCTCCATTACTCCATTCTTCTGCTCTTCACCGTTTCGTCAACGCCCGAGTCGCCTGCGTCCAGCGATCCTCGGCTTTCTCGTACTCCGTGCTGGTCATGCCGCGTTCGGGATATTCGCGCTTGAATGCGTATTCTTTCCAGGCCACGCCGTAGCGAAACTGCTCCATCAGTTTTTGTCCTTCGGGACCGATGACGAAATCGGTAAACAGCAAGGCGGCATGGGGATGGGGCGCATTGGCAACGAGCGCCGATCCTCCGGCATTGGCGACCGCGACATCGAGCGGCACCCAATCCACCGGCGCGCCGCGCTCCTTCTTGACCGCCACTTGATTCTGAAACACCACCGGACCGCCACCCACTTCTCCGGCGGCGATGAGATCGAGAAAGCCGGCGCTCGACGCTTTGAACAAGCGCACCTCCTGCGCGCGCAGGCGCTTGATGTATTCCTCGCCTTTGTATTTGACCATGGTGCCAATCACGCGGCTGGTGGAGCTCTCGGTGGTGACGGCGATTTTCCCCTTCAGTTCCGGCCTTAAGAGATCTTGATAGTTTTTAGGAACTTCGCTTGGCGCGATCAGACGGGTGTTATAACCGAAGCCCATGTACGCTTCACGGTCGGTCACCCAGAAAACCCGCCCACCGTCGGCTTTGCCTTTCGCTTCATCGGGAAACTTCGCCAGTTCCGGCGAGACATAGGCCTTGAGCAAGCCGCGATCGCGCAAGGCCATCAGCAGCCCCGGCGTGCTTTCCAGGGCATCGGCCACCGGGCGGCCGGCCTGCGCTTCGTTGATAATTCTTGGCGTCAGGTCATTGCTGCCGCCGCGAAACACATCCACCGCGATGTCCGGATATTTTCTTTTGAACGCGTCGACCATGTCTCGGTAGACACCGGAGAGCGAAGTGTACCAGACGACCTTGCCTTCGGCCTTGGCGCCGTCGAGGAGAATTTGCTGGCGGTCCGAACCCGTGTAAACCGCCAGCTCGTCCAACGTCCGCGGCTTTTTCGTCTGTCCATAACCTGACGAGACTGCCAAAACGGCTATTGTGAATCCGATGGCCAATATTTTCATATGGTTGCTCCTCTGCTCCAAGGAGAACAGACAAACCGTTCACCTTCGTTTTCCCTGCTTCGCAGTTACCACGTTGGCGACAATACTGGCAAGCGCCACGGACAATTCAGCTTGAGACTTGCATTGACAGCCACGCGCCAATCGGACTATACGGCAAGTAACATTTCGGCAGCAGCAACCAAGAAATCGTACCTTGAAGCGGATGCTTTCATCACGAAGGATAAGTCGGTTCGATTGCCGGGAGCGTAAGATAGTTCGCTCCTAGCTCGATTATCCGCAACCATCGACTGTGGTAGATCTTCGAGGTGAACACAAACAAGCTGAACCTGGCAGATAACTCAACCTGAATAGGAGATCCCACCATGCTTGGCGGCCATGCGGTAGCTCAATGTCTGCGCAACGAAGGCGTTAAACATATTTTCAGCGTGCCCGGCGAAAGTTACATCGCCGTCGTCGACGGACTGGTGAATTACCCCGAGATCAAACTGATCACCAACCGCCAGGAAGGCTGTGCGGCGTTTATGGCCGAAGGCTATGCCAAGGCCACGCGCACGCCCGGCGTCTGCATTGTCACCCGCGGTCCAGGCGCGACCAACGCGAGCATCGCCGTCCATAGCGCGAAATACGATTCGGCGCCGCTGGTGCTGTTGGTCGGCCAGGTCAGCCGCGCCGCGCGCGGACGCGAAGCCGGCCAAGAGATCGACTACGGACGATTTTTCGGCAGCATCGCCAAGTGGGTCATCGAGATCAACGATCCCAAGCAGATCCCGCGCATCATGAGCCGGGCATTTCATATCGCGCGCACCGGCCGGCCCGGCCCGGTGGTGGTGGCGTTGCCGCGCGATGTAACGGAAACCGACACCGACATCGCCATGACCGAGCCGCTGCCGGCGATCAAGCCCAACGCCGATCCGGCGGCCGTCGAAACTTTGATCGGGCGCATCAATGCGGCGCGTAAACCGGTGCTCCTGATCGGTTCGGGAACCCAGTATTCGCATGCGTGGCAAGAAGTCATCGACTTCGCCGAAAAGTTTCAGCTCCCCGTGCTGACATCCTACAAACGGCAGGACGCCTTCCCCAACAATCATCCGAACTACGCCGGCAATATGCTGACGTCGAACAAGTACGCGCAAAACCTCGCCTATGAAGAAAGCGATCTCTTGATCGTCCTCGGCAGCCGGCTCAGCCAGCAGAACACCGCCGGCTTTACGTTTCCGCGGCCGGGCCGGCCGTTTGTTCACATCGACGCGGACGAAGAAAACATTGGCCAGAACTCACGCCCGGAGGTGGGCATCGTCGCCGATGCCAAACAGCTGCTGCTCGCGGCATTGAAACATCCCGCGCCGCGCCCCAACGAGAGCCGCGCGTCGTGGATCGCCGAGCAGCACGCGGCGCAAAAGCAGTTCTGCACGCCTAACGAGCGGCCGACAGCAAAAGTTTCCATGGAGCGGGTAATGATCGATTTAAAAGCCGCCATGCCCGCCGACGCGATCACCACCACCGATGCCGGCAGCTTCGGCCAATGGCAGCAGCGCTACCTCGAGTTCGATCATCCCGACTCCTACATCTCGCCCACCCTCGGCTGCATGGGACCGGGCGTGCCTTCAGCGGTGGCGGCCAAGCTGGCGCACCCTCAGCGCACGGTCATCGCCCATATCGGCGATGGCGGTTTTCTCATGACCGGCCAAGAGATGGCGACCGCCAAGCAATATAACGCGCCGATCATCGCCATCGTCTACAACAACCAAGGTTACAACTCGATCCGCATGCACCAGGAAGCACAGTACCCCGGCCGCCAACATGGCGTCGCCCTGGAGAATCCCGACTTCGCCCTCATGGGCGAATCCTACGGCGCACTCGGATTGAAGGTGACGCGCGATGAAGAATTTTTGCCGGCATTCAAGAAAGCGCTGGCAGCCAATCGCTCGGCGCTAATCGAAGTGCAGACCGATTACGAATACGTGACGCCAAGTGCACGTTTGTCCGAGTTGGCTGGAAAGAAATTGGCGGGTGACTGACAGAGGTCGTGAAGGGTGAGGCGTAAGGGGTGAGGCGTCAACATCCCCTCCCCCTCGCCATCCTCTTCAAACAAAAGAGAACTCTTGTGCCAACAACTTGTCTGTCATTCCGAACCTAGTGAGGGATCTCGCCCCTCAGTTGACTAAGAAAGCTACACTCCATGCGATTCGCTTTTCGAGCGACGATTGTAATTTTGCTTTGCCTTTGGGGTCGCCAGGCGGTGCACGCCCAGGACGACCTTGTCGCCAAGGCACAAAGCGAGCGCGAGTTGGTCGTCTACGGCACCGCGCTGGCCGGCCAGTTCGACAAATTCATCGAGCCCTTCAGACGGCGCTATCCGTTCATCAAGGCGCAATATTCCCGCACCACGGGCGAAGCGTTAACGACAAAAATCTTGCAAGAAGTTTCCGCCCGCCAGTTGAGCGCCGACGCGATCCTGATCAACAACTATACCCAGCGCATCTTCATGAAGAGAAACATCATCACCGCGTACCTGCCGCCCACCGCCAAGAATTTCCCGGCGGGCTTCGCCGACCAACAGGGCTACTGGTATGGTTTTTACCTGGTGCCCTATGCGATCACTTACAATACCTCCCTGGTTTCCAAAGCCAACGCGCCGAAATCTTTCGATGATTTATTACTATCAAGATGGAAAGGGCAGATATCCCTCGAGCGCGAAGAGTATCTGGTGACCCAAGCGCATACCCAGTTCCTCGGCCAGCAGAAAGCCATCGACTATTTCAAGAAGCTGGCGCGCCAGGATCTGATCATGGTCAACGGCCACAGCAAACAGGCGGTGCTGCTCACCGCCGGCGAATTTCCCATCATCGTCTACAGCGACATCGCCAGAACCGAGGAGTTGAAGCGCAAAGGCGCGCCGGTGGAATGGGTGCGCGCCGAGCCCCATGTCACGGTGTTAGTCACCGCGTCGATCACCCGCGAAGCGAAGCACCCGGCCGCGGCGCGGCTGTTCATGAATTATCTGGCTAGCGATGAAGGACAGAAAGCCGTGCTCGCCATGGACAAACCGCCGGCGCTGCCGAAGTTTCAGCCGGAATATCTGCGCGGGGTCAATTTATTTCCAGCGGACTGGACGTTGTCGGATACCTTTGAGGAATACAACAAAACCTATCGGGAGATTTTTTGGGGCGGTAAGCATTAGACCGTTCACCACGAAGGCACGAAGGACACGAAGGTTTCGGAGGTATATTATTCCGAACTTCGTGATCTTCGTGTCCTTCGTGGTGAATCTAGCTTCGTACACTTGGCTTCCAGCGAAAAGGAGACTAAAACCATGCAAGTTCTATACTTCATCCTCTTGGCTCTGTTACTTCTTCCATCCAGCGCCTGGGCGCAGGCGCGCAAGCCGTCGACCATCGCGGAACTGGTGACCTACCGCGGCGCCGACCGCGAACAACTGCTTTACGCCGGCGCCAAGGCCGAAGGCAAAATCGTCTGGTACACTTCCCTCGCCGGCGATTCATACAAGGAATTGGTCAAGGCCTTTGAAACCAAATATGCCGGCGTCAAAGTCGATTCCTACCGCGCTCAGGGCGCGGACTTGGTGGTGCGCTTGGAAGAGGAAGGCAAAGCGCGGCGCAACATCGCCGACACCATCGAGACCACCGAGGGCAGCCTGATCTTCTTGCGCGACGGCAAACTGCTCCGCCCCTACGACTCGCCGCAGCTCGACCGCTATCCGGAAGACGGCAAGGAACGCGCCGATAAGAATCTCGTCTATTGGGCGCTCGCGCGCGAATCGTACATCGGCTTCACCTACAACAAGACGCTCGTGACAAAGGACGCGGTGCCAAAAAATTTCGACGGGCTGTTCCACCCGCAGCTCAAGGGCAAGTTGGGCATCAGCATCGGCCAGACCAGCGACAAGGTCATCGGCGCCATGATCAAAACCAAAGGCGAGGAGTTTGTCCGCAAACTCAAAGCCCAGGAGATGAAACTCTACTCCATCGACGCCCCCGCCCTGGTCAATACCATTACCACCGGCGAAATCGCCGGATCGCCGGCGATCTTTCAAACTCATACGCTGAGCGCCGCGTCGAAAGGCGCGCCGGTGGAATGGGTGCCCATGGATCTGGTCCCGACCAACGTCGGCAGCGCCGCCATCGCCTTCAATCCGCCCCATCCGCACGGGGCGTTACTGATGGCTGACTTTCTTTTGAGCCCGGACGGTCAAGGCGTCTTGGAAAAACACTTTTACGGTAGCGGCGCCAAAGATCACGGTTTCAAGAAATGGCGTCCCGAGCATGGCCTGACGACGGATCAGTATGAAAAGGAGCTGCTCCGCTGGGACAAGCTGCTGCATTCGATTACGCGGAAATAAAGAAACTGTTCACCACGAAGGAAACGAAGATCACGAAGCTCGGATTGTTAATTTTCCCAACCCTTCGTGTCCTTCGTGGCTCCTTCGAAAATACAGGTGAGCGGATGATATCCACAACGAAGAGCCTCCGGAGTTTCCGTCATACCCGCGAAGGCGGGTATCCAGGCTACATTCGGCGCAGGATACAATACCTGGATTCCCGCGTGCGCGGGAATGACGAATCGAGGAGGGAAGCATGTTCCGGGAATGCGAACCATTTTCATGCTCTGTAGGCGAGCGCAAGCTTATGGACACTTCGTGGTGAGATCTGAAATATTCAATTCTTAGGAGGTACAATGAACAACCTGCGCATCATCGACGCCGACGGCCATGTCCAGGAACGCGATGCCAACTGGCAGGAGCTACTCGATCCGCCTTATCGCAAACATGCGCCGAGCATGGTGCAGTGCGCCGATGGCCGGACGCATTTATTGCTCGAAGGTAAGATCTGGGCCAAGCCGAGCGGCAAGGGCTGCGGCATCGGCACCGCGCCGATCACGCGCAAACCGCGCACAACCACCGGCATGTGGGATCCGCTGCAGCGCCTTAAAGACATGGACATGGAAGGCATCGACACTGCGGTCAACTTCGGCACGACGGTGTTTTTAAGTCTGCCGTTTCTCGAAGATCATGACTTCGCCTGCGCCATCGCCCATGGCTATAACACCTGGCTTGCTGAGTATTCCAAGACCAATCCGAAGCGCTTGAAGGGCGTTGCGCTGGTGGCCCAGCAGGAGCCGCTGGAGGCCGCCAAGGAACTCGAACGGTGCGTTAAGCAACTGGGCTTTGTCGCCGTCGCCGTTGCCGGCCACTCCGCCGGCCGCAACCTCGATCATCCCGACCTCTATCCGTTCTACGCCAAAGCCGAGGAGCTCGGTGTGCCGGTCTGCGTTCATGTCGGTTCGGGCCGGCCGGCGGCGGCTGCCGAGCGCTTTGACAATCCCTATTTCGTGCATGCGACCACCCACGCCTTCGAGCAAATGATCGGCGTCATGTGCATCGTCGGCGGCGGCATTCTCGAACGCTATCCAAAGCTCAAAGTCGCGTTCCTCGAAGCCGGCGCCGGCTGGGTGCCCTACTGGATGGAGCGCTTGGACGAGCATTATGAATATATGTCGCCGGCGGTGCCGCTGATGAAAAAACCGCCCAGCGAATACATGAAGAGCGAGCAGGTTTATTATTCCTTCGAGCCGGACGAACAGACTTTGAATTTCGTCATGGACTACATCGGCGACGACCGCCTGGTGTTCGCCTCGGACTACAATCACGGCGACAGCAAGTTTCCCCACACAGTGGCATCCGTGACCGGGCGGAAAAATATAACCGAGAGCCAGCTGAAAAAATTGATGTGCGACAATGCGGCGCGATTGTATAACATCTAAGAAACCTAAGCAGTAAAGGTGAGGCGTAAGGCGCGGGAGTCTATCTATGAAGCGCACACAGATTGGCAAAGTTTTGTGCTTGACCTTCGGCATCTTGCTCCTTGTGGTTTGCAACGCCGGTGCCCAGGACAAACCGCTGAAAAAATTTCGCTGGGGCGTCACCTCGCTGTCGGCATCCCAATGGATTCCGTGGATCGCTAAAGACGTCAAGCTTTATGAAAAGCATGGCATGGAAGCCGAGCTGGTGCTGCTGCGCGGCTCGGGACAATCGGCGCAGGCGATTATCGGCAATAGCATTCTCGGCGCCCCATGCACATTGACGACGGTGATGAGCGCCGACTTGAGCGGCGCCGACCTGGTCACGGTGGCGCACACGGTGGCAGGCGTGCAAAGCAAACTGCTTGTCAGGCCGGAGATCAAGAAGCCGGAGGATCTGCGCGGCAAGCGCATTGCGGTTTCGGGTTTCGGTTCCTTGGGAGATTTTCTCGAGCGCTATATCTTAAAAAAATACGGCATCGATCCCGTCCGCGACGTCGTCATGCTTTCCATCGGCAACCAACCGGACCGGATTCAAGCTTTATTCACCGGGCTCGTCGATGCCGCCGACCTGTCTCATCCCGCCGATATCCAAGCCGAGCGCAAAGGATATCGCATTCTCTGGGACGCCAAACAGGAAGTTGCCTACCCTTCCATGTCGATCGTCACCAGGCGTAAGTGGGTTAACGAAGACCGAGATTCCGTCATGCGCATGGTCAAAGCCCATGTCGAAGCGATTCACTATCTCAAGACCAACAAAGAGCCGAGCATGAAGATCCTCGGTAAGTATCTCAAAACCAACGACCGCGAACTGCTCGAAAGTTCCTACGAGATCTATCGCAAGGACTTCATCTCGGTGCCGTACCCGATCACCCAAGGCTTACAGCCGACCTATGAGTACGTCGCAGCGCAGCGTCCGGAGATTTGGCAGCACAAACCGGAAGCGTTCATGGACACGAGCTTCATCGCCGAGCTGGAAAAGAGCGGCTTTATAAAAGGTCTATCGAGCCCGCGCTGAGCGGCGTCGCGCCTGGGTACTGCGAAGATAACCTGAACCGCTCCAATAGCCCCGGCGTCGCTCGCCGCAGCCGGCGGTGACGCTCCTGCGCATCGCTGTCAAACTCACTGCCCGAGTGCTTTGCGAGCCTCATCGAGATAACCGGTCGCCATGATGTCCTCAACCTTGGGTAACGGCTTTTTCAATACGCCGTCCTCGGCCATCAGGTTCAAAATAGTCTGCACGCCTTTGACGCTGACTTCGCCGTTACGCGGCCAAATCTGCGTCTTGGTATAGACTTCCCACGAGGCTGGAATGTATTTGCGCTCCAATTTCGTGATCGGCCCAAGCAGCTTAATCGCTTCGTCGCGGTTGTCGTGCAGCCATTGATAGGTGGACAAGAGCGCTTTCAAGTAGCGCAGCACCAAGCTGCGGTTCTTTTGCGCCCAGCCTTCGCGCACACCGATCGCCGACAGCTGATACTCGGGCAACACTTTGTAGGCATCGATGAGATTGCTCAAGCCCTGCTCGATGGCGATCAAGCTCAACGGCTGCGCCAACAACGCGGCATCGATCTGACCCGCCTGCAGCGCTTGATAGAGGCCGGCGGAGCCGTTGCCAATGGAGATCAAACTGTAGTCGCGCGGATAAATCACGCCGCGCTCCTTGAGCAACTGCTTCATCATCATAGTGCCGGCCGAGGTAAAGCCGGACATGCCGAGGCGCGCGCCGCCTTTCAAGTCTTCCGTGCGCTTGTGCTTGGCCAGAGCGATCAACGAATACGTCGTGCCGTTGAACGAACCGGCGATCATCTTGATTTCGCTGAAGCCTTGTTGACGCATGGTGAGCAGCAGATTGGGCGGCACATTGCCGAATTGGATTGAGTCCGACACCAGCGCTTGAACGATGTTTTCATTGCGGCTGATGACGATGATCTCGGGATAGAGCCCCTCGCGCTTGAAGAAGCCCTTCTCCTTGGCGACATACACCGGGGCGTAACCGAAAACGGTGCTAATGATGCCGATGCGGATGGTGTCATCCGCGCGCCCCACACCGGCGTGCAACAGCAACGACAACATCAGCAGCCATGAGATCTGCTTCATGAAACCCCCAAAGTCTGGAGAAGAGTTAGATCCGCTATTTGATCGCTTCGGCTTTTTGCAGTTCGGCAATGCGCGCTTTGCTCAACCCGAGTATCTCGCCAAACACCTGATCGTTATTGACGCCGATCCACGGCGCCGGCCGCGCCGCATCGGCTTGCGACAGCGATGGAATGCCGGGCAAGCCATGATGGGTAATTTTGCCCCAGGGTTGCGCCTCGGTTTCGACGATGTGTCCGCGCGCGCGCAGGTGAATGTCATGAAACAGATCTTCGCCGGAGGATGGAATCCCGGCCGCCACACCGGCTTCTTGCAGCAAACGAAAAGCTTGTTTTGCCGTATACTTGCGTGTCCACTCGGAAAGTTTTCGATCAAGCTCGACACGATGCTCCTTGCGGCCTGCTTTGCTGGCGAACTTGGCGTCGGCGGCCCAAGCAGATTTGCCGATTAAACTCGCCATGCTTTGCCATTCCTGCATCGCTGGCGCAAGCGATGATGATCCAGTTGTCCTCGCCCGCGCATGGATAAACACCGTAAGGCGCGTAGGGTGCGCCGAGGATTTCTTCATAGCCCATGGCGTCCCACTCGTTGCCGTTGACCGTGTAGTCGAGAATCGCCGGCCCCATCATGGCGCCCTGGGCTTCGAGCATGCCGGCTTCGATGAACTGTCCTTTGCCGGTGCGCGCTTGGTATTCGAGCGCGGCGAGCACGCCGAGCGCCATGGTCACCGAGCCGACACGATCGGGCCAGGCGATCTTGCAGCGCGTCTCCATCGGCGAGTCGGGATAGCCCCACAAGCCGCATGATGCCGGTGTAGGCCAAGCAGCTGCCAACCCCAAGCGACCCAGGTCTTGAGCGGCCCGGTCAAACCCCAACCCGGCATGACGGCTTGGACGATGCCGGGATTGATCTGCTGCAAGACTTCGTAGGAAAACCCCAAACGCTCGACGACGCCGGAGCTAAAGTTATCGACGACGACATTTGATTTCGCGACCAGCTGTTTAAATAGTTCTTTGCCCTCGGCGTTACGCAGATTGAGCGTGGCGCCGAGCTTCGCCCGGTTCATGCAGGCGTGCACCGCCGCTTCGCGCTCCTTGCTCGGAATCGTGCCGGTCTCGATCTTGAGCACTTCCATGCCGTAGTACGCCAGCAACTCGGTACCCAAAGGCCCGGCATATTGCTGCGTCAGATCAGCCATACGCAAGCCCTTGAGCATCGGCTCGCGGGCGTTATCTTTGCTCTATTTTCCCGCTGTTGGCAGGCAATTTCTCAAGTTCAAGTAAAATCTCGTTGCGATGCTGATCGAGCGTCGGCGCCGGCCGGCGCACGCGCATCGGTGTCAGCGACAGACGCATGGGCGCGCCCGGTGCTTTATATTTGCCGATCACCGGATGATCGAGCTCCTGGATCCAATGGCGCTCAACGTTTTGTTGACAATTGACAAATTGGCCGATGGTATTGAGCGGCGCGCCGGCGAGATGATGCGCCTGGGCCTGGTTGGCGAACTCTTCGGCGCCAAACTGGCCGATGAATTCGGCGAACGCCTGCGCCACTTGGTCGGAATGCTCGTCGCGATAGCGCGGGTTCTCCCACTCCGGCCCGGCCAGCGCTTTGCTGGTCATCCAATTCTGCGCGAACTCCTTCCACATATGCGGCATGTTGGTGGTGAAGTGGACGTAGCCGCCGTCTTTGCAGCGATAGATGTTGGTGCCGGCGCCGCCGTAAGCCTTGCCGCCGGGACGCCGCTCCAAGCGGTTCTCGCGCGAATAGCGCGCCACGCTGCCGCTGTTGCAAAAGGTCAGCGCCTCTTGCAGCGACATGTCGATGCGCTGCCCCGCTCCGGTAACGCGAGCATGGCGCACGGCGGCCAACCCGAGCAGCGCCGCCATCGTCCCCGCCACCTGATAGGCGAGATGGCTCGGTGCCGTGCATTGGCCTTTGGTGTTGTCGCCCTGGCCGTAGAGAAAGCCGCCGGTCGCGTTGGCGATGGCATCGCTGCCTTTGTAATGACGATAGGGCCCGGTGCGGCCAAACGGCGTGATCGAGACGATCGCCAACTGCGGCCAGCGCGCGTGCAACGAATCGTCGGTAAAGCCGAACTTTTCCAGGTATCCAAGCGGGGTGGCTTCGACTAAAAGATTCGCCGACGCCAGCAGCTTGGCGCATACTTCGCGATCCGCCTCGCGTTCGAGATCGAGCATGATGCTGCGCTTGTTGGCGTTGGCGTTGATGAACGTCAAGCTGCGCTCAGGATCTTCGATATTGCCGGCGAACGGCGGCAGCAGCCGATTCGGATCGCCGCCGGTTGGCTCGATCTTAATCACGTCAGCGCCAAGATCGGCCAACTGCCGCGTCGCGTAGGATGCCGGAATATCGCCCAGCTCGATCACCCGCAGATGGCCGAGCGCGGTTTCGTCGTGATTCGTGTCTGCCAAAATTTTACCTCGCTGGTAGAAATGGGAAATACTTTCTCACCACGAAGGACACGAAGAGCACGAAGTTCGGATTGCCAATCCTCCGAAACCTTCGTGTCCTTCGTGCCTTCGTGGTGAAAGATCCGATTGGTTTACTTATTCAAATCCACCACAACTCTACCGCGCACGCCGCCTTTGAGAATCTTTTCGATCTCGCCCTCCAGCCCTTCGAGGGAAACTTCTTTGACAATGCTCGACAGATCGACGCTCCATTCACCGGCAAGTTTGCTCCAGGCCATCTGGCGCGCGCGCATCGGGATCTCGACGGAATCGACGCCGAGCAGGCTGACACCGCGGAGAATAAATGGAAACACGTTGACGTTGAGATCGGCGGACATGGCATTGCCGCAGGCCGCCACCAGGCCGCCGTACTTCGCCGTCTTGAGCGCGGTGGCGAGAATGTTGCCGCCGACCGTGTCGACGACACCGGCCCAACGGCCTTTTTGCAGCGGCCGACCGGACGTATCGTTGGCTTCTTCGCGCGAGATGATCGTCTTGGCGCCCAACTGGGTGAGAAACTCCTTCTCCTCCGCTTTCCCGGTTGCCGCGACGACGTTGAAGCCGAGCTTGGCGAGAATCGCCACGGCGAGACAACCGACACCGCCGGTGGCGCCGGTGACCAATACTTCCCCCGACTCTTTGGTCAACCCGCTGGCCATCAGTCGAATCAGACACAGTGCCGCCGTCAGACCCGCCGTGCCGTAACCCATGCTGTCGCGCAGCGACAGCGATTGCGGCACTTTGACCGCCCACAGCGCCGGCACGCTGATGTACTGGCCGAAGCCTCCCGAAGTATTCATGCCGAAATCGAATCCCGTCACCGTCACCTGATCGCCGGCGGAGAACATTTGCGTCGTCGAAGTAGCGACCACACCCGCCGCGTCGATGCCCGGCGTATGCGGATACTTGCGCGTCACGCCTTTGTTGCCGCTCGCCGACAGCGCGTCTTTGTAGTTGAGCGACGAGTACTTCACTTCGATAATCAACTCGCCGGCCGGCAGATCGCCGAGCGCCTTTTGTCGAATCTCACGGACAAAGGTTTTCTCAGCCGTTTCGGAAACCACCATCGCTTTAAATGTTTGCGGTAAAGCCATCGATTGCATTCGCTCCTTGGAAAATTGATTACACCAGCGGTATCCAATCAACCGGCGAACTGTCAAGGGCTGGAAGCTCAATAGCCGCGCGCAGCCACTCCGAAACGGCTTGAGCGTTTTGAACTGTTGGCACGGCTTGAACCATTTCGTTCCATACGTTCCAAACGTTCAAGTGGTTCAAATCGTTGGATGACGCCGCTTGATTTGGTTATCGAATTCGTAGCATTGTCGGACTGGAGGATTGAACAATGGCAGAGAAAAAAACTGGCGGTCTCGAAGGCGTCGTTGCCGGCAGCACCGCGATCTCGACAGTCGGCAAACAAGGTGTCGGTCTAACCTACCGCGGTTATTCCATCGAAGACTTGGCCGCCCATTCGACATTCGAAGATGTCGCTTACTTATTGATCTATGGCCAGCTGCCCACGGCGGACGAACTGGACGAATATAAAGCGCGCCTGCGCAATCTGCGCGGCCTGCCGGCGACGCTGAAAACCGTTTTGGAACAAATCCCCGCCAGCGCCCATCCGATGGATGTCCTGCGCACCGGCTGTTCGATGCTGGGAACTCTGGAGCCGGAGAACGCCGGCCGCACCCAGGTCGCGGTGGCCAACCGGTTGACCGCCTGCTTCAGCGGCATGCTGCTCTACTGGCACCACTACGTCACCAGCGGCACGCGCATTCACACCGAAACCGACGACGCCGATACCGCCGGCCATTTTCTCAACCTGCTGCACGGCAAAAAGCCCAGCGATCTGCACCGCCGCGCCATCGATGCGTCGCTGATTCTCTACGCCGAGCATGAGTACAACGCGTCTACGTTTACCGCGCGGACCATCACCGCCACGCTGCCCGACTTCTATTCCGCCGTCGTCGGCGGCATCGGCGCCCTACGCGGCCCGCTGCATGGCGGCGCCAACGAAGCGGCCATGGAGCTAATCGAGGAGTTCTCGTCGCCTGACAACGCCGAAAAGGGCATGATGCAAATGCTCGCGGCGAAGAAGTTGATCATGGGCTTCGGTCATCGCGTCTATAAGCACGCCGATCCGCGCTCGGACGTGATAAAGAACTGGTCAAAAAAGCTTGCCGAGGCCAACGGCGACATGACGCTCTACACCGTCTCCGAGCGCATCGAACAGGTCATGCGGCGCGAAAAGAAGATGTTTCCCAATCTGGATTTCTACAGCGCCAGCGCCTATCGCTTTTGCGGCATCCCGACGGCGATGTTCACGCCGCTTTTCGTGGTCTCGCGCATCACCGGCTGGGCGGCGCATATCATCGAGCAGCGCGCCGACAATCGCTTGATCCGCCCCAACGCCGATTACAACGGCCCCGCGCAGCGGCCCTTCGTGCCGGTCGAGAAAAGATAACCGCCGTTCAAGGTTCAAAGGTTCAAAAGTTCAAGGCCCCAGCCCCAACGTTGAACCCTTGAACGGTTGAACTTTTGAACGAAATTGAGTGAAACCATGAGCGAAGCTGTTTCAAACATCCGTCCTGAACCGGACAAGATATTAACTGACCTTGCCGATTACGCGACGAGTTACGTCGCCACCAGCCGCGAAGCCATCGACACGGCGCGTTATGATTTAATCGATACCTTGGGCTGCGGCTTGCTGGCGCTGCGCTTTCCCGAATGCGCCAAGCATCTCGGTCCGGTGGTTCCCGGCGCGACGTTGACCAACGGCGCCCGGGTGCCGGGCACCGATTGGCAGTTGGATCCCGTGCACGCGGCGTTTAACATCGGCGCGATGATCCGCTGGCTCGACTACAACGATACCTGGCTCGCCGCCGAGTGGGGCCATCCGTCGGACAACTTGGGCGGCATCCTCGCCCTCGCCGACTACCTCACCCGCGCCAAGCAAAAATCTTTCACCGTCGCCGACGTCTTGCAGGCGATGATCAAGGCCCATGAAATTCAAGGCATCCTGGCGTTGGAGAATAGCTACAACCGCGTCGGTCTCGATCACGTCCTGCTGGTCCGCGTCGCCACCAGCGCCATCGCCACGGCGATGCTCGGCGGCACGCACGGGACAAATCGTCAGCGCGCTATCCAACGCCTGGACCGACGGCGGCGCCCTGCGCGTCTACCGCCATGCGCCCAACACCGGGCCAAGAAAATCCTGGGCCGCCGGCGACGCCACCAGCCGCGGCGTGCGCTTGGCGCTGATGGCGCGGCAAGGCGAGATGGGCTATCCGTCGGTGCTCACGGCCAAGAGCTGGGGCTACTATGATGTCCTATTCAAAGGCAAGCCGTTCACCATGGGCCGGCCGCTGGGCTCCTACGTGATGGAAAATGTTTTGTTCAAAATTTCTTTCCCCGCCGAGTTTCACGCCCAGACCGCCGTCGAGTGCGCCGTGCAGCTGCATGAGCAAGTGAAGCAGCGCCTCGACCAGATCGACAAAGTCATCATCACCACCCAAGAGTCGGCGATCCGTATCATCGACAAGTCCGGACCATTGCACAATCCCGCCGACCGCGATCATTGCATCCAATACATGACCGCCATCGGCTTGATCTTCGGTGCACTCACCGCCGATCACTACGAAGACAAGATCGCCCGCGATCCGCGCATCGATTCGTTACGCGAAAAGATGACCTGCGTCGAAGATCCGCGCTATACGAAGGAATATCTCGACGCCGACAAGCGCTCCATCGCCAACGCCGTGCAAGTTTTCTTCAAAGACGGCAGCAGCACCGACAAAGTCGCCGTCGAATACCCCATCGGCCACCGCCGCCGCCGCGCCGAAGGCATGCCGCTGTTGGTGAAAAAGTTCGAGGCTAATCTCGGCTCACGTTTCGCGCCAGAGCAGTGCCAAGCGATTATGAAATTGTGCAACGATCCGAAATCACTCGATGCCACACCGGTAGACAAATTCACAGATATGTTCGCGACCGGATCAGCGAAATAAATGCCGACTTAATTACCCTCGCCCTTTGGGAGAGGGAAGGGTGAGGGCAAATCCGATTCGGTCGCCCTCACCTCAATCCTCTCCCAGTGGGAGAGGAGGTAAGATTCTGAAACCGGAGGAGACCCATGAATCCAAGACAAACCCTCAAACAACTGCTAAAGCGCAACAAACTCCTCGTCGCTCCCGGCTGTTTCGACGGCCTATCCGCCCGGCTCGTCCAGGAAGCCGGCTTCGAAGCCGCCTACTTGAGCGGCGGCGCCGTCGCCCGCAGCATGGGGATTCCCGATATCGGCCTGGTGACGATGTCGGAATCGATCGACCGCGCCGTGCAAGTCGTCGCCGCAATCAACATTCCGATCATCGCCGATGCCGACACCGGTTACGGCAATGCGGTCAATCTGGTGCGCAGCGTGCGCGAGTTCGAACGCGCCGGCGTCGCGGCGATCCATATCGAAGACCAGATCACGCCCAAACGCTGCGGCCACCTGGACGGCAAAGAAGTTATTTCGCTGTCCGAGATGGCGAAAAAGCTCGAAGCGGCTCTGGCGACGCGCACCGATCCCGACTTCTGCATCATCGCCCGCACCGACGCCCGCGGCGTCAACGGCTTCGACGACGCGGTCAAACGCGCCAATGCGTTTGCCAAGTTGGGCGTCGACGCGATCTTTTTCGAAGCGCCACAGTCCGAAGATGAACTCGCCGAAATCCCCCAGCGGGTGCCAAACATCCCGCTCTTGGTCAACGTCTTCAAAGGCGGCAAGACGCCGATGCTGCCGATGGAACGGCTGGAACAAATGGGCTACCGCATCGCCATCTATCCGTCAGAAACCCAACGCGCCGCCATCCACGCCATGCGCACGGCGCTGAGCACGCTCAAACGCGAAGGCACGACGGAATCCATCGACGCAGCGCTGACGACATTCAAAGACCGCGACAAAGTCGTCGGCCTGGACGATTGGAATAAGATCGAGCGGGACTATATGGCTGTGGAAACCGGCAAAGATTAAACGACCCTCGGCTCGAAGCCGAGGGAGTTTGTTGCGTTGACTCGAAGTCGACTTTCGCTTTTTCGTCTTTCCGCGAAAGCATGTCCTGAGCGATGCCGAAGGGCGGGAATCCAGGTGACCGACCGCGTCCGTCATCCGTTGAAAAACGGTATCCAGATTCTCGGGATGGGGATGGACCCCGGTTTTCACCGGGTGACGATAGCGCCGGCATGACGGAACTCCCGTCGCCTTAAGCACGTCCTGAGCTTAGCCTGTGCTGAGCTTAACCGAAGGATCGAAGCAGCGAGGGATTTCAACCATCCCCGAGCGGGAGATTAACAATCGTCACAGCCGAGCGACTTGCCGATACTCCCTCAAACTGTCGCCTGTTGCCTATTTGATTACTTTATCCGCCTTCATCAACGTCCACTGCGGAATCGTCAGGCCAATTTGCTTCGCGGTCTTGAGATTGATCACAAAGTCAAATTTCGTCGGTTGCTCGACCGGCAGGTCGGCGGGTTTGGTACCTTTGAGTATTTTATCGACGAATGTCGCGGCGCGGCGAAAAATCGCAAGGTCGTTGGCGGAGTAGGACATCAGTCCGCCATTCTCGACCCAGTGCTGCCTTCGAACATCGACGGCAGGCGGTGCTTGATGGCAAGATCGGCGATCCGCTTGAGTTACGAAAGAGCGGACTGTTGGTAATCGTGATGACGGCGCGCGCGTTGCCTTTGCGCGCGGCTTGGAATGCCCCTTCCAGGTCCGGGTCGCCCGGCCTCGCGCACTAATCGAGATCGACCCATATTCTTGAAACCAGCCACCGACACCGCCTCTTCCGCGTCCGCAGGATGCCGACGCGCGCTAACCGCGGCACCACCTCGGCAAGCAACTCCAGACGCTTTCCACTCAGCTCTCGCTGAAGCGTAGTGAGCCCGGTAACATTTCCACCGGGGTGCGCCAAGCTGTCGACCAACCCGGTCGCAACTGGGTCCACTTGAGTCACCATGACAATCGGGATCGTTTTGGTCGCCTGCTTAGCGGCGCGGATCGCTGACGAAGTGGCAGGACCAGGACATCGACCTTGAGTTGGATGAGCTCGGCAACCAGGCTTGGCACCGGCTCCGCCTTTCCGGCAGCGCCACGAAATTCGATGGCAAAGTTTTTACCCTCGATGTATCCCAGATCGCGCAGCCCTTGGCGCAACGCCGCGACGTATGGCCCTTGATTCGAAGCATCGCCGGTTCCTGACAAGTAGCCGATGCGTGGGATCTTTGCTCTGATGGCTGAGCCTGGGCAAAAGTAGATGGTTCCCAGAACGACAGTCGTCACGCAGCCACAAACCGATTCTTCCCTTCAACCTTTGCCTCCGTTCATTTTGCCGTTTGCCCTTTTTACTTTTGCCTTTACCGAATTACCTTTTTCGCCCGCGCCAGCACATTCGGTGGGATCGTCACGCCGAGCTGTTTGGCGGTGACGAGATTAAACGCCAGCTCAACGTCATCGACGGTGTCGATTCTCAGCTCGGCCGGCGGCGTGCCACTGAGCACGCGCTGGACGTACTTCGCCGAGCGCCGGCCGATCTCGAAATAGCTCTGGCCGTAGCTCGCCAGCGCACCGCGCGCCACCACCACCTGATCGTGAAACATCGTCGGCAGTCGCTTCGCCCGCGCCACTTCGACGATGCGCGGCGCTTGGCTCACCACCATGGGATCGGGCATATACAAGTAGGCGTCGAACTCGCCGGCCTTGAGCGCGTCGAGGGCGCCGTTTATTTCGTCGATCGATTTCACCTGGCGTTCGGCCAGCTTGATGTTCATGCGTTGCGCTTCCGCGCGCCCCAACTTGAACCCTTCGACGGCGATCGTGTTGCTGGGATCGTAAAAGGCCACGACCTGGCGCAGCTTGGGCAGAAACTCTTTGAGAATCTCCAAACGTTTGCCGGTGAGATCGCGCGCCAAATACTGAATGCCGGTGAGCCGCCCCCCCGGTTGGCCAAAGGATTTGGCGAAACCACTGGCGACCGGATCGCTGCCCACCGCAAAGACGATGGGAATATTCTTGGTCGCTTTGAACGCGTCACCGGTAATCGGTGTCGTGTTGGTAAATATCAGCTTGACCTTTTCGCGCTCCAAGGTCTCGGCGACGCCTTGCGCCGACTTCAAATCGCCCTTGAGATCATGGACATCGAGGATGAACTGTTTGCCATCTTGCAGGCCCAACTCTTTCAACCCAGCGCGCAGGCCATCCACCAGCGTCGCAAAGACTTCGCCCAAGTGGATGACCCCGATGCGCTCAGGCTTCGCCGGCTGAGCCTCGACCAACGCCCCACCGAAAGCTAATGTCAAAGCGAGAGTGACAATCCCCACCCATTTTGCTCCGCGGGGAAGCCTTTGGTCTGCGGGGCCGCTTTTAGATTTCCGATTAGCTGAGGAATAAGTCAAAAAAGGATTCAGCGATATTTCGTACATGAGTTTTTCCTCAATCCCCAATCCAAAATCTAAAATTTATCTGATGACCCGATCCGCCCGCACCAGCACATTGGGCGGGATCGTCAGGCCGATCTGCTTGGCGGCTTTCAGGTTGACGATGAACTCGAACTTGATCGGCTGTTCCACGGGGAGATCGGCGGGCTTTGTGCCTTTTAGAATCTTATCCACATAGGTGGCGGCACGGCGAAACAAATCGGGAGTGTTAGTGCCGTAGTATATGAGGCCGCCGGCTTCCATAAATTCCGATTGTGGGTATATCGCCGGGAGCCGGCTCGTTACCGCGAAATCTACCAGCTGTTTTCGGTGCGAAGTGAGTACTGCGTTCTCCAGCACTAGGACAGCATCAGCGCGCTCCTTGTTTGCGGCGCGGTATGCAGTCTCGATATCCTTGACATCTCGTACGTCTGAGTATTGAAGCTGCACAGCCAGTGCCCCAGCGGCGAGTTGCATCTCTTTTAACGCTTGTGCGTTGCCCGGATGGGTCGAGTTGCCGAACACCGCCACACGCGCGAGTCTCGGAATGATCTCCTTCAGAAGCTCCAGTTGCTTGCCGCTTATCTCCGGGTAGAGGGTAGACAATCCAGTAATGTTGCTGCCAGGCCGCGCAAGGCTGGCGACGAACCCGTTGCCGACAGGATCGTTATCAAACGCCATGACGATGGGAATCGCAATAGTTGCTGCCTTGGCGGCACGGGTCGATTGCGGACCACCCGAGACGATGAGGTCTACCTTGAGGCGCACTAATTCAGCCGCAAGCGCGGCGATGCGATCAAGTTTTCCCTCTGCCGAACGCCACTCGACAACAACGTTCTTCCCTTCCACGTACCCAAGTTCGCGCAGACCCTGCAAGAAGGCCTCGATGCGGGTCGCGTTAGCGGAAAGGGAGGGCGTAGTCAAGTATCCGATCCGAGGGATTTTCGTCGGCTGCTGCGCTTCGGCGGCAAAGCACGGAGCAAGGAGTAACGAGCATAGAGCAAGGCCAACAATTTTGTTAGTCAAGGCGTATTCCCTTCTTCGCTGACATCCGCCTGCTGATCTCTGACTTCTGTCATCGGATCACCCGATCCGCCCGCACCAGCACGTTGGGCGGGACCGTCAGGCCGATTTGTTTCGCCGCGTTAAGATTGATGACCAGCTCGAACTTTGTCGGCCGTTCCACGGGAATGTCCATCGGTTTGGTGCCTTTGAGAATCTTGTCGACGTGCACCGCAGCGCGGTGTGCCATCTCGGCCATGTTTGGACCGTAGGACATTAAACCGCCATCGGGAGCCCAGGAGCCCCAGTCGCCGACCAGCGGTATGCGACTCTTTGCCGCGTAATCCAAAATGCGTTGTCGTTGGAAATTAATAAGTCTTGACGAGACGACAATGAGGGCCTGAGATTTCGCCTTCGTGGCGGCATCGAATTGGCCGTCGAAGTCCTCGCCTCGCCGGACTTGCAGCGATTGCAACCGTACTTTCATTGCCTGAGCCGCGCTTTGAATTTCACGAAACTCGGGATCGGCGTGATCGGGATTCCACAGCACCGCCACTCGAGAAATTCTCGGCGCGATTTCTTTTAATAGCTCCAATCTTTTCCCCGCCAATTCGTCGAGAATAAGCGTGATGCCGGTAATGTTGCCGCCAGGATGGGCCAGGCTGGCGACAATCCCCGATTGCACCGGATCGTTGCTCACCCACATGACGATCGGAATCGTCTTGGTTGCTTTCTGCGCTGCCGGCACGACATCGCCGCCGAGGGCAAGAATTACATCGGGATTGAGCCGCGCCAGTTCGGCGGCAACTTCCGTAAGCCGATCGGGTTTGCCGCCAGCGAAACGGTATTCCACCGATAGATTTTTCCCCTCAGTGTAACCGAGGTCGCGCATGTTTTGGCGAAAAGCTGCAACGTTCGGGTCGTTTTCCGGCGTGCTATAAAGGAGCACGCCTACGCGTGGTATTTTTGCCGGCTGTTGCGCCTGGGCAAATGAAACAGTTGTTAGAAATAAACCCGCCAGTAGCCTGATCGCCATTTTGTAATTCATGTCATGTCTCCGTTCATTTTGCTTTTTTCATTTTTACTTTTACCTTATCGAATCACCCGATCCGCCCGCACCAGCACATTCGGCGGGATCGTCAGGCCGATCTGCTTGGCGGTTTTCAGATTAATTATGAACTCGAATTTCGTCTGACGATTAAGCCGGCTCAGATCAACTCGTTATGCACTGAGGAGACTACACTTCCGCCGTCTCCTCGGCTGTTATAACGCAGGAGCAATGCCACAAGCGACTCATCCATTAGTATTCCTAGTAAGCTGAATTCACAAAGAAATTCTTTCACGGGACGATAGCACCGGGCGAGCGGAAAAGAACGACGAGTAGTCGTTTTGCTACTCGGTGTAGCAAAAATGCGACACCCAACTTGGTCGGGCTAAGAAGAAGTTACTCCCGCCAAGGCGCAAAGACGCTAAGTGACAGGCCAGAGGCCTGTCATCCCGAGCGAATGCGAGGGATCTAATGCAGGATTTCTCTCTCCGTTCGAAATGACAACATTCACCCTTTGCGCCTTGCGCCTTTGCGAGAGATATTCCGATTTATTTTTGTGGCCTTTGCGTTCTTTGCGGCCAAATCTCCGAGTCCGATTCTCTTCATTGATTACGCCGCAACTCTGCGGTCGCCGCGCTGTCGAGCTCGAACCGCCGTCCGTCTTGCCGGATCGCCACGCCATAGTCGCGCCGCGCCGCTTCGACGGAAACGTAACCCGAACGGACATCGACCAGCACTTTCTCCGCCGGGCGCTCGAACGCGCTCCAGAATCCGCCGCCACCACCGGTTTCGATCGTGAAGCTGTCGCCGTTGTCGATTTCGCTGGGCTTGATTTTGCCCGTCGGAAAGGTCTCCACCGCGCCGTTGTTATGGCTGACGAAGATTTGATTCGCCAGCGCGTCTTTGCCGCCGTGCAAGCCCCAGGGCGCGCAGATCGTCCGCTCGACATGAGCGTGGATGGTCGCCGGGCGGCGCATGCGCACTTCGTTTGACACTCCCAGGCCGCCGCGAAACTTGCCTGCGCCGCCGGAGTCTTGGCGCAGCTCGCGATGCTCGACGATGATGGGATTTTTCGCTTCGGTGGCTTCCACCGGCGCGTTATGGGTGTCGCCGTCGTTGAGACACACCGTCGCGTTCATGCCGTCTTCATCGTGCTTGGCGCCCCAGCCGCCGCCGGGATGGCCGATGTGGGACCAGAAAAAACGCCCGGTCTCGGCATCGAAGCCATGGGGATTGACCGTGCATAGATCGGCGTAGTGGCCGGCGATGGTGCGCTCGGGACAGGCCGGCGCGAGGGCGCGAAAAAGCGTATCGCACACGGTCATCGGCACGGTCATCCAGACCCGCACCGGCGCCGGCTTGACGGCGCTGATGACCCGGCCAAGGGGCAGTATAATTTTTAACGGCCGAAACGAACCATCGTTGATCGGCAGCAACATGGGCGTGGTAATGCACTTGAAAACCACTTCGGCAGCGGAGCGGCCCGCCGTGATACCCGAATTATAGTATCCCGCCACCTGCGGGCTCACATTGCTCAAGTCGATGGTCATCTCATCGTCTTTGACCTCGACGCGCACGCGGATCGGGATATGTTTGCCGAGATTGACGCCGTCGTCGTCCATGAACGACTCGGCCTCATAGACGCCGTCGGGGATCTGGCGCACAGCCGCGCGGGCGAGTTTCTCGCTTTGTTGGTAAATCGACTGAATGCTGTCTTTGAAAACCTTATTGCCGTAGCGCCGTAAGATATTCAGGACACGCCGCTCGCCGGTGCGGATCGATGCGAGCTGGGCGCGCATATCGCCCATGGCGCTTGCGGGCACGCGCACGTTGGCCTTGATAATTGCGGTGATCTCGGGATTTTCCACGCCCTGGCGAAAATGCTTCACGAAAGGCATCTGCAACCCTTCGGAGAAAATATCCCGGGTCACCCCGCCTAGCTGCCCGCCGATATCCTGCCAGTGCGCCATCGACGAGGAGTACGCCACCAATTCGCCGTCGTGAAAAATCGGCAGCGTGTAGATCATGTGGTTGAGATGGCTGCCCATGATGTAGCTGTCGTTGGTGAGCAAGATATCTCCGGGATGAATATTGTCTTTGCCCCAGTGAGCGATCTTCGCCTTGATCGCATCCGACAACCCACGGACAAACATCGGCAAGCCAAGGCCGATGGAAATGGTATTGCCATCAGCATCGAACAGTCCGACGGTGAAATCCTCAGCTTCGTAGATGATCGTGTGATACGCCGTGCGCATCAGGTTGGTTTTCATCTCGCCGGTGATCGCGACCAGCGCGCTACGGATCACCTCGGTCGTAAAAGCATCAACCTCGCTACGCGAGGTATTCAAAATTAAAGATTCCATATTCCAAACTCGATTTGCGAAGTTGATCCTGCTCCGGCATGCGTAATCCGATAATTTGGAATCTGAAATTTGGAATCTGAAATCATTCAGCCCCTCCCAGTTCCATCACCAGATGGCCATACTCATTCACCGTCACCCGATCCCCCGGCTCGACCACCGTCGTCGACGCCACCTCTTCGATGATCGCCGGGCCGTGGATGACGTTGCCTTGGAGTAATTGGTCGCGATCGAACACCGGCGCCGACATGGCACCGGCGGCATCGAAGTTCACCGTGCGCTCGCCGCGTCGCGCCACGGCCGGCGGTGCTGCCTCTCCTTTGGCGATCTGCGGAAACACCGGCTTATTCAACCGGCCGATCGCCGACACGCGCAGGCTGACGATATCGGCGGACTCTTCCGGCGCGCTGTGGCTATAGCGCAAATCATGGGCTTCGTCGAAGCGCCGCTTCACTTCGGCGCGGGCGCGCTTCATCGCCGACGGCGGCGGGCATGCCGACGGCCACCGCATGTTCCTGGCCGACATAGCGCATGTCGGCGGCGCGTTCGAAGGCGATGCGATCCAGGGCGATGCCGGAGTCGAGCAATGCCTTGCGGCCTTCGTCTTCCAATGCTTTGAACTGCGCTTCCAACTCGCTCATCGCCAAATCATCCAAGCGCTCGAACAGCGTCTGGACATAATCGCGGCGCAGGTCGGCCATGAGCATGCCGAGAGCTGAGAAATGACCCGGCGCTTGGGGAATGATGATCTTGCTGATGGACAATTCCTTGGCAACCGAAGCCGAATGCAGCGGCCCGCCGCCGCCGTAGGCGACCAGTGTGAAGTCGCGCGGATCGAGACCGCGCTCCAGTGTCACATGGCGCACGGCGTTGGCCATCGCCGAGGTCGCCACTTGCAACATGCCGGCGGCGGCACGCTCCAGCGTGACGTTGAGCGGCTGGGCAAGTTTTTCGTTCAACGCCGCTTCCGCCGCGCCGCGATCGAGACGCATCTCGCCGCCAAGAAAGTTTTCCGGCGATAACCGCCCGAGAATCACGTTGGCGTCGGTCACCGTCGGTTCGCTGCCGCCGCGGCCATAGCTTGCCGGTCCCGGCTCGGCGCCGGCGCTCTTCGGCCCGACATGCAACCCGCCGCCTTCGTCGAGAAAAGCGATGCTGCCGCCGCCGGTGCCGACCTCGACGATGTCGAGGACTGGAATACGAATCGCCAAACCTTCGTTGTAGCCGCCGATAAAATAATCCGGCGACAGGCTCGGCTCGCCGCGCCGAATCACGCAGGCCTTGGCCGTCGTGCCGCCCATGTCGAAGGCGATGGCCGCTGCGAGATCGAGGGTCTCGCACAGCGCCATGGTGCCGACCACACCGCCGGCCGGTCCCGACTCCATCATTTGAATGCATTGGCGGCGCGCCATCTCGACATCCGACAGGCCGCCGTTGGACTGCATGATCATCAAATTGCCGGCGAACTTGTTTTGCTTTAAGCGGCGCTCGAGATCGCCGAGATACTGGCTAACTATTGGGCCGACGTAGGCATTGGCCGCCACGGTGGAAGTGCGCTCGTACTCGCGATACTCGCGCGACAGTTCATGCGACACGCTGACAAAGAGATTGGGCTCGGTTTCGAGCAGGATATCGCGCATGCGGATCTCATGCTCCGGCGCCCGATAGGAGTGTAAAAACAGCACCGCGACCGCTGCGAAACCTTCGTCCTTGATAATGCGCGCCACCGCGCGCGCCTCTTTTTCATCGAAGGGCGTGCGCACCGAGCCGTCGGCGAGCATGCGCTCGGTCACTTCGAAAATATCTTCCCGCGCCACCAGCGGCCGGTGCTTGCGAAAGCGCGGGTTGAACGACTCCGGCCGGTTGATCCGGCCGATCTCGTACACATCGCGAAACCCTTTAGTCGTCACCAGCGCAGTCTTCGCGCCCTGGCGCTCGATGATCGCGTTGACGACCACGGTGGAGCCATGAATCAACGTCGTCATCTCGTCAAAGCGCACCGCCGCTTTGACCAAGCCATCGAGCACGCCCCGCGCCAGCTCCGCCGGCGTCGACAACGTCTTCGCCAACGACAGATCGCTTTTAGCCTCGTCGAATACCACCACGTCGGTAAACGTCCCGCCGATATCAACTGCTACGCGCATTTCTTCGCTCCGCTCAGAATTCCAAATTACACATTTCAAATTACAGAATTAAGTACTCAATCAGCATCCACAGATCGATCTACGCATCAGTCCCATTCACCACTCTGATAATCTGCAATGTGGAATTTGGAATCTGTAATCGCGCATGTACTACCCGCACCGATGATTCGCCAGATATTCGCCCAGCCACTTGTTCCAGGCGAGATCGATCTGTTGCAACGCCGCGGCATGAGCTTCGTCACCGCGGCTAATGTCGACCAGATGCGATGACCCGGAGATCGACCTCGGCGAGATGCGGATCGGCGCAAAAGTTATCGCGCACCACCACCGTACCTTCAGCTTCCAACTCGGCCAATGCCCGATCCATCTCCTCCTTACCGACGTTGAATCGCCGTAGCCCAGCCACCAGCTCGGTCGCAAAGCGCGCCTTCTTGCCACCAACCTTGAGAACATCGACGACGGCACTCTTCGCACTGGCTGTATCTACATTTGTCCGCGGGTTCATAGTTTAATTCCAGATGGCAAATTCCATATTCCAAATTACCGGTCGAAGCAGAAACTCCGTGCAGCCAATTTGGAATCTGGAATATGGAATTTGTAATTCACGGAATCTTATACCCAAGCTCCTTCGCCACTTCCCTGGCGATCCGGTCGTCGGCAATCTCTTCGAAGGCGACCTTGCGGTCGGTGAACTGGCCGGCTGCTTGCAGAGATTTAATAATAAGATCCATACCGTCGCGGGTCGGCACGCCGCTGCCGCTGACGGTCCTTTTCAGCGCCTCGAAGGTGTCATCGGCGGCCTCCTTGTCGACTTGCAAGTACTTCAAAATCATCGCCGTGGCTTTTTCCTTGGAGCGCAACACTTCTTGCTTGGCCAGCTGCATTGAACGCAGCACTCGCCGCACTTCATCGGGTCGGTTGCGAATCGTCGAGAGCATCGTCGTCAAACCGCCCAGCGGCATTTTCACTTTGGCGCCGACGTCGAGCACTTCACGGAATTTTTTGCGCTTGGCATAGAAATCGAACGGCGGGTTGAATATCCCCGCGTCGACCGTGCCGGTCTCCAGCGCCGGCAACTGCTGCGGCGCACCCAAGAACGACGTAGGCAAAATTTTTGGGATTCTCACCTGCCGCTTCAAGGGCAATCTGCAGCGCCACATGAGAAGTGCCGCCCAGACCGGTAATGCCAATCTTCTTGCCGCGCAGATCACGCAGACGATTGAATCTCCGGCCGCGCCATTAAAGAATAAATCAGCTGATCCGACGCGAACCAGACGCCGCGCGACGGCATGCCGCGCAAGGTTGCGCTCACCGACGCCGGACCGACGCCGGAAAAGTATTGAATCTCATTGGCCATCAACGCCATGTTGCCGATCTGCGAGCGGATCTGGACGATCTCGACGTGCAGGCCATTCTCCTCGAAGATCTTCCACTGAATGCCGCCATACAGCGCCAGACAGCAAATGCCGCCGCTCGGATAGGCAATGCGCACGCGGGTCAGCTTTTCCTGCGCCGAGGCTGGTGTAACCAACCATGCGACGAAAATCACGGCGAGAGCAATGCGTTCGATAGCGATCTTCATGTTTGAGTTCCTCGTAAATCCCAACCTACACCTATCTCAGCACGAATGAAGCCGTCCCCACCGTCATGCCGGCATCCAGACTTTATCGTCACCCCGGTGAAAACCGGGGTCCATCTCTCCATCGGCTATATCATCTGAATGAGACATGGATTGTACTAATCATCTCTACCGGTACCGCTTGGCCATCTCGTCGAAAAACTTCTCGTTCTCTAATTCCTGCAACAAGCTCAAGTCGACGAACTGTTCCGGCTTGGCGCGTTTTCGCCTGCGCCATCTGCGGTCCGGACATGTCGACAAGATTTTGAATGCCTTTCATGGTCGGATAAGGTTTCTTCGGCGTGCGCTTCAAATAATGCTGGTAGGAATAGTCGAGCACCTCGGCATCGTTGGTGCGCATGTACTTGGCCAAAGTTTTCACCGTCGCTGCTTTGTTGGCGAAAACAAAATAAATCCCTTCGACATACGCTTTGAGCGCCGACTTGACGCTGTTGCGATGGCTCTTGATGTAGCTGCGCGAGGTCGCCAAGCCGCTGCCCTGAACTTCGAAATCGAGATCCGCCATTTGAATGATTTCAACAAAGCCCGCCTTTAGAGCTTGCGGCACTTCTGATGGGTTGAAGAATGTCGCTTCGATTCTTCCGGCGCTCATCGCGGCGAGCCGTTCCGGCCCGGTGCCGGTCGGGACGAAGGTCACGTCCTTGTTGGGTTCCAGATTGAATTTCTTAAACAGAATCAGCGCGGCGTTATGCGTCGCCGAGCCGAAGCCGCTGATGCCAAAGCGTTTGCCCTTGAGCTGCTCCATGCGCGCCATCGTTCCCGGACGAGCCATCACGCTCTGATCGTAGGAGTTTTCCACCGCGCCGACGAGCACGATGTCGTGGCCCTGAAGATTAGCGACGATGACATTGCCGACGGTCATGAGCGGCGGATCGCCGCCGGTCAACGCCTGGATCGCCACCTGCCCGCCGCGCAGAAAGATCAGCTCGACATCGAGACCATATTTTTTAAACAACCCCTCATCCTTGGCGACCCAAAGCTGCGCCTGGCGCGAGCTGATCGAGGGATAGCCGACCCGGATCTTTTGCAGCGGCTGCGCCGAGGCAGGCATGACAAACCAACCCGTAAGCAAAAAAACGATCGGCAGCGCCAAGTAAGGTTTCATAAGGTTATCCTCTGATGTATGCCATCGTTGCCGAACCGTCAAATGAGCGCAGCCTGGTACGCCACAGCTGCAACCAAAAAAGAAGAATGGCCGCAAAGAACGCAAAGGGAGCAAAAAAGAAACGGGATTCGTAGGACGGGTTTGAAACCCGTCCTCCCCTCCGACCCTTTCGTGAGTTTCGTGCCTTTCGTGGTTAAACCTCCGAGAAAGTCCTAGTCGCGTCGTTAGTTGACAGCCTCACGCCACCCATGTTTACTGCCGCTCATGTGGATCAAACTATCGATTCTCACACTCGTCCTGCTAGGTTACACCGACGCCGGCGTTTAGCCAATTGAAAAAGGTTCGCTTCTCGGTGGCGGCGCCGTCCATCGCTGAGATGCCGTTCCGCATCGCCCAGACCAAAGGCTTCTATCGCGACGAAGGACTCGATGTCGAGGTGATCTTCATTCGCGGCGCGGTGGGCATGCAGGCATTGCTCGGCGGTTCGGTGGATTTCACATCCGCTTCGGGCTCGACCATCGCCGCGGCGGTGCGCGGCATACCGGTCAAGCTGGTATTCACGGCGTCAGCCAAACCGCAATTCGACATGGTCGCGCTGAAAGATATTCGCTCCATCGCCGACTTGAAAGGCAAATACGTCGGCATCTCGTCGCGCGGCGGCGCCATCGATCTGTTGACGCAATTGATGGTGCAAAAGCATGGCTTGGTGCCGAATAAAGATGTCACCAGCCTGGTCATCGGCGGCCAGGAAGACACTGTGCTGGCGCTGCGCACCGGCCGCATCGCCGCGGCATTGTTGACGCCGCCGCGCCCGCTCATGTTGGCACGTGAAGGCTTCAACCGCATCGGCTACTCCGGCGACTACATGCCCACCTACCCGAGCGGCGGCATCGGCGTCACCGACGACACCATCAAGAACAAGCCCAATGAGCTGTACGCCTTCGTCAAAGGCAGCGTGCGCGGTTTGCAGTTTGCCCGCCAAAACCGCGCCGAGGGGAAAAAGATTCTAACCGACTACTTCGCCATCAAAGACCCGGCGCTCGCCGATCAGTTTTTCGAACTGTACCTGAGCCGCCTGCCGGTGAACGGTTCGGCCGACGAGGCCTGGATGAAGGGCGCCATCGAATTTACCCAGAAGAGCTTGGGCGACGCCGCCAAGGAGGCGGCGCCGCATCAGGTTTTCGATTTTAGTTTCGTCAACAAAGCAGCTAGGTAGGCAAGTTAAGCGGGCGGGTTTGAAACTCGCCCCTACGAATCCCAATTCCTTTTTGCGCCCTTTGCGTTCTTTGCGGCCATTCTTCTTTCCACTTGCGGCTCCGCTGCGCTCGCATCGCTGCTAATGCAGGATCTGCTTGAAAAAGTCGTTGCCCTTATCGTCGACTAAGATAAACGCCGGGAAGTCTTCCACTTCGATCTTGTAGACCGCTTCCATGCCGAGCTCGGGATACTCCAGCAACTCGACCTTCTTGATGTTCTCCTTGGCCAGGATCGCCGCCGGGCCGCCGATGGAGCCCAAATAAAATCCGCCATACTTCTTGCACGCGTCGGTGACCTGCTGGCTGCGGTTGCCTTTGGCGAGGGTGATCAGCGCCGCGCCGTTGGCCTGGAACAATTCAACGTAGGAATCCATGCGCCCGGCGGTGGTTGGGCCGAAGGAACCGGACGGCAAACCCGCCGGGGTCTTCGCCGGGCCGGCGTAGTAGATCGGATGATCTTTCAAATACTGCGGCAGCCCTTCGCCCTTGTCCAAACGTTCTTTCAGTTTGGCGTGGGCGATATCGCGGGCGACGATCATCGTGCCGTTCAGCGACAGTTGGGTGGTGACGGGATATTTCGACAGTTGCGCGATGATTTCTGGCATCGGCCGGTTGAGATCGACCTTGACGACGTTGGCGACAAACTTGCCGCGATACTCTTCGGGAATCAGACGACCCGGCTCCTTTTCCAACTCCTCGAGCCAGATGCCATCCTTGTTGATCTTGGCTTTGACATTGCGGTCGGCGGAGCAGGACACGCCCATCCCCACCGGGCAGGACGCGCCATGGCGCGGCAAACGAATCACGCGCAAGTCGAGAGCAAAATATTTTCCACCGAACTGCGCGCCGTAGCCGGACTTGTACGCCTGCTGCAGCATGCGATCTTCGAACTCGGTATCGCGAAAGGCACGCCCATGGGCGTTGCCGGTGGTCGGCAGATGATCGAGATATCCGGTGGACGCCAGCTTGACGGTCTTCAAACAAGCTTCGGCCGAAGTGCCGCCGATGACGAAAACCAAATGATACGGCGGGCAGCCGGCAGTGCCCAAGGTCTGCATTTTTTCAGTGAGAAACTTCTCCAGGCTCGCCGGATTGAGCAGTGCTTTGGTCTCTTGATACAGCATGGTCTTATTCGCCGAGCCGCCGCCCTTGGTGACGAAGAGAAAATTATACTCCATGCCGTCGGTGGCCATGAGATCGATTTGCGCCGGCAAGTTAGTGCCGGTGTCGACCTCATCCCACATATTGAGCGGCGCCGTCTGCGAGTAACGGAGATTCTCTTCGGTGTAGGTTTTATAAATCCCCTTGGCGATGTGCTCTTCGTCTTTCACGCCGGTCCACACCTGCTGGCCTTTTTTGCCGACGACAGTGGCCGTGCCGGTATCCTGGCAAAACGGCAGGATGCCCTTGGACGAAGTGTCGGCGTTGCGCAGCATCGCCAGCGCGACATAGCGGTCGTTTTGCGAGGCATCGGGATCTTTCAGGATCGCCGCGACTTTTTCCAGGTGCGCCGTGCGCAAGAGGAACGACACATCGCGGATCGCCACGTTGGCGAGATGGGTCAGCCCTTCGGGCGCGACTTTGAGAATATCCTTGCCCTCGAACTGGGTCACCGAGACATGCTCTTTGGTGAGCAGACGGTATTTGGTGGTGTCTTTCCCCAGCGGCAACGGATCTTGGTACACGAATTCAGGAGTGGCCATGACGTTTTCTACCTCGTAGGATTTGTCACAATCCTAATGGAAAAAATCGCGGTTGTCGACGCGCTCCAGGGCCGGCACGTGTTGACACTACCGGGCCGTCTCATTTACCGTGCCGAACATCGGAGGAATCATGAAATTCTGGCTCGCATCATTGCTCGCAACCTTAATTCTAGCATCGTCCGCACAGGCACAAACCCTCGATCAACTGATCGCCGGCGCCAAGAACGAAGGCAAGCTGGTAATCTACGCCTCCGCCGCGGCCCAGCAGCTGCAGATGTACATGGCCGCCTTCGGCAAACGCTACCCATTTATCAAGACCGAATACTTCCGCACCGACAAACAGAAACTGGTCACCCGCGTTCTCCTGGAAGAGCAAGCCAAGCAGCGCCTGGCCGACGTGGTTCACACCAGCGTCATCGAAACCCATATCTTGAAAAAGCGCGGCGCGCTGAGCCGCTACCTGCCGATGGAAGCGGCGTCCTACCCGAGCCAATACAAAGACCCCGAAGGTTACTGGACTTCGGTTTACGCCAGCGGCACGCTGATGGGCTTCAACACCCGCCAGGTCAAGCGCGCCGAAGCGCCGAAGAGCTACGACGACCTCTTGAACCCGCGCTGGAAGAACGCCATCGCCGTCGACAACACCAAGATCGAATGGTTCTCCATGCTGCTCAAGCTCAAGGGCCGCGGATTTATGGAAAAACTCGCGGCGCAAAACGGACCGGTGATGGCCGGTAATACCAATTTGCTTAATCTGCTCGCCGCCGGCGAGTTCGCCATCATGGCCGGAGTGTACGAGTACTCCGTCGATAATTTGAAGAACAAAGGCGCGCCGGTGGACTGGATCGGCCTCGAACCGGTGATCGTCTACACCGTCGCCGCTTCGTTGCCATCGCAACCGGCCCATCCTTTCGCCGCCAAGCTGTTCATCGAATGGCTGCTCACCAAGGAAGGCCAGGACGTGATCAATCAATACGGCCGCGTTCCCATCCGTGACGACATCGACTCGAAATACGGCAGGCTTTTAAAGCAACACAAACTACTCATGACCGACGTCGACCTGAGCCAACGCGAAGTCGAAGTCAACGAGATGATCCGGAAGTTGTTCCGGTGAATTCTTTTGTGCCCTTTGCGTTCTTTGCGGCCAAACTCCCCATTCCGAACCAGGCCGGTCCCGACCGACCTACTTTGTGAACTTTGTGCTCTTTGTGGTGAATTCCCTGTCTTTCTGAATTGAGGCTCGTCATCGCCACCGAACAACTTCACACCTACTGCGCCATGTGCACGTCGCGTTGCGGTGTCATCGCGACGGTCGACGACGGCCGGCTCACGCAGGTCAATGCCGATCCCGATCATCCCAACGGCTGTATTTGCGTCAAAGGCACCGCCGCGCCGGAGATCGTCTACTCGCCGGACCGTCTGCTTCGGCCTCTGCTGCGCACCCGCGCCAAAGGCGACCCCAACCCCGGCTGGGTGGAGATCACTTGGAATCAAGCGCTCAGTCTTGCCGCGCTGCGCCTCAGTGACATCAAAGACAACTACGGCGCCGAAGCCGTGGTGTTTTCGCGCGCAACGACCGCCGGCACCGCTGCCATCGACTTCGACGGCTGGGTGCAGCGCTTGGCCAATGCTTTCGGCAGTCCGAATTTACTCACGTCGAATCACATCTGCACCTGGAACCGCCGCGTCGGCTCCAAATACACCTATGGCAGCGGCATACCGCTGCCCGACCTCGACAACACTCAGTGCATGCTCATCTGGGGCATCAATCCACCGGCAACTTCGCCGGCCCAAGCCATGCGCATCACTCGCGCGCGCAATCGCGGCGCCAAGCTGATCGTCATCGACCCGCGCAAAACAACTCTCGCGGCCAAGGCCGACTGCTGGCTGCGCATTCGTCCCGGCAAAGACGGCGAGCTGGCGATGGCGATGATCCACGTATTGCTGGAAGAAAATCTGTTCGACGCCGATTTCGCGCGCGCCTGGACCAACGGCCCATTCTTAATTCGCTCCGACAACAATCAACTGCTGACGGAACTGGACCTCATTGCCGGTGGCGATTCTCGCACTCATTACGTCAGCGATGAAGGAAGCGGCCGTCTAATCCCGCTTCGAGCCCAGAGGAGCGCGGGTTTTCCAACCCGCGACAAAAACGCGGACAAGAATGTCCGCGCTCCTATCGAACCAGTAAAGCGCAACGCTGCTCTGTTCGGTGCATACGAAGTAACGCTCGCCGGCGGCAAGACCGTTACTTGCCGACCTGCTCTTGAAGTCTTGAAAGAAGCTGCCGCCCATTTCGCACCGGAGCGAAGCGAACAGATCACCACAGTACCAGCAGCGGAAGTTCGCAGAGCTGTCCGGCTATTCGCCAAAGAAAAGCCGTCAAGCTACTGCACCTGGGTCGGCCTCGAACAAGACAACGACGCCATGCAAACCAACCGCGCCGTTTCTATCTTCTACGCGCTCACCGGACAATTCGACCAGCGCGGCAGCAATGTGCTATTCGCCACAACACCGACGAATCCAATTAACGGCCGCGAGCTACTAGCGAAAGAGCAGGGAAGATTACGCCTCGGCCTCGACAGCCACCCACTCGGGCCACCGGCAGATCCAGGCTTAGTCCAAGCCGCCGAAGTCTACGACGCGATCCTCACCGGCAAACCGTATCCGGTAAAAGCGGCAGTCTTGTTCGGCACCGATCCTCTCTTAGGCCACGGCGACCCGCTGCGCGGCAAAGCCGCCCTCGAAGCGCTCGACTTCTACGTGCACGTCGACACAACGCTAAATCCCAGCGCCCACTTCGCCGACTTGATATTGCCGGCAACCACCTGCTGGGAGCGCGAAGCGTTGCTGCCCTTCTCCGAAATCGCCGAGGATACGATGAACTGGGCACAGCTGCGCCCGGCAGTCGCCAAAGCCGTTGGCGAGTCGCGCTCCGAAGCGGAGATCGTCTTCGACTTGGCCAAGCGTTTGGACCTGACCGAACATTTCTTCGGCGGCAATATCGAAGCCGCCCTCGCCTATCAACTCGCGCCGTCTGGATTAACGACCGAGCAGCTGCGAGCCAACCCAATCGGCATGCGCGCTTCAGTCTCAACGCGACACAGAAAATATGCCGAGATCGATACCGTCACAGGGCAGGCCAAAGGGTTCAACACACCGACAGGCAAGATCGAAATCTATTCGACAGCGTTCGCCAACGCCGGCTATCCGCCCATCCCCCACTTCGAATCGAACGAACCAGAAAACGCCAACTATCCGCTCACGCTGACATTCTACCGCGACATCCACTTCTGCGACCAACAACACCGCAACATCCCACGCCTGCGCCGCGCCTTGCCCGAACCATTCGTCGAAATACATCCGAGCACAGCGGAGGCCAATGGAATTGCCGAAGGTGAATGGATGATTGTGGAAACCGCGACCGGCAAAGTAAAACTGAAAGCGAAATTCAACGACTCATTACACCCGCATGTCGTCGCCACCGTCTACGGTTGGTGGCAGGGCTGCCAAGAACTGAAGCTCAACGGCCACGATCCGTTCAGTGCGAACGGCGCGAATGCAAATCTTTTGATTCCGAACAGGGACAACGATCGGATCAGTGCATCGGTCGCACATCGTGGCCAGCGATGTCGAGTGATCAAGCAATAGCGGACAGCGTCGAGAGAATGTTAGGCAAGGCGGCGCGGGAACTTGGCGAGCGTGTCGACGCGTTCGATCTTGCTGCGAAGATCCTAGCTTTCTGGAAAATATCACATTAACTCAAGCGAGACTGATAGCAGCTACCCTGATGCTTAGCCGAGGGCGAGCCTTATTATTCAACGATTCCATTCCTGTTGGGGCTCAGCAGCAACTCGTTACCCCATTAATCAGTTTAAGGCCAGAAACAACTCCTCCACCGCCATCTTCTTCGCCATCAATCCCTGATCGAGCGAATAGCCGACGAAACGTTCCAGATTGGCGCGGTTGTTTTCCAAACCCAACGGCCAGGGATCACCCAGCAACTTTTCTTCTTCCTCGAAAGCTTGTCTGCCCCATGCGAGCCACGACCAGTTCGGATCGGCGTAGAACTCGCGGCAGATCTTTTTGGCTTCGCCAAATGCTTTGAACAGGCTAGAGGCGGCTTCGGGATACTTCTTCAGAACGTCATCTTTGAACGCGACCACATGCATGATCGGAAAGAAGCCGTTCTTTTTGTAGTAGCGCAGGTCGGCGGCTTTGGGATCGTCGAACAGCCGCTTGATTTTCTTCGAGCCGCGCAGCACCGGCTTGGGCGGGTGCGGCGTCATCATCGCGCTGATCTCGCCCTTCTCCAGCATGTCGCCGGCGTTGGCGCTCTCCGCCAGCTGCTCGATCTTCACGCCCTTTTCCGGCTCGAATTCGATATTGTCTTTTTTGCTGAGCAGCCAGTGGATCTTGCGCCAGGGCACGTCGAATTCACTCTGCAAGTCGCCCTTGGACAGAGTCGCCAGGGTATTTTGAAAACTGTGCAGGCCGACTTTTTTGCCAATCAAGTCTTTCGGCTCGTTGATGCCGGCGTCGACATTGATCCACATCTGCGAGTGGCTGAACAGCCGGCGCGGGAATACCGGGATCGCCGTGAACGGCATGCCGCGGCTCTTGGCCATCAAGTACGACGACAGCGACAACTCGGCAACATCGAACTCGGCTTTTTGCAGCATGCGCTCGTGGCGCTCTTCGCCGTCGCGCTGGCGGTCCGACTGACCGACGATCAGGACATTCAGATCGATGCCTTCCGCCTGCACCGTGCCGTCGAAGAACGGCACATGCCGGTCGTAGTGCGATAAGGCGATAGTGATTTTCGGATTTGCCATGCGTTTCCTCCAGGATGAACTACATCAGACCATGACCTTCATCGCTTCAATCCGCTAGCAATGCCTCAAGAACAAATAAACGTAGCTCGTTTCTGGGGAAGCCTCCAACTGTTCCAGCAACGACGAATCTGGGCACATCGTTCCGAAATAGCAGCTTCAAGAACGGCGCTTGCTCGACTAGCGTAACGGCTATCGCCGAATGGCCGGCGTAGTTGAAATGATGATCGTTGGTTCTCTTCTAACCTAAGCGGGCATACCGCGGCCGTTGCACAGCCGAGATAGAAGTCGGATTGCAATGCGGCTTGGGTTCGAGCTTGCGAAGCGCAGTCTTGACCAGTTGGCCGCTTCGTCTCACTTCGATTTGGTCGCTTCCTTAACAGAATCCACCGCTTTCTCCATCGCTTGACCCGCCTCTTTAGCCGCTTTGTCAATTTCTTTACCGGCCTTCTCCCCAGGACCTTCTTTTTGGCAAGCCGAAAGAGTCAATCCCAAAAGCACCACGGTAACTAGCAAGTTTAATTTTGACATATCTGCGCGCCTCCTGTTTATTTTATGGTCATACTACCCATCTCAGAATCCTGCAATGATCAATTGCCGTCAGGCTACTACCAGTAGCTTGGTGAGATCTCGAACGCTGCTTATCGACTCGATGCGACGAACCGAATCGATAATCTGATCGACATTATTTTTCCCCAGCACCGGCTCCATCAACCACGCCGCTTTCTTTTCGACTTCTTCCGGGTTCATGGGATTTTCCGGACGGCCGCGGCAGTCGATCACATGCTCGCGCACCATTCCGACCGTCTTTCAGCGTGACTTCGACCAGACCCTGGAATCGATGGCCGGATTTTTCCATCTCGTCGTCGGCAATCAGTTGAACTTTTTCCTTGAGCGCCAGTACCCGCGGGTTTTGAAATCGCGCGTAATCATGGGCCATGTCGAAGGTCAGCTTCCCTTCGATCAAGATTGCCGCCACCATGAACTGCACGTTGACATCAGGCATATGGCGGTTGTTGACCGTGCGCGCGCCGCTCTCGGGAATGCGCACGACCACCTTGCTGATCTCATCGGCATTAACCGATTGCTTGGCGAGCATCGCCAAGGTCGCGTCGACAGTCTCCATCATCGGCGAACCGACCGGATATTTCTTGATCAGACAACTGGTGATGGTGAAGCGCTGGCCGAGCTCGGCGAGAATTTTCGCCGGATCGCAGGGAGCGTAAGTCTTGATGATTCCCTGATCGCCTTCAAGCACGTCACGATTGCCGGTGAAGCCCGACTTGATCAAAAGCGCCGCCGTGACACCGTTGCGCGCGGGCATGGCCGCATAGTCGAAGGCTTTTTCGATATGATCGTCATCGCCGACCCAGGCGCGCGATCCCGACGCTTGTTGCGCCGCATAGGAAATTAAATAACGCATTTGCATGGCATCCAAGGCAGCCAGCGTGCCGGCAGCGGTGGCGCAGCCGAACGTCGCGCCAAACGTCGTCGATCGCGGCTCGAAAGCTTGATGGAAGCGAAAGCCGATGTCGTACCCGAGTATAACCGCGCGCAGCAAAGCTTCGCCGCCGCGGTTTTGCGACTCTGCCAGCGCCAGCGCGGCAGGCACGATCGCACAGCCGGGATGAAGCTGACTGTTGGAATCGTCGGTCTCGTCGGCATGCCCCGACATGCCGTTGGCGAAAGCCGCCATGATCGGCGTCGTTTTGAAATTCGTACCCAGGACGCTGCACTCTTCCCGGCCACCCTGCTCGCGCGCGTGTTGCAGGCCAAGCTTGCCGGGCTTCAACGTCGATCCGGAGACCACCGCTGCCAGCGAATCCAAAAGATGGCTTTTGCCCTTTTGCACGACATGCGCCGGCAATAGAACCTGTCGCGCCGCCAACATGTATTCGACTAAGGAATCGATAATTTTCGCCATGGCGCCTCCAAGAGGGAACCCATACTGGACTACTGAAGTGTCGCCCGCCTGTCAACATAAAGTTGACAGCGATCCATCCTGTGGGTTAGCGTGGCCGCACATTCAGTGGAATAAGCAGCCGTCGAACTAGCACTGCAGTCATCGTTGCAAACGGAGGTTTCGATGCACATAAGCTCCTGGTGCTCTAGGCGCGGAAAGTTTTTCCATCGTATCCTCATCGTCACCGCGGTTTTTCTCGCGATCGGCACGTCTGCACGCCTCTCATCCGCCCAGTCGCGCAGCCGAGTCATCGTCGCCCATGGCGTCGGCATTTATTCCTTGAATCCTTATGCGGTCAACACCTCACCGCTGGTAGCAGCTTGGGGTTCGCTCATGGAATCACTCATCGAGCCGGACTACGAGAAGCGCAGCTACCGCGGCGTGTTGGCCGAATCTTGGCAGTTAAAAGGAACCCGGCTTGAATTCAAATTGCGCAAGGGAGTGCGCTTTCACGACGGCTCGCCGTTCACCGCCGCCGATGTCATCGCTTCGTTCAAACGCATCCTCACCGACAAGAACAGTTTGCAAGCGCCCAATCTTGAGAATGTCAAAGACATGGAGGCGCCGGACCCCCATACGGTCATCATTAACTTGAAAAGGCTCGATGCCAACATCCTCGAGGACATCAACAACCGGGTCATCATGAAGAAAGCGGCAGCGGAAAAAATGGGCGAGGCTGACGATCGGCCCGTCGGCACCGGCCCCTTTAAATTCACCAGTTGGGAACGCAGCGGCCAATTCGTGATCCGCCGCAATGAGAGCTATTGGGGGCAGCCGGCAAAAATCGACGAAGTGGTTTATAAGTCTATACAAGAAGACGCGGCGCGCATCGCCGCCCTAGAAGCCGGCCAGGTCGATGTCATCAGCAACATCCCGCCGCACGAAGTCGGCCGTTTGAAAGCCAATCCGCGGCTGCGAGTTCAACAGGTGCAAGGACTGCGGCCGCTCTTTCTCGTGCTCAGCCCGCACTACAAACCGCTCGATAACCCCAAACTGCGGCGCGCCATGAGTCATGCGATCGATCGCGAGCGGATTATCAAACATATACTGGAAGGCAACGCCTATCCGTTGACCGGTCTGCTCAGTCCTCAGGTGTTCGGCTACGACTCGGGCGCCAAGGCCTATGCGTACGATCCGGAAAAAGCCAAGCAACTGCTTGTCGAAGCCGGCTTTCCCAACGGTTTTGAGATCGACTACTTCAGTCCAACCGGCAGATATCCCAAGGACAAGGAAGTCGCTCTGGTGATTGTCGAACAGCTTTCCCGCGTCGGCATTAAAGCCAATCTCAAGACGCCGGAATGGGCGATTTTCAACACCGATTATAAGAAAGGCAAATATCCCATGTACCTGACCGGCCGCGGCAGCCTGGTCGACGCCGACGCGCTATTTCAACAATACTTCAGAACCGGTGTCACTCCCCGCGTGCTCGGCTACAGCAACCCCAAGCTCGATGAAATCCTCGATCTCGAGCAACAAACCTTCGACAGCAAGAAGCGCGAGAAACTGTTGCAAGACGCGCATCGAATAATTCTCGAGGACGCGCCAGCGATTCCGTTATGGAACGCCATGGATATTTACGCCCACCGCGCCGATCTTGTCTGGACCGCGCCGCCGGACGAGAAGGTTCAATTAAAGCAAGCGAGCTTCAAGACGAAATAGCCCGCGCCGCGTTCAAACTGATTCACGGCTCACGCCGAATGGGATCGATCGCCATGAGCAACCGCGCCACCCCCGGCCGGTCGGCTGGATTTTGGCTGCGATGGGCGAAGAGAATATTGCCTTCGCGATCGAGTAAGAAGTCGCCACCGGACTGATAGATATCATCACCCCTGTAAGCCTCCTGCCTCATGCCGCCGCGCAAAAGTTTCCAGTACAACTTCAACGCGGCGGGCGAGAATACTTGGAACCACGACAACCGCTTTAAAGCGAAAGCGTTATACGCCTGGCGCTCGGGGTCGGCGAGCATGATGAACGGCCACCGATGGCGCTGTTGGTATTGCGCCAGCTGCGCCGGCTTAGCAAACGACACCACCGCAACGACGACGCCGCGCCGGCCGAACTCACCATGTCGTTGCCGCACCTCGCCGAGATGCGCTTGGCAAGGCAGTCAAGCCAGGTGACGCAGAAAAATCAGCAGGAGATATTTGTCGAATTGTCCGGCGAGACTGGCCGGCTGGCCGTCGAGGGTCAGCAGCGGCAATTGTGCGAGGTCAATCTTTTCCACGTCGTACGACAAAATTTGCCTGGCTTATCCATGTGGTGATACCGGAGGGCGACCACAGGGGCGACCCCCTACAGTTCGGATTCCCTTTTGTGAACTTTGCGTTCTTTGCGGCCAATCATCCGAATCCGTTTCATCTTGGTACAAAAACAAAAGGGGCGCTCCGACCTAGCGCCCCTTTTCGTTATAGGGAAATAGTCACTGAAGACTACCAACGATTGCGGCCACCGCCGCCACCACCACCCCCACCACCGCCACCGCGGCGCTCGCCGCCGCGATCGCCGAAACCACCGCCGCCACCGCCGGGACGTCTTTCCTGGGGCCGCGCTTCGTTGACCGTCAAGTTGCGACCTTCGAAGTCGGTGCCGTTGAGGGCTTGGATCGCCTTCTGCGCTTCGTCCGAGTTGGCCATCTCGACGAATCCGAAACCACGCGAACGACCGGTGAACTTATCCGTGATCACCCGGGCCGACTCCACCGCGCCGTGGGTCGAGAACAGGTCCTGTAGTTGTGCATCCGTGGTCGCGTACGGCAAACCACCCACGTAAATTTTACTGCTCATGCTCTCTCCTTTTAAACATCGGTTATGGTCTTTGCCCTGAGCACTGATCACCGCTGGCAGCAGAACATGGAGGATAGACACGCTCTGGTCGGATTGTCCGCGTGGCACCGAACTGCAAGGTAAGACGCCCTAGACCTTCAACTTTACTTTTATTTGTCACTATCAGAAGGCCCCATACTGATGTGTAAAAAAAGCTTAACTTAATCGGCCCGCCGCGTGCAAGCCTAAAAAGGGTGAAATTTTCGCCCCTAAAACCACGGCCAACGGTTGCAGCAGCGGTGATTTTCGTATTAATGAGTTCTAATCTTAAGCGAATTTTACAAGGAGGAGTAGACGATGTATCAAACCAATGAGTACGAAGGCATGATCGCAGAAACCGTGACCATGCAAGGACATAAAGGCGAAACCATCAATGCTTACATGGCCCGCCCGCTGGGGTCCGGACCGTTTCCCGGGATGGTCTTGATCCACCATGCGCCCGGCTGGGACGAGTGGTATCGCGAATGCACCCGCCGCTTCGCCCATCATGGCTATGCGACGATCTCGCCCAACCTGTACTTCCGCGACGGCCATGGCACGGCGGAAGACGTCGGCGCCAAGGTGCGCGCCGCCGGCGGCATCCCCGACGAGCAGGTGCTCGGCGATCTCGATGGCGCCAACAAATTGCTGCGCTCCATGCCCTATCTAAACGGCAAGGTCGGCATCTTCGGCACCTGCTCCGGCGGACGCCATGGCTTTCTCGCCGCATGCCGGACCAAGGGCATCGACGCGCTGGTCGAATGCTGGGGCGGCGGCGTGGTCATGAAGCAAGAAGAACTGACGCCGAAAAAACCCGTGGCGCCGATCGACTATACCAAAGACCTTTCCTGTCCGATGATCGGCATATTCGGTAACGACGATAAATCGCCGTCGCCGGAACAAGTCAACGCGCACGAGGCCGAACTGAAGAAACAGGGCAAAAAATACGAGTTCCACCGCTATGACGGCGCCGGCCACGGCTTTTTCTATTACGATCGTCCGGCTTATCGTCAGGAACAGGCGGTCGATGGTTGGAAAAAGGTTATGGCCTTCTGCGAGAAAAACTTGAAGTAGGCAGCGGAGGATCCATCATGTGTACAAGCATTACCCATCAAGCAAAAATCTATGGCCGCGGCAAAAGCGGCCAAGAGTGGATTGAGCTCAAAGAGGCCAATGTCTCCTACGATCATCCCTATGGCATGCCGCTCGAACATGCGCTGAACATCGATTTCGTCGATGAGTCCAAAGGACCCGGGGCGCGTGTCGCCGTCGAGTTGAGCGTCGACGCGGCGCGTCAACTGGTTCAGACCATCCAAGCCGTGCTCGCTCAAGCCGAGCATCAAGGCGTCTTGGAAGACAAGCACCAAGCGGCCGTCGGTTAGTTTGACAAACAAATTGGGGCGGCGAAGCTAAAAACGACTTCGCCGCCCTCGTCACCCTTCGCAATCCTTCTCCACTCGCGCTATAGCTGTCGGTAACTTTTCAAATTCATCGATCTCGTCCCATTGGCTGATTCAGAAGAAATAAATAACCGCGCCGAGGCCGCGCCGACGCGCCCCTGGGCTTCGCTGGCGATCCGCGATTACCGCTTGATGTGGATCGCCAGCGTCTGTAACGCCGTGGCGATCCAGGTGCGCAACGTCGCCGGGCTCTATCAGGTCTACGAGATTTCCGGGTCGGCATTACAGTTGGGTCTCACCGGCTTTTTCCAAGCGTTCCCCTTCGTCATATTCGGACTTTTCGCCGGCGCGGTGGCTGACGCTTTCGACCGTAAGAAGCTTCTTGTCGTCACCGTGGCGATCCAGCTGATTCCGAGTCTTCTGCTCGGCTTCTTGACCATGACCGGGACGATTCAGGTCTGGCATATTTTCACTCTGGGATTTGTCGGCGCGCTGGTCGAAGTCTTCAACTGGCCGGCCCGTTCGGCGTTGATCCCGCGGTTGGTGCCGCCGTCTTACATGATGAACGCGGTGACGCTGAATACGATCATCATCCAAACCAGCTTTCTCTTGGGCCCGGCGCTGGGCGGCGTGCTCATCGATCACAGCGGCTTGGTCTTCACCTATTTTCTCACCATCGCCATGTTCATCCCCTCCGGCATCGCGATCTTTTGCATGCGCACTTCCGGCGTTCCTGAAGGCGAACGGCGCCGGGTCAATCTGAAAAGCATTTTCGAAGGCATCGAGTTTATCTGGGTGCAGCGAATCGTCTTGTCGCTGTTCCTGCTCGACTTCGGCGTCACCTTGGTGGGATTTTATAAACCAATCCTGCCGATCTTCGCCGCCGATGTTTTCAAGACCGGCGCATCCGGGTTAGGCATTCTCTACGGCGCGCCGTCGCTCGGCGCCATCGTCGGCTCGGTCGTCCTATTGATGATCGGCAACGTCAATCGGATGGGAGTCTTGGTCGTGTGCGCCGCGCTGATCTTTGCCGGCAGTCTGACGCTGCTGGGACTGTCCGATTCGTTTTGGCTGGCGGTGGGCGCGACCTTGATCTTGGGCTTCACCGATTCGGTGAGCGTGGCGATCCGCCGCACCGTCGTGCAAATGCTCGCCCCCGACGGCATGTTGGGCCGCGCGTCGAGTTTGATCACCGCCTTCGCTCAAGCGACTAATGGACTAGGCGCCGTCCTCGCCGGCGTCGCCGCTCAGCAAGTCGGCGCGCCCAACGCGCTGCTGCTCGGCAGCGCGCTCTGCTTCGTCATGATCCTGGGAATCTGCCTGGCGATCCCGCAACTGTGGCGCTACCGGTCGTAAAAAGAAATTGGCCGCAAAGAACACATAGAACTCAAAGAATGATTGCCGGATTGTCGGGGCCGGTTTTAAACCCGCCCCCGACGATTCTGCATTTCTTTATTGTGAACTTTGCGTCCTTTGCGGCTAAACGATCCCCGCGTCTTTGAGCTCTCTCAGCCTCTGCTTCGACAGCCCCAACTCACCACAGAGAATCTCGTCGTTGTCTTCGCCCAACTTGTGGCCAAGAAAGTCCACCGAGCCGGGGGTAGCGGAGAACTTGGGCACGACGTTTTGCACGATCGCTTCGCCCAAGTCCGGATCGGGCACGCGCACCATCGCTTCGCGGGCGCGATACTGGAGATCGCGGAAGGCATCTTCCATGTCGAAGACGGCGGAATAGGCCACGCCATGCTTGTCGAAATGCTCGATCACCTCGTCGCGGGTATGCTGCTCGATCCAGGCGCCGACGACACCGTTACACTCGACGGTATTTTCCACCCGCGCCGAATTGTCGATGAACTTGGGATCGGTGGTCATATCTATGCGGCCGATCGCCTCGGCGAGCCTCAACCAGACGCTCTGCGTGCTCGCCGCAAGGGTCAAATACTTGCCGTCCTTGGTTTTGAACATCGAACTCGGCGCCACGTAGGCGACGCGATTGCCGGTGCGCTTATGCACGATCTTCATCTGATCGTACTGGATCGGGTCGAAGTCGAGGAAACGGAAGACCGCTTCATAGAGCGCCAGATCGATCATCTGGCCTTCGCCGCCGCGCAGATCTCGGTGATAGAGCGCCATCATCACCGACAGCGAACCAAAGATACCGGCAATCAAATCGCCCAGCGGATAACCCGGCGACATCGGCGGGCCGTCCGGTTCGCCGATCAGATTGGTCAAGCCGCTCATCGCCTCGGCGACCCGGCCAAAGCCGGCGCGATTTTTATACGGCCCGGTCTGGCCGAAACCGGAAATGCGCAGCATGATGATGCGCGGATCGATGGCGCGGATGGCGTCGTAGCCGATGCCCCATTTTTCGAAAGTGCCGGGACGGTAGTTCTCGACGATGACATCGGTGCCTTTGACAAGTTTTCTAAAGATGTCCGCGCCTTCCGGCTTGCCGAGATCGAGGGTGATGCAGCGCTTGTTGCGCGACACCGACTTCCACCACAGCGGGATGCCGTCCATGATCGGTTCGAGCTTGCGCTGGCCGTCGCCGTATTTCGGATGCTCGATTTTAATCACATCGGCGCCAAAGTCGGCGAGCAACACCGTCGCGAAGGGCGCCGCCACCATGTTGCCGGCGTCGATCACGCGCACGCCTTTGAGGGGTTTGTGTTCGCTCTTTTTGGTCAGAGGAAAATCATAATGTTCTTTCGCGTAATCAGCCATTTTTTGCTTTGTCCCTCGTTCAGTCGGCCATTTTACGCATAAAAAACCGCGGAAATAAACCAGGCTCGTTTGACGATGCTATCCCGCCTGGCCTATATCCAAACGAGCAAAATCTATCGATGGAGGAATAGGCAATGGCAGAACCCGCAAAGGTAGTTACAGGCATCGGCAAAGCCGAATTACATCGCATCCTGGTGCGCGGCTACGATTTGAATAAGGAGTTGGTCGGCCACATCACATTCACCGGCATGACCTCGCTGATCTTGCGCGGCCGGCTGCCCACCGAGAACGAAGCGAAAATGTTGGACGCCCTGATGATCATCCTGGTCGAGCATGGCATGGTCTCCCACGTCATCGCGGCGCGCTTGATCTATCACTGCGCTCCGGAAGCGATGCAGGCGGCCGTGGCCGCGGCGCTGTGCGGCGCCGGCAGCGTCCATTTGGGCTCGTCGGAATGGTCGGCGAAAATGCTCGCCGACGCCCTGCCCGCCGACACCAAGAACCCCGAATACGACGAAATCGCCACCAAGATCATCGACGACTACACGGCGCGCAAACAGCGCATGCCCGGCATCGGCCACCGGACTCATGCGGAAGGCGATCCCCGAGCCGAGACGCTTTTTAACATCGCCCGCAGCACGGAAGTCTACGGCAAATATTGCGAGCTGATTCAGCGGCTCTCGAAACTCTCCAGCGACCGGCGCAAGCGCTTGATCCCGGTCAACGTCACCGGCGCCATCGCTGCCATCGCCCTCGACATGGGTTATCCCTGGCAGATCTCCAAAGCCTTCGCGCTGATCGGTCGAACTTTAGGCGCCATCGGTCATATCGCCGAGGAGATCCAAAACCCCATGGCGCCGCAGATCGACCTGGCGATCAAGCAAGCGCTGGTCTACGAACCGGTGCGAACTTAGAAGATTTCTTTCGCGATCCATCTTTCGGGACTCGGCTATTGTAGAGGCGGACCTATGTGTCCGCCCGCTGCTCATTTCAATCGACCCATGAACGGGCAACCACATAGGGTCTGCCTCTACAAGTCATCACTTTGTTTGCTCCAGTTCCCGGCTTTTTGTTCTAATGCGCCCAGCAAAAGGAGAAGCGAATGAGTCTACCAAAACATTCTGAGCGCGCGCGTCGATAGGGTCGCCGTGATCACCTTGAATCGTCCGGAGAAATTAAACGCCATGAGCTACGAGCTCGCCGCCGATCTCGATGAAGAGCTCGGTAATATCGAAGGCGACGACGAAGTCCGCTGCGTCGTGCTCACCGGCGCCGGACCGCGGGCGTTTTCCTCTGGCGGCGACATTCACCAGATGGTCAAATCGACACCCGAAGAAATGGCTGCGCGCACCGACAAGCGCCGCGAAATGAACTGGCACCTGGCGACCTTCACCAAGCCGATCGTCGGCGCCATCAACGGCATCGCCTACGGCGCCGGCGCCCAGCTGACGACCATGCTCGACATCCGCATCGGTTGCGAAAACACCGAGATCCAGTTCCTCGCCGCCAAATACGGCCGAGCCAACTCGACCTGGTCGCTGCCGTTAGTAGTGGGCATGGCAAAAGCCAAAGAACTACTCTTTACCGGCCGGCCGATCCGCGCCGAAGAAGCCGAGCGCATCGGCCTGCTCAATCAAGTCGTTGCCAGCTCGCAGCTGCTCGACAGCGCCATCGCCATGGCCAAACAGATCGGCGACAACGATCCGCGCATGGTCCAAGGCATCAAGAAGCTACTTGACGACGGCGTCGGCGCCCCCTGGCGCGAGCGTTTCGACGCCGAGCAGAACGCCAGAAAGAACAAGCTCAAGGCCAACTCGCCGCGCGAAGGCTTCAAAGCATTTCTCGAGCGCAAGGGAATTAGCTAAATGTCACGGTTCGTTTTCGTCATTCCGGCGTAGGCCGGAATCCAGGTTTTATACCAGCGAACCGAGGACGAAGATGGATACCGGCCTGCGCCGGTATGACGGAGTAAAGATTCAGGAGTAATCCCATGTCCCTCAGCGTCGCTGAAAACCAACTGATCACCCATATCGGCCCCGGCACGCCCGGCGGCGAAATGATGCGTCGCTACTGGCACCCCATCGGCTTCGCCGGCGAGCTCAAAGGCCGGCCGCTGCGGCGCCGCTTGCTTGGCGAGGACTTAGTGCTATTTCGCGACGATCAAGGCAAGCTCGGCATTCTCACCCTGCGCTGTCCGCACCGCGGCACGTCGCTGGAATTCGGTCACATCGAGGACGGCGGCTTGCGCTGCTGCTACCATGGCTGGCTGTTCAGCACCGAAGGCAAGATCTTACAGATGCCGGGCGAGCCGCCCGACAGCACCTACAAAGACCGGATCAAGCAAAAAGCTTACAAGCTCGAAGAGCTCGCCGGCATGTTGTTCGCCTATCTCGGCCCGGAGCCGGCGCCGCTCTTGCCGCGCTGGGATGTGCTGGTGCGTGAAGATGGCGTGCGCGCCATGGCCGGACGCGTGATGCATTGCAACTTCCTCCAAGCGGTGGAGAACAGCGTCGACCAGCATCATTTCAAATGGCTGCACCGCACGCCCAAGACGAGCTTGTGGTCCGGTGAAACGCTGACATCCGATCCGTTCGAATTCGGCATCAAAGCGACCTTCACGCGCACCGTCAGCGCAGGCTCGTTCATGACCAAAAGCTTTTTCCTGTTTCCCAACATGAACAAGGTCGGCTATCACCTGAACGAAGATCATCCCGCCGCCTTCGCCGCCACCCACGAAGGCTACGAAGCGCTGCGCTGGCGCGTGCCGGTGGACGACACCAACACCATGCACTTCACGCTCTACTTCGCGCCGATCGTGAATGGCAAAGTCACGGCGAAAATTCCCAAGGACCAATCCGCCGAAGGCTTGGGCGATAGCGTGCTCGGCAAATACCGTTGGGACGAAGAGACCGGTTGGATCGCCCGCGGCGATCAAGACCGCTGCGCTCAAGAAAGCCAGGGACCGATCTTCGACCGCAGCGGCGAGCATCTCGGCGTCTCCGACGAAGGCGTGATTCAACTGCGCCGCATGTTCAGAGAATGCATCGAGGCGGTGCAGAGCGGCAAAGATCCGGTCGGTGTGGTGCGCGATCCGGTAATGAACAGAATGATCACCATCGTGCCTGGAGAAATCCAGGTCGCATGATACTTGGGTCATGAATGGCGCAATGCTCTTGGATCGTCATACCGGCGCAGGCCGGTATCCAGGTTGAGGGGTATGGCGGATGGACCCCGGTTTTCACCGGGGTGACGACAAAGCCGGCATGACGGAATGGGACGCGGGCGAATTGAGGTTTAGATTTTTGAAACCCTCGGCATAGCGGTCAAAACAAATCAAGTCGGAGGAATACTATGAAATCAAAGGTTCATCACAGAGTTTTTCGCGTTAAGCTCTTATGTTATTCGCGTTGACCTTGACAAGCGATCCCAAAAAACTCAATCGCGCAAGAAACCTTGGACTCGCTCATCGCCGCGGCCAAGAAGGAAGACGAGCTCGTGTTTATCGCCGGGACATCGACCTTCGGCGGCCGCAAGGGTCTGGCCGATCTCGAAGCGGCGTTCAATAAACGCTTCGGCACCAAGATGAAGATCAGCTTCGCCGCCGGCCCGGACATGAACGCCCGCGCGGCGCGCCACATCACTGAGATCAAAGCTGGGCGTAAAGTTTCTTCCGATATATTTCTCGGCTCGCAGTCGCATCAAGCGCTGCTGCACAAAGAAAACGCCCTTGAGAAAGTGAATTACGCGGGGCTTTTTTCTTGGGTGACCAAAGAGATGGAAATTTTTCCCGGCGAAACCGTACTGACTTATACCTCGCCCAACGGCATCGTCTACAACAAAGACTTGATTCCCAAAGACAAAGCGCCGAAAAACTATGCCGACTTGATCGATCCAAAACTTAGCCCGGCCTGGGCCGGCAAGATCGCCATCCCACCCTATGTCGCCTGGCTCGCCGAGCTTTCGCTGGTTTGGGGTCCGGAGAAAGTGAAGGACTTCACGCGCAAACTCGTCGGCATCAGCGCCGGGCGCCTGCGTTACAGCGAAGAAGAGCGGGTCGTCAGCGGCGAATTTCCGATCATGGCGAACTTTGGCGACGCGTTAAGCGCCATGTGGACCTGGCAGCCCAAAGGGGCGCCGCTAGTCGCCGTCCCCGGGGTCACACCGATCAACACCGATTACTTTCAACTGAGCGCGCCAAAGAACGCGCTCCATCCCAACTTGGCCAAGCTCTTCGTCGCCTTCATGGCGACCCGAGAGGCCCAGGCGATTCTGCAAAAATATGAATCGCGCAGCTCCCATCTGGTCGAGGGCACGATCATGCAAAAGTATCTCAAAGAAAACAAAATTGCCGTCCAAGAGCCCAAGCTGTCCATCGGCTATTATCTCAAGGGCGAGACTGACGAAGGTCTACAGTTCAAAGAAGAGCTGGCAAAAATCCTCAAAGGCTCATGACGTGGTCGGAAGTCAGAGATCAGAAGTCAGAGATCAGAGGTCGGAAACTCAGAGGTCCGATCTCGGTGAACGTTGAACTTTTGAACCTTGAACCTTTGAACGAACTTTTCGGAACGTTTTGAACGCAGGTAATCAGGAGATCAGCGATGTTATCGACGGAAGAAAATGAAACCTTAACCCGAGTCGGCCCCGCCACCCCCGCCGGCGCCATGCTGCGGCGCTACTGGTGGCCGGTGGGTTTTACCGAGCATGTGCAGATCAAAGGCAGCCCGGTTAGAACTCAACTCCTGGGCGAAGAGTTCGTATTATTTCGCGACGGCGGCGGCCAGCTCGGCATGGTCGATCTGCACTGCTCACACCGCGGCACGTCGTTAGAGTACGGCCGGGTCGAAGATCGTGGCATCCGCTGCTGCTACCATGGCTGGCTCTATGACACCAAAGGTAACTGTTTGGAACAACCGGCCGAACCGGCCGACAGCACGTTCAAAGATCGGATCAAACATCCGGCCTACAAAGTTCAAGAACTGGGCGGCTTCATCTTTGCCTACATCGGTCCCGATCCCGCGCCGCTCTTGCCGCGCTACGATTTACTGCTTGAAGAAAACGGCGAGCGCGTCATCGGCGCCGGCACGGAATATTGCAACTGGCTGCAGCGCGCCGAAAATTCCGTTGACCAGACGCACCTGGTGGCGCTGCACGCGCCCGAGTATCCGCAGATGGCGTTGAAGCGGCCCGAGATCGCGTGGCAGCAAACCGACTACGGCGCCAAGATCACCATGCATGTGCCGGGTGTATCCAAGCCCAAGCATTCCCACTGGGTATTTCCCTCGCACACGCGCCACACCACCGCGCGCAAGGGACGCATCCCCGATCATGCGATCCGTTTTCGCGTGCCCATCGACGACACCAAAACGAGGACGTTCTGGCTGCGCTTCACGCCCCACACCGAAGCCGAGCGCGGCCAGCCCTTCGTGCAAAAAACCATCGGCTTCGAGGACGACAAGCCCGGCGCTTATACCAGGGTCGACGACGGCTGGTGGGGTATCGCTTCCCATGATCAAGACCGCGTCGCCCAAGAAAGCCAAGGACCGATCTACCAGCGCAGCAAAGAACACCTGGGCGCGTCCGACCAGGGCGTGATTCTGTTACGCGACGTGATCCGCCAATCGATAGACGCCGTGCAGCAAGGCAAAGACCCCTTCTGGACACTGCGCCAACCCGAGCACAACCAGCGCATCACTTTCGACGCCAGCATGGCCGAGATCGGCACGCTGGGGTAGGTGGATTAAGCGCCGGCAAAGCGCTAGGTTCTCGACTCCACACCGCGGTGAGACGACAATTCCCGGCAAGTTAAATAAACAAAGGAATTACCAATGAACGAACAAGACGCCATCGAGCGTGCCTACGGCGCAGCCGTCGAAAGTCTGTGCAAGGCATTTTACGACGACTTCACCGCGGCGAACGGCAGCCCCAATGCCGAAGCGGGAGCCAAGGAACGCTTTCGCAACGGCATCATACACGCCCGCCAAGCCCACAAGATCGCCCTAGAACTGTTGCCCTAACAGATCTCGCAGAGCGAGCCTTTTCGTTCTCTCAACATCAACGAATAAGTGGGGCACCCGCCGACCGTCATTTCCGCGAACGCGGAAATCCAGGTGCGGACCATGTCCGTCATACAGTGAAAACGGTATCCAGATGATGATCGGTCTGGATTCCCGTTTGCACGGGAATGACGGAGAAAGAAGGATGTGCGGTGTTTGTCGATCTTGAGGCAGGAAATCTACCATCGAATAGTCGATCAACTACTTTCTTTCCGGCGAGAAAAAACTATCCAGCAGCCGTTTGCGCAGCGCCGCCTCGCCGCCCGGCAGCACATCGAACTTGGTGGTTTGATCGGTCTTTTTCAGAATGCGCTGGCCTTCGGCATCGTCGTGCATGGCGACCAACACGTCATTGAGCTGGCCGACAAGCTGCGGCGCAAGATCGCTGCGCACCGAAAGCAGATGGCGCGGTAGTTTGTCGGTGTGCGCCAGAATCACGATCGCGGATTTTCTTTTTTCATCCAGGCCATTGTAATCATCGTCGCTGATCGCCCCCGCGGCCACTTGTTGGGTCAGCACCGCCTCGATCAGCTTGCTGCGCAGGTAAGCGAATGAATATTGGATATCCGTCGCTTCCTACGTTCGGATCGTAGCCTTTCTTCTCCACCAATTTGTAACCGTTGCGCGATAGAAACAATTTTGGCATGAGATAGCCGGAGCTCGAGCCGGGATCTTCAAAGATCATCGTCTTGCCGCGCAAATCGGCAAGCTGCTTGATGGCGCCATCGCGTTTGGTGAAAATCAGGCTTTGATACTCCGCCTGGCCGCCCTTCCAGCGCCGCAAAAGCGTCCTACCGGCGCCGTGAACATAGTTGATCGTGTAGGTCGGGTAGACGCTTTCCATATAGTAATCCACCCGCCGCTGCTCCAGCAGCCTGGCCAACTCGAATGGCGTCGGCGCGATGACGACCTTGGCGCCGGCTTCCGCACCCGGCGCGATGCGCCGCGACACATAACGGACAAAGTCGCCGAAATGCTCTTCGATGGCCGACTTGTTGATCTCGGAGACCAAGCCAAGCTGCAGCGCTTTGACTTCATTGTTCTTTGAACTCTGGCCAATGGCTGCGCCACCGGTCGGGCTCGTCAACGCCAGTGCCAAAGCGAAACCGCAGCGCCACGCTTTCCGGCGAAACATCCCACGCCGCGCGCCGTCAATCACTGCCATCGGCGCATCGCGCTTGGATGGCGCGATAAATAGATCCCTAACTGACATAAACGATATTCGGCACATGTTCGCGTAACTCCCCGGCATTGACCAATCGCTCAACCACGTCGACATGAACCAGACGATTGTGCGCCCGATCACGCATCAGGTTGGGCGGATCTTCGCCACGTAAAGCGGTTTCAATCGCGTTCTTCCATAACTTTCGCACCAGGATCACCCCCCGGTCCGAATGGCCGAGATGCTCGCGGCTGCGATCGACCAGCGAACCTTGACCGACCTGGGCGGCATTGTCCTGGCCGTTGATCGACGCCATGTCCCATTGCCGGCGCGTGCCGCGCATCAGCGGCGCCGGTTTGGGCCGCGCCTGTTTCTCTTGGTTGCCGCGTTTACCATTGGCGTCGGGAAAAAATTTCAGCGTGAAGGTGCGCGTGTTATGGTCGTCGATGGGCATGCGCCAAGCGACGTCAACCATCTCGGCCAACGGATCGCCGGGCAACGTGCCGCCGTGATGCACCACCATGATCGGCGGGACGTAGGCGACTTCGCGATGCCACTCGGTGCCGGCTTGCGGTCCTTTGCGCCGGGCGACGTAGTAGGCCATGGTCTCGGTCATCGTCACATTGAAATCCGGCGTCTCCATCCATTCCGGCGCCGCGGGGAAACCATGCACCGCCCGGCCATGCAGGATCGTCGCATGCACCGGATCGAGGGCGTTCTCGACCTGCTGCATGTAGTTGCACTCACGAACGTAACTGGGAAAGTTCGCTCGCCGTCGTCACGCACGAGAAAATGGTAGTTGGGCAACTCCGGCGGCTCGCCTTGTCCCATAAACGCCCAGATCATGCCGCCCAACTCGCGCACTGAATAAGCCTTGAGACGAATCTTGTCTTTGAAATTGCTTCCGCCGGCTCGCCGGGCTGCTCCAAACAACGTCCAGTGCACATCGAAAACCCAGCCATGGTAGCAGCAGCGAATGCCGCCAGCTTCGATCCAGCCATAATCGAGAGACGTGCCGCGATGCGGACAGTTGGGCTCGGTCAAACCGACGCGGCCGAACTCGTCGCGAAACAGCAACAGCTCTTCACCCAACCAGCGCACCAGTTTGGGCGCGTCGGAACTAATCTCGCTCGACAACCCAACCGGCAACCAATATTTTCTCAAGGTATCGCCCGCCGGCGTGCCTGGGCCGACTCGGGCGATGAGTTCGTTTTCAGAGGATTCCATCTTCGCGACCTCGTACCGTTCGCATAACCTGTTTACCCCAGCCTGTCAAAACATCGTGGCACAAGCCGCCTAAAGAACTCAATGACTTAGTCAGCACGAAGGCACGAAGAGCACGAAGTACGAAACCATTTTTGTCCGAAACCTTCGTGCCCTTCGTGCCTCCTTCGAAAATACAGGTGAGGGGATGATATCCACAACGAAGAGCCTCCGGAGTTTCGTCATACCCGCGAAAGCGGTATCCAGGCTAATTGGGCACAGACCAAACCTGGCTTCCCGCGTGCGCGGGAATGACGAGTCGAGGAGGGAGTTCCCTCGATTTTCATTCTCCGTGGGCGTGCGTGAGATCATGATTAACTTCGTGGTGAGATGGAATTTTCTCCTAAACGACGATGCTACTTATCCAGGGTTTCTTTACTGACAAAAGCGAGAAGCAGCGCCGACAACAAGAGCAGCGGCGCGTAAACCAAAAACGGCATACCGGGATTGAACGTGTTCGCCAGATAGCCGGCAAAGAGCGGCGCCGCGCCGCTGCCCATCTCAGCGATGGTACGGCGCAGCGCTTGCAGCCGCCCGCGCACATGGGCCGGCGCGACATCGTAAGTGGACGTCGCCAGCGAGCCGAGGGATAATCCCTGGGCCACACCGACGATGCCGACAAGCATCGCCAGCTGCATGAAACTCGTGGTCATGGGGATCAAGAAGAAAATCAGCGCCGGGATGGCTGTGCTCGGCACCGTGCACCACTTACGGCCGACCCGGTCCATCAAGAAGCCGCCGGGAATCATCACGGCAAAAATCACCATGCCGGATATCGAAAACAGCATGCCGATCTCGCTCGGCGACAGATGCAAGTAGCGCACCGCGTATAACGGCAGCATGCTTTGAACGATGATACGTTGCGATTGATTGACCAAGGTCGCGAACACGATGGAACAATAGGTCGAACGCAGATCGACGCGAATTTCCCGATAGAGCAGCGCCAGCGCGCCGATTCTCTGTTTGACGCCGGCGACACTCCAACCGGTCAACCCACCAGCCGCCGGCGCGCGGCCATGGGCTTCACCTGGCGAGTCGGTGACCAACAGCCCCAAGAACACCGAGGCCGCACTGACAACCGCGTAACCGACAAATGCCGCCCGGTAATTGAACAGTTCAGTCAACCAGCCGCCGATAAGCGGGCAGACCGCCGCGCCGATGGTATGGGCGCCATGCAGACTGCTGACAATCCGACCGCGCTGGCCGCGTTGCGCCTGGTCGATGGCGGCGATTTCCCGGGCCACCGCGCCGAGGGTATCGGTCGCCCCTAAGACAAAAGCGAAAAATACCAGCAACCAAAACCACGCCACCCAAGCGGCGCAAAACGAAGCCAGCGCAGCAACTAGCGCCGAGCCCACCAAGGCGAAGCGCGTGCCTTTGCGGTCGAGCAACACTCCGCCCAGCACCGTGCCGGCCATCTTGCCGAAGGCGAAACCAGTGATCACCTGCGCCGCCCCGCCCGCCGACACGCCAAATTCCCCCGCCAGCACCGGGATCGTCGGAATGATCATCGCCCAAGCGCCGGAAAAAAAAGTGCTGACGTAGAGTGCGATCAGGCTGCGCAAGCTGGAAGTTTTTTGCGTGACATTAGCCATGATGAAATTTCTTTAGCGTGACATTTTTCGACGCGAATCTACGTAAGGAGTCAGGAGTGAACAGCTGCCCGACGGAGATCGGACACTCACCCCTTACCCTTCACGCCTAACTCTCTTCTATCTTTCCAACGTTTCCCGCCCGGCCAGCGCCAAATAGACCGCGGCGAATAGTAGAATCGGCACGTAAACCAAAAACGGCACGCCGGGATTGAAGCGCGTCGCCAAATAACCGCCGACCAGCGGCGCGAGAGTCCCGCCCATTTCGGCGATCATGCGCCGGGCCGCTTGCAAACGGCCGCGGGCGTGGGCCGGCACGACGTCGAACGTCGACACCGACATGGAGCCTAGCGATAGACCGTTGCAAATCCCGGTGAGCGCCAGCATCGCCGCCAACTGCGTGAAACTATCGGTAAACGGGATCAGCAAAAATGCCAGCGCCGGCAAACCCGTGCTCGGCACGGTGGCCCACTTGCGGCCGACTTTGTCCATGATAATGCCCGACGGAATGATCATGACAAAGACGAAGGCGCCGGCGATCGAAAATAGTAAACCCACCTGCGACGGCGAGAAATTGAGATGCGCGCCGGCATAGAGCGGCAACATGCTCTGCAGCGTGATCCGGTAGGAATGGCTCGCCCAGGTCGCCACCACTAACGCGATATAGGTAGAGCGCAGCCCAGGACGAATTTCCAAGAACAGCGCGCCCAAGCCGCGCACCCGTTCACCTATGGCAGCGAGCGACCAACCGGTGCGGCCAATAGTTTTCGGCGCGGCGTAATGCTCCGCTTTGGCAACCGGCGCTCCGAACCCAAGCAGCACCGACAGCGCGGCAAAAATCCCGTAGGCGAAAAACGCCGCGTGAAAATCGTACTGCTCGGTGAGCACGCCGCCGAGCCATGGGCAGAGCGCCGTACCGGCATTGTGCGTGCCGTGCAACGTCGACAAGACCCGGCCGCGCTGGTTCTGGCGCGCCAGGTCGACGCCGGCAACTTCACGTCCCAATGCCCAAATGCTGTCACCCATGCCCATGACGAAGCAGAAGAATAAGAGCGCCGGCAGCCACGGTAACAGCGCGGCGATGAACGCCGCGGCGCTCACCAGCGCTGCGCCGCCAACCACCACCGCGCGCACACCCATCTTATCCAACAGCACACCGCTGATCGGCGTGCCGGTGAAGCGGCCCAGCGCCATCGCCGTGACAATCTGCGCCGCCGCGCCGGGAGTGACATTAAAATGGCTGGCGAGCACCGGAATGGTCGGAATCACCATGGTCCAGGCCCCGGAGAGCAAACTACCGCCGTACAACGCGCCCAGACCGCGCACCGTCGTGTTTGATCGCAAGGCGTCAAACATGGGCCAAATGATTTAGCCCTTGAAGCAGTTTTTGTATCATCGCACTTGGAGTTAAATCAGCAGTGTCATCCCGAGCAAAGCGAGGGATCTCGTCTTAAAAGCGCCGAACTCTATCTTGTCGCAGTCGCATACTTGGAATGTAACTCGCGCAGGAGCAAATCCAGCACCGGATGGCTGGTATCCTTCGGCAGCTTTTTCAAATCTTCGATCAGCGTACGCAGGCCCGGCGCCTTCTCAGCCAGCGCGGCGATGGCGTCGAAGTAACGGTAGTAGGCCAGATCATGACTGAGCTTGGCTTCCAACACCGTGCCGCTATGTTGCCCGCGCGTCTGGCGTTCGAACTGGCGCTGATAAGCTGGATAGTTCGCCAGCCTATTTAAAATTTGCTGCTTGGCGTCGTCGACCTTCGCCGTGGCGAAAATCCGCTGCGCTTCCTCGACCAGCGCGACAAGTTCGCGCGACACTTTGCGTTCTTCGGCCAGCGACACCAGGGCGTTTTGCAAATCTTTCTCGTCGCCCTTGTGGCGCAAGTACTCGATCACCGCCAAAGAACCGAGTGGCGTGACGATCGCCTCCTCGATCTCCCAAGGCAATGCGAAATTGACATCGCCATGCAGGTCTTCATGCAAAATTACTTTCGCCCGCCGCACCAACGCCTCCTCGGCGAACCCAGCGGTCGCCACCGAGCGCGGATCGGCGAACTCACTACCTTGGCGGTGATACACGCTGTAGCCGTCGACCAGGTAGACTTGCTCCACCTTGGGCGCTTCTTTCTCGACATTGAGACCGATGGCCATGCGTATATCCACCGGCCCGCGCAGCGCCAAGGTCCCTTCACGCTGCATCCACAACCACAGCATGGACAGCGACGCGCCGCCCTGGGAGGTTCGTCGCAGAGCCTCCGTCGGTTCGATGCCGAGAGTCTTGCCAAAAGCTTTGACATCTTCGATCAGACCGGCGGTCTCGCGCAGGCGAACAGAGTCGACGGTAGGGGCAATGGTGGAGCAAGACGATAACATCACGATAAAAAGCATCGCAACCGCAAGCCGGCTCAGAATCATGAGATCATCGCGCCGGTGCATTGGAAACGGAACATGCTTCGACACGCTCAGCATGAACGGAATAATTACTACCATTTCAAACCCCTCTCCGTCCGTCCTGAGCTTGTCGAAGGACTCCGAGAAGGTATTTCACCCGCTTATTGCGAATTTCTACGACGCAAATAGCGATGCGATCGGCGCCGTGTGCGGGATCTGCCCGACGTCGACGAGCAGCTGCATTTCCGCTTGAGCGAGCTTTTGTTCTTTCTCCGTGAAGGTGAACTCGATGCGCGGATAGCGCGCCGAGGCGAGCAGCGCTTCGCGGTCGCCTTCATAGCGCGTAAGAAATACGTCGGCGACCTCTTCGAGATGCGCTTCACTATAAGCGAAGGACTCGCGGAAAGCTCGCAGCAAAACATCTTTGATGCCGGGATTGTCGCGCAGCAGATCTTCCCGCGCGGCCACCATATGCTTGATCATCTCGTCGAAACCGGTGAGTTTTTGCCAGGCCTCGCCGTCGGTATACAGACAGCGCACACCGGACGCGACCTCGCCGCGAAAAAAGAACTGGTCGAGCAGCACCACCGCGTCCGCCTTGCCGCCCTGCAACACACCAAGGAGCTTTTCCTGCGGATAACCTTCCCAGCGCAGCTTGTCGTCGTCGAGACCGTAAGCCCGGCGCAAGAGATATTTGTGAATCGCGTGCATGCCTTGATGGGTAGCGATAAGCCTCCCTTCGAGATCCTTCGGCGTTTGCACCGGGCCATCGGCAAGCACGAAAACGCCATTGCCCTTCAACGTCGACTTCCACTCGGTGGCGAGACCGAGAATCGGCGCGCCCTGCAACTTGCGCCGGAGAAAATTCGGCAAATAAAGATTCGCCGCCTCAACGTCGCCATTAATCAGCGCGTCCTCCTGCTCTTTGCTCGGCGGATCGGGCAGCTCGATGACTTTCATGTTGATGCCGTCCGCCTTCACCTTGCCGATAGCCAAGGCGTAGTAGGTGCGGAACATGCAGAAGCGGTTACGGTAGTGGGCGAAGGTCAAGTCCATGAAAATGCCTTGTGCGAGTCTTTTCGCGGTGCGAAGGTGGTCGAGAGCAATATACTTTTCGTTCAACGGTTCAAGGTTCAAAGGTTCAATGTCAGAGAAGACCGGGCCGAACGTTGAACTTTTGAACATTGAACAGCAGTTTATGTTTTTGCTACTTCTTCCTTTTTCCGGTTACAAATATCCAGCGCCGCCATGGCGTAGACTTTCGTGCAGTTCACCATGTTCGAGATGCCGACGCCGCGGCGCACGCCGGTGGGCGAATCCCACTCCTCGCCCGCCTTGGTCTCGGTCGGATCGACCAGATGGGTGCCGAAACCGGGACCGTAGGTGATCGCCGGCACGCCGTATTGGGCGATGCGCGAGCCGTCGCTGGTGATACCGTAACGAATCGGCTTGGCGTAGGGCACCGGTCCTTTGAATACCGTGCGATGGGCGCTCTCCATCACTTTCACCAACGGTTCGCTCTTGGAGATCTCATAGCCGGGGGTGGTGAGATAGAGTTCGACGCGAATGTCCAGGATATCGCTCTCGCGTTTGCGCACTCGCTCACAGACCGCTTCGATGTCGCGCTTGATCGCCAACGGCACGGCGCCGGGGAGCATCTTGACGATGACGAAGATGTCAGTCGTCGGCCGCGTGCCAGGCTTGAATGCATTGCCGCCGTCGATGGCGCCGATCTGCACGGTGGGCAGCATGAACTTGTGGGGATTTTTGCGCTGGTATTCTTTCTCCCAGTCTTGAATCGCTTGGGCAACTTTGCACGCGGCGAGCACGAACTTGGTCGCCTTGCCGTCGACGCTCACCCGCGCCCAGAGCAGACCGGAGTTGCCGATTTGCAGTTGCAAGCCGGTGGGCTCGCCGATGATGCACATGTCCGCCATCACGCCATGGTCCATCAAGTAGCGCGCGCCGACGCCGGCGCCGCGATACTCTTTGCCATGGAAGCGGCCGATTTGCGCCTTTTCGATTTCGCCGACAACACCGGAGATAATCAAATCGCCCTTGAGTTTCGCGCCGGCTTTTTGCAGCGCCGACACTGCTTCGATGTAGCAGGGAAACGCCGCTTTCATGTTGACCAAACCGCGGCCGTAGATGCGGTCCTCGTCGACCACGGTCTCCTGCGGCGCGTCGAAGTGATCCATATGCGCGTTGAACATCAAGGTCGCGCCGCCGCCCGTGCCTTTGAGCGTGCCGATGACATTGGGCCGGCCGTCTTCGACATATTGATACTCGACTTTCATGCCGAGTGTTTCGAACTCGCTGCCGAGATACTTGGCGACGTTCTCCTCGCCGCCGGTGATGCTGACGATGTTGGCGAGATTGCTCGCCATCTCGACTATGCGCTCGCGGTCGACCTGGTCCAAAACTTCTTGCTGCATGGGAAGCTCCTATTAATTGTTGGAAATTGTTAGGTCGTGAAACAATTTTTGTATCACAGCCGTTCGGCGAGTGACAACAAAGCCGATAAAATTCTCGCGAGCCATTCGAAAATCTCCCTTTTTAAAGGGAGATTTAGAGGGATTTTTCCTGCCTAGCGCGATTTGAACCAAGCGCCGACGAAATGGCCGCGAAACTAACGAGCCCGACTCAAGAATCAGGACTCTATATCACGGCAGCGGGCAAGGCCGCGTCAGCCGATTGATCTGCGGAATCACCTCAGCGCCGAAACGCTCGATGGTTTCTAAAGTAAAGCGCGGGTCCATGCCCGGCCAGTCGACCATGAACCACATCACCTCGGTGTTGAACTCCTCGTAATAGGACATCACTTGGTCGACTACTTCCGCCGGGCTGCCAAGAATCAAGCGGTCGCGTTTCAATTCGTCGAACTTGAGATCGTAGCGTTCGCCCGGCTGGCCCCATTGCTGGTAACGCAAGTAGCGCCGCTCGTAACCTTCGCGGATACGATCTTCAGCTTCCCGCGTGCTGTCGGCGATGCACAGATCGCGAAAAATAAACAAGCCTTTGTACGGCCGACCCTGCTTCTCCAGCGCCGCTTTGTAGACCGGCAACGCTTCGCGCAAGAAGCCCTTGGAGTGGCGCCGGCTGGCGATCCAGTGGTCCGCCACCTCCGGCACTTTGGCGACGGTCCTGACCGAATCGGCGCCGAGCAAGATCGGCGGACCGGGAACCTGAACCGGCCTGGGCGCCATCGTCACTTTGTCGAGATGGAAATACTTGCCATGAAAGGTCACGGCGTCGCCGGTCCAAAGCCGGCGGATAATCTCGACACTCTCGACTAACCGGCCGCGCCGCTCGCGGAGATCGATGCCGAAGGATTTGAACTCGCTTTCGCGATAACCCTGGCCGACGCCGAAGAGAAGTTTGCCGCCGGATAGATTGTCCAGCGTAGACATATATTCGGCGACCATCACCGGATGATGCAACGGCAACAAGAAAATCGAAGTGCCGACGTACATGCCCGGCACCCGGCCGGCCAGATAAGACAGCAACGGTAGCGACTGCAAGATCGCCGCATCCGGCCCGGTGAGAAAATGCTGGGCGACGAACAGCGCCTCGAAATTATTTCGCTGCGCCACCTGCGCCCGCTCGACAACCTGCTCACACACCTTCGCCGCCGGCAAATCCGACGGGTAACTGCCAAACTCAAGTCCGAATCGCATAGTTAACTATCTCCTCACGATAATCTTTGCCCACGTAAGGACCATGCTGCGCGCCGCGCGACAAGTCAAACCAGGTAATGGCGCGCAGAAATATTTCACGGCCGCCGCGATTAGCGCGTTCGATCATCCTTCCTGAATTACGCTCTCGATAGGAATTGGCATGGATTGCGAAGGTGTACTGTCGGGTGTCCCCACGCCGTCCTTACAGTTGCGTGAACCGCGCGAGCAGACAAAACTAGGGGTGTTCAGACTTTTATGTTACGACGAACCTATAAGATTAAAGTCCGCCCCTTATCCCTAATGACCCGATCCCTTGACGTGGTACACGTCTTTGAACGTGCACTGCCTGGAAAGCCTGCGCACGGCCAAGAGCTGACCGTGGCAAGAGTTCTCCGATCGCCGGCTTTCTAACTGCGTAGGTTCGCGCTTTCCAGCGCCTTTGGATTCACGACATTGATTGGTTTGCCGGCCGCGTAAGCGACGATCTGGTCGAAGATGTCTGAGAATTGAACTTCGTACTCGTCCCGAGTGACATAGCCAATGTGCGGCGTGCACACGACGTTATCCATCGCGAACAACTGATAACTCGTGTCGTGTACCGGTTCTTCTTCATAGACATCGATGGCGGCCATGCCTGGATGCCCGCTTTTCAGAGCGGCAATCAATGCGCCGGGCTCGACCAGCGGGGCGCGGCTGGTATTGACCAGCAAGGCCGTCGGTTTCATTCGCGCAAGGTCTTCTGCGCTCACAATGCCGCGCGTGCCTTCGACCAGGCGCATGTGGAGCGAAATTACGTCGCACCCCGAAAAGAATGACTCCTTACTGGGCGCTACGGCATAGCCGTCGCTTTGCGCCCGCTTAAGCGAGGCCTCGCGCGCCCACACCAATACGTTCATCCCAAACGCCTTGCCGTAACCCGCGACGGCGCTGCCGATCCTGCCGTAGCCGTAGATTCCCAGTGTCTTGCCGTGCAGGCTGTTGCCGACGCCAATCTGCCACTTTCCCGCCTTCAGGGCGGATATCTGCTGCGGCAGCTGGCGCATCGCCGCAAGCACCAGCGCCCATGTAAGTTCCGCGGCGGCATACGACGGCGTGCCCGGATGCTGGCTCGAGGAAACTATGACGCCGAGCCGCGTGCAAGCCTCGATGTCGATGTGCGGATAGACGCTGCGCTGACTGATGAGCCTGAGCTTGTCCAGTCGATGCAGCAGCGGCGCGCGAATCTCGGTTCGCTCGCGTATCAGCACCAGCACTTCGGTATCCCGTAATCGTTCGGCCAGCGCATCGACATCCTGGACGTGATCGTTCCAGATTTTGATTTCGTGGCCTGACAATTTTTTGAAGCAGTCGAGCGTGCGAAGCGTGTCGTGATAGTCGTCAAGAATGGAGATCTTCATAGCTTCTGGTGCTCCCGACGTGCAGGATAATATTAGAAAAAACTAGCCCTTCAAACTTATATTTCATGTCCATCTTATAGGAACATGTTGAAGTAAAAGTTTGACCCTAAGGTCGGTCGAAAATGTGCTACGAAGACACGACATTAGCACAGGACCAACTACTGGCGGTGCCCGACGGCCCAAGCCGATACGCGGCCACAACTCGGTCGTCGTGTTTGCGTTGCCGTCGTGGTTGCTGAAAAAATAATATCCGAACATGCTTCGACGAGCTCAGCATGACCGGAAATTTCTCGTCGATTTAGAATGTTATTGACTGACTCGATGGACAAACTGTCAGACCGTCGCGTTCACAGGAAGAATTTCAGCGCCTGACAGCCTTTTGTCCACTTAGGCAAAACCAGTCCCTTACTCCCTCTAGTGAATTCTCGATCACGCTAACCAACACCGCTTTAGGCAAACGCCGACTTCGACCTCGCGCACTTCCATCTTGGCGACGTTACCGCCGAGTTTCACTCCGGCGGCGGCCACTGCGGCTTGGAACTCCTTGCCCTTGGCTTCCATCTCCGCCTTGTCTTTGTAGTTGCGCACCCAGATGAATTCGTTCTGCGGCCGGTTCACCCAGCTACCGACGATGGGCACGCCGATCTTTTGGTGCAGCGTGATGATGTCATCCTTGAAGTGCTTGAGGAAATTGTCCATCTCGCCTTTGTTGATCGTGTATATGCGAATCTGCGATATCATTTTGCGTTCCTCCAATTTGTTTAGGTTTTCCACCGCTCGGACGGCACGCCCTGGAACCTACCCGAGTGGATCGCCTTCAGTCAAGATCAATCGGCCCTTTCGTTAGTTAAATCGCTCTCCAGCTAATCGAGCCGTGAATTATTTACCGCTCTGTAAAAGTGCGTGCCTTGATGATTGGGTTTATTTCTTAGCTTGCTGCTTCAAACACGCTGTTGCATCGTTGTGATTCCCCTTTGACAGCCGTCGCCAACTATAATAAGGATCTATTGCTTTCACTTTTGCCAGCCAGCGAGTCGGTGACGCTCGCAAGCCAGCGCTCAATTCAGGATTACTATTAGAGGTTGATAATGCACATCGGGCTTTTCTCGAATGGTGAGCGACGCAATCAGGTAGCTCGGATCAGCTATGAGGAAGATCTGCACGAGGTCATCGTCGCCGATGAACTCGGCATCCAGGAAGCTTGGATCAGCGAGCACGGAACTTTCGTCGGTTATCAATCTCCCGATCAGCTTCCCTGCGCGGATCCTTTTATTTGCCAGGCCGCCGCGCTGACCAAGCAAATCCGCATGGGGCCGGGCATCCGTCCATTACCTTACTTTCACCCGCTTCAGGTAGCCACCGACGCCGCCGTATGCGACCATTTGACTAACGGCCGCTACATGGCCGGATTCGGCGTCGGACTTGGCAGCAAGACACCTCAACGGGGACCATTGCCGGGTGATCAGCGCGCCATGGTTCGCGAAGCCATCGATCTTATTCTCACCGCGTGGACCGCAACGGAGCCTTTCGATTGGCACGGCGAGTTCTGGCAGGGAGAGAAGTGGCATATTATCCCGCAGCCGTTAACCAAGCCGCACATGGAGGTGGGAATCGCCTGCTCGCGCAGCGAGGGAACGTTGGATTTGACGGCGCGCAATGGCTTTATCCCGCTTATAAGTTGGCTGCCGCCGCCCAAGCAGCTCAAAGACATGATTGAGATCTACCAGCGCGCCGGCGAAGAAGCCCGTCGCGACGCGCCCCGCAGCCGCGTTCGCGTTGCCCGCATGGTTTATGTGACCGAATCGGTAAAAGAGGCGAAACGCGATCTGCGCGATATTGATCTGGGCGCGGCCAAGGTAACCGGGCGCCTCAATCACTACATCCCGGCTGGGGCAACGCGCGACGATCTGACAATGGAGTACATGATCGATCGCGGCGTTTTTTTCTGCGGCGACGCCGATACGGTATACGACAGCATCAAAAACTTGTACGACGAAATCGGCGGCTTTGGCGTCTTGTTGCTGCTCGCCGGCAAGGACTGGGGAACGCGCGAACAGCGTGAGCGTTCGATGCGCCGATTCATGGCTGAAGTGGCGCCGCGCTTGGCAAATCTGAACGCGGATGCTGTGTCCCCTACTGCATGAATATATGCGGCGTGTGGACGGCAGCGGTGCAACGGGCACGCCCCGAATACGGTCAAGTTCCAACTCCGCCTGATCCGCTGACTCGGTGAGAAACGCACAAGGACAAACGGACGGGCCCGCCAAGAGCGATCGTGCAGGACGGCGTGCCCGAGCAAGACCCGCAAGGATGAAGGGAGGCGACGATGGACGACCTATTCGATTACATATCCGTCAACACGTACTGGACGATCTTGCTGATCATCCATGGACTGTTGGCGGTCGCTCTGCTCGGCGCGCTCACCCATCAGGCGATGTCGGTGCTCATACCGGTGCGCCACGCGGCGGCAAGCGCCGGTTTCGTCACCCGCTTCCGCGCCGTACCGGGCGCGGGCTACGCCGCCGCGGTCTGCGTGCTATGGATCGTGACTTTCATCTTCGGCGCATGGATCTACACCAAGTACCGCATCTACGTCCGCGTTCCGATCGAGCAGGAAGGCTTCTGGAAGACACAGGGCTTCTTCGAGATGAAGGAACACCTCGCCACCATCGGGCTCGGACTGCTGCCGATCTATTGGTACCTCTGGAAGAATTCCCAGCACGCGGACTACGACAGCGCGCGTAAATGGGTGACCATGTATCTCGCCGGGGGGTGCTGGTTTAATTTCCTGGTCGGTCATATCGTCAACAACGTCAGGGGATTTGGCTCATGAGCAAACCAAGCAACACCGCGCCAGACGGCAGCGCGTCTAAATCTCTGGCTTCGTCCCCGGCGTTCAAGACCTTCGCCACCGTGTTCGGCTTCACCGCAGCAGCGCTCTACGTGGCCTGTGACATGATGGGCTGGCCGCTGTTCTCCTATCATCCCGCAACCGACCGGGTGGAGCTGTTTTATGCGCGGCCGCGCCAGGGCGAAGGCCCGGTCATGTACTGGTACGGCTGGACGGCTACGTCGATGCTCGGCGCCGCTGCGCTCGGCCTGCTCGCTACACTCCTGCCGCAACAGGTCGCCCGAAAAATCCCGCTGGCCCTCGTCTGGATCGTCCCAGTGCTGGCGATTCCGCTGCTGTTCTATTCACTGATGCCGTTCTGGACGAAGTAGCTGCAACAGATGATTGATGGGCGGTCGGACTTTTCCCAATGTCGCCCGCTTGTTCCGCCGCAACGCCGGCACTATTTTCTGAAAATATTGATTTTTTCTACGTAGCTGCCTAGCGCCCGACCTATTTCCGCAGTCCTGACATCCCGTGCGAATGCGAAGCATCTAAAAAAGGACTTCTCTCTGCGTTCGCAATGACATCGCCTTCCCCTTGTGCCTGCGCGGGAGATATTCGATTTCCCTTTTGCGCCCTTTGCATTCTATGCGGCCATTCTTCTTTCCGGTTGCAGTTCTTCCGCGCTAAGCTCTCTGCGGTTAATACTCCGATTCCGAATTCATACGGTTGACGCCTTCAACCATTTTGCCTAAATTGTGGCCTCGATGAAAATTGCTTTGGATATCGACGGTGTGCTGGCGGATTTCGTCACACCGTTTTTGCAACTGCTCGAACAGCGCGTCGGCGGCCCGTCCATCGACCCGGCGTCGATCACCGATCCCAACTTTCAACATCATCCGTTTCTGACCAAGGAACTTATTTACGACTGCATGGTCGACACGTCCTACGATGCCGAGTTTTGGCGCTTGCTCTCGCCGCTGCCGTCGCAGCAGCAATGGCAAGCGCTCAACCAGGTGAGCCGCGACAACGAAGTGGTCTTCATCACTCACCGTTGGGTGCGCGACACCTACGACATCAACCACGTCACTTGCGACTGGCTGCGCCGCCATGGCATCGACAATCCCGGTGGTCCATTTCACCCAAGAAGTAAAATCACAGCTGGTGCGGAAACTAGCGGTCGAGCTGTTCGTCGACGACCGCCACGAAAACTGCGAAGACGTGGCGACGCAAACCGAGGCCGTGGTCATGATGCCGCACCGGCCATACAACCGAGCATTCACCCATCCGAAAGTGCAGCGCATCCAGGATTTAAGCGAACTGTTCGGCTATCTTTCAAACAAGTGAGATTGCAGCGACGGAGGAGATCTCATGGGAAGCATCGATAATAAAGTAGCCATCGTCACCGGCGGTGGCGGCGGTATCGGCGGCGCCATCGTCCACCGCTTCGCCCGCGAAGGCGCCAAGCTCGCGGTCGCCGATATAAACCCGCAGGCGGCCCAAGCGCGCGTCAAAGAGGTCGCCGACCGCGGCACCGACGCCATCGCCATCACCAGCGACGTGACCAACAAGAAATCGGTGCAGGACATGGTCACGGCGACCGTCGACCGCTGGGGCAAGATCGACATCCTGGTCAACGTCGCCGGCGGCGCCCAGCGCAAAAACGTCGTCGACATCACGGCTGAAGACTGGGACCATGTCGTCAACATGAATTTGAAATCGGTATTTCTCTGCTCCCAGGCGGTGCTGCCGACCATGCTCAAAGCCAAGTACGGCAAGATCGTCAGCATCTCGTCGATTTATGGATTCGCCGGCAATGCCACCAGGTCGAGTTACGCCGCCGCCAAAGCCGGCGTCGCGGTATTCACCAAATCTCTCGCCCTCGAACATGTCAAAGACGGCATCAACATCAACGCCATCGCGCCGGGCAGGATCGAAACTCCGGCGGTGCGCGGCCACTACTCCGACGAAGCCTGGGCCGCCGCCGAAGCGCAGATCCCCATGGGCCACACCGGCAAACCGGAAAACATCGCCAGCGCCGCAATCTTTTTGGTCCAGGACGAAAACAACTACATCACCGGGCAAACGATCCATGTCAATGGCGCCTGGCTGAACTGGTAGAAAAGAAACAGCCGTTCAAAGTTCAACGGTTCAAGGTTCAATCACGTGCTCGGAACAGTCCGGGGAAGTCTCTGACCTTGAACGTTTGAACCTTTGAACCTTGAACACCGACGACGAAGGAGGAGTAAATCATGTACGGATGGAGAGTAAGAATCGGACATGTCGCGCCATCGCGCGGCGACACGTTGGTCTATGAGTTTTATCAGATGTTGCCGGCGGGCTTCATGATGCTCAACAGCACCGGCACGATCCGCCAGTTGGTCGATGCCGACCTGGAAAGACAGCTGCAGAGCATCGAAGCAGCGGCGGCTGATCTGGTCGACAACAAGTGCGACTCGGTGATCATCGGCGGTTCGCCGTTGTTTACCAAGCTCGGTTACGGCAGCGATATCGAGATGGGCAAGCGGCTGAGCGACAAGTACGGCGTGCCGGTGTCACCCGGCATCACCGGCGAAATCGAGGCGTTGAAATCCCTCGGCCTCAACAAGCTCGTCGTCGCCACGCCCCACGAGGACACGCTCAACGAGCGCATGAAGGCGTTTCTCGAAGCCTCAGGCTTCAAAGTCTTGAAGATCCAAGGCTACGGCGTGCGCAAGAACGCGGACATTACCGACATGGACGAGCACGCCGCCTACAAGATCGCCAAGCGGCTCTACGAGTCGGCGCCGGAAGCCGACGGCGTCTTCGTCCCCTGCCCGCGCTGGCCGACCATCACCGATGTCGACCTGCTAGAGCGCGAAATCGGCAAACCGGTGATCACCAGCTCCCAGGCTTATATCTGGCACGCCTTGAAGATGGCGAGGGTAAAGCAAGAAGTCAGCGGCTACGGCAGGCTGATGGCGTCGCTGGCGAACTGATTGCCGATTGAACCGAAGCAAACACAAAGGGCGAGTGAATGATTCACTCGCCCTTTGTTTCGCAATAACTTTGATCTGGCTGAGCTGCTATCTCTTCTGGCTGCCGAACACTTCCTTCAATAAATCCGTCACCCGCGCCGCCGGATTGGTTCTGATCTTCTTTTCTTCCTGGGCGACCACGAAGAAGATGCCGTCGGTGGTCTTCTCGGTGACATATTGGTTCACGTCGAAGGCGATATTCTTGGAGAACGGCACGTCTTTATACTTGCCGACCAGGGCATTGTACTGCTGGTTGACACCGACCTGATTCATCACGTCGGTGACCGACGGCTTGAACGCCGTCTGCAGCTTTTTCGAAGTCTTCCCTTTGAAATAATCCGTCGCCGCCGTGTCGCTGCCGTCCAAGATCTTGCGCGCATCGTCGAAGCTCATCTCGCCGATGGCGCCCCAAAAAATATCTTTCGCGAAGGGCACAGCCTTTTCCGCCGCCCGGTTCATGCCGACGATGAACTCGTCGATCTGCGGCCCGTAGCCGACCAGACGCAGCGGTTGCTCCATGGTCTGCAACTGTTTGGGCATGAGAATCTTGATCGCTTTATTCATTAGAAAGCCGTCGACGGAACCCGTCTGTTGCACTGCGTTCTCAGTGCCGACCTTGAGCGCCTCCTGCAGACCGGAGCCGACCTTGGCGTCGCTCAAACCGCCGACGCTGGGCAGCTTACCGCCAAAATCCTTCAAAAGTTTATCGAACTGCGCCGCCGCCGGATGCGCCGCCAATAAGAAAAACAGGACCGTCAGCCACCCTTTGATCATTTCCGTCTCCTGCGACGCTGTTCGGAAACCGAATCGGTTGGACCACGGCGCTACAAAAGCTCCTTCGAGCGGCGCGGCGAATCGAGAATATCGCCCAGCTTAAAATCGTTGATCGCCGCGGCGAAACCGGCGTCGATAATCAAATTGATAATCTCCTCTTGAGCGTCCCGCGGCGACAAGCGAAACGCCGTGCGCAACGGCGGGATCGCCTTGCGCCATTTGCTCTGGCTCAGATAGGCGCGGCCAAGGTAGAAAAAAGCCTGTCCGTCCCTTGGATTGTCATGGGTCGCATCCTCAAGATAGGGAATTGCCTCGGCGAAGCGGCCCTGCTGAAAAAGTGTCAAACCGGTGTCAAAAACGTCGCGCCGCGAACCCCAGCGGTCCATGGACGAACAAGACGTGAGGAATACCAAACCTAAGGCGATGCCCACCATGGCGAGACGATTGCTCATTGGACGCACCCTCCTATTGGCATTAGACGCAAAAAAGCCCCAAATCTTAGCGGACCAGCCAAAATTGGGGCTTTTTCTTACTTCGCAAAAGCGGCTTTGAGCAGCGGCTCGAGCTCGCCGCGCTCGTGCAGCTCGTGCAGGATATCGCAGCCGCCGACGAACTTGCCGTCGATATAGACCTGCGGAATGGTCGGCCAGTTCGAGTAGCGCTTGACGCCATCGCGCACCGCCGGGTCGGCGAGCACGTCATCGCTGGCGAATGGCAAGCCATAGGACTTGAGAATCTCCACAGTGTGGGCCGAGAAGCCGCACTGAGGGAAATCCGGCGTGCCCTTCATGTAAACCATGACTTTGTTGTTCTTAACTTTCTCGTCAATCTTGCTGATCGCATCTTCTGCCATAAAAAAACTCTCCTTATAACGTTTGGAATTACGTTCCCAGCTTTTCCCACTGGGCCGGACTATAGGTCTTGAGGGACAGCGCGTGAATGCGCTGATCGGCCAATGGCTCCTTGAGCACCTCGTTGACCATGCGGTGTTGTTCGAGCAACCCTTTGCCGTCAAAGGCCTCCGATACGATAATGACTTGCCAATGATCGCCGCCGCCGGTCAAATCCTGTGTTTCGACCAGCGACACCGGCAGTCCTTTGGACAAAGTGTCTTTGATTTCGTCAGGACTAATCATGGAGAAATCTTACCGGCAACCAAGCCCGCTTGCAACCGTCGGGTAGCCGTTCAGTTTCACCAGAAAACCGTAGGGGCGATCCTGTGTGGTCGCCCGTCCGAGAGGGCAGACACACAGGTCTGCCCCTACGTTGATGCGTCGTAGAACCAAATTGAAGATTTCCAACCGGTGCAGCCGCCCACGACAATTCCTAACCCACCGGGCCTTCGTAGTCCGGCCGGACTTTGCGCAGCATGGCGCGCAGATCGGCGCGCAGTTCGTCGAGAGTCGGCCGGCCGACAAACCAGTAGCCGTTGTAAAGATTGTGGATCGTCAGGTCCGGCATCAGCGCGAACGTATGCGGCATGGCCGTCACCCCCTTGCTTTTGGAGGTCTCGGTCATGTCGAGCAGCTTGACGACCTTGCGCTCTTGATCGCTCAGAAATGGATACTGCGCGCCCAAGCCGGTGCGAAAGGCATCGTTGATTTCCGGCGAATCGACACAGCAGACCGCGAGATGGCAATAGTTTACCGCCAGCTCCCTTTGCAATTCTACGTATTGGCGCAACTGCACCTGGCACTTGCCTCACCAGTAGCCGCGGTAAAAAGCCAGGATGAAGGGAAACTTGCCGACCAGCTCGGACAATTTCACGGACTGTCCGTCGTGGTCGGGTAACTCGATGTCGGGAAACTTCTGACCGATCTTGAGATTCATACTACCTCCTTTGGTTTAGGCACGGCATGCGAGTTGGCGTCGACGCTACTGATATCGTTTGGCCATCTCAGTAAAGAAGCCTTCTTTTTCCAATTGCTGCAGCAAGCTTACATCGACGAACTGTTCCGGCTTGGCGGTTTTGGCCTGAGCCACCTTTGGCGCCAACTCGTCGAGCAGATACTGAATGCCTTTCAACGTCGGATAGGGCCGCTTGGCGACACTCTTGGCGAACCAGTCATAGGTCGCGTCCAACACTTCCTGATCGTTGGTGCGCATGTACTTGGCGGCGATGCGCTTGGACTCGTCCTTATTCTTACCGATAAAATAAATCGCCTCGACATAGGAGCGCAGCGCGCTCAGAACGGTGTCGCGCTGGCTGCGGATGAAGCCGCGCGAAGTCGCGAAGCCATTGCCCTGCACTTCGATGCCGAGTTCGAGCATGTCGTAAACTTCGATCAAACCCTGCTTTCTCGCCCGCGGGGTCTCGGACGGCGTGAGAATCGTCGCTTCGATCCGCCCAGCTTCCACCGCGGCGAGCCGCTCCATGGTCGGGCCGGCAACGACCAGCGCGACATCTTTGCCGGCTTCGAGATTGAACTTTTTCAGCAAGATCAGGGCGGCGTTATGGGAGGCCGAGCCAAAGCCGCTGACACCCAATCGTTTACCCTTCAGTTGTTCGACCCGCGTAATCGCCGGCTTGGCGACGACAGAATAATTATAAGCCGATTCGGACGAAGCGATCAAAACAATATCGTGACCCTGCAGGCCGGCCGGCACCACGGTGCCGATATTGACGATCGGCGGATCGCCGGCGACCAGCGCCTGCGTCGCCATTTGGCCGCCGCGAAAGAATATCACTTCGGCATCGAGTCCGTGGCGCCGATAGATGCCGGCATCCTTGGCGATCCAAATGTGAATCTGATTGTAAGAGATCGCCGGATAGCCGATCTTGATCTTCTTCAGTTCTTGACCGTCGACCTTGGCGCCGACAAACAATTGTAAGATCAATAGGGCAACAAAAAAATGAGTCTTCACAGGCAGGCCACTCGTTTCTGGAATCAATAGCAGATGTCCATGATGTCGGGCATCGGTTCACGTGATTTTCGCGGACGGTCAAATCTAACGGATAACCTCCTGAGCGTCAATTGGCTTAGCGGTCTTTCGCTGCCAGGACTTGCTGCCCCCTCGGCGCGCGGTCTTTCGCGCTGCCTAACGACCGCCGGGCGGAAAGCATTAGGCCAAGCGCCGCGCCCAAGACGTTGCAACCAACGTCGGTGGCGGACGGAAATCTGCCGTGTGAGTAAATTTGTAAAAACTCGGCCAATGTCGAAAGCAGCGTCGCGCCAACGAGCACCCAGAGCTGCTTTTTTCCAGGCAAAAGAGCGGAGAGAAATCCGCCGGCGAAATAGCCCAATGGGACAAAAAGCGCGACATTGGCGGCGATGTCCAACCAGTCCAACCGATGGCCGTAGAATGGTACCCACTGAACCCGACCCCAATGGGAATGACCGACGAAATTGGACCAAGGCAACAGAGTCGCCGCCAGTACCGCGGCAATCGATGCGAGCAAGCCGCTGAAGCTCATCACGAATTTTCTCGCCAGTCACGCGCGTTCAACGCCTGGCCGGTAACCCGTCGCGATTCATCCGATGCCAGGTAGATGAAAATAGGCAGAACCGATTCCGCCGTCGGCAGCGTCGACGGATCTTCTTGCGGATATGCCGCCGCTCTCATGCCGGTTCGCGTTGGCGCCGGATTGACCGAATTCACTCTAATCCCGCTAGCTTTAACTTCATCCGCGAGCACCTGGGTAAATCCCTCCAAGCCGGCTTTCGCGACCGCATAGGCGCCCCAACGCGCCTTGCCAAGCCGTGCAACGCCGGAAGTCAGGTTAATGATCGAGCCGCCCCGGCGCGCTAACATCCCCGGCAAAACTTCGCGGGTAATAAAAAACTGCCCATTGAGATTGATCCGCAAGACTTCCTCCCACTCGGCGATCGGATAATCGGCGATCGCCACCCGCGGTCCGAGGATGCCGGCGTTGTTGACCAAAATATCGATGGCGGCGAATTTCGCCAGCGCGGCAGCGACGATGCGCCGCACGTGCCTAGCGTTGCCGATATCGCCCGGGGCACCAGCGATCTCGCCACCGGCTTTTTGAATCTCCGCCACCGTGCGATCAATGGCTGCCGGGTTGCGCGCGCAGATAAACACTTGGGCACCTTGATCCGCATAGGCCGCGGCGATGGCACGGCCGATACCACGGCTGCCGCCGGTGATCAGCGCGACCTTGCCGAGGAGTTTTTTATTGCCGCTGCTTGCCATCGTTTCGTCGCTATAACATAGTTGAAGAGTTCATGACATCGTGGCAACCGCACCAGCGACTCCTCCTCTACCTGTTGCTCGCACTCGCCCTCGCTTGCGTCATCAGCCCTGTCCTATCCCTGGGCGCCGACTGGTTCATGACCCAGTGGCCGGCGCTAATGCCGCAGCGCATTCCGTTCCATCGCACCTTCGATCGCGCCTTCATGATTTCCGGTATCCTGCTGTTCATCGTTGGCCGGCGCGCGCTGATTCCCGCGCAGTTGAAAGAGCTGTGGCGGGTCGGCGCTGCTACCGCGCGACGAGATTTCGCCGCCGGCCTCGGCTTGGCGTTGGCTTCAATGCTCTTGGTCGTCGCCGCGATGACCGCGGCCGAAGTCTTTACGCCGTTCTTTCGGCTGACAAGATCGGTCGCCATCGGACGAGTTGCCAGCGCCGCGGCGGCGGGAATATTTGCCGGCGTGTTCGAGGAAATATTTTTTCGCGGCATCTTGTTCATGGGACTACGCGCCCATAGCTACAAGGTCCGCGCTTATCTCCTGGCCAACTTATTTTATGCCGCGCTCCATTTCGTCAGACCGGGCGATGCCTACTTTCTCGACAGCCTCGACCTCGGCGCCGGCTTCCGCCATTTGGGGTACACCTTCACGCCATTTCTCGACCCGCTGTCATTGCTGCCCGGCCTGATCGGACTGCTACTCGTCGGCGCCGTATTATCATTTGCCGTGGAGCGCGCCGGCAATTTGTATCTCGCCATCGGCTTGCACGCAGGATGGGTGTTTAGCTTAAAAACTTTACGTGTCTTCGGCGACTTCCAACGCGATGGATTAGGCTGGCTCTTCGGCTCCAGCGATCCGAAACTCGTCAGCGGCGTAGCCGCCTGGGCAGCGATCCTATTGGCCGGCGTAGCGGTATATTACTTGACTAAAAGCCGCGCCGTCCGGTCAAACGATCTGCCTCGCGCAGCAGCGGCCTTATCTTCTCGGCGATACGCTGCCCCATCAAGCGATAGCCCGCGCCGTTGGGATGGATCGGATCGCTTTTGAGCTTGGCGTCGGTAAGAATTCCTTGCATCACCTGGGGCATGTAAAAGGCGCCAAGCTGCTTAGCCGCCTCTTCGTAGATCGGGCTGTATTCATCGGTAAATATCCCAAGCCGCATGCCGGCGATCGCCACCATGGCGCCTTGAGCCTGTATGCGCCGCACCAGCTCTGCTAAATTTTTCTTCGTCTCCGCGCGTGGCACCTGGCGCAAGAAATCGTTGCCGCCCAATAAAACAATCACCAGCCGCGGGTTGCCGTCGAGGACTTCCGATAACCGCGCCAGGGCCAGCGCCGTGGTGTCGCCGCGCCGGCCACGGTTAAGCACCGGAAAGGCCAGTTCGCGCGACAGCACCGACGGATAGTCTTCGCCGCCATCGGCACCGACGCCTTCGGTCAAGCTGTCGCCCAAGCAGACGATCGCCTCGTTGGTCGATCGCAAGTTACGCACGCTGTCAAAGCTGTCGCCGCCACAAGCGAGTAACGCGATGGCGACGAAAACGTAAGCGGCGGCGCGCAACACCCTTCGCTTGGTCATGGCCGGGACAGTCTTCGCCGAATCGCGGAAGCCGCGCAAAGCGTCATAATTTAAGCAACAGATCGCTCAGCTCTCGGGTCAAGGATAACTGTTCCAAATGCTGCACCGCGTCGAGAACTTTTTCGACTCGGTCCATCGGTAGTGCCAGCTTGGCGTTGGCGCGGAACTTCGCCTCGATGTCGGAGGGCGGCAGCGGGTCTTCAAAACCGCCGCGCGGATGGGGCTGGTTCTCTTCGAGCACAGTGCCATCGTCGAGAAAGACTTTGACATGGCCGGAAAAATGGCGCGGGTAGTCGATGGTCGGATCGAGTTCGTAGCGTACTTTAGCCGCGAGACGCAGGACTCCGGCGTCGTGAATCGCTTCGTCGGTAAACTCCTCCAAGCCGGCTCGCCCGTGCACTAACATCACCGCGATGCTGTAGGGCAGACTGAACTTGGCGCCATAGGAACTGATCGGCTGCCGTTTGTCAGCCAGCGGCTCCCACAGCCGATGCACCGGTCCTTCCGCGGTGCGGCACACGACTTCTCTTATCCGCTCCGGCGCCGGCCCATGCTGCTGTTTAATCTTGAGGGCGCAATCCATGTAGGGATGGGAGATCGAACCGCAGGGATAAGATTTAAAAGTCAGCTTGGGAATCTCCCAGACTTTGCCGAGCTCGGTTATTTTCTCATAGCGATAATCGTTCTTGCCGCCGAAGGTCGGGAAAAAACCGTTGGTGCCTTCGAAAACTTTCGCCGGTCCGCGAAAGCCTTCCTGGGCCAAGAGCGTCGCGATGACGCCGCCATGGGCGGACCAACCCGGGTGCAAACGCTTGGTCCAGGTACCGTCGGCCAAGTACTCGATAATGCCCGAGCTCTGGCTGCCGCATAGTCCGAAGGCATCGATCCATTGCGGCAGGCTGAGGCCGTAGAGCCGGCCCGCCGCTGCCGCGGCGCCAAAAGTCGAGCAGATCGCCGTCGGATGAAAACCGCGGGCGTGAAATTTTCCCGGCGCCACCAGACCGATTTTACACAGCACCTCGGTACCGACGATGGCTGCTGCCAACAACGCCGCACCGCTAGCCGCGGTTTCTTCCGCCACCGCGAAGGCGGTCATCCAGGCGCAAGCACCGGTGTGGACGATCGCCTCTTCCAAGGTGTCGTCGTAATCCAGGCCATGGGCCAGGGTGCCGTTGGCGATCACCGCATTGGCCGCCGCCACCCGGTGCGGCGAACCGATAATCGCGCTATCGCCCGGGCCGCCGAGTTTCTTGGCCACCTGGGTGACCATCGCGCCGAAATCCATGGTCGAGGACGCCAGCGCGACGCCGAGAGTATCGAGAAACACCAGCTTGGCTTTCTCGATCACCGCCGGCGGCACATCGACAAGCTTCAAGTCGCCGGCAAATTTACCGATCTGTGCAGAATATGAATCCACGCGGGCGAATCTCCTCATTACGCTTTACAGCGCTTTTTCTACCATGCTACTTTCGAGCGAAGCTACACTTCGACCATCGCACGCGCAACCTGGGAGATTCAAATGGAATGGCACAGCATCCTGATCGGGCCGCTCACTCTCGCCCTCGGCGTCTTGCTTCTGCTCATCTGCTTAGCGGGATTTCTCTGGTTGACCGGCAAGCTCGAAGGCTACGATCCGATCAATGAATTGCTCATGCGCGACAACGCGGCGCTTGGGCTTCGCTATGGCCTCTTTGCTCATCGCCGTGGTTTTCTCCCTGCTGGGAATTTTTGACCGTGGCCAAGGCGACTCAGGCGCGGCGGATTTCTCAGTCCATGCAATTTTGGCAACCTTGCTTATTTACATTTCCCGTTTCTTAAACGACTGGTTCATCCTCTATCATTTCAGCAACAACCGCGAAGTGATAGAGGAGAAAAATGTCGCCGTCGCGCTCGTCGAAGGCGCCACCTACATGGCCAGCGCCTATGTGATCGGCGGCGCGTTTTACGACTGGGAAAGCGGGCTGTTGACGGCGCTCCTATGGTTTATCATCGGCCAACTATTATTGGTATTTCTCGCCCTGCTCTACCGCGCCGTGGCGCACGGCGCCGACAAAGCCCTCGACGATCAGAATCTCGCCGTCGGCATTTCACTGGGCGCGTTTCTTCTCGCCGGCGGCATGATTTGCGGCACGGTGATCAGCGGCCCTTCCGCCGGCTGGCGCAATGACTTGCTCATCGTCGCCGCCTATCTCGCCACCTGGATCGTCACCATGCTGGCGGCTCATTGGCTCTCCGACCGGCTGGTGTTTCGCACCGCGCGCATGGCCGACGAAGTTACCGAGCAGCGCAACATCGCCGCCGCCCTGTTTAAAGCGGTGATCTTTATTTCGGTAACGTTAGGCTTCACCCACGGATGATTCGCGATGAAGAAATCCGCCAAGGTCACCGTTGCGTTTCTGTCATCCGTCGCCAGCGCATTCATGAACGGCTGCGGCGACGACGGCGACTGGGTCGAAGCCAAACGCTGCGTCAATAACAGCAACGTCGTCGTCGAGGACAGTTGGTGCGAAGATCCCGCGCGCAGCTCGGGCCGCACCGGCGCTGGTTATCATTCCTACTACTACGGCGGCCGCGGATACTACCCCGGCGACGTCGTTAGCGGCGGCGGTCATGTGCCGCAGAGCGGCGTCAACTACCGAAGCGCTAGCCAGGTGCCGCGCGGCGGCTTCGGCGCCACCGGGAAGGCATTCGTCAGCCACGGCGGTTCCATCAGCAGTTAGCTATTTGCCAATACGGATGTTCACCACGAAGGCACGAAGGACACGAAGGTTTCAGATATATAAATTTCCGAACTTCGCGATCTTCGTGCCTTCGTGGTGAGAGAGAATTTTGCGCATGAAACGAATTAGTACCACACCGCGTCAAGATTGGGAGAAAAAGGTCGAAGAGATCGGCCTGATTTACCATCATACCGCGGGGCAACCCTACTGGAACGAGTCGGCGTACTATTCGTTTCGCTCTGCTGAAATCGACCGCATCGAAGTGGCCAGCAACGAACTGCATCAGATGTGCCTCGAAGCGGCACAGCATGTCATCGACAACAACCGCTTCGGCGAACTTGGCATTCCCGCCGTTGCGGTTCCATTCATCAAGCTAGCCTGGGAGGACGAACCGCCGGCGCTCTATGGTCGCTTCGACCTCGCCTATGACGGCGAGCAGCTAAAGTTACTGGAATACAATGCCGACACGCCGACCGCGCTGGTCGAAGCCGCGGTCGCCCAGTGGTACTGGCTGCAAGAGCGTTTCCCCGATCTCGATCAGTTCAATTCCATTCACGAAAAGCTTTTGGCCAAGTGGCAAGAGTTGAGGCCCTATCTGGCCAATCCCATGCATTTCACTTACCTGCCGCCGCCCGACGTGGAAAACAGCGAAGACCTGATGACGGTAACCTACCTAATGGATTTGGCTGGCCAGGCCGGTATCGAAGGCTCGCTGGTCACTATTGACGAAATCGGTTGGGACACCGAACGAAGCACGTTTGTCGACCAGGCCGAAAAGCCGATCCGCAGCATCTTCAAGCTCTACCCCTGGGAGTGGCTATTGCGCGATCGCTTCGCCGAACATTTTTTCGCGTCTTATAACTTGACCCAATGGGTCGAGCCGGTCTGGAAGATGCTGTTATCGAACAAGGGGATTCTACCGATTCTGTGGGAATTGTTCCCGCATCACGCCAATCTGTTGGAGTGTTATTTCACCGGCCCGAAGCGTTTAAACAATTACGTCAAAAAGCCGCTGCTGTCACGCGAGGGCGCCAACTTGTCGTTTCACCATGGCGCCGTGGTTGAGGAAACCGGCGGTCCCTACGGCGAGGAAGGTTTCATCTATCAAGCCACGGCCCGTATCGCGAACTTCGACGGCGCCTTTCCGATCATCGGCAGTTGGATAATCGACGGCGTCGCCGCAGGTATCGGCATCCGCGAATCGGACACCCGGGTTACCAACAACTTGAGCGCCTTCGTGCCCCACCTATTCGAGTAGCCTAGCCGGCGCCAAATCACGCAACCCGTCATGCCGCCTCAAACAGCGGTTCATGCCGCTTCGGCGCGGGAATCGCCATCACCGGACAAGGCGCATGGGCGATCACTTTCTCCGTGACGCTGCCGAGCAGTATGTGATCCAGCCCGGTGCGCCCATGGGTCGACATGATCACCAGATCCACCGCTTCACGGCCGGCGAGATCGGCGATGTTCACATGGGCCGCGCCCAGTTCGACCTTCTGGCGGACCTCGACTAAATTCATCAACGCAGCGAACTTCTCTCGCAGGAATTTGTCCAGGAACTCCGTCTGTTCGGCCATCAAGGTGCGCACCGGACCGAGATTTTCATGTTTGCCGAACCAGTCGTTACCCATGTCAACGACATGAAGCACGATCAGCTCCGCGCCCGCGTCATGAGCGCTTTCAAAAGCGCGTTGCAGACCGACACAGGACAAGTCGGAATAATCCGTCGGCGCCAATATCTTTTTTATCTTGCTCATATTCTCCTCCTGCGAACTACCACGTTAGTCAGTCCAGATGCATCCAATGGCGATCACGCGGCGTGAACCACCAGCACCGGCTCCTCCGCATGACGCACCACCTTCTCGGTGACGCTGCCGAGCGCCCAACGTGCCGCTCCGGATCTGCCATGGGTAGACATCGCCACCAGCGCATCAGGCAGCTTATTGGCGTAACGCACGATCTCCTCGGCGTCGGATCCCGCCAACGCCGCCCACGTTACTTTGGTTAGCCCCGACGCCCTAAGCGCTTCCGTCTTTTTCTTGAGATACCCTTCCACGTCTTCCCTCAGGTCGCGCAGCATCTCGTCATAGTTGGGCAGATAGTCTTCGCTGCCGTAATACGCCGCTGCCGCGAGTTCATAGGCGCGACAGAGAACGATCTCGAGGTCGAGCTGTTTAGCGACTTCACACACCGTGGGCAACACCGACTCCGCTAACTCAGATCCGTCGAGGGGCACGACGATGGATTTGATGGCGGCCGGCGGCGCCGCCGGCGCCGCTTCACTGGCGCGCACGAGAAATAACGGCGTGGTCGTGCCGCGCAGCACCTTTTCCGCCACGCTGCCCATCATCCAGCGGTTGATGCCCGAGCGGCCATGGGTCGCCATGGCGATCAGTGTGCCTTTCTCCGCCTCAGCTCTTTCAATGATCACATCAGCTGGCCGGCCTCTTTCCACCTTGCAACTCACAGGTAAACCGCCAAACGTCGCGGCGATTTCGTCCAAATGCTCCCGGCTCGCGCTTTCGCCCTCGGCGATGATCGTGTCCAGATAGCGCGCCTTGTCAGCTGCGATATGCGCCGTCGCTGCGCCGATGTCGACGACTTCCAGGAGTTCAATGGGCAGCTTCAGTGTACCGGCCAAGATGCGCGCAAACGGCAGATACTCGTTCGGCAGTCTTCGAACCATCCAGCGGGATCAATAACCTTGAATACATTGCCAGCCCCTTTTCGCATAAGCTTCTCAACTGGATGACGGCGCAACTAGCATGCCAGCGGCCAGACCTGAGAACACGGGTGTAATCGGGCGAGTGTTTTTCAAAGATGGGAAAACATCGAGTTAATTCTCGCAGGAATGGGAACGGTAGGAGCCTCAATCCGAACCGCGAGGCGGTCGGCTGGCCGCCTTGAAGACAACGGGCTACACCCTCATTCCCGCTCAGGCGGAATTCAGGTGTGTGCCGTTGAAATATCTCGGCGACAGGCTCGCGAGAGCCGTTCATGCTACTTTCGGCGCTACCTGTTCCATGAAACGCCGCATCGAGACACGAGCTTGTGAGTCGCTTAATCCGCCCAATGCGAAGTTGCCTGCCAGATCAGTCAAGCAGAACCGTCGCGCACATAGGCCACATGGTCGCGTACTTCTTCGGCGCTGTGAGCCGCTTCATAGCCGCTCGATGCTTATCATGGCTGCGATACGACTCAGGATCGGCCATGCCGGGAGTCAGACTGTGAGCGACCTGCGCCGCCGAATGATACTCGTGCAGTCCATGTGCCGCCGCCGCGCGCGCCTCGGCGGAATTTTCACCGACGTACGCGTGATAGACGCCGAGCACTCGCGCCGTCGCCTGATCATATCCCGCCAGCCCGCCGAGCAGCGAAGTACGCCTGCATTTCCCCGCGCAGCTCTTCGACCTCGTTTAGAAACGGGATCAGCATCATGTGAAATCCCTGTGCGCCCGAGTATTCGAAAGACTCCACCGAGGTCGTCGCCGCCATCCACACGGTGGGGTGCGGCTCTTGCACCGGCCGCGGCAAGACTTCCACCCCATGAAAATTGTAAAAGTGCCCCTGATGATCGAGCTTCGGCTCACGCCACGCCTTCAGCACGATGGCGAGATTCTCTTTGAAGCGGTCGCGCAATTCGTCTAGCAGGATACCGCCATACGCGGCCTGATCGATCATAGTACGAAAGCGCATGGCGCCTTCGCCACGCGCGGCGGGCAACGACGAGGGTAGATAAAAAAGTCCGTAGCTCATGGCCGGACCTTATGTCAGCGCGCTGGTGATGACAAGATGAAATCCACTGGGGATAAAAGTTGACTTAATGCTAACTTATCTGATACAGGCCGGTACAATCTGTTGTCGTAACCGGGGAACGGCTTTTGCAGTGAGAATCTGTCCTGCGCATGCTCGGTCGGGCGCTCGGCTGTATTACCGCCACCGCGCTCTGGAAAATAAATTTCGATCGCTTTGTTCCGCTTGCGAGCGGCACACATGAAAGGAGAAATGCCATGCAGAGATCCGTGGGCGTTTTGGGGTTCCTCTTTCTTGCCACTGCGCTGGCAGGAACTGTGTCCGCGGCCGATCTCAAGTTAATGACCGGACCGCAGGGCGGCGCCTGGGTGCCTCTGGGCGGCCAGCTCAAGGACATGTGGGAAAAGGCGATTGCGAATACATCGGTACAGGCGCTGCCGGGCGCCGGCATCGCCAACGTGCGCGGCATCGAGGAAGGCAAGACCGATGTCGGCTTCGGCAATTCGATTTCGACCGTCGATGCGATCGCCGGCAAGCCGCCGTTCCCTAAGCCGCACGCCAACGTTTGCAACGTCGCGACGCTTTATCCGCAATATTTCCAGGTGGTCGTGCGCGCCGATGCCGGCGTCAACGCGATCAAGGACTTCAAGGGCAAGGCGATTGCCGCCCAGCCGCGCGGCAACACCGCCGAGGAGATCACCAAGCAGCTCTTGCAGGTAAACGGTCTCACCTACAACGACGTCAAGATGAGCTTCGTGTCCTATACCGATGCCGTCACTCAAGTGCAGGATGGGCATGCGGTCGCTTTCACCGCCGGGACGACCATTCCCTCCAGCGCCGTGATGGACCTTGCTAGTTCGCGGGAGGTGAAGCTGATCGATCTCGCCAATCAGCTTGAGGCGATGAAGAAGCTCAATCCCGGCTACACGCTCAATACCATTCCCAAGGGCACCTATCCGAAGCAGGACAAGGACGTGCAGGTGATCGGCTATGCGACCCACATCGTCGCCTCCTGCAAACTGCCCGAAGACACGGTCTACGGCATGACGAAGACCATCGCGCAAAACACCCAACTGCTCTCCGCCATCGTCAAAGACATCAGGGGACTCACCGCGAAGGGAATGGCCGAGGACATCGGCGTGCCGTTCCACCCTGGCGCGGCCAAGTTTTACAAAGAAGCCGGCGTCACCGTGAAGGTGAGATAGCCCGACCGGCGACGCCGACGCGCTCCCGCGCGTTTGCGCACTGCGACGATGCCCGGTCGTGGGATCTACGTCAACGTCAGTTTCACGTGAGTGAATTGATCTCAAGAGTTATCCAAAAATCCCCCTTCCCCCCTTTTCCAAAGTGGGGAATTGAAAGTCTCCCTTTGTAAAGGGAGATTTAGAGGGATTTTTGATTCGGCTCACGACGACTTTGACGGGACCCTGAGGGAGAATCGGATAGCTCAGGTGAATAAGATCGACTTCAGTTACGCGGGCGTGATTCGTCTCGCCGTGACGGTGAGCGCCGTCGCGATGGGCCTCTATCACATGTGGGTGATCGTCGCCGGCCAGCCGGAAGCGATTATCTTCCGCGGCACCCACCTGCTCTTTGCGCTGATTCTGGTCTTTCTAATTTATGGCACCCGCGTAAATATCCAAAGGCCGATTCCGAGCCTTTTCGACTACACCTGGCTCGCCCTCGGTGTCGCTTCACTGGTCTACCTGTTCATCAATTACGAATACGTCGTCACGCGCATCTATTACATCGACGCGCTGACGCCGGCCGACATGATCTTCGGCGCGATCCTGCTCGTGGTCGTCACCGAAGCGACCCGCCGCTGTGTCGACCTGTCGCTGCCGGTCACCTCGATTCTGTTCCTCCTGTACGGACTGTTCATTGCCAAGCTCGAGCCAATGCGCATCCTCGATCAGCTCTACATGACCACCGAAGGGGTTTTCGGCCAGGCGCTCGCGGTGTCGGCGTCGTTCGTGATTATCTTCGTCGTGTTCGGCGCTTTTATGGAGCGCACCGGCGTCGGCCAATTGTTCATGGACTTTGCCATGGCGCTTACCGGCCACAGCGCCGGCGGTCCCGGCAAGGTCTCGGTGATCAGCTCGAGCCTGTTCGGCACGATCTCCGGCAGCGCGGTCGCCAACGTCATGGTCGACGGACCGATTTCGATCCCGCTGATGAAACGCTCGGGCTTTCCGCCACACTTCGCGGCCGGCGTCGAGGCCACGGCGTCGACCGGTGGCCAGATCATGCCGCCGATCATGGGCGCCGCCGCGTTCGTGATGGCGGAGTTCTTGGCCGTCCCTTACAGCCAGGTGGTGATCTGGGCGATCATTCCGGCGATTCTCTACTACGTCGCCTGCTTCGCCGCGGTTCATTTCGAGGCCAAACGTCGCGGCATCGTCGGCGTGCCCCGCTCGGAGCTGCCGAAGCTGCCGGGCGTCATAGCCGAGCGCGGACATCTCTTCCTGCCAATCGTCATTCTGTTAACCGTCATGTATTCTGGCTATAGCGCGCCGCTTGCAGCCCTCGCCGGCACGGTCGCCTGCTTCCCGGCGGCCGCGCTTCGCAAGTCGACGCGCGTCAACGTCAGGCCGTCGATTGTCATAGAGGCGATGGTGGACGGCGCCAAGAATTCGCTCGCGGTCGCGCTGGCCTGCGCTTCCGCCGGCATCATGATCGGCGTGGTGACGCTGTCGGGCCTGGGCATCGTATTCACCCAGTGGGTGGTCGCGCTGGCGCAGGACAGCCTGTTCATCGCGCTCTTCATGACGATGCTTGCCGGCATCGTGCTCGGTACCGGCCTGCCGACGACACCTTCTTATATTCTCCTTACCGCGTTGCTCATCCCCGCGATCATGAAGCTCGGCGTGATCGAGCCGGCTGCCCATATGTTCGCTTTCTATTACGCGATTCTCTCGGCGATCACGCCGCCGGTGGCGCTCGCCGTGTTTGCCGCGGCCGGACTGGCGAAAGCGGATATGTGGGAAAGCGGCTGGGCCGCCATGAAGGTCGGCGCCGCCGGCTTCATCATCCCGTTTATGTTCGTCTATCAGCCGGCGCTGTTGATGATCGGCGACTGGCCGACGATTATCTGGAGCTTTTCGACGGCTTGTGTGGGCATCGCGCTATTCGCTGGCGGGCTGCACGGTTATTTCATCACCGCCGCTTCCTACCGGCAGCGCGCCTTACTCACCGCCGGCGGGATATGCCTGGTTTTTCCTGGGATCTGGACCGATCTTGCCGGAGCCGGCTTCGCGGCCATCGTCATCGTGAGCCAGCTCACCCGGCGCCGCGCCGCCGGCAGCCAAACCGTTAAGCAAGCACAGCCGCAATGAGTCGGCGCGTACGCCCTGCTCCTTAGCACCAGCGCCGCCGGTCATGACCATGCCAAATGAATTAACCGAATCGAAATCCCCGCGCGGTCGATGGCGAATTAGCCACTTCGGAGTTTGGCAACAGGAATTCGATGATAAGAAGAAAAACGGTCCTTCCTTTAGTTTATAGCACGCCGGCACCGATACGATCTTGCGCTCCTCGTCCCATTCTCGGTCTTTGAAGCGCGAAGTACGCAACCCAGTGTTACCATTCAAGCAATTAAATGATCCTGTAATCTTCGCGAAGCAAATATTGGCATCGGGCGTCGTTCAGTTTTCCCCCGCCACCCCCAGAAACTCGCTATCGAGCGCCACTTCCTGCACCGAGCCATGGACTGCGCGCATGCTGTAAGCCCGCGCGCCGCGCTTGGACGCGATCACTTTATGAATCTCACTGCCAATGAAATGCACGCCGGTCCAGTCTTCGATGGCGACACCGGCGGCGATTTCACCGGCGGTCAACAACTTATGCAACGACGGCCGGCGCTGCGCTTCGCCGTCGTAGTGCGGACAACAACTGCCAGGAAGAAAACCCAGACAGTCGAGCGGCCGTAGTCCGTCGGAAAAAGAATCGGTCAACCCCTGCTCGAACCAGCAGATCGCACCGGCGCTCACGCCGGTGAGCACGATGCCGGATTGCCAGGCCTCGCGGAGTATCTCGATGGCGCCCCAATCGCGCCACACGGCGATCAAGCTTTTCGTGTTGCCGCCGCCGACGAAGATGACGTCCTGGTTGAGCAGGAACGAGCGCAAGTCCGGCGTCCGCTTGAAAAACGTCAGCACCGAAGGTTGGCAGCCAAGCTTTAAGAACGCGGTATAGAAACTGGCGACATAATGATCCGGCTCGCCGCTCGCCGTCGGGATGAAGCAGACGCGCGGGTTGTCCGATCCGCTTTGCCGAATGACGTATTTCTCCAGTTCAAGATTCTCTGCATCCCGGTAAAATCCGCCGCCGCCGATGGGAATGATCTGTTTGGGTTTCTCCGCCACTCTCTCTCCTCTGCTGCTAATACAATTTCACACGCCCACTTCCCTCCGCCCCAATTGTCGACGCCGCCGATGATCATATCGCGCGCGTCGAGTGTCAAAGCATTGGACGCCGGCGTCGTCGGAGCGCCGGGATAGGTCAAGACACGAATATCGCGGTAGGGACCGATGACTTTCTCCGCCGCGGGTAATTCGATCCAGCGATCGCGGCTGCCGGTGCTGACCACGGCGTCCGCTTCAGCGGCGTAGAATAGCAGCGGCGAATCGACACCGTCTTTGCCGCCGTACTCGTAAGTGACGAGAACGGTTTTGATGCCGAGCCCCTCGCAGGCGCGAATCGTCAACATCATCTCGACGAAGGCATTGCCCGAGCCGAGCCAGGTTAGCAGCACCGCGTCGGCGCCCAAACTTTGCGCCAACCGCGCCGCGTTGTGGGCAACGACTTCTTTGGCGTGATGGGTCTCATAGGAGATGCGCTCTATGATGACGCCGGCAAAATCGACATTGCCCGCCGCTTGCTCGCGGCACAAGCCCAGCGCCAATGGGTGATTCTGCCAATCCCAGGTCGTCGGGTAATAGCCGATGCCGCGGGTGGTGTTCATGGTCATCGCGCCGTCGAATAATTCATTGGGGTTGAGTGCCGTCGGCAACGACTCGCGGATCGGCAGGCCATAGTAACTCACGCCGGCATGGGGCTGCTGCGCTTGGGTGATGCAGCCTTGAATCAACACCACCCGTGGCCGCGCGCTGCGCTGCGCCGGCGATGAGAAAATCTCCGTGCGCGCAGCGGTCAGTCCTTTGGTCGTTTCGGCGAGCTTGCACGCGACTTGATAGGCCGCGTGCTGAATCGCCTGGTGCGCTTCCAGTTCGCCCAAGCCGGCGCGAATTTCCAGGCTCAACACCAGATGGCGCAGCCCGCTAAAGCGCGATGCCGCCGCGCCGGCGCCCCACATGTCGAGGATGGCGCTGCGCTGCACGCCGGTGCCGGCGCGAATCGTGCCCTCGTACGCCGCGGCAGCGAGCACGGCCATGCCGGAAAGCCGATGGGTTACACCATCGCCCACCGTCACCACCGGACCGATCACGCCGGGAAATACTTGCGCGTCATTATCGAACTTGACTCGCGGCTCGATGACATCGCGGATGCCGGTGACCCGCACCGGTTCGCCCGGCGACACCACGTCTAGTTGCGCACTGTCAATGCGCGCATCTTGGCGCACCAGCCGAGTCAGATCCTCACGGTCAACTTCCAACAGTTCATCGTGATAACCAGATACGCTACCGAGGCGAATCTGCCGCACCGGAAATTCTGCCAAGGTAAGTTGCATGGAGTTTTTCGCTTGGAAACGATAGGTAGCGCGAAGCACAACCGATCCGATTTTGGAACCTGTGGAACCGTTGGAACAATTGGAACGTGTTTTTTTATTGAAACAGCCCGTCCTTCTCCAACTTGCGCACGATTGAATCGTCGACGATATTAGCGGCCTTGAGCTGGCGAATTTTTTCATTGCCGAGGCCGAGCAGACGAATCGCGTTGTTGATCCCCTCGGGATTCGGGAACGCGCGCCGCTCATAGACATTGCGAATCACTTCGTACCCCTCTTCCGCTTCCTCTGGCCGGACGATCTGCAAATTTTTCGTCAGGGTCGCGACCACCGCACCCTTATTGGATGGGCGCTGAATGAAAGCGATCGCTTCGACTAAAGCGCGGATCACTTTCTCCGCCGTGGCAGAGTTCGAGTTCAAATAACTTCGGCGCGCTAAAATCGCCGTGCTCTGAAACGGCACGCCGAGTTTGGTCAGGTCCGCCATCACACGAAAACCCTGCTTCTTGAGCATGGTCGCATAGGCGTAGCCGGCGTAAGTCGCGTCGATACTGCCCAACATCAAGGACTGCACCATCACGGATTCATCGCCAACGATGCGCAGGTTGATGCCGTCCCGTTTAGGATCGAGTCCCCAGTGTTCGAGCACCAGCTGGGTGATCATCCAGACGCCGCCACCGATGCTCTGGATACCGATGTTCTTGCCCTTCAAATCGGCCGGCGACGCAATCGCCGGCGACGCCACCATGGTGCCGTTGAGTTTGTTGGCCAAGCCGGCGATGAAAGCCAGGTCGAGGCCGTTGGCGATGGCGCCGAGCACGGAGCCATTGGCCGACCCCGAATAGAACTGCGCCTCGCCCGCCGATAGCGCCGACAACGCCACCGCGGCGTTGCGCATGAAGATCAGATTCACATCCAGATCGTACTTGCGAAAGAAGCCCTGATCCCGCGCCACCAGCAAAGCGCCGGCGCCGCGCTCGTTGAGCGACGCGTAGGCGATGACGATTTTGCTCGGCGCCGTGGCCGCGCCGGCGAACTCCATCGTCGCGAGTAAAGCAATTAATTGCATCGCAATAGCCGTTGCCAGTCTTTTCATCTTCGCTCCGTTTGCATCAATAAGCGGCGCAGTTCCAGCCGCCGCGGCCCCAATAATCGACGCCGCCGAGAATCATGTCGCGGGCGTCAAGCGTGAACGGGCCCCGCGCCGAAGTTAGCGGCGCGCCCGGATAAGTCAACACTTTGATTTCCTCGTAGGGACCGACAATTTTTTCCGCCGCCGGCAGTTCGATCCAACGATCGCGGCTGCCGGTGCTGGTCATGGCGCTCGCCGCCGGCGTGTAAAACAGCAGCGGCGAATCGACGCCGTCTTTGCCGCCGTATTCGTAAGTGACCAAATTGGTCTTGATGCCGCGCCCCTCGCAGGCGCGCAAGGTCAGCATGACATCGACAAAGGCGTTGCCGGAACCGATCCAGGACAGCAGCGCTGCATCGGCGCCCAGCATGGTCGCCAATTGCGCGGTATTCTGGGCGATCACTTCTTTGCCATGAAAGGTATCGAAGGCGATGCGTTCGAGGATGACACCGAGAAAGTTGACGCTGCGGCGATGCGCGCGATAGAGCCCGAGCAGCAACGGATGATTCTGCCAATCCCAGGTGACCGGGAAGTAGGCCAGGCATCGAGTGGCGTACATGGTGAACGCGCCGTCGAGAAACTCATTGGGATGCACCGTGGTCGCCAGCGAGTCGCGGACCGGCAGGCCGAAATAGCCGACGCCGGAGTGCGGATTGCCGGCATCGGTCAAACAGCCTTGAATGAGCAGGACACTTGGCAGCGTCGGATCGGCGCCGCCTAATTCAAAGACCTCGATTTGCGCCGGACTCAATCCAAGCGTCACTTCAGCCAGGCGCTTGGCGGTTTCTAAAGCGGCACGCTGAATGATTGTGTGCGCGGCGAGTTCCGACAACCCCTTCGCCAGGCGCAGATTCAGAACTAATCCGTTGAGCCCGCTGAATGACGACGCCGCCGCGCCGCCGCCCCACATATCGAGGATCGCGCTGCGCTGCACGCCGAGCCCGGCGCGCACCATGCCCTCGTACTCGGCCGTGACGAACACAGCCATGCCGGAGAGCCGATGTGTCCGGCCCTCCCCGACCGGCTGCACCGGCCCAAGCACGCCGGGAAACACTTGCCCCGAGCCGCTCACTTTGACGCGCGGCTCGACGACATCGCGGATGCCGGTGATGCGAACTTTATCGCCGGGTGAGACGACATCGAGCCAGGCCGCCGCGATGCGGCTCTCCTGCAAGACCGATTGCTCGATGGCCGACTTGTCAACGGTCAGCTGCCCAGCGGCGTAGTGAAACCGATCGGCGAGCTTGATGCTCGCCACCGGAAACTCCGCCAACTCAAGACGCATGGATAATTCCTAGACAAATACCGCAACGCAGGAATACTCCTACCAAGGTGCTCATAACATCCCCCTTTGAAAAAGGGGGACCGAGGGGGATTTGAAGTTTACGAGCATGAGAAAATCCCCCCTTCCCCCCTTTTTCAAAGGGGGGATAAACTCAACGAACTTATAGGTCATCATCGTAAACGGATGAACGAACACGAGCCGCGAACACGATCACGACTCCCCCTCACGCGCTCGTCGCGATCTTCGGCGTGAACACCGTCGACGATTCGACCTTCGCCTCAAGCGCCTTCAGTGCCGTCGAGACAATCTCGCGGCGCAACTGCGCGTCCAGCGCGGCGGGCAAGCTTGGATCGCCGCAGGGGTGCGGGATCGATACGCCTTTGACGATACGGCTGGCGCCCACCTGCTCCGCCACCGGATACATCGCACTGATCATCGCCACCGGAAGTTTCGCTCGATCGAGTTCTTTGCTAATCACAGCGCCGCTGCGACTACAGGTGCCTCAAGTTGCCACCAGCAAGACCGCTTCGACGCCGTCCTTTTTTAGATCGGCGGCGATCTCCTGGCCGACCCGGCGCATCACCGCCGGCGAGCCCTGGTTGCCGGGGATCACGTAATAAGCCGGATAGAGTTTGCCCCGGCCGATCTTGCCGTCGGCTTCCAAAGACCGCAGCGCATCGAGGGGCATGCCGTAGTGCGGGTTTTGATTCATAAAGGCGACGTTGTAACCGCCATGCACCGCTTCCCACTGGCCCGGCTCCAACGCTTTCAGCTCGGAGAAATTATATTTACGCCAAAATGTATTGCGATAGGTTTTGAAGCCGTCGGGATTGCCCCAGGGCACCACGCCGCCGGTGCAAATCACCGCCAAATTGGCCGCGGCGGTATCGGCCAGCGCTGCCGCCGGCTCGACTTTGTCCCAAACCTCCATGGGGATCTCAGTGGTGAAGGGCTTGCCGTCGATCTTGGCGAGCAACATTTCGATGGCGCGATCCGCGCCGCTCTTGTCGACGCGCACCAGCCGGCGAATGCCGCGCGGCAAATATCCCTCGTCCGCCGCCGGCCCGATCTCTTCGCCGTTGGCCAAACGGCAGGCGAAGGTTGCCAGCGCCGCCAGCGCGCGCGCCATGCCCGACGCGGTTTCCGCCGTCGGCAGTAAAAACACTTTGTCGTTGTGATTGTCGCGGTAGACGCCGACGCCGGGGTTTTCCGGCTCCATGCCGGTGACGCAGCGCATGTCAAGCTTCTCGCTCACCGCCTGGCAAATATCCACGCAGGCGAGCCCATAACGCCCGGCGTTAAACGCCGGACCGGCGATAACCACATCTGGTTTTTGTTTTTCTAATTCGGCGGTAATGGCCGCCAGCGCGTCGTCTTTGTGTTCATGAAAATAATTGTCGCCAAAGTAAAGCGTCGCGACCACCTGGCCGCGCTCGGCCAGCTGGGTTTGCAGACCGCGAGCCGCCCCCGCTGCGCCGTCGGCGACGGCGACAGCGATATCGGCCTTGTCCTCGCCGCCGATGCCGGCGAAAAACTGATTAAGGATATGAACGATGCGGATCATGATTTATCCCTCCATCGACGGCTGGTTTAGCGCCACCGCCGTAAAGTCATTGCGTCTCCAACTTGCGTGCGATGCGATCGTCAACCAGATCTTCCACTTTTAGCTTGGTGTACTTGGGATCGACTTTACCCAGCACCCGCAAGGCGTTTTGCATGCCCTCGCGGGTTGGTGCGATGCGCCGGTCGTAGAGCAGCCGCATGCGTTCGTACAAGTCATCGGTGTTATCGTTGGGCGATAGCCGCAACCATTTACGAATGCTGCGCACCACCGCCGCTTGATTGCTTTTGTCCCGGACAAAACTGTTGGCCTTGATGAAGCCGCGCAAAGTCTTCTCTACTACGTCCGGCGAGCTGGCAATAAATCCCCGCCGCGCCGCCAGCCCGGTTCCCTGGTATGGAATGTTGAGCGCCGTCAAATCCGCCAACAGCCGACCGCCGCTGCGTTGCAAGGCAGAATTATAGGCGTAGCCCCATACCGAGCCATCGATCAGCCCGGCGTTTAATGATTGCACCAGCACCGACTGGTCGCCGATCACCCGCATCTGAATCTTATCGCGCTCCGGGCTCAAGCCCCAGTGATCCAACGTCATCATGACAAACATCCATATGCCGCCGCCGATGCTTTGCACGCCGAGCGTCTTGCCTTTCAAATCCTCGGGCTTTTGGACTTTCGATGAGACGTAAAAGTAACCGTCCAGTTTATTGATCATTCCCGCCACCCAGACCAGATCGAGCCCGCTTGAGATGGCGCCGAGAGCGGAACCGGTGGCCGACACGGTGTAGAACTCGGCTTCGTTGGCGGCCATCGCAGCCACTGCCACCGGGCCCGTGTTTACCTGAACCAGGTCTGCGTCCAAGCCCTGCTCTTCGAAGAAACGTTGATCCTTGGCGACAAAGAACAGGCCCATGCGCTCGCTGAAGTCGGCATAGAGGATGCGCACGCGCTTATTGGGCGCCGGCGTCGCCGCCAGCGAAGTGCCGAGGCAACAAACGAGCCATACCGCCGCCATCGCGCCGGCGGCGAATTTAACCCAGGTCGTGTGCATCATCGCTGGCTCCTTTCCGGCCGATTCGTCGATCCCCATGACCATGTAGCGCGCTTCCTTGAATAACTCCACCCGGTGTAAAATTGCAATCACTGTTTCAGCGCACCGAGAGCGATTAGCGTCTGCTTCACGTCTGCAAGCGCCTCAGCCGTCAGCGGCGCTTGCGGCGGCAACGGCGCGCCCACCGCGTAACCCTGAAGTTCGAGGGCGCCTTTGATGCAGGCGGCGAGATTGTATTTGGCGAAGGCCTGGTTGAGCGCCCACAGCGGCCGCTGCAACTCCATCGCTCGCGTCCAATCGCCGCGCCGGCAAGTCTCGTAAAGCGCAACACTCTGGCGCGGCGCGACACAGGCCGGCCCCGCCATCCAACCGACACCGCCGATCAACATGACCGTGGCGGGAATATGCGCCGACGCGGCAAAGACCTTCATCCGCCCCTGCACTTGATTCAGAATCGACAGGAGCCGGCCGGTATTGTTCGATGCGTCTTTGATATAACCGATGTTGGGAATCTGACTGAGCCGGTCAATCACCGGCAGGGTTAAATCGGAGCGCTGAAAGGTCGGATTGGTGTAAAGCACCACGGGGAGCGAAACTGCATCGGCAATCGCCTTGAAGTAATCGAACACGCCGCCGTCCGAGAGCGGGAAATAGGCTTCGAGAATGGCGAGAATGCCGCTCGCCCCCATCTGCGCGAACTCCCGCGCCTGCGCCGTCGCATCCGCGATCGTCGTCGATGCCACCCCCGCCACCACCGGCACCCGCCCGCGCGCCGCCTCAATGACGACTTCAACCACCCGCCGCCGCTGCGCCCAGTTTAGATAGGCAAACTCACCGGTCGAACCGAGCGGCGTCAGGCCATGGACGCCGGCTTTAATAAGATCGTCGCACAGGCGCGCCAGAACATCGCTCTTGACGGCACCCGAGGAATCGATCGGCGAAACAAGATAGGGGAAAACGCCGTGGAAGTCGGGAGTTGCCATAATAGTCGTTGAACCAACGACGGTGATTTTTTTACCGGTTCGGCTAACCGGCGAGCCAGCGCAGTATCCGCAACCCGAGAGCGCCGGCCAATAGGGTCAACATGCCGAACGTCGGGTAGGCAGTTAAGCCAAACCCGGTTGCGCGCCCAGCGGCGCCGCGTTCGTAACCGCTGGCGAAAAGAATGCGGCCCACGACAAATAGTACCGCGGCCACCGGAATCGCCCGTAGCCAACTATGCGGCATGACCGCCGCCCAAATCAAATAAGCGGCGACGGCAAGCACAGACTGCTCCAAGGTATTCTGCAAAATCGCCCGAAGCACCAACATGCGCGAGGTGCCGATAGTGAGCCCGCTGCCGTCGATATCTTCCGGCGTAGAGAATCGATGGTTCGCCACCCGCATGACCGAAATCATCAGAGTGAGGATCGGCAGCACAGCCCACCGCAATCCCCATGCGAGTCGCGCCGCCGGTTCGTCCACGGGCAGCGCGCTTACAGGAATCAAGAACGTAACCCCGCACATGGCAAGCACCGCACTTGCCACGGCGGGAATGACGCCGCGCACCACGCCTTTTTGCTTTTCGCTTAATTCCACTTCGGCCGCAACGCCAAATCTTTGAACCGCAAATTAATCTCGATGGACAATTGTCATCGGGGCAGCGGTGACGAAAGCTCATCCAGTTCTTCCATCTCTTCTGCCGCATCGACAATGCTTTTCGTCCCGGTACAAATGCCGCTTTGAATATGCTTTTGCTCGGCTGCGACGTAAACCAGGTATTCTTTCTGCTCCTCGAACGGGAATCCGCACCCCTCTCCGGTAAGCCGCGTGACGACAACGGTAGTCTCGGCCGCCGCGCCTTTCCACTGTTTCAATATTTCGAACTTAACTCGATGAGCGCCGGTGCGAGTGAGACCTATCCAATCCAAAGTTGGAACACTGATCTTGACGACTCTGCCCTTAAACACCACCGTAGACTGCTTCAACGCCTCGGCGGTTGTCGCCGGCGCGCTACAACTGCAGGCCCGGGCCGATCCCGTATGGCTGAAGTAAAAGACCAACGCACCGATAATGATTAGTAATTTGGCTGGTCTCATAACGCCTCGAAGGTTAACAAAAAGAATGCGCATTTTACACCTTAAAAACTGTCTTTTTAGAGAGCGCCACGACGACGACGCTCAACCGATCGGCGCAGCCACGCCGCGACTTGGGACGGCGCGGCGGCGAATTAGTGATGAACTCCAACCCGGAGCGTCCCGCCATCTGATGACATCGCTTAGTTTTTTCAGTAGAGTCCCACCATGGCAGGCGACCCTGGGCGAGTAGCGTCACGGCGCCGGCTTGGTTGGATTACGGGAGGCGATTCATTTGGAAACCGCGGCGCGTGAATTTCAGATCATGGTCAAGACTGTCGGGGCGATTTGCAACCTCGACTGTCACTATTGCTATTACCTGGAGAAAGAGGATCTCTATCCCAAAGGCTCCAACTTTCGTCTCGACGACAAGACACTGGAAACCTACATCGAGCAGCATATCAAAGCGACGCCGGGGGAAACCGTCAGTTTCTCATGGCATGGCGGCGAGCCGACCTTGCTCGGCGTCGAGTTTTTCCGCAAGGCGGTGGATCTCCAGAAAAAGTATCTGCCGTCGAACAAAAAGATCATCAACGGCATCCAGACCAATGGCACGACCATCGATGATGAATGGTGCGAGTTCCTGGCCAAAGAGAATTTCTACATTGGCCTGAGTCTGGACGGCCCGCGCGAGCTGCACGACCACTACCGCGTCACCAAGGGGCAGAAGACGACGCACAAACAAGTCGTCCAAGCCTTTCACATGCTGCGCAAGGCCAAGGTCCACGTCGACCTGCTGTGCGTCGTCCACGATGTCAACGTCAAACATCCGACCCAGGTCTACCGCTATTTCAAAGAGATCGGCGGGCAATATCTGCAATTCCTGCCGCTGGTCGAAAAAACCGGCGACCCGAACAATCCGGTGCACCAGCGCTCGGTGCCGTCGGCTGCTTACGGCAAATTTCTGAGCACGATCTTCGACGAGTGGATGCGCCACGACATCGGCAAGGTGTTTATTCAGCTCTTCGATGAATCGGTGCGGCCGTTCCTGGGCATGGAGCACGCGTTGTGCATTTATCGCGAGACCTGCGGCGACGTGCCGGTGGTCGAGCATAACGGCGACTTTTACTCCTGCGACCATTATGTCTTGCCCGAATATAAAATCGGCAATATTCACGAGCGCCCATTGGCGGAGATGGTCGACGACGAAAGGCAGCGCGAGTTCGGCCAGAAAAAATGGACCAGCCTGCCGAAGTACTGCCGCGAGTGCGAAGTGCTCGCCATGTGCAACGGCGGCTGCCCGAAAGATCGCATCATTAACACACCGGACGGCGAAGCAGGTTTGAATTATCTTTGCGCCGGGCTCAAAGGCTTTTTCACCCACAGCAAGCCCTATTTCCAAAAGTTCGCCGAGCTGGTCGAAGCCGGCGAGCCCATCGAAAAACTGATGAGCATCGTCCGTGCCGCCGACGCCAAAGCCTCCGTGCCCCAAGCCGGCCGTAACGACCCCTGCCCCTGCGGCAGCGGCAAGAAATACAAACGCTGCTGCGGCGGCGCCAGACCGGCGGCGTAACCAAGATCCCGCTGGGGCAAAAGATTTTTCGTTTCTGACTTTGTGCCCTTTGCGTTCTTTGCGGCCAATCCTTCGACTGCTATTTTCCCAAGGAGCCTGCCCATGACCTTGTACGACGACATGATGGAAGGCGTCATCGACGTTCACTGCCACATCGATTTCGAGTTTTCCGCCAAGGAGCGCAAACGCGAGCCGGAGTTTCTCTGGCTGCCCAAGGCCGAGGCGATGGGCATGCGCGGTGTCGTGCTGAAATCCCACTGGTGGCCGACGGTCAACGTCACGCCGTACATTTTGTCTTCGGTGGAAACCAAAGTCGCGCTCTGGTCGAGCGTCGCGCTGAACCTCACCGCCGGCGGACCGAATCCGTGCATCGTCGACGCCTGCGCCGCCCTCGGCGGCAAGATGATTTTCCTGCCGACGTGGAGCGCGCGCAATGACGTCGAGCGCAAAGGCTTCAGCAGCCGCATCAAGTCCTACTACGCCAACCACGCCAAGTTAGAAAACCCCAACTATTATTTTCTCGACGACCAAGGCAGGCTGATCAAAAGCGGCTATGAGATCATCGAGTGCTGCAAAGCCCATGATCTGACCCTCGGCATGGGCCATGTGTCGTGGCAGGAATCTCTCGCCTTTATCGCAGCTGCGCGCGACATGGGCTACAGCCACAGGTTGGTGATCAATCACGTGCAGAGCCACATCATCGCCATGCCGGTGGACGCCATGAAACAAGCCGCCGAGATGGGCGCATTCCTCGAAGCCTGCTGGAATGCCCTGGCGCCGGGACGCATGGACTCGCCGGAATTGGTCGCCCAGTTCCGTCAAGTCGGACTGCGCCAGATCGTCGCCAGCACCGACTACTTCCGCCCCTACAGTCCCAATCCTGCCGAGCTATTTAGAATGTACCTGGGCATGCTCCACGAAGGCGGCTTGAGCAAGGGCGAAGTCAACCAAGTCGCGTCGATCAATCCGGCGCGCTTGATGGGCATGGCGTAAAGGCTTCGCATAACCCACCAACGTGATCGAACGAGGTGGGTTGCGACCATGATCGGGTTGAGATTCACTTTTTCCGAGCAGTCAAACGGTGCGAGTTAATTGAGCAGATAGCGAAGTCGAGGGCGCACTCGAATCATTTTTCGAAGAGCGCGCTTTCTTCACGATAAGCCTGCGCCAGCTCCTCAAGCAGCTGAGCGATCGCGGCCTCGTCGACTAAACCGCACCTAGAGAGCAACTGCTCGGGCGGTGTCGCCGGTTCGGTGAAAAAACCCAGATTGCACCGGCTGCTGAGATAATCGGCGACAGTCAACAGGTTCGCCAATTCATTATTGCTGGCGCCGTCGCTATGGTGCTTCAGCGTCGCATGGATGATCTGGCCGTCGAGATTCCAGCGGTTGAGAATCGTGTGGCCCATGAGCGCGTGATCGACGCCGTACACTTCGCGCTCGGCTTCGACGACGGGGCGCCGCGCCGCCTGAACCGCGGCAAGCAAGTTCTCGTAGCCGACGGGATCGCCGTGCAAGAATAGCATCTGCCCGACGTCGTGCATGAGACCGATGAGAAAACCGATCTCGTCGTCGCGCGAGCGAGCGCGCTGAGACAAAATGCGCATCGCCAGGGCCACGCCCAGCGAATGGCGCCACAGCTTCTCGGAAATAGCGTTGCCCTTCAAGCGCAAGCTCTGGGTCGCGCTGGTGATCACCAAACTGGTCAGCGCGCGAAAGCCGAGCACCTGCACGGCGCCGAGGAGCGTGGTCGGCAGAGTGCGCAGCGCGTAACGGGGCGACCGCGACACCGCCAACACCCGCGCCGAAAGCATTGGGTCGTCGGCCAGCACGCGACAGAGATTTTGCATGCTGACTTCCGGATCCTGGACCAGCTCCAACAGCTTATTCACCACCGCCGGGACGGACGGCAGTGGATGGCCCTCCATTACGTTGTGGAGATAATTGCGCACCGGCCCTGGGCGCAAACTGTTGGTTTGATTCGCGGCTTTCGGTATCACGGCCACTCTCGATATAAAAATTATCGGCATGGCTCTGGAGAACTTTAGCTTTGATAATCGGGCGGGGGGATTGTCGCGGAAAAATCTTGTGAGTTAGAACTTAAACCAGCTTCCTGCCTCGATAGACGACTATCTCCGACCCTTCGGCGAGAAACGCCGACGACGGCGCGCCGCGCAAAACCTGGCCGAACTGCTCGCCGTAAAGCTTCTCGACATCGACCTCCAAGCGCGCGCTGCGTGCCTGCCACAGGCGCCACCCCGGATGATCCACACGATACTCCATGGTGCCGCCGTTTCTCTGCCTTGAATAACCCCAGTAGTGCTGCGCGATAAACTCTTCCGCTGAACCTTCGACAAAATGGCTCGGCGCGCCGCCGGTCACAACTTCGAGAAACTGCGCGCGTTTTTCAAACGTCCAGAAATATCTTGCCGCTGCAATATTCATGGGATCATCCGGCGAACGAAAAAGCTCGTGGCCGGTCGGCAAGGCGACATAGTTCTCGTTGTAAAGCCAGCGCGCCACCCAGGCGATCGCCGCGCGCGGCACGATCTCCTTGATGAACACCACTCCGCGGCGCCAACCATCCTCAGCCTTGTGGCGCACGTAAAAGCGCAAATTGATCTCTTCAAAGTTCTCGTGCAGTGGAATCGCCAGCCCCAAGACCCTGGTGTTAAGAAACGAAAATCCGACCATGCTGACGAAAGTCCGGCCGTTCCACGTATCCAACTCCGTGCCACCTGGCACCAACGGTTGGAGCAGCGCCGGATCGCTTTCATAATTGAGCAGCGCCAGATAGCGCCAGTCGGCGGTGAGAAACGGTTTGCCGTACTGATTCATAGAGCCACGGTTTAGCGCCATTCTACGGTTCGAATTTTTCGTCTTCTGGGATCACGTCCGTCACCAGATCGCGAATCAGCGGCCGTTTAGGCAGCGGCTCGACGGTCGTTCCACCCGGCATCAATTTAGCGATGCAGGTGTACTCGACAACGCCGTTGACCAGCGCCATGCAGGTCTTGCAGGCATTGGCGTTGATGCAGCTGTAGCGGATCGCCAGGCCGCTGTCTAAATTCCCGCGAATCCAGCGCAGGGCGTCGAGTACCGACATGCCCTCTTCGTAGGGCACTTGGAAATCGTCGTAGCGCGCCGCCTCGCCCGGCGCGCCGCGCCGGACGTGAAGAGTTGCCGTTTTTGTTGCCGCCGCCATTGTCATCCGCCGGGCAAGCGCACAGGGGCGATCCAGCTTGTCCGGAGTTCGCCGTTGTCCAACGCAAGGACTTGGTTTTTCAGAAATGAATCGTCCGGCGCGGGAAAATCCTCGCGCTGGTGCGCGCCCCGGCTCTCGGTGCGGGCCAGCGCGGCGGTAACGATCGCCGCGGCGGTGGTCAGCATGGCGCGCAGCTCGAACCAGTCTTGAAGATCCATGTTGTAGGGCTGCGCCGCGGCGAGATTTAGTCTCGGCAATTGCTGCCGCATGCCCTCGATTCGTGCCAGCGCCGCTGACAATTTTTCGCCGCTGCGAAACGGCCCGGCGTTCTCCCACATGAGTTTTTGCAGCTCGACCTGCAGCGAGATCGGTGTCGCTGCGCCGGCGCCATCGCTGCAAGCTGAACCGCGCAAACGTTCGAGCGCCGCCTCTGCCGCGGTTTCATGCCAATGAGAACTGGTCTGTTTAAGATTACGCGCGGCGCTCGATCCGGCGCGCTCGCCGAAAACAAAGGCTTCGGTGATGGCGTTGCCGGACAAGCGATTGGCGCCGTTGGCGCCGCCCACCGCTTCGCCGGCGGCGTAAAGCCCGGCGATTCGCGTTTGCATGTCGGCGCCGACGCGAACGCCGCCCATGTGGTAATGCGCCATGGGACCGACCTCCACCGCTGTTTTGGTCAGATCGATGCCATTGGTCAGCAAACGGTCGATCACCGGACCGAAGGCGCCGCGCAGTTCGGCCTCGGCAACATGGCGAAAGTCCAGGTAAGCCCCGCCATGGGGCGTGCCGCGGCCGGCCTCGACTTCCTTCAAGATGGCGTAGGCGGCGACATCGCGGGTGGCGTTGTACTTGCCGAAATCCGTGCTGCCGTAGCGGTCGATGAATTCTTCGAACTTGCCGTTGAGTAATTTACCGCCGAGCTTGTAGCGAAACGGATCCCACATGATCGGGTCCATGCCGACCAAGCGCGGCGCCAGATGACCGATGGGAAAGAACTGGACGAACTCCATATCGATCAATTCCGCGCCGGCCCACAAGGCCATCGCATAGGCTTCGCCGCCCATGTTGGCCGACGCGCTATTGCGCTGGTAGAGTTTGGTCAAACCGCCGGCGGCGAGGATCACCGCCTTGGCCTCTATGACCAGCCATTGTCCGTCGGCGAGATTGAGCGCCACAGCACCCATCGCTCTGCCCTGGCTAACGAGAATTTCCACCACCGCCAGGTTACTGATGCGCCGAATCGCGGCAGTCTCGCTGACCTTGCGCCGCAAGGTTGCCGCCACCGCCGGACCGGTATTGAGAAAGTCGACATAGCAGCAGCGCTTGACGCTATGGCCGGGCGCCATCTCCTGCTTGATATGGCCGTCCTCGCGCGCCCAGCGTGTGCCCCACTGCGCCATCTCGCGTATGCGCTTCGGCCCGTCTTCACAGAGTAAATGCGCCAGCGCCTGATTGCACAGGCCGCGCCCGGCGTTCAACGTGTCTTGAAAATGCAGTTGCACCGAGTCGGCTTCCTGCTCACCCAGGGCGACGGCTACAGTCATCTGCGCCATGATCGTCGCGCCGCCGCGGCCGACCTGGCTCTTGTCGAGCAGCAGCACCGACGCGCCTTCGCGCGCCGCGGCGATCGCCGCGTACATGCCGGCGCCGCCGGCGCCGACGATGAGAACATCGGTGGAGAGATGGGGCATTGGGGATTAGCAGGCGCGGTTGCGTTGCGATTCATTTTCGCGAGTAGCGCGGCTCCTGTCGGATCGATCGTAGGGAATTTGCTTGCGTCCTTGACTCCCACGAACGGATCGACTTAGTGCAACAATACGAAGTTTGTCGTCATTCCCGCGTACAGCGCGGCACAATCGCACGGAATTTGATTTCTGCGCCCAGGCAAGCCGTAAAGGTGACGGACCGCGCTCGTCATCCGCGAGGTAATGGATCCGGAACTCCGAAGGCGTCTTCGCTTGTGGATCAATCCCATTCCCTAACAGGTATTTTCGCAGGAGGACACGCGCAAGCGCACGAAGTGCGGAATCTCAATCATCCGAACCTTCGTGTCCTTCGTGCCTTCGTGGTGCAAGCGTCTTCTCGCTATCGCCCTGCTGCAGCTCCAGCAGCGCCAATTTAGCCGCTTCCTGTTCGGAAATCTTTTTACTCTTCCCTTCACCTTTGCCCAACACCCTGCCGCCCACCGTGATCTCGGTGACGAAAACTTTTTCATGATCGGGACCGGCCTCGGCGACGATCTGGTAAGTTGGCGGCGCGTGAAACAGCATCTGGCTGATTTCCTGCAGCCGGGTCTTGTAGTCTTGCTGGCCCAGCTGTTTACCGGTGACATCCTGGAGAAAAAAGCGCTCGACGACGCTGCGCGCCGCTGCGTAACCGCCGTCGCGATAAACGGCGCCGAGGATCGCCTCGAAGGCGCCCGCTAAGATCGACGGCTTGCTGCGCCCTTCACTGCGTTCTTCGCCCTTGCCCAGACGCAGCAGCGCGCCGAGGTTGAGCTCGGCCGCCTTCTCCGCCAGCACCGTGGAATTCACCAGCGCCGCGCGCATGCGCGACAGATCGCCCTCGGTCTTGTCGGGATTATGCTGCATCAATAGATCGCTCACCGCCAGGTCGAGCACGGCGTCGCCGAGGAACTCCAGGACCTCGTTATGGTCGCCGCTCTTGTGCCGGTCGTAGGACACATGGGTGAGGGCGCGCTCGAGCAAAGCCTCGTCTGTGAAGCTGTAGCCCAGTTCGCCCAGCAACAGATTGAGTTGTTCGTCGGTATTCAAGGGGATTTCACCCACCGGTTGCGGTGAGATTTCGCTCAACGTCCGGAGTCTCCACGGTATCCACGATACCGCGCAGCCAACCGCTGCGGTATTCGCCCAGACGCACGGTGACTTCGCGGTTGGCCAGCACGCCGGCGCCGGCGAGCGCCACCGGCAGGTAATTGCGGCTGAAACCACGACCCAAGCCGGTTGTCTTGTCGACTCTGCCCTCGACCAGCACGGCCACGCGCTGGCCGGCAAAGCCGGCGCAAAACTCCTGCTTCTTGCGCGCGCCCAGATCGCGCATCCGTTGGGCGCGCAGTTTTTTTACCGGCGTTGGAACCGCATCTGGCAACGTCGTCGCCACCGTGCCGCGCCGTGACGAATAAGGAAAAACATGAAAATAGGTCAGCGGCAGGTCGTCAAAATACTTCAGGGAAGCCTCGAATTGCCCGTCGCTCTCGCCGGGGAAGCCGACGATGATATCGCTGCCAATGGCCGCATCGGGCAGACGTTGGCGGACACGCGCGAGCAGGTCGCGATAGTAGGCGGTGTCGTAATTGCGCCGCATGGCTTTGAGAATCGCGTCATCGCCCGCCTGGGCGCAGATATGCAGATGCGGGCAGATCGAATCCGAACTCGCCATTAAATCGAGCAGCCGATCGGGGACTTCGCGCGGGTCGAGAGAACTGAGACGAATGCGCGACATCAAACCGCTTTCGGCGATCTGCTCGACCAGCGCGGTCAAATCCAGTTTCGCCGGCAGATCCTGGCCGTAGCCGCCGAGATGGATGCCGGTGAGGACGATCTCCTGGTAACCCGAGTCGGCCAGTTGGCGCACTTGAGACAGAACTTCCCGCGGCATCACGCTGCGGCTCAGGCCGCGCGCCGTCGGGATGATGCAGTAGGTGCAGCTGTAGTTGCAGCCCTCCTGGATTTTCACAAAGGCGCGGGTGTGGCCGGGCAGCGCCCGCGTGCCCAACACCGGCACGCCGCGCTCGCGCTTGACGTCGCTGACCGCCACCTGAGTTTCCCCGAGGGGGGCAGCCTCGACGAAACGGAGCAGATCGTCCAGGCGATTGAGACCGACGACATAGTCGACGCCTTCCAGCCGCGCCACCTCGTCCGGGCTGACCTGGGCGTAGCAGCCGGTGACCAGCACCCTGGCGCCGGGATTCATCCGTTTGGCGCGGCGCACCAGCTGGCGCGCCTCCCAATCGGCGCGGTCGGTGACCGTGCAGGTATTGATCACATAGCAGTCCGCGGCGGTTTCGAAGGGCACGAACGAATGCTTTGCCTCCAAGCGGTTTTGAATCACCGCCGAGTCGTACTGGTTGATCTTGCAACCCAAGGTAGTAATCGCGATTCTCATAATCTCAATACGTGAAATTCCAGATTACATATTCCATATTCCAAAGCGCAGATTCCAGAATTCAGCAAATTGCAGATTGCAGATTTGAATCGGACTGCATGAATCGCTCGTTGAATCCATTGCAATTTCGTAGTCAATTCTGCAGATTCTGCTAGAATTTGTAATCGCGGGCCTGCGCCTAGCGCAGCGCCCGCTCGATCCAGCCGCCGCCGAGCACTTGCTCGCCGCGATAAAAAACCGCCGCCTGGCCGGGTGTCACCGCCGGCAGTGGATTATCGAAGCGAACTTCACAGCCGCCATCCGCCATCGGGCGAATCACGCAAGGAACCGCCGGCGCGCGGTAGCGAATCTGCACTTCGGCGGCGCTCGCGCCATCCATCGGACGCTTCGATCCAGTTCACCGAGCGCGCGATCAGCCCCGCGCAATTCAGGTCATTCTTGTTACCGACAACGACGCGCTTCGAAGCCTGGTCAATATCGACGACGTAAAGCGGTTCGGCACCGGAGATGCCCAATCCCCGGCGCTGGCCGACCGTCACGGTGTGGACCCCGCCATGCTGCCCGAGCACTTTGCCGGCACGGTCGACCACCTCGCCGCCGGCTAACTCATCGGTGGCAGCGTAGGTGGCGACCAAAGCTTTGTAATCGCCGAAACAGATATCCTGGCTCTCCGGCCGCTCCGCCGCGGGCAAGTCCAACTGCCGGGCTTTCGCGCGCACCGCAGTCTTGTGCATCCCGCCCAGGGGAAACAGCGTGCGCGACAATTGCGCCTGCGACAATGCGAAGAGAAAATACGACTGATCCTTGGCGCCGTCGACACCGCGCAGCAATGACGTATGCGCCGTCGGGGAATCCTGTGCGAGCCGGGCATAATGGCCGGTGGCGACGAAATCCGCCCCCTGCTCATCCGTCCAGCGTAGCAGCGTGCCGAGTTTGAAGTCGCGATTGCACGCCACGCAGGGATTGGGCGTGCGGCCGTGCAGATAGTCCTGGGCAAACGGCTTGACCACCATGTTGGCGAATTGTTCGCGCAGATCGAGCAAGGTATGCGAGATGCCCAGATGCTTGGCGACTTCCTCGGCGCCGCGATGATCCGAGCACACCCGCGGCCCCTGCTCGCCCTCCCACATGCGCAAGGAGACGCCGATGACCTCATGCCCCTGCTCCACCAGCAGCGCCGCGGTCACCGAACTATCGACCCCGCCGCTCATGGCGACGACGATTTTTTTTGCGTGGTGGTTTCATGACCGACGTGACTCAGTGTGGCTTCCTGGAACGATTGGAACGGCTGGAACCATTGGAACCGAGCGCGCAAAAAGTTCCAACTGTTCCAATCGTTCCAACAGTTCCAACTGTTGCTTATTGCCTATTGCCCTCGTCATTTTATGACTTGATTCGCCCGCTTCAGCAACTCGAGTGGTATCGTATGGCCAATTTGTTTTGCCGCCTTCAAGTTAATGATGAATTCAAACTTGGTCGCCTGTTGTACCGGCAGATCCTCCGGCTTAGTTCCCTTGAGGATTCTGTCTACGTATTGGGCGGCGTTGCGGAACAGGTCAGCGGCGTCCGGCCCGTAAGACATGAGACCGCCCTCATCGACAAACGCCTTCTCGGGGTAAATAGCCGGCAACTGGTACTTGACGGCAAGCTCGACGATCCGCTTTCTTTCAGCGAAAAAGGTGCGAGTGGCGGTCGTCATAATCGCTTTGACCTGCTTTTGCTTTGCGGTTTTAAAGGCGCTCTCTAAACCTTTGGCGTCGGCTTGAGTCTCTATCTCCTCCAATTTGAGCTTCAGGTACAGAGCCGCAGCCCTGAGCTCTTTCAGTTGGAGGTCAAATCCTATGTTGTCACCCGGCAGCCGCAGAAGTCCAACTCGGGCGAGCTTGGGGACCGCGTCCTTGAGTATCTCTAGCCTTTTGGTGTTTAGCTCGACCGCTAAACTCGAGAAACCGGTGACATTGCCTCCTGGCCGCGCCAGACTGGCAACCAAACCTGCACCGACGGGGTCGTCAACGTTCGTCATTACGATGGGGATGGTAGTAGTGGCGCTCTTGGCCGCTAACGCCGGCGATACCCCTGCCACCACAATTAGATCAACCTTAAGACGAACCAGGTCCGCCGCAAGCTCAGTTCGGCGCTCAGGCTTTCCCTCCGTAAATCGGTACTCGATGGTAAAATTCTTTCCCTCAATCCATCCCAGCTTGCTCAGCTCTTGCAGGAACGCCTTCACAAGGCCCGCGCTACCAGCAGCAGTGCCTCCACTGAGGAAACCGATGCGGAAGATTTTCCCTGCCTGCTGCGCCTCGGCGAGAGAAGCGGTAGTCAGAAAAAAAGTTGCCAGTCGCCGGATGGCGGTTCTTCTGTTCATTTTTCCTTATCGTAAAGGGTTGGTTCGCTTACGAAACCCGTAGGATGTGGTGCAGTCCGCGAACCGCATCGAGCGACTAAAACTTACCTTTTCTTTTCACCATTGATCGAGTCACGAAACGTTTTGAACGGCTTGAACGATTTGAACGTTTTGAGCGCGTTCGGCCTGCTTCAGCTTCCGGTATTGCGCAACAGGTCTTTGATCTTGTTGAGCTCTTCGGTTTCCTCGGCGGTCTTTTCTTCGAGACCGCCCTGGCGCGCGCTCAGCTCGTCGACTTTCTTTTCCAACTTTTCGATATAGTCGCCCACCGCGGCCAACGCCTTGGCGATGGGATCGGGGAGGTCGGCGGAATTCAAATCGATGACCGCCTTGCCGGTGGGCGTATGGAGCGCTTCGACTTTGACCACCCTACCGGGAATGCCGACGACGGTGGAATGGGCCGGCACCGCGGTCACCAGCACCGAGCCGGCGCCAATCCGGCTATGACGGCCAACCCTCACCGGACCGAGAACCGCCGCGCCGCTGAAAATCGTCACGGAATCTTCAATGGTCGGATGGCGCTTGATGCGCTGGGTGGAAGTGCCGCCGAGCGTTACGCCTTGATAGATCGTCACGTCATCGCCGATCTCGGCGGTCTCGCCGATGACCACGCCCATGCCATGATCGATAAAAAAGCGCCGGCCGATCTTGCGCGCCCGGATGGATCTCGATACCGGTGAGAAACCGTCCGACGTGGCTGACGAAGCGCGCCAGGGTCGTCAGCCCCTGGCGCCACAGCTCATGGGCCATGCGGTGCAGCACGATGGCGTGAAATCCCGGATAGGCCAGGACGATCTCCCAGACCGAACGCAGCGCCGGATCGCGCTGCGAAACTACCTGGAAATCTTCTTTAATGGTTTGCCACATGGGGGGATGGGGGCGCTGGAGTGCTGGAGTATTGGAGTACTGGAGTGTTGGGTAGAATTCGAACCCGGCTCCCCCCCATTACTCCATCATTCCATTACTCCAACACTCCAATTCTTTTTTAGTTCGCCCGATGCCGCGCGTCCTTGTACAACTTGTAGTCGATACTATCGACCAACGCCTGCCAGCTCGCCTCGATGACGTTGTGCGAAACCCCGACGGTGCCCCAGCGCTCCTTGCCGTCGCCCGATTCGATCAACACCCGCACCACCGCGCCGGTGCCTTCGCCGGAGGACAGCACGCGGACTTTGTAGTCGAGCAACTCCACTTGCTTGAGCGCCGGGTAAAATTTAGTCAGCGCCCGGCGCAGCGCCTGGTCCAGCGCATTCACCGGGCCGTTGCCCATGGCCGCCGCATGTTCGAGCTCGCCGTCGACTTGAACTTGAATGGTCGCTTCGGAAATCGGCGCTTCGCCTTCCGTGCGCTTTTCATCGATGACGCGAAAGCCGATCAGATTGAAATTTTTCTTTTTCTTGCCCAACGCTTCCTGAATCAGCAGTTCGAAGGAAGCTTCCGCCGCTTGAAACTCGTAGCCCTGGCCCTCGAGCTCTTTGGTGCGGCGCAGCACCTCTTTAACGGCGTCGTTCTTGTCGGTCAAATCGATGCCGTATTCTTTGCCCTTGTAGACCACGTTGCTGCGGCCGGACAGATCGGAGACCAAAACCCGCTGGCGGTTACCGACCACCACGGGATCGATATGCTCGTAGGTCTCGCGGTTCTTGATCACGCCGGAAACATGCAGCCCGCCTTTATGGGCGAAGGCGCTGTCGCCGACATAGGCCTGGCGCTTGTTGGGATTGATATTGGCCAGCTCATAGAACAGCTGCGACACCTCGCGGAGTTTTTTCAGCTGCGCCGGGGTCACGCATTTCTTGCCCATCTTGAGCTGCAAGTTGGCGATCACCGAGATCAAATTCATGTTGCCGCAGCGTTCGCCGAAACCGTTGATGGTGCCCTGCACCTGGGTGACGCCCATCTCCACGCCGGCCAGCGTGTTGGCCACCGCCAGCTCGCCGTCGTTATGGCAGTGAATCCCCAGCGGCGTCTTGACCGCGCGGTTGACCTGGGTCAGCGCTTCGCGAATCTCGCCGGGCAGGCGCCCGCCATTGGTCTCGCACAGGACGATCCAGTCGGCGCCGCCTTCCTGCGCCGCCTTGAGGCACTCGATGGCGTAGTCCGGGTTGGCGCGGAAGCCGTCGAAGAAATGCTCGGCGTCGAAGATCACTTCGTCGACGCGCTTCTTCATGTAAGCGATGGAGTCGGCGATGATATCCAGGTTGGCCTTTTGACTGATGCGCAGATCGTCGCGCACATGCAGGTCCCAGGTCTTGCCCACCAGGGTCACCACCGGCGTGTCGGCCGCCAGCAGCAGGCGCAGATTGAAATCCTGGGACGGCTTGATGCCGACCTTCATGGTGGTGCCGAAGGAAGCTACTTTGGCATTCTTGAGCTTGAGCTTTTTGACCTGTTTGAAAAAATCGGCGTCGCGCTCGTTGGAGCCGGGATAGCCGCCTTCGATGTAATCGATGCCGAGCTCGTCCAATTTCGCGGCGATGCGCAACTTGTCTTCCAGGGTAAACGAAACATCTTCGGCTTGGCAGCCGTCTCGCAGCGTCGTGTCGTACAGCAAAACGTCTTTCATAACTTCCTCTAATTGGCGATGAAGGCCTCGTGCAAGGCGCGCACGGCGTGATCCGACTGCTTGGCGTCGATGACCACGGAAATCTTGATCTCCGAAGTCGAGATCATTTGAATATTGATCTTCTCCCGCGCCAGGGTCTCGAACATCATCGCCGCCACGCCGGCATGGGTGCGCATGCCGACGCCGACCACGGAAACCTTGGCGATATCGGTATCGACCCGCACGCCTTTGGCGTGTACTTCCGGCAGCGACTTCTCGACGATGGCGAGGGCCTTTTGATGATCGGCCATGGGCACGGTGAAAGTCAGATCCGTGGTGCCGTCTTGACTGGCGTTTTGTATTATCATGTCGACGACGATATGCGCTGCCGCGATGGGGCCGAATATCTGCGCCGCCAGTCCCGGCCGATCGGGCACCCGGACCAGGGTAATCTTGGCTTCATTCTTGTCGCAAGCCACTCCGGAGACCAATACATCGCTCATGCTGTCATCCTCCTCGACCAGCCAGGTGCCTTCGACATCGGCAAACGTCGAACGGACATGCACCGGCACGCCGTAATTTTTCGCAAACTCGACCGAGCGGATCTCCAAAACCTTCGCGCCGGTGCTGGCGAGCTCGATCATTTCATCGTAGGAAATCTTGCCCAATTTGCGCGCCTGCGGACAGATCCGCGGATCGGTGGTAAAGACGCCTTCGACATCGGTGTAAATCTCACAAGCCTTGGCGTTGAGAAACGCCGCCAGCGCCACCGCGCTGGTGTCCGAGCCGCCCCGCCCCAGGGTCGTGATGTTGTCATTTTCATCGACCCCTTGGAAACCGGCGATGACGACGACTTCGCCGGCGTTCAAGGCCTGGACGATCTTGGTCGAGTCGATGCTCAAGATGCGCGCCTTGCCGTAGGCGTTATCGGTCTCGATGCGCACCTGATGGCCCAGGTAGGAACGGGCCGGCTGGCCGATCTCTTTGATCGCCAAACTCAACAGCGCGACGGTCACCTGCTCGCCGGTGGCGATCAGGACATCTTTTTCCCGCTCATCGGGAATCGGCGAAATCTCCTGGGCCAGGGCGATCAGCCGGTTGGTCTCCCCGGCCATGGCGGAAACCACCACGATGACATCGTTGCCGGCGCGTTTCGCCGCCGCGACTTTTGCCGCCACGCCTTTGATTTTGTCGATGGATCCGACGGAAGTGCCGCCATATTTCTGTACTAACAACCCCACGCACCTAACCCCGCAATCTATTTTGGATTTTAGATTTTGGATTTTGGATTGTCGATCGTCTGATGAAGATCCATGCCGGCACTTCATAGCAGTCTCTTTTCATGCTCCGATCCCTCAATCCAAAATCCAAAAGCCGCCCCGCGGACGAAAATCGAAAATTATTTACCCGTTTTATGACGCAATGCTTGCAATAATATTTCATATCTCTGGCCATGAGCGACGAAAGCCAGCTCACGCCGGTTGCCGCCGCCGTGGGCGATTCTCAACTCAAGATGCTCGTCGACTTCATGGGACGGCAGGAACTCGAACCACTCGATCAAACTGACGCCGTCGCCGTAGAGATAATCGCGCAGGTTGAGGGTGTCCAGTTCTTCCTGCTTACCGACTCGATAAAGATCGATGTGGTAAACCGGCAAGCGCCCGCTGTATTCGTTGATCAGCGTAAAAGTCGGGCTGCGCACCCAAGCGCCGGCAGCCACTTCGATGCCCTGCGCGAAACCGCGGACAAAGCAGGTCTTGCCCGTGCCTAGTTCACCGATCAGGCCAACGATCTCGCCGCCTTGAACTAATTTGCCAAGGTTTCGTCCCAGATTCTGGCTTTGCCGCGGCGAAGTAGTAACGATAGTCCAGCCACCCATCTGCAACCGGCCTCACTCATTACAACTAGTATATTTTTAACGGGATTTCGAGTCTGGGGCACGGCGGGCCGAGGCCCCCGGTGCAAAAGTTCAATGGTTCAAGCGTTCAAGCACAGCCGGGATAACGGCTGAGGATTCTGAAACATAGGTTCAGCCTGGCAAGGAGCAAACTACGGAAACCAGCCTCGAAAAAAAGTCTCCCGTTACTGCATCGATATCACAATCTGTGACCTTGAAACGCGGCGAAAACATTAACTATCTACCCGGCTTTTCTTCAACAGCTGTCGTGATTGCATGGGGTCCTGGGTCCTATTTAAGAAATTTGCTCGAAAAATTATGACGTTGCATATCTGAGCCGGTGTGCTAGCTTCCCACTTCCTAATGAAAGGGAGTTACCAATATGTCACATATTAGGCCCCTTCCCGTAGACGATGCACCGCCGGAAGTACGAGATACTTACAACGATTTTTCCCGCAGGATGAATTTTCCTTCGCCGCCTAATTTCATCATGACCCAGGGGCATGCTCCCAATGTAGCTAGAGGGACTTGGGATCTTGTGCGCAACGTGCTCGTGACCGGCAAAATTGAGCGCTGGATCAAGGAAATGGTTTTTGCCGCAATTTCACAGGATCGCAACTGTCATTATTGTACCGCGGCCCATCTTGCGTGTTGCCGGATGTTGGGCGTAGATCCCGTCTTTCTGAATTCTTTAGTGCGCGACGTCAATTCGCTTAGCGATGCGAAACTGCGCGATATGATTTTGTTTGGCCTAAAATGCTCCAGAGACCCGCAAAGCATATCTAAAACCGACTACGCACATGCTGGGCCACCACGGACTCGGTCAGCCTGAGATATTGGAATTGATCGCAATGTCCGGCTTGGCTGTGTATGCGAATATTATGGCCGATGCCACCGGCATGGAAGCGGACGCCATGTTTGCCAGTCTTTCGTAAGGTAGTTTTCTGCGTGCTCTTTGCCGCCGGATCTTTAGTAAAAATTCTTCTGTGATATTGCTAGAACATGAAGTTCGAAAATGACCGAGGCGAGCCGGTGGAAATAAACTTTCAGAATTTCGAAAGTATATTGTCAACGGCCGAAGCCGGCTTCACTCGCGTGAAGCTTAAAGACGGGCAAGTAGTATCGGTGCAAGCGACGGAAAATGAAATTCTCGAAGCCACGGTGGAAGAATAGGCATGCCGCGCGCGAGAGTTTTCCTTGAGAAATTGAGTTGATTTTTTCCTCATTCTTCGCTGTTTCTGATTGACTGATCTTGCCTTGGCCCGGTTGCTTCGTCGTCGGTCGCGCCGTTTTTGCGCTGGTCACCTTTTTTCCTGCCATTATGTAAGCTCGCACTAGAGTTGCCTGGGGCTTAAGCGGTTACGGACGATATATTGATCCCTTTTCTAAAGCTCTCATTGTGGTACTTTTAGACCATGGATGTGAAAACCAAAAATGCAGGCCGCCTGCGAAAAGTTAAACAAATTAAAGAGCCTGTAGAGGTCGAGGAGAAAACCGTTACACCCGGGCTCGAAAAAGTAGAGATTAAAAACCCGAGAAAACCGCCCGTAAAAGCACCGCGGCAGAAGTAGATAATTGGAATCCACCGCTGAAACCTGTGGAACGACTGGAACCGGGGTTTCGCGGTGTGCCGGGGTATATTGAACTTTTGAACCCTTGAACGGGTTCGTCCCCGCCTTCATCCCGCCCAAATCCGTCCTTGAACTTTTGAACCTTTGAACGTGGGTCAATCGTTTGGAAGGACAAATCCCCATGAAGATCGAATACGATACCGCGCACGATCTACTAAACATCGAGTTTCTGGCCAACGTTACATCGAGTTTCTGGCCAACGTTGCCATCGACGACTCGCTGGAGATCGATGGTGTAGTCATCGACTACGCAAAAGACAAGCGCATCGTCGCCATCGAAGTGCTCGATGCGAGTAAGCGAACGACGCGCAAGCCTTTCGACCTTACGAACCTGGCCATCGTGAAGTCTACCGGGTCGGATACCGTGCCGGAAAGCGAGGAGAAGTACGGCAAAAAGCGGCCGGACAAGTCTAAACGTCGCCGCTCATGATCGAAGTAAAAATAATGGCTTGAACGATTTGAACGGGCCGATCTTCTATGGTTTTGAACGACACGTCGCGGTTGAACGTTTGGAACGACTGGAACTGATGGAATCGGGGTTGCGAGAGGAGCCGGGGTAATTGAACTTTTGAACTTTTGAACGTAGGTCAATCGTTGAGAGTCTTGAGCTGGTTTGTAGTACACTGCTGTATCACATGGTGGAGTCGTGTTTATGCCTTTGAGCGTTCGCTTAGATCAAAAGACCGAGTCCTTGATCGGACGGTTGGCTCGCAGGAGACGACAGACCAAATCGGAAGTTATTCGGGACGCGATCGGTGTGCTCGCCAAACAGGAAGAGACGGGCGCGGTGAAAACGCGCCCTTATGAACTGGTGGCTCATCTGATTGGCTGTGTCAAAGGCGGACATCGGGATCTTTCCGTAGATGCGAGCAAGAAGGTCCGAGAAATGCTTGTCGAGCGAGCCCGCAAGCGTCGATGATCCTTGTCGACGCAGGGCCGCTGATCGCCCTCATACACCAAGACGACAATCAACATGAGCGTTGTCGAGACGCCTTTGCCGCGCTCGACGAGCCGCTCGGCACGGTGTGGCCCGTAGTCACCGAAGCCCTGCACCTTTTGAATTTTTCTTGGCGCGCCCAGGATGCACTTTGGGAGATGATCGCGACCGGCGCGATAGCAATCATGCCGTTAGCAATCGAGGACGTCCCGCGCATTAGAGAATTGATGCACAAGTACCGCGATTTGCCGATGGATCTGGCGGACGGTGCCTTGGTTCGCGTCGCCGAGCGCGAACGGTTGCGGCGAATCTTCACCCTCGACCGTCGTGATTTTCAGGTTTATCGGCCCGCTCGGCTCGGTCGCTTTGCGATCATACCGGCCCGGTAACTTTCAAGTAGCGCGCTCGATATCTCTGATCCGCTGCTGGCAATAGACGCCAGTCCTCCGAATCTGACCTTGAACGCTTGAACCCTTGAACCTTTGAACGAGCCTTTAGGTTTACGGACCAGACTAGGATGTACATCAATATTGATGTTGCGGTCACATGGATTTCATAGTAGAGTTTTACGAAACAACGGCGGGAAAGTGTCCGGTGCGGGAGTTTCTGCTGGAACTCAAGGCCAGCGATCCCGGCGACTTTGCAGCGGTGACAGCGGGGTTGGAGAAACTGCGCCATCGCGTGTATCACCGCGAGCCGCTGACCAAGGCTCTGAACGACGGCCTGTTTGAGTTGCGCCACGTTGGCAAGTTGAACACGCGCGTACTGTGGTTCTTTATGAATGGCCGGCGCATCGTCGCAGTTCACGGCGTCCGCAACAAAGGCCAGTCGATCCTGGCTCGCGATTTCGACACCGCACGGGCACGGATGCGCGACTGGCAAGAAAGGAATGAGCGATGAGCAAGACGAACTTTGATGTTTTTCTGGAAGAGCAACTCCGCGACCCGGATTTCGCGGCACGGTTCAAGCGGGCAGGCGAGGCGTGGGATGTGGCGTTGCAGATTGTGGCGCTGCGCGAGAAGGCCGGCCTCTCGCAAAAGGACCTCGCGCGCAAACTCAAGACTTCCCAGCAACAGATCAGCCGCCTCGAATCGCCGTCGTACGAAGGTCATTCGTTGAGCATGTTGCGCCGCGTCGCCAACGTCTTACACGCGCGGGTGCGCGTGGAGTTCGAAACGGACAGCGACCCCGCGCATGTTGCCGAGAAAGCAGCGCCCTACGGCAAGACCGCCGTGAAGGCGCGGAGATTACGACGCAAAGTACGTCTTTGATCACCGGTAGTCTCCCGGTGTAAATGCGCGGTTGCCAGGGCGCGAATCCGATGGCAATGTGGCACCGTGAAGACATTGGCTGAAATCGAACGTGCCGTCGAAGAATTGCCGTCGGGGCAAAAGACAGAGTTGCTGCTTTTCGTTGCGCAGCACCTGCGCGAGGAACAAGCGCCGTTGCCCGAGCCGCGGGATTTTTCCGATGAGCAGCTTCGGGCTTGGATGGACAAGGATGAGGAGGCGATGCGCCGTTTCCGATCCGGCGCGTGAACCTATTCCTGGCTGCCAGTGCGGTTCCACCACAGTTCAGTCGGAGGCTACGAGCAGAATGCCAAGAACAAAAGAGAGACCGGGGGTTGACGCTTATTTCGATGCAATGCAGCGGATTTTCAACTTGCAGTCGGAAATCCTTACGGGTGTGTTACCGCACAACGCGGAGCGCGGGCGAAAGGATGAGGAGCGGTTCCGAGATTTTCTAAGCAAAGTGCTCCCCAAAAGTATAGTGTTGGCACGGGTTTCATAATCTGCTCGGATCCGGAGATTCCGCTAAGCAACCAAACAGACGTTGTGATATTCGACGAAATATCTAACTCTCCCTTACATAAAGAACTCTCGGCGTTTGTATATCCGGTTGAGATGGTTTACGGGGCGGTCGAAGTTAAAGGTGCTTTATGTTTCCAAGACCTCGAGAAAATCGCCATTGATATTCTAAAAATCAGAGAGTTAGCAGCGTACCGCTACTACATTACCTATGGGAGCAAACAAAAAGATGGCGGTTCCGAACATGAATTAGTAGTGGACCAAAACGAGTTTAACGTCCCTAGCCCTGCACCCAGAACATTTGTATTCGCATACTCGCAACGTGGATGGAAAAATATTGACGGGCTTGTAAAAAGCCTACAGCAAGTTTTGAAAAAAAACCCCGCGCACATCCACGGTCTCGTTGTGCTCGACAAAGGCTGGTACCTTAACCAGGAAGCGTATTCCTCAACAGGACATGAGTTCTTCGCCTACACCGACAATGCGCTCTTACGTTTCATCAACGATATGCTGCACGCTATTTCGAGTATGGGAATGTTTCAAGCCTCAATTGATCGATATCTTCGTCTCAAGTTGCCTTTGAAGAAGCGAGATTGACTAGCGAGCCAAGCTTTTCGATGTCGCCCAGAATTATTCCCCATTCAGGGTCAGCGTAGGAGGTCGGGCCTGAGTATAGTATTGACTAATTGCCAAAACGTCGGGGGAAATTTCCGTAATACAGTTGGTTTTTTAAGCGAATAAACCTCCGAGGGTCAGGTCCCCAAACTTGCAAGCGTAGAACCTATCTGTCTGCTTGCTGTTGAAAACAAAAGTTTTCTGAGCGCAAAACAGAGTGACCCGAGACACTGTATTTGCCGATCTTTATACACCTGAGAGGATGCGTGCGACTCGTTGATGAGCAAGCCCTGCAAGAGCGCAATCTCAACCAGACATTGGCGCGATTGACAACTCGGCGGGCCAGCGATATTGCTCGGGCCAGAAAAAAAGGTGATTTAAATTTCCTATACAGATCGAGGACAGCTACGTCATCACGGACAAAGGCTGGAGCGCATCAGCAACGCGCCGCGAAAGGTCGAGGAGATCGAGGCGCTCATGAAGATACGCTCGCCGATAGTCGTCCCGTAACACCGGGAAACCGCACCGCTGAGCGGTTGGACGACTTTGCGACGTCCGTCGAGATGAAGGAGGCATGTATGGACGCTCGCGGAACCGCTGCGCCGGCGATCGATATCGATCGGATCACGGCGGCGAGCGACCACGCAATCCACGATCTCGTCCGCTATCTCGCCGCACCTAGGCATCGGCCGCAACTCATGCAGCTCCTCGCCGACTCGCCGGCCTGGCTCATCGCGAAATCGCGCCGGCTCGGCGGCGACCAGTCGGTATTGGAGGACGTGCAGATCGCGATCGACAGCTTTCACGATCCGCTCGCCACCGCGGACGTTATCAACTTGCTCCGCCTATATGCGGTGCGGGGCGCGGTGCAACAGCGCGCGACCCAGCGTGAAGGCGGTGGGCTGGACAGGCTCGTCGCGTCGGGCCGGTTGACTGATGCGCTCGACGCGGCTCTCGTGCTGGCCGAACCAACCGAGAGGTTCGGCGCGCTCAAGATAATCTGGGCGTCGCTGACATGTCTGCCTGGTAGCTCGGCCGAGGCGCACGCAAACATTCTGCTCCACGCCGGCGATGCGGCCAACGAGATGCCGAACGAATTCTTAACGGGGCAGGACCGCGCCAACGCACTAAGCTGGCTTATCGACGAGTTCCTCGCGCTCGGCGAAAACGACGCCGCGCACGAGACCCTCAAGCGAATGAGTCGTACGATTGGGGATCGCGAAGACGCCGTTGTCCGTGTGTTAGTGGGTGACGCAAGAGCAGGCCGTCTCGACGCAGCGCTCACGTTAATCCCTGGGATCTACAACGTCTGGCAGGATAGCAAAGCGCGAACTGCGCTCGCTCGAGAGCTCTGGCTCGCTCGGCGATACGACGACGCGCTGAAGCTTAGCGGGGAGGTGGGGGCGTTCGTTCGGACGCGGGTGCTCGCCGCGATCATCGAGGTGTTCGACACTCGCGATGTCAGTACGAGACAGCCATTGCTCGACGACGCACTCGCGACTGGCCGTGCGATTCCGCCGATCCCCGATACCGAGACCGAAAATCCATGGGATCTGAAGTGTGCCGGCCTTCGGTCGCTCGCCAACGCGCTAGCGTCGATTGGCGACTTTGCTCGCGCGCGAATTGCCGCCGACGAGATTCCGCACATCGTCGACTCGGCGTTAACGTGGAGCGATGTCGCCGCCACAGCGCGCCGCGCGGGCAATCACGCCCTTGCCCGAGAGCTCCTCAATGCCGCGAAGGCCGCCGCAGAACACCTGCGTAACCGCGACATTCACGCGAAGCTCGCCCTTGCACTAGCGGCGGAACTCTCCACGCCTCTCGACGTCAGGTTTAGCCTCACTGACGTCCTCCAGGCTCTCATCGGCGAAGGACGATCCACAATGGCACTTGACCTGATCGAGTCCAGCGTGAGCGGCGATCGCGATCAATTGATCAACCGGGCATTGCAGGCGACGACATGGTCCGAGCCGGAGCGACGTCGCCTGACGCAGATCGCCGCAAGCAATGGCGCCTTCAAGAGCCTCAACGTCGGCACTGCGGTCGAACACCCAACCCCGGAGCCTCGCGTGCAAAGTGCGGTCGACGTGACGCGGCGTCTCGCCGCGCTCGAGTCCCAGCATCGCGACGCTCGTGAGCGTCCAGCTCAATGAGAGAGCGCAAGCACTACTCGGGGAGGTGGGGTGCATAGGCGAGAGCGCGACCAACGACACCATTCGGCTGGACACGATTCGAATCCTCATGCGGTTCGATCGCGTCGATCAGGCGCTCCGCTTGATCCGACCCGACAAAAAGGACGAGGAGTTAGAGACGGTCGTGGGTAACGCAGTCGATGCGGGGCGATGCACGCAAGCCATTCACATCATCGATCAGATTGGCAATCCCGCGACACACGACATCATGGTCGAGCGCATCGTCGAGCGGCTGATTGCAATGCGCCGATTCGACGACGCGATATCCGCCGGCCGTGCCGCGTCGACCTCCCTCTTCGAGCCGATGGGGCGCGTCGCGTGGAACCTCATTCGCTCTGGAGAGGTGACTCGCGGATACGAGCTCGCCAGGTCGCTCGAGGGCAATCACGTGACTGGTTCGGTGGTGGCTCTCCATGCGGTCGGCCGCCCCGACCTCGCTCGCGAGCTGGCCGAGAAGTGCCTACGAGAGGCTCCGGGCGATCTCGAGCTCTTCGTCCAAGCACTGGCGGGCGAAGGGCTCTACCGCGAGGCGCTCACGCTGGCGCAACGACACACGGTTGGCCAGATTCGCGATCAGACGATGGCGCACATCGCGATCAGCGCCGCGTCGGTAGACGAGTTCGAGTTCGCGCTGTCTGCGGTGCGAGATATGACGAGTCGCAGAGATCAGGACAGGGTACTGCAATCGGTCGTCGCGGGACTTCAGCGTTTGGGTCGCTCGCGCGAGGCGGAGGCGATCGCCGATACGATGGCCGACTCCGGAAGGAGAGACGCGGGACTTCAGGGCCGGCCGATGCTACTCCCCGGTGCATCGATGAGCCTCTGGCTCGACAGTGGATTACTCGCGTACATCCGTTACTCGGCCCGCAGTTTCGCGGTAGCGATGCGCGTGCCCAGGCTCACGGAACTCTCGCGCGCCTATGCCGCCGTGGGTGATTTCGCGTCCGCCATAAATGTCGCGAGAGACATTGCCAACGGTGCGGCGCAGGCTGATGAGCTGCAGCGCCTCGCCGAGCAGCTTGCGTCGCTAGGCCGGTTCGACGAAGCGTTGGCGCTGGCGCGCGACATTGGGCCCGCAATGTCGCGAGCCTTGCAGCTCCAGGGCCTGCCGCCCGGCGAGGCCGAAGTGACAGCAAATTTGACAGTCCTGTCGGATACCGCGGAGCTCGACCCCGCATCAGGCAGAGTAAACTTTCCCGACCAGATCGTGACCGCTCTCGCGGGGATCGCCATTGCGATCCGCGAAGCTGGGCGCGCGGTGGAAGCTGAAGCAGTGGTGGCCGAAGCGCGCCGCGTTGCGACCGTGCATGAGCTCTCGGACGAGACCTTGCGGCGATTTGCTCGCGCTCTCGCTGCGCTGGACCGCTGGAGCGAAGCTATGCGTACACTCCCTGCGCATGACGCCTACGCGTTTGCGCTCGAAGTGCACGCGCTTCACGATCTGCTGAATCGATTGCAGCCTGGTCTGGCGCTCGACGCAACGAACGCGGTCACGCGTATAGCCGGGTGGTTCGACGAAACCTGGAAGGATCTCGTTGCCGCATGAGCAGTCGCCAGCCTCGCGTGTTCGTTTCACACACTGTTCGCGACGAACGCGATCGGGCGCTCGCCCACGGAATCGCCGACGCCCTGCAGGCACGCGGGAGCAAGGTCTGGATCGCACCGGAAAGTATTCCGGCCGGCGACGATTGGGAGGAGGCGATCGTCGCTGGTGTGCTCGATGAGTGCACGCATTTTCTCGTCATTCTGTCGGCGGCGTCGGTAAGATCGAAATGGGTCCAGGCTGAGATCGAGCTCGCGCGGCGGCGCGCGAAGAAGTCTGCTCGGTTTCGGGTGCTTCCCCTTCGCGTCGGCGATCTGAAACGGTTTCCCAACGAGAAGTATCTCGGTACGCTGCAGGCCGTCCGCTACGAGGCGATTCTCGATCAACAGGTGCAGGCCATCGCCGACGCGATCGGTCTCGTCCCGGCGCTGCCGGCGTCACACCTAGACCTTGAGGATGACCACGGCGGTGGGTTCGTCGGGCGCGATCATGCGTTCGCCGCCATCGATCAGTTCACGACGAGTCGCGCGAAGGGATACTTCACCATCGTCGGTGATCCGGGCGCCGGGAAGAGCAGTATTCTCGGCGAGCTGGTTCGGAGAACTGGGTGCGTCGCGCACTTCAACAGTCACGCGTCTGCCATTACGACGACGCGCCAGTTCGAGGAGAGCATCTGCCGTCGGCTCGAGGTGCGTTTCGACATCCACCCGCTCGTGGCGAGCACCGCGCACCACGATGGCGAACGGCTTCGGGTCTTCCTCAAAGGCGCAGCCGAGAAAGTCGCGCGACGTGGTGAACGACCGCTCGTTATCGCCGTCGATGCGTTGGATGAGGTGTCCGACGTAGTGCCTAACGGGCCGAATACGTTGCTGTTGCCGCAGGTCATGCCTGACGGCGTCTACTTCATCATGACGCGCCGCCGCCTAACGCTGCCGCTCGTGTCGATATCGCCGCAGACCGTCTGGGACCTGAGCGATTTCCCACAGGAAAACCGGCGGGACATCGAAGTGTACTTTCGAGCGGCCGCAAAACGCCCAAAGGTTCGGAAGTGGATCGAGTCCAGCCGCGGGCAGCTTGGAGACTTCCTCGACACGCTGGTTGCCAAGAGCGAGCTGAATTTCATGTACGCGCATTATGTGGTGCAGGCGATCGAGAGCGAAGCCTATGAGGATGCACGACTTGACGCATTGCCGACGGGGCTCCGCGGCTACTACGAGGCCCACTGGGCACGAATGGGAATGCTCGCTTCGCCACTCCCGCGAGAGAAAATTCGAATCATCTACGCGCTCTCCGAGATCGCGCGTCCGGCATCGGTGGTGGAGATCAGCAGGTTTGCGAGCGATGACACGATAACCATCGATCCGCTGCGGGTCTCGGAGCTGTTGCGGGAGTGGAGACCCTTCCTCCATCAGGAAGGCACTGGAATAGCCGGGCGGTTCGGCATCTATCACGAGAGCTTTCGAGACTTCCTTCGCCAACAGGAAGTGGTTCAAGCAGCTGGCATATGGCTCGACGATGTGAGAGACCGCATCGTGGGGAGCCTTTGGGAGGAAGTGGCGGGCCACAAGGCCCCCTCGTGATGGAACACGCTTCACAACGTCAAGTCGCTCGGACCGTCCTGCAACAGCCCGAGCGACTTGACGGTCTTTCAATTGTCGTGCACAGCAGCTCAGCTCAACATATAAATCAAAGAATCGCGTCATCCGTGCGTTGAAGTTCGGAGCCCGTTTGTGGGTCGTAGAGTATCACGGACCAGACGTCCTTGGCGGGCACACGATGCGCACTCGGTAGTTGCTTCAGTCCGCCCAGGTAGTTCCCGTCCTTGCCCTGTTCCGTAGAGGCATATTGCGAGCCCGCGCGCAACATCTTCGCCGCCATCGCGCGCGCGTTCAGAAAGGCGCCGGGGTCAGGCGTAGGTATTGGTTCTGCTGAAAAACCCCTGAATTTGATTCGCGACCGCCGCTAGTAAACAGTGGTCATCGCCAAATAATGTTACGCCAGAGAAAGTTTCACCCTCAACGAAGCCATAGCCAGGAAAATGAGCTGCGCTCCGCCCTTAAGCGGGGCTCAGAGGCGGCGTTCTCATCTGAAACGCGAGTAGATTTAGATATCGTTTTACGTTGCAAGCTGCACCTATGAAGTAATTCGATAAACCGACCCGGCTTAAGCCCCGATATTTCGTCCGTCTCATCGCGTGCCCACGCACCAACTCGCTGTGGGTTCCCTCAATCCCGTTTCTCGGATGCATGGATTTGGAGAAACCTTTCTGTTTCATTTCTCTGCGCCGCTGCTCGACCAGATCATGGCGCAGTCCAACGACCAAAGTTCTCCGTCCACTCTTGGACCGCGTACATTGCTTTTGTACCGGACAGCTATTGCATTGATTGCCCCACTCGATGCGATAGTACTCGGTTCCCATATAGTTATCTTTGATGCGGCTGCACTGCGTGCTGAGCTTGCCCTGAGGACAAACCGCCTGGCGCTCGTTGATATCGACATGGAACGCATCGCTATTGTAGGGTCCCTTGTGAGGATCGGGACGCGTCGGTCCTAATAACTCCATGCCGTTTTGTTCCGCCTGCGTTAAGGTGTGCTCGGTCACATAACCTGCATCGGTGTAGATCGCCCGGGGTTCGATCTCATGGTGCGCTTGTTCTCTTGTGAGCGTCTCGGTCAAGCCAGCCTTCTCGTCCTGGGCCGCTTCGACGGTCAGCATCTCGGTGATGAAATGGTCGGTGGGCTCGCCCTTTTTCTTGATCGGTTGTTGAGGATCGACAGTCTCGGTTACATGCACCTTGTAGCCGATCCATTGCTTGCTCCTCTTATCGGCATAATGCGCATCGGAATCATGGGGGTTCTGCACCGCGCGAGGCGGTCGCTTGGGGGCGAGCTCAAGCTTTCCGTCGACCATCTCAAACTGCTCGCCAAAGACTCGCCGCAATAGTTTCACTGCTTCACGTCCAGCGAGCTTAGGATCGTTTCCGTCTAGCCACTCCAGCAGCTCTCTCATGTCTTGCCCACACTGCCGATAGCGGCGGTCGCGCTCGGTCTTGTTTAGCCGCCAATCCAGTTTGCTCTCTACATACAGTTCCCACAACCTGTCCCAAAATTCTGGCTGCTTTTTCCTCCCCACTTTTACTTTCAAATCCTCCAACGCCAAGCGCAGCGTCTCTATCGCGCACTCCAACAAGCTCATCGCCTTGACGTACCCCACGATATGCGTGCTATCGAGCCGCTGCTTGCCCTTTCTCTTCACCAATCCCAGCTCCACCAGCAACTTAACTATCCCGTCAAAGATCATCCGCTCGACTTTGTTGTCTTCCAACCGGTCGCGAAAATAAACTAACACCGTGGCATGAAACCCGGCGTAATCCAGTTCCAGATCTAAGGCGTACTTCCAACCCAGATGATACACCACGCGCTCGGTGGCCGAGCGATCTGCTGCTTTCTCCATGAACTGGAGCAGCGTCACTCCGCAAAGTAGCACCGGATCGATCCCCGGCCGGCCGTTCTCGGCGCAATACAACGCTTCAAGTTTCGGGGAAAGCTCTAAAAGCTTGGGCCAGATCTTTTCCCGAAACAACCGGTAGCGATTGGCTGGACCGAAAAGATCTCCAGCAAGATAGTCGGTATGATAAAAGCTTCTCTGTGCAGCGACGGCTCTTACGCTCATGAGAAAACGATGAAGGCGATATCGTCGCTTGTCAACGTAGATTTAACTGAACAAACAAAAAACTTGAGGGGGTTTTTCAGCAGAACCAGTATTGACTAATTGCCAAAACGTCAGGGGAAATTTCCGTAATACAGGTGGTTTTTGAAGCGAAGAAAGTTCCGAGGCACAGGTGTTGAAACTTGCAAGCGTGGAACCTCTCTGTCTGCTTGCTGTTGAAAACAAAAGTTTTCTGAGCGCAAAACAGAGTGACCCGAGACACTGTATTTGCCGATCTTTATGTACCTGCTAGGATGCGGCGAGCCAATTTTGTCGATCATCGCGGCTGCGGCCGCCGTTGAAAGGATCCCTGCTCGGTCGGCAAATCATTGTCAAAATTGTCGCTAGTGATACAACTATCGACTGAGCGGTGACGCAGCAACCCTGACACAGAAAACTTGGAGTGCAAACAGTGGAGTCGTCCATGGTGCGAGCGAAAGCGATCTACTTTATCAACCAGTTTTTCGCCGGTGTCGGCGGTGAAGACAAAGCCGACCACGCGCTTGAACTTCGGCGGGAAGCGCTCGGCCCGGCCAAATATTTTCAGGAGTTGAGCAGGGATTCCGTCGATGTTGTTGCGACGGTTTATTGCGGCGACAACTACTTCGCCGACCACTCGAGCGCGGTGGTCGAGGCAAGTCGTCGAAGCCGTCCGTAGCAACGGCGCGACAATTTTTATTGCCGGCCCGGCGTTTGGCTCCGGGCGCTATGGTTATGCCTGTGTCGAGCTCTGCCACCATGTGACCACTGCCACGGGAATCCCTTGCTTGAGTGCAATGGCGTTGGAGAATCCCGGGGTGGAGCTGTATCAACAATACAAGGATCGGCAGGTTTATCTCTTGCCCACCGGCGAAGCGGTCTCCGGTATGAGGGATATGCTGGCGCGCATGGCGCGCTTCGCCAAGCGGTTAGCCGGTGGCACGGTCATCGGACCCGCTGTGGACGAGGGATACATCCCCCGTGGCATACGCGTCGCTGCCCTAGCGCCGAAGCGTGGGGTGGAGCGCGCGGTCGATATGATGTTGGCGAAGGTTGCCGGGAGAGATTTTGTCAGTGAAATCCCGATCGAAACCGTTGAGCAGACGCCCATTGCCGCGCCGATCGGCAATCTCAAACAGGCCCGGCTGGCGTTGGTCAGTACCGCCGGCGTAGTGGCGCCGGGCAACCCCGACGGTTTCAAAACCAATGGCAACACGCAGTGGCGCAAGTATGCCGTCGGACAGATCGACTCGATGACCGATGCGCCCTGGGACGTGTGGCATGGCGGCTACAACACGGTGTTCATGCACGACAATCCCAACTACGGCGTGCCGCTGGATAGCTGCCGCGAATTCGAGCAGGCCGGCGGCATCGGCAAAGTCCATCCCTATTTTTATTCCATCCCCGGCTCTTTCGGCCAAATATCGATCATGCAAAACATCGGCAAAGAGATCCTGCGCGACATGAAGGAGGAAGGCGTCAGCGGCGCGCTGCTGGTGTCGACCTGAGGGACCTGCACTCGCAGCGGCGCTGCGATCGCGCGGGAAATCGAACGGGGCGGTATTCCGGTTGCGCATATCACTTCCATGGCCGAGCTGGCCAAGCAGATGAAATCGAAACGCATCGTCATCGGCACCAAGATCCCGCACCCATGCGGCGATCCCAACTTGCCGCCGGACGCGGACCAGGCGCTGCGGCGCGAGATCGTCGCCACCGCGCTCAAAGCTCTGCAGATGGACGTCGAGGGGCCGGAGACTTTCAAGCCGGCAATCTCCTACACTTCGGGATAGGCTGCGCTATGCGATTGGAACTGGTCAGCTTTCCAGTAACGATGGTGCGCCGTGGCACGCAGACGCGTTATCAAAACGGCGCGTTGGAAATCGACATCGACGATCTGTCGGCGCTGGTGCTGTCCGACCCGAAAGTGGCGAGCGCCGACCTCGACATCGCTTTCCCCGGCGAGAAGACGCGCATCGTGCGCGTGCGCGACGCCGTCGAACCGCGCATCAAAGTGGCTGGGCCGGGCGCGGTTTTCCCCGGTATCCTGGGACCGGTGGAAACGGTTGGCGAGGGGCGGACGCATCGGCTTGCCGGGCTCACCGTCATCGCCTCGGCGGAATATGAGCGGACGATTTTCGAAGGCACCGCAGCGGGCCGCACCGGCCTGGTCGACATGTGGGGCCTGGCGGGCGAGCTGACGCCGTTCGGCTCGACGATCAATATTGTCCTCAAGATCGAGCTGCGCGGCGGTATTTCCGAATTAGAAGCCCATACGGCTATTCAACTGGCGGAGTTGCGGCTCGCGCGCGCGTTGGCGGAGACGACCCGGGAGTTAACGACTAAAGATGTCGAAGTGTTCGAAACCGGCGCTGCCGATCCGTCGTTGCCGCGGGTTGTTTACGTTCTCGGCTGTCGCACGGCGTGGCACGAGCCCCATTCCGGTGTCGCGCTGTACGGCTTGCCGATCCGCGAGTCGTTTCCGACGCTCCTCCATCCCAATGAATTTCTCGACGGCGCCTTCACTTCCGACGCGCGGCGCGGCGGCCGCGGCACCTTTCCCAGGTACCTGGTATTGGATGAATCAGCCGGTGGTATTGCAGCTGCTGCGCGAGCATGGCAAGCGGCTCAATTTCCTGGGCGTGATCCTGCAGCGCACCCGCTTCGAGAGCGACTTCGGCAAGCAGGTGAGCGCCATGGCGGTGTCACAAATGGCCAGGATGCTCCACGCCGACACCGCTCTGATCACTCGCACCGGACCGTCGGGCAACAATTTCATCGACACCATGATGACGCTGCAGGCCTGCGAGAGTAAAGGAGTGAAAACGGTGCTGCTGACGCCGGAATGGGGCGGCCGGCAAGGCACCGAGCTGCCGCTGATGTTTTACGTCCCCGAGGCGACGGCGATGGTGACCACCGGCAGTCTGGATCGGCTGATCGACTTTGCCGCGCCGGACAAAGTCATCGGCGCGGGCGATACTCGCGTCGTCGAAATTGCCACCGGCGATCCGCCCATCGAGCCGGCGACCGCGTTCGTCGGCGACATGAGCTATTTACAGGACGGCATCGACTGGTGGGGCGAGTCGCGCCAGTATTGCGCGGTTTATTGAAAGCGAACAGGCGCGGGCGAATATCCCGCAAAGGCGCCAAGATGCAAAGTTGCAAAGTTCGCTGTGCGCGAACGACACGAGTGTCAATACATAACGAGGTGAACGATGTTGAGGACCCTTGACGCCGCTAAATCTTGGTGCGCCCTCTCGCTATTTGCGTCCTGCTTTTTGTCTTTCGCCGGCCATGCCGTCGGCGCCGAGAAAATCACCGCGATCTATTCTTCCTATTCGGTGTCTTATTCTCTCCCGTGGATCGCGCGCGAGGCCGGTTTGTTTCGCAAACATAATGTCGACGCCGATCTGGTTTACATTCCATCATCGGGCATCGCCACTGCGGCTTTGCTCAGCGGCGAAGGCGATGTCGCGTTGGCTGGGGGCGTGGGGTTTGTCCGGGCCTTTGCTCAGGGCGCCACCGATTTGGTCTTCATCGGCAGCTTCAAAAATTTTCTCACCTTCGCCGTCATGGGCAAAGCCGAGCTGCAAAAACCGGAAGCGCTCAAAGGCAAGCGGGTCGGGGTCACGCGCTTGGGCAGCAATAGCCATTATTTTCTGCTGCAGCTCCTGCGCAAGGTCGGCTACGAGCCCGGTCGCGACGTCACGATCCTGCAAATTGGTTCCGAGAACGAAGTGTTCGCCGCTCTGGCAAACGGCGCCATCGATGCCGGCGTCGTGCCGCCGCCGCTCGACGCGCGCGCCGTCGCTCAAGGCTTTCGCTATGTTTATGCCGCTTTCGGCCCTGAACAAGGGATTCCCTATCCCGCGGCAAATATTGTCACGCGCCGCTCGCTGTTGGAAAAACGCTCGGCGATCTTCACACCGTTCATGCGCGCCCTGGGCGAGGCATCGAAAATTTTGCACACCGATCGCGAATTTTCCTACAAAGTGTTCGAAAAACTTTTCCGGGTGAGCGACCGCAAACTGGTTGAGCACGCTTACAATGCAGAGATCAAAGTCATGGAGCGGCGCTTCGATATCAGCACAAAAGCGATCCAGGCGGTGCTCGACGATGCGGCGAAGACCGATCCCAAAGCCGCCAAAGTCAACGTCGCGGATATGATCGATCGGCGCTATCTCGACGAAATGGACAAAAGCGGTTTCTTCAATCGAGTCTGGTCGGGAAAATAGAACTGGAACTTGCCGAAGCCCGTTCAAAACGTTCAAGTCGTTCAATCGCTGCGCTCCGTTCAATCCATGGCCGATCATATCTTTCTTCGTATCTGCGCTATTTGGGACAAGCCTGCATGATTGTACAAGGAATCATCCGGCCGGCGCCGGAGCTACGCGCCCTACCGCTATCAGCCGCCGCTCGTCTGGATCGACAGATTGAAAGCTATCATATATGATAATCTGTAAGCGCCATGAAATTGACCATCCGAGAGTACCTGACGCCGCAAGGCAAAAGTCCCTTCCGGAATTGGTTAAAGAGTCTCGATCTTGCCGTGCAGGCGCGCATTCAAGCGCGGGTGCTGCGATTTGAGAACGGCAATTTGGGCGATCACAAAACTGTTGGTGGCGGGGTCTGGGAAGCGCGTTTGGATTTCGGACCAGGATACCGGCTATATTTTGGCAAAGATGGCGCTGCGGTAATCTTGCTGTTGGTCGGTGGCGACAAAGCGTCGCAGTCCAAGGATATCGACGCGGCGAAACGTTACTGGAATGACTTTAGGAAAGAGGTGAAACATGGCTCGACGCAGTAAGGATTGGAACGTTGGCTTAGCGCAGGATCTGCGCGATCCGCGGTTTGCTCGTGAGTTTCTCTTGGCCGCTATCGAGGAGGGCGTGTCGATTCAGATCGCCTTGGGCAAGGTGATCCGAGCCATCGGGATAAAGAGTTCTCCGCGAAAATCGGCATGCCAGCCTCACATCCTTTCCAACATCCTGCGGGCGATTCATCCGCGCCACAATCCGACCCAGGACACGCTCAACCGAATGCTAAAGCCATTCAAGCTTAAGCTCAGTCTCGCACCCATCGAAGAACCCAAGCGTAGCCGCGCCGCATAGGCGATCTGGACGACAGGGGGGCATGGTGTAAAGAAATCACGCCTTCCTGAACAGCGGTATCACTTCCGCGCCGGCTTTGAGTCCGTCCAGATAATCGGCCAAGGCTTGCATCATCTTGCGCCGCTCCGGTAAATGCTCGGCGTGCGCAAGCTGCCGCTCGATGGCGTTGGGGAGCGAGCTCCGAGGCTCAGGTCTTGAAACTTGCAAGCGTAGAACCTCTCTGTCTGCTTGCTGTTGAACCCAAAAGTTTTCTGAGCGCAAAACAGAGTGACCCGAGACACTGTATTTGCCGATCTTTATGCACCTGATAGGATGCGGCGAGCCAATTTTGTCGATCATCTTTGTCGATCATGGCGGCTGCGGCCGCCATTGAAAGGATCCCTGATGGTTTTGGTACGCCAACTCGACCGGCATGTCGCCGCCCGAACACTTGTCACCGCCGTTTTCACATTGCTGGCCGTCGCTTTCCCATTATTTTCCTGCCAGGCCGCGGCGGCGCCCAACTAAAATCGTCATCAGCTACGCGATCCTCAGTGAGCGCGAGGGCGTGCTCATGGTCGCCCGCGATCAGGGCTTTTTCGCACAGGCAGGGACTCGATGTCGAATTGGTTTACATGCCGAGCGCGCCAATTTCCCTGGCAGCCATGGCCCGCGGCGACTCTCAGGTCAACACCGGTTCAGCCTCGGGGGCCATCCTCGGTGCCATGGCCGGCGGACTGGATCTGGTTTTCGTGGCCGGGCTGGTCAATAAACTAACCGGCGTCATTGTCACCGGGCCGAGTATCCACAGCCCGGCCGATCTCAAGGGCAAGACCATCGGCGTGACCAGCATCGGCGGCGGCAACTGGGTGTTTACCATGCTCGCGCTCGAACATTGGAAGCTCGATGTCAAACGCGACAATATAACCATCCGCGTCATCGGCAACGACTCGGTGCGCGCCCAGGCGATCACCAACGGCATCATCGACGCGACCCAGCTTTCCGCCTACTCGTTGGTGACGCCGTTGAAGCGCCAGGGCGCTCGGGTGCTGGCCGACCTGCCGGATCTCGGGGTGCCCTACCAGGGGGTGACGGTTTTTACCCGGCGCAGCTATCTCAATCAAAACCCCGATACGGTGGAAAAACTGTTGACCGCGATGGTCGAAGCCATCGCCTTTATCCAGGACCCGGCGAATAAAGCCGCGGTGTTGCGCAGCTTGTCCAAAGGGCTGCGCCTGGCCAAACCCGAAGACAGCGCCGAGGGATACGAAAGCGTCAAGCCGCTGTTCGAACGGAAGATTTATCCGACGGTCGAGGGCGTGCGCAATACGATTCGACTCCTCGGCATGAGCAACGAAAAGATTCGCAATCTGCGGCCCGAAGAGATCATCGACGATCGCATCGTCCGGCGCTTGGAGCAGAAGGGTTTGTTTCGCTAGGTCGTCGCAGTCGCGACCGTTCAAACCGTTCAAGCCGGTCAACCGACTGAACAGCTGCGGCCCGTTTCAAACGTTCCACCGCTACGCTCAGTTCAAGTCGTTCCAATCGTTAGCAGATTTAAGAAACGGAAACTTGGGTGGTGTTGTGATGCAGTGATAAATGCTCTGCAGTGTCCAATCGCCGCCTAACCGCTCGCGTTCAGCGGCGCGAGCTTGGGCGCGTCCGCTGCAACGGGTTGTTGGGCGTCATCGAAGCCACACGCACTTGCCGGTGTTACCGCGCGATACTTTTGTCCACGGCCTCGGCAAATGCGATGTGATTCCCATCGGGGTCCACAATCATCAGTGTTTTGACCTTCGCCCCTGAGGTTCTTTGAGTGGCGTCGATGCCCAGCTTCTCAACATTTGCCACCACTTCTTCGATGTTGCTCACGGCGAGGGTGAAAGACCCACTGCCTGCTCGCTCCGGCAGCTGGTAGACCTGTAACCAGCCACCACGTGGAAACTTCCATTCCGCCACCTCGGTCATAGGTGTCGAATCTGGCGCTCTTCCGAGGAGTGGCTCGTACCACGTCACGGCGGACCTCAACACCTTTACCGCAACGCCGGCTATCGCATTATCGATTGACACAAGTTCTTTGTCCTACAAGGCAGTCGGCTGTAACGAAAGGTTAGGCGGCGCATTTCGTGCTGTGACCTCGATAGCGAACGTTGTGAACACCTTTCGAATGCTAGACATCGGTCTTGCCGAATCGGGGAATGCCTTGATTCCGGCCGGGAGGATCGAGGACTGTTTCGTCCAACGCGAGTGGCTCTCCGATCCATTGCGCTAGAGTGGTGTGGTCAGCGACATCATCTTGCGTGAGCGGGTGGACAAGAATGGTTAGCCCACTGGAGGAAAGCAACGGGATCACTACCGTCAATGCCGCGGCTAAGAAGTGCACTTCAAACTGCGGCTTGGGGTGTGGCCCAACACTCTTGTCGCGCATTTCGCCAACGAAGAGCAAGCTGGTTAGAAGCCCGTTGGCTCGCATCGCGTCCAGCTGGTGATGAAGCCGCTCGGCAACAGCTCGTGTGCGTGGCTCGTAATACACATGGGCGTGGTATGGGGCACTGGGTTCGTTCATGGCGTAGTCATTCCGGCGAGTTCGTAGCAATGCAGCGCTTTCTCACTCCGGCAGTTGCGGCCAGGTTAGCCGCCTATCCCACTTGGCCCGCAGCCTATTTCGGCTGCTAGGCACAGTCAAGTTTTTTGATCGAGTAGAATTGAACTGTACGACGCTACGGTCATATCTCGCAGGATTTGGTTGCGGAAGAATGCAGGTCAATTACAGCCGCTTCGTGGATGACTCCATCGGTGGCCAGTAAATGTTCTCTTGAAGTACGCGCCGACATCCTCTATTAGCAGATAATCGTAACAAAGCTTGGTTAAATTATCCGATGGCCATAGACGACTACTGGTTCAAGAACTCCGTTATTTACTGCCTGAACGTCGCTACCTACATGGACTTCAATGGCGACGGCATCGGGGACTTCGAGGGACTGAGCCGGCGGCTCGATTACCTGCACGGTCTCGGCGTCACCTGCATCTGGCTGCAGCCGTTCTACTGCTCGCCCAACCGCGACAACGGCTACGACGTCAGCGACTTCTACGGCGTAAGCCCGCGTTTCGGCACCTCCGGAGACTTTGTCGAGCTGATGAACCACGCCCAGGCGCTCGGCATGCGGGTCATCGTCGACCTCGTCGCCAACCATACGTCCGACAAACACTCCTGGTTCCAGTCGGCGCGCGCCGATCCCGAGTCGCCTTTCCGGGACTGGTATGTCTGGAGCGACAAGCGGCCGCGCAACCACGCTACCGGCACGGTGTTCCCGCCGGTGCAGAAGACGACCTGGACATGGGACAGCAAAGCGCGCAAGTACTACTTCCACCGTTTCTATGAGTTCCAGCCCGATCTAAACACCCATAACGTCGTCTATCGCGACGAACTCTATAAGATCATGGGCTACTGGCTGCAGCTCGGCGTATCGGGCTTCCGCATGGATGCGGTTCCCTTTCTGGTGGAGCGCAAGGGCGCGGGCGTCAAGCCGGTAAAGGATTTCGAGCTGCTTCAAGAGATGCGGCGGTTCCTGCAATGGCGCTGCCGCGATGCCATCCTGCTCGCCGAGGCGAACGTGCCTGCCGGCGAAAGCATGAAGTACTTCGGCGACGAGGGCGACCGCCTGCAGATGATGCTCAACTTCCCGGTAAATCAGCGGGTGTTCTACGCGCTGGCCACCGCGGACGTCAGGCCGCTGGCGCAGGCGATACGTGAGACGCTCGCCAACATTCCGAAAGACGCTCAATGGGTGCAGTTCCTGCGCAGCCACGACGAGCTGGATTTGGGGCGGCTCACCGAGGCGCAGCGCGAGCGTGTGTTCGCTGCATTCGCTCCCGAGCCTTCAATGCAGCTCTACAACCGGGGTATCCGCCGGCGCCTAGCGCCGATGCTAGGCAACGACCGCCGGCGCATGGAGCTTGCCTTCAGCCTGCTGTTCGCGCTGCCGGGCACGCCGATGCTGCAGTACGGCGACGAGATCGGCTTGGGCGAAGACCTGTCGCTGAAGGAGCGCGAGGCAACCCGCACACCCATGCAGTGGACCGACGAACCGCACGGCGGCTTCACCCGGGCGAAAAAGACCGTGCTGCCCGTCATTGACGATGGCATTTTCAGTTTCCGCAGGGTCAACGTGGACGCGCAGCGGCGGGACCCCAACTCGTTCATGAACTGGACGGCGCGCTTGATCCGCGTGCGCGGGGAATGCACCGAACTCTCGTGGGGCGAGTGCGAGGTCCTGGAGTGCGACACACCGCCGGTCTTGGTGCTGCACTACTGGTTCCGCAAGGCCTCCATGGTCACGCTCCACAACTTCAGCGCTACCGCGCAGACCCTGCGCCTCAGGCTCAAGGGGCCCGGTGGCCGGCGCCTCGTCGATCTCATCGGCGAAGAGCACAGCCGCGCGGACAGCGGCGGCACGCATGAGATCGCGCTCGACGGCTACGGCTACCGCTGGTACCGCGTAGGCGCGGTCGACGAAACTCTGATTCGCGAGACCTTCTGACGACCGTATCGACGCCTCCGGTTCTGCGCGAACTTTGATGCTGGTTATGCAGATTGAATGGAACGACGAAACTGACAAACATCATCGACGCTTTCTTCCCAGGGGTTGGTGTCTTGTGGCGCGAAGGATGTGCTCAGTTCATAACGTTTAAAGGTGAGATAGTTGAAAAGAGCTTGGCGTCAAAGCGCGGCGCCGCAATGTGACAGAAGCAGATAGCCCGAAGTATAAGTTTCCGCTTCGCAATTCTGCTGACGATTGGAACGACTTGAACTGAGCGTAGCGGTGGAACGTTTGAAACCGGCCGCAGTTGTTCAGCTGCTAGGACATAGCTGGGTGCAACCGGTGAACTCCTTGTTTTGATCTCCTGAATATGGCGAATCGAGTCTTTCTCATCGCGCTTGGCGCGCGCCTTCGGCGGAGCGCTCATTTTCTCCTTGCCCATGCTCATGACGATGGAGATGTGGTGGCTTGGCTTCTCCATGCATCCTTGGAAACTCGCTCTCTTACTGTTGGCCACCATACCGCTCTTGATCGGTCTCTCTCATTACATGGGCTTTGAGGAAACGTTCGGGTTCATAGACGATGCCCTGGACTCCTTTGTGGCGCTGGCGGTGGGATTCATTGCCGCGGCCGTGAGCCTTGCGCTTTTTTCGGTGATAGACAGCGAAATGTCGGTGGCAGAGATCATCGGGAAAATATCGATTCAGGCGGTGCCGGGCAGCATCGGTGCGATGTTTGCGCAAAGCGAATTTGGCGGGGACGAGAAACAGCAGCGGGAAAAACAGCGCCACGCCGGGTATTTCGGGGAAATTTTTATCATGGCGGCCGGCGCGCTCTTCCTCGCTTTCAACCTCGCTCCGACGGATGAGATCATGTTGATCGGCCATCAAATGAGCCCCTGGCACTCGATCGCCCTTGTCGTGGTCTCTCTTTTCGTCATGCATGCATTTGTCTATTCGGTCGAGTTTCTGGGAAGCGCGCCGATCCCGGAGGGAGCCTCCCGGCGCGGCATCTTCGTGCGCTATACGGTCGTGGGCTATGCTATTGTATTGCTGATGAGCGCCTACATTCTTTGGACCTTTGGGCGAACCGACGGCTTGCCGATCGGTCAAGTGATATCGCCTTTGGTTGTGCTCGGCTTTCCATCGGCCGTCGGCGCGGCAGCCGCAAGGCTAATTCTATAACTGCACCGCCATGGCGACGCGCACTAAAAAACCAGATCAAAAACGGCGACCCAGCGACAACGAAAGCGCGGTGCCGGGCAGTTCACGGTCCGGTTTTTCCGGCAATACGCAACAGGCTCAAGCCATTCCTGCTTTGGAATGGATCATGGGGGGCATAGGCTTTTTCATCATCGCCTGCGTGCTCGGGTTCCTGCTGTATACGGGGATCAACGAAGACCATCCGGTGCCCGACGTGAAATTGTCGGTGGATTCAGTGCTGCGAATTCGCAACGGTTATCTAGTTCGTGTGACTGCGACGAACGAGGGCGGCTTGACTGCAGGGGGAGTGATCGTGGAAGGCGAGCTGCGGCAGGGGGCGGAGCCGGTAGAGCGCAGCGAAACGGTGATCGAGTTTCTTCCGTCGCGCTCGAAGAAGCGCGCGGGTCTCTTCTTTACCAGGGATCCAAACCAATTCGAGCTCAAGCTGCGCCCGCTCGGATATGAGGAACAATAGTTTTCGCAACAGGCAATGACTCGTTCAACCGCTTTGCTCCGTTCAAAACGTTATCGGACTAGGCGTCGTTCAAAGGTTCAAGCGTTCAAGGTCAGATTTGGGAGAGATGAAGATAAGAACGGGCCAATTCATGGTGCAAGTGTTCAAAGTCGGGGCGAAGCGTGTTCGAACACGTTCCAGGGTTCCAATTCTTTCAATGCCAATTGCGCTGCGCGTAGCTAGGTTACTTTCACAGCGCTATTGACATGACTTCGTCAATGGTTTTTCTTAGGGTGCTTCGGCTCGAGCGACCAGGCGGTTTGCTGCACAAGCACTTCCAAAACTACGATTCGGTCGAAACTTTTCGCAACGCCAACGCGTCACGCAATGGCAATGGGCCAAAGCGCAGGGCGAACCGGCTAACTTGCATGACGCCGGGCTAATTTTGTGATTCTGTGAAATGAAAAAATCCAGCGACTAGATAGCCAGCATTGGAGAAAGTAAGAATGAAAAAAACCAGCATCCTAAGTATTTTCTTGGGGCTGATATTTCTATTGCCTGCCGTTGGTCCGGCGCAGACGCCTTTCTATGAGGGAAAGACGTTGACGGTAATACTCAGCACCGATCCCGCGGGAACGTCGTCGGTTCGCCTCAGACCGTTGATTCCCTATTTGCGCAAACACATTCCCGGCAATCCAACCATCGTGGTCGATTATATGGAGGGCGGCGGAGGTCGTAAGGGGGCGAACCATGTTTTTCGAAGCGCTCGCCCTGACGGTTTGACCGTGGGCGCCTTGAGCAGTTCGGTGATCGCGCTGAGCCTGCTGGGCGAGAGCGGCATCATGTACGATATCAACAAGTTCATCTATCTCGGCGCCACTGAAGGCATCGCGCATCAAGTGTTTTATACGAGAAAAGAACTTGGTCTGGACAGTTTGGATAAGCTGCGGGCGGCGAGCGGCATCAGATTGGGCGCCCAGTCCGTCGGCCATGCCGGATACATCGCCGGACGGGTGTTTGCCTACTTGATGGGATTGAAAGAGCCGAAATTTGCCACCGGCTATACCGGTCCCGAACTCGACGTGGCGCTGCTTAGCGGCGAGATCGATGCCCGGTCGAATCTGGCGACTTCGATTTTGATGCGCAACTCGGACTGGCTCGACAAGGGGACGATGAATTTTCACGCCATCGTGGATATTCCCAAGGGGTCGAAGCATCCTCGATTCGCCAAGCTTGCCGAGCTCGAGAGCTTCGCGAAATCCGAAACAGACCGCAGGCTGGTTACCATATTCCGCTCGTTTAGAAACGCCGGGGCGCCGTTCGTTGTGCCCCCCGGGACGCCCAAAGACCGGGTAGAGATACTGCGGGAGGCGGTGCGCCGGGCATTCAAAGATCCCGAATTTCTCGCCGACTACAAGAAAATTATCCGAGAGGATTTCGAACCGGTGATGCCGGAAGAAGTCGACAAGGCGATTCGGGAGATTCCGCGCGACCCCGAGGTCAACGAATTGGTCAAGAAACTCACCGGGCCGGGTCCGATGCCTTTGCGCTGACGACGCGGCTCGATCGGGCGCGGATACCTTGTAAATGGAGGAGCAGATTCCGAGGGTCTTGAAGATTGCATGTCGAACAAATCGGCACAGAGGGCAGAGCCGAGGTCGGACTTTTAAAACGTAACTATCTTTACTCAGCGGACGATGGAGTTAGAAGCTTCACGACGGCGCTCCTTGAGCCGAGGCAAATAGGTGCGAAGAAAGTAATTTTCAAACGACCCGATACCATGCTCTTCCAGACGTTTTTTGCCGTTGTCTTGGAACTCTAAATACAAGGTCTCGCCGGTGCGCCGCAGGGATAGCAACGGCATGGGCCGCTTATCGAGGTAATGGCCGACAGTGCGCAAAGTCTGCGAACGGCGAAAAAAATCAGGGATTTGATCCGGATTCTTGCGTGACGTTTCGCCGCGAATCTGCAGCCAGAGAACGCCCTTCAAGCTGTAATGAATTTCCACCGACCGCTCGGTGGGCGCGGCTTTTTTGCCAAGCACCTTGTCGACCCAGCGCGTCTCCACCTGGGCGATGCCTTGCGTGCGCACGACAAACTCGTCGCCCTGCAATGCTAGCGAAAAGTCCTGGACGCCGCGCTCTTCTAAAGACTGTCCGATGGCGCGAAACGTTTGCGAATACGACAAGCCGTGAAACATATTCAGCGCTTAGTGCCCCGTTCACGAAAAGGGAGTTTACTCACTCTCCTTGTCGTCGCGTAGCTATCGGCGTTACTACCATTTCCTCGGGCTCCCGGTTCTGTCTCCGGTGATTACCCGCGACAGATATCGCGGTGATGCCTCGGTCCTATCACTTTAGGATTTAATTGCCAATGTTATTTGCAATGGGATTGGCTGCGTCTCCTCAATTTGAAAGTGGCCGAACCGATCAACCTGACGGTTCCGCCCAACGTACCGGTGCGAGCGGATCAGGGCGGTCAAGTAGGCTATTAAGTTGAACTGTATCCTCCCGCCAGCCTCCACCCCAGACTATTTGTTGCTTCGAGTGGAGCCCGATTGTCGTCCTTGTGCGCACCGTCTACTAAATCACTCAAGCTCATTGGACGTGGATTCGTCCCGCTCCAATCCCCCATCGCCATTTAGAATTCCTTACACCACACTGCCGCCGGAACAATTCTTCTACCCGCCGGTAAAAATGTCCGTTTAGAGCAGCAGTAATAAGCGCGCAATCGAATGACAAGCTATCAGTAGGACGGTTTAAAAATAGCGAGCTAATGAATCCAAACCACTCCTTCTGAACGTAATAATCGCGCCAAAAGTGATCAAGCGATTCGGTATAGTTGTTGCTCATACACAATATGTTCTAAAAACTTTACAGGAGGATTTGTATGGATTCAAAAAAACTGAGGCGGTTAGTAGCTGTGAGCGCGGTGGCCGTTTTCATGGGTGGAGCGTCGGCGATCCAGGCGCAAGTGCCGCCGATTGTCATCGATACTGACGGCGATGGAGTAGAAGACACTCTTGATCAATGCCCGACCAGTGATCTTTCGGCGAAAGTATTGATCAATGGTGTCAATACCGGAATTGCCAATACCGAAGCCAATCCGGCGGGTTGTACGTTCGCTGATCTTGTCCAGGAGATGATTGACACCTGCCTCGATGATGCCAAAAATCATGGGCAGTTTGTCAGTTGCGTGTCGCACGAGACCAACATCCTCAAGCGCGCAAAAACCATCACGGGGCAGCAGAAGGGTAAGATCCAAAGCATCGTGGCGAAAATGCGCTAGTCTCTAGATTCTTACCTCCCAGATTCTCGTCTTAAAGCTCAGCTCTCCTTTTGGTCTATGACCAGAAGGAGAGCTGAGCTTTAGTTATTTCGGTAGTAAGCATAAAAAAACGCTGCCATATTTTTATCACGCTTGCCAAATCAGCGATCGGTTGAGCAGCGAAGATTTTTGGATCTGGGGAAGTGGTTGATTGGCTGGACTAACTCGGCCACGGATATCCCTCGGGGTGTATTCCTTTAGCCAGCACAGGCAGAGAGGGTTGCAGTTTGACGAGACGATTCTTTCCGACCTCGATCCAGATATCGACCTTGCGCATTCCCATCGCCTAACTCCTAACTGGATCGATCGAATTTAATCTTGCAAACCTGACTGCTGGCGTTTCGGATGAGGAGATGAGGGTCGCATCTTTAGCCTGATCGTTCCTGCTAACCAACTACACCGCAGTCTGTCGACCAAACCGACGAGCATGTGCTCGCGGATCATCACGACAAGTTAGGAAACCGACGCTGCCAGTTCCGCCAGGGCCCTTGGCAGGCCGTCGACGATGTCCGATGCAATCAGTCCGATCGGCCCCTTGGATTCCGCAAGTCGGTCACCGACATAGCCGTGCAAATAAACGCCAAGCTTCATGGCATCCTCGGCAGCCATCCCCTGCCCCAAGAGTGCGGCGATGATTCCCGCCAGGACATCGCCCATGCCGCCGCTGGCCATGCCGGGATTGCCGGTGGGATTGATGAAAACCTTGCCGTCCGCCGTGGCGATCACTGTCCGCGCGCCTTTAAGAATTACATGACAGCGCTGCGCCATAGCGAAACTACGCGCGACCTCAATGCGGTCGGCATTGACATCAGCGGTGCTCTTGCCGATCAGCCGCGCCATCTCACCCGGATGGGGCGTGAGGATCGGCGCCGTCTTGGCGCCGCGCAAGCGGTCCAAGTCAAGCGCCAGATTATTCAATCCGTCCGCGTCGATAACCCACGGTATAGCTAAATTTCGCAACAGCCAGCGCGTCGCGGATTGCGTCGCGTCGCTGACACCGATGCCGGGGCCAAATAGCAAAACGTTTTTGCGCTCGATCAAGCGCCGCCAATCGGCGTCGGTGACCATTTCCAACTGCTCGGAGGATTCATCGCCCAATGGCTCGGTCATCACTTCCACCAGTGCGCCGGCGAAAATCCCATTCAACGCCCGCGGCGCCGCCAAGGTCACCAGACCTGCGCCAGCCCGCATCGCGGCGCGGCAGGACAAAATCGCCGCGCCGGTCTTCCCTCTCGCTCCGGCCACCACCAGCAGATGGCCGTAGGTGCCCTTATGCGTGTCCGCCTGGCGCCGCGGCACCAGCCAACCAACGGTTTCTCGATCGAGCAACTCGATTTGCGGCGCGACTTCGACAAGCGCGCGGCTATCGATACCGATGTCGGCGACGACCAACTCGTTGACGGCAGCCAGACCCGGATGAATCACTTCGCCGAGTTTCGGATAACCCAGGGCCACCGTCATCTCGGCTTGAATCGCCACTCCCAGCGGCTGTCCGGTGTCGCTGTCCATGCCGGAGGGAATATCGACGGCGACAGTGGGCACGCCGGAAGCGTTCATCAGCGTGATCGCCTCACCGAACAGGCCGGCGACGGCGTTTTTCATGCCGGTGCCGAGAATCGCATCGACCAACAAACCGTGCTTGGCGATCCGTTGCCGGAGCAACTCCAGCCTGCTGCCATCGATCTCGGTAACCTTGCCTTTGAGTTTGCTCCAGGCGCGCAGATTATGCGCCGCGTCGGCTGTAAGCTCCTCGCGCCGCGCCAGTAACACGACCTCGCAGGGGATGCGTTTTTTTTTCAATAACCGGGCGACGACAAAACCATCGCCGCCATTGTTACCCTTGCCGGCAACGATCAACACACCCTTTTTGGCGGCTCGGCGCGAAGCGCTGAAGAATCGCCGCGGCGATACCCTCGCCGGCGCGCTCCATCAGCGTCAAGCTCGGCGTCGCGTATTTCTCGATCGTCAAGCGATCCAGCTCGCGCATCTGTGCGGCGGTGACAACAATCATGGTTCAATTATCGGAGTTAAGACCGTTTACGGATTCCGGTCCGAACCGCTTGAGACTGTTTGAACCCTTGAACCTTGAACGGCTTGAACACGTTACCTTCGGCTCTCGTCAGAAGCGTCTTCATTTCACCCACGGCCTGTTGCACGCCGACCAGCACCGCCCGGGCGATGATGCTGTGGCCGATGTTGAGCTCGACCAGCTCTGGAATAGCCGCTATCGGCAGGACATTGTCATAATCGAGGCCATGGCCGCCATGGACTTCGAGGCCCAGCCGCTTGGCGAGTTGCGCGCCGGCGATTATCTTGCGCAGTTCTCTTTCGCGCTTTGCGCCGGTCCGGTTGCAGTAGCTGCCGGTATGAATCTCGATGCCATGGGCGCCGGTCTCCTTGGCGCATTCGATCTGCGCTTGGTCTGGGTCGATGAACAGCGCGACTTCAACACCGCGCGATTGCAAACGAGTTACCGCGTCCTTGATCTTGCGTTTATGGGCGACAACATTGAGCCCGCCTTCGGTGGTCAACTCCTGGCGTTTCTCCGGCACGAAGCAAGCGTTTTGCGGTCGTAGTTTGCCGGCGAAGCGCACCATCGCCGCCGTCACCGCCATCTCCAGATTGACCTTGGTTTTGCCGCGTTCCATCAAGCGCCGCACGTCATGCTCCTGGATATGGCGGCGGTCTTCGCGCAGATGCACGGTGATGCCATTGGCGCCGGCCTTCTCGGCGAGCAGCGCCGCGTCCACTGGATCGGGGAGCGTGGCCAGGCGCGCCTGGCGCACCGTGGCGACATGATCGACATTGACACCCAAGCGGATCATGGATTATGACTCTTCATCTGCTTGTGTCGATTGAGTCAGAAATTGGAACGGATTCATTCACCACGAAGGCACGAAGGACACGAAGGGTTCGAATAATTCGACTCCGAACTTCGTGATCTTCGTGTCCTTCGTGGTGAAAACTCTTTTCGCGGCGAGCACGGACTCGTCTCGTTTACTCGCCGATCTCGGCGCGAATCTCGCTGGCAATCGCCTCGGCCATGGCGCGGATCCTTTTTTCGTCCTCGCCTTCCAACATCACCCGGGCCAACAGCTCGGTGCCCGAATAGCGCACCAGCACCCGGCCGCGCCCGGCCAGGCTGCGCTCGATCTCGCCAATCCGCTGCTGCACTTTAGGCATCTGCTCGAAATCTTTCTTTTCCTTGACCTTAATATTGATCAGTACCTGCGGCAGCCGGTCCATCACGGTTTTCAACTCGCTCAAACGTTTACGCTTCTCGACCATCTGAGCGAGCATCTGCAAACAAGTAATGGCGCCGTCGCCGGTGCTGTTATGGTCGAGATAGAGGATATGGCCGGACTGTTCGCCGCCGAGATTGAAGTTACCGGCGAGCATTTTTTCGACCACGTATCGATCGCCCACTTGAGCGCGCACGACTTCAAGGCCGGCCTTGCGCATCGCCAGCTCAAGGCCCAAGTTGCTCATCACCGTGGCGACCAAGCCATTGCCCTTGAGAATGCCCTTCTCCTGCATGTCGAGGGCCGAGATCGCCAGCACCTGGTCGCCGTCGAGGATCTCGCCGGTGTCATCGATGAACACCGCACGGTCGGCATCGCCGTCCAGGGCGACGGCGAAGTCGGCGCCCTCGTGGAGCAACATTTCGCGCGCGGTTTCGGGATAGAGCGCGCCACAGCGGCGGTTGATATTTTCACCGTCGGGCTGGATGCCGATGGGTAGGACATCTGCGCCCAATTCGGTCAACACTTCCGGCACGACTTTGTAAGCGGCGCCGTGGCCGCAGTCGACGACGATCTTCAACCCTTCCAAGGTTAGATGGCGCGGATAACTGTTCTTGAGAAAAACATTATAACGGCCGACGGCGTCCTGAATACGCGAAGCTTTGCCGATCCCGGCGGCGGTCGGGCGGGACTCTTCGGTCTCGCCGCTAAAAATCATTTCTTCCATGCGCGCTTCGACTTGGTCGGGAAGTTTGAACCCGTCCCACGAGAAAAACTTGATGCCGTTGTCTTGATAGGGATTGTGTGATGCCGAGATCACCACACCAGCATCGGCGCGCATGCTGCGGGTGAGAAACGCCACACCAGGGGTCGGCAACGGACCGACCAGCAGCACGTCGGCGCCCATGGAAACGATCCCGGACGCCAATGCGGTCTCGAGCATGTACCCCGAGAGGCGGGTGTCCTTGCCGATAAGAATCTTGAAGCGATGCTTGTCGGAGTCACCGTTGCGGCGGGCGAACGCCGGCGACGGCATGCGGCCGGGCATATCTCTTTCGGATTCGTGTAATACCTTGGCGATGGCGCGGCCGAGCTTGAGCGCCATCTCCGAGGTCATGGGCTCCTGATTGGCGACGCCGCGCACGCCGTCGGTGCCGAACAGTTGGCGCGTCAATTTTTTCTTATTCATCCTGGTTGACTCCTGGTTGACGATTCACGGCGCCGGCTTGGCGATCCGAATCCTGACGGTGAGGGGCTTTTGTTCGACTACCTCGATACCCGCCGGCAATTTGATTACTGGAGTCAGACTATGTTCGCCTGGGGTCAACCCCGTCAAACTCAAAGTAACCGTCTCGGCATTCAATTGTAGCTTGTCGACAATACTTTTGGCACCGGCTACGCGTAAATAAACCGTCCTCGGCGAAACGGTGAACAGCCCTTTATAGCCCTGCGTGGCGATCTCGACCTGGGCGAATTCGCGGATGGCCTGCTCTTCTTCGAGAGAAACCGCAATCGCCACCTGGTCGGGCGAGAACGTAAGCGGTTTGCCATCGGTCGCCAGCCGCACCTGACGCTTGGGGACACCGCGGGTTTCGTGCAGATCCACCGGCACGGTTTCCACCGCGGTGAGCCGGCGCACCTCTTCCGCCGGTCCCTGCACGGTCACCCGTGCCGGCTGCACCGTGGTTTGGGCGATGCGGAATCCCGCCGCGGGCTTGCCGGCGATGCGCACCAAAACCGGCAGGGTCAGCTTGATCACCGGCTCCATGCGCAGATGGACCACCGGCGGGGTAATGCGCGCCACTGTCACGCCGCGCGGGATATTGAACAGACTGCCGCCCAAAGGATAGCTGAGCGATCCAGGCTTGGCGCTGTTGAGATCGAGTAACAGTTTCATTTCATCGGCATCTATGGTCGAAACCAACGTGCGCGGTCCGGTGACGCGCAAGACCACGAAATCGACGCGATTATCCATCACCATGAGATCGCCGGGAATATTGCGAAACTCCACCGGCACTTCGATGGAGCGCTCGATATCGCGGTGGCCGGCGACCCACAGCCCCGCGGCGATGGTCAAGGCCAGCGCCTTGAGGCCGAAGTTGCTGCCGGCCAGCGCAACGATCTTTTCCCAGAGCTGTCTCATGACTTGATCAGAGCCCTTAACGCCGAACGCAGTGTGGCGCCATCGATATTTTCGGTCACGTTGCCGCCGACCACCAGCGCCACGGTGCCTTCCTGCTCCGAAATCACCACGGCGACGGCATCGGTCTCTTCGGTGACGCCAAGGGCGGCGCGATGGCGCGTGCCCCAGGATTTGCGCAGATGCGGGTTGGTGCTGAGCGGCAGCAAACAGCGCACCGCGGTCACGCGGTTTTTTTGAATCACCAGGGCGCCGTCGTGAATCGGCGAATTGGGCAGAAAGACGCTCTCCAACAGTTCACGGCTGACCCAGGCATCGAGCCGCGTGCCGATCTCCATGAATTCGCTCAAGCCGACATCCCGTTGAAAGACCACCAAGGCGCCGACCCGCTTGCCGGCGAGCGATAACGCCGCTTGGGCGACCTCCTCGACGACATCTTCGTGGCGCTGCTGGGAACGCTCCAGCGTCGCGAACAAAGGCGCGGTGCCGACCTGGGTGAGGGCGCGGCGAATGTCGCTCTGAAAGATCACGATGATCACCAAGATGATCGAGCTCAAGAAGTTATCGAGGATCCAGTTGAGCGTGAATAACCCGAGGATGCGGGATGACACGTAGGCGACCAGAATCACCGCCAAGCCGATGATCATCTGCATCGCCCGGCTGCCGCGCACGATCTGCAGCGCCCGGTAGACCAGGAAAGTGATGATGCCGATATCGAGCAGGTCTTGCCAGCGGATTTGGTTCAGCAGCTCTAGCATTCGCGCCTCGGCTACTGGTGAAAACCGAATCGTAGCGCGTCGGCGATCCGTACCGCACGGCAAGTTGCCACGACATCGTGGACGCGGATAATATTGGCGCCGCCGAGCACCGCCGCCACCGCGGCGGCCAGACTGCCTTCGAGCCGCTGGTCCGGCTCGAGACCGAGAATCTTACCGATAAAGGCCTTGCGCGAGACGCCCACCAGCAATGGCTGCCCGAGGGCGGCAAGCAGCGACAGGCCGCGCAGTAGTTGAAGGTTGTGCTCGACGGTCTTGCCGAAACCGATACCGGGATCGAGCACGATCGCCTCGGCATCGACACCGGCATCCATGGCGTCGTAGAGCCGCTCGGCGAGAAAGTCTCTCACCTCGCGCACGACATCGCCATACTGAGGATCGGCCTGCATGGTTTGCGGCGTGCCCTGCATGTGCATCAGAATCACCGGAACCTTTTCGCTGGCAACCAGCGGCGCCATCGCCGCATCGAAACCTAGGGCGCTGATGTCGTTGACCATGTCGGCGCCGGCATCGAGAGCCGCGCGGGCCACCGGCGCTTTGTAACTATCGATGGAGATCGGCACGGCGCATTGCCGGCGCAAACCTTGGATCACCGGAAGCACGCGGGCGAGCTCCTCGGCTGCCGCCACCGGGATGGCGGCGGGGCGCGAAGACTCGCCGCCGATGTCGATAATGTCGGCGCCGGCTTGCGCCATCGCCAAACCATCGGCAATCGCCCGGCCGGTGTCGAAGTGACGGCCACCGTCAAAGAAGGAATCCGGCGTGACATTGAGCACCGCCATCACCGCGGTGCGGCGCGCGAGATCGATCCGGCCATGGCGCGTTTTCAGCTCGCGGCCGCCAGCCGATGCCATTGGCACCAAGGGATTGAAGCTGCTGCCGGTCCGGTTCAAATCTGGCGGATTGCTTTGGGACATCACTGCAACCGACATGATAAATAAATTGCAGTCAAAGAAAAGTTAATGCGACAATCGCTAAACACTAACGCCGGCTCGGCCGATTGCCGGCGCCGGCGCATCGCAGCTAATTGGGCAGGTGGAGTTGGGAAGCCGCGGCTCCCCCGGAATGAACCTATCTAAGCGACTGCCGCCGACGGAGTATATGGAGCTCCACCACTGCCGCCGAATTCGCGCACGATGGCGTCGATTTCGGAACCGTCGAGCACTTCCTTTTCGAGCAAAGACTCGGCGACCTTATGGAGCAGCCGGATATTCGTCCGCAAGAGATCTTTGGCCTTGTGATAACTTTCCTGGATGATGCGTCGCACTTCGGAATCGATTTCGATGGCGGTGCTCTCTGAATAATCGACTTTTTGCGTGAAATCGCGCCCCAAGAAAATCTCTTCCTCTTTCTTACCGAAGGTCATCGGACCGAGCTTCTCGCTCATGCCCCATTCGCAGACCATGCGGTGCGCCAAATCCGTGGCTTTCTCGATATCGTTACCCGCGCCGGTGGTGGTATGATCGAGTATCAGCTCCTCGGCGACCCGGCCGCCGAAAAGAATCACTAGGTTATTGAGCAGGTATTCTTTGCCGTAAGTATGTTTCTCGTCGATCGGCAACTGTTGGGTCAACCCTAGCGCCATGCCGCGCGGAATGATGGTCACCTTGTGAATCGGATCGGCGCCCGGTAGCAGCTTGGCGACCAGCGCATGGCCCGCTTCGTGGTAAGCGGTATTGCGCTTCTCCTCATCGCTGATGATCATGCTGCGCCGCTCGGCGCCCATCATGACCTTGTCCTTAGCGAGCTCAAAATCACCCATGTCGACTTTTTCTTTGTCGTTGCGCGCCGCCAACAAGGCCGCTTCATTCACCAGATTTTCCAAGTCAGCGCCCGCGAAGCCTGGAGTAGCCCGGGCCAAAACGCCGACATCGACGTCCACACCCAACGGCACCTTCTTGGTATGCACCTGGAGAATGCCTTCTCGGCCTTTGACATCAGGCCGAGGCACCACCACCCGCCGGTCGAAACGACCAGGCCGTAGCAAGGCGGGATCGAGAACATCGGGCCGGTTGGTGGCAGCGATGAGAATAACCCCTTCGTTAGTCTCGAAGCCGTCCATCTCAACCAGAAGCTGGTTCAGTGTCTGTTCGCGCTCATCATGACCGCCGCCGAGGCCGGCGCCGCGATGGCGCCCGACCGCGTCGATCTCATCGATGAAAATGATGCAGGGGGCGTTTTTCTTGCCTTGAACGAACAGATCGCGCACCCGGGAAGCACCGACGCCGACGAACATTTCGACAAAGTCCGAGCCGCTGATGCTGAAAAACGGCACACCGGCTTCGCCGGCGATGGCCCGCGCCATCAAGGTCTTGCCTGTGCCCGGAGGGCCCACGAGCAAGCAGCCCTTGGGGATGCGCCCACCGAGTTTGGTGAATTTCTTCGGGTCCTTTAAGAAAGCGATGATCTCCTGAAGATCGTCTTTGGCTTCATCGGCGCCGGCGACATCGGCGAAAGTTACTTTATGCTGGTTCTCGGTGAGCAGCTTGGCGCGGCTCTTGCCGAAAGACATCGCCTTGCCGCCGCCGACTTGCATCTGGCGCATGAAAAACACCCACACGCCGATCAGCAACAGCATCGGGAACCAGTTGAGTAGTAAAACCATATACCAAGGCGAATCGTCCTCGGGCTTGGCGGCGATCTTAACTTTCTTATCGCGCAACGACTTCACCAGATCCGGATCGGTCGGCGCAAAGGTGCGAAAGCGTTCGCCGTTTTTGTATTTACCTTGAATATTGTGGCCCTGGATCACGACTTCCTGGATATCGCCGCGGTCAACGGCACTCATGAAATCGCTAAAGACGATCTCCGGCTCGCGTCCATGCTGCTTGCTAAACACGCTGAAGATGACCAAAAAGACCAGCGCAAGCACCAGCCATAGAGCGATATGTTTATGTGATTGGCTCAATCGAGTTCTCCCAGATTAGCAACAAGCGAAAGTCTAACACACGCATGGTAATCGATCAATATGAGTTTAAGAACTAAGTACCTAAAGGAACTACTTTAATTCGTATGATAGCCCGGCTCGCCGGGGTCACCAGGGCGACCCGGCTGCGGCCATGGCCGGGAATCCACAGAACCTGGTCAGCACCGAGCAACATCGGCAACCTTGCCCGCTCCGACAGCGCGACCTTGCGATCAATAAACAAATCCTTGACCTTTTTATGGCCATCCATCCCTAAGGGTTCAAACCGATCGCCGTTGCGAAAGTTCCGCACGGCCAAGGGTTGCGGCAGCGCATCGGCGTCGAACAGCGCTTCCAGCGAACCAGTCGGTTGAACCTCGACAGGCGGCAGCAAGAGTTCCAGCAAGAAGCCGACAGCGGCTTCTGGGATCGATAAAGGTTCGCAGAGCGTCACAGGATAGAGATAACAAATCGCTTGCCGCTGTCGAGCCCCCTTCACCAGGCGCAGCAATTCATACTCCCGGCGCACCTCCCAACCGCCGGGGATCGCTAGTCGCCCCTGCGCCGGACCGGTGGCAGCCAAACCGCACAAGGCCTCGACATGCGCGAAATCGATACCGCGCAAGTTGCCGCGCGCATCTTCGATCCAGCGCCGCAGCATCAGCCGCTGTAGAGCGACTGGTTGGCGCAGCAGAATACCCCGGTCCAGCCCATCGCCACGCCGGCATTTTTCCAACTCGGCCTGGGCGATCTGATCGAGCACCGCCTGTTCGTCGCGCAACATAGCGGCCTGCCCTGCCAGCCGCGCGGCGACGCGCCCATCGATGCGCCCGCGCAACTGCGGCAACAGCTCCAGACGAATCCAGTTGCGTAAGAGCCTGGTGTCGCGATTGGTCCCGTCGATGCGGTAGTCAATTTGCCGTTGGCGAAGATATTCCAGAATATCCGCCTTGGAAGTTTCTAAGAACGGCCGAACGATCTCGCACCCACGAGCCAAATCATCGGCGCTTGAATGCGGTGTTCGCGCTGGACTTATCCCGCCCAACCCCTTCCGCCCCGCGCCGCGCAGCAACCACATCAACATAGTCTCGGCTTGATCGTCTTGGGTATGCGCCGTGGCGATCTTGTTGAGCCCCTGGCGCTGGGCGATCTGAGCGAAAAATTGGTAGCGCTGCTGCCGCGCCAATGCCTCCAGATTGCCTTTCCCAGCCCGAGAGCGCAGCTCGGGCAAGTCGATTTCCTTTAAATGAAGTGCCAGCCCGAGCTTGTCGGCCAACGCCGCGACAAACCGCGCATCATCCTTAGCCTCTTGCCCACGAATCCCATGTTGCAAATGCGTCACTTCGAGATGCAGTCCCAACTCGTCGCGCAACTCGTGCAGCACATGCAATAACGCAACTGAATCCGGCCCGCCGGAAACGGCGACGAGGATGCGGTCGCCGGGAGCAAAACACCGATGCTTGGTAATGAGTAATTTGACTTGGGAAACAAATTGCACAGAAGAAATCTGCTCGGTTCGGTAAATCAAATCAATAGGCCAGCGCAATTGCCATGGGGATGAACGTTGCTCGCATGCCACCCGTTAGCGAATCAAAGCGGCTACGGCCGACACCGGTGTGGCATAGACCGTCCGTTGGACCGTCCTGGAATTGTCTCGTCTTAGTGCTGGACGAACGCATCCCACGAAGCTTTCTCGCCCTTCACACAACCGGCGATCGGTGTTCCTTCCTGTTCGGTCACGGGCCCGGAGTAAGACGATGGCCGGTGAAGCCAGCAGCCAGCCTCCTCACGCACGGCCTTGATAACTTTGCACAAAATCAGATAATCAGATTTCTATGAGAATGGATAAAAACAAGAACTCCCGCAAGGGGCGAAATGGCAGGAAATCGAGATCTCGAATTGGCGCCGCGCAAGCCGCGAAAGGCAGCCGCGTCATCTCGGCGACGGACGCGGCCCGCAGTTTTTCAGAGTTGCTCGATTGTGTGTGTTATCGCGGCGAGACCTTCGTCATCGAGCGCGGCGGGGAACCGGTTTGCCAGATGTCTCATGTAAAATCGGCGCACTTTACCGGTGCGGACCTCATTGCGCTATTGGATTCTCTGCCACACCCCGATGCCGCCTATTGGGAGGCCGTTGAAAACGCCACTCGACAAAAGCCTACGGTCCCAGAGTCGCCATGGGGACACTGATCGATTCCAGCGTACTGATCGCTTGGGAGCGCGAACGACTCGATTTGAAATCCCAACTGGCCGACCACGCCGAGAAGGACTTCGCGATTTCGACCATTACCGCGTCCGAGTTGCTCCACGGCGTCCATCGCGCCACGACTGCAGCCCGGCGAAGCCAGCAAGAGGCCTTTGTCGAGGGCAAAGACCAGGGGCACCTTCATATCGTCAGCTTCCCCGCATATCCCGGTCATCTCGACATAGCCGTTGCCGCCCACCGGCTTGCCGCGGGCGGTGCCGCGAATCTGCACCGCGCCTTCCCAATAGGTCACGCGCGTGCTGCGATTGGTGATCAATTCCTGTTCGGGAAATGCCGGCGTGATCTCCAACTCAATCGCTTCCGAGGGAATCGTCACCTTCCACTTCATCGGATACGTGGCACCGCTTGTCGGGCTCTTCCAGCGTTGGAGCACCTCGATGCGGTAATCTTTGAGCGACAAGTTTTTGCTCGCCCCATCGGCACTCACCAGCGTGCCGCTGGAATATGGATCCACCGAGCCGTCTTTGCGGCGCATGAGATAGAGCATCAGCTCGGTTTGATTGTCGAGCTGGATGCTGAACCAGTCCCAACCGACCTGATCGTCGCGCAGCTGATTGCTGCCGAACTCGTGGTCCATCCAGGTAAGACCGCGGACTTTTTCGCTTTTGCCGTCGATGGTCAGCTCGCCGTCGGTCTCCATGCGCGTCAGCGAATAGTAGTAGGACGCACGCCCCTCGCCTTCGCCCTTTTGGCTCAGACCGTTTTGGCCATGGAGCACGGGCGCTTTCATCGAGCGAAGGCCGAGCCGCAACTGGGTGCCACGGTCGTTGACTTGGATGACGTGATTTTTCTCATCGCCCTCAACTTTCCAGTCCTCGTTCCAGACCTGGAAGCGATCGGTCGCCGCGCCGGCTTTGTCGCCGTAGCCGCTCACGCCGGCGTTGCCGGCAATACCGCGATTGATTCGCTCGCGGAAAGTAAACTTCTTGGCGCCAATGTCCGACAGCGCGAAATGCGCCATGTAAAGCTCGTTGAAGAGCGGCGCTTGTCTTACTATCTTTCTGGCGGTCGCGCAGGCCGAAGCGAAAAAACGTCACTTGATAACCGTAGCGTTTGCCGCTTTCGGTTTCCAAATGGCCGGTGTAGTACCACCACTCGGTTTTGAAATCGGGATGGGAATAGTGATCGGCCGGAAAAGTCAGCTTTCGCCCGGGCAAGGCGAGCTGGTAGGTGAACCCGGTAGTGAGTATACAGACAGCGATCAGAGCAACGACGCGCGAGCATGACACGCCCTGACCCTTCCCTCTCCTCTCAGGGGAGAGGGTTGAAGCAAGCATCCGCGCCGTCGGTGAAACCATGGGAGATTTTTTTTCCTGTCGGCAGAATTGCAGTGCCATTTCGACTAGTGTTATAGGGAGCCTATGGAAAAGCAATACAGCCGCGACACCTTGCTCATCACCGTCTCCGACTTGCAGAAAAAACTCGGCTCGCCGAATCTCTGCGTCATCGACGTCCGGCCAGCGGAAGATTTTGCCCGGGGCCATATCCCCGGCGCCAGTCATTTCGATCTCTTCGGCCTGAGTCTGGTCGACACCAGCGACGCCCCGCTCAGAGCTTTCATGTACATGATCCACCATGTACTCGAACTGCGCGGGGTCAGCGAGACCAAAGAAGTCGTCTTCTACGAAGACAACTCCGGCATGCGCGCGGCGCGCGGCGTCTGGTTCTTGGAGTACTACGGCCATGCCAACGTCAAAATGCTCGACGGCGGCATGCAGGCCTGGCTAGCCGCCGGCGCGCCGGTGACCATCGACGGAACCGCGCCCAAAGCCGCAGCGTTCAAAACCGCCGAACGGCGCGAAGTTTTGGCCACCGCGGACGACATGCTTCGCGCTCTCGACCAGAAAGACACGATCATCCTCGACACCCGCAGCGAAGGCGAACACTTCGGCACCATGGTTCGCGCGGCACGCGGCGGCGCGATACCCGCATTCCATCCACATCGAGTGGACCGACAATCTCGATGCCACCGGCAAGTTCAAATCGAACGCGGAGCTGAAAGCGATGTACGACCACGCCGGCGTCACACCGGACAAAGAAGTCTATTCCTACTGCCAGGGCGGCTATCGCGCCGCCCACAGCTACATTGCGCTGCGATTGTTGGGCTTTGCGAAAGTGCGCAACTACATCGGCTCGTGGAAGGAATGGGGCGACCGCACCGATCTGCCGTTGGAAATCCCACAGAAGAACTAAAAAGAAGATTCGCCACGAAGGACACGCAGAGCACGAAGATCGGAATCTTATTCGTCCGAAACCTTCGTGTCCTTCGTGCTCTTCGTGGTGCGAGCATTCCGACAATACACTGGTATAGACAAAACCATGAAATGCTTTTTCCCACTGGCGCTGCTTGGACTCATCTTAGCGCGGTCCGATCTCGCCGTCGCCGCCGAAGCCCGAAAGGTCACGCTCTCCTACTCCGCCGTCAGCATGACCTGGTTTCCGGTCAAAGTCGCCGTCGAAAAAGGCTTCTTTCGTAGCGAAGGGCTTGGAGCCGCAGCTGATTCAGATGAACGGCAACGTCGCCACCGTCGCGCTGGCCAACGGCCATATCGATTTCTCATTGAATATTTCACCGGTGCTCAACGGCGCCATGCAGGGGCTGGGCACCAAACTCGTGGCCGCGCTCAATTCGCGGCCGTTGTTTTCCCTGGTCGTGCGCCCGGAGATCAACCGCGCCGCCGATTTGAAAGGGCAAAGTCTTCGCCGTCAGCTCGTTCGGCAACACCCAAGCGATTCTCACGGAAAAACATTTGCAGCACCTCGGTTTGAAGAAAGGCGAATACCAATTGCTGGCCATGGGCGCGACGCCGGCGCGGGTCGCGGCGCTGGAGAAAAACATCGCCCAAGGCAGCCTGATGCCGCTGCCGACTAACGTGCAGATGGAAAACCGCGGCTATCGCCTGCTCGGCAATACCGCCGAGATCGTCGCCCACCCGATCGCCGGTCTTGGCGTCCATGAAGATAGAATCAAAAAAGATCCCGACCTGATCAAGCGCGTCGATTCGCGCGACGCTGCGCAGCCTGCAACTATTGCAGACCAGTCCAAAAGAGACCGTCAAGATTCTCATGGACTGGACGCGCGCCAACGAGAAGGATGCGTTACGTTCGCTGGAGCTAGCCAAGCCTGGCTTCAGCAAGAATGGCTTGCTCACCGACGACGATCTCAGCATCGAATGGAGCTTCATTCAGCAGCAGACCAAGAAAACCCATGTGCCGGTGAGCATCGCCCATGACATGACGCTGTTGCGTGAGGTGCAGCGGGAAATGGGCCTATAGCAGGCTGCTGGAAAAGACCCATAGGCCGACTGCCCTGAGCAGCGTCGAAGGGTGCGCTCAATCGCCTCGCGTCAACGTGCTCCGTTCAAACCGTTTGAATACCAAGCCCAGCGTGAGGTAAAGAAACGGCAACGTCGTGAGCAATTTCATTCGGCAATCGGCCAAGGAGATAAACTATGCGAACCTTAGACTTACTCGCCAGCGACTCGTCCCACCTGCCCTTTCTTTACGTGTTCAAAGAATCGAAGGTCATGGAGAAGTACGGCTTCGAGATCGATCTGCATATCGTCGGCGGCGCCAAAGCGCCGACCATGGCGCACCGCGCCAAGCTCGCGCTGGCCGGCGAGATCGATTTCTTGAGCGGGCTGCATCATGAGACCTACCGCGAGCGCGCCAAGGGCGAAAAGCGCTTGACCTATCTCGCCCAGGCGCAGAACAACTGGGACGACCGTTTGGTGGTCCGCCCGGAAATCAAAACGGTCGAAGATCTCAAGGGCAAAAAAATTGTCTGCCATTCCAAAGCTCCCTGCGTGTCCGGTAATCTGCGCGCGGTCTTGGAAGAATGCGGCCTCAAGCCGGAAGAGATCAACATGGACGTGATCGACGACACTTCCGGCAAGTTTTTAGAATTCGTCGATGAGATAACCTCCGGCAAAGCCGTCGGCGCGCTGGTCGATATGCCTTTTGATCTCTATGGCGATCAAAAAAGGATTGCACGTTCTCGCGCTGCCCGACCGGCCGGTGATTCATAACACCACCCTGCTCGCGACCAGCGATTACATCAAGGAAAACCCGGAAACCGTCGACGCGTTTATCAAAGGATTCATCGAAGCGCTGCACTATTTCAAAACCAAGCCGGCGGAAGTGGTGGCGATCCTGAAGAACAATTTAGCGGCGCGTTACGGCCTGCAAGACGACGAATACTACGTCCACTTGCAGCGCGAGTGGGCCAAGCTGCTGTCCAAGAAACCCTACCCGCTGCCGGCGGCGATTCAAAACGTCTACGACCTCGACGTCGGCAAGGATCCCAAGATGCAACACATCGGACCGATGGAGCCGTGGGATTTGCACTATCTGCGGCAGATCGACGACACCGGGTTTATCGACAAGCTGTACGCCTAGCCAAAATGAGAAATCTCCGTTACCCCTTGGACTCGCCTCGGGGTAGCGGAGATTTCCCAGAACCACTGCTTCGTCGTTGCTGACGGTTTGCTCGTTGGCCGCGCCCGATGCGCAGTCTACTTCACTGCACGCCGTCGATTGAAAAGTTGCCGCAGCTAGCGCCGGCCATCGCTAAACGCCAGCGGGCCGCCAATCTCCCACAAATAGATCATGTGGTTATTGCCGGCGACGTCGCGATAGTTTTCCGCTACCTTGGGCTGCCACTCGGCCATATCGAAAGTGTAAGAAACCACCCGCGCACCGCTCTTCAACTGACTCATTAGGCGCGGCCGGACGGTCAGGTTACCGTCGTAGGAGAGATAGAGCGTCACCACCGATGGCAATGATAAATCCGCCGTCAAGAAATCCTGCTGGCGGATTTCCACCAGACGCTCGACGCCTTGTTTGCGCACATTCTCACGGGCCAGTTTGACCAGACCGGGATCGATTTCGAAGCCCACTGCCTTGACGGCGAATTTCTTGGCCGCGGCGATCACCACGCGGCCGTCGCCGGCGCCAAGATCGTAGAGCACATCCCCTGGCTTCACCGCCGCAAGTCGTAGCATGCGATCGACAACTTCCTGCGGCGTCGGATCAAAGGGCGCCAGTTGCCCGGAGCTTCGGATACGCGATTCAGCGGGCGGCGAGTCGTCGGTATAACGACGCTCCTCGCGCACCACTCCCGGTGCCATTTCGGTAATCACCGTGTTCGACGAATAGTAAGGTGTGTCGAAAACACGATGCCTGGATAGGGATAGACGATCGGCCAATGTCGGTCGGTGCGGACGATGCGGCGGAAAAGGCCGATTCGCTAGGGGCGGGCGATGCGTCAGCGGTGGCCGATGCGGCAACCCCGGGGATTCGATAATCACTGTGGGCGTATGACGCGCCGGATTTGCCGGCGTGACAGTCACACCGCCGCCATGAACGACGGGGGGAACGAACTGTGGCACGGCGGCCTGTGGCGTGCTCTGAATGGTTACGCCCGGCGCCGGCGTGACGGCTGGTCTCGGCGTGGTCGTGATGGTTACGGAACCCGGCGTGCCGCTACGCGTCGGGCTCGTGGTCATGCCGGACTGTCCTGAACCTGACGAATTTCCTCCACTGCCGGTTGCGAAACCGCGGAACCCCTGGGCCGCGGCGCTTGACGTAATAGTCAAGGCGACCGCAAGAACTGTCATTGGAGTGGCTAGGTTCATAACGCCTCCGAAATACAGAGACATCATAGGGAGTCCGCCCCAGCCAAGTCAATACGCTAACTTTGTGACGACACGCCGAGCCCGCGCACCACCGGCGCGCGCCAGGCGATGAGCAAGGCCAGAACGATAACGATGACGCCCATCAAACTCACCGTCATCGGCGCGCCGACATAATGGGCGCATACCCCGGCAAACAGGGAACCCACCGGCATGAGACCGCGATCGAGCGCGTAAAGGCTCATCACCCGGCCGCGCAGATGGTCGGGCACGATCAATTGGATCATCGTGTGGGTGGTCGCCATGTAAAAGATTTGAAACACGCCTTGGCAGACGAGCGTCAAGAGCGACAAGGGAAACGAAGTGGTCCAGGAAAATAGGATCATCAGGAAACCGAGCACGACCAGACTGACGAGCATAAACACGCCCTGGCGTTTGATCCGGCTCGACAGCGTAGCCAGGGCAAGACCGGCCAGCAGCGCACCCAAACCAGGGGCGGCTAAGAGCATGCCCAGCCCTTCCGGCCCCACATGCAAGACATCTTTCTGGAACACCGGCATGAGGATTTGAAACGGCATGGCGAAGACCCGCGGCACCAACGCCGCGGTCATCAGGGCGAAGACGATGGGATTGGACCAAACGTAGATAAGACCCTCCTGGAGATTCGCCAAAGGAGAAGTCCGCCGCGCCTCGCCAGGTGTCGCCGGAACGACCATCCGATAGACGAATAAAAGTACCACCGCGTAGGCGGCAGCTTGAACGAAAAAGTTTCCCGCCGCGCCGAAGGCGACAATCAGTAAGCCGCCCGCCGAAGGGCCGATGACTTTGGTCATGTTGAACGCCGCCGAGTTCAGCGCCACGGCATTCATGAGATCCGCTTTCGGCACCAGCACCGGCACCAAACTTTGGCGGATCGGATCGACGAACGCCCAAGCGATGCCGGTCAAGACCGTGAAGGTAAACAAATGCCAGACCGCGAGTATCCCCGAAGCCACCAAGACGCCCATGAGGAAAGTCAGCGCAGCTAAAAAGCATTCGCAAGCAAGAATGAGCCGGCGCCGGTCCATGCGGTCGGCGAAGACGCCGGCAATTGGACTGGCGACGAGGAACGGCAGCGCGCGTAGTCCATTGAGCACACCGAGCAACACCGACGAACCGGTCAGATCGTAAACCAGCCAGCCCAGGGTCACTTGTTGGACCCATTGGCCGGCGCTCATGAACACCGTGCCAAACCATAGGTAGCGATAATTACGATGGGTCAGCGAGGTGAAAGTCTTGGCGAGAAAACCCTGCGCCATCGCGGGCGCGGCAGATTCGATACTTGCGGGCTCTTTCAAGGCAATTGTTCCTGGTCGCGCTGGGAATCCCCCGGCGCCGCTAGAGCCAGCGAAAATATTTGTGCACGGAGAAACCGCGAAATAGAAAGCGCGAAGAGCCGCAGTATGGAGCTTACGGTCTAAGATCGCCGCCGTTGTCTAGTTGGCTCTGGCGACGAACTTAGCATCTTCGGTGCGAACAAAGCCAGGCGGGTTGCCATGTTTTGAGCGCACTTCCAACCACTGGCCGAGGCCGCGCACCACTGTGATTTCCGTGCCGCCGCCGATCCGGTTCAGCACGCGCGAGCTGCTCAGCGGTTCCTCATGGACGTCGGTGGCACGCACGGTTTCATACAACCCCGGCTCGAGGATCCGGCGCGCCACCGGCGTAGGCGGTGGTGGCGGTAAAGCCGGACTCTGCGCGCGCGAGCGCACCGGTGGTAGCGCGGGCGCGGGGCGACTTGCCAACCTGTTTACTTCCCGCTCGGCATCCTTGCGCTTTTGCTGCGCCGCGGCCAGACTCTTTTCCCGGACGTCAAGCTTGGTTTTAAGTTCTTCCAGCTGCGCCGCGCTGACTTTCAATTCTTCACCCGACTGCGCCAACTGCGCTTCGAGAGCCTTGAGCTTTTGCTCGCTTGCTTGCAGCGCTTTTTCCTTAGCTTCCAGTAACGGTGCGAGGTCTGCACGCTCGCTGTGTCCGCCGACGAGAAACACACCCAGACCGAAGACCAACACGCCCAAGACCAGAATAAGCTTCGAGCCCAACGGAATCCCTGATCTTGCTGGTTTGACGCTGGCCACAGGTGACTCTTTGTCTTGACTCGGCCACTGCGGCACTGGCGCGGCACTAAGACTCGCCCGGCAATACGGGCAGGTCAAAGTGTCCAGCGCGATACTATTGGCGCAATTGGGACAGAGACGGGTTTGGATTGTCGATACTGCCATTGGCATCTACTCCACAGCGAATCTCGACGGAAGCCATCGATTGGTCCCCTCGGATGCCGCTAACTCGACATCATTTTGCGGCGATCTGGCGGCACCGTCAAGGCTTTTGTCGATTAGACGTTGGTCAAGACAGAAATGAGCCAAAAATGATAACTTGCCCCGGCAAATTTCCTGGGCTATACAACGCTGGGAGGATTTTCTAACCATGGCAGTGATCATCAGCGAAGCACAAACTCGCAAGCTTATCGACATGTCCCAAGCCGTCAACCTGGTGGACAAAATATTTCGCGACCGCGCCGCCGGCAAGATGCGCAACGTGCCGCGCCGCCGCCTCAAGGGCAGCTCCAAGCAGCTCAACATGATGGCCGCCTGGAACCAGGATTCCGACCTGATCTGCCTGCGCTCCTACGCCGCCGGCGCCAACATTGTCACGCTGTTTCACGGCGGCAAGGGCGGCATTCAAGGGATCGTCAACATGGCCTACTTGAGCAGCCTGCGCACAGGCGCCGCCACCGGCGTCGCCGCCAAGTATCTTGCCCCCGCGGGTAGCAAAGTTCTCGGCATCATCGGCCCCGGCTGGCAAGCGACCTTTCAAGTAGAGGCCGTCATGGAAACCTGCGATATCGAGCAAATCGTCGTCTGGGGCCGCACGCCCAAGCGGCGCAAGGATTTCGTCAAGCAAATGGCCAAAGTGGTCAAGAAAGTGGACTGGAAGGAAGTCGACAGCATCGATGAGTGCGAAGGGCTCTCGGACATCCTGGTGGTATCGACGGATTCGACGACACCGGTGGCGACGGGCAATAACCTGAAGCCTGAAGTGCTGGTCGCCTCCATCGGCGCCAATGCCACGGTCAAACACGAAGTTTCCAATAGCCTGATCCGGCGCATGGACCTGATCGTCACCGACGACATCGCCGCCGCCAAAGCCGATAGCGGCGACCTGGTCGAAGCCTGCCAAACCCGCATCGCCCGCTGGGAAGACATCTTGCCGCTGGAAAAGTTCGTCGCCGACGGCGCGCCGCAGCCGCGCCCCAAGCGCATCTTCTTTCAATCCAACGGCATCGCCGATGAAGACCTAGCCGTCGGCAAGTTCGTCCTCGACCAGGCCAAGCGCAAGAAAATCAAGGTTAGAAACGTAACCGAGATTTAATCGCAGCTATTAGCAGATATGCTGACCGCGAAGACACGAAGATCACGTAGGATTCCGAAATCATCGAAATTCTTTGCCTTCGTGAACTTCGTGTCCTTCGTGGTGAGTAATCAATTCGACAAATCAGCGACGACTACCGACGGCATCGAGCAAAGCGAATCATGGCACAACTTTACCGGCGAGCTCGGCCTGCAATTCGTCACCCATTTGGCCAATCACTACAGCCTGCGCGACCTCGTGCGGCTGGCGCAGCTCGGCGCCGATAGCGGCTTCTGCCAGATTTGGGTCAACGACAACATTCGCTACCGCAACCAGATGGTGGTGCTGACCGCCATCGCGTCGCAGGTGCCGATCCGTTTGGGCACCGCGATCATGGTGCCGTATTTCCATAATCCCTTGGACATGGCGGACTCCTTCGCCGCGCTCTCGGAATTGTGCGAAGGCCGCGAGATCGGCATCGGCATCGCCCGCGGCGACCTCGGCCAATCGCCGCAGCATGTCCAAGCGCACAAGCCCATCGCCATGGTCAGCGAGACCACCCTGCTGCTGCGCCGTGCGCTCGCCGGCGAAGAGTTCCCCTACTCCGACTTTCCCTTTTTAACGGAATTTTACCGCCTCAATCCCAAGGGCAAATTCCAGCTCGCCTTCAAGCCAAGAACACAGTTCAAATTCTACGGCGGCGGCAACGGGCCGCAATCGTTGCGCCTGTGCGGCCGCATCATGGACGGCTTGATCAGCTCGGGCACCTACATCCCGATGCTCAAAGCCGGCCGGCTCGAAGGTATGCTCGCCACCGCCGAAAGCGCGGCACGAGCCGAAGACCCTGAGAAACGCTTGCACAAGGTCTGCGAATTGAATGTTTCGATTGCCGCGAATAGAGAGCAAGCATTAGATTTTCCCCGGCGCCAAGTTGCGCACTCGATCCTGCAATGGGAAGCGTTGGGCTTCACGCCGGAAGAATACGCCAAGATGGGCGTGACGAGAGAGCAGGTTTTAAAGCTGAAAGAAGCCTTCGAGTCCGGCGCCACGGTCGAGCAAGCCGCCACGCTGGTCACAGATCACATGGTGCGCTGCTACTACGCCGCGGGAAAACCGGAGGAAGTCAGAGATCAGATCATCGAACTGGTCGGCGCCGCCGGCCGATTGGGCTACGACCATGTCGCCTTCGCCAAGCTTGGGCCGGATTATGACGAAGCGATTAAATTACTCGCCGAACAGATAGTCCCGGCGCTGCGCTAATCCGCGAAAAGGTGGAGAGGCCGTAGCATGTTGCGCCACTGTCCGTACCAACAAACCAGAATTCAGCTCCCTACGGCTTGACAAACTTCAGCACAAAGCGATCGCTTTTGTCGCGGATTTTGACCACGCTAAAATCCCGCGTGTCGTCGGCGCGGCTGAGCATTTTGCCTTCTTCGCCCAGTCGAAAGCCGACCGCGGTCGCTTCCTTGATCACCAGCAGCTTGTCCATGCGGTGCAATGTTTTCGCCTCGCTGTCGCCGGCGCCCTCTTTCGCCGAGTGATCGACGACGCCGTAACTGCCGCCGCGCTTCAGCGCGGCGAAGATCCGCGCGTTCATCGGGCGCCGGACATCGGCGGCGATCTCGTGGTAGTCGAGATGGAGCAAAACGAAATCGAGAGAACTATCCTGGGGCAGCGCGAGCTTGTCGAACGGTCCGTCGAGCACGCGCACGTTACCCATGCCGGGCTGTTTCAAGCGGTCGTGCAATTCCTGGCGCGGCGCGGAATTGGCCGAATAGACAATCCCTTCGGACCCGACCATCTGAGACAAGATCGCCGTGTAGTAACCACGGGCGGCGAAGATGTCGGCGACTCTCTGGCCGCGCTTCACACCGTAGAACGCCATCACCTCGTTCGGCTTGCGCACGGCATCGATGTTTCGTTCGGCTTCCGGACGATTGGTGTTGGTCAAAATCTCCGAGTAATTGGGCGCCGACATCGCGGCGCAACCCGCCAGCAAAACTCCGGTGAATGCCCAAGCCATCTGATCTATCCATCGGTTCGACATAAATTGCTCCCAGTCGTTCTCGCCCTACGGCCGTTGAAACGCCAGCACGAAACGATCGTCTCTATTGCGTTCTTTGTTGACGTTGAAGTCGCGCTTGTCCTCGGGCTTGCGCAGCATGGCGCCTTCTTTCGCCAGCTTGAAACCCGCCCCGGTGACCTCTTTGATGACCAGTAACTTGTCGATGCGATGCAAGGTTTTCACCGCCTCATTGCCACTACCGTCCTGAGCCGAATGGTCGACCACGCCGTAGATGCCGCCGGGTTTGAGCGCGGCCATAACTGCCTTGTTCAATGCCGGACGCGCCTCGATGGCGACATCGTGATAGTTCAAGTGAATCAACACGAAATCCAAAGAACCGTCCCGCGGCAAGGCGAGCTTATCGAACGCGCCGTCGGCGATTCGCACGTTGGCGAACTTCGCGATTCTTCCAGCGTTGATTGATTTCATCCCGTGTACTGGGATTCTGCGAATAGACAACACCGCTAGGACCGACGACTTCGGAAAGGATCGCCGTGTAGTACCCGCGCCCGGCCCACAGATCCGCAACTTTGTCGCCGCCTTTGACGCCGTAGAACGCCAACACTTCGCTCGGTTTGCGAGCTTCGTCGAGCTCGCGCTCGTTGGCCGGCCGATCGGGATTGGCAACGACTGCCGAATAGTTTGGCAATGACGCCGCGCAGGCGGCGAAACCCAACATCGACAGGGTCAAAAGCATCCAACGTAATGGTTTCACTGTGCAACGATTCATGAGCACTCCTCCCGGAAGTTAAATAGTGGTTCAACTCTAGTGAATGGAAAAACAAATGCAAGGAAAGGATGAGGGTTTAAAGCCCGCTCTAGTTTCGTGCAGCGTATTTTGCGCCCTTTGCGTTCTTTGCGGCCATGAGGCTTTCGATTTTCATCACGGCCGGCCGCGATCCAGCGCATGTACGACGTCGTGCTTGAGCAGGTTCCAGATCTTGTCCATGCAGCTGGCGAAGTCTGGATCGCGCATGCTCTTCATCGTGCGCGGGCGCGGCACATCGACGGTGACGATGCTCTTGATCAATCCCGGCCGGGCGCTCATCACGGCGATGCGGTCGCACAGCATCACCGCTTCGTCGATGTTATGAGTGACCAGAATGACGGTTTTCTTGTCGCGCTCCCAGATGCGCAAGAGCTCCTCGCGCATGAGCAGGCGCGTCTGCGCGTCCAAGCTGGCGAACGGCTCGTCCATGAGGATGACTTCAGGATCGTTGGCGAGGGCGCGGGCGATGGCGACTTTTTGTTTCATGCCGCCGGAGAGTTCGTGCGGCTGGGCGCCGGCGAAGTCTAAGAGATTGACGACTTCGAGAAAGAACCGGCTGACCCGTTTGTAAACCGACGGTTCTTCCTTGCGAAACTCGGCGCCGAGCGGGACGTTCTCTTCGACGTTGCGCCAGGGCATCAGCGCCGATTCTTGAAACACCATCGACACCGGCGACTTGCCGCGTTGCGTGCCGACGAACTGCACTGAACCGGTATCGGGCTTTTCCAGTCCGGCGATGATATGCAGCAACGTCGTCTTGCCACAGCCGGTGGGTCCGATGATACCGAAGAATTCCTGATCGCGCACCTCAAGATTGACACCGCCAATCGCCCGCGTCGTGCCTTGAGCGGTGACGAACTCTTTGGTAACCCCGTGAACGACGACTTTCATTTCAAACACCTCGGAGAATTGGCCGCAAAGAACGCAAAGCACACATAGATAGGAGTTTCACAATCAGGATCGCCTATGATTCGCATACTACGCATCCTCACTTTGTCATTTCGAGCGCAGCGAGAAATCTCATTTTGCGCCCTTTGCGTTCTTTGCGGCCAATCTTCCTATCCGAGAAAATCCTCCAGCCTGACATTGACCAGCCCCTGCGGCTTCACCGGTTCGAAGTAATTGCGCAGCTCCTCGGTCAGCGCCGGACCCTTGGTGGCGTCGATCAGCATCTTCGAACCGATGCGCGGATGAAATCCCATATGGTCGCCGGGATTGGGCAGCAGTTCGGCGGTGAGATCGCCGGTATGACAGAGCGTATCGGGAATGATGAAGACATCGGATTTGGGATTCACCCGGGTCGACATCGCGTACATGATCGCTTGGGCGTTGTGCGGGTCGATATCTTCGTCCACGGCGATGCCGATCTTCGGGTGTAGATACGGACTCGACAAGAGCGCCATCAGCGTGCTGCGCACTTCGCCCATCTTGCGCGGCGTCATCTGCACGACGATGATGTGGCTGCCGCCGGCATAGGGCAAGGAGACGACGTCTTTGACATCGATGAAGCCGCCGACATCTTTGATGCGCGCGTAGAGAACCAATTCCATCGGGAAAACCGTCCAGCGGCTGCGATTCGGAGATCGGCCGCCCGCCTTGGAGCGCGTAGTAGATCGCGTTCTTGCGCATGGTGATGCATTTAACGTTGATGATCGGGTGCTGCAGCGTGCCATGGGTCATGCCGGCATGCTCACAAAACGGCCCTTCGTCTTCCATGTAGTTGGGCGGCACCTCGCCTTCGATGACGATCTCGGCATCCGCCGGCACCATGACGTCGATGGTCTCGCAGCGCACCACGTTGGCCGGCTCTTGCAACAAGGCGCCGGTAATATCGATCTCATCGGTTTCGTAACCGGTCGTCCAGGTCGACGCGATATAATAGGCCGGGTGATGGCCGATCACGGTGGCCACCGGCATCGGCTTGCCCTCTTTCCAATACTTTTGCATGCAGATATCGGTGTGGCGCTTGGGGTGAACGAAGATGCCCATCTTCCTCGGCCCTTTGATGTGATCGCGCTGCAAGGCGATATTCTGCGTGCCGGTCTCAGGATCCTTGACGAATTGCATCGCCGAGCCGATGAACGGCACACCGCGGTCGCTGTCGGAATGAACGTGAATCGGAATCCGCCCCAGGTCGGCGTCGTCGCCTTTCCAGATGATTTCTTTTACCGGCCCGTCTTCGACGATCTTCGGTTTGATCAAACCTTTAGCAATGCGTCCGCCCAGCTCCGTCAACGCTTTGTCCTTGGTCGTGCCCAAACCGAGCGCCATCTTTTCCCGGCTGCCGCACATGTAACTGACCGCGGACCAGTTGGGATAGCCCTTGAGATTGTGGAACATGGTCGCCTTGCCCTGCTCGTTCTCGCCGCGATAAGCGAGGCCGGCCAGGTTGGTCAGCGGGTCGACTTCCTTTTTAATATCGAGCAGCAGTTTGCGCTCGCGAATTAAATTAATGTAACTGCGCAGGTCCTGGGACATCGGTTCAGCACTCCTGATTGAATTTGTAGAATGGTTGTAATGCAAGCCGGCGGTTAATTGCAATCAACCAAGGTTGGGACAGGTCGAATGTTGGCGGCGCCGGCAATTTGTTTCCGAAAGCCGAAAGCCGCGCTGCGCGCGCTATCTCCCGCCGAAGACCTCATGAAAGGTTTTGGCGTAGCCCTCGAAGTTCTCCAGCACTTCAGCCGGCGCGAAGGCGGGTTTGATGCCTTCGATGAAGCGCGCTTGCTCGGGCGGCGTGTCCGTGCGGTCGGGGATGCGGCTCATGCCGCGCACCAACTCCTGGCCGCGCTTCGACAGCACGAAGTCGATAAACAGTCTGGCGGCGTTGGGATGAGGCGCTTTGGCGGAGATGCCGACGGGGTGAATGTTGGCGAACACAGGATTCAAATAAACCCAATCCACCGGCGCGCCGGCCGGTTTCATCGTTTCGAAGGTTTGCGAGTAGGCGCTTAACGCGCCTTTGAATTCACCGGCGGCAACCAGCTGAGCAAGGATCGTCCGGCCATTGCGCAGCCCGACCTGTTTGGCGAGCTCGCGCATGAAAGCGAGCCCTTTCTCTTCGCCCATCGCTTTGATCATCGTGCCGAACCACTCATACGCCCGCGTATCGATGCCGATATTGCCCTTCCACTCTGGCTTCAGCAGATCGTTGTGCGTCTTCGGAATGCTCGCCCGCGGCACGTTGCGCGTGTTGAAGCCGAAGGCGGAATAGTTGGTGTAGATCGAAGTCCAGGTCGCCTGCGGATCTTTGTAGCCGTCACGATAGAACTTGCGTTCGGGCGAATCGTAAGTCGCCAGCATGCCGCGCTTCTTGAGATTGTAACCGTAGAAGCTCGTGCTCATCACCACGTCAAACAAACCGCGCCCGGCGCGTCCCTCGGTCAAGATGCGCTCCATCAACTGCGCGTCGGTGGCGCGATAAAAAGTCGCGTCGATCTTGGGATAGAGCTGCTTGAAGCCGTCGGTCAGAATTTTCGTATCCGTGGCGTTGAAGGCCGCGTAAAACATCATCTTGCCTTCCGCCTCGGCGAGAGTTTTCACGTCCTGCGCCCACGTCGTACCGGCGCTGATGAATAGCGATGCCGCCACCACCAAGCGCGCCGCAAACCTTGAACTTTGAACTTTGAACCTTGAACAAAACATCACGGCATCTCCGCCAACAGCCGCCCATAGCCCTGCAACAGGTTCGTTGAGATTGAGAATCTTCTTGGTCGCCCATACCTGCGCCGGAATGCTCGACAGCACCGTGGTCTTCAAATCCTTCTCCAGCATCTCGATCACCGGCAGATTATGCCAGCCGGCGCCGAGCATGTAGATGCCGTCGGCCCCGCCGCTGTCGAGAAACACTTTCTTGGCGAAGTTGTAGATCGCTTCCGGCGATAGTTTGCCGGCGTCCTTGAACGGCACCTCGATGCCCTCCATCGCCTTGACGACAAAGCCGTCGTCTTCAAGAAATTTGGCAAAGCGCTGATTCATTTCGCCGGTGAAATAGGTCACCCCCACCAGCTTCTTCATACCCAACGCGCGAAACGCGTCGACCTGCGCGATGGTCGCCACGGTGACGGGAATTTTATATTTCGCAGTCAGCGAATCGGCGATCTGCCGGTCGGCGCCATGGCCGCGCACCATGGTCGGCGGCGCGCCCATGATCATCACCACGTCGGCACCCAGCTCAGCCAAGCGCGCAACTTTTTTCTCGGCGACTGTCAATGCCTCCTGAAGCTCCTTCTCGTTGCCCGCGCGAACGCCGGCGTGCGCGGGTATGAAGCCGACCCCTTCCGGCATCAGCTTGATAAAACTCTCCATCGACCCCGGCCGATAAGTGGGTTTGACCAATCCAACAATTCCGCGTGATCCGTAGTACATAGTTTCGCAGCTCGCTTTCTTCTCTGATTAACCGCTCGAATATCCTAGTCACAAGTTCTTATCAAGCGGTCAGCCCGCGATCGACGCGCCGCCACCAAAGTGAGATCCGATCGACGCCGACGACGATATGAATTCACAAGATGATGAGTTGGCGGATTGCGATCGCAATCGTTTTACAAGGCCGCGTCGTCAGCGCGGCGGCATTGGGCGATGGTCGGAGAGGTGCTTGTATAGCGCGATCGTTTCGGCATCCCGCGGCAGGTTCTTAATTGCCGATTCTATCGCTTCTGACGTTATCGGCGAGGGCTCGACACCTGTGAGTTTTTTAAATTCTTTGGCAAAGCCGGGATCTTTGAATGATTTCACCATGGCGTCGCGCAAAATATTTACCAGCTCTTTTGGCGTACCGGCCGGCAAGATATAGGGCCAGCGCGGGTAGTCGAACGCCCGATACAAGTTCAGTAACCGATGCTCCTTGTCGTTCTTGGCAAAGCTGTCGATTTCGGCAATGTCCCGCGAATAGGGTGAAATGTATCGGCCCTTGGGCACGGTGATGATCGTGTGAAAATGCACCTTTTCCATTAGCGATGGATTCTGCTGGATGGTTGCGCTCGACATCGAGCCGCCGTCGACCTCGCCCTGGAGCAAAGCCACGTCGCGCTCCGGCGATGAATAGCCGACGACGAATTTGGGCTCCGTCAATCCGATTAAGTAAGCGGCGATGCGGCCATTGATGTAGGTGATATGTCCCACCGAATTAGCGCCGATACGGATTCCCGCAGCGGTGCGGAGCTTTTCTATGCTGGAGAATCCCGCCTCTTTTCGGGTGACGAACGCGGTGGGACTGCCGCTTTCCGTGGAGCCAAGGTAGATGAGCTTGTCCAGATCGTAGTTAGTTCCCGCCAAGCCCAGGATCGGCCCGGCTACCAGGACGTTGCCGACGGCCCCGATCGTCAGCCCATCCGGTTTAGCGCCGGAGTAAATGTAGTTTATCGCTGTTCTCCCAGCGGCGCCCTGCTTGTGCTCCATAATGAGGGTAGGTTCGCCGGGGATATATTTTTTCAAGTACGGCATCAGCGCGCGAGCCTGCAAGTCGCCGTACCCACCCGGCGTGCCAGCGCGCAGAATCGTCAGCGTCTTCCCTTGGTAATAGCTCTCCGCCCAGGCTAATCCCGGCGCCGCGATGGCATGGATCAACAGAACAACCGCAACAAACCCCAGGGATGAAAGACTATTTCTTGCCGGCATCGAATTGTCCCTCTTGACGTTGAAAATAATTAACCGAAGGATCGGCTGATTAGCGCTCAGATCGCCTAAGCGAAGCTATCAATGGGATTCGCGGCCAAGTCATGCAATCCCACGTTATCGCAATGCCCTACGTGACTTCACGAGCCCAGGACCAATGCGCAGAAATGAATTCGCTTGAAACTGAGCCGAAACGGGCAGGATGAACTTGACTTCATCAATTTCACCCTGCCCGTTTCAACAAACGCGGTCTTGATCAGGAACTAGCGCGCATCGAGGGTCTTTACCCTGACGTCGCCGCCGCCCCGATCGTCGAAGAGAACTTTGACTTTGGTTCCATCTTTTAGAAGGTCGGCCTTAGCTTTTGCATCTTCACTGCTGACCTTGGCCTTTTGCTCCCAATCTTTCCCCTTCACGGTCAGCATTCTCGACTCTTTATCATAACCCGAGACCGTGCCGTTTTTATCCTGCGCAAAGCTTATTGCCGGGATTAAAACCAAAGCTAATAGAAGTCCGAGCACTTGTCTGTTGAATGTCATGCTTTTTCACCTCCCTTCTTTTATAATGGCTCACCCTACCGCCGAATAATTCAGTCAGAGCCCCGTAACCGACCATCGAGGAATCCCTCGGGGAATCTAGACGTCGTAGCAAGCTGCACCTAAATCGAATTTTGTAGCATGTAAAATCAAATTGGCAAGCGCTGCCCCACAATGGGCTTTGTCGTAGTCATGTCGCGCGACTGCCGCGAACAAGCGCCTGAAATAAAACTCTGCCCCGGCCCCGAATAATGCGTATTCAGCGGTTGTCACGGCAGCGCTAATCTTGTTATTGGGATAATTGCCGGTACACGAACCGGACCGAACAAACCGCGATCCGAATGGCGACTCTAGGGGGAAACCAATGAATATCCAGTTAAGCGCCGGCATGGCGCCGAATCCGCGCACCTGGCCGCTATTTGACGGCAGGGTGAAAGCCGATGGCATCGAGCTGATCATGTCGCCGGTTCACGCTTCCGAGTTATTTTGGCGCCAGCTCCGCTTTGCCGATTTCGACCTGTCCGACATGTCGTTCTCGTCACTGCTGATCGCCATCGCCCACGGCGACAAACGTTGGGTGGGTTTGCCGATCTTCACCACTCGCCGCTTATTTCATACCGGCATTCTGGTCCGTCGCGATGGCGGGATTGACGGTGCCGGCCGACCTCAGAGGCAAACGCGTCGCCGTCCCGGAGTACCAGCAGACGGCAGCGTTATGGACACGCGGCGCGCTGCAGCATGAGTTCGGCGTCGAACCGAAGGACATGGAATTTTGGATGGAGCGCAATCCCGAGCACAGCCACGGCGGCGCCACCGAATTCACCGCGCCGCCGGGCGTGACGGTTCATCAGATCCCGCTCGGCAAAGACATCGGCTCGATGATGCTTTCAGGCGAGCTCCAAGCCGCGTTGCATTACCTCGTCAACGAGAATCTCGTCGACCGCAGCAGCGCCGACCTGTGGCACCACCCAGCGATAAAATACCTATTCCCGGACCCGAAAGCTGAGGGCGTAAGGTATTACAACAAGACCGGAATCTATCCGATCAACCACTGCGTCGTGCTCAAACGGGAAATCGCCGAGCAGCATCCCTGGGCGATTCTCAATATTTATAAGGCCTTCGAGCGCGCCAATGCCATTGCCGACGAACAACGAATGGAACATGTCAATTACTACCTCGAGACCGGCCGGCTGCCGGCGCAAGCAAAAACTGCCCTTGCGACGACCTTGGTCCAATACGGCATCAAGGCCAACCGGCAGGTGTTGGAAACCGCGGCGCAGTATTCAGTCGAGCAAGGATTGACGCCACGGCTGCTCAAGCTCGATGAAGTATTTGCCCCGAGCACCATGGAGCAGTAGCCGCGCAGGTGACGCGATGATTCTAATCACCGGCGGACTTGGTTTTATCGGTCTCCATACGGCCAGGCGCTTTCTAGATGTGGGAGAGCAGGTCGTGCTGACGCAATTTCGCGTCCGGCGCGAACCCGATTTCATCAAAGCCGAGATCGGCAAACGAGCTTTCATCGAGACCCTCGATGTCACGGCGGGTCACGACGTGATCGATATCGTGCGCAAACACAAAGTCACCGGCATCGTCCATCTTGCCGTGCCCGGCCTGGGAGTTTTATCGGCGGCGCAAGATTACCGGATGAACGTGATCGGATTTTTGAATATCCTCGAGGCCGCACGGTTGTCCGGCGTGCGTCGGGTAAGCTTAGCCAGCTCCGTGGCTGTCTATGCCGGTCTCGCCGAAGGCCCTTTCCGCGAAGACGCGCTCGTTCCCGTGGATTCCGGCAATGCCACCGAGACATTCAAAAAAGCTCTGGAAATTCTCGGCCTGCACTACGCCGCGCGAACCGGTCTTGAAGTCGTGGCACTGCGCATCGGCACACCGTTCGGGCCGCTTTATCATAGCCTCGCCGCGCCCACGAGCCGGATCGTTCATGCCGCTGCGAAAGGAGTGCCGGCGGATTTTTCCGGCGCCCGCGGCGGCGCGCCGCATCAAGAGGACGACAGCGGCGCTTTTTACGTCAAGGACTGCGCCCTGGCGATCCAGCTCGTCCAGATGGCTGATCAATTGTCGCAGCGGATTTTCAACATCAGCAGTGAAGCGCCGATCAAGTACCGTGAATTTGTCGAGGTGGTGAAAAAAATCATGCCCAGCGCCGCAATCGATTTGCCGCCGGGTCACGGCCCGCGCCACCGGCCCAACGCGTACCTGGATATCACCCGGCTCAAGCAGGAAGTCGGCTATCGGCCCGAGTACAAGATCGAGCGCGCGCTGGAAGAATACCTCGACTGGCTGAGCAGCCATCCCGAATAATTATCCAGCCGCTTTGTTTGCATAGCGTGAAGGCTTATCGCGGCGAAGGTCGAGTCGAGTCGTCCAATGCATTCTCCATAACTAGCGGCGGATCGGCGCGGCAAAAATGATTAAGCCTTAATTTTGTATTCTTCGAGCTTACGGTAGAGCGTTGTTCGGTCGACACCAAGCATCTTAGCGGCTTCGCTCTTGTTGCCTTGGGTCGACTCTAACACTTTGCCGATATATTCACGTTCGAGATCGGCGAGCGTAAACTGTTTGGCGATGCCCTGAACCATGAGAATTTCTAGTTCAGCTTTTTTAGCCATGGCGGGCGGCAAATCGTCCATCCCGATCATAGCTCCTTTTCCCAGAAGTACCGCCCTTTCGATGGTGTGTTCGAGTTCACGGATGTTACCCGGCCATTCGTAAGCCTTTAACGCCGCCATGGCATCGGCGCTAACTCCGTCGACTTGATGTGTGGCGCCGGCGGCGAACTTTTGCACAAAATGATTCACCAGCAACGGAATGTCGTGGCTGCGCTGGCGCAGGGCCGGCAATTCGATGCGAATGACGTTGAGCCGATAATAAAGGTCTTGCCTGAACTTGCCGCTTTGCACCTGGTCGACAAGGTTGCGATTGGACGCCGATACGACGCGGGCGTCGATCTTTTCGCTTTGATTGGCGCCCAGCGGACGGACTTCCTTATCTTCCAATAGGCGCAGCAGTTTTGCCTGTAGAGCGAGGGGAATTTCGCCTATTTCATCCAAAAATAGCACGCCGCCGCTGGCCTCCTGAAACAAACCGCGACGATCTTTTCGGGCGTCGGTGAAAGCGCCGCGGACATAGCCGAACAATTCGCTTTCAAGCAAATTTTCCGGAATCGCCGCGCAGTTCACCGCGACAAACGGCCCCGTCGCTCGCGAGCTATTCTGATGGATCGCGCGGGCAATCAATTCTTTGCCGGTGCCGCTTTCCCCTTCGATCAATACATTAGCGGGCAGGTCAGCCACTTGCGCGGTGATTTCCAAGACCCGCTGGATCGCCTCGCTCTGGCCGATGATATTGCGAAAGCGATCGCGCGCCTGAACCTCGGTGCGCAGCCTTTTGAGTTCGGCGCGAAGTGCCGTCTGTTCCAATGCGCGCTTAACCTGGATCAGAATCTCGTCATTATGGAAAGGTTTAGTCACGTAATGAAATGCGCCCGCGCGCATCGCCTCCACGGCGCTTTCGATGGTGCCAAATGCCGTAACCAACAGCACTAGCGCGCCATTGTCGATCTCGCGCAAACGCCGCACCAGCTCCGTGCCCTTCATTCTTGGCATCATCAGGTCGGTAATCGTCAAGGCAAAAGAACTGGTTTGGAATTTCTCGATGGCCGTGTCGCCGTCGTTAGCCACCTCGACCGCATAGCCGTCATCGCACAACAAATCCGTCAGCAGTTGACACATCGCGGCATCGTCATCGACCACAAGAATACGCGCCAATGGATTCTTCAGTGCTTGATTAGCCTTCATGCGACCATTTCCCGCTGTACCCCCACCGGGGCGATGGTTTCGGTCGGCAGGACAATTTCAAACCGGGTATAGGCGCCGAGCCGACTGTCGACGCGGATCTCGCCCTGATGATCCTTGATTATGCCGTAAGCGACCGACAACCCAAGTCCCGTGCCTTCGCCCACGTCTTTGGTTGTGAAAAACGGGTCGAATACCTTTGCGAGATGTTCGGCGGGGATGCCGGCGCCGTTGTCTTCAAAGTTAATCCGCAGCTTGTCATCGTCAATCATGCCGTTGTCATTGGCGCTCTGATGGCGAACCAGCTCTGCGGTGATTTCGATAGTTCCACCGGGTGGCAAAGCGTGCAGCGAATTGAGAAACAGGTTGATAAACACCTGCTGCAGCTGATGCGGATCACCTTTAATACTGGGCAGCGTTGGGGCTATTTTGACGTGGACGGCAATATTCTTTTCGACGATTTTAAGTTCCAGAAGGCCGGTCACGGTAGCGAGCAGTTGTACTAAATCGACGCTGCGAAAGGCCGGTTCGCGGCGCCGGGAAAACTCCAAAAGCTGGCGAACGATCCCGGCGATCCGATCGATTTGCGATCGAATGATCTGCAAATTGTCGTCGATTTCCTCGGCGCTTCGCTGTCGCCGCAACAAGAATTCGGCGCGGCCGCCGATAATACCTAAAGGCGTGCCGATCTCATGAGCCAGGCCGGCGGCGAATTGACCGACGGACGCGAGCTTTTCCGATTGCCGCAGGTTTCGCTCCAGAGTCAACCGTTCCTGCTGCTCTTCGATCAGTCGGCCGTACAAGTCCTGAAGACGTTCGCACATCCGGTTGAATTCACCCGCCAACGAACTGATTTCGCTTTTCTCCTGGATTTGAATTCGTTCCTGCCAGCGTCCATCGCCGATGGCTCGAATGCGCTCGATGAGCCCGTCAATCGGCCGCACGACGTTACGCCGCACGAAAAACAAAATGAGCAGCGAAAGCAGCGCGATCATAATCGAACTCGTGACGATGATGCGATTGCGTCGGGTCTCGAGGATTAGGCTGGAGTCTAAGCCGCGCCGCGCGAGCACGAACGCGCCAATGAGTTGATTGTCATGATTTCTAATCGGACCGATCCGGTAATAAATCGGATAGGCGGAATTTTCGACAAGCCCCTCCGATTCCTCACCGGTACGGAGCACCTCGCGTGGAGAAATACCCAGCACTGGAGCCGGATCGAGGTTGGGGTATTCCTGAGTGCGGGTCAGAGACACCGACAGCGCCACTGGGTTGGCCGATCGGTCATAGACGACGAGGCCATGAATATTACCCTTCCTGCCGACACCATCGATAAAATCCTTCGTCGCTTGAACATCACCGGCATCGCCATAGATGAAACGCAATGCGGCTTGAACTGAGCGGGATAGTCCCACCATCCCAACGCGCATTTCCCGCAAGATATTTTCTTCATCCTGACGAAGGCTCAAATATCCATGTACCAGCATGATGATGACAATTGTCGATATCAGAGAGACAACGAGTTTTGTTCCGAGCCTCATGGGAATAGTCGATCCAGTCGATTCAATTCAGCCAGCCTGAGCCGATAGAACGGTCCGCGTAAATTCGACATTACCGAGACAGCCAAGAGTCACCGTTGCGGCCCATGTTGCAAAATGCCTCGGTCTGTTGAATTTTACAACAAATTTCTAATTGCTTTGTCGATACAGTAAGTTTCTGCGCGCTAGGCTCAAACGACTTCGCAATGTTTCAATTTGCCACACTTTTCTCAGCACCATCGTTCGGAGTTACCCGTTTTATCTGAGATTAAATCGCGCGATTCATGGCATCGCAATTGCTGAACCAGCGCCTGCGGCATGTGCAAAAACATGTCGACAAATTTAACGGAGGAAAACTGACGATGTTGAAAAAACTCTGGGGGGCGATGCTAATAGTCGCACTATTCGCGCTTGCGGGTTGCCCTGAGGTTTCACAACAGGGCAGCGGCGGATCGTCCGAAAAATCGGGCCAGCCAGATTAACGCCGACTTTCAATCAACCCACTTCGACGCGCGGCAACGTCATTACTTCAATGGGCTGCCGCGCGTCGACGCATCCGACCACAGCTTTCTGCGCTGTCTTGGGGAAATATCATCCCCAACGACCCTAGTTTCGCCGCGCAGTTCTGCGGTTCCGCAAATTCCGCCATCGCACTTGATCAAGATTAAGCTTTGATATTCGGCGGCACTCCGCCTTCCAGTGCCGCAAGAGGGCACGCTGCGCAACCCATAGCCATCACATCCGCTCAGCCATTAGCGACTGGCTATGGGGTTTTCAGCCCAAGCTCATTGGCCACCGCTTGCTCGACGACGGTGCCCTTGAAGAAGCCTGGATTGTTGCGCGTGTGCAGCTGCGCGGCGTTGGTGAAGGTGAACTCGCGGAAATCCTGCGCCGTTACGAAGCCCTTCTCGACCATTTCAAACGCTTCAGGAATCACCTCCCTGAAATCGGGCACGTCGAAATGCGTGAAGTCGGAGCTGAAGACCGGCCGAAGGCGCACGCCCATACGCGGATCGAAGGCCCACATGGTTGCCCGATCGTCGGCCTCGCAGCCGAAGTAGAAGTTGCCGGAGAACACTGCTCGAACATCCTCTTTTGAGTTAATTCCTGCCGCTTCAAAGTCGTCGGAAACATGCTCAGGCCGCGCGAGCTCTTCAAGACTGCACTCCGGGCGGAATGCGTCCAGGCTGTTCATGATCGCGTCGGCGTTGGCTTTCAGTCTCTGATCGCCATACTTGCCGATCAGCTGATGCATCTCGGCGACGCTGGTTGCGCCCGGGTACTGCAGCCCGGCACGGCGCCGCTTCTCCCAGTGTTCGATCATATCGGCGCACATCTGACAGGCCCAGCTCACGCCGCCTTCCATGAAGCCGAAATTGAGGCTCGGGTAGCGTCGCACCAGGCCGCCGAGGAAAACGCCGCGCGCAAAGGCGTGGTTCGATTCAGCGAAGTGGCCAACGTGGTTATAAGTGAAGTTGCTGATCGACGCGCGATCTTGCCAGCGGCCGCTGCCCGAGTGTTGGGTCACGGCCACACCGAGGTCGACGCAGCGCTGCCAAAACGGCTCGTAGTCATAGGGGCTGTCCAAGGCGATGGTATCGCAGTACCATTCAGCCCTGCCCCGCTCATCGATTCCTTCCGCCGCCGCTGGAATCGTCCGTTCCTGGTTTCCCCGCAGCATGACCGCTTTAAACCCCCGCTGCCTGACCGCGTATTCCAGCTCGTCGAGGGCTTCATCCGGCGTATGCGAAGGAATGATCGCTACCGGCGCAAACCTTGCGACATACGGCGCGAACATGTCAGCCGTCATCATGTTGTAGGCACGGACCGCGGCCCGGTGCAGTTCGCCTTGGGCCATGCCATTGATGCTGAGCCCGAAGCTCGGATAGATCAGCGCGAAGTCGATACCCAATTCGGGCAGCCGCTCATTCAGCAAGGCCGGCAGCAGCGCGGTTGCCTTGTCGAGCGTATTGCTGGTCACACCCCACCAGATGGCGCGGCGCAAGCGATGGTGCTGCCGTTCCGGCCAAGTGGCCCGGTACCACGCGTCCCGCGCGCGCCAGAGCGCCCTCATCTGGTCGACAGATTTAGGGCCGCCCACTTCGCTCAAGTATTCGAGGAAGACCGGAATCGGCTCCATCCAATGGCCGTCGCCGTCGATTACCGGATGCTTCAGTTCGGCGTGTATCTGTGCAGCTCGATTTTCCATAGTCGCTACTCCTCTGAGGAATTTACTTCCTCTATAATCGCTAAGCCGGCGCGTCGTCAATCGCAATCGATGGCACGAGTGTTCGGGTAAAATATGACGGACAGGGCCGGCACAAGGTTGGAGTTTCACCCGCGATTGCTGCAATCATCGACTGGACATTCACTCGACCCTGACATATGAAATCGCTATTCCGTCAAAACCGCAAGGGAGTTCTGCCATGGCTTTTAATATTCTCGAAACCACCATCGACCAGGTCCACGCCGCCTATAGATCCGGCGAGTTGACCTGCCGTCAACTGGTGCAAATGTATCTCGATCGCATCGCCGCCTATGACAAAAATGGCCCGGCGATCAATGCGATCATTTCGCTCAATCCCGACGCGCTCACAGAAGCCGACCGTCTCGACGCCGCGCACAAGGCCGCGGGTCCGGTGGGGCCGCTGCACGGCATACCGATCGTCATGAAGGACCAGGGCGACGCGACGCCGATGCCGACGACTTTGGGCTCGTTGCTGTTCAAAGATTATTATCCCGGCCGCGATGCCTTCGTCGTCGCCCAGCTCAAAAAAGCCGGCGCCATCATCATCGGCAAAGCGACCCTCGGTGAACTCGGCGGCGGCGACACCCATGGTTCGTTATTCGGCTCGACGAAAAATCCCTATGCTCTCGACCGCACCGCCGGCGGCTCCTCGGGCGGCTCGGGCGCCAGCGTGTCGGCAAACTTCTGCACGGTGGCGGTCGGCCAGGAAGGCTTCGCGTCGATCCGCCGGCCATCGACGTGGAATTGTGTCTCGGGCATGCGCCCCACCGCCGGCCTGGTGAGCCGCGGCGGTGTTTACGCCGGCTGGCCTTCGGTCAATGGTTCCCTAGGTCCAATGGCGCGCACCGTCACCGACCTGGCCAAACTGCTCGACAACATGGTCGGCTACGACCCCGACGATCCGGTGACCGCGCGCGGCGTCGGCCGGATTCCGGAGAGTTTTACAAAATTTCTCGATCACAACGGTCTCAAAGACGCGCGCATCGGCATCCTGCGCGAGTCCATGGGTTACGACGCCGAGCCGGGCTCGGAGGATTTCGCGAAGATCACCGAAGTGTTCGACAAAGCGATAAGCGATCTTAAACGCGCAGGCGCTGTCGTCGTCGATCCGATCGTCATCGCGAATCTAAAAGCGCTCCTAGCCAAACGCGCCGGCAGCTTCGCCGACGATGAAGAATCTTTTAGAGAATACTTCGGCCGCGGCGGCAAACCGCCCTACGCCTCGCGCCAAGCGGCGATGCAGTCGCCGGACTTCCAGAAGGTCGTCAAAGGTTCGCGCGAACGCTGGTCGCGCTCACCTTCCAATGAAGCGAATTACGAATATTTGAAAGCGCGCGAAGAACTGATGATCAACCTCTTGCAAGTCATGGCCGAGCACCGCCTCGATGCCATCGTGCATAAGGCCGTGGAACATCAGCCGACGTTGATCAAGGACGGCGTCAATCCGCCCTACGTCGATCAAAAGGGCGCGCCCCATATCAATACGTTTTTAGTCTACGTGCCGTCGGTGGTGGTGCCGGCGGGATTCACCCGCGACCAGCTGCCCGCTGGGATTACCTTTCTCGGCCGCCCCTACGACGACGGCAACATGATCAAGTTCGCCTACGCCTACGAGCAGGCGACCAAACATCGCCAACCGCCGTCGAGCGTGACACCGCTGTGAGCCAAGCGCGTAAGACCACATCCGGTTGCCATGCCAGACCCGCCTGCTATAGTAGCGAGATGCGCAGGTTACTGTTCATTTACTTGCTACTGTTACCGCTGCTTTTGGCAAGCTCACTGGGAGTTGCCGCGGCCATGAGCGACTCCGGCTCAAGCTCGCCGTGGAGCAACCCGTTCGTTACCACGAGCGAAATCATCGACGAAGACAACGGCGTCAGCGTCGGCAATCTGTTTACCGCCGCGCCGAGGTTTGACTCAGTGGCATCTTGCATAGTGGCTATTCTTGGACTGGCCCCTTGGACCGATCGTGCCGATGGATTCGTTCAACCGCCCATGTTCCTGCTCAACCATATCTTTCTGATTTGACCAAATCTCTCCTGGGTCTGCTTTCCACAAGCATTACTAACCGTTCCAGCTGTGGCTGCCTGCTCTTTCGGCAACCAGCCGGCAACGCAACTAGTCGAGGAGAGATTTTATGGGAGATTTTCCAATCGCGATGAAACTAGCTGTTTGGGGCATTATCGGCCTGACAATTTTGTATAGCCTCTGGGGCATCTATCAGTCATTAACGCGGGTTTGATCGACCAACGTGCATGAGGCAACGGCCGTGAATCGACTCGCGGTCGTTGCCCCCACAGGCCTGACAGCTTTTTGCAACAAATCCGCCGGCAACGATTACCGCTAAAATTTGCATCCTATCAGTGCTGGCGCCGCCGACCCGTTTGGTGCTAAAAAAGCTCCAAACGTTTCCCGGGAGGCAGCGATGCAATTCTACCGACTCCACGCCGGCGCCGACGGCCAATCTCATTTCGAACCATTGGACAGTAACAAGGCGACCTACTTCAACGACACCAAGCCAGCCACAAGCCATCTGTTTCGCGACGACTTCGCGCCTCATATCGTCAACTTCCACCGCGCTCCCCGACGCCGCTGGGTGGTGACACTGACGGGCAGTGTGAAAATCGGCTTGGGCGACGGCAGCAGTATGACTTTTTATCCCGGCGATGTTTTCCTCGCCGAAGATACTACCGGCCAAGGTCACACGGCGACACCAACCAATTGGACCAGGCTGTATGTGAATCTCGACTGAGTATAAATTGGCGTGATGGAATTGGAGTAACGGAATGTTGCTTACTCCGAACCCCATTACTCCAACACTCCACTACTCCATCACTCCAATCCCACTGCCATGAACCAAGCGAGCCCCAGCGGCAAAGTTTACTTCGTCGACACCACCTTGCGCGATGGCCAGTTGAGCCTTTGGGCGTCCAACATGCGCACTGCCATGATGCTGCCGATTGCCGAACACCTCGATCAGGCCGGCTTCGAAGCCATCGAGATCATGTCATCGGCGTTTTACAAGAAATGCGTGCGCGATTTAAGAGACGATCCGTGGGAACGGATTCGCCTATTGGCGAAGCTGATCAGGAAAACCCCGCTGCGCTCGATTCGCAGCCGCTCTATGCTGGCGTTTCAGTTGACCGCGCCGGCGATCACCGATCTGTGGCTCGAACGGTTGGCCGCCAACGGCATCCATGAACTGCGCACCTCCGATCCGTCGAACACGCCGAGATACTGGCGCGAAGCGGTCGACGGCGCCAAGCGCGTCGGCCTGAAGACGATCTTGAATATTATTTATTCGATCTCGCCCAAGCATACCGACGAATATTTTATCCAACGCAGCCGCGAAGCGGCCAAGCTCGACGTCGAACGGATCTGCTTCAAAGATCCCGGCGGTCTGTTGACCCCGGAGTCGACGCGCCGTCTGGTGCCGTTGATCCAGCGCGAAGCCAATGGCAAACCGGTGGAGTTTCACACCCACTGCAACACCGGCCTGGGCGCGATTTGTTGCCTCGAAGCGATCCAGCTCGGCATCACGTCGATTAACACGGCGATCCCGCCGCTTGCCGACGGTTCGTCGAATCCATCGCTTTTCAACGTCGCCATGAATGCCCGCGCGCTGGGTTATCAGACCAGGGTCGACGAGGAGATGGTCAAACCCGTACGCGACCATTTCATGATGGTAGCGAAGCAGGAGAATCTGCCGATAGGGCGACCGTTGGCATACGACGCGTTGCATCCATTGCACCAAGTGCCCGGCGGCATGATTTCTAACTTTCGTTTTCAGCTGGCTAATCTGGCCAAGCTCGACCAGCTGCCCGCGGTGCTCGAAGAAGTCACACGCGTCCGCGCCGAGTTCGGCTATCCGATCATGGTGACGCCCTACTCGCAGTTCTTCGGCGTCCAAGCCGCGATCAACGTCATGGTCGGCGCGCGCTACCAAGAAGTCACCGATGAGGTGCTGCTTTACGCCTTGGGCTACTGGGGCGAAGAGGAAGCGGAGTCCATCGACGCCAATCTCAGGGATCGCTTGGTGAGCAGTGCGCGCGCCAAGGAATTGGCGAAGGTCAAAATCCCCGACATTGGCTTGGCAGAATTTCGAATGAAATTTGGCGGCGACAGCGTCAGCGACGACGACAAGCTGCTCAACTTCTTTGCCGGCGCGGAAGCCCTGGCGGCGTTGAAAGCCGCCGGTACGCCGAAGGATTTCGCCAGCCCGGGCACCCCGCTCGTCGCCTTGATCGAGCAACTGAGCCGGCGCAAGGACTCAAAGCAAGTGTATATCAAGCGTGCGGGATTTAGTTTGCGAATGGCACGACGACGACCGGCTGATTAAGTTACGGCGTTACTCGCGGCGGCAGAGCCGCAATCAAAAAGAAGAATAACCGCAAAGAATCCAAAGGGCACAATAAAGCCTCGGGAGTTGTTGGGGCGGCCCGGTGCACCTCGTTCAGGCCATGCCTCGGCTAGCCAGAGTTGATTTAGTGACTAATCCGAGGCTAGCTGAGGCCATGCTCTGGTGGCGACCACTGTTACCGTTGGGCTTGGCGGCAATACTGCTCTGTCTTGCAGATCGGCTCGCTTACCCCGAAGCCACCCCGCAGTGGGCTTGCACGGATAGCGAATCGACGTGTAAATCCGTCTCCATCGTGCACAACTCCTGGCACGCCGCCATCGTCCTGCGCAAAAGCGATCTCGTAGAAAAAACCATGCCGGAGCTGGCGGATTTTCCCGCGGCCCAATTTATTGAATTCAGCTGGGGCGACAAGGACTATTTCCCCGATCCGCAATCGGGAGTCTTCGGCGCCATCAAGGCGGCGTTGTGGTCCAGTGGCAGCGTGATTCACCTTGTCGGATTTACGGACACAGTCGAACATTTCTACCGCGGCGCTAATATCGCGGAACTGCGCTTGAACCCGACCGCCTACCAACGCATGGTCGATTACATCGACGAAACTTTCCTACGCGAACAGTCACCTGGCCGTGCGCGCGCGGCTCCGGGGTTGTTTTCCTACAGCCGCTTTTATTCGGCAAGCCGCAGTTTTAGTTTGCTGCGTACCTGTAACACCTGGGTTGCCGCAGCGCTGGAACATGCAGGCGTCCCGATCTCGGCTACTTTTGTCATCACCGCGGGGAATCTTCAGAGCCAATTGGCAGCTATCCTGCCGACGCCTTGAGTGCTGCGATTTGTCCAGGCAGGCCGGTGCCATCGCACCGCGCGTTAACCGAAGCTACCGAATCGTTACGAGGTTGTCACAACAGCCGCCGCCGCGCAGCCTGATCGTTTGCGGCACCGCCGGCGAACGCATCGCAGCCCAGGGTAGATAATGCTAAACTCGCAACTAGCTATGAAGCGGCCCAGAATAATTATAACCAGCATCGCTCTAGCGCTGCTCGCCAGCGCCTGCCAATCGCCGGCACCGCTGCCGAAACCGCAACCGCCGCCGGAACTGGCTCAAGAAGTTCACAAGCCGCCGGCGCCCGCTGCGCCGGTGGAAACCGCCAAGTTGCAGAAAAAGACTCAAGAGGTCGTCAGCAAAGCGCCGATCGATCGCACTTTGCCGGAGTCGCTCATCGCCGCGCCGGCCAAGGACCCAGCGTCGCGCAGCATCAACTACGGCACGATGCTGTCGTCCCGCGCAGCGAACTCGAAACTCATGAATAACTGGCAGTATCGCCGCACCCGCCAAGGGCAAATTGTCGGCTTCGAATTTTCCAATCATGGCGGCAACCCGATTCTCACGCCGCGCCGGGATGCGACCAAGAATCAATTTTTCACCCGCGATTTCCAATTTCGCTTCGACGACCGGGCGCGCCAGGACATCCATCTGATGATTTCCGACTGGGTAGCGTCGCGCGACCGGATGTTTCGTCTGAGCGGGTTGATGCACAGCTTGATGCATTTTTTCCCGCGCAGTTACCTGCCCGCCATCGTCAACGCCGGCGATAACAACATCGTAACCCTCCCCACCGGCGAGGAAGTTGAGTTCAACGCGGTCACCAAGGAAATCCGCGGCGGCGTATTGGCGGAGTCGCCCGTCGATCTCAGCCCCGACCGCAATGGCAGTAAATACCCGGCGGTAACCTACCAAGGGCAAGGCGTGCTGGTGCGCGCCGACGCGCGCGGCGCCGATCCCCGGCTCGGCACGACAGCGACGATCAGCGCTGGAACGCCGCCATCGAGCTGCGATAAGCCCGAGGGTTGCCGCCAGTGCGAAGTGCCGTCCAAAGAACTTTGGGAGCAATCCGGCGCCGTGCGCTTCAAGTTTCAAACCGACCAGGAATTCGATCGTTACCTCACCGCCCGTTGCGGCTTCGGCCTGCCGCGGCTAGGCACGGAATTCGCCGTCGCCGCGCCGCAATCGTAATCTTACTACTCTGATGGCGCGCACAGAGCGCTCTGCCGATTCATTCGAGTTGCAATTCAGCCGCAACCCGATTAGGTAAAGATTAAATCGCTTTACCGACAAGGAGATCTTTATGGCAGATTATCTAGTCGTCGATGCCGACGGCCACTGTTACGAACCTGACAACGACCTTGCGAAATGGATGCCCAAAGAGTACGCGCATCTCGCGCCCAATCGAGTCACCGACAGCTCGGGCTACGGCCACCTGATGCTCGAAGGCCGCTTGAGTTCACGGCGGCGCTGGGGTGGCGGCGCGGACCGCGGCGAAGTCTTTGCGTCGCACATCGAAAGAAGCCGTCCAGGCATGACCGATCCGATCAAACGCTTGCCGGATATGGATGAAGAAGGCATTGACGTCGCGGTGATCTTCGGAACGGCGATCGCACTCTCGGTGAACGGCATGGCGGACAAACCGCTCGCCGCGCTGATCTGCCACGCGGTCAACCGCTGGCTGGTTGAAGAATATCTCGCGCCCGATCCCAAGCGCCTCAAAGGTGTCGGCCTGATTCCGGTGCAAGATCCCCAAGCCGCGGTCAAAGAGTTGGAATACATCGCACAACACCGCCAGGTCGTCAGCGCCATGCTACCGACCAATGTCTACGGCATCAATCTCGGCCACCGCATGTTCGATCCGGTATACGCCGCGGCGCAGGAGATGAACATTCCGCTGTCGGTCCATCCGCAAACCGAACATGACGGCCAGTATGGCGTCTGGGGCGTAATGGGCGCCGGCAGCGAGCGCATGGAAAAATACAGCTACGTGCACATGACGTCGTTTCCCTTCGAGCTGATGATCGCGCTCATGCATATGATCGGCGAAGGCGTCTTCGACCGCTATCCCAAACTCAAAGTCGCGTTCATGGAAGGCGCCTGCGGCTGGCTGCCCTTCTGGTCCGAACGGATGGACGAGCACTATCACAAACTGCGCCCGCAGTGGCCGCTGCTCAAACGCAAACCTTCGGAAATTGTCCGCAGCGGCCAGGTCAGTTTTACCTGCGAGCCGGAAGAAACCATTCTGCCCTACGTACTCGACGACATCGGCATCACCCAGGTCATGTACGCCTCGGACTACCGCCACTGGGATTCCGAATTCCCCGACTCCGTCAAAGAAGTGAAAAAAATCCCCGGCATGACCGACGACAAGCTGCGTCATGTGCTGGGCGAGAACGCGCGGAAGTGGTTCAACCTAAAAGATAGCGATTTGCCCGTGCGGTAATAAAAAGTAAAAATTAACACCGCAAAATTGAGATCGGCAATAGGATTCCGTACAAAAATCATGACACCTTAACCGGTCTGTTTTGCACGGAGAACAATCGTAGCGAGATACGGCAAATTCGTCTGCTTCTCGGCGCAATGGGTTGAGCATTTCACCCTGATAAAGCCGGCGCATCCAAAATCCGCAACCAATAGGCGTCTCTCGGCATTCTTTCAACGCGATCGAACATTTGCTAAAAAATCAGCCTTGCTTGACCAGCTTGCGCTTCTTCGACGTTGGCTCCAACCGAGGTGCCAGAGCGAAGCAGCTGCCGGCTCAACGTCCGCCTTACCCCAGGCTGCAAATCGAGCACTTGGCAGATCTCAACAACGTTAATTGCAAAGCCAAACGTTCTATCGGAATTTTGCTCGGCGTCGATACACGCGGCATATCTTGCTCCTGCTTCAAGTTAATTTTTACTTTTTCATTTTGAATTTCTAGTTTTTCCCCAAAGCTGAGCAAAGAATCCACTGCTCTCCATCTCCGCCAAATAGCGCCGGTCCATCATGTCCTGGGGTTTGATTTCATTGGCGCGCGGGTTGGTGCGGGCGACCTCTTCGATCATTGGCTGGAGCGCCGGCGCTTTCATTTCCAGCCGCGGTTCCATGACTTTCATCTCGATGGCGTAACTGGCTTCCAACACCGCGCGATCTTTGATTCGCAGTTGCTTCTCCATCACCCGGAAGACCAATTCCTTATCGCGGTGCATCGCTCTTGAAGCTTCGGCCATCGCGCGCATGAATCGGCCGATCACAGGGCCGCGCTTGGCCATGAGGGAGCGACGGGTTGCAATGGTCGAGGCGGCGTAAGGAATTCCAATATCCGGACCGAACACGACATAGCGAAAGCCCAGCGCCAGCGCCCTGCCGTCGCTCGGCGGCAACAACGTCGCGGCATCGATCCGGCCCGCCATCAGCGCGCCGACGGTTTCCGCTTCGCCGCCGGTCTGGATGAACATGATGTCCTTGTCCGTGTTCATGCCGGCGCGGCGAAACGCCTGGACCGTGAAGTAATGGGTGTTGCTGCCGATGCGTGTGACGCCGATACGCTTGCCACGCAACTGTTCGAGCCTGGTGATCTCCGGCTTGGCGAGAATACTCTGGGTCATGATGTTCTTGATGCTGCCGATGAAAGCCAAGTCCGTCGCGCCGCTAACGAAGGCATTGACGATACCGACGCCGCCCAAGAGGCCAATTTCCACATTGCCGCCGAGAATCGCCGCGGTGGCGGTTGAAGATGAAGGAATATAGACGAAGTCGAAATCGATATCCTGTTTCTTGAATAACCCGAGCTCTTCGGCCACCCAGGGCATCGAATATGGCACCGCGTGGGCCGAGTACAGCGCCACCAGCTTTTCCGCTGCCGGCGCGCCACCAGGCACAATCAAGCAGCCGATTAAGCCAAGGGTGAAGAGAACTGCGCGAATCTTCATCTGATGGTCTCGCTACCGGCGATGGCCGTTACAAGTTGAATAGCTGTTTGGCATTGCTGTAAAGAATCTTCTCTTTGTCCGTATCGCTAATGCGCGGATGATTGCGCAAGGCATGCAAGTTTCCGGGAAACTCATTGTCCCAGTGGGGAATGTCCGAGGCGTAAAGAAAATGTTCGGCGCCGAGGTAACTGACCGCCTCCGGCAACAGCGACTCACCGGATTCCAGGCTGAACCACATCTTCGACTTGCGCACGACATCACTGGGTTTTTCTTTGAGCAGCGGCATCTCGTGCTTGGCGCGTTTTTCCCAGTGTTCATCCAATCGGTCCAAATAATACGGCAGCCAAGTGGCGCCGATCTCCAAGAAGGCCAATTTCAAATTGGGAAAACGAATCGGCACACCCTGGCAGACGACATGAGTAAACTGCAGCAACAGGCCGACGGTAAATGCGTATGAATGCACTTCGGCAAAGGTGGATAACTTGTCGGCCCCAAGTTCATGGGAGTTGCTGCGCGAGCCGTGGATACCGATGACCGCGCCGAGCTTTTCCGCCTCGGCGTAGACCGGATCGTAAAATGTACTGCCCAGCGCCATCGGCAATCCCATCGGTAGAATCTCGAACCCTTTCAAGCCCAGCTCGGTCACGCCGCGGCGCAGCTCCTCTGCCGCCGCTTGCGGATCGCGCAGCGGCAGCACGCCGACGCAACTGACCCGGTTCGAGTGCGCGTTGAACTCCTTGGCGAACTGCGTGTTGGAAGCGCGCGCGATGGCCAGGGCAAAATCCAACTCTTGGAGTTTCGAGACGTTTCCCGACCCGGTCGGGAAACAGATCGCGTACTCCATGCCCTCGCGATCCATCGCCGCATGCCACTCGTCGATCTGCTGCTTGGGCGACAAGTCTTCCCAGCGCACCGCCATCTCGAAACTATCGAACAGATTGGCATCCCAGGGTTGATCGCGCGTGCGCAGCGCCGTCGAGCGCTTATCCCAGGGCTTTTCGAGATACTTGCGGATATATTTTTCTTTCTCCAAGACATGCCCATCGGCGTCGATCACCGGACCACTGTACATAAATACCTCCTTGCCTGATTGGCGTATATCCGGTCATTGCGATGCCTGTCAAGGAAACCAGTCGAATGTTGGGATTATGCACCAGCCCGGACAGGGCCGGTCGCCAGAAACAGCAACGCCGCTAACAGCAGCGCTGCTAACGGCGTTGATCAGGATCGAACAAATGTCTACGAAGTAATCTCCCACCAGTTCCTACTGATATCGCTCAAGAGAAAATGCGCGCGCCCGTTGGTTTGCAGTTCACGGACATCGTGGATGCCGAGTTCCTTGCCGTTTTTCGAAAACTCTTTATGCGCATCTTCGACTGCTTCGGGGCTGGCCACTTGCAGGGTGAAACGGTTGGCCTCGGACAGATAGTCGCGGTGCGTCGTCGGCAGGACCACCACGTACCACGGCCCCATGTTCGGCACGCTGATATAAGCTCGACATGCGCCCGCCGCCGATGATATCGAGACCGAGCACGTTGGTGAGAAACTGATCGCTCTTTTCCTTGTCGTCGCAATTGAGCGTGCCATGGGTCATCGCCTGGGGCACATAGCCTCTGCCGGGAAATTTTTCTTCCGGCAGCGGCGTGGTCCAGTGCGGCGCGGCGATGCGCCGGCCCTGTTTGATCGCCGCCGGATTGTAATACTCCAGCTCCAAATCGTTGCCGCCGGGTTCTTTGAAATAGATCGAGTAAGCAAAATGCGCTTCGTGCGGCGGCGTCACGCTCTTGATCTTGTACTGCGCCTTATGGTCGGAAATATATTGGAACGCTATCGGGATTTCCTTCGGGCTGCCGACGCGAAAACCATAGTGATTGGTGTGCGGCTTATTTTTGGTATCCGGCCCGCCTTCGTGAATCACCAGACGCCACTTGGTATTGGGATGTTTGACCACCGCCTGCTTGTCGGTGCGTTCGATCACTTCGGCGGCCAGCAACTCGGTAAAAATCGGCAGCGTCTCGTCTAGCGAGCGGCATTCGTAATGCCCTTCGGTCATTCCGATCGGTTTCAGCATGCGTGTCTCCTTGAGAAAGCAACTAACTATGTAGGTATTATTAAGAAAGACCCTGACGCTTGTCAATTGGCCTTGGGCCGTACCGGCGGCATCCGCACTTCGGCCCCCGACTTGGCGCACTCCTCGTCGAAGATCTGGCGAATAAGCGGGTCTTCGTCCTCGTACTCGATCTGCCAGCCGCCAAAAGCCAAGGGCACGTCGGACTGGATCTTGCCGGGCTGCAACTTGTACTTGCGGCTGAGAATCTTCAGCGCCAGGTATCGCGACGGCACGGCACCGGAATTAAAATGCTGGTGGAACCAGCCCTCCGGCGGCACGACAATCGATCCGGGCTTCCAGTCCACCCGGGTCATCTCTTTGCCCTCGGGCCAAAGCAGCGAATAACCCTTGCCGGTGAGGATGAAGACATGGGCGCCGGGACCGTGGCGATGGGCTTTCTTGTAAAGACCGACGGGAAAGCGCGAGACATGGGAACCCATCATGCTCTCGGACATTTCGAAAAAGATCGTCGCGTTGCCCTTGCCGCGCTCGCTCCACTCCACCGGTTCGATATTGACGACGTCGGCGACGAAGTTGGTCTCGACCACCCGGTCGCTATAGAGCTTGCCGCCGCCGGTGAAGAAACCTTCTTCGCCCTTGAACCGCTCGGTGAATGAATAGGGACAGTTGGTGACGAAATCGGCGCTGCGGAACAAATTAAAAATCAGCGGCGCCGTGGTCACCGACAACAGCCGGGCTTCCTGATCGCCCTGGCCGTTGAAATGCTGATACCAGGCGTTGAGCGGCAGGGCGAACAAGCTGCCGGCTTGCCACTCGAAAGTCTGCTTGGCGCCATTGTCCTGCCACACCGTCGTCGCGCCGCGGCCGGCGAGCACATAGACCAGCGCCTCGTAAATATGGCGTTGTGGGTTGAGGCTCTTCCCCGGCGGGATGCCGATGACATAAGCGTCGTCCATATAGCCGGCGCCGTCGAGCATGATGCAGACGCCGTTGCCGCCGATGCGGTCCCACCATTTGAGCGGGGTCGTGTATAGATCCTCGACAAAAAAGCCGCGCACGATATCGATCCCCTGGGACGCGATCCAGCGATCGTACGGCGTGTCCATGATTTCGACCTTGGTGTCGACCGATTGATAGGATGGACGGTTAACTGCTTCTGCCATCTGGCTCCCTCCTGAATGTGGTGTCTGTTGTTTAGCTGTAATCGCTCGCTGCATCAACCCTGCGCGCCCCGACCAACACAGCCGATGCCGCGGCTCAATGCCGGTTGACTTCGCGCTTCCATGCACAGATAACCAGGGAGACACTTATTCTTGACGGTTGGAGAAAGACTCATGAGCCGAGAGGCAATGGATGCAATGAACAAAGTTGTGGCGGCGCTGAAAACCGGCGCGGGCCTGCAGGATGATTTCATCTACTACATGTCGTTCGACGACTACAAAGTTTTTCCCGATCCGTTTCCACGTACGCCGGTCATTGTGCGCGAGGTCCAAGAAACCATTCGCCGCTATCCGAATCCGGAAAAACCCGGCGAGCTGTTTCCGTGGGATATTCATGGCCGGCTGTTTACCCCGGCCAAAGTATCGATCCCGGACACCGCCGTGGTGATGATTCATGGCGGCGCCGCCAATGAGTATGAGTTTATTTTCACTCCCGACGGCGCTGAAGAATATCCCGACTTAAGCCAAAGCCGACCCGAAGAAAGCGCGCGTCGGCGTCGCCCAGCATATTGCGTCGCTTGGGCATTCCCGTGCTGGCGATTTCCCTGCCGGGCCACTACAGTGCCAAACCTTGGGCGCCGATCGCCGTACGCCGGCCGGAATTTATCATTGGCCAGATTCCCAGCGATGCCGAACTGCGCAACCGCTTGGCCGTTTATACGTTTAGAATGTGCACCGAAGCGGTCAAGGCGCTGGTCGAGAAAAACTTGCAGGAAGCGATCTTCATGTGGGGCCACTCCACCGGCGGCGAATATTTTTATTTGATGGAACAGTACGGTCTCAAGAACAAACTCATCGGCGGCCTCGGCTATGGCACCGGCATGCCGGCATGGGTGCGCAAAGAATGGGATCTCGCCTGCGCCGACAAATCGCCGGAGGAGCGCGCCGCGCCGTTTCGCAATCTCACCGATCTGAGCCGGCGCTCGCCCAAAGGTTACGCCAAAAGCGGCTACGTCGGACCGAACCAACCCTGGGGCAGCGTCGAGAAATGGTTCGAGCTGGAAAATCACCGCCGGCCGCAGTTCAAACCTTTCCTGCAAGACATCGAGCATAGCGCCCACGATGTGCTGATTCCGGAAATCAAGAAATTGTCAGGATTGACCGATGACGAACTGTTTATCACTTATCAGTCGCAGCTCGAACGCCTGCGCGGCAAAAAGCTGCTGCACATCGTCGGCGAGTACGACAAAGGGCACTGGATTGAAGGTGGTGAAAGAGGCTTGGAGTTTCGCCGCGAAGTTTACGCCTTCAAGCGTTTCAAACCCTACGCCGACGCCCTGCGCCTCATCGTGGTTCCCAATCTGACCCACTACGGCCATGTGGAAAGCTACAACGAAGGACTGGCGAATCTGATGGTGACGGGTTTCAAAGAATACTTTAGCGGCTAACTTGCTGGCAATGCCGACAGTGACGAATTGCCCCCGGCCGTGCGAATTTCCTGCAGAACATGTCAAAGGCAGTCAGGACAACTGTGCGGCACAATCTCACTCACTGACAGGAATGTAAAAAGCCGCTTTCTCCGGGTTGGCGGAGAAAGCGGCTTTTGCTACGCTATCGGCTACTGCAACCGCTTAATTACGGCCCCACCACCAGCGGTTAAAGAATCCGCCATTATCGAAGCGGCTGTTGATTCGGTCGCCACGGTTGTCGTACCAGCGGTCGGCGCGATCGCCACGATTGTCGTAACGGTCTTCAATCCTGTCACCGCGACGGTCCAGTTGGGCTTCGATGCGATCGCCTTTACGATCGAGCTGCTCGGCCAGCCGGTTTTTACCGTCCGCCCGCGCCTCTGCCGCCAAGGCGTCGAGCCGGTCGTTAATACGCTCGCCTTTAGCATCGAGCCGCTCGTTGATCCTGCTACCCCTGTTGTCCAGCCGGTTGTTGATCCGATCTCCTCTGCGATCCAGCCGCGCATCGATTCGATCCCCGCGTCTGTCGAAATGTCGGTAGTCATGCGCCATCGCCGGGACAGCGCTGCCGAGTGCCAATATACCTAAACCAATTACGATTGCTTTTTTCATTGCTCAATTCTCCTTCTCATAATGTCTTGATTAAGGCGCCTTGACTCAGTTGGACGGCGCGCCTGGGCAAAGGTTTACCTGGACGAGAATAATGATGAAATTATGCTGCCTTTGCGCGGCTTTGGCGGTTATCCAAGGCGATAAGATTAATGGCACCGTAACTTGACAGACCTAGCGATCTAACCTACAGATTTCGTACAAGAAATCTTCCATGAGCCAAATCGAAAAAATACTCGGACCGAGTTTCGCCGCGGCGCGAACCTGGATCGCCGTGGCCCTGATAGGTTTGGCCTGCGCCGCTCCCGTGGGCGCGCAAGCCTTGCGCATCGCCTACACGTCGATCGCTGTGGTATACGGCCCGCTCTGGCTGACCAAGGAAGCCGGCATCTTCAAAAAATACAATATCGAGCCCGAGTTCATTTACATCGCCGGCGGACCGCCGTCGTTGCAAGCGCTCATCGCCGGCGACGTGGCGATCTCGTTTACCGCCGCCGGCGCCACGGTGGCGGCCAATCTCCAAGGCTCGGATGTAGTACTGCTCGGCGCGACCATCGACGCCTTGCCATTCGAACTGTGGTCCGTGCCGAGCATCAAAACCCCCGAACAACTGAGAGGCAGCAAACTCGGCGTCAGCCGCATCGGCGCAACCACCGATTTCGTCGCTCGCTATTTGCTCAAGAAATGGAATTTGCAGCCGGACAAAGACGTGGCGATTTTTCAAACCGGCTCGGGGCCGCAAATCTTCGCCGCGATCAAAGGCGGCTCGGTGCAAAGCGGCGTGCTCTCCACCGGCCCCGAAACCATCAGCGCCGAAGCCTCGGGCTTCGTGCGCTTGGCCGATGTCTCCACATCCGGGCTGGTCTACCCCTTCGGCCCGTTCGCCGCGCGCCAAGCGTTTTTGAAGAGCCAGCCAGATTTGGTAACGCGCTTCATGAAAGCCTATGTCGAGGGCATTCACCGCTTTAAAACCGACAAGACGGCGGCCTTGGCGGTGCTGGAAAAGTATACCAAGCAAAAGACCACGCCGGCCGCGGAGAAAATCTACGAAATCTATGCCGGCAAATATTTTAAGCGCGCCCCCGAAGCCACCGCCGCGGGCATACAAACCATTATCGAAGAATTGTCCGCTTCGCGCGCCATCCCGCCCGGCACCACGCCGGCGCGTTTTGCCGAATCCCGCTTCATCCGCGAGCTGGTCAGCAGCGGCTTTATCGACGCGCTTTACAAGTCGCGTTAATTTCCCATCGGCAAAGGAGAAAGTTAGCGATGAACACCATCCTGCAAAACCACGTGCCGCACAACACCGGCTGGGCCGGCGAAATGAAACAAGGCCAGGTGATTCGCATCACGGCGACCACCACCGTAGATTTTGTTTTCTTCAAATTGCAAAACTTGATTGAACGTTTCGACCAGCCGCGCACCAAGGTTTACAACATGAAGCTGTTCATCAGCACCGGCGACAAGCTCATGGGGCGCAACAACCAGCATATGATGACCATCGTCTACGACGGCAATCGAGTCGGCACCCATGATTTACAGAAAGGCATGTGCAGCGGCTACCGCTTCAAGCTGGCGCAGCAGGAAAATCGCCTGGCGGAATATTACCCGCGCGATATCAAGGAAATCCCCGATCACGGCTGCTATGAGAACCTGTCGAAAGCGGTGGCATCCTACGGCATTATTCCAGAAGATATACCCAGCCCGTTCAACTTGAACCAGCATATGATCATCGACGGCAAAACCGGCAAGATGGAACATACTCAAGTGCGCCCGCCGGAAGGCAACTATATGGATCTGCGCGCCGAGATGGATTTACTGGTGGCGCTGAGCGCCTGTCCCGATCTCGCCGTCGGCGGTAAACCGGTCGACGTCATGATCTACGAGGAATAGGACGGGGAGTGATGGAATAATGGAGTATTGGAGTGTTGGTCTTTCCCCATCACTCCAGTACTCCAACACTCCATTACTCCTTTTTTCGTTAGCCCGAGCGTAAAGGAGAACCCCCCCATTGCTATCGTGATCGTCGCCATGCCTTACGGCGTCTTGAATCCACAGCGGTTGTCGCAGGCCTCGCGGTCATGCGTGGAGCGCGCTCTCGACTGGTGGCAAAAGTCGATGCAAACCACCAAGCACAAGACCTATTTGGTCTTGGCTGGCTATGACGTTGACCACGGGCAGGAAATCAAACTGCGCCGGGAACTCGTCGACGGCAAACTGCAAGATCCGGAACTCATCGGCAATATCGTCGAGGTTAGCGCCAACAACGAGGTTGGTTTGACGCAGAAGATCAGCCGTATCCGCGCCCTCCTGCCGGTGGAGACCATCACCGTATTCGTCGAGTCGCGCAACGCCATCAGCGTCAAAGCTATTTTTAAACGCAAGTTCGGTAAAACCTTGCAGATTAGAAAATTCAAAGCCGATTTTGAATTCAACCACCAGTGGATCACGACTTCGACCTCGATCGCCTGGTCGGCGCGCAACTGGTCTTTACGGCTCTGGTTCGAATTGAAGAAACGGATGGGGCGTGGACTGCGCAAGAAAATCCGCTACTGGTTCAGATCAGAAATCTGTCGGGGCGAAAAATACTTTCGCCCCAGACCAGATTATTTTAGTCACGCGACTTTCGAGATCTTGGCGTTCACCTCCGCCGAATAGCCTTTCTCCAGCCACCAGTGGGCGATCTCACTGCCGGTCGCAAACCACACGCCTTTATGGGACTTCATGTGACCGATGATATCGGACAAGGTCTTGGCTCTCCCGGCGCGGCTCGAGATATAGGGGTGAAATTGAAACGGACAAAAGGTCGGCGCCAGGCTCGACTCTTCGTAGAACTGGTCGAACATCCCTTTCCAGATCGCTAAGGTATCGTTGGGGTTGCCGGAATCGCGATGGCCGTAGGCGCGGCCGTCGCCGAATGGCTGGCGCGGCAGCTCGACGAGCTTTTTCTTGCCGTTCTGCCAGACAAACGGCAGATCGTGGGAGAACGAATTGCTGTTCCACAGATAACCCTGCTCCATCAAGAGCTCGATGCTATTGGGACTCTGGGTACAGGAACGCCAGCCCACCGGCCGCTTCTGCGCCCGGTTGACTATCATGTCGGTGGTGCGCTTCATGACGTCGCGCTCTTCGTCTTTGGTGAGATCACGCGCCACCTCGTGATGATAGCCATGGCCCGCCATTTCATGGCCGGCGGCGATGATCGCCGTGACGGCGTCCGGATAGCGTTCGGCGATCCCACCGCAGGTGAGGAAAGTCGCCTTCACTTCGTGGGATGCGAGTATGCGCAGAATCCGATATATGCCGGTTTGGGGACCATATTCAGCCTGGGTATACTCCTCGTGGTTCATCTTGCCGTTCTTGTCCGGCCGGACATCTTCGCCGCCTTGAAAGTCAAAGCTTAACAGCACCGCGATGCGGGCATCGCCGGGCCACTGAATCTTGCCGTTGCTGTGCAATTCTTGCAGTGTCATAAACCCCTCCTTGGTTAGAACAGTGATAATGGGTCGCCAAGCCGTTGAACCCGGCGACACTATCCTATTGATATTCCACTGCATTGACTCTTGCAAGTTAAATTCAGCCTGGGTCCCTAATCGCTCATCGCCGGTGTGGATTCACGTTGTAGGCGGCGACGAAAGATTGTATAGAAAGGGCCGGACGATAAACGGAGGCATCTCATGGCAGAGGGAAAATTCAATGTCGGCGGCGTCATGCTTGACCGGCCGTTCAAGATTCGCCGGCTCGGTCACTTTGGTTTCAATCTGAATAACATGGAAGATGGCATGCGCTTTTATCGGGATCTGCTTGGCTTTCGCGTTTCCGACATCATCGACCACGCAAGTCGCGCCAAGGGTTCGGAATTAGCCGGCATGGTTAACACCAAAAGTTATTTCACCCGCTACGGCACGGATCACCACGCCATGGTGCTTTTCAATCAGCGGGCGCGCGAGGCATTGGGGCGGCCCAGCCAAGCCGGAATGACGATCAATCAAATCACTTGGCAAGTTGGCAGTCTGGTAGAAGTGGGCAATGGCATCCGCTGGTTTAACGAAAAAGGCGTCAAGCAACAGCGCTCGGGGCGCGATATGCCGGGCTCCAATTGGCACACCTACCTGTTCGACCCGGATGGCCATAGCAATGAACTCTATTACGGCATCGAGCAAATCGGATGGAATGGCCACAGCAAACCGCGCAACATGTACAACATCGGCTTCGAGGAACCGCCGCCGCTACCACAAATATCCGAGTTTGAAGAAACCCAAAGAGCATTAAGCAATGGGGCTGACCTGCTTTCAGGCTTTCGCCATGTGGAGCCGCTACCTGAAACCTTCGACGTCGACGGAATTCTCCTGCCGCGCCCTTTCAAAATCGTGCGGCTTGGTCCGGTCTATCTTTTCGTTGCCGATATCGAGTCGGCAGAATTGTTTTATCGCGACGCCCTGGGCTTTACATTGACCGAGGAAGTTCTCTGGCATGGTCACCGCTGCTTATTTTTCCGTTGCAACACGGAACATCATTCGTTAGCGTTGTTTCCTCTGGAGCTCAGGGAGGTTCTCGGTATGAGTAATCATTCGACCTCCGCCGCGCTGGGACTTCAGCTCGCCAACTATCGCCAACTCAGGGATGCGGTAAAATTTTTTCGCCAACAGGGGAGCGACGTGACAGAATCGATCCCGTCGGAACTTCATCCCGGCATCGAATACTCTGCTACCGTGCGCGACCCTGACGGGCATACGCTCCAACTCTATTACGCGATGGAGCAAATCGGTTGGCAGGCCCAATCTCGATCCAAAGAATCGAGAAAGCCGCGAAAACTGAGCGAATGGCCCGAGGTTTTAGAAGCCGATCCGAATGCGTATCTAGGCGAGCCCTACCTAGGCCCATGGGGATAACCAAAAATGGCTCCCAATAGGGATCTCGCAAGTTCTTTTATATGAGCCACATCCGCGCATAGACGAGCTATCGAAGGCGTGAATAATGTTCGCCCTTCGACACTGCCGGCAAGCCCGAAACCATCTTTGTCCATTTGTCGCCCTCATCAGCGCTGAACAACAGATCTCCGTCGGTGGTGGCGGCGAACAAAGACAAGGAATTGTCGCACACCTCCATTGCCATCGCCTCGATGTTGCCGCGCAGGCGGCCCGGCAGACCGCTGTCCAATGGTTGCCAGTTTTTTCCGCCGTCCCGACTTCGCGCGATTGTCGAATCCGCGTCATGGGTGGTCCGCCACGCGCGCGGATTTTCTTTGGCGCCACCGGCAAACATCAATGAGGGCTGTTGCGGATGCATCAACAGAGCATCCGGATAGCCGATTCGCATTTGCGGCGTGGTGAGATGCTGCCAACTGTTGCCGCGATCCTGACTGGAACATATGCCGATGCCGCTGGAAATAAATATCCGGTCGGGTTCCGCGGGCCGAACTAAAACCCGGTGTATATCGTCTGAGAATGCGCCTTCCGGCAGCGGGAACGGTATCTGTTCGTCGAAGCCGTGCAGTTCTTTCCAGGTTACCCCGGCGTCGTCGCTACTCAGGAGACCGCCCTGTTCAATACACACGTAGATGTTGCGGCTGTTGTCGGGATTGAAAGCGATGTTCTTCACGTGACCGACATGGGGCGGCGCGGGAAAGGTCCATTTCGCTACACTGGGAACCGACCGCAGCGACTTGATCTCCTGCCAAGTCTCGCCGAGATCCTCGCTTGCAAATAGATGCGCCGGCTCCGTGCCCGCGAAAAGTTTGGTCTTACCGTCTATGACCGCGCTGCTGAGGCAGTAGACATCCGCCGCGGTGAGTCCTTGATCCTTCTTTTCCCAGGTCGCTCCGCCGTCTTTGCTGGCGTGGATGGAGCCCTTGTGGGCGCCGGCAAATACCCGGCCCGACGACGGCTCGATCAACAACGCATGAATGTGCAGTCCCGCCAAGACCTTGGCATGAACCCGCCAAGTGTCATCGATGTTTCGTCGCAAGATGGTAACTCCATCCACCGTGCCAACGAGAATTTCGGACGCCGGTGACTGGGTTCGATAGGTGGTCGTCCCGCCGTGGGAAATACAAATCGCCATGTTATTTTCCTTTCTTTCGGAATCAAGCCGCTTTTTTTGGTAAATTCGTTCCTGGAACTATGTTCATAAAGGCCCAAACATTTATTCTTTTCGCTCTCCCAATGATTTATTCAGCTTGGCTCGCGGCGAAATTTGGGCAAAGTCCCGCGATAAACTTACGCGCCACAGCGACTCAAAGTAAGACATGAATCGCCGGGCGCGGGATTTCCACGGTCACTTGCTGGCCGGCCTCGAAGGTCTCAGATTTGCCGGCCTCGCCGCGAACCTTGATCGAGTTCACGATCACCTCGCACTGCACTCTGCCGCCCAGGAAAATTGCTTGTTCGACGACCCCCGGGAAACTGTTTTCGCCGGGCGACGAATTGACAGCGCGCAAAATAACATCTTCCGGACGAAACATGATCGTCAACTTTTGGCCCGCCGCTGACGCCATGGGAAGCGTGCACTGCAGCGTCCCCATCGTGGTCGTTACCGAGCCGCCGTTACCATTATTAGCCGGAGCAACGATCGAACCCGTCAATATATTTGCGCTGCCGAGAAAATCGGCGACCACCTCGCTTTGCGGCCGGCCATAGACTTGCCGTGGCGTGCCGATCTGGAGGATCTTACCTCCTCCCATCACGGCAATGCGATCGCCCAAGATCAAAGCTTCCTCCTGATCGTGGGTCACGTAGAGCGAAGTCAGATTCAATCGTTTGATCAACTGCCGGAGCTCGATGCGCATCTCGGCGCGCAATTTTGCATCCAGGTTGCTCAACGGCTCATCGAGGAGCAAGACCTTGGGCTCGTAGGCAAGCGCCCGCGCGAGAGCGACGCGCTGTTGTTGACCGCCGCTCAACAGCGGCGCCGGACGATCGGCAAACTCTTCCAAACCGACCAGGGACAGAGTTTTGAAAACGCGCTCTTTCACCGCGGATTTAGCGATCCGGAATCGCCCATGCAGCAACGGATAGGCGACATTCTCAAAAACCGAAAGGTGGGGCCAAATGGCGTAAGACTGGAAAACCATACCCACGCCGCGTTGGTAGACGGGAACGGCGATCTGTCCATGCTCGCCGAACATCACCTGTTCGCCTAAGCGGATTTCTCCTTCGTCCGGCGTCTCCAGTCCGGCGACACAACGCAGCGTAGTCGTCTTGCCGCACCCTGACGGGCCGAGCAGCATAAACATTTCCCCGGCAGCAATCTCGACGTCGATCCCGTCCACCGCGGTGATCCGGGCCCCGTCGCTCCAATAATATTTGCGCAAATTCTTAATTTGAATCACGCCCCGCCGCCTGGGCCGTCGCTGGTCGGCCGGATGTTGGTCTTCAATAAAAAAAACATCAGCGCGCCCATCACACCGACCATCGTCACCGCCGCGGCCGACGCTTTACCGACGCTGCCGCCGTCCCAGAGCTCCCAAATAGCCACCGAAAGCACCTGGTTGTGAGGTCCGGACAAAAAGAGCGCCATGGTCACTTCCTGGAAACTCAGCATCGCCGTCCAAAGAACCAAATAGATCAGTGACGGCTTGACCAGCGGACAGACGATGCGCCACATGATGGTCGCGTGCCGAGAGCCGCAGACCTGCGCGCTCTCCTCAAGTTCCGGATGGACCTGCGCCAATGCAGCGTTGGTGATGCGGGTGCCGAATGGAAGGCGATTGATGATGTGCGCGACAACAATAACGGCCAAAGTGCCGGAGAGCGGCAGCGCGGGAAAATAGACGGAAGCTAAAATACCGATCATCGCCAGGGCAAAAGCGAAGGCCAGCCCGGGAATCGCATGGGGCAACATGGCTAAAACATCCACCCATTTGCGAAACCTTGCCCGCGATCGCACCACCACCCAGGAAATCATAAAACTATTGAAGCAAACCAAAAGGGCCACCGTGACCACCACCACGGCGGTATTGCGAATTACCGCAAGCCCGCCGATGCTTTCCAGCAAACCGTGGTAATTGCGCAAGCTGATTTTACCCAATGCCTCAAGCGAGGGAAGCTGAAGAATGGGCAACAAGGAGCTCCACACCAGGACACAGATCGGCAATACCGCCGCCAGCAGGAGATAGACAACGACGAACGCCGAGGCCGCCCAGCGATATTTTCCCAGGTCGAACTCGCGCGGGCGATAGGCTTTGCCGGTAATCACACGGTAGCGCTCGCTGCGCGCCAAGATGCGCAGATAGAAGTACAGAGCAGCCAAGCTCGGCAGCGCCAACAGCACGCCATAAACTCCGGCGGCACCGTAGGCGAAGCTTGCGGTGAGCGGGCCGCCCGGCCGCACGGCGTAAAAAATCTCCGATGACAAGACCGGGACCTTGCCGCTCGCCGCGCCCAACAACGCCGGCACTTCGAACATGGAAACCGCGGTCATCGACGTATAGATAAGCGCGCCGAGGATGCCCGGCCAAACCAACGGGAAGCTCACCTTGAGCAGTGTCATCCAGGGGGTGAATCCGGCCACCGCCGCGGCCTCTTCCAATACCGGATCCAGAGTGCGCATGGGCCCGGCGAGCAAGAAAAAAATCGCCGGTGTCAGGATCACGCCAACCACCCACGCGATGCCAAAGGGACTATTCTTCACGCTCAGCGGAATACTCTCGACACCGAGCAATCCGCTCAGGGTCAAATTGATCAGACCGATGCGCTCATCGAGCAAAAGGATCCAGCCCATCGCCAAAATGAACCCTGGAATGATGCCGATGACTGCGATGAGGGTCACGAACGTGGTCCTGAGCGCGATTGTCGTGCGGTTGAGAAGCCACGCGAGCGGCAAAGCGAAGAACGTCGAGACCAAGATCGCGCCGAAACCGACAACTACGGTATTAGGTACTACCGTGATCCACAGTCGTTCACTCAGAATAAGTTTCCAGTGATTCAGAGTGAACCCCGGCGCGGTCGGTAAACCGGGCACGAAGGTCATATAGAGAATAAAGAGAACCAGAACGACGATGCCGGAAAGCGCCAGTGCCGAACACGCCAATGGTAAAGCGGCCCCCGTGCGATTGCTGTTAGGCCGTGTCATCAGTTATCAACGTCGGTGAAGACGGGGAGACCCGCGCTCATTCGCCCCTGATAGCGCGCGTCATTCCGTCCAGATATTTTCGTCCTTCTTCGCTCTGATACCATTTCAGCAACTCGATGGTCTTATCGTTATCGAGAAACCCCACGACCTTGGCTTTGGCATTCTGGATGGCGAGTTGATGTTCCTTGTCGATCTTGCTTTCGCCATGGGGCACCGCGCTGAACTCGCTCGACTGCCAGATTGCCTGCGCCTCGGCGGTCGTGATCCAGAGCGCGAATAGAGTGGCGGCGGCCGGATGGCGGGCGCCGGTTCGCACGCCGTAATAATTCGAGTTTCGTTCGTTGTAATCTTCGAAATATTTAAACGCGATCGGCGCCTTCGGATCTTGCGCCATGACTTGGCGGAAATACGCGTCCTGAGCCAGGGCAAAGGCAAACTCTCCCAGCGCCACGCGCTGCACGCCGGTGGTTTCAGGCAGCACTGCGGCGGTATTCCTGCCGGCGCGGCGCACCACGTCGAGCCACTTCTCCCTGTCGAAATTGCTGAGCACCGCGGGCGCGATCTCCCAATGAGCGGTCCAGGGCGGTTGGGTAAACTTGCCTTTGTACTTGGCGTCGGCCAGGTCGCTGTGATTCTTGGGAAGCTCCGCCTCGGAGATCAGCTTCGGGTTATAGACGATCTGCTTCACATTGGAATTGATCAAGAACCCCGACTGCCGAAACGGTCCGCTGGAGATCTGCTCGCGCCGAACTTTTCCTGAAGCAATCACCGGATTGATCTCGGCGATCAAAGTTTCCCAATTGTCGACCTTTTGAATTCCGCCCGCGCCGATCAACTGCATCACCTCGGCATCGTCGCCCTGAACCACATCGTAGGTCGCCGGCGCGCGCGCTTGGGTCTCGGCGATGGCGACGGGAAAGTGTTGCGCCGACCTCATGTTTGCGATCGTCACCTTGATATTCAAACCGAACCGCTTATTGAAACTCTCGCCGAGCGGCTGCGCCAGAGCTTTGTTCCAGCTCGACTGCACGGTAGCGATAAGCTCGCCCTCTTGCCGGGCCTTCTGAACCAACTCGTCGAGCAGCGCTTTACCCTTCCCCGGAGCGACCGGAGTCGCAGCCATCGCAGCTGAAGGAACCAAGACATGTCGCGAACTACGATATCCGAGGCCGAAGGCAACACTTATCGCCGCCGTTAATAAAATGACTAGAACGATGAGCTTATCTATGTAATGACTCTTGCTTCGCATCTGGAATAGCCCCCTTCTCGTAGTGGTAGTGCCACGCTCGACTTCGAAAACATTTTCAGTCCTGCGCCATCATAACAACTCAGGTCGCCTCCATTGTTTGCGCGGGCGGCCTTCTATCAGACTCCGAAGCTCTCTTTCCCAGATCTTACGGAGTTATCCCGTAAAACCTGTAAAAAGCACCGATTAAATCTGTGGTCACTCAATAACGCGATGCAAGGGACGATATAACACATTAATTTCTTTGACAAATAAATTATTTATTAATCAGATATCGGATAAATATTTGCGCGAGATTGGAAACGCCACTGATAAATTCCAAAGCTTTTTGTCCGTACGGAAAACGATTTTGATCGGATCCTTCGATAACCCCAAAATCGACCTCATTATCCAAAATTCATTTCTCGACTTCATGGCTTCGCCCGTCTTGATCGAAATTTCGGTATCCGGGTATTGTTTCTCAAAATGTCCCACCGCGAGTGGAACCAGCGGCTGTAAGATAAACGCGCCGGCCGAACCGCTCGAACAGCTTTACCTCCAAAGCATCTTCCAGGTTTTTGACCTGTATGGATACCGACGGCTGGCTGATGCCCAGTTTCTCCGCAGCTTTCGAGAAGCGCGCTCGCGCGCGATACGCAGAAAGATTTTTAACTGATGGAGATTGATTTACATTGATGGTCGTCTATCGTCCCCATCAAAATATTATATTTGAATAACGAAACCAAATCCCGTATGGATGACCCATCACCGTCAATTTCCAGTGAGGAACTCTATGCTTCTTCGGGTAGTTTCGATCGCCTGCATCGTGGCGTTGTTGCCGTGGAATTTGGCCGCGGCGCAGGAAAAGAAGCTCGAGCCGCTGATCGTTTCCTACAGCTCAGTCACGGGGAATCGCGCGCCGTTTTGGATCGCCAAGGATCTCGGCCTCTACGAGAAGTACGGCTTGGACGTGAAGCTGGTCAACATCGCCGCCGGCAGCGTATCGCTGACGGCCTTGCTCGCCGGCGACGTGCATCTGACCACCGACTCGAGTTCCGGCGTGGTCGCCGCCGCCGGCCGCGGCGCGCCCATCGTCACGGTGTCCACCAACGGCGCCCTGCCCTATCAATTCGTCGCGCTCGCTTCGATCAAATCGCCCGACGATCTCAAAGGCAAGATTGTCGGCAGTAGCCGCATCGGCGCCGGCACCGATTTTTTGCTGCGCCGGATTCTCGCCAAGATTGGCTTGACGCCGGGCAAAGACGTGAGCCTGATTCCAACCGGAGTCAGCGAATCGGATAAACGACTTCAGCTGATGTTTCAGGGCAAGATCGACGCCACCATTGGCGAGTCGGACAAAGTATTTCAAGTCACTGAAAGCGGCGCGCAAAAACTCACTATCTTGGGCGAGCCCAAAGACTTTGGCGTGGCCGCGCCGGGCAGCGAAATCAACACCACCCGGCAGGTGATCAAAGAGTTGCGGCCGCGCTTGAAGGCGTTCTTCATGGCCTATAGCGAAGCGATCGCGCTGGGCCGAAAGAACCGCGAGCTGGCGTACCAAATATTCCGCAAGTACATGCGGCTGCCGAATAATCCCAAGCTCTTGGAGTTTACCTATCGAGCCCAACTGCTCGACGCGATCCCGGCCAAACCCTGGCCGCGGGAAGATTCCGTGCAAGCGAGCATCGAAGACCTGCGCGGCACCATCGCCAAGCTCGAATCGATGAAAGTCGGCGATTTCGTCGACGCGTCATTGATTCGGGAGCTCGACCAAGAGGGATTTTTCGCGCGCTTGGAGAAGCCATGAAACGGCCATTGATTCTAACTAAACCCGCCTCATAGGCGGGCACAAATAAATGGGGTTTCCAAAGGGGGCGAGCATCCCCTTTGGTCGCCCGCGGGGTTCAAACCCCGCGGGCGAATTCAATTGATTTTCCTGCTGATTTCGCTTTACTGCTTGTGCGGTTACCGCGACGGCGCCGCCCAGGAAAAAATCCGCATCGGCATTTCCGCCATCTCGCTGGGTTTTTTGCCGACCATCATCGCTGAAAAAAAAGCCTTCTATGCCAAGCACGGCATCCAATCCGAGCATGTGCTGGTGCCCTGTGCCATCGCCACCAACGCGCTGCTCTCGGACGATCTCGACTTCGCGGTCTGCACCGGCCCGGGCATCGCCGGCGCCATCAAAGGACTGCCGATCAAATTGGTGATGACCACCCAGGACAAGCTCGGCTATCTGCTCCTGGTCAAAGCCAACGTGCAAAAGCTCACCGACCTGCGCGGCAAGACCATCGGCATCAGCACTTTCGGCAGCCAGCTCTACTTGACCTCGATAACTCTGCTGCGCCGTTACGGCCTGGAACCCGGTAAGGATATCAATCTCATCCCCGGCGGCGACAACACCGCCCGCCTTGCCGCTATGGATGGCGGCAAGGTGGACGCGGCCTTCGTCTCCTCGCCTGCCGATATCTTCGGCGCCAAGCGCGGCTACAAGGTGCTGCTCTGGACCCGCGATCACGTGCCGCTGCTACAAAACGCCATGGTGACCACCGACAAGCAGCTCAAGACGGCGCCGGACAAAGTAAAGCGCACGATCAAAGCCAGCATCGAAGCGCTGCGCTTCATTCGCGAGCAGCCCGAGGAAACCATCAACATCGCCGCCAAGTGGTTGAAGCTCGACCTCGCCATCACGCGCGCGGCCTTTGAAAATTACCTGCCATGCTACAGCGCCGACGGCGCTCTGTCCGATCAGGCACTGCAGGATTTGATTCAATACGAATTGGATCGCGGCAATCTCAAGAAAGAGATTCCCTTGACCCAAGTGGCGAGCCGCGCGCTGTTGCAGCAAGCGCAAAAGGAACTTCATCTGCGCTAGAACCATGAACGATTCAACCACAGCCGCGCCGCTCGCCGGAGTTCGCGTCCTGGATTTTACCCATGTGCTGGCCGGTCCCTTTTGCACCAGGCTCTTGGCCGACCTGGGCGCGGATGTCGTGCGCGTCGAAAGCAGCAAGCATCCGGATCATCCCTGGCCCTCCGCTCATATCGGCACAGACGGCCGCCACGCTTCTTATTTGAATACCAACCGCAACAAGCGCTCCATCGCCATCGATCTGAAACACCCGAGCGGCCAACAGACCGCGGTCAACCTCGCGGCGCGGGCCGATGTCGTGGTGGAGAATTTTAGCGCCGGGGTGATGGATCGGCTCGGTCTCGGCTATGAGACTCTGCGTTCGCGCAATCAAGGGATCATCTCCGTGAGCATGTCAGGATATGGCCATGACGGCCCGAGACGCGGCTGGACGAGCATGAACATGAATCTCCAGGGCTACAGCGGCCTGATGACCGTCACCGGCGCCGAAGGTGATCCGCCGACGGCGATCTCGAATTCTTGGAATGATTACATCGGCGGGCTGCACGCCTGCGTCGCGATTGTTCAGGCGCTCGACGAACGCGGTCTGAGCGGCATCGGAACCCGGCTCGACCTGAGCCAGTTCGAGTGCAGCGTCGCGATGATCGCGCCGTTGCTCTTGGCCAGCGCGGTTACCGGGCGGAATCCGCCGCGCATGGGCAACCGCTCGGCGCGCTTTGCGCCCCAGGGGGTTTATCGCTGCGCCGGCACCGACAACTGGTGCGCCGTCAGCGTGCGAACTGAAGACCAGTGGCGCTCCCTCGGACGAATCATCGGCAAAGATAGCTGGGCAGCGCAGGAGCGCTTCGCGACAGTTTCCGGCCGCCAGCAATGGCACGACGAAATCGACGAGCAACTGAGTACGTGGACCAGACCGCTGTCAAACCTTGCAGTGGAGCAAATCCTCAAAGCCGGCGGCATTCGCGCCGAACGGGTGCGGCGCATTAATGATTTGTTCGACCAACCGGATGGCGCGACGATTTTTCGCTCAATGACGGAACCGCGTGTCGGCACCATGCTCACCACCGGATTACCATTTCGATTTTCCACTGGCTCTTTCCCTGCGCCCTCTCCCGCCCCCGCGCTCGGCCAGCACAGCGACGAGGTTCTGCGCGACTGGTTGGGCCTCGGCCAGGAGGAGATTCAGGCGCTCGACAACCAAGGAGCGCTTACCTGATGGCCGATGGCAGCGATTTGATCACCACAGAGATGTTGAACTGGATCGGCCGCGCCACGCCGCCGACTCCGTTGATCGTCATGACGCTGTCGGATGTCCGCCGCTATGTCGATGCCACAGGCGATCGCAATCCGCTCTGGTGCGACGACGACTATGCCAAGGCCGCAGGCTACCAAGGGCGCATTCTGCCGCCAGCTTTGGTCGGTTGGGTGCCGTTCAGCATCAGGGAAAATCCCGATGGCTCGAGCGCGGAAGCGCCTGATCTACGGCGCCAGATCCCGGTGCCGCCGCACTACACCAACGTCCGCAACGCCGGCTCAGAAACCGAATGGCTCCAACCCGTCTACCCCGGCGAGCCACTTTTAACGCAGAGTTGTCTGGTCGATATTATCGCGCGCCAGGGCCGCGCCGGGTTGGGCATCTATATTACCCAAGAGGAACAGATCCTGAATTCCGGCGGCGAAACCGTCATGCGCCGGCGCCACACAATGGCGCTTTTTCCCGCAGCCAAACTCGCCGGCGCGGCGAAAGAATAACATGGCTCGGATCATCGAAGTTACCGATCTCTCGGGAGCCTACGCTTCGCGCCTGTTCGTCGAAAGCGGCCATGAAGTGATCCGCGTCGAATGGCATAATCCGGACTCCTTGCGCTACCGAGAACCTCTGCTCGACAGTGGCAATAACGGCGAGAGCAGCGCTTACCATCATTTTCTCAACGCCGGCAAGAAAAGCTTGGCGCTCGATCTCGACTCCACCGCGGGCCGGGAGATATTCTTGCGCCTGGTCGCGCAGGCCGACGTTTTGATCGCCAACACACCGCTTGCCATTGAAGACGCAGCGCTGATTGCCGCCAATACTAAGCTCGTTTACAGCAAGATCGAAGACGAAGAACCTGACATCTGCGCCATGGCGCGCTCCGGATTGATGTCATTGACCGGCCAACCGGATCAGTCTCCCATGGTCTTGGGCGGCGATATCGCGGCATTGGCAACCGGCATCTATGTCGCCGTCGCCACGGCGGCGGGGCTGCGCAGCGCCACGAAAACCGGCAAAGGATTGATCGTTACCGTGTCGCTACGCGAAGCATTGGAGAGCTTCGCCGAGCAGGCGATGGTCGAATACAGCTTCTCCGGCGTTGTTACCGAGCGGCGCGGCAGCAAGGGTGCGATTACCGCCATTTCCGGCGCCCTGCCCTGTAAAGACGGCCATTGGGTCATCAGCCAGATCCATCGACCGGGACGTTGGAACAAATTCGTCGAATGGGTGAGCGATCCCGAACTCGCGGCCGACGCGTCACTGGCGGAAGAAGAAAACCAAATCAAACGACGCGATTTTATTCTCGACCGGGTGCTTTCGTGGGCCGGCCAACATGCCAAGAACGACCTGGTGCAGGAAGCGCAAAAACGCCACTTCCCCGCTTCGCCGGTATCGACGACTTTAGATTTAATCGACGATCCGCAACTCATCGCGCGCGGATTTTTGCGGCGCATCGAGCATCGGCAATTCGGCACAATCACGTTTCCCCAGGGCGCCATCGCCACCATGCGCAAAAGTGAAATGGCAGCGGCGCCGCGGCTCGGCGAACACAACCGTGAGATTCTTTCACAGTTAGGCTACTCCTCAAGCGATCAACAAGCCTTTGCCGCAGCGGGAGCGGTCCGAGGATAAAACCCATGGCACTGCACCAACCCGTCCGTTTCGAAGACGTGCATATCGGCGACACCATCCCGGAACGCCAGTATGGCCCGCTGACCATCATCGACACGGTACGCTGGGCCGGCCTACAGGAAAATTCGCAACAACTACATTTCGACCGCGATCACGTGCGCCAGCACAATGGGCTCAAGACCTTCATCGCCAGCGGCGCCTACCGCCAGGCGCTGCTCATGCGCATGTTGACCGATTGGATCGGCCCCCAGGGCCGGCTCAGAAAAATCGCCGTGCGGCAGACCTATTCGACCTTCGAAGGCGATCTGATGTGCTTCGGTGCTAAGATCGTCGAGAAATCCGCCGATCCAACCGATCCATGGATCGACTGTGAACTAAATGGCAAGAATCAAGACGACAAGCAGATACTTACCGGACATTGCCGCTTAATGTTGCCGTGCCGCGCTCGATCCGGGATTTAGGACGAACCGAGTACGCGACGCCGTTACGGCCATGCACCGACAACGACTCAATACAACCGGCTAGCCCTTTTCTCCAACCCCCGGCTTTGTTATAGACCAGGCTTGCATGGGCGCGCTCACCAAAAACTCGCTGCGCTTTGTCGCGATCGCCGGGCTGTTGTGCACGACGGTTGCGGTGAGCGCCAATCCCTACCTGCCGAAATCAAATGAAGCGTTAACCAGCATCCGCGTCGGCACCTGCGGCACCTCGGGCGGCTTCATTCATTTTTACACCGCGCTATCCAGCGGATTGTTCGAAAAGTACGGCATCAAAGTCGAGCATGTGACGCTGCGCGGCGGCGCCGTTACCATTACGGCGCTGGCCTCCGACGGCATCCAATTTTTATATTGCTCGGCCGACCCGCAGATCCCGCGCATGGCCGCCGGCGCTGAAGCGAAAATCGTCAGCTCGCTGATCGTCGGCTTGCCCTGGGTGCTGATGGGGAAGAGCGACATCAAGCGACCCGCCGATCTCAAGGGCCGGACCATTCCGGTTTCGCGTCCAGGGGGATTGACCGATCACCTCGCCAAAGCCGTGCTCAAGAAAAACAATCTGACCACCCAAGACGTAAAGCTCTTACACATTGGCGGCACCGGCCAACTGGAGCCGTACAATGCCCTCTTGCAGGGGCTGGCCGACGCCGTCCTACTGACGCCGCCCCTCGACGTGCGCGCCAAGCGCGATGGTTATCACTTGATCTTCAGCCTAAAAGAGTTGGACGTGCCGTCGATTTACAGTTCGATTTTAACCAACTTTAGAACCCTCAAAGAACGGCCTCAATTAGTCCAGCGCTTCGTCGCGGCGATGAGTGAGACGATTTATTTCGTCGAGAAGAACCCGGAACGCGCTACGCAAAGCCTAGGCAAAGCGCTCGCAATTAACGACCCAGAAATACTGCAATCCGCCTATCAAGCTTACGCGCGCAACCTGGTCAACCGGCGCATGACCGTCCCCGGCAAAACCGTCGCCGACGCCGTCGAGTTGGCGCGCGAAGAAGTGGCGCAGATCCGCCGCAAGCCCGAAGAACTGTACGACAACAGTTTCACCGACAACTTAGTGAAGAGCGGTTTCTTGAAAGAACTGTGGGGCACTCTGCCGTAACAGGCTGCTGAAAAAGGGTGGAGAATGGTTCGACAAGCTCAGCATAAACGGAATTTTTTATCCTTCTCAGTTCCTCTCCGTTCGTCCTGAGACTGTCGAAGGACTCCGAGAGGGCTTTTTAGCAACCGGTCAGGGCGGGAACTCGCCGTAACCGCGCCACCAAGAACCAACAATTCACAAGGAGCAGAACATGGAAGAGAAAATCAGTTTCCAATCCGACGGATTGAAAATCGCCGGTCTCATCGACACCCCGGCCGAATACAAAACCGGCGAGCGCCGGCCGGCGTTCATCACGCTGCATGGCTTTGGCGGCAACAAGGACGGCCAAGGCCAAAAAGTCGTCGCCAAGCAACTCAGTCAATGGGGCTACATCGCGCTGCGGCTGGACTTCCGCGGCTGCGGCGAGAGCGAAGGTGAACGGGGCAGGATCATATGCCTGGACCAAGTGGCCGACACGCGCAATGCGATCTCATACTTGGCGACAAGACCGCAGGTCGACCCCGCGCGCATCGGCCTTATCGGCAGCAGCTTCGGCGCCGCGGTGGCAGTATTTACTGGCGGCGCCGACAAGCGCGTCGCCGCGGTGATCTCCTGCGGCGGCTGGGGCGACGGCGAAAGAAAATTCCGCGGTCAGCATCCCGGCGCGGAAAAGTGGGCGAAGTTCACCGCCATGCTCGAAGAAGGTAAACGCCACCGCGAACAGACCGGCAAATCCCTCATGGTGCCGCGCTACGACATCGTGCCGATCCCGGAAAAGCTGCGCAACCGCATGAGCGGCGGCTCGATCATGGAGTTCCCCGCCGAGACCGCCCAGAGCATGAACGACTTCCGCGCCGACGATCAGGTCGGCAACATTTCACCGCGGCCGCTCTTGCTCATCCACAGCGCCAACGACTCGGTGACACCGACCTACGAGTCCATCGAGATGTTCAAGAAAGCCCGCCAGCCGGCCGAGCTGCACCTCTTGTCGGACGTCGACCATTTTACCTTCAACGAAGAGAATCCGCGGCTGACCAATATCGTGCATGAATGGCTAGAGAAATATTTTCCCGTGGAGAACGGTAGTTAGAAAGCAAAAATTGTTTCACCACGAAGGCACGAAGGACACGAAGGTTCGGAAATTACTTTTGTTAACTTCGTGCGCTTCGTGTCCTTCTTAGAAATTACATGTGAGAGGATGATATGCACAATGAAGAGCGTCCGGGCTCCGTCATGCCGGCGCAGGCCGGCATCCAGACCCATCATCCACCTGGATACCGTTTTTCAACGGTATGACGGACTCTGTCCGTCACCTGGATTCCGCCTGCGCGGGAATGACGAATCGAAAAATGAAGCAACTTCTAGGAATGCGAACCATGTTCATGGTCTGTAGGCGAGCGTAAGCTCATGGACACTTCGTGGTGAATAACGAATTTTCTTTAGACTAGGAAACAGCAGTGGCCAAAATCGATCACCAACAACTTCTAAGCTTCTGCAAACAACTCTTGGCCACCGGCGGCATGTCGCGCGACGACGCCGATCTGGTCGCTGAACTGCTGGTGCGCGGCGAGCTGCGCGGCTACGCCGGCCACGGCGTGCTTCGCGTCAATCCCTATTTGAATTGGATCAAAGACGGCACCTATCAGATCAAAGACAAGCCGGCCATCGAGCGTGAAGGCAAGATCACCGCCATGGTCGACGGCAAACATTACATCGGTCAAGTCGCCGCCCACTTCGCCATGGAGCTGGCCATCGAGAAAGCGAATACCCATGGCGCCGGAATCGTCTGCTTGCGCCGCGCCGGCCATACCGGACGGCTCGCCGACTACATGGAGATGGCCACCGACCGCGGCATGATCGGCATCGCCGCCGCCAGCGTCGGCTCGGCGGTCACCGCGCTCTACGGCGCCATGCAGCCGATCACCGGCACCAACCCGATCGCCTTCGGCATTCCGGCGCGCGGCGGCCGTCACATCATTCTCGATTTCGCCACCGCGTCCATGAGCATGGGCGAGATTCAGAAACGCATCCGCAACAAAGAAAAAATTCCCGAGGGGGTCATGCTCGACGGCCACGGCAACCCGACCACCGATTTCAAAACCTTCCGCGGCCCGCCGCGCGGCGTGTTCCTGGCCTTTGGCGGCTACAAAGGTTCGGGCTTGGCGCTGATCACCGAAGTCCTCGGCGGCCTGCTTTCCGGCAACGGCTTGGGCAAACAATACTGGGACAACCGCGCCCACGGCGTCAACGGACTCTTTCTTCAGGCTATCGCGGTCGAAGAATTTCAGGAATTGGAAATCTTTTACGACAAAGTCGACGAACTCATCGCATTCATAAAATCGACGAAGTGCGCGCCGGGTTTTAGCGAAATCCTTTTGCCGGGAGAGTCGGGCAAGAAACGCGAAGCTCACAATCGCCAACATGGCGTCGAAGTCGAAGCAGGCACTTGGGCCAATCTCACCGAGCTTGCAGCAGAATTGAAAGTTGAAGTGCCAACACCGCTGTAAATGAATTTGTAATCTTCAGCCAACTATGGCATGGTCCGACCGTCAGAAGAAACAATTTTAATCACAACGCCGACTATGGCATGGTCCCACCGTAGGGACGAAAAATTGCTCGCCTACACTATCGGAACACAGAGGAGGAACGCATATGGTTATCCGAGAACTCAAAGACGGCCGTTCGTATGTCAGCCTGCAAGAAGATCACGCTGAACTAGCGGCGCAGTTCGCCGCCCACTGGGGCAACAGTCGTTTCTCCAAACTGCGCCCCTACGACACCATGGTGTTCGCGACCACCTATCACGACAGCGGCTACCGCGAATTCGAAGGCAACCCGCCGATGAATGTCGAAAAAGGCCGCCCCTACGCCCACCGCGAAGAGGTGCCCAACTTCGAAGCGACGGAGCTCAAAGCGTATTCGAAGAATGTCGAATGGCTGCACGCGCAGGATCCCTACGCGGCTTTGATCGTTTCCATGCACCGCACCGGCTTGTGGCACAACCGCTACAATATTTTGACGGAACCAGCGGGACGCGTGCGCGAGCGCAGCGCAGCGGTCAAGGACGCCAAAATCAAGATGGAGAGCCAGCAAGCCGAGATCAAGCGCAAACTGATGGAATTAGAGCCGGGATTCGAGAACGAGCTCGCCTACAACTACATGGTGCTGCAAGTGTTCGATTTGTTGTCGCTGTACTTCTGTTGCGACGGCTACGCCAACGAAAATGAATTCAAGGAATATAAAATCGCTCCCGTGCGGGTTTCCTACGACAGCGATGATACCGTAACGTTAACGATCAAACCCAATGGCCCCGGCTCGGTGATCTTCGATCCCTACCCCTGGGACATCAGCCCGCTCAAAGTCTCCGCCCGCGCCCGCATCGTCGCCCCGCCGGCGGAAAAAACCGAAGCCGCCTGCGCCGAAGCGTATCATAAGGCGGCGCGGCAACTGCTGACGTTCGAACTATCGGCGTAGTATTTGAAATCGATTGTAGGGGCAGGCCCCCTGCCTGCCCTTTCGGAGGGCAACCACAGGGGGTTGTCTCTCCCGAATGAACGCCAGTTAGAATGCCGATATCTCCAACGCCTTCGCGCCCAGTTGCTGCAGCAAACCTGACCGCGATTGATGGACTGTTATTTCCCAGGCGACATTACTGGCTCGCTTATTCGCCACGGTTTAGCCGCATGTCGTTAGGCCGTTTCACACCATGCGAACATTCCAAAATGTCCTCGTCATTATGAGCTTCCTCTCATTTCTCTTCGGCGGGTGCGGCAAGAAGTCTGCTTCACAGAGTCCAGTGAGTGGTGACGAGCCCGTCTTGAAGTTAGCGGTTTTTGCAGATGGCCGACTCACAGTGAACGGCACAGCATCCACGATTGAGGCAGTCCGAGCGTCTTTGCGAGGTTTGAGCGAGAGAAAGGGAGTCGTCTGGTACTATCGTGAGGAAGCACAGCAAGAGCCGCCACCGATTACGATGGAGGTGATGCAGGCAGTCATTGAGGCGCAGCTACCGATTCGTCTTTCGAGCCTTCCAGATTACTCTGATGCCGTTGGTGCGGACGGCAAACCAACAACGAGGCGAGTATGAGCGAGACGCGGCCTAACCATGCGCTGCAAAGAACGGCGGCATCGCGCTGCTGTTCCGATTGGCGCGTCTCGTGGCCGCCGTCCCTGAGCTTGGGTCGTAACTCGGCGTCGAAACTTCCGCTTTCATCCGCGATCTCGACCCATCATGGCCACGGTTTTCCCAAACAGTATGCCGCCGTTTGCCTACCAAACCCCCTAACCTAGCAACTCCAACGCCGTCGCTGCATAAATCCGCGCGGCGTCGCGCACTTCCTGCACCGACACAACTTCCTCATCGGTGTGGGCAAAGCGCAGATCGCCGGGCCCGAACATGATTGTCTCAATTCCGCGCTGATTGAGATAACCAGCGTCCAATGCCGCAGGCGAATAGAAGAGTTCGCCGTCTTGTCCGTTCAATGCCCGACTAGCGCGGCGCAGGGCTGCTGCAACGGCACAATCGGCGTCAACCTCGGACGGGTACATAAACGCGCCGCGTGTGACTTCGACCGACCACGGCGGCAAATCCGCCACGGCATCTTGAATGCCTCGTAATGCGGTGTCTGGATTGTCGCCCGGCAACAGCCGCCGGTCGAAAGTGATCCGGCAAGTGTCCGGCACCGTGTGGCTGATCTCGGGGGCGCTCTTGATCTGCGTCACCGTCAATGTGGCTTTGCCAAGGCCAGCGTGTTCATTGCCAAGCGCGAGGCGATCGAGCCGCTCCAACACCTTGCGCGCGCCGTCGACGGCGTTGATGCCGTCCGAGGGCATGCTGCTATGCGCTGACCTCCCGCGCACGGTGATCTCCACATCGATCCGGCCTTTGTTGCCGATGCATATGCGATTGGCCGTTCCCAAACCGATGACACCGGCTTTAGCGGTAATTCGATTATTCTCAAGAATAAATTTAGCTGCGTCGTGACGGCCAGTCTCGCCGGCCAAGCTGACGGCGAGATACAACGGCGCGCGGAGCTTCACCTGTGATCGAGCGACAATCGCACTTGCATACATCATCGCCGCCAACGCGCCCTTCTGCTCGCAGGCGCCGCGGCCCGCCGCACAGGAGCCGGCAATGCCAAACTGCGCACCATCGACGATCGCGCCCGAGAACGGCTCTTTCATGCCGCCCGCCGGAAACGTCATGGCGTAGCCCATGAGCAGCAAACCCGCTTCGCTGGCATTCGCACCTGACTGCCACAACAAATTCCCCATGCCGTCGAGCGCCGCTGCGCTTCCCGTCAGCGTTTCCAACCGCGGCGCGACGAAGTCGGCGACAAACTTTTTTAGATTGGGATCGGCTTCCTGAAGTCCCGTCTGAGGCGACGGCGCGCGGAGCAGGTCGACGAGCAGACTGTCGATCTCGGCATCATTGGCATACTGATTGACGATCTTGATCGCTTCTTCAGGAGTCATGTGGAGGAAACTACCCAGAGCAATATCAATTGTTGGCGGAGACTAAACTCCAATCCGTCATACCGGCGCAGGCCGGTATCCAGCGTTTCTGCCGCTGAATCACGTACGAAGATGGATGCCGGTCTTCACCGGCATGACGAACACAGGAGACTCTCGTCTCGCGAGTATGCGAAAAATACCTGTACTCACCACGCCGCCTCCAGCACCTCCAGCACCTGTTCCGCGCTACGCACCGGTTTGGGATTGGTGTGTATGCTGTAATCGCCCAGCGTATCCACCGACAACTGCTGCAAGCCATCGCGCGGCACGCCGAGATCGCGCAGTTTGAGCGGCAAGCCCATTTTTTGATTCATGCCGTAGACATATTCCGGCACGGCGGCGGCCAATTCTTTTTCGTTCGCGGCTTCGATGCCGATCTCCCGCGCCATTCGCAGATAATGGCGCTGCACCACGTCCAAATTCCAGCGCATGCCATAGGGCAACATCAAGGCATGAATCTCCGCGTGCGGCGCTTTGTAGCGCCCGCCGATGACGTGGACGATGGCGTGATGGATGCCGGTCCAGGCGCTATAAACACCCATGCCGGACAAACACGCCGCCACTTGGACCTGACTGAGCGCTTCAAGATCAGCGGAATCCGCAACCGCCCGCGGCAGATAACGCGCGATCAAACCGATACCAGTGAGACAATAAGCCTCCGTCAAGGGTTGCGTCTCCGTGGAGTAGACCGCTTCGACGCAGTGCGCCAGCGCATTCATGCCCGACGCCGCCAGCAAACGGCCGGGCGCCGTCGCTGCCGCTTCGGGATCGAGCAGCACTGTCTTTGGCGCCAGCTTGGGATCGGCGACGATAAATTTCTTGCCGCCCTGGGTAATGCCGGCGGAATAACTGTACTCGCCGCCGGAGAGAGTGGTCGGAATCGCGATGTGAGGAATTTTCGGCGCCGGCATGGGCGTCACTTCTTTTTTGTTCGGCGGCGTGAACCGCACACCGAAACGCGGCAGCGATCCGCCCTCGGCCAACAGCGCCGCCACGCCCTTACCGGTGTCGATGGCGCTGCCACCGCCGACGCTGACCAGAATGTCGATCTTCGCATCCCGCGCCAACTCCACCGCCTTTTCGATCGACTCCGTCGGCGAATGCGGCTTCACCTGGTCGAACACCGCCACGCATTTACCGCCGAGCCCAGCTTTAACTTTGTCCAAGAGAAAGGTCTTCGCCACCGACGGCGATATGAGTACAAGGACACGCGTGCCGCCCAGCCGCTCGACTTCCTCGGCCAACTTGCCCAACGAGCCCGGCCCCGATATCACCCGCTCGACATGGGGATTGTTGAAAGTAAAATTTGTACCCGTCATCCCGCCTCTCACCGATCGCTGAGGCCGCGAATTTCCGTTCGCCACGAATGCACGATTCTTTTATTGCGCCCTTTGCGTTCTTTGCGGCTAAATCTCAAATCACTCGTCGTAAATCTCCACCCGCATAGCCTGCCCGCGGCCCGACTCCGGACAAGCGCTGGCGGCCACCAGCAAATCCATCTCGGCGCGAAAGTCGACATGAGCTTCATCCTTGGGCCGGACCATGGTGTCGTACATCACGCCGGTGTCGGGGTCGATGCGCATGCACTGAAAAATATTGAACGGGCTCGGCACATCGTCCGGCGTAATATTCCACGGCTTAACCGCCCCGCTCAAATTCTCCCAACAACCATGAGCCGGAATCTCCTCCGCCGTCTTGGGATTGATATCGACGCCTTCGACGAACACCCGTTTCGACTGGCCCTGCGCCACCATTTCGAAACGCTTACGGCTGCACATGCCCTTCTGCAAGTCATGGCGCCCTTCGGTAAACGTGTCTGCAACGATGGTCATCATCGGAGTGTTTCTTTTCGAATAGAGAACATCGCCGGTGCTGATAAAGATCTTCACCTGGTTGGTCTTGGTTCGCGCCTGATCAAAGCGCTCGGTCAAATCGCGCAGATTGAACGCGACGAAATCGACGATGCTCCGCCCCGCGACCCGTATCCGCTGCCCCTTCAATACTTCAAACGCCGCGCCCGAGTTTTTCGCCACGACCTGACTCTTCAAGATAGACATCGATGATCCTCTTGCTCACTCGAAAGTATGCGCAATTAGACTGCGACATGATCATGGAGCAAATAGAGTGATGGAGTACTGGAGTGTTGGAGTAATGGAGAAGACGCGGCCTCGCCACTATCCATCATCCATCCTCGATCCTCGACCATCACTCCATTCTTCTCCTCTCATTTCACCTTCATATTCCACCCGAAGATCCGCTCGCTCGGCAGCGGCCGGTAGTCGATGTTCTTCGCCATGCCGAAGAGCAACTGATGGCGCCAGAGGAAATGCGCCGGGGCTTCGTCGGTAATGACGCTCATCACCTCGGCCAGGGCTTTCTTGCGCTTGGCCGGGATCGAAGGTTTGCCGTTCCTGCTTCAACAACTCGTCGACCTTGGGATTCGAGTAGCCGATGCGCGGCGAGCCGCCGGTTTCGAAATACTGCGCCAACGCCGCGCTGGGGTCGACCACACCGCCGCGGCCCATGTAGTAAAAGGGCACCTTGCCGACTTGCACATTGGCCCATAGCGTAGCCCACTCGGGCGTTGCCAGCTTGGCGCGAAATCCTCCGGCATTGAGCATCGGAATCATCGCTTCGCTCAACTGTTTGTCCAGAGTATAGCGGCCCACCGGAGTTTGCAGTTCGACGTCGACGCCGTTGGGGTAGCCGGCTTGTTTCAAAAGTTCTTTGGCCTTCTCCGGATTGTACGCATACTTCGGTTGGAGTTTGGGATCGTAGCCGTATTGGCCCTCGCCGATCGGACCATCGAGGCGCGACGCCTCGCCGCGCAATATTGTCTTGATAATCGTATCACGGTCGATGGCGTAGGCGACCGCTTGGCGCACCAGCTTATTATCCCACGGTTTCACTTTCGGCATCATGCCTAAAAACATAATCTCAGCGGAGTGAAACTTGACGATCTTGTGGTTGGCGCTACGCTCGACCCGCTCGCGCAGATGCGGCGGCACGAATTGGGCGATCTGGATTTCATTGTTCAGCAGCGCTGTCACCCGCTGCTCCGGTTCGCGCATGATGCGAAAAACGATTTCATCGGGCGCCTGCGGATACTGTTTCCACATCGGATGGGATTTGTCTTTGCCGATCACCAGACGCTGCCCGGGGATCAACTCGCGGAATTTGTACGGTCCGGCGCCGAAGGGATACTGCTTGTCGGCCACTTCCGCGCCATGCTTGTCGTAGAGTTGCTTGCTGGTGACGATGATCCGGTCGAAGAGATAATCGAGCAACGGCGCCGTCGGAATTTTCGTCGTGACTTGAACGGTGTAGTCGTTGAGCGCCTTCTCGCTCGCCACCGCCGATATGTTCTGCGTCTGCTTACTCTGCGGGTCGCTGCGCGTCCGGCCCATGGAGTGAACGATGTCGTGGGCGGTCACCGGGGTGCCGTTGTGAAACTTGAGCCCCTTGCGCACATGAAACAACCAGTTGTTGGGATCCTTGACTTCCCAGCGCTCCAGCACCAAGCCGACATGCTGGCTTTTGTCGAAATCATAGGTACCGAGACAGCCCAGCACCTGGCACCAGACGCTGTACATCAACGAAACGCTGTCGGCGTAAGGATTAAAAGTGTCCATGGTCTCGGTCACACCGATGGAGATGCGCGTCTCCGCCGCGCCGGAATGGCGCAGCGTCGCACCAGTACACACGCTCACAAGCAGCAATCCCAATAAGAGCCGTTTCATAATCTATCCTCCATGGCGATTATCGACGTTCGCACCGCCAATTTCCAAATCCATCCTCGATTACATCCCAACACTCCATTACTCCAACACTCCATCGCTCCAGTTCATTTCCACAGCTGTTTATAAAACCCTTGACTATCCAACTCGCGCACATACTTGTCGTCGTAAAAACTTTCCGGCTTGGCTTCCTTCGCCTTGGGATTGCGCACCGCCGCTTGATTTAAAACTTCCTGCACCGCCTCGCGCGAGTTGTAGGGAATCTTTTCGATGTAATCGATGGCGTATTGATAGACCACATCGACGATTTTCGCATCGCTGGTGCGCGCGTACTTGCGCACCGCGCGCTTGCCCGCCGCCGGATCGGTGAACAAGCGGTGCACCCCTTCGGAATAGGCCCGGGTCGCCCTACGGACAAAATCTTCATTGCCGTTGATGAACGTGCGGCGCGCCATCAAGGCATCGTGCGGGAAATAGACACCGGCGGTGCCCATGTTGAGCAGCGAGCGGGCACCGGTCTCCTGCGCCCGTAGATTGGCCGGGCTTGAGAACGGCGCCGCAAAGATCGCCTTGGTCTTGAGCATCGCCGCGGCCGCGTTCAAATCGCCGGCCTGGATCATCGTCACGTCACGGTCGGGATTCAGGCCATGCTTGCGCAGAAGATAACGCATGGTGAAGTCGGTGGACGAACCGAAACGCGTCACCCCCACCGGCTTGCCGCGCAGGTCTTCGATAGTCTTGATCTCCGGCAGCGCCATGATGTAGAACGCCGGCACTTTAGCCAACACGCCGAGCATGACCATATCCGCGCCGGAGAGATTGGCATCGACAGCCGCATTGCCGCCCGCCGCCGCGAACGGCACATCGCCGCCGAGCATGGCTTGCACCATCTTCGACGCCGAAGTGACCAACAGCAGCTCAGCCTGAATATTATGCTTGTCGAAAATCCCGGCGTCTTCCGCGACCCAAAGCCCGGCTTTGATACCGGTGATCGCCGTGTAGCCGATGATCAGTCGATCCTTGGCAAAGGACCGCTCAGTCAACAATCCCAATAAGAAGCGCAAACACAAAAACACCGACAGACTTAGCTTTCATGCCATCTCCTTATTCGATCACGAATTTAGCTATACTTTATGATGCGCTACTGTCAATCAGGGGCGAGTGACGCAACCAGAAAAGAATCACCAGCGGAGTGGTAGCCGCGAAGAATGCAACAAATCTTGAGGGACAGTCCGACGTAGGGGCGTATTGAGATACGCCCTGGAGTGGCGGAGTAGCGGTCTGGCAGGTAGAGGAGATAACCGCAAATCGACGGTTACAGCTCACTCGATCGCGAGCGTACGATCTTTCAGTGGCGCCGAGTTTGGTCAGGACTGACTGATTGGCTTTCAACGCCTTGCGTCATCGATCCATGTTTTCACATAGCTTGAGCGCGTGCGCTTCGGCTTTGCCTCTTGTCTTGAAAGTCTAGTTCGGCGCACTCCAATCTTTTAATCTCCGTCACTTTATCTGCGGGGTTAAATATCAAACCCCGGCAATGCCATTCTTTCCCCGCGCCACGGACTCCAATCCCGTAAATGGGATGATCTTTGTATTGGGACATGCATCAGCCTTTCGATAACCGTCAACAATTGCCGATAAGTAACTTCCTCGCGAACCGGCCGTTGTGGGCTATACCAAAACTATACGCAAGATTCGGTAAGAACTGTCTGTTCAATATTGGACGATTTCTGAGAATCGCCTGGCGGTTGCGAAATCAATAAGCCAGTCGGAATGAGTACGGCGTCTCGCAATGGCGCTCGGTCTATGACGATCTGGTTTTGCAGACAATGACTACTTGCACCAGATGACGTGATTGCCAGAAATCAAATTCCGTATTTGCAGACTCGCCCTACTTCGTCGGCGGCCGAAGAAACAAACTCAACCCCGCTGAAACGATCAGCAGGCCGACGAAGATGCTAAACGAGAGCATATAGCTTTGCGTGGCGTCGAACAGAAAACCGAAGAACGGCGGGCCGCCGGCGCTGAAGCCGTGGGTGACCAAGGAGCCTAGACCGCGAATTTTGCCGAGGGAAACGCGACCAAAATAGTTGGCCCAAATCAATTCAGCAAGAATCGACGTTCCACCCATGCCGATGCCATATAGAAAAAACCCGGCATAGAGGGAAACCAACCCAGGGTCAGAGAGAGCCCAGGAAATCCCGGCGGCTTGAATCACGAACTTGGCCATGATGACCCGGCCGATGCTGATGCGCTCGGCGCACAACCCCCAGACGATCGGCGTGCTGAACTGCATGATCGCGATGGTGCTCATGACTAGAGCAGCCACCGTCGCCGGATGGCCTTGATCGCTGACGAAGGAAAAGACATGCAGATTGAGCCCGCTGACACCGATATGGGCGACGCCAAAAGTCGTGACGATGAGCCAGAAAGCCGGCGTGCGCAGCGCTTCGCGCCGCGTCCACTCGACGTCGTCGGTTGCAGCTCGATTGGATTTCTTATTCTTGCCATCCGCTGTCACCCCGCCGCTGTCATTCTCGGCGGCCAATTTTCCGTCTGGAAGCAAACCCAGGTCCTCAGGACTGCGCCGCATGAACAGCAGCGACGGTCCGACCACCAACGTCAGGGTTAACAGGCCGAATACCACCCAAGTGCCGCGCCAGCCGGCGTAGGCGATCAGCGACGCGGCGCACAGCGGCATCAATACTTTGGCCAGGCCATGTCCCATGCCGGCGAACGCGAGGGCGCGGCCGCGCATGCGGATGAACCAGCGCGAGATCGTCACGTTCACAACCATGTTGCCCATGAGCGTGTCGCCAGGACTGAGGATCAGCCAGCGGACCAATAGAAACTGCCAAAAATCCCGCACCTGTCCGAGCAGCAGCAAGCCCAGCCCCGCGATGACCCCGCCTGCGGCCATGAGTCCACGACAACCGTGACGATCCAGGAGCGTGCCGACGAGTGGCGCGGCCACGGCGCCGATCAGAACTTCGCCCGAGCGAACCAGGGAAAAGACACCGCGCGAGACGCCAAGATCGCTCGACAACGGTTTGAGAAACACACTGAGCGTGCTTGAAATCGTAAAAGCAGAGGCGATATGCGCGAGAAAACCGACGGCGACAATGGTCCAGCCGTAGAAAAACTTCGCAGGTTTGATGGGCGGTTCAGAGTCGGTCAAAGCTTGCACGCCGTCGTTTGTATCAAGCTTCGAAACAAAACGACAGCGTAGCGTTGTTGTAATCGAAGACGGATCGCGGAATCGGCCCTTCGACCGTCAGGGCGTCGGGCATAAAGAACGCAAAGTACACAAAACGGATTCGGAACATGTCGCGCCAATCAACCAGGGCGCGACGGCAGGAAAGTTCTGTCATTTCGATCGAAGGGAGAACGCTCTCTTCAAATCTTTCCAAGTCTCGGATGATGGGCCTCGGCCCGTCACTTGGCCCCCCTTCGAAGAGAATCAGGACCGCTTGGCGGGAAAAATGTCCGAGCGGACGAATGATTCATTCGACCATCTCAGATCAGCCGCGGATTCAGTATTTCGCCAGCGCATCCAACAGTTTCTGCGTACTGGCCGGCGGCGTAATCTTGCCCTCAAGAATATCGGCCGGATAGACAGGCTTACCGTAAAACTCCTCGTTCGCTTCATAGCGGGTGGCAACCGCCGTGCCCTCCAGGGACACTCCGGCAAAAATTCCTTGGCTGCGGCTGTAAGTGTATATCGCGGCCTTCGGCGCGACACCGGCCTCGGCTGAACGCCCGACCGGACCCACCGCGACGCTTAGATTGGCCCCGAGTGTAAAATTGGTGCCTTGTGTGAAAGCCTTGATCGCCTCTGGAGTGTTGAGAATAATCACGTGCTCGGTGACCTGCACCCCCGCTTGGAAGCCGACTCCGACGCCTCCTGTACCGATCGCCGAGGGACCGCTCCAACCCGTCGGTGTGCGCGCCAGGACAATCCCTGTTCCGCCCCTGCCGCTGACCACGAAACCGGCTTTGGTCATGGCGAAGATCGCCACACCCTTGGCGTCGCGCATGACCGCCGGCGGAATCGCCGACTCCGGTATCTCACCAAAACGCTCGATAATCGATAACGCCTGGTCGACATCGTCCTGCATGGTGGCATGCCCGGGAGAAGCCACAGAGAACAGCGCAAATATCGCAACAGCAAACAAAATTAGTCGAGTTTTCATTGTATACCCTCCCGCTGGCGACAACTTACAAGTATCGCAGGCGAAAAATCTTTCACTCTTAGAGTAAACTACGGCAGGCGGTGCCACAAGAATGCCCCGCAATTGAAGTCAACTTTCTCTTTTGCGTCATTCACCAGCACGGGGGAATCCAGGTGAAGTGTTGATATTTACTGCCGATTTGTTGATTACTATTTCAAACAGACATGGTATCAGCCACGGAGGCCGTTTGTGATCTCCAGACAGCTAGGTTTGAAAAGCCAGATTCTGGCCAATTCCATCGCTTTCGTCACGCGTTCGCTCGGGCTGTCGCTGTTGCTCGCGAATCTTCAACCGGCTCTCGCTCAAGATTTCTACAAAGACAAAACCATTCGCTTCATCGTCGGCCAGGCGGCCGGCGGCGGCTACGATACCTACACGCGCACCATCGCGCGCTACATCGGCAAATATATACCCGGCGGGCCAACCACCGTGGCCGACAACATGACCGGCGCCGGCAGCTTGGTGGCGGCCAATTATATTTTTAATAACGCCAAGCCGGACGGCTTGACCGTCGGCATGTGGAACAGCGCGCTGGTTTTCAATCAGGCGATGGGCGATCGCAACGTCAAGTTCGATGCGCGCAAGTTCGGCTGGATCGGCGCGCCGAGCAAGAGCGTGCCGGTATGCTTGGTGATGGGTTTCGCTGGGCCGAAGACCATGGACGAGATTGTTAAATCGGCGAAACCGCTGCGCATGGGCGGCACTGGACCGGGCTCGCACAGCATCGACATGCCGCTCTTGCTAAATAAAATGCTCGGCAGCAAATTCGCCGTGGTATCGGGCTACCAGGGCACGGCGCAAATCAAGATCGCCTTGCAGCGCCGCGAGGTCGACGGCTACTGCACCAACTGGGACTCGATCTTGGCGACGCAAAAGGACATGCTCGACGGCAAAGGCGACGACCGTTTGATTCCTTTCATCCTGCACGCCCCTGTGCCCGAGACTGAAGCGAAAGGCGTGACCCTCGTCAACGAGGCGATCAAAGACGAAAATCACCTGCGCGCCTATCGCGCCTACATGGCGCAGATGGAATACTCGCGCCCGTTCACCATCGCGCCCAACACCCCGAAAGATCGCTTGGAAATCCTCCGGCGCGCGTTCAAGGCGACCTTGGCTGACGGCGATTTCCTCGCCCAAGCCGCTAAGTTGAAACTCGACATCAACTACGTGTCCGGCGAAGAAAGCGAAAAGTGGGTTGGCGAAGTGCTGTCGCTGCCGCCCAAGATGAAGGAAGAGCTGAAGTATTTATCGCCGGTGCAATGAAGCGTCAGTGAACCAAGGGGAATTGCCAAGGAGAATCGAAATGAAGAACAGTTTCAAAGCGATGGATTCCGACATGCATGTCTTCGAGCCGGCCGATCTATGGCAGCGTTACATCGATAAAAACTACCTCGACCGCGCGCCCAAGGGACTTGAACCGCGCCTTCCGCGATCTCGGCATCGAGGTCGACGGCAAAGTCCTACCGATCCCGCGCAAGCCGGAAAACCCCGCCCTGGCGAAATACCGTGAAGACTTCTTTGATGAGAAATACGGTGAAGCCGGCAAACGCAACTTCGACGGCGTGTCGCAACTCCAAGCCATGGATAAGGAAGGACTGGATATCGCCTTTCTATTTCCAACCCGGGCGCTAACCGCACTCGGCATCGACGGTCTCGACCCCGACTTCGCCACCGCCATCGCCCGCGCTTACAACGACTGGCTGCACGACTTCGCCCAGGCCGATCCCAAGCGCATGTTCGGCGTCACCATGGTCGCGCCCCATGATATCAGCGGCGCCATCGAAGAGATCCGCCGCACGGTCAAGGAGTACGGTTTTCGCGGCATCTTCATCCGCCCGAACCATGTCAACAACAAGAAATGGAGCGATCCCTACTACGATCCGCTTTGGGCCGAGTGCGAGAAGTTGAATTTACCGGTGGGCTTCCACGAAGCCGGCCGGGTCTATCTGCCCCAGCCGGCGTTCTTCCACATCTGCTCGACCTTCTCGATGTTCAACACCTTCGGCTTTCCGTTTGCGAATATGCTCGCCTGCGGCGACATGATCTTCGGCGGCGTCATGGAACGCTTCCCCAAGCTGAAAGTGGCGTTCTTGGAAGGCAACTGTTCCTGGGTGCCCTGGCTGCTCTGGCGCATGGGCGAATACGCCGAGACCACCGGCGTGGCGGAATATCCGGATTTGACGATGACGCCGCTGGAATACTTCCAGCGCAATTGTTACGGCGCCGTGGAGTGCGACGAGGTCACCGCCAAACATATTCCCGAGTATGGCCTCGAAGACAACATGGTCTTCTCCACCGACTACCCGCACCTAGACGTAAAATACCCCCACGCCATCGACACCTTCCTGGAGCAACCCTTCACCGAACAAATGAAACGCAAATGGCTCTGGGACAACTGCGCGCGAATGTACAACTTCGAATGAGACGGGAATGGCCGCAAAGAACGCAAAGTTCGCAAAATGGGATAAAGAATCGACGCCTCTCATCTGCCTTACGAGAGCGGTTGACGTTTAATGAATTGCGACCACGCGAACTTACGAATTTCGAATTTGGACGAGCCAAAATTTATCAGCAATCCATGCTCGAGTTTCGCGGAGCGAAGGTAACCGAGAATTTGCGCTTCATGTTCAAGGGCTAGAGATCTGCCGGCCTTGACCTCGATTATCAGAACTTCCTCAACCAGCAGGTCCGCGAAGTATTCGCCGAGTAAAGTTCCATCTTCATCGAATACGTTCAGCGAATGCTGTGGTTTCACACTGATGTTAGCCTTGCGCAATCGATGGATGAGCGCAGTTTCGTAAACCCTCTCAAGATGCCCCGGTCCAAGATACACATGAATGTCATAGGCGACTTGCCGCACTCGATCGCACAATTGCTTAACTTCAAGCTCTGTCATTTTTTGTGTACTTTGCGTTCTTTGCGGCCAACCCACCGAATCCTAAATCTCCACGATCACCGGCGCGTGGTCGGAAGGGCGCTCTTTGGCGCGGAAATCGCAGTCGATGGCGCAGCTCTTACACGTCTTCGCCAGTTCCGCTGAGAGCAGGATATGATCGATGCGCAGGCCTAGGTTGCGCTTGAAGCCGTTCATGCGGTAGTCCCACCAGCTGTAGGACTTGTCGACTTGGTCGAACATGCGGAAACTATCGGTCAGGCCCAGGGCGGCAATTTCCTTGAACGCGGCTTTTTCCGGGTCGCTAAACAACACTTTTCCAGCCCAAGCCTTGGGATCGTAAACATCGCGGTCCTCCGGCGCGATATTGTAATCGCCCAACAGCGCGAGTTTGGGATGGGCCGCCACTTCCTGTTTCAACCATACGGTCAGCGCCTGCAGCCAGCCGAGCTTATATTTGTATTTTTCAGATTCGACCGCCTCGCCGTTGGGGATGTAGACGCAGATCACCCGCACACCGTTCACCGACGCTGCGATCACGCGCTTTTGCAGATCTTCCAGGCTCGGTATACCCGCGCACACGTCGGCCGCAGCCGTCGGTGTCAGTATCGCCACGCCGTTGTAGGTCCTCTGGCAGGAGTACACCGCCTGATAACCTGCTGCGTTGATAGCCGCCAGCGGAAAATTCACATCTTCGAGCTTGAGCTCCTGCAAGCACAGCGCATCGGGTTTGTGCCGATCGAGAAACTCCAAGACATGGGGCAGACGCACTTTAAGGGAATTGACGTTCCAGGTTGCCAGTTTCATGATTCTCCTCTGAAGCTATTTTTTTCCCGCTGCCGCCAAGGCGTCGTCGACGACTTTGAGCACGGGCTTCATCGCCAGCCATTGATCGGTGTCGAGATATTTGACGCCGTCGAGGCGCCGGCTCTTGGGATCGACCTCGTCCTTCGCTATATCGATGCGCAGTGAATCCGGCGATCCTTCGTCGGCCTTGCCCAGCGCCTTCTGAAAATTCACCTGGCCGTCGCGGGAGAGAAACCAGTTGATAAACACTTTTGCGGCGTTGGCATGGGGCGCTTGATTGACCAACGTGAGGATCGCCTGCCCGGCGCTCAAGCCGGCGCCTTCCTTCATGCGGCCGAAGGTATCCACCGGCAAGCCCTGCGTGTTGGCCTTGTCGACACCCTCACACCAGAAGCAAATCGGAAACTTTCCCGTCGCCAGCCAATCCAAGCCCTGGCGCCGGTCGCGAAACAAAGTAATGTCAGTCTCGGCGAACAACTTGCGAACGAACTCCGGACCCATCTCGGGTGGTAGTAAAACAACCGAATCGCGCTGCCGCCGCTACCCGGCAAACGGATATCGCGCGATAATATTTTGCCTTTCCATTTGGGCTGCAAGAAATCCCAGAATGACGTGAACTCCTTCGGCTGCACTAACTGCGTGTTGTAGGAAATCTGCCCATACTGGGCCGACGCGACATAGCGAAACAGATATTTACGCTCGGGATCGCTGTAGTGGTGCTTGCCTTGCCACCATTTCGATTCGTCGACAACTTCGGGCAGGACCAACACCGGCTTGATCGGGTCTAAGAACTTCGCCTGCATAAAATCGTAACTGCGCAGGACGCCGACCATGAAGACATCGGCGAGGAACTTGCCGGCGCGCCGCTCGCTGGTGAAACGCCGCTCGAGGTCGTTCTCGACGCCGCTGACCATCGTTAACTTGATACCAGGAAAAGCTTTCTCGAACGCGCCTGAACTAAGTACCGGCCCGTAGGTGCTATGCACATAGACCGTCACCTGACCTTCCGCCTTCGCCGCGGCTACTGTCTTGTCCCAGTCTTGCTGCCACAACTGGCGCGCTTCGCCGGCACCAGCGATCGAGGCGAAAAGCATCAAGAGCAAAACATGGGCACCGGCCGCAACCAGCATGCGGCACGGCGATCGCAGTTTCCTAAGCGATGAAGGAATTGAAATGATTCTAACAATTCCATTTATCATCTGCAGTTGTCGAGGCATAGGCCGCCCCCTATTCAGCCGCATGTTAAAGCGTCTCAACAATCGCATATCGACGGCGAATAACACAAGAATCAGACTTAGGAGCAAGGCGCGCACATTTCTCGATGCGCCAAAGCCAAGCGGGTTTCAACCCCTACAACTCCCAATACTTTTTTGCGCCCTTTGGGTTCTTTGCGGCCATTCTTCTGTTTGGTTGCGGCTATGCCGCGCCAGCAGCGTGAGACACGATGCTAACGATAGCCTTCCGCCTGCAGGCTGAACAAGCGGGCGTAGGTGCCTTTGCGATCGACCAGCTCTTGATGGCCACCGATCTCGCTAATCGCGCCGCCTTCGATGACCGCGATGCGATCGGCCATGCGCACCGTCGAAAAGCGATGAGAGATCAGGATCGCCATCTTCCCCGCGGTCAACTCTTGAAAGTGACGAAAGATTTCGTACTCGGATTGGGCGTCCACCGATGCCGTCGGTTCGTCGAGAACAAGAATCTCGGCGTCGCGCATGAATGCCCGCGCCAACGCGATCTTTTGCCACTGGCCCAAGGAAAGCTCGTGGCCGCCGTGAAACCAGCGGCCGAGCATGGTGTCGTAATTTTCCGGCAAGCCGTCGATGATCGTATCGGCGCCGCTCTTGTGCGCCGACTCGATAATCCGATCGAGATCCGCCATCGCGTCGATCTGGCCGAAGCCGATATTTTCCTTCGCCGGCACATGATAGCGCACGAAGTCCTGGAAGATCACGCCGATTTTCTGGCGCAAGGCGAGCGGATCGACTTCGCGCAGATCGATGCCGTCGATCAGAATTGAACCCTCGGTGGGATCGTAGAGCCGGCTCAAGAGCTTGATCAGGGTCGTCTTGCCGGCGCCGTTGTGGCCCACCAGGGCGACCTTCTCGCCTGGCCGGATAATCAGATTGACGCCGCGCAGCGCCCATTCGTCATTGTCCGGATAACGAAACCCGACATCGCGAAACTCAATGCCGCCGCGCAATATTGCCGGCAACGCCCTGGGCTGCGCCGCGATAGCCAATTGCGGTGTCATACCCAAAAACTCGAAAAAGTTCGACATGTACAGGTTGTTCTCATAGATGCTGCTGACGGCATAAAGAATCGATTGAAAGGTCGTCTGGCCCTGGCGAAAGATCGCCAGATAGAGAGTCATGTCGCCGAGAGAAATCTTGCTCTGCACCGTGTACCAGACGATCCAAGCGTAGGATCCATAGAAGCCCAAAGTGGCCACCAATCCAAGACTAAATCCGGCGATGGCGCGCCGGCAAGCGAGCGCCTTATCTTCGCGAAAAAACTTTTCGAATAACGTCATGTAGCGGGTCAGCAGCGTGGCACCCAGGTTGAATAGTTTAATCTCCTTGGCCGAGGAGTCCTCGGTCAACAACCTGGAGAGATAGTTGATCTGCCGGCTCTCGGGGGCACGGTAGGTCAATAGGCGAAAGCCTTGGCCGGAGAAGCGCGTCTCGGCGATGAACGCCGGGATACTGGTTAAGACCAAAATCGACACCAGCCACGGACTGAAACGCAAAAGCAATACGGCAAATGACGCCAGCGTAATGACATTTTGGACGATCTGAAAGGTATCGTTGATCAGCTCCACCGGTTTGTAACCGCCCTCGCGCCGGGCATTTTGCAGCTTGTCGTAGTAGTCCGGGTGCTCGAAGAAAGCTAAGTCCAGGGTCAGCGCCTTGCCGATGATTTCACCGCGGATTTGGTTGGCGAGCTTGAGTTGGGTGAGCTGCTGAATCAGCCGGCGCGCCTGGACAACCCCAGTGCTGAGCAGGATCAGTACGAGTTCAACGACCAGATAGTAAAATACCGATTTCGCCTGCTCATGCTCTCGGCCATGCTGGATCGCCGCCACCACGCCGTCGACGATCAGCTTGCCGACCCAAGCCTGCGCCGCCGGCAACAACGCGCCGGCCAGCGTGAGCACGGCCAGACCGAGGATGCCCCAATGATTGCCGCGCCAAACAAAGCGAATCGCCTGCGGCGTGTGCACGAAAGAAAAGCGCAGTTCGTTGAATCGCTGTGCGAGACTTTTCATCGAGTCGGCCTAGGAAAGATCGAATGCCGCGGTGGATTCACAAATTCTACAATAACATGACCGGCAGCGATTGCTGAAATCGCCGGACGCGAAATAGTTTGACTTAACCGCGCTCAGCTGGATAACTGGTCACGACTTGGTGTGAACAATTACTCACACGAAGGTCACGAAGGTTTCGGATGTTGAGTTCCGAACTTCGTGTCCTTCGTAGCGAACAAATTTAACGGAGATTGTATGCGCATCGCATTAGGACTACCCAGCCGCATCGCCTCGGCGTCCGGCGACATGATGTTGGACTGGATCAGCCGCGCGGAGGCGGGGCCATTTTCCAGCGTCGTCGTTACCGATCGCGTGGTCGGGCAGGTGTTGGAGCCGCTCGCCGTGCTGGCCATGGCCGCTGGCGCCACCAAGCGCATCGGCCTCATGACCAGCGTGGTCATCGGTCCGACGCGCGAAACAACTTTGTTAGCGCGCCAAGCCGCGACCATCGAGACGCTGTCAGGCGGCCGCTTGACACTTGGCGTCGGCATTGGCGTGCGCACGAACGATTATCTCGCCAGCGCCACGGACTTTCACCGGCGCGGCCGCAGCTCAGAGAAACAATACGAGCTGCTGCGCAGACTTTGGACTGGCGCTGAATTATCCGCCGACACCGGCCCCATCGGTCCGCCGGCGGTACGCAATGGCGGACCGGAGCTGCTCATCGGCGGCTACGTTCCGGCGATCGTCGAACGCATCGCCAAGTGGGGCGACGGCTACATGGCCCCCGGCGGCGGCGAGCCGGAAGCGATGCTCAAGACTTGGCAGAATATTCTGCAAGCATGGAAAGAGCATGGTCGCCAAGGCCGCCCACGCTGGGTCGGCGCCAGCTATTTCGCCCTCGGCCCCAACGCCCAGGATCATGCCGCGCACTACATTAACCACAGTTACGGCTACAATCCCGACCTCGCGGCTAAACGATTGCGCTCGCTGCCGGCCTCCCGTGAAGCCGTCGAAGCAGCGATCAAGCGCCAAGCCGACATGGGCGCCGACGAATTTATCCTGCGCCCCTGCGCCGAGGACCTGGATCAAATGGAACGGCTCGCTGAAATCGCGGCGTCAATCAAATGACAAAATACCATCTAGCCACGAAGGCAAGAATGACACGACGGTTGCGCATAATTTAAGCTCCGAACTTCGTGATCTTCGTGTCCTCCTTTGAAAATACCTGTAAGGCGATGGTCTCCCACAATGAAGACGTCACCTGGGTTCCGTCATACCCGCGAAAGCGGGTATCCAGGCTAATTGGCCGCAGACCAAACCTGGATTCCCGCGTGCGCGGGAATGACGAGTCGAGCAGATGGAAGGAGTTCCAGCCATTTTCATTCTCCGTGGGCGTGCGTGAGATCATGATTCACTTCGTGGTGAAAGTTTTGGTCGAATCGGCACCCGCCTCACCTACGCAGGGATCTCAATCATTTTCTACCAAGCCCGGCAATGAAACCGCTCTGATCGAGGCGGCGCACGAAGGAAGCATCGAAAATCGCAATGGTATCGGTTTGCTTGGCTTGGGGATACTGCAACGAAAGAATGTCCAACCCGCTGCGAATGACTTGCAGTAACGGTGGTCGGGAACCAACCCTAACTTTGCGCAAAACATATCTTATTACCGAATCGGAGATCGAACCGGCACGGCCGACGCCGATGGTTTTACCGCGCAGATCTTCAGGAGTTTTGATTTCCGGCTTCGAATAGATCGCGCCGCCGACTTTATTGATGAAGTTGGCGACGATCACTTGATCCTTGGCGCCGACGATGTGCGAAGTCAGCGCGCCGCTGCCGGTGGCGATGACGATGGGCACGTCGCCGCTCATCAGTAACTGCTGCGGTCGCATCCGGTCGGCGTACACCGCTTTGAGATCGATGCCGTATTTCTTGCCGAGAGCATCCTCCACGGCGATCCACATGGGCGTGTAATGGCCGGAAAAGGAAGCGTAGCCGACGGTCACATTGTCCAAATGCGTTGCCGCACCGGCGCCCGCGACAGCGGTCCAGCACCAGCTGAGCACGGCTAAGACGGTGTGAACTCTCCGGCGCATTATTACGCGCACCTCCGGCGGCAACAGTCTCAAGCTGTCAAAGATTCGCCCTTCGCGACCGGCTCCATGTAACGCTTGAATAAGCGCAGCGCCACTTGCGGCAGGGTCTCGGATAAGAGCCCGACGGCGTAAAGCAAATACGACGAATCTAAATAGATTTGCGGATCGCGCGGCCGCAGCGCCTGCGCGCCATGGGCATCGGTAACCGGACGCTGCGCCAGGATGTAACCGGCATGCGGATTGTGAACGAAGACGCCGCCGGTACCGATCAGGGTGCGCGTGTCGCGCATGTCTTTGCCAGAATGCACCCACGCCTCGCCTTCGCGCGCGACAACCCTTTCGCGCCGGCCGACATGGCGTTCGACGGCGAGGGTGACGGCGTTATTGGCGAGGACGGCATCCGCCGCTATGTGCCAATTTTCCAACGGCACCTTGCCGGTTTCCTGGGTGATCTGCTCGATGTAATCACTCAACTGTGGCCCATCGACGCCGGTGTCCGAGAATTCATGACGCAAATCGTCAAGCAACTTTTCCAAGCCGACGCGGCCGACGATGGTTGCGGCGTTAAAACGAATCCCCAGATCGCCTTCGACGGTGCGCTTGGCATAGGACTCAGCCAACCCTTGATCGATGACGTTTTCACCTTGAGGTTGTCCGTAGCCGATGGAATGAACATCAGTGGTGGCGCCGCCGACGTCGACCACCAGCATATCGCCCCAGCCCTTTTCATCGGCCGCACCGTCGGCGCCGATGCGAACGCCTTGGAGCACCGCCATCGGTGTCGGCAAAACCACGGGAACCATGCCAGCGAGCCCATCGAGCCCCTTCGCTTGGGTGATCCGCGCCATGAAAATTTCCCGGATCGCCTCGCGCGCGGCTTCAACCGCAAGCGTGCCCGATCTCGGCATGACGTTGTCAACGACGCGGACTTCTTTGCCGGCTTGCATCAGGACGGCGACGACTTCATCGGCCACGGCGCGATTGCCGGCAACGACAATCGGCACCGCAAGCGGCGCCCGCGCCAACAGCCGGGCATTGTGCAGAATGGTGTCGCCATCGCCGCCATCGACGCCGCCGGTGAGCAGGATCATATCCGGACTGAGCCCCGCCATTTGCGCGATTTTGTCGCCGTTGAGCTTGAATGCCGTGGAACCGACGATCTTGGCGCCGGCGCCGAGCGCCGCCTGGTTGGCCGCTTCGACGGTCAAACCGGGCACGTTGCCAATGACCACAATGCGCAACCCGCCGGCCGCGCTGCTCGACGCCAAAACCGTTTTGCCGGAGAGAATCGATAATGTCTTTGGGCGTTCGTCAAAGAGCGCATACCGCTCGTGCAGCAGCGTCAGCGCGCGCAGCAAGCCTTCGCGTACATCCGTCGATACGGTCGAAGGGGATTGGCTCCGGCCAACGACTTGGGCTTGAGTCAAATCGACAGCGGTAACCTTGGTAAAAGTACTGCCGAAATCGATGAGGATGGCGAGAGCACTCAAGGCAAGTCAAAAGGTAAAGGTAAAAAGGCAAAAATTTATAACTGCAATTTTGCCTTTTTACTTTTTCCTTTTACCTTTCTTCATTTCGCCGAGGCGATCATGCGGTAGAGATCCATGAGGCGCTTATCGCGCAGCGTGCTCTCGATATCGCGGTTCATCTCTTCGCCACGAATCAAATCGACTTCCAGGCCCAACTTCTCGGCCTCTTTGTTGAAGGCCTCGTCTTTGGTCATGACCGCAAATGCATCGCGCCAGACTTTCACCCGGTCCGCCGGCACCCCCGGCGGCAGAACCACCGAGCGGGCGAGATTTTGCCCGGCGTAGAGAGCGTTGAGCAGCCCTTTGCTGCCCGCCGGTGCGAGCTCTTCCATGGAAGCGACGTCCGGGATGCGCGGGTCGCGCCGTTTTTTCGACGTCGCCAACATTTTAATATAGCCGTTCTTGAGCCACTCACGCCGCGTCGCCATCAAAGAGCCGATACCCTGGGCGCGGCCATCGAGAGCGCCGCGCTCAATGTCGAGGAGAATCTGCGGCGTGCCGGGATAGCCGGGAATCACCGTGAAGTCCAAGCCGAAAATCTGCTCGGCGATTTTGACCACAACGTTGCTGGTATGATCGAGCGACTGGGCGCCCATCTTGGGCTGCTTGCCTTCGCGGTTGGCCTTTTTGACCAGCTCGAAGCTGGTGTAGGGCGTCGAAGTCTTTAGATAGAGAACCTGCGCGTCGTCAAACGCCTGGCCGACCCAGAGAAATTTTTGCAGATCGAACTTGATCGCCTCATTGGCTGTCGCCGTCGCGAACAACGCGCCGGTGTTGAGCGTGCTGATACTCAGGCCATCGGGCTTTTTCAGATTGTAAAGTTCATTGGCCGCGATCATGCCGCCCGCTCCCGGTTTGTTGGCGATATCGATGCGCGGCTTGCCCGGCAACCGGCGTTCGATATGGCGCGCGATCAACCGTGCCGTCAAATCCGTGCCACCGCCGGCCGACGAACCAACCAGGAAAGTAATCGTTTTGCCGTCTAAGAAGTTCTGCGCCTGAACGGTTGAAATTTCCAACAATGCCCCGAAAAGAAACAGCACAGATAGAATTCCAAAGTATTTATGATTCGTTGATCTCATTAAAATCTCACTCTTCTACCAACCGCGGATGCGAAGACCGATCCGAAACGATTTGAACGGGAGCGCAGCGCTAATATCCCCACCGCGCCTCAACCTTGCTCACGCGCTCATACTCCTCCGCCAGCTCTTTGCGACCGCGCAATTCCTTGAACGCCTCGTCGACTAAATCTTGCGCCGCGACCTCTTTGATCGGCGGGACATCATAATTGAGTTCGCCGAGCCGTTCTTCTTCCTTGAGCATATCTTCGAAACCGGTCGCCCGGCCGTTCAGCGGGAAGGGCATGGCCTCGAGATCCCGCGGGCTTCTCAAATGCGTCACCACGCGTTCTTCAGGGTCCGGACTTTTCAGCCGCAGGCGCTTTTCCAGATTATTCACATATTCGAAGTTCTTCGGCATGTCTCGAATGAACCAATAGCTGCGAATCATGCCTCTGAGAAAACTCTTCACCAAGTCAGGCCGCTCTTCAAGGATGCGTCCGGTCGCGGCGATGATCCGCTCCGGGCGTCCGTCCGGATATTGATCGGCCGGCGAAACCAGCGCGTTGCAACCTTCCTTTTTGAGATCCTCCGCGTGCCAGGGCGATACTGGAGCGCATTCGACTTTGCCGCTGCGGATCGCGTCGACATGAAACCGACCGTTTACGCCGAGCCTCACCCATTCGACGTCACGCTCCAAATCCAAACCGGCCTTCTTGAGTTGTATCTGGATCGCCCAATGGCGAATGCTGTTGAAGTCGCTGATACCGACGCGCTTTCCTTTCAAATCCTGCAGCGTCTTGATATGCGGCGGCGCCATCCACACGTTGGTGTGCTGGTTGCGCCAGCCGCAAAGAATGTATAGATCCGCGCCCCGCGCACGCTGATAGAAAACCGTGCGTGATTGCACGTCGAGCGCGATGTCGATAGACTTCTCTTTCATCGCCTGCGAGATGCCGAGCTTTTCGAGGCCAAAAGGCACCATCGAATCGGTCAACATCTCATAACCCAGCGTTCCGTGCGGCGTTACCAGCCCCTCGTCGTAAAAGAAATTCATCTCGTGCGCCGTCATCACCGGCACCTGATGCAGCATATGATAACAAGTCGGAGCAATTCTTAGTTTTCCATCAAGCATTTTAGTTTCTCATTTCTAAATAATTTTAAACCAGAAAAAATCCTACCGCTAATAATGTCGCCAAGGCGAGAATTGCCGCCGCTTCCAGAGCCGTGCGCCACCATCCACCCGCCCGCACCTTACGCTTGACGCCCACACGGGACGAGCGATTCGGCCCGGGCGCAGCGCCATGCTGTTCGCGCAACAGCTCGATGGCCCGTTTAGCGTCACTGCGGTCGACCTGCACTTTGATACCGCCGGGGTGGTACCTGCCGCCGCTGGCTGGAACCGTCAGCCGTTCTTCGACGATGGCCCACTCGATCCCCGCCGCTTCCAGCCGCGTCGCTACCTGGCGCGCTTCCTCGCGCCGGCGCACCGTGGCGATCGTCACACTACCGGTTTTCGCTGCATCCGTTGCCTTAGCCATTGTCCACCCGCTCGGTTACTTACCGAAATATGTTCTATACTCTTCCAAATACTTTCGAAAGTTCGCCTGCAAAGCCGCCGCCGAAGTTGAGCACATCGACGAGATATTTTTTGGCGCGGTATTCCGTCGCCAAGCGTTGGAGCATCTTGTCGCTGTCGGCCTTGTACTGCTTCACTTTCAGAAACGGGTATTTGGCCTCGAACATCTTCCAAATATATTGCGCCGTGTCCGTCCGCAAAGTGACGTAAGCCTCGATCTCGCCGCCTTCCTTCTTCGCCGCCTCGACGACCTTGGGATCGCTCGCCTGCGCCCCACAATAGTTCACAAATGAGACGAGAGACAGAATAACCGGCATCAAGCAACGAAACTTCAAGTATTCCATCAGCATCTTCTTTCCCAATCCGAAACGATTTGAACGTTTTGAACTACTTGAACGGCTTGAACAAATCCTGTTTATTTCTTTTGATCGCGAAACGGCGCATCGCGAGTTGCAAAAAATGCCTTCCACCCACCCTGCTCGCGCGCCGCTTCCAACGGTTGATAAAATTCTTCCCGGCGCGACAACTGCGCCAGCGCCGACAGCTCGGCATTGAGCGACCAGGCCTTGCCGAGACCCATCATCTCGTAACCCGAAGTGGCTTTCTGCAAATTGATCTTCACGGTGTCCGGCGGCACCAAAGCGATGCGCTCGACCAACCGGAAGCATTCGTCGAGCAGCTGATCTTTCGCCACGACTTTGTTGACCAGGCGCAAGCGCAGCGCTTCCTTGGCGTCGACACTATCGCCGGTGAGGCCATAGCGCAAAGCGTTCTTAAACTTCCCCAACACGGTCCAGATAAAATCCGTGCCGTCGCTATGGCGCACTTGCGGCTGGCCGAAGACGGCGTCATCCGCGGCGATGGTCAGATGAGACGACAACGCCAGCCACGACGCCGAACCGAGACACCAACCGCTCACCGCGGCAATGATCGGCTTGGGAAACTGCCAGCGATAGAGCTGCTCGTCGATCTTTTCCTGCCGCGCCCGGTCGCGCAGTCGATCATAAACATCCGCCAAGGCGCTGCCTTCGGCAATGCCATAGGGCCACGCCGGCTTGCCGGCTAGCGACTCGTTCATATCGTCGCCGCTGGAAAACAGCCCACCGGCACCGGTAATCACCACGGCACGAATCGCATCGTCGTCGCGCGCCAACACCAACGCCGCCCGCAACTCGTCTTTCATCTGCCGGTTAAGCGCATTGCGCAGCGCCGGCCGGTTGAGCGTGATCAAAACGCCACGGCGCTGTTTCTCGAATAGAATCGTTTCGAAGTTGGTCACAATTTTTTTCAATCTCTCCGGGGTTCAAATCGTTCAAACAGATCAAATCGTTCAACCCGTAGGATAAACCACGCGACCGGCAACCTCCGAAAACGACTTGAACGGTTTGAACGTTTTGAACGGCTTGAACTCCGGTTCCCGTGTTTATTCCCGCCGCTTCGCGCGTGGCCCAAACGGCTCCGGCTGAAACGGCCCATCGCGCATCTGCAAGTAAGCTTTGGTCCCTTCGGCCTTTCTTTTTTCATCGAGCGGACGGCGCAGTTCCTCTCGTAGTAATGTGTGCGCCGCCGCCGATAATTGCCCATCCATCGTCCAGGCGTCTTTGAAGCCCATCATCTGCATGCCCATGGTCGCCAATTGCAGATTGAGCTTCACAGTCTCGGGCGGCACCAAGGCGATGCGCTCGACGATGGCGAAGCATTCGTCAAGCAGCCGGTCGGCCGGCACCACTTGATTGACCAAACCGATGCGCAGCGCTTCCTGGGCATCGATGTGATCGCCGGTGAGCGAGTAACGCAGCCCGTCTTTGAAGCCGGCGAGCAATGTCCAAATAAATCCCGTATTGGAGCCATGGCGCACTTCGGGCTGGGCGAACACGGCCTGCTCCGAGGCGATGGTGATATGGGTGAACAACGACATCCACGAGCCCACGCCCATGGCCCAGCCGTTGATCGCGCCGATGACCGGCTTGGGGCACTCGAAGATGCGCATGAAGATCGCTTCATGGCCGCGGTAATTGTCGATGAAGTCCGCCGCGCTCTCGCCGGCGCGCACGCCGTAGGGCCAGTCCATGTCGCGCCGGTGCGCCGCCCCGCCGCCCTGGTCCATGCCGGTCGAGAAGCCCCGGCCGGCGCCGGTGAGGACGATGGCGCGCACTTGCGCATCGGCGACGGCATCGTCGAGCGCGGCGCCGAGCTTGTGCAACATCGGCCGGGTCGCCGCGTTCATCGCCGCCGGCCGATTAAGCGTGATCAGCACGCCCTGACGCTGCTTGTGATAAAGAATCTCGTCGCTGTCGGCCATAGCGTTTACTTCTTTTGCAGCGCCCGGATGAAGCCGCTGTCTTCGATCTTCTTCATAAACATTGGTTCGACGATGGGATTCGGGTCGGTCTGTTTGGCTTGCGGATATTGCAGCGCCAACATCTCCAGCGCCACTTTCACCGACTGGAGGGTCGGATGGGGCGCATCTTCCAACGTCGCGCGGGTATGCTGGTAGGTGGCTTCGAGGATCTCATCGTCGGCGCCCTTCATGTAGCGCTTAAAGGCAGCCAAGGTTTTCGCCTTGTTGGTCTTGAAGACATAAATACCCTCGACGATGGTCTTTAAGAAGCGCTCGATCAAGTCCGGGCTCTTCACCACCGTTTGACGCAGCACCACCACGCTGGTGTAGGGATATTCGACGCCCAACTTGTCGAAACTGGCCAATTCCCTGAAACCCGCTTTGCGCGCGACAAACATATGCGGGCTCGACATCGCCGCCGCTTCGACCACTCCGCGCTCCAGGGCCTGCAAACCGAGGGCTGGCTCGCCGGTGGGCAACAGTTTCACATCGCGGTCCGGCATCAGATTGAATTTGCTCCGCAGCACGTAGCGCACCGTCGCGTCCAAGAACGCCCCGGGCCGGCCGGTGGCGATGGTCTTGCCTTTGAGATCCTCGATGCTTTTGATATCGCTGCGGGCGAATATCGACGTGCCGACTTTGTTGGTGATCGTCGCCACCAGCACATGATCTTTCACGCCGAGAATATGCGAGGTAATCGTCCCGGTCGCGGTGGCCAGCACGATCGGCACTTCCCCGGTGGCGAGCAACTGCTGCGGCCGAATCCGCCCGGCGTAGATCGCTTTCAAATCCAAACCATATTTAGCGCCGAGGTTCTCTTCGACCGCCACCCAGAGCGGCGCATAGGTGCCGGTAAAATTGGAGTAAGCGACGGTGAGGGTTTCTAACTTGGTCGCCGCCGAAACCATCGAGACCGGCGCCAGCCATACCGGCAACAGTGCGATGGCGATTGCGACGCAGCGAAGTCGGTTCTTTGCTCTGACCGTCATAGATAACACCGCCGTATTCACCGCGACTCAGCCATCGTGTATCCCATCGTCATTTATTTTTATAGAGCGCGCGAATGAAGCCGCTCTGCTCGATGCGTTTCATGATCGTGGTGTCGATGATCAAGCTCGCATCGGTTTCCTTCGCCTTGGGATATTCATAGGATAAAATTTCCAGCGCCGCCTTGATGATTTCTAACGACGGGGTCGGCACCTCTTCGGTTACGCTCTTCGTGTAACGATAGGTTTCTTCCAAGATATCGTCGCTGGTTCCGCGCATGTATTTCTTCATCACCGCCAAACTTTTCTCCCGCTCGGTTTCGGCGATATGACTTCCTTCGATGAGCGTTTTTAGCACCCGCTCGGTTAGATCGGGATTTTTCACCACCGTCTGGCGCAGCACGGTGACGGTGTTGTACGGATAAACGACCCCTGCTTGGTCGTAGTCGATCAGCTCCCGGTAGCCCATTTTCTTGGCGATCAAGGTAAACGGCATGGTCAGCGACGCCGCCTGGACGACGCCGCGCTCCAGCGCCGGGAAAGCCAACTGCGCTTCGCCGATCGGCAGCAGCTTTACATCGCGATCCGGCACCAGCCCAAGCTTCGCCCGCAAAACATAGCGGACCATGGTATCGCCGAAGGCGCCGGGGCGGCCGGTGGCGATGGTTTTACCGCGCAGATCCTCGGCCCGTTTGATCTCCGGTCTGCTGAAAATCGCCGAATTAACCTTGTTGATCGTGACCAAGATGATCGCTTGGTCCTTGACGCCGAGAATATGCGAAGTGAGAGCGCCGGTGCCTGAAGCCATGACAAAGGGCACGTCATTACTTGCCAGGAGCTGTTGCGGTCTGATTCGGCCGGCATAAATCGCCCGCAGATCGAGACCGTATTTAGCGCCCAAACGTTCTTCAATGGCAATCCAGAGCGGCAGATAGGCGCCGGAAAAGGTCGAGTAGCCGATGGTGACCGGCTCGAGCGCAGCCGCAAAAGCGACCGGCGTGAGTCCAAGCCAGCCGCAGCAAATTAGCCATATGACAACTGCTTTCATCGCATCGATATTTCCTCAGATTGGGTTATCCCAGGGAGTCACCGCGAGTCAACAGCTAACAGCGATCGTCAAGATTATTACCCTGGCGATCAATCGCCGCAGCGGAGTTCCAATCCCGCGGTGCACCGAATTCGCGTCTTCGGAAAACAGCCAGCGTTGCCGTCCTCACTGACCAAGCTTGGATTGGAACGGTTTGGCGAGAATCTCGCTGCCGATCTCGATCTGCAGCAAGTCCGATCCGACGATCAGCGGACCGTCATATTTTTTTCGCGTCGCCGGTATCAAATCTTCGGGCTGTGCGCTGCCGAACAGCAGTAGATGATTGTAAACCGCCAGCTTCGGCCGCACCCGCGCGAACACTTCACCGGCCTGCTCCGGCGTCGTGTGGTTGGCGCCGATCCGTTTTAATTGCTGGGGATTTTCCGCCGCGCTGCCGGCGATCGCGGTCACCTCATGCACCAACAAGTCGGCACCCTGAGCGTGGTGAATTAAATTCTCATTGAACGTAGTATCGCCCGACAGCACCGCCGAGCGCCCTTGGTAATCGATGCGGTAACCAAAGGCTGGCAACTCCTCGCCGCCGTGGTCGACCTCAAACGCACTGACCCTGACGCCGTCATGATCGAACACCACGCCTTGGCGGATCTCGCGGGCGTCCAGTTTAACGCCGTCCGGCGGATAGCTGCGACTGCGCACTCGGATATCGACATGGAAAGCCAACGGCAGGTGCTCCATCATCTGCCGCGTCCCCTCGGGACCATAAACCGGCAACGGCTGCGCGCGCTGCCCCCAAGGCCGGCCGATCCAACCGGTAAGCCAGAGATCGGGAAAGCCGACGACATGATCCGAGTGATGATGGGTCAAAAACATCCCGCTAATGTCGCTGAACGGAATGGCCAGCTGATGCAGCCGCTGCATCGCCCCGCGGCCGGCGTCGAAAATAAATTTCTGCTTGCCGACTTCGACCAATGTGCTCGGCCCGAAGCGATCCAAGCGCGGCGGCGGCGCGCCGGTGCCGAGCAGCGTCACACGAAATGTATCTTCAGTGGATTGCGCCATCGACTGCTCCTACAGAAAATTCGAATTCACCACGAAGTGTCCGTGAGCTTACGCTCGTTTACAGAATAGAAAATGGATGGGATTCCCTCCATAGCGATCTGCTTGACGCGTCATTCCCGCGCACGCGGGAATCCAGATTTGGCCTGCGCCCAATTAGCCTGGATACCCGCTTTCGCGGGTATGACGGAACCCAGGTGACCTCTTCATTGTGGAGACCCTTCTCTTACATGTATTTTCTATGAAGGACATGAAACTCCACGTAGACAAGAATGATTTCTTTGCGAACCTTCGTGTCCTTAGTGGTGAGTCTTAAGCGTTTACTATCCTCAGCTCACTTCGCCGCCAGCAGCGACTTTACGAAGCCGCTCTGATCCATTTCGCGCACCAAGCGATTGTCGATAAACTCCTCGGGCTTGGCGGTTTTGGCTTTAGGTGTAGTTTTTTCCAAGTCTTGCAACAGACCGGCAATGCCCGCCGGGTACGGCGGCACGGTAAAACCGTTCTTGATACTGAGCTCGTAGGTTTCGTCGAGCACCTCTTTGTCGTCGGTGCGAAAATATTTTCCCATGGTCTTGATCGCGAAGGCCTTGTCTTTCATGCCGCGCACCGCGCCTTCGGTATAGGCGCGCAGAAAACGCCGGGTGATGTCTTCGTTGGCCTTCAAATAGCGCCGCGTCGTCACCACGCCATTGACGTGATACTCGACATCGAGGGTGGTCAGATCCATCAAATCCTTGAGCTTCAATCGCTTCGCTTGCAGCGTCGCCGGCGGGCTGATCGCCGCCGCGTTGACCCGGCCCGCAGCCATGGCGGTTACGGTTTCCGCCGGTCCGCCGGTTTGAATCATCGTCACATCCCGCTCCGGCTCGAGCCCGGCCTTGCGTAGCGCAATGCGCGACGCCAAATCGGACTGCGTGCCGAAGCGGGTCACGCCAAAAATCTTGCCCTTCAAGTCCTCCACTCGCGCAATATTCGGTTGGCCGAAAATCCACCAGTTAAATTTCTTCACGATGGTCGCAAGAATCACCGTGTCGGTTCCCGAAAGCGCAACTTGAATCGGTCCGGCGCCGCCGGCTTGAATGATCGGCAACTCCCCCGACAGCATGGCTTGTATCGCCAGCGAACTACCTGGAATGCTGATCACTTCGACATTGAGCCCATGCTTCTCATAGAACCCGGCTTCTTTAGCGAACCATATCGCCATCTGTGCCGCCGACGCCGAACCGCCACCGACACGCAGACGGTCGAGTTTTTTCTCCTGGGCGAGCGCGAGCCCCGAAAACAACAACGCCACGGTGAAGCAACAACAAACAACGTTCCGGTAAATCATGATTATTCTAGCTCCGGTTTTCTACTCAAAACTGACAATCCGCCGTCCATCTAACATGAAAACCCGATGTGATGTCGAGAACCGCGACACACAGAGAGTTCGGCAATAACTGTTCGTTCTGACGTGGCGGTAAACAACGCGGCAATTGTCAATTCACTCACGGCCGCGTGAGCAGTTCGAGCAAGTGACCGTCGGGACCATGAAAGTAGACACCGCGGCCGCCCTTGCGAGTATTCAACTGGCCGTTGGTGGGAGCTCCGCGGCTCGCTGCCCCAGGTAATTCCGGCTTCCTGGATGCGCCGGAAGATCGCATCGAACTCGTCATCGCTGACGTGGAATGCATAATGATGCGGCTCGAAAGACTCGGCGTTATCGAAGTCCAGCGTCAGCTCATCGTTAATCCGCACCGGCGCAAAATGGCCCGCCGGGCCATCGTAGTTGAGGCCGAAAATCTTCGCGAAGAAGCTTGCCGCGGCCTCTTTATCCTTTGCCGGCACAATCGTGTGATTCAACTTGATCGACATATTCCCTCCTTCGATCGTTGCGACCCTTGAGGAACGCTGATGATAGCCGTGGAAGAAATCTTAGCGCTTAAATTTTGCCGTGTGAAGCGGATTGTCGGGCCGGCGCCAGCATTTACTTAACTCCGAAGATTTCCTGATAAAGCTTAATGTACCGATCAAAATCATCGTACACCTCGGGCGCGGTAAATGCCGGCGTCACTCCTTGCAGCAGCGTCGGCGGATCAGGCGGAGTATCCATGCGATCCGGAATGCGCTTGAGCGCGCGCACCACTTCCTGACCTCGGCGCGAAAGCATGAAATCGATAAACAGCCTCCCGGCGTTCGGATGGGGCGATTTCGCGGAGAGTCCCACGGGATGGAGATTAGCGAAGGACGGCGCCAGCGCCACCCACTCCACCGGCGCGCCACTAGCCTTCAGCGTGTCGAAGTTGTGCATGTAGGAAGTCAGCGCGCCGTTGAACTCGCCGGCGGCAACCAGTTGGGCCAAAAGCGTTCTGCCGCCGCGCAGGCTGGGCTGTTGCGCCGCCAGCGCGCGCATGAAGCTCAGCCCCTTTTCTCTTCCGATGCCGCTGATCGTCGCGGTGAACCATTCATAGGCTCTGCTTTCGATGCCGATATGCCCCTTCCAGGCCGGCTTGAGCAGATCGTCATGGGAGCGCGGAATATTCGCCTTCGCGACCAGCTTGGTGTTGAAGCCGAAAACGCCGTAGGTGGTATAATTCGAAGTCCAAAAACCCTGGGGATCCTTGAAACCTTCACGGAAGAATTTCCGTTCCGGCGAATCGTAGGCGGCCAGGAGTCCGCGTTTTTTCATCAAGTAACCGTAAAACCCCGTCGTCGAAACCACATCCCAGAGCGATTTTCCGGCCCGGGCCTCAGTAAGAATCTTCTCCATCATCTGGGAGTCGGTCGTGCGGTCGAACTGGACATCGATCTTGGGATAAAGTTTCCGGAAACTATCGGTAAGGGCTTTCGTGTCCGCCGTGTTGGCGGTGGTGTAGAAAACTAACTTTCCCTCCGCTTCGGCTTTGTCCTTCCACTCGGCGGCGAATGAGGTCCAAGGGGATAAGCATGCGCATCCTAATATAAACGTCCACACCGCCATCAACTGCGGTTTATTCATTTCGAGTATTCCTCCACAGGCTCATTTACCACGGATGCAAATCGTTGTCTGCCAGGACAACTGCTCGGAGCTGCGGTTTTTGCGTGTGCCAGATCCCGCCTAAGGATGAAAGCAAACCACAGCGCCGTCCCATCGAACAGTTGATTTGTGTCGTCAAAGGCGCGCCATTACCTCAGTCCCGCTAGTCACCAACTTCCTGAGGTTTCTTAGACCAGGTCTCCGCCATCGTGTCCGGCTCCTGTTCAAGGGCAGCCCGCGGATTTAGCATCCGCACCACCGGCGCTGTCATCATCGTGGTCACGAGGGCCATCAATACCATCATCGCAAAGAGCGTGGGCGTGATGACGTGCAAGTCCAGCCCGACGTTTAGGACGATCAGTTCCATCAGCCCCCGGGTGTTCATGAGCGCGCCGAGAATCGCCGCGTCCCGCCAGCGAAGGCCTGTCAGGCGGGCTGCCACCAGCGTGCCACCAAACTTCCCGGCCACGGCCGTCAATAATGATCACAGCACAAATCAGCCACTGGCCGGGCTCGTACAGCAAATCGATCCGCGTCCGCATGCCCGTCAAGGCGAAGAAAGCCGGAAGTAGCAGGATGGTGACAATCTGCTCGAGCTGGCGGGTGAGGGCTCGTGCCAAGGCGCTGTCGTGAGGAATCATCGCCCCGAGCAAGAAGGCTCCGAAGATGGCGTGGATACCGATTACCTCAGCGGTGAGGGAGGACAAGAGGAGCGCCACAAAGACCAGAGTCGTGGCTCCGCGGGTCTGCGCTTCTCCTTCCCACCGGACGGCGACCCATTGCAGGATCGGACGACCCAGTAGGAACATGAACGTGATAAACGCGAGGGCGCCGGCCGCGACCAACAGCCCTTGGCCCATTTCGGCCTTGGCAATTCCGACCACGAACGCGAGCAAACACCAAGCCGTAACGTCATCGATGGCCGCACAACTCAGAGCCAGCACTCCGAGCTTAGTGCGGCTCATCCGGTAGTCGGTTAGGATGCGCGCAAGCACCGGAAATGCCGTGATCGACATCGATACGCCCATGAACAGGGCGAAGCTGGTGAACGTTACATCGCTACTAGAAACTCGCGGGTACAAGAGCAGCGCGAGCAGCGCTCCCAGAATGAATGGGGCAAGGATGCTCGCGTGCGACGTGGCCACGGTGGTATGAGCGCGCTGATTGAGCAGCGCGGGGTTGAGTTCCAGGCCGACGAGGAACATGTACAAGACCACGCCCAGTTGAGCGATGATCCCAAGGTAGGGAGCGACCGACGGCGGCAAGACCAGCGCGGAAACCTCTGGTCCCAACAAGGAGGGTCCGAGTAGAATGCCTGCCACCACCTCGCCGATCACCGGCGGTTGGTTCAAGTGGGCAAACACCCAGCCCAACATTTGACCTGTCACAATGATCGCAATGAGGGCCACAAGGACCCGCAGCAAGACGTTACTCGCTTGCACGGTCGTGGCGACGTGGGCCGCTGCGGCAGCGGTCGGCGCCAACAGCGTTTCGCCATAACTACGAATGAGAAAAAAAGCGGCGATGGTGACGAGAACCATCAAGCCATAACCTATCACAGTCGGAACCAGCGACCGGGGACGTGATTGTTCATTTTGCATATCGCTGTGCACGCGAGATTACCTCCGAAGCTGACAAGCCGAACGCATAGCGATTTATGCCGAAAATCTGCGGGCAATCAAGTTGCCGATAGAAATCATCGGAAGAAAAAATCAACCAAAGTCGCACCTGACGGGGTGTCGGTATGTGTCGGACGATTTGACGCCCGACGCTTCAACCCTGCCCCGTCGCGGACCGCGCGGAGAGCAGTCGAATTCAGCACCGCAACGATGCGTGAGTGCAGTCGTAGTGTTGCTGGAAAATTAATGTGGTTCTTCCCTATCCTGTGATAGGTGGTAATTTAGAGAGTAGATTCGAAAGGAGGGACAAAAGAGGGTTGTGCTCATTAAGCTACTGACCAGGCGGTTCGGCGCACAATCTTCCAGCAAGTAAATTTCTTGGCTTTGATTTATTGACAAGGAGGTCGTTATGTCGATTGTCAGAATGATTTTCGTTACCGTAAAGCCCGATCAGGTTTCGCAAGCGATCAGTCTGTGGAAAAACCACTGCGCCCCTCTTATGATCAAGCAGCCGGGATGTCTGTCCGAAAAACTATTGGAATGCGCCGATGAGCGCGGCGAGTTCATCTCCTATTCCGAGTGGGACAGTCAGGCGAGCATCGACAAGTATCGAAAAGGCGAAGCCCACACGGAGATTCAGAAACATTCACGCGGTTTGCAAGGCGGGCGCGCCACCGTCAAGCGTTACGAAGTGAAGTAGAAAGCGACTCACCGACGACATCGACTGTGAGGCCGGAGCATGCGGTCGCGCTCTGAAAAACGCGACCGCATGCTGGTCATACAGTTACTGCACAGAGGTATGGCCAGACCCTATTGGATTATCCTGGTCCCGTCGTGAAAAAGAAGCGCTGTGGAGCAATCGGTTTTGGCTGGCCAAGTCCGCGGAATGCTCTGCCCAGATCATAGTTTTCCAAGCCGACGTTCGGATTTACGTTAAAAGAGTATCGCTGGTTTGGCTTAAGGCCCGCTGTAAGCGTAACTACCAACGTCCGGTCGTCGCGCCAGTAAACGCCGCCTTCACTACATCTGCGACCTGCGGATGCGTTGGGATAGAATGTTGGCGAACAGCTCAAATTCCATGAACTTGACATCGGCTGATCGAAGACAATAAGAATCTCTTTTAGCGAAGCCGGTACGTTTTCGCTCCCGTCCTCGGGGATCGTGTGAATCAATTTCGCCGGGATTTCCGCTTTGTCGGCTTGTCCAATCTTCCTTTTCTCATTGTCCGTCTTCTGCCGCTCATCTGAAATTCTATCGGCGAGCCTAAACTCCACGAGTTCGAACGAGCTTGCAGTGTTCTCAGTCTTCATTCTTACAATATTTTTCACATCCGGCGCATACCAGATCGTTCTCTCGCCGCAGTCACGGTCTTGGTTGGCGATCAGAGCGCACGAGCATTGGCCCTCAAAAGCTCCGAAGGTACCGGCCGCAACCGTAACCTGATTAAAAGCAGAAACGCTGCATTCTGTGCGTACAGGGACGCGGGATGCTTTGCTAGTTGCATCCGATTGTCCGATTAATAAACTTGCACCCTCATAGCTCCACGTTTTGCCTATCCAAAGGGGGAATTCTATATTGGCGGCTAGTGCGGTGCTCTTTCCCCTTGTGGCGTTCCCGCGTTGATAAACCCAGTAGTCTCCGCGTTGTAGAACTGGACGCTCAGCAACGGGTCCTTTGTAATTCTCCGGCCGAGTCGAAGGCAAATTCGTAGGCGAACAACTTAGGACGACGCCGAGACAAAGGAGCGAACTCCATGCAGTTCTAATAGAAAACTCTGCAAGAATCTCTTTCATTTCCGGACCCCATACTTGATTCGAACTTCGAAACTACTGGCAATTGTTACATTTCCACCGTACTTCGTTGCCCAATTTAATCGTCATCCCGGGCAATCTGGTGATAGCCAGGCCGGACCGGAATCCAGGAAATTCACGAACTCGGATGCCGGTCAGAGTTTATCCTGAGCCATGTCGAACGGTCGGCATGACGACAAAGTGGACATTCGAATTTTTCAGCGAACTTCTGAGCCTAGAGACTAGACATACTGCGCAAAGCTACGTCACACTTTCCACCCCGGCGACAAATCCACGCGCGTCCCCACCGGATCGAGCACGAAGGTTTCGGCGAAGCGTCCATCCTTTGGGAGATTCGCCGTGCCGCCGGTGGCGCCGGCGGCAAGTGCGGTTTGCGTGGCGCCCTTGACGTCTTCCACTTGCATGCCGAAATGATAAATCCCTTCGCGCCGATTGCGCGCCGGTAGAATCGCCAGATTGATATGGCCGTCGGAAAGATAGATCGCGCTGCCATTTTCAGTCGGCTCACCACTGCGGGCAACCTCGTTGAGCCCGAAAGAGGCCTTGTAGAACGCCGCGAGTTTCTCGGTGTCCTTCGTCAGTAATGCGATATGTCCTATGCGTGCCATGTTATTCTCCCTTCGTGTTTTGGAGGCCGGGTTAATATTCCGTCGTCAACTTCGAAACAGCTTTGCATTTGCGAGCAATCCAAGAGGGCAGGTTTCAAACCTGCCCTAACATTCGGATTCCCACATTTGGTTTCTTTGATTTTATTACCTTGGCTTTTTTGCGCCGTTGCGGGAGACAATTCTTGGTCCCAATTACTTCCGATACAACTGCTCGATCAAGCCGCTCTTTTCGATCTCTCTAAAAAAGCTCGCGTCGATGAAATCCGCCGGCGTCATTGTTTTCAACTTCGCGTCGCTCTCGCGCTCAAGCACGGCCTGCAGCGCTTTGTCGTTGGGCGCCGGCAGGCGTTCTAGCAGATCGGCTTGCTCGTCGTAAAGATAGGCCGATTCTTCCGCGCTTAACCCACCGAAATATTTCTGCAGCATAGTAATTGAACCCGTGCGATTGGTCTTAAGAAAATGAATCACCTCGACGAATGAGCGGGTCAACCTCTCGACCACGGTTCGCTTGCGCTGGATATAGCTGCGAGTCGTCGCGAATGTGCCCGAAGGCGAAAGGATTTTCAGCTCGACAGCGCTGCTGAGAAGTCTTCCGCCCGAGCGCTCCACTGAGAGCGCGGGCAGACCGGCCAATGCGCCGACTTCGATTTTGCCCGCCACCATCGCAGCGGCGACCTGCGGATGGCCGCCGAGTTGGAGGATCGTCACATCCTTGTCCGGCCTCAATCCCGCTCTCGCCAGCGCGTTACGCGCGAAGGTGTCCGCTTCCGAACCGTACTGCGACACGCCGAGGGTCGCGCCCTTCATCTCTTCGAGCCGGCGTATTTTCGAATTACGGCCAACCAGCAACTTCTGGCTAGAGAGATTAGCCGCCGCGCCAAGGATCGCCACATCCGCGCCGGCCACGCGCGCGCGGGTCAACGCGGTGACCCCCGCGAAAACTACATCGACGTCGCCAGCGATGAGCGACTGGACCGATCGTGGGCTCCCGGTAATCAGCAGAATTTCCGCCGCCAGGTCGTGCTTGGCGAAAATCCCGCTCTCCTTGGCCAGCCACGGCAGCGACAGCGAAACGCTCGGCGCGACGTATGCGACGCGCAGCTTGTCGGCTGCACGAACCGGTACGTGCGGCACCGTGACCAGTATTGCGGTGATAACCAATGCCCGGACAAACGCTCTCTGCATGATTTTCCCGTGGCTATCGGCTGACGTATCGAAACGAATTGTCACTCCTGCGCCGTCACACGTCTGTCGACGTTATCACAAACCGTTGTCGCATCGTTACTAATTGGCCAGCAAATCCTTCAGCCGCTCGACCACCTCGCGGGGCTGAGCCATCACTTCCTTTGCGAGGCTTTCGAGCTCCTCGCCCCGTATAGTTTCAACCTCCAGTTGTTTCTTCGCGGCTTCCGCCAGCAGAGCCGGGTCGCTGAGCGCTTTGACGAAACCGTCGCGAAACATCTTTGTCCGCTCGGCGGGCAACCCCGGCGGAGCGGCGATGGGCCAGGAACCGAAGCGTCCGGCGTCGAGAAATACTCCGGTCAAACGGCGGCTCGCCTCCGGCGTCTTGTACTGATCCATAAGCTCGTAAATCGTCGGCACGTCGGCGAGCCGGGCATCGCGCTTGTTACCGGTCTGAATCAGCACCCGCACGAAGTTCTTCTTGCGCCAGGTGTGAAACGGTTCGCGGCCGAAAAACACCGATAGCGACGTCGAGTTGCACTGCACTTCGCCCTTTTCGATCGCCAGGTCGACCTCGCCGCCGCCCGGATAGCCGGTAACGATTGCGAGCTTGAGGCCGAGGGTTTCCTCGAACAGCTTGGGCAAAATATAGCCGCTGTTGCCGCGCCCTGCCGTGCCGCATTTCGCCGGCTCGGTGGCCCGGCGAAGATCGGCGATGGTCGCGAAGGGATGGTCGGCGCGGATGTAAAAAAGCCGCGTCGCCGGCGTCGAACTGCCGATCCAGGCAAGCTTGGGCCAGTCAAACTGCACTTCCTTGCGGCCGATCAACTGCTCGAAATAGAGCGCCGCGTTGAACGTCGCCAGCGTCAGGCCGTCCGGCTTGGCGACGCCGTTGAGGTAATTGACCGCCACCATGGAGCCGGCCCCGGCCATCGACTGCACGATGAAATCGGGATTGCCCGGTAGATACTTTTTTAGGTAAGGCGTCACCGTTCGGGCCCAGATGTCATGGGTGGTGCCGGCGGGATAACCGACGATCAATCTGATCGTCTTGCCGTCGAAGAACGACGATTGCGCGGCGACACCGGCAACGTCGCAGCTAGCAATCGCGACAACGGCCAAAATAGCCGGCGAGAATTTCCATCTGGATAACAACATGACAACTCCCGCGCTCAGTTAGGTCTCAGCGTCTTTGCGCCAATCGTCTTGATAGTTCTGCAACTTTTCTAAATACTCCGATGATTACGATACTAACCAAGCTATCGACGGTTTGTAAACCAAAAACATCTCACTGCGGAGACACAGACCACGCCGAGGGTTTCATTGCGATCTATCCTCTGTGAACTCTGCGCCTCTGGTGAATCCGAATCTCCGCGAAACTAATCAGAACCCGAAACCCAAGAGCCGAAAACTCGAAACTGCGTCCGCGCGCCTTGACACTCTACTTTCATCCAAGTAAGAATCGCCACGAATCAATTTATATTTCGCTCTGAGGAATTTCATGGCAACACCAACAGGACCGTTGACCGGCTACCGCGTGCTCGATCTGGGCGGGCCGCTGAGTCTGCACTGCACCAAGCTGCTCGCCGACATGGGCGCCGATGTGATCAAGATCGAAGCGCCTGGCGGCGACGAGTCGCGCCGCGTGCCGCCGTTCAAAGATGACCAGCCGCATCCGGAAAAGAGTCTGTACTTTCTGCACTTCAATACCAACAAGCGCGGCATCACTCTCGACGTCGAGAAGCCCGACGGCCGCGCGATCCTACTCGAACTCTGCAAAAAAGCCGATGTCATCATCGAAACCTATCGGCCGGCGCGCGCCAAGGAATTGGCTCTGACCTACGCAGATCTCAGCTCGGTGAATCCGAAATTGATCGTCGCCTCGATCACCCCCTTCGGCCAAAACGGACCATGGAAAGATTATAAAGCCAATGACATGGCCGGCATTGCGCTGGGCAACTTGCTTTATCTCGCCGGCGAGCCGGGCGAGCCACCGCTGCAACCGCCGGGAGAAATCGCCTACGGCATGGCCTCGACCTACGGCGCCTTCGGCATCGCCGTGGCACTGTACCACCGGCTCGACGGCGGCAAAGGCCAGCACATCGACGTGTCGATGCATGAATGCGGCGGCCATATCGCCGGCTATTTCATTCCCAACTACGGTTACACCGGCGACAAACCGGCGCGGGCATCGCGCAAAGGCGAGGAAACCGATCTCTACGATCCTTACAAGACCAAGAACGGCTACGCGCGCATTTTTATCATTCCCGTCGAACAATGGCGCCGCCTGGTCGAGTGGATGGGCAGCCCGCCGTCGATCTCCGGGCCGGAGTTCGAGAAGATGGCCTACCGGCGCAAACATCCCGAGATCGTCGTCGGCGCCGTCGCCGAATTCTGCGCAAAGTACACCAAGGAAGAACTTTACGAGGAAGGCCAGAAGCGCCGCATCGCCGTCACACCGATCAACACCGCCGGCGAATTCATCGAAATGGAACAGACCAAAGCGCGCGGCCTGTTCGTCGACATGGAACATCCGGTGGTCGGCAAATACAAACAATTCGGCCCAGTGCCGCGCTTGATGGAAACACCCGGCGGCATATTCCGCGCCGCGCCGCTGTTGGGCGAGCACAACCAGGAGATCTACGTGGGCGATCTCGGCATGACCAGCGACGACTTGGTCGCCCTGCAAGCCGAGGGTGTGATCTGAGCAAAAGTGAAATTGCGTGTTTCACCACGAAGGACACGAAGAGCACGAAGGTAAGACAAAGACGTACGCATCGATTCTTTTTTACTTTAACTTCGTGCCCTTCGTGGTGAAGAGTATCTTGCAATCTAAGGAACAACCCCATGTCACAACTACCCCTTGAAGGCATTCGCGTCATCGAACTTACCACCGGCGCCGCCGGTCCCACCGTCGCCCGCGTGCTTTGTGAGTTTGGCGCGGAAGTGATCCGCTGCGAGACCCGTCTGCGCGGCGACGGCCATCGCGGCGAAGACCCCAAGCTGTGGAACAAGAAGCCCGACTTCATGAAGCTGCAACGCGGCAAGAAATCTTTCACGGTCAATATGTCGACGCCGAAAGGCCGCGAGCTGGTCAAGGAGCTGGTGAAAAAATCCGACGTGCTGGTGGAAAACTTCGGTCTGGGCATTTTAGAAAAGTGGGGCCTCAATTGGCCGGATCTGCAGATGATCAATCCGCGCATGATCTTGATCCGCGTCAAAGGCATGGGTTGCTCCGGCCCCCACGCCGCCGACCTCACCTACGGTCCCAACGTCGGCAATACCATGGCGACAACCTACTTGTGGAACTATCCCGGCGCGACCACGGCGACCGCCGAGCCGCGCACGCAGCATCCCGACTTCATGGGCGGGGTCACCGGCGCCTTCGGTGTCGTCCTCGCTTTGATTGAAAGAAAAAAGAGCGGCCGCGGCCAATGGATCGACAACGCCCAGCAAGAGATCGGCGCCGCCTTGCTCGGACCGCGTTATCTCGAATACACCGTCAATAAGCGCGAGCCCCAGCCCGAAGGCAACCGCAGTCTCGTCGCCTCGCCCTACGGACCCTATCAATGCAAAGGCAATGATCGCTGGTGCGTGATCGCGGCCTACACGCAAGACGAGTGGGAACGCTTTGCCAACCTGCTGGAAAAATCCGGGCTCAAGCGCAGCGCCAATTTCGCCACCCACTGGCAACGCGTGCGCCACAAAGACGAACTCGACAAGTGGGTGACCAGCTGGACCAGGCAGCATGATCCCTACGATATAATGGAGCTGGTCCAAAGCGTCGATGTCTGCGCCGCCGTGGTGCAAGACGTCGAAGATCAGTTCAAGAACGACAAGCAATACGCCGCCACCGGTTTTCTCGTCAATCTCACTGAGCCTGAAGCCGGCGATGTCGTAACTGAAAACGTCCCGATGCGCATGTCGCTGACACCGGGCAAAGTTCGCGGCGTCGCGCCGCTCATGGGCGAACACACCCATGAGATCGCCCGCAACCTGCTCGGTCTCAGTGACGCCGAAATCAAGAAATTGGACGAAGAGAAGGTGTTGTATTGACCCGAGGTCGGCAGCCGGCGGTCAGAGGTCAGCATGCGCGAACGCGCGATCTGACTTCTGACTTCCGACCACGGACTTCTAACTCTGGCTACAAACAAGGAGGAACACATGGCCGAACCAGGACCCCTATGTATTTACGAGAAGCGCGATCCCCATATCGCGATCATCAAGCTCAATCGCCCGGAGAAAAAAAATGCCATCAGCCGCGACCTTTACTGGGCGCTCGATGAATGCTGGCAAAAAGCTAAAGCCGACGACGATGTCTGGTCAATTATCTTGACCGGAAGCGCAGATGCTTTTTGCGTCGGCGGCGACTTGAAGGAAAACATCGCCTTCGCCAGAGGTGAAATGACCGGTCCGCGCTCGGGCCCGCGCGGCTACTCCAGCCTGCGCCCGCTGCAAATGCACAAGCCGATCATCGCCGCCATCAACGGTTACGCGGTCGGCGGCGGCTTCAGTCTGGCGCTGTCCTGCCATATACGCTACTGCGTGCCGGCGTCGAAATTCGGCTGTTCCGAAGTGCGCTGGTCGCATTTGGCGGCGTGGCCGAGCTATATCTGCCAGCTGCCAACCGGTTGGGCTTACTGGTTCGCCCTCAGCGGCCAGATGGTCGATGCCGACACTGCGTTTCGTCTAGGGCTGGTGCAGAAAGTCTGCGAACCGGCCAAGCTATTGGACGACTGCATCGAATTAGCCACCACCATCAACCGCAACGGCCGGCTGATCGCCCAGCACACCGTGGAGTTCATCGAAGACAAACTGCTCTACGAGATCCAGGGCTGGGAAAAGGGCTTCGAAGTGCACCGGGAATTCTACGCCCACCTGCGCAGCAGCAAAGACTACGACGAAGGCTCAGCCGCATTCTCCGAACGGCGCAAACCGGAATTCTCCCAACAGTACTACGACGAGAAAACCAAGCTGCCCGGAGTGCCGATCCCGGCCAAGAAGTAACTAGCAGAATCGCCAGTGCAAACGGCTGGAGCAATTGGATGGTTCCAAACGTTCCAATTGTTCCAGCCGTTCCAATTGTTGCCGCCCTCGCCAATTATGGCAAGTTCATCCGAATTTGGAACCCGTGGAACTGCTGGAACGACTGGAACCGAATCCGACTACTACCCGTTGGCGAGTTCCTCAAAAGTTGACTCGGGCATGCCCGCCTTCCAAGTCGGATCGCGCAATTCCAAGCGATTGCCACTCGGATCGAAGAAATAAAGTTCCCTTCCGGTGAAAAAACCCTTCGCGCGGTAATAAAGCCGGTCGATGGGAACTTTCTTCTCGGAAAAAACCTTGCACGCCTGCACCAGCGTCTCCGGCGTCACCGTGAATGAGTGATGCACGTTGGCTTCTTCCACGTGCGTTTTGTCGACGTTAGCCGAGCGCTCGCAGAGTAGGATGTTTTGGTCCGCGACATTGAAGCAAGACATGCCCGAATTGCCGAGCCGACCCAACGGCTTAAGACCGAGAAGATCACCGTAGAACTTCTCTGACTCATCTAGGTTGTTCACCGGAATGGACCAGTGCGTGATTCCCTCTATTTTCAATAGTCCCATAGAAACCTCCTTGTGTTATCGCCTATTTGCTCCAAGCGGTTCGATAATGTCAACCCCCAGCAAATTGATCGATCGATCTCTTTGGTGTACACTTCAAGTGTACATAAGGAGAGTATCGTGGGAAAAGAAAAAACCATGACTTTCGTGCAAGCGCGCTCCAAGCTTAGCGAGATCGTTGATCGGGTCGCTGAGCATGGCGACGCTTATGTCGTTTCCAAGCGACAAAAGCCGGTCGCGGTTATCATCGGCATTGACAGATACCGGGAGCTCTCGGGTCCATCGAAATATCTGAAGACAATTCGGGGAAAACGAATCTTGAATCTTGAAGGGATCGCGACTGCCGTCGGCGACATCGATGAAGCCATTCGCGAACTGCGAAAGTCCCGGATCGACGCGGTTCTTAAGAGCTTCCCGTGACCTTTATCACGGACACCCATCCCTTCGTCCATCACGTCACGGGGAAAAGAAATCGCCTAGGACACAGAGCCCGCCGTATATTCGATTCAGTGAAACGTGGCCGGGACACTTTGATCGTGCCATTTACCGTACTCGAAGAAGTAATGCTTCTCTCCGAGATCGGCAGAATTCGACTTCCACTTCCCTTCCGTGACTTCGTCATTTCACTTGGCCAAGCCGATAATTTCGATTTGGCCGTCAATGACACAGCGCTGCTACTCGAAGCCTCATCGTTCTCAACCATCCGCGATCCCTACGACCGCCTGATAATCGCCCAAGCGAGGATAGCCGGCTTACCGCTAATTACGGCCGACGCAAGGATTCAGGAGTCAGGTCTCGTTCGCACCTTGTGGGACTAGAGTAACGACAACGTCCGGCACCGAACCAATATAACCACACTCGCATTGACATCGCTTGCTCCGCTGGGCGATATTGCGCGCCATAGGTGAAGCTATATTGGCGTCGAAGCATGGAGGCGCACCATGCTCCTAACGAATTCGAACTGTCGGCGATCACTGACACTGATAGTGTTGCTAATCTTTGGTTGGCATCCCCCGCGCTGTCGCAGGCGCCAGTTCTACCAGGGAAAGACTCTCACGATCCTGCAATCCTCCGACCCCGGCGACACCTCCGATACTATGGTGCGGGCGACGATTCCGGTGTTGAGAAAGCATATACCCGGCGAGCCAACCATCGCCTACCAATATATGCCCGGCGGCGGCGGCACCAAGGCCGCCAACCATATTTTTCACAACACCAAGCCCGACGGACTCACCATCGGCCGCATCGGCGGCGGACTGGTCGCCAATGCCGCGCTGAAAGAGGTCGGGGTCCTTTACGATCTCGACAAACTGATCTATCTGGGCTCCGCCCACAGCACCTACCACTGGGTTTTTATCACCCGGCGCGATGCCGGCTTTGCCAGCTTGGAAGCACTGCGCCAAGCGCCCGGAATACGCATCGGCGCCCAGGCGGTCGGCCATTCCAATTATTTCGTCGGCCGCCTGTTTGCTTGGCTGATCGGCCTGAAAGAACCGAAAATGCTCGTCGGCTATTCTGGAAATGAGCAAGACATCGCGCTCGCCAGAGGTGAAATCGACGGTCGCGTAAACAATCCCGACACTTTGGTGCGGCGCAACGCCGATATGCTCGCCAAAGGCATGATCGACATCCACGCGATCATGGAAGTTCCGCGCGGACTAAAACAACCCGGCTTCGACCGCTTGCCGGAGATCGATGAGTTTGCCAAGACCGCCCGCGAGCGGCGGTTAACCTCAATGGTTCGCGCCTTCAGACAAGTCGGCTCGCCCTATATCCTGCCGCCGGGCACTCCCGTCGAGCAGTTAAAACTTCTGCGCCAAGCTTTTAGCAAAACTTTCAGCGACCCGGAATTTCACAAGGAATACAAAAAAATGGTCGGCGAAGAACCGACGCCGATATTGCCGGAAGAAATGGAAAAGCTGGTCAAAGATCTGCCGCGCGACCCGGAAATCATCGACCTGTTCAAGAAGATCAATGCCGCCGGCCCGTTGCCGCCGCGTTAAACGCCGCCAGTAATCGGGTTAACAAAGATTTAACTTATGCACTCGGCTGTGTTGAGTAATATTGATGGTGAAAAGGCTCCGTGTGTCTCCCGCGCCACCCGAACGATTTGAACGGCATGAACGTTTTGAACGATTGGAGCTCTGGATCCCCTATCCGACCAGATGCCTGGCAAAAAAGTCCATCGCCTTGGGCCATGACAGCGCCGCGGCGTGGGGCCGATAATTTCTCGAACCTGAGTTAACGAACGCGTGCGCCGCGCCGGCGTAGCTGTGAAATTCGTGCGGCTTGCCGAACTTGGTCAGCTCGGCGTCGAGTTTACGCATGTCGTCCGGCGACGGATTTTGATCGTCGGCGCCGAAGTGGCCCTGGATCGGACAATTGATTTCCCGTGTGCGATCGAACGGTGTCGGTCCGGCTTCGCCGTAAGGCTCCATCGTGCTGCCGCCGTAAAACATCACTCCGGCTTTCAAGTCCTTGCTCGCCGCCGACATCAGATAGACTAGCCGCCCGCCCATGCAGAAGCCGACGATGCCGAGCTTGCCGCCGTCGACCTGTTGGTGATTTTTTAGAAACCCGATGGCGCCTTCGATGTCGCGAATGATCGACGGATCGCGCAGGCGCGCCTTGCGCACGTCGTTGTCGTCTTTGCAGTCCGGTCCGTCGCGATGATATAGATTCGGCGCCACCGCCGCGTAGCCCACTTGGGCGAACATCTTGGTGGTATCCTTGATGAAGTCTTCCAAACCCGACCGCCCATGCACCACAACGATACCCGGCACGGTTCGCTCGCTCGCCGGCAAGTTTAAATAAAGCGGCATGTCGCTATTATCGACACGCACCGTTTCCCAACTATTAGCCATGGCTACCTCCATTCAACTCTGGTCACTTTTCTAATGAATCGAAGACCGCTCTGCAACCGGTTCCGCGATTCGATGCCTGGGCGACCGCCAGTCGCCCCGACGTAAGATGCCATACCAACAGTGATTGCCACCAATGCAGAAATGGTGATAAAACCACTGCGACAATCGAAAAGCGACCCAGTAGACAAAAATCGGAATTGACCAGATGCTTTCCCAAGAAGAAAATAACCTAATCACTCACACCGGCCCGGGCACGCCGGGAGGAAATTTGTTGCGGCGCCATTGGCACCCGGTGGCCCTCGTCGCAGAACTGCCGAGCGACGGCGCGCCGCTGCCGGTCAAGGTCATGAGCGAAGATCTGGTTCTGTTCCGCGGCAACGACGGCCAACTCGGCTTGATCGGCCAATACTGCTCGCACCGGCGCGCCGACTTGAGCTATGGCCGAGTCGAAGATGGCGGCCTGCGCTGCCTGTACCACGGCTGGTTGTTCGACCGTAAAGGCCGCTGCGTCGAGCAGCCTTGCGAGCCGCCGGACCGGCGCTTTTGCGAGAAAGTGCGCCATCCCGCCTACCCCTGCCAAGAGCGCGCTGGAGCTATCTTCGCCTACATGGGACCCGGCGAGCCGCCACTCCTGCCCAACTACGAACCGCTGGTGGCGCCGGCCGGCCATGTGCTGGCCTCCAAGTTCTATCATGAGTGCAATTTCTTTCAGGCCAACGAAGGCAATCTCGATCCGAGCCACGTCTCCTACTTGCACCGCCAGGCCAACGTGCCGGATAATTTGAAACGCACCGTCACCGGCAGCGACGGCAAGCTGCCTCTGGCGCTCTACGACGCCGACATGGCGCCGCGCATCGACGCTGAAGAGACCGATTATGGCGTGCGCATATTTTCCCTGCGCGATGTCGATGGGCGGACGTTTTTCCGCGTGACCAACTACGTGTTTCCCAACAAGGCGACGATCCCGGGACCGATGTCAGGCGACGGCTACAATCTTTACTGGCATGTCCCCATCGACGACACGCACCATTGGCGCTACGACTTCGTGTTTCGCCGCAGCGCGCCCATGGAACAGCGCGACATCGAGCGCGATCGAGAAATCCTGGACGAGCTCGGCCCCGGCTACCGGCCTAAACGCAACAAAAGCAATCGCTACCTGCAGGACCGCGAGGCAATGAAAACTTGGAGCTTTTCCGGCATGGGACGGATCTTCAACGTCCACGATGTCGCCATCGTCGAAGGCTGCGGCGAGATCGTCGACCGTAGCAAGGAATTCCTCGGCCCCAGCGACAAAGCCATCATCGTCGCGCGCCGCCAGCTCTTGCGCGCAATCCGCGACGTCGAAGCCGGCCGCGAAGGCCCGCATCTGATCCGCGAGCCCGACGCCAACCGTTTCCCGCAACTCACGGTCGAATCCGAAGTTCTCGCCCCCGGCGCCGACTGGCAGGAACACTGGAAGAAAAAGCTAACGACTCTAGTCTAGGATGACTGGGATTAGATCAAAGCTCCGTTATCGTGCTCATGAATTGAACATCTGGAACTATTGGAACCTTTGGAACAATTGGAACCAATCTCTAAGGCTTCTCGGCCTTCAACTCCGCATTGATCTTCCGCGCCAAGCGCGAAATCGAAAAATCGCCCAATTGAAACATCTTTACGTCCGACGCGCTCCAAAAGTGGACTCATTACTCGCTTTTGCAAATCGTCGTTGAGAATCCCTTCCGGCGTCAGCGCCGGTTTGACTAGATCATAAACCTTGCCCGCCAGATCTTCCGACGACCTGGCGTTGCGCGCCAGGATCGACACGGCGCCGCTGCGATTGGTCGAGTAGTAAATCAGGCCGCGAATCGTCGCGCGAAGAAACTTCTCCACCAAGCTCGGATCCGATTTTAGCAAGCCGTCATGGGTCACGATGGCGCCCTGTAACTGGATGATATCCGAAGCAATGAACGATATCAGTTCGCGAAAGCCCTGTTCCGCGGCGGTGATATTATGCGGAAAGGTCATCATCGCGGCGTCGACGACGCCGGTCGCCAGCGAACCCAGCCGGGTCGCAGTGGTGCCAATGGCGAGGATCGCCACTTCGCGATTTTCATCCATGCCGTTATTCTTGAGCCACTCGCGTAGCGCCGAGTCCCCCGCCGCGCCCAAGCTCGATACCGCGACCTTTTTCCCGCTCAGATCCTTGGCCGTGCGAATGGCCGGGCGCGCATAAAGCCAGAACATCGGCTTGTGGAAAGTGCTGAGCAACACCTTTACCGGCGCCCCTTGCAGACCCGCTTGCAGCGCCGCCGTCGGCACGGTGGTGAAATCGACATTGCCGGTGATCAACGCCTGGTTCGCCATGCCGCCGCGCATCAAGACGAAGTCGACTTCGAGCCCTTCCTTGTGAAAGTAGCCGCGGTCGCGCGCGACATAAAGCGCACTCTGGGTCACGTCGACGACTGGAATACCCACCGACACCTTTCGCGCTTGGCAAGGCACCGCTGTGGCGAGCAGAAGCAACAAAACAACGAAAATCGTCATCAGGTTAATTTCCTTACACGGCAAAACATCGCCGGATGATACACGCTGGTTTAAGCCGGCTCAAGGTGTTGACGCACACGCTTGCGCACAGCCGCGGCGGGAATTATGATCGACAACAATGTTAACCCAACCGGGTAACAACCATGCTCATCGACGCCCATGTTCATTTAGATAAGTACGGAGATCTACTCGATCGCGCTGTGCAAGAGATCGAAGAACAGCAAATCTTTACCGTCGCCACGGCGATGGACCTGCCATCCTACTTGGAGCTGCAAAAGATCGGTGAGCGCTCAGAACTGGTTCTGCCAATCTTCGGCATCCACCCTCGGCGCGCCGCTGACTACGCCGATCGTTTGCCGGAACTCAGCCGCTATATCGACATGAGTCCCGCCATCGGCGAGATCGGTCTGGATCTTCATTGGGTGAAGGACACGACAACCTATCCCGCGCAAAGAAAAGTCTTGGAATACTTCATCGCCGCCGCCGGCGAGCAGAACAAGTTCGTCAACCTGCACACCAAAGCCGGCGAAAAAGAAATCCTCGACTTGCTTGTGAAATATGACGTCCGCCGCGCCATCATCCATTGGTACTCCGGGCCGATGGATGTTCTAAAAGCGATGATCGACTTCGGCTGTTACTTTACCATCGGCGTCGAAGTGCTTTATTCCGACTACATCAAAACCATCGCCAAGACGGTGCCGGAACATTTACTGCTCACCGAAACCGATAATCCCGGCGCGCTCAAGTGGTTGAAGAAAAACGATGAGGTGGGAATGCCGGTGGCGATCAAGAACGTGGTAGAGGCGCTTGCGCTATTGCGACAATCCACAAGCGAGCAAATCGAGCAGCTCGTTTACGATAATTTCACGAGATTGGTCAAAGGCGATCCGTTTCTGGAAGCGGTTCACCGAACTTTATCCACTGGCGAGACTAGTCGATAAAAGGAAAACAAAAATTGGATGGCTTGCTTATTCTATATAATTTGACCGAACTGTCTTCTCCGTCTGCACGCACTACTGCCCATGGCGAACGAATGTCCTCTAGCCCGCCCGTTGATAGACTAAACTCGCGCTACCATCCATGGGCGTCGCTCGGAAGCGGTTCGCTCCCTGAAATTGGATGCGAGCGGTAGTGCCTGGAGGGCGCAGGATCTTGGTGCAGCCGAGAGGCCCGCACCATTCTTTGGGCTGCCAGTCATCGATGTCGAAGCGGGCAATCCCACCGTCCATCACCCGCCAACGACCGGTGTAGGTATTCAAGACGTTCCGGCCGCGCCACTGTTGGCTATATGTTCCGTTGGCTTGAATCACGATTTCGACCTGCTGCTCGCCGGCCTGAGTGACCGCGGAGGAGCGCCAGGTGCCGACCAGCGGATGATGTTGCCCAAGCGAAGATAGAACGTTCGAAAGGCTGAGAACGAAGGTCAAAACAAGGACACGCAAGTTATCATCCTTTGTTGTCGAAACCTGTATGGGAATTTCAAGTTTCCGACAGCTAGTCAACAGTCCTGTAAAGCCCTGCAAAGAGAAGGTTTCATGCCGCCGGAAGCGTTCTCGCGCTCGGCGGAAAATCCTTCCGCCAACTTGAAAGTTCGCACAACTTACCCCAGCCTCATTCCAAGTCAAGAAATTTTTCACCGGTCGATTTGCCGCTCGTGCTGGTATCTTCGCTGAATTCTTGCGACAAACTCTCAGGACTTATTGAACAAGGGGGAACTACTCATGTCAGCAAACGCCGTTGAATCGTTCGTCGCGAGGATCATGGCCATCAGTGTGAATGCACTCCAAGGGATCATACGCATCGCCGTGATCGTCGCCCTCGCTTATGTCGTCGTCAAACTAGTGCGCGCCACCTTAAGCCGATTTGAAACATTCCTGATCCGCAGCACGAGTTACGACGAGACCTATCCGGGCGCCGCCGCCAAACGCATCAAGACTTTGTCGAGCGTGCTCTGGACCATCAGCAGCGGGCTTCTTTGGTTTGTCGTGGTGTTGATCACGCTCAGCCAGATCGGCGTCAACATCGGCCCGATCCTCGCCGGCGCCGGAGTCGTCGGCCTCGCCGTCGGCTTCGGCGCGCAGCATCTGGTGCGCGATCTGGTCAGCGGATTTTTTCTGCTGTTGGAGAATCAGATCCGCGTCGGCGATATGGCGATCATCAACGGCACCGGCGGCGTGGTTGAATCGGTCACCTTCCGCACCGTGGCGCTGCGGGATCAAGCGGGGGTCGTCCATGTCTTTCCCAACGGCTCGATCACGACCCTGGCCAACGCCACCATGGACTGGTCGGCTTATGTCATCGACGTCACCGTATCCTACAACGAAGATACCGACCGGGTCATCGATATCATGCGGCGGGTCGCGGACGACATGCGCAAAGAATCCGAATATGGCCGGGCGATGATCGAACCCATCGAAATTTACGGCGTCGACAACTTCACCGAGGTCGCCGTAACGATCAAGGCAAGATTCAAAACCCAACCCGCGCAGCAAAATACCATCGGCCGCGAATATCGGCGCCGTCTGAAGAAAGCCTTCGACAGCGAAGGCGTCGAACTAGCCAACGCGCCGCGCCGCCCGGCCGCCAGAAGCGCGGCTCCGGTAGCGCCACGTCATGAACTCGGGAATTTCACCACGAGGAAGCAAGCGCGACGTTGTCGGACAATTACGCAAACTAAGAACACAAATTCGGGAAGGACAGTTCACCACGAAGGACACGAAGATCACGAAGGTCGGAGACTTAACATCCGAAACCTTCGTGTCCTTCGTGCCTTCGTGGTGAAAAAACGTCTTCACCTTACGCGAACCGCGCATCCAGCATCTTCCCTCTTCCTATTTCCGGCAAAGCATGTAATTTAACGGTCTATTCCAACGGCATCGGAGACCACGCTTCACTTTGGCTGACAGTTCTCACTCCTTCACCCGCGAGGAGATCGCGCCGGTTATTACCGTCAGCTTGATCTCGGCGCTGCGCTTGCTCGGGATCTTTCTCATGCTGCCGATCTTCAGTGCTTACGCGGTGCGCTATCCCGGCGCGTCGCCCGCGCTGGCCGGCGTCGCCTTCGGCATCTACGCGCTGATTCAATGTATTTTCCAAATTCCGTTGGGTTGGGCTAGCGACCGCTGGGGGCGCAAACCGGTACTGCTGGTCGGCCTGCTACTGTTTATTTTGGGCAGCGTCGGCTGCGCATGGGCGAACGATATTTATGGGCTAATTCTGGCGCGGGCGCTCCAGGGCACCGGCGCTGTGGGCGCGGTCGCGTTCGCGGTGCTCGCCGATCTCACCCGCCCGAGCGTGCGTGCCCAAGCCTACAGCATCACCGGCATCGCCATCGGCGCGTCGTTTATGATCGGCCTGCTCGCCGGGCCGCTGCTCGCCGCGCAGATCGGCCTTAACGGTTTGTTCTACCTATTGGCGGGGCTGGGATTTCTCGCCATGATTCTGACCGCCACGTCATTCCCCCCCGATCGGCGCGGCGCCAGCGCCGAAGCGCCGATGACGTTCAAAGCGATCCTCGGCCAAAAAAAACTACGGCCGATATTCACAGCCACCTTCGTGCTTTCCTTTACTTTGAATTTATTTTTTTTCACCTATCCGTTAAGCTGGACCGATATCGGTTTCGACAAAGCCAATCTTTGGCAGGTCTATTCGATCATCTTCCTGCCCAGCGTCTTGCTGGTCTTCCCTTACATGCGCCGCGCTGAAAAAGCCGGACGCTTTCGCCGGCCGATCATGATCGGCTGGCTTACGGCGACGGTGGGTTACGCGATCTATCTGGTCGGCGCCAATGCCCAGTACGAACTGCTTCTATATATCAGCGGCGCGGCGTTTTTCTTCGGCTACAGTATCTACCAACCGATGCTGCCGGCGTTTCTCACCCAGCAGGTGCCCGCCGGCGGGCGCGGCACGGCGAGCGGCGTTTATAATTCCTTCGGCTTCATCGGCTCGTCCCTCGGCGGCATGCTCGGCGGCGCCCTGAGCCATGTCTCGCCGACGCTGCCGGAATTTGTCGGCGTTGCATTACTGATCCTGTGGTTTTTTGTCGGCCTGCCGGTGGCGCCGGAGGCCAATTCGTAAGCTACGGTATGCCTGTGTTTTAACTGGAGGTTCCAATGCGCTGGCGATTGAATTCCATACGCGGCGGTTTTTCACTTCCCGTCCTCTTGCTGATTATACTCGCCAGCTCCTGCGCCGGCTCACGCGACGAAACCGTCGGCGGCGTAACCGTTCCCGTGCCGGGCGCCATGAAGAAGGGCGCGGAAAAGCCGGTGGAACTATCGTTCCTAGGATTTGGCGCGGGCCAGGCGAGC
>CAVXEP010000005.1:0-162608 GCA_963760795.1 uncultured delta proteobacterium
GAAAGCTAGCGAGGATTCGCATGCCATGAAATGCAGTGATGAGTTGTTCGTTTTTAAATTTTCTCAAATAGATACGCCCGTCAAACGCCGTCCACGTTTCTGGCAGGTCCTTGCGAGTGTGATTCTGTTGAGTTCACTCGGCTGTGGGAAATCCGAGCAGCCGCAGGCGCGTCCGCCAGAAGTCGAGGTGATTCAGGTCGAGCAAAAGGATGTTCCCATCTGGAACGAATGGGTCGGCACGTTGGATGGGTTCGTCAACGCACAGATCAAGCCACAGGTAACCGGCTATCTACTTCGCCAGACCTATCAAGAAGGCTCTTTTGTGAAAAAGGGCCAGTTGCTGTTTGAGATCGATCCGAGAACTTTTCAGGCGGCCCTGGATCAGGCCAAAGCACAGCGCGCCAATGCTGAAGGGCAGCTCGCGCAGGCTGAAGCGAATCAAGTCAAAGCCCAGCTCGACGTGAATCGCTACACGCCGCTGGCCAAAGAGCAGGCAGTTAGCCAGCAAGACCTCGACAACGCCGTTCAAGGGAATATCGCGGCCCAGGCGCAAGTCCGGGCGGCCAAAGCACAGATCGATGCGGCGCGCGCCCAATCGGATGCCGCCGAGTTAAATCTGAGCTTTACCAGGATCGTCTCGCTAATCGACGGCATTGTCGGCGTCGCCCAAGCACAGATTGGCGATCTCGTGGGGCCGACGAGTTTGCTCACGACTGTGTCCACGCTTGACCCGATCAAGGTCTACTTTCCCGTGAGCGAACGGGGATACCTCAATTATATCAAGGAAAATCCTGACGCGGCGAAACGCGCCGAACAAGAGAAACATTTGGGACTGGAAATGATTTTGGCTGACGGATCGCGTTACCCCCACGAAGGCAGCTTTTCTTTCGCCGACCGCCAGGTGGATGTGAAAACCGGAACACTACGGCTGCAGGGACTGTTCCCCAATCCGGGAAATATCCTTCGCCCCGGGCAGTTCGCCCGCGTGCGGGCAATTACTACGACAAAAAAGGGCGCCCTCCTTGTTCCCCAGCGCGCTGTGACAGAGCTGCAAGGTAGTTACCAGGTGGCGGTAGTGGGCAAAGATAACAAGATTGAGATCAGGCCTGTCAAAGTCGCGGAGCGCATTGGTCCGCAATGGATCATTGACGCGGGGTTGAAGCCGGGCGAGGAAGTTGTCGCCGAGGGGATCCAGATGGTGAAAGCGGGCATGACGGTCAACCCTAAGCCGCTCAAAGCCATGACCGAAGCCAAATCCGCGCCCACAGCCAACTCGCAGCCGAGGTAAAATATGGCCAAATATTTCGTGGACCACCCGATCATTGCGATCGTCATTTCCATCCTGTTCGTGATCGTCGGCGTCGTTTCTATCGTGCGGCTGCCGATCGCTCAATATCCCGAGCTCGCGCCGCCGGAAATCCTTTTGCAGGCGACCTACGTCGGCGCCGATGCCGAAACCGTCGAGCAGTCGGTGGCAACGCCGATCGAGCAGCAAATGCAGGGCGTCGACAACATGATCTACATGACTTCCGTCAACGCCAGTAGCGGGCTGATGCGACTGAGGGTCAACTTCGACGTCGGCACAGACGCAAACACCGACCAAATCCTCACACAGATGCGTTACCTTCAGGCCGAATCGCAGCTCCCGCTTGACGTCCGCAACCAGGGTGTCACGATTCGCAAGTCGCCCACGAGCCCTCTGGCGCTGTTCTCCCTCTACTCGCCCAAGGGAACTTATGACGCAACGTTTCTCGCCAATTACGCGTACATCAACATCAACGATCCGATGAGCCGCGTGCCCGGCATTGGGCAGGTAACTATCTTCGGCGCCGGCCAGTACGCAATGCGTTTCTGGGTGCGACCGGACACGCTCGCGAGCCTCGGCATCACGGTCAGCGACATTGCCGCGGCCCTCACGAACCAAAACAAGGTGAACCCGTCGGGCCAAATCGGCGCGGAGCCTGTACCGCGCGGGCAGCAGTTCACCTATACGGTTCGGGCGCAGGGCCGTCTCTTGACCGCCGAGGAATTTGGCGACGTGGTGGTGCGCGCCAATCCCGACGGCTCGATCGTGCGGATGAAGGATGTGGCTCGCGTGGAGCTCGGCGCGCAGAGCTACAACCAGATCGGACGCCTTAACGGCAATCCTTCGGCGATCATCGCCGTCTACCAGCTACCCGGCTCCAACGCCATCGACACGATGAACAGCGCGAAGCAGTTGATGGACGAATTGAAAACGCGGTTTCCTGAGGACCTCGACTACACTGTCTCACTCGATACGACTCTCGCGGTTTCCGAGGGGATCAAAGAGATCGTCCAGACGCTCGTCGAGGCGCTGATCCTGGTGGTCCTCGTGGTGTTTATCTTCCTGCAGAACTGGCGCGCCACTCTGATTCCTCTCCTCGCAGTACCGGTTTCGCTGGTTGGCACTTTCGCTGTTTTCCCCTTGCTCGGTTTCTCGATCAATACTCTGTCATTGTTCGGTCTGGTCCTGGCCATCGGGCTCGTGGTCGACGATGCGATTGTCGTCGTCGAGGCCGTCGAGCAACACATCGAGACAAGGGCTTTCGCCGCGCGATGCGACTCTTAAAGCCATGGAAGAAGTTTCCGGACCAGTGGTCGCGATCGCGCTGGTTCTCGCTGCCGTATTTTTACCGGCCGCATTCGTTGGCGGCATCACGGGGCGACTCAATAATCAGTTCGCCGTCACCATTGCGATCTCGACTCTGATCTCGGCGTTCAACGCCCTGACGCTTTCACCGGCGCTCGCGGCGCTTCTGCTGAAGCCGGGAAAGCAATCGCGCGGGCTGCTCGGCTGGTTCTTCGATCGTTTTAACTCGGGATTTGGCAAAGTCATGCACGTCTATCTCGTCGGCAGCGACGTGCTGCTCCACAAGGTAGCATTTTCGGTTTTGTTGCTGGTTGTGGTCGCTCTTGCCGCGGGCTTTTTTGGTTCGCGCCTCCCCACCGGATTGCTGCCGGAAGAAGATCAGGGATACTTTTTCCTCAACGTGCAACTGCCGACGGCGGCATCATTACAGCGGACGGACGATGTCGCCAAAAAAATCGAAGCGATTCTGAAAGACACTCCGGGCGTTCAGACGTACAATACCGTTGTCGGCTTCAGCCTTTTGAGCTTCGTAAATACCACCTACAACGCATTTTATTTTGTCACGCTCAAGCCGTGGGGTGAGCGCGGCTCAGGATTGACCGCGGACGCCATCCTGCGGAATCTGAACCAGCGGCTCGCGACAATTCCCGACGCGCAAATATTCGGGTTTTCACCTCCGGCGATTCCCGGCATCGGCACCTCCGGCGGCGTGACATTCCTGCTCGAGGATCGGTCGGGACAGAGCGTTGAGTTCCTGGCGCAAAACACGGATCGCTTCCTTCAGGCGGCGCGCCAGCGGCCGGAGTTTGCGTCGCTGACGACAACGTTTATCCCGAGCGCGCCGCAGGTTTTCGCAGATGTCGATCGGGACAAGGTCTTGAAACAGGGGGTGGATCTGAATTCGGTCTACCAGACGCTCCAGACGTTCATGGGAGGACTCTTTGTCAACTATTTCAACCGTTTCGGGCGGGTGTGGCAGGTGTACGTGCAGGCGGAAGGAGAATTTCGGACGGAAGCGGACAACGTTGGGCTCTTCCGGGTTCGGAACAATGACGGAGACCCCGTGCCACTCTCGACGGTCGTGACGATGAAAACGACGTCGGGTCCGGAATTTACGGTACGCTTTAATGGTTACAGGGCGGCACAAATCAATGGCAGTCTCGCGCCGGGTTACAGTTCCGGCCAGGGCAGGCAGGCGCTGGAAGAAGTATTCGCCCAAACTATGCCGCGGGAAATGGGCTTCGACTACTCGGGCATGTCATTCCAGGAGCAAGCCGCAGACAAGGGTGTGTCCGCAGCCACGATTTTTGGGTTTTCGCTGCTTTTTGTGTTTCTCATTCTTGCCGCGCTCTACGAGAGTTGGTCGCTGCCGTTCGCGATTCTTTTGACGGTTCCGATCGCTGTGCTCGGCGCGTTCAGTGGTTTATGGCTGCGCCATTTTCCTTTCGATGCCTACTCGCAAGTCGGTCTGATTGTCCTCATCGGGCTGGCGGCGAAGAACGCGATCCTGATCGTCGAATTCGCGAAGATCGAGTTCGAGAAGGGACGAAGTCTGATCGACGCGGCGCTGGAAGGAATGAGGATACGCCGTCGGGCACTATTCATGACATCGCTTGCGTTCATTCTAGGATGCGTGCCGTTGTGGATCGCTTCGGGGGCGGGGAGCGTGGCGCGCCGAATACTAGGCACCGTCGTGATCATGGGAATGGCCTTCGACACGCTCTTCGCGAGCTTACTCATTCCGGTTTCGTTCTACGCGATAGAGCGACTCGCGCGCCGCCGGCAGAGGCATGAGGCGGCAGCAGAGCAGCCGGCGCCGCAAGTGGGATGAGGGAGGCAACGATGATTCGACAGCCGGAGATGAAAAAGCGCGCGAGCGGCGCCGCTGCATTGATCCTGCTGCTGAGCGGCTGCATGGTGGGTCCGGATTATCGGCGGCCTGCCGTGACAACGCCGGATGCATTCCGCGGCTCTTCCGCTGTGATACCTCCCGACCAGCAATCCATTGCCGAGCTTAAATGGTTTGAAGTTTTCCAAGACGAGCAGTTACAAGAATTGATCCGCACGGCGCTGACGCAAAACTACGATCTCCGCGATGCCGTTGCGCGGGTCGACGCGGCACGCGCGAATCTTGGCATCACACAAGCGGATCAGTATCCAAACTTCGGTATCGGAGCCGATGTTCGCAGTGTCGAGCTATCACGCCAGGGACAATTTACCATCCCCAGAGAAACCAGCCGCCAGCGCACCTTCGGCTCGGTCTTCCTCAATCTTTTCACCTTCGAGCTCGACATATGGGGCCGATTGCGCCGAGCGACTGAAGCGTCGCGCGCCGATTTACTGTCTGCAGATTGGAACCGAAAAGCCGTCGTCACGACACTGATCAGCGACGTGGCCACCGCCTATTTCAGCCTTCTCGAACTGGATTTGGAGTTGGAGATTGCAAAAAACACTTTGGCTACGCGAGCGGAGTCGCTCCGTTTGATCCGGCTTCAACTGCAAGGCGGGGTCGGAACGCTGCTGGACGCGCGACAGGGAGAGCAACTAGTTTACGGCGCCGCGGAGACGATACCGGATGCGGAACGTCAAATCGAGCAAACCGAAAATCAAATCAGTTTTCTGCTCGGCAAAAATCCTGGTTCCATATCGCGCAGTCGTCTGTTAACAGTTCAGCAGACGCCGCCGGAAGTGCCGGCCGGCTTGCCGTCGAAGCTGTTGGAAAGACGCCCGGATATTCAAGCCGCGGAGCAAAACCTGGTTGCGGCAAACGCCATCATCGGTGTCGCGAAGGCGGCCTATTTCCCGCAGATCACGCTGACCGGTGAGTTCGGGTATCAAAGCACGGCGCTGGCGAATTTGTTCTCCGGTTCAAGACGAATATGGAGTTTTATCCCTCAGATTACGCAGCCGATCTTCGCCGGCGGTCGTATTACCTCCGGTGTGGAACTGGCCGAAGCGCAGCAGCATAGCGCGCTGGCGCAATACGAAGGGGCCGTTCAAGCGGGATTTCGCGACGTCTCGAACGCGCTGGTTCAGTTCCAACGCATTAAAGAAATCCGCACGCAACGGGAATTGCTGGTCACCGCGCTGCAGGACCGAAAGCGCTTGGCTTACCTGCGATTTCGCGGTGGAGTGGATACGATGCTTAATGCACTCGGCTCGGATCAGGATCTGTTCGTCGCCGAGTTGAACCTGGCTCAATCCAAGCGTGACGAGTTGCTTTCGCTGGTTCAGCTCTACAAAGCTCTCGGCGGAGGATGGCAGGAATGAGATATGTAGCAGGCGATTGCCGAATAAATGACTGCGCGATACCGCCTGAAGCAAAATCGCAGGGCGAAGGCGCGACTATATGATGACGCTACTTCTGGTATTTTTCATCGGATTCTTTGGCGGGTTGCGCGCGCTGACGGCTCCAGCAGCGACGGCGTGGGCGGTGTACTTGGGTTGGCTGAAACTCGACGGCTGGCTCGCGCTCATCGGTTCGCTCTCCGCCGTAGTAATTTTTACTGTGCTCGCAATCGTCGAGCTGGTGGCCGACAAGCTGCCGCAGACGCCGAGCCGTACGGCGCCGCCGGGCCTGATCGCGCGCATCGTCATGGGCGGGTTGACGGGCGCGTGCATCGCCGCTGGCGGAGCGCAAGGAGTTTTTCTTGGCGCACTAGTTGGCGCGTTCGGCGGCGTTGTCGGCTGTTTCGCGGGCTACCAGGCGCGTACCCGGATCGTGCAGAGCGCTGGGCACGCGGGACATTTACGTCGCCCTGGTTGAGGATATCGTGGCGATCGCCGGCAGCCTGTGGGTGGTTTCGCGGTTCTAGGTTTGGCGTCAATATCATCACTGCCGATGAATCAATCAGGCCTTTGAAAACGAGATCCGCGGAAACGCGGGTTTAGAATCTGAAATGTGCATGATAGTCGCGATCGACAAAATTTTTGCATAGAGATGAATGGCTTCGCGGCGTCTTGCCGCAGCATTGGAGAAGATGATGACCTCAATCTCAACTTTGTCTCGCTGGCTCTATTTGGCTCTTCTGGCCGTTGTGCTGACGCTCATCAGCGTGCCTGCTTCTGCCCAGGGGACCCCGGCTCGGCTGCCTGAGGGATTCACCGAGAAGATCGCCAATGTCGATGGCGTAAAGATTAACTACAAGATCGGCGGCCGTGGCCCGGTGGTGGTCTTGCTGCATGGCTACACTCAAACAAGCCACATGTGGATACCTCTGATGCCATTGCTCGCAGCTTCCCACACCGTGATCGCCCCGGACTTGCGCGGCGCGGGTAACTCGGAGCGCGCGAAAGACGGCTACGACAAAAAGACCCTGGCGAAAGACATTAGAACTCTCGTGCGCCAGCTCGGCCATGAACAGGTGCAACTGGTTGGACATGACATCGGCTTGATGGTGGCCTACGCATACGCCGCCCAGTACCCGAAAGAGGTCAGCAAGGTCGTCTTGATGGATGCGTTCTTGCCGGGCGTCGGTAATTGGAAGGACGTCTGGCTGTCTGCGCGACCTCTGGCACTTTCATTTCTATGGCGATGTGCCGCTGGCGTTGGTGAAGGGGCGTGAGCGGATTTACTTCGAGCACTTCTGGAACGACTTTGCCGCCGACAAAACCAAGTCCGTGCCCGAGGCCGACCGGCGCATCTACGCCGCCGCCTACGCGCGCGCCAACGGCATGCGCGCCGGCTTCGAATACTTCAAGACTTTCGAGCAGGACGCCAAGGACTTCGCGGCATTCTCGACGACCAAGCTGGAGATGCCGTTCCTCGTGCTTACGGGTGAAAAAGCTTCGGGCATCTTCCTCATCGATCAAACCAAGCTGATTGCCACCAACGTGACCGGCACCGTGGTGAAGGGTTCGGGCCATTGGCTGATGGAGGAAGCGACCGGCCAGGTCATCCCGGCGATCGTCGCGTTCCTCAAATGAGGCGACGGTTAGTATCGATGGTATCCTATAGATATTGACTCTTTTCGACGATTTTGCCGGTCCAACTTAATGGCAATCAAATATCACGCTATCATTGTTCATCCGTTCTTTAGCCCCGGTTGTCACGTCGGTTTGAATCGATCTATTGCCTAAAATCCCGCCAGTGTTGTTTGTGAAATCGCACCGGCGCGCTAATGTTTAATTTTTGGACGGGGATTTTTCACATTTGCCCGTCCGCGGGGTTTAAAGAGACATATGGCGCGCGAGAAGTTACAAATACCGCTTCCCTTCGAGCAGATCATGCAACGCCACCAACGGGAGATCCTGCGCTATCTGCTGCGCGTGTCGGGCAACGGCGCCGACGCCGCGGACTTGTTCCAGGAAACCTGGCTGCGCGCCTATCGCGCCTATCCGCGCCTTGAGCCGGAGAGTAAGGTCAGGCCGTGGCTGTACGCCATCGCCGTCAACCTGTGTCGTAATCAGGCACGTGACGGTGCGCGCCGAGCGCGAGTGATCGTCGCCGTCGAGGAGAAAAATCCGCCTCCGGATCGGCTCGGCAAAGCTCATCGTGGGTTTAGTGAAAATGACGGTTACGCGGTTGTGCGCATGCGCGAGCTGATTGCCGCACTGCCGCCGAAACAACGCGAAGCGCTGCAGCTGCGCTGCTTCGCCGGTCTGGACTACGCGGAGATAGCTGACGCGATGGGCTGCTCGGCACAGGGCGCGCGGGCGAATGTTTCCCAGGCGATAAGAAAAATCAAGTCGATGTGGTGATGTTTATGAAAATCGAAAAGCTCATCGGTTCAATCGGCAGAATCCGCGAAGAGCATGGAATCGATGCATTGTTGCGTCATTCCCGCAGCCGGGTCGATCATGCGCTGAAGCATGTTCGGCGCCCGGACGCGGCGGTGGGCATCGTGAAATCACCGCTGGGTGATCTGCTCGTGGCCATGACTGGCCGCGGCATTGCGCTCAATCATTACTTGCTCGACGATGACGACCTGGCGGTTACGATTGCAAAACTTCGATGCGAACTCGATCTCGACGACGATCGACGGACGATTAGCGAGGTCGGCGAAGAGATTCGCCGTTATCTCGCCGGCGAGGCAAAAGCGCTGCGTCAGAAAGTCGACTTGACACTGGTGGCTACTGCGTTCCAAAAGAATATTTTGCATAAGCTCCAGGAAGTCCCGCGCGGCGCTGTGGTCAGCTACCAGGCTTTGGGCGCCGCCGCCGGAGCGCCTAAAGGAGCGCGGGCCGTCGGTAACGCCATGCATAACAATCCGGTGCCGATCTATGTTCCATGCCACCGCGTGATCGCCTCGGACGGCGGGATCGGCGGCTATGGCGGCGGCATCCCGCGTAAGTTGCAACTGCTGCGCAGCGAAGGTTTTGCGCTAGTAGAGACTGCCGTGCGCCTTCCCGACAACGTCGTCTGGGGCCACAAGGGAAGCAAAATCTATTGCCGGGTCAATTGCCGGACCGCCGCGCGCGTCGACCGGGCGCGCATCTTGTATTTCGCCGATCCTAGAGAGGCGAGACGAGCCGGCATGCGCCCGTGCAAAAGCTGTCAGCCGGATTAGAGATTGACCTTGAGACGGCAACGAACAGGACGAGCGAAGCGCTCCAAAGTTGGTGACACGGACGGCAGCGAGGTCGACCTGCCGTTTAAATCACCCTACGATTGGCAGACGATCATGCGATTTTACCAGTCGCATTCGATTCCCGGCCTGGAACGAGTCACGGCAAACTCCTTCGAGCGAGTGTTTCGTATCGAAGGCAGAACCGGAATTGTTCGCATAGAAAAAATGGTCGGCGTGCCTCAGCTAAAAGTTCGCATCGCACCGGATCAGCCCGAGATAAGAGCCGATGTCATCGAGCGAGTAAGAAAAATGTTCGATTTGGACTGCGATCCCATATTGATCAGGAAAAGCTTTAGGCGAATTCCTCTGCTCGCAGCTCTTTGCCAACGCTCTCCGGGTTTGCGACTGCCGCGAGGATGGGATCCGTTCGAAACGGCAATCTGTTCGATCCTGGGCCAATTGGTTTCAGCACCGCAAAGGGCAAATCTGATCGGCCAACTCGTGCAGAATTATGGAGCGGCGATCGCGCATCCGTCGTCGGGAAAAAATATGCGCCTGTTTCCCGAAGCCGCGGTCTTGGCGCAAGCCGATCTGAACGCGGTTAGAACCACGATCGCGCGCCGGGAGGCGATACGCGACTTCAGCCGGCGCGTGCTGAGCGGCGCTATTTCTCTTTCCGAAACTCAAGATCGCGCAGCATTCCGCAAGGCGCTACTCGACACGAAAGGTCTCGGCCCCTGGTCGGCTGAATATATCAGCCTTCGGGCCATCGGTGACACGGACGCGTTTCCCAAGACGGATTTGATTCTTAAGCGCGCGCTTTTGCTTCATCCGGAGCTGGATTTGGCACTGATCAAACCCTGGCGAGCCTACGCGGCGACTTATCTGTGGCAGGAATTCGCCCAAAGCCTGTCGAAAAGCAAAAAGGAGAATAACCTTGAAGCTACTTTACAAAGAGTTCGAATCCCCCGTCGGCAAGCTCAAGCTGGTGGCAAACTCCAACGCGTTGGTCGCGGTGCTCTGGGAACGCGACCTCCCAAACCGAGTAAAGCTTGATACTGCAACGTTGGCGCCGCAGCAGCCGATCTTGCTCGAGACCGAGCGCCAGCTTACGGAATATTTCTCCGGCACAAGAACCGGCTTCGATCTTCCGCTTCAGCCCGGCGGCAGCGAGTTTCAGAAGAAGGTCTGGCGCGCCTTGAGAGAGATACCGTTCGGTCAAACCAGGAGCTATCTCGATCTGGCAAAGGCGATCGGCTCCGCCAAGGCCGCTCGCGCCGTTGGCGCCGCCAACGGCAAGAATCCTTTGTCGATCATCGTGCCCTGTCATCGGGTCGTCGGCGCGGACGGATCGCTTACCGGCTTTGCCGGGGGGATCGCGACGAAAGCCGCGCTTCTGGCTCTCGAAACCCGTTCCACTGTTGTATAAATGAATTGCGGCGAGAAATTTTCCGATGAGAATGCCATCGACCATTGGCGAGCGCGATATTGATTGGGAATATTCGCTGTCCCAGCTCGATGATCGCGGCTTCGTCTTGATCTCCAGCGTGCTCGCGAAGAATATCTGCCAAGATCTAGCCGGCTATTACGCCGAGGATCATCGGTTCCGCTCGCGCATCGAGATGTCGCGCTATTCGTTCGGCCGGGGCGAGTACAAGTATTTCAATTATCCGTTGCCCGGGATCGTGCAACAGCTTAGAGCGTCTATCTATCCGCAGCTCGCGCTGCTGGCCAATCAATGGAGCGAACGGCTCGGCGGTAAAACGGTTCGCTATCCTGAAAAGCTAGCCGACTTTCTTGAGCAATGTCATCGTGCCGGCCAAGAGCGCGCAACACCCTTGCTGCTCAAATATGGCGCCGGGGACTTCAACCGTCTGCATCAGGATTTATACGGCGAAGTCGTTTTTCCTTTTCAGGTTACTTGCTTCTTAAGTCAGCGCGGCAAAGATTTTGACGGCGGCGAATTTGTCCTTGCCGAGCAACAGCCGCGCCGGCAATCCCGCGTTGAAGTGCTCACTCCCGAGCAGGGCGATGCGGTCATCTTTTCAGTTCATCATCGACCCGTTCGCGGCGCGCGCGGCTACTATCGGGCCAACCTTCGTCACGGTGTCAGCACCGTGCGTTCCGGCGAGCGATACACCCTGGGAATTATTTTTCACGATGCAAAATGACAAGCTTGACGGGACCACGCTGGTTGCCACCACGGCGACGGGCAGCGTAGACGACCGGAGGGGCATCGATTCCATTGAAGATTTTTCGTTCATGCTGAGGCTCTCGAAGCATTCCGAACTTTTTTCAGTAGCGTGCTAGGCATACCGTAGAAATATTGACTCTGTTCGACGAATTGGAGGTTCAATCCATGGCAACTAAATATGACGCTATCATTATCGGCACTGGCCAGGCCGGTCCATCGCTCGCCGGGCGATTAGCCGGCGCCGGAATGAAAGTGGCGATCATCGAACGCAAACGCTTCGGTGGCACCTGTGTCAACAACGGCTGCATTCCGACCAAGACGCTGATCGCCAGTGCGCGCGCGGCATATATCGCGCGGCGGGCCGGCGATTACGGCGTGACGATCGATAGTTCCATCACTGTCGATATGAAGAAAGTCAAAGCGCGCAAAGACGCTGTCGTACGGCGCTCCAACGAAGGCCTCGAGCAGTGGTTGAAGACCACCGAGCGTGTGACGGTCCATGAAGGCCACGGAAGCTTTGAAGCGGCGCATCAGGTACGCGTCGGCGATGACATTCTCGAAGCCGAGAAGATTTTCATCAATGTCGGCGGGCGCGCCGCGACTCCTGCGTTGCCCGGCCACGATCAGGTCAGTTATTTCAACAATTCGACCATGATGGAAGTGGACTTCGTGCCCGAGCATCTGATCGTCATCGGCGGCAGCTACATCGGTTTGGAGTTTGCCCAGATGTACCGCCGCTTTGGCAGTGAGGTGACCATCGTCGAAATGGCGCCGCGGCTGATTCAGCGCGAAGACGTAGATGTTTCCCAAGCGATCGGCACAATCCTTGAAGCCGAAGGCATCAACCTCCGGCTGAGCGCCCAATGCATCGCTTTGGAAAAACGCGGCGACAGGGTGGCCGTCAATGTCGATTGCAGCGCCGGCGATAAGACCGTCATCGGTTCGCATTTACTTCTCGCCATGGGCCGGGTGCCGAACACCGACGACCTCGGCCTGAAAAACGCCGGGGTCAGCGTTGATCAGCGTGGCTACATCGAGGTGGATGATCAACTCCGCACCAATGTGCCTGGCATCTTCGCTCTGGGCGATTGCAACGGGCGAGGCGCTTTCACGCACACGGCATACAACGACTACGAAATCGTCGCTGCCAATCTCCTGGACGGCGACCCGCGCCGGGTGAGTGACCGCATCACCGCCTACGCGCTCTACATCGATCCGCCCTTGGGGCGGGCCGGAATGACCGAGGCGGAAGTACGCAAAACCGGGCGCAAAGCTTTACTTGGGAAACGCCCGATGACGCGGGTTGGCCGCGCGCTGGAGAAAGGCGAGACACAAGGATTCATGAAAGTTCTCATCGACGCCGAGACCAAAGAAATTCTCGGGGCGTCGCTCCTCGGCATTGAATGCGACGAGGTTATCCATTCGATCCTGGATGTGATGTATGCCAAGGCGCCTTATACGGTGATCCAGCGCGCCATGCACATTCACCCAACCGTTACAGAGTTGATACCGACCATGCTCGGCGAGTTGAAACCTTTGGAATGAAACGACGTGGAAAATCTTTGGCGATTTCTAGCAACCAATTTGTCCGTCAAGCGATCAAGAGCCGATCATGCAGGACACTTCGGCAAGCGAAAACTCTTTCATTTGTGAGATTTGCAATAGGAGGATGATATGGCCGTGTCTTGTGAACATCTGTCGGGTTTGAGCCCAGCGGACTTTCCCCAACAAACGACTCCCAACGCATGTGAGGAGTGTCTGACGGAGGGAACGTTTTGGGTCGCGCTGCGCGAATGCCAATCCTGCGGTCACGTCGGCTGTTGCGATTCCTCGACCGGCAGGCACGCGACCAAACATTTCCATGACACGCAGCATCCGGTCATGCGCGCGCTGCCGCCAGCGGCTTGGATTTGGTGCTATGTGCACGAGGCACAGGGTACGCTGGGTTAACTTCCACTTGCATCACGGTCAACCGGTGTCATGATCCCAGAAATGTAACCTGCCGTCATTGGCACGGATACTCAATCGATCGGATAGTCGTCGCTATCCCGCCATGTTCGCTCGAAATTGAGCCACTGGCTCTTTGATTTAGCGTCTTAGGATCGCCATACGGTCAAGCCTGCCGGAGATTTAGCCGAGTTTACCCGCCAGTTCATCAGTCAATCGGCGCGCGAAGCACCCAACTCCTGATCGCTGGAGCTATTTCGCGTCGAGCGGCAGTGGCTTGTCCAATGCGATGACCAGGATCTGACTCACCTTGCCCTTGCCGATATTATTGCCCTGCTCGTCGTACTTGCTTTCTTCACTATCGAAATCGTTATCGTTGGCAACCGCGATGGTATTACGGTCGATGACGGTAACGCCCTCGATCTTCTCCGGCATTTCTTTGAATTGGTTCAAGTCGAGAACCAGCGTTTTCGGCAGCACACGAATTCCCCCACTGGCGGGATCGTCCAGTGCTTCTAAACTCGGCGAGGTATTCGGATCGTCCCACTTGGTCTTGAGAACATTGGTCGCGCCAGCTAGGTCAACGGTGTAAAGTTTCGCGACCCAATCGGTGCGCTCCAAGATCAGTAGTGTCGTTGGATTCAGATAAACCACGGCGGATAGTTTCATCTCATCTGGGCTCATCTTGGGTCTTGGATCGAACTCCGCGGCAACGTCGAAACGATAAACATATTCAGCCGTCACTTGCTCTTTATCCCGATCAAAAACTACGACACGGGTATTGCGCGAGGCATCGCCGATCTTGCGGTCGGGATTGGCCAGCGGGCTTTGCAGCACGGCATAGAGAGTTTTTTCATCGGCGCTCACCGCCAGCCCCTCGAAGCCGCGGTTGATTTTTCGTTTGCCGAAAATCGCCGGCAACGATTCTTGCACCGGATAGTCCGCGCCGGGCAGCTTGACACCCGCCGGCACGTAACGCTTGATTACCTTGCCGGTTTTGTCGGCGTGAATGAGCGACGGGCTATACTCATCGGCCAACCAGAATTCGCCGGATTTCGTTCGGATCAACCCTTCGGTATCGAGGCCATTGACGTTGAAACCGAATTCCTTCTGCGCCGTGTAATCGTAGGGAGTTTCATCGATGGTTTTGGCATTCGGCAGGCCGGTGATCGGCTTGCCGGAACGGCCGACAATCGGCACCGCCTCGACGATTTTGACCGCGCTGCCGTCCAACTTTACTCGAACAATGGTGGGATTAAACTCGGGTACCCAGAATGTGCGTCGGTTAGCGCCATCGACTCGGATCTGGCCATTGGGGCCGCGGTCGGTGACCATCCAGAACTCGCCGGCGGCATCGTTGGCGCCGCGCCACAGATCGCTGCCAACCGAGCCCAACAGCACCTTACGATCATTGGCGACGCTCCCGGCAAACTTGGCGTTCTGAAAAACCTTGATGGATATTGGCGGAAACTGGGAGATCCCGACAATCCGCGCTTGGGCAAAGGCTTGATCGACCCCGATAGTGACCAGACAGCCGGCGATACCCAAGTAAACCGTTAGCCATCGAACTCGGACAGAAAGTAAAGTCATTAAGATAGTACCTCCCCACAGCAGGTCCCCGGAAGGTATTGGCGGTTGGTAAACTGGCGGTTAAGAATAGGTTAAGGAATGGTTAAGAACAAAATCGAGATCGTGCGCACCGTCGCTTTGCGCGACTCGATGGCGAATTCGCAGGTCGTGTCGACGGTGCCGCCATCGAGGCTGAACGAGGGCAGGATCGAATCGTAGGAGTCCCGCGCGACATCGGGCGTTTGGCTCAACCACTTGCTCCTGATCATGTTTTCCCTATCCACAACTCGATGTTTCTCAAATCTAGCTCCGCCTCGAAAAGATCGGCGATCGCAGCTACCGGACTCTTGGAACGGCAACTCGGCGAGACAAGCGACTCCGGTCAGGCCCGCCAACACTTCGCGGTTGGTGTCGGCAGCGAGAGAATCTTCATTGGACAGTCGGTTCAAAACATAGCCGAGCAAGGTCAAATCTTTGCAGCTGGCATGCTCCAAGCTGAGCAGCAGATGATTGATCGCGCCGAGCTTGTTGGCCGCCACGACGATGACCGGCAGTTTGGCGACGCTGGCGAAATCGGCGAAGGTATAGCTCGGCAAGAGCGGCACCATCAGTCCGCCGGCGCCTTCGACTAAGGTAAGGTCGTGAGCCGCCTTGATCTCGTCGAAGACCGTGAGCAAGTGGTCGATGTCAATTCTTACCCCCGAGCGTTCCGCGGCGATACTCGGCGCCAAGGGTTCGGGTAAACGGTACGGGCATACCTTCTCAATGGGCTCGGCACACTCGGACGCTTCCTTGAGACGCCATGCGTCCTCGGGATAGAGCGCGCCATCGCGCATGACGCAGCCGGTCTCAGCCGGCTTCATGACACCGACGGTATAGCCGTAGGACCTCAACAACCGCGCCAGGCCGCAGGTAAAAAACGTTTTGCCGACGCCGGTGTCCGTGCCGGTGATAAAGATCGCTTGGCCCATTTATTTTCCCGTCACCGTGACGATGCAGTCGTGGACCACATCGAGCAGAATCGTCAGCTCGCCGTCGCTCATGCTCAACGGCGGCATCAGCACGATGACATCGCCGAGCGGCCGGATCATCACGCCGCGCTTGCGCGCTTCGAGAATCACTTGATGGCCGAGGCGCATTTCTGCCGGGTAGCTCATTCGGCTCGCCTTGTCCTGCGCCAACTCGATGCCGATCATGTAGCCCCACTGGCGGATATCGCTGACATGGGCGAGCGGCAGAAACTCGTCGCGCAAGCGCTGCTGCAGCATAGACACACGCGGTTGCATTTTCTCGACGATAGCGTCTTTGGCGAACAGTTCGAGATTGGCGATGGCGACCGCGCAACCGAGCGGATTGCCGGTATAGGTGTGGCCGTGAAAGAAAGTTTTGAAATCTTTGTAGTCGCCGAGAAACGCCGCGAAGACATCCTCGGTGGCAAGCGTCGCCGCCAGTGGCAAATAACCGCCGGTGATGCCCTTGGCGACACAGAAAATATCCGGCGTCACGCCGGCATGGTCGCACGCGAACATTTTTCCGGTGCGGCCAAAGCCGGTGGCGACCTCGTCGACAATGAATAGAATCCCATGGCTGCGGCACAGTTCGCGGATCGCCAGCAAATAAGCCACCGGCTGCGCCCACATGCCCGCCGCCCCCTGCATGAGCGGCTCCATCGCCACAGCCGCTAGCGTTGGCCCATGTTCAGCGAGTTTTTCCGTGGCATCTTTGATCGCCGCAGCTAGGGCATCGGCTTCGCTCATGCCTTGGTAATAGCGATACACATGGGGCGGCGTGATGCGAATCACTGGGAACAGCAGACTCTTGTGATAGCGATGAAAAGTCTCCGAGTAACCCAAACTCATGGAGCCCACGGTGTCGCCATGGTAGGACTCCGCCAGCGTGGCAATTCTTACACGCTGGGTGGCGCCTTTGAGTTGCCAGTATTGCACCGCCATCTTCACGGCGATCTCGACCGCGGTGGCGCCGCTGTCGGAATAAAAAACCCGTTGCAATCCCTTGGGCGCGATTTCGATCAGTTTTTGCGCCAATTCGATTCCCGGCACGTGACTTAAGCCGAGAAAGGTCGAGTGCGCCAGGCGATCGATCTGTTGCTTGAGCGCGTCGTCCAATTCCTTCTTGCGATGGCCATGGACGTTGCACCATAGCGACGACACGCCGTCCAAATATTTCCGTCCTTGATCGTCGATCAAATAATGACCATCGCCGCGGCTGATGATCACCGGGTCCTCGCTCATCCAATCCTGCATCTGCGTGAACGGATGCCAGAGATAGCTATGGTCGAGCTGTTTCAGCTTGTCGTGATCGCTGGCCATCGGCGTTTAACTTCCTCGAAGATGTTCAATGCGCGCTCGATCTGCGCTTCGCTATGAGTCGCCATCAGGGTTATGCGCAAGCGCGACGTCCCCACCGGCACCGTCGGTGGGCGAATGCCTTGAGCGAATACACCTTGTTCGAGCAACGCCGCTGACAACGCCATGCAGCGACCGGCATCGCCGACCATCAGCGGCAAGATCGGACTTGTGCTTTTGCCCAATTCAAATCCCAACCGGCTCAGTCCCTGATTTAGCTTTTGACAGTTATGCTGGAGCGCAGCGCGACGTTCCGGCTCGCTTTGCACCAAATCGATGGCCGCCAGCGCCATCGCCATCACCGCCGGCGGCAGCGAAGTCGTGAAGATAAAACTGCGGCAGCGATTGATCAACAAATCGCACAGATCCCGGCTGCCGGCGACATAGGCGCCGAAGCCGCCCAGCGCTTTGCCCAGGGTGCCCATTTGAACCAACACTCGCGAGGCCAAACCCCACTTGGCGACGACCCCGGCGCCGTTGGCGCCGAACACGCCGGTGCCATGGGCTTCGTCGACCATCACCATGGCGTTGTACTTCTCGGCGAGTTCGACGATCTCCGCGAGCGGCGCCTCATCGCCGTCCATGCTGAAGATCGTTTCGGTGACGATCAAGCGGCGGCGCGCCGATGCCGCTTGTTTAAGCGCAGCTTCGAGCTCATTTAGATCGCAATGCGCGTACACCAAGGTCTGCGCTTTCGACAGCCGGCAACCGTCGATGATGCTCGCGTGATTGAGCGCATCGCTGAGAATCACATCGCCTTCGCCGGCTAACGTAGAAAGGATGCCAATGTTAGCTTGGAATCCAGAGTTGAACACCAACGCCGCTTCGGTGTTTTTGAATTGGGCGAGCTTCGCCTCCAACTCCTCGTGCAGTGTCATGTTGCCGGAAATCAGCCGCGATGCTCCCGACCCGCAACCATAACGGTCGATCGCCGCCTTTGCCGCCGCCGCCAACGCCGGATGGTTGGCGATGCCGAGATAGTTGTTCGAGGAGAAATTAATCACCTCGCGACCGTCGAGCGTCAATAGCGGCCCCTGCTCGCCCTCCACCAGGCGCAGCTGGCGATAAAGTCCGGCGTCTTTAGCCGATTGCAACTCGGCAGCGATGAATGTGGCGCGCATGGAAGGGGAATTATTGCATCAACGTTACAATTATCAACCTAGCGATGGCCACAGCTTTCCTGCTATAGAATCTCCCATGGCCAAAGTCAGGTCCGTCTACGCCTGCCAAAATTGCGGCAACCAATCGCCCAAGTGGCTGGGCAAATGTCCCGACTGCAATCAGTGGAACACCTATGCCGAGGAGCATTTTGAAAAAGCTACCTCGACCCGCGGCGAGCTGAGTCTCGGCAGCAAAGAAGAACCCACCTCCATCGGTGACATCAACACCGCCGAAGAGGGCCGGGTGCAGTCGGGCATCGGCGAGTTCGACCGCGTCCTCGGCGGCGGTCTGGTGCCAGGCTCGGTGATCCTCATCGGCGGCGATCCTGGCATCGGCAAATCGACGCTGCTGCTCCAAGCCGTCGCCGCGGTCAGCCAGAAAGGGCTCACCTGTCTCTACGTCTCCGGCGAGGAATCCCAGCGCCAGATAAAAATGCGCGCCGAACGGCTCGGTGTCGCTGCGGCCAATCTCCTCGTCCTCAGCGAAACCTCGCTGGAACGCATTCTCGAACATGTGAAAAAGATCAAACCCGGTCTGTTGGTCATCGACTCGGTGCAGACGATGTTCTCGTCGACGATCCCGTCCGCCCCCGGCAGCATCGCCCAGGTGCGCGAAACCTCGGGCTCGATCATCGTCCTGGCCAAGAAAACCGGACTGACGACCTTCTTGATCGGCCATGTCACCAAGGACGGCGCCATCGCCGGGCCGCGCCTGCTCGAACATATGGTCGACACCGTGCTCTACTTCGAAGGCGAGCGCGGCCATAGTTTTCGCATCCTGCGCGCGGTCAAGAACCGCTTCGGCTCGACTAACGAGATCGGCGTCTTCGAGATGAAAGAAGCCGGCCTCGCCGAAGTCAGCAATCCCTCGGAAATATTTTTAATGGAGCGGCCGCTGCAAGTGCCCGGCTCGGCGGTGGTTTGCAGCATCGAAGGCACCCGGCCGATCTTGGTGGAGTTGCAGGCGCTGGTTTGCCGGTCGTTTCTCGCCGTGCCGCGGCGCACCACCATCGGCGTCGACCACAACCGCATCGCTCTGTTAGTCGCCGTGCTGGAAAAGAAGATGGGCGCCAAGCTGTTCGATCAGGATATTTTCGTCAACGTCGCCGGTGGCGTCAATGTCGACGAACCGGCGGTGGATTTGGGCGTCATCGCCGCGATTAGTTCGAGCAGCCGCGAAGCCGCCCTCGATCCCAAAACAGTTTTCTTCGGCGAAGTCGGCCTCGCCGGCGAAGTCCGCGGCATCTCCCAGGCCGAAACCCGGGTCAAAGAAGCCGGCAAACTCGGTTTCGAGCGCTGCATCCTGCCGGCCAGCAACGTCGCCCAGTTAAAACACATCAAACATCCCAAACTCGCCCCAGTCAGCTCGATCCAGGAATGCTGGAAGCTGCTCTTCTGAAATTGGAATATCGCGCGCAAAAAAGATGAAGAGTTCGGTGCCCGTCATCCCGAGCGAATGCGAGGGATCTAAGATAGATTTCTCCCTGTGGTCGAAATGACAAGATTTCCGAACTTAGCGCTTTGCGCCTTAGCGGGAAAATTTCCGAATCCAAGAGACTTGCGGATTTGGGAACCGGACAGGCCAGTCGCGCTGCTCTTGAATCCGCTTCAACTGTCCGTTATCAATATGACTCCGCATTACTCTCAGTGCCGGAGTGGTGGAATGGCAGACGCGCCGGACTCAAAATCCGGTAGGGGCAACCCTGTGCGAGTTCAAGTCTCGCCTCCGGCACCAATAAAACCTATCACTTAGGTAAACCTATCCGCCCAGTATCATCCAATATTTTATATAACTTTAACTAAAGTTTACTTAGTTTAGTTAAAGGTTTCCTCCTTGGCCTGCTCAATCGGTATGACTTTGGCGTTGGCTCTCTGAACCTGAATGCGTTCCGATATCTTTCTTGCCGCATCTTTGAGGTCTTCCTCGTCGACGTGGGGTCAGCCTACAGCACGGGGCTATGACAGTTAAGACGGGTAGGATAATCTCCATGTACAGGGACAGCTTCTCCAGATATCGCTTGCGGTCTTGGTCGTCACGGAAAATCGCCTGGCGGTTATTTCCCCGGCAAATCACGTGATAAACCGCTCCGGGGTATTCTATGCGTAGCGGCGGGTCATTCCTATTCTATACTGCGTGGTGCAGTTCGCAAATAAATTAATATATTGGTTCTGCTGAAAAACCCCCTCAAGTTTTTTGTTTGTTCAGTTAAATCTACGTTGACAAGCGACGATATCGCCTTCATCGTTTTCTCATGAGCGTAAGAGCCGTCGCTGCACAGAGAAGCTTTTATCATACCGACTATCTTGCTGGAGATCTTTTCGGTCCAGCCAATCGCTACCGGTTGTTTCGGGAAAAGATCTGGCCCAAGCTTTTAGAGCTTTCCCCGAAACTTGAAGCGTTGTATTGCGCCGAGAACGGCCGGCCGGGGATCGATCCGGTGCTACTTTGCGGAGTGACGCTGCTCCAGTTCATGGAGAAAGCAGCAGATCGCTCGGCCACCGAGCGCGTGGTGTATCATCTGGGTTGGAAGTACGCCTTAGATCTGGAACTGGATTACGCCGGGTTTCATGCCACGGTGTTAGTTTATTTTCGCGACCGGTTGGAAGACAACAAAGTCGAGCGGATGATCTTTGACGGGATAGTTAAGTTGCTGGTGGAGCTGGGATTGGTGAAGAGAAAGGGCAAGCAGCGGCTCGATAGCACGCATATCGTGGGGTACGTCAAGGCGATGAGCTTGTTGGAGTGCGCGATAGAGACGCTGCGCTTGGCGTTGGAGGATTTGAAAGTAAAAGTGGGGAGGAAAAAGCAGCCAGAATTTTGGGACAGGTTGTGGGAACTGTATGTAGAGAGCAAACTGGATTGGCGGCTAAACAAGACCGAGCGCGACCGCCGCTATCGGCAGTGTGGGCAAGACATGAGAGAGCTGCTGGAGTGGCTAGACGGAAACGATCCTAAGCTCGCTGGACGTGAAGCAGTGAAACTATTGCGGCGAGTCTTTGGCGAGCAGTTTGAGATGGTCGACGGAAAGCTTGAGCTCGCCCCCAAGCGACCGCCTCGCGCGGTGCAGAACCCCCATGATTCCGATGCGCATTATGCCGATAAGAGGAGCAAGCAATGGATCGGCTACAAGGTGCATGTAACCGAGACTGTCGATCCTCAACAACCGATCAAGAAAAAGGGCGAGCCCACCGACCATTTCATCACCGAGATGCTGACCGTCGAAGCGGCCCAGGACGAGAAGGCTGGCTTGACCGAGACGCTCACAAGAGAACAAGCGCACCATGAGATCGAACCCCGGGCGATCTACACCGATGCAGGTTATGTGACCGAGCACACCTTAACGCAGGCGGAACAAAACGGCATGGAGTTATTAGGACCGACGCGTCCCGATCCTCACAAGGGACCCTACAATAGCGATGCGTTCCATGTCGATATCAACGAGCGCCAGGCGGTTTGTCCTCAGGGCAAGCTCAGCACGCAGTGCAGCCGCATCAAAGATAACTATATGGGAACCGAGTACTATCGCATCGAGTGGGGCAATCAATGCAATAGCTGTCCGGTACAAAAGCAATGTACGCGGTCCAAGAGTGGACGGAGAACTTTGGTCGTTGGACTGCGCCATGATCTGGTCGAGCAGCGGCGCAGAGAAATGAAACAGAAAGGTTTCTCCAAATCCATGCATCCGAGAAACGGGATTGAGGGAACCCACAGCGAGTTGGTGCGTGGGCACGCGATGAGACGGACGAAATATCGGGGCTTAAGCCGGGTCGGTTTATCGAATTACTTCATAGGTGCAGCTTGCAACGTAAAACGATATCTAAATCTACTCGCGTTTCAGATGAGAACGCCGCCTCTGAGCCCCGCTTAAGGGCGGAGCGCAGCTCATTTTCCTGGCTATGGCTTCGTTGAGGGTGAAACTTTCTCTGGCGTAACATTATTTGGCGATGACCACTGTTTACTAGCGGCGGTCGCGAATCAAATTCAGGGGTTTTTCAGCAGAACCTATATTATAGCCTGACCCTCATCCCCTCACTCATCCCCTCAGATCACTGCTCACATTTGGCAACTCGGTTCAGGTGTCCTACATCAAACCGAGCAAAACTTTTTTCCTAAGTTACCGTCGATAATTTTTAACCACTTCGTGGTAGCCAGGATTCTGGCCAAATAGAATCTTTCAGCGAATGCTTCTGAACTTCGACCGCACCTGCCAGGAAACCCTCACAGGGAGAGTTTCGGTTGATACTTTCAAGCGGCTCACGCATTCGTCCTTTGACCTGATTGCACCGACGATACATGGTTTCCAGGCAGAATTGTCACCCCATCTATCGGAGCTGGCTCCCGAAAGTTTGCTTGTTTCACCTAAAATTACCTGACCGTCCCCCAGCACCAAAAGGTATAACGATTGCTCATTTTTAACGAATTGCGGACGGTACTCATATGTCTACCTAAGACATCTCGTTTAAGATTCAACGGTCTCGGGGCAGACCTTATTGAGTCACATCGAGAGCATGGAATTTTTTAAGAACGATCTACTGACCCCTATATGTCGAAGACACCGCGACTTTCGAAAGATACGATTAATCAGCCAAAGCGAGTAGTCATCGAGATCGGCAAACGGGACGCGAGTAAAGTTATGACACGATTGAGCTGGGTATTTGCATTCTTATTGCTATCGAGTTGCGGAAAAGTTCTTGGAGTCAAACAAACTCCTGAAATCGCCGTTGGCGAGTCGACTTTCTTTCGTACCATTGAAGCGCATACCGATGCACCTATGACGGGCGGAAATCGAATTGACGTTCTCCTAAACGGCGATGAAACTTTCCCCGTTATGATCGCTGAAGTTAGAAGGGCGAAATCAACAATTACATTCGCCCAATATCTTTACGAAGACGGTGCCATTGCCCGCGATTTGGCTGCTGCTTTCGCTGAACGATGCCGTGCAGGTGTTAAAGCGGAGATTCTTCTAGATCACCACGGATCGAGTAGCGCTCCGTCCGAAATCATCGCTACCATGAAAGACGCTGGTTGTAATGTTCATTACTTTCGCCAAATTGACGCTCAAGGAATTATTTTTCCATGGAAGCTGTTACGATATAATTATCGCAGCCACCGGCGAATCTTGGTGATCGACGGTCGAGTTGGCTTTACCGGCGGATACGGAATAAGCGAAGCATGGACTGGCAATGGCCGAAAGCCGGAACACTGGCGCGATACCAACGCCCGAATAGAAGGTCCAGTCGTCAGATTCCTGCAGGCGGCGTTTGCCGAGAGCTGGCTTGAAACGACTGGCATTGCCATAGGCGGCGACGGCTACTTCCCACACCTTGAATCAAGTGGAAATCTGACGGCCCAAATCGTCAAGAGTTCACCTACAGGCGGCAGTTTTCAAAACTACATGCTTTTTCTGCTATCGATCAACTCAGCGAAGAAATCGGTTTTGATCACCAATCCATACTTTATTCCAGATGAGGTCATGACAGATGCCTTACTCAAGGCGAAGGGTCGCGGCGTTCGTGTAGTGGTATTACTTCCCGGCAAGATCGACAGCCAGTTTACCTATACGGCCAGCCGCAGCCACTACGGAAAACTGCTTCTCGGCGGCGTCAAGGTATATGAGTATCTAGTCGCGTTGATGCACGCAAAGACCATAGTCGTGGACGGCGTTTGGGCCACGATTGGCAGCACAAACTTCGATAACCGTTCTTTCGCGTTAAACCAAGAAATCAATGTTACAGTTTATGATAAAGTCACTGCTGAAAGTCTTGAACGAATCTTTAACGACGACCTAAAATACTCTAAAGAGATAACTTACGAGGCGTGGCAATCTCGAAGTATTTTCGAGCGATTATTCGATTTCTTTTCATTTCCGATCAGGGAGCAACTCTAAAACTGAGATCGGTATCGCACCGTCGTCAAGCTTCCATGGCGAGATGTCGGTTTCTACCAGATAGAAGATCGCCGCAAATCCAAAGGTCTTTGTATTGTTCCTGCATACTTTTTATCCGTTGATAGGTGCTATGCAGTCTGGAGTATCGTTTAGCGGACTGTTCACTAACTTGGTAACTTCGTAGTCATCCATCAATTCAGTGGGAAAATTTAGCTGTGAATCGCGAAGTACGTTCGTTCATATATCCAGTCTTGAGCTTTCAGCGCGTCGCTTCGATCGCCCGGCCGTTGAGCGGCTGCGTGGGCCGGGCGTTCATCGGGTAGAGCTTGCCGAACGTCGTGATCTCGCTATCGGCGATTTTCGTCGGGGTCTTTAGGACAAACCAGCGAACTCCCTCGCTGCACGGCGGCGTGGTGAGCGACCCCGGGAATGTGTAGTAGCCCTTGTCGCCGGGCAGCAGCGCGGCGGCATCAACCATGGCTTTGACGGAGGTTTCCTTCTCTTTTTCCTTCGGTAGATTCTTCCAGATCTCGCTGATCGTGGGGTTGGCGCCGCCCTTGTCGAGCAGCACGGCGATCACCGCGAGCTTGCCATCTGCGCCCTTGTGCACCAGGTGGGCGACCATGTCGTGCGACTTGCCGTTGATCTTCTCTTCGCTCGGCTTGTGGAAGTGGAACTGCATGAGCTCGTAGCGCGTCCCGCCGACGTCGATCCAGCTACCGGGCGCGTAGTTCACCTGGATCGTATGGCCGTTGTCGATCACCTTGAGCGGCGAGCGCTTGTAGTCGAACTTGATCGCAGGCAGCTCCGCCGCCTTGGCGCCACGGATGTCGATGGGCGACTGGACCTTGCCGACCTTGCAGGTGGCGAACGTTTGATCGAGCTCTCCCCACTTCGCGGGTCCCCCTTGTCCTCCGTAGGACCAGTGTTGGCCCTCGGCGTGCGCCTGGGAGGCGCCACAGATTGTCGTGGCGACGAACAGCGCGGGGATTGCTTTAGGGATGTTCATTTCAGAGTTCCTCTCAGTCTTCTTGTCAGTCTCGTTGCGATGTCCTACGGGTCGTCGGTTCAGGCCTACTAGTAATTCGACGCCGCGAAGTCATTCAATCATTGTATCTCCTGATCAGTGATGTAAACCGTGCCCAAATCATATTAGTGCGAGACTTACTCCTAAAAAGCAACGGGTTGCAACGAAATCCATTGATAGCGAGATAGGCGCCGAGCCCGAAGACCCGCGATTTCGAAAACGCCACATGCTTATCCCTACTCGCGCACAACGTCTCGCGCTTTCTTGTCCTTGCGAATCCCGGCAAATGCGGCGTGGCGCAAATGATCGTCCGGTGTCCATTCGGTATATTCGATTTGCACAACTAACTCCGGTTTGAGCCAGACGAGTTTTTCATTTCTTCGGCAGTAAACGCCCACTGGGTGCGTCTCTTTTTTTCTGGCGGTCGCACGGGCTTTAGGTGTAATACTCAATTATTATTAGAGGTGAAGCCCACACTCCGGATTTCGAGCAGAAAACTTAACGCAGCAGCTGCCACAACGGTGTCACTGAGGGGTGACCGTCATGCTCATTTTTCTTTCCTACGCATCTGAACAGCGTGACGTTGCTGAGGAGATCAAGCTTGCCCTTGCTAGTTTCGGTCATCAAGTCTTTTTTGATCGAGATAGCCTTCCCATTGGGGATGAATACCACCTTCGGATACGTAATGCGGTCGAGGAGAGCGAAGCGTTCGTGTTCCTCATCAGTTTCCAGTCGGTCGCCCAAGGTTGCTACGCGCTAACCGAATTAAAGTATGCGCGAGAGAAATGGCCAGATCCCCGAGGAAAAGTACTGCCAGTCATGATCGAAAAGATCGAATATCGACACATCCCGCCTTATTTGAAGGCGATAAGTGTTCTTGAACCCGAGGGTAACGCTCCTGCGGAAGTAGCCACTGAGATCCAAAAGTGGGGCAAGAAGGGAATTCAGGATTCTGGTCGTTTCGGTAGTCAGACACTAAAGCGTAATGGCGTCCGCTTTATTTCCGTGTTGGCTCGACCCCGAAACTTTATCAAATCTATCGATTACAACGCTGACGATACATTAATCGAAGCGATCTTGTTCAGCGTATTTGTTAGTATTGTCAATCTTACCATCATGCTTCCAGCATACCGGCTGGCGCACGTCAAAGCGGAGACTTTCACGTATGCGATGATCGATACAGTTTTTACCTGCGTTTTTTGGTTTTTATATGGGTCGGTCTATCATTTTTGCGCTAGGCTCGTCGGCGGGCGGGGCACTTATCAGAGCAGCCTAGTAGCCTTCCTTTACCTGACGGCTTTCAGTGTCGTCTCTGGAGCCTTGTCTTTACCAATGTCACTTAAGGCTGTTTCCTGGAGCATGGAGAGTGCGGACGCGCCGACTCTTAGCCAATGGCTAACCTTAGGTGATCAAATTGTTAAATCACCGATAAGTTTAATCTGTGCATTATTAGGGACTGCAGTGATTTTATACCGCTGGGTATGCACAATCGGGGTGTTTATGATTATTCATGATGTTGGTCGTGTAAAAGGTGTGTTAATTGGCGTGATGGGTGCGGGTTTGTCGTGGGTCGTATTTTTCACCATCGAAAAACCTTCTCTTGCGCTTTTCTGGCGAGCCTTTTCTTCCTAGAGAGCATTCTTCTAGCGGCGAATAATCTGACAGGTTATCGCCTTACATTTTTATTGAGGCGCATCACTGCTAGTTAGTTCGCTGACGACCAAAAAGGCTTGCGCGTTTGCAGCGGGCATACTCAAAAGTACTGCAACGATCCGCTTGTAAACATCTACTGTTCTTAGTATGTCGTTTCAGGATTTGCCTCTGACAACGGGAGCATCTCGTTCTGGTCTTATATAGGAAACCGGCCATTAATGCCGATTAGATCATTTGGGAAAAACTCTCAGAACTTAGGAATAAGATCGCCGTTTTGACTCGGATCTGAAAAAACACCTCGAGGAGCCAGTTACGAACTGAGCGCTAATTTCTAGGTCATTGCAAAAACGTTTTACCCGCATGCTAAGTCATAGTACAAAGTATCCATCTATTATCACTACACTGGGGAGGATAAACGATGTTACGTTTATACGGCGCCGCGCGATCTCGTGCCGTGCGCACCTTGTGGATGCTCGGTGAGCTAGGCCTGAACTACGACCACCAGGACTACCTGCCCCGCGCGCCGGAGACACGTACTCCGGAGTTTCGCGCGTTGAATCCCAATGGCCGCGTACCGGTGATAGACGACGACGGCTTCGTGCTGTCGGAGTCGATGGCGATCAATCTCTATCTCGCGAAAAAGCACAAGAGCCCACTGTATCCGTCGGACCCCAGAGACGAGGCGCTTGTTTGGCAGTGGAGCCTATGGGAGACCGACCGGCTCGATCGTCAGATCGTGAATTACGTCAGGCACACCAAGGAGTTTCCAGAGGCCGAGCGCAAAAAGGAGATCGCCGAGGCCGCATGGCAGCAAGTGACGGAATCGTTTGACGTGCTGGAGACTGCGCTCACGAAAGCGGAGTGGCTTGCCGGCCCGGCATTTTCAGTCGGCGATCTCAACGTCGCCGCAGCGCTTTACCGTGCGTTAGCGATCGATACCAGGAAATGGCCCCGTACGCAGGCTTGGCTCCACCGCTGCTGGGAGCGCCCGGCAGCGAAGCGGGCGCGCGCCATGCGCGAAGGCAATTAGAACTGGGGTAAGAGGCTTTTATATCAGACTGACTGGGATCCTTTTGCTTGTCGTTGTTAAAACGGCGGTCAACACAGATCATCCATGTGACTGAGTTGTGCCCATTTTGGCAACTCCTCATAATATCAAGTTGGGGGAGGAATCAGTGAAATCCTAAGCCGCTCATGGACCACAACAAAAACGGCGCCGCGTGGAGGACTTCCGGTTCTGCGAGTATCGACTACCTTGGGAGCGGTTGTAGCTGCTTTAAACTTTGGAGTTTTTCTGCTGCTCCGCGAGAATCCGCGCCGCCTCTACCTCGGAAAGTGATTCCAATTCGTTCAATAGCGCTGCCAAGGCTTGCTCGGATAAAGTCTTGTCCTGATGTGCCATGATTACTGCTGCCATATCCGCGATCGTAGGTGAGTTAAACAGCTGCGACATCGGAATATCCAACCGAAACCGCTCAAGAACACGGGCAATAATTCGGCTCGCACTTAGTGAATCGCCGCCTAAATCAAAGAAGTTGTCGCCAATACCAACCATGTCCAACGCCAAAACGTCAGCCCACACCCGCGCCAATTCTTGCTCTACGTCGTTTCGCGGGGAGGCCATGGGGGTTGCTAAGTCGGGTCTGGAACGACCGGGATCCGGCAGCAGCCTCCGATTGATCTTTCCATTCGGTGTTACTGGCAAGCATTCCAGAAAGATGAACGAAGCAGGAATCATATAGTCAGGCAATTTCTGGCTTAAGAATTGCCGTAGCGTACTTGCGCTGGTTTCAATTTTTACCGCCGGCACAACGTACGCAACCAACCGCGAATTACCCGATGGATCGCTTCGACCGACGACCGCGACATCCTTGATTTTCTCATGTTGACGCAAGGCGGTCTCCACCTCGGCGACTTCGACTCGATAGCCCCTGATTTTGATTTGAAAATCCTTGCGACCCAAATGATAAAGACAACCGTCGGGAGTCATACGACCTAAATCGCCCGTCAGGTATATTCTTTCGTTTGGCTTGCCCGGGTCAACGACAAATTTAGCCGCCGTGAGACTTGGATCCTGCCAATAGCCTGTAGAAAGGTAGCGGCTGCTCACGGCAATTTCACCGATTTGATCGAAACCGACTTTTTGTCCTTCCTCGTCTAGCAACAGGATCTCCTTGCCGTAGGCAGGGTAGCCGGCCGGCACAGGGTCGTTCCCAGCCTGAGTAGATTTGTCGAAAAAGTATCGACAAATTGCACCGGTCTCTGAGGTTGCAAAGCTGTTGAGCAGCAAGCAGTCTTCCGAGAAATTTTCCTTATAAAGCTGTATATCTGCAGCACTCACCGAATCGCCGCCGAATCGCACCAGACGAAGATTTTGCAACTTTTCATCTCGATCCAGCAGATTGAGGGTTTGTCGCAGAGTCGTTGCAGTCGAATGGTAAATAGTTATTTTCTCCTCAACCAGCAGCCGAGCCAAATGGTTCAGACCGTCGGTTTTCACATCGACTGGAAACAGCGCTGCACCGCTAAGCAAGGCACTGTGAATAATGTGAATGCCTCCAATAAATAGCCAGGGAACCACAAGGGATAATCGATCATCTGGACAAATTCGGAACGAGTTGACGTATTCAAAAACATGGTAAAGAGCGTGGCGATGAGTCTGAACTATACCCTTCGGCTCGCCGGTCGAACCTGAGGTGTAAAGAAGGTAGGCGAAGGCGTCTGCGGATAGAAAAAGATTAGGATTCTCTGCAACTAGCTGGTCTCCCAAATCGTCGACGTTGATGATCTGGCAATGGTCTGCGGCGGCAAGTTCTGCCTTGGCAAGGTTCTTCGTGTTGGTAACCAACAAACTGGCAGTCGAGTGATTCAATATTGCCATGCACCGCTTCGGTGGTGCTGACGGATCCATCGGGACGTAAAACTTGCCTGACTTTACCACGCCTAAGATGGCACTCATCGCTGCAGTACCCTGCTCAAACATCAGCGCCACAGCTTCAGGCTTTTTCTCCCGCACCGCCAGTATTGCCCCGGCAACACGATTAGCAGCTTCGTTGAGCTGCCGATAAGTCAGCGCGCAGTTTCTGCTCTTAAGCGCTAACCGATCAGGAAAAATCCCGACGATCTTCTCAAACCGCTCCGGGATCGATAGTTCGATCTCCCCTTCGGGAAACTCCACAAAAGTTCCCGATGGATGGAAGCATTTGGCTCGTATGGCTTCTTGCTCTGGCGGTAAAGTCATCGCGTCAGTCCACCTATCCATGGTTTAGTAATCACTCATGTCTCTCCTCGGCAGCGGTGTTCGCGCTTTCCCGCGCAAGCTGTTTCTGAACTTCGTCCTCCGTCATCCCATCCATCTCGCGCAGTATCTGCGCGAGTGCTTCATCGCTAGCCTGCTTTCCTTGCTTCTGCATGACGATGGCCGCCATCTCGGCAACCGTAGGCGATTCAAATAGGGTGCGCAACGGGAACTCAATGGAAAAAGCGCTACGGATGCGCGAAACGATTTGCGTCGCCAACAATGAGTGTCCGCCCAGATCGAAGAAGTTGTCGTACACACCAACCTTAACGAGCTTGAGCACTTCGCGCCAAATTGCCGCGAGCGTTTCTTCGGTCGCTGTGCGCGGCGCTTGATAGACGTTCTCCAGTTCGCGCCTACTTTGATCCGGCGCCGGCAACGCTCTGCGGTCTACTTTACCGCTCGGTGTCAACGGCAAGTCATCCAGCAGCACCAAAGCGGAAGGAATCATGTACTCCGGTAGTTTCTGCTTGAGATAGTTTTTTACTTCCGCAGCGTCGAACGACCCTTGCGGCTGCGCCACCACATAACCCACGAGCCGCTTATCACCCGGCTCATCTTCTCGCACCGCCACCACCGAAGTCTGAACCGCTCGGTGTTGACCGAGCACTGCCTCAACCTCTCCCAGCTCAATGCGATAACCGCGAATCTTTACTTGAGTGTCGATTCGCCCGAGAAACTCGATGTTTCCATCCGGAAAATAACGAGCGAGATCGCCGCTCTTATATAAGCGCTTGGCCGGTGCTGCGCTGAAGAAATGATAAATGAACTTCTCCGCCGTCAGTGCCGGCTGGTTTAGATAACCTCGCGATAATCCCACGCCGCCAATGTGCAGCTCTCCCGCCACGCCAATGGGAACCGGCTCCAAGTAGCGATCGAGAATGTAAATTCGCGTATTCGCAATCGGCCGGCCGATGGGCACCACCGGACGATCGCTCTCTGTCCTGCACTGCCAGGCGGTTACGTCGATGGACGCTTCCGTCGGCCCATATAAATTATGCAGCGCCGCGCCGCTGCGCGCAAAGAAGCGTTGCTGCAATTCGTAGGATAACGCCTCGCCGCTACAGAAAACTTGTCTGAGAGTAGTGCAACTCTCAGCGCCGCTTTCCTGCAAAAACACCCCGAGCATGGAGGGAACGAAATGGAGCGTGGTGATGCATTGCGAGTTGATCAGCTCGATAAGATAAGCGCTATCTCGATGCCCGCCCGGCCGAGCCATGACTAGACAAGCGCCGCTGATCAATGGCCACAACAACTCCCACACCGATACGTCAAAAGTAAATGGAGTTTTCTGCAAAACACGATCCCCCGGCGTGAGCCGATAAGCCTCCTGCATCCACTGTAAACGATTACGCAAGCCGCCATGAACATTGAGCACGCCCTTGGGCCTGCCGGTCGAGCCCGAGGTATAGATCATGTAGGCGACGTTATGGCCGTCCACTTGGTTTTGAAGATTTTCTTCGCTCTGCTGCGAAAGCTCCTCCCAAGCGTTGTCCAAGCAGATTCTTTGATCCGTAAAGCCGCTAAGAAACGTGTTGAATCGTTCTTGGGTCAGTATCAGCGGCGTGGGGATGTCTTGGAGCATGAACTTTAGTCGATCCGTTGGAGAGTCAGGATCCATCGGCACATAGGCGCCACCGGCTTTCAGAACGGCAAGAATGGCGATCGCCATCTCCAAAGATCGCTCCATGCACACCGCTACCAAGCTCTCCGCTTGCACTCCTCGCTGGCGTAGGTAGTGAGCGAGTTGGTTAGCTTTCTGGTTTAACTCCCGATAGGTCAGTTGCTGATGTTCAAATATAAGCGCCACCGCGTCCGGGCACCGCTTCGCCTGGGCTTCAAAAAGCTCATGAACGTATTTATCCGAAGGAAAATCTAGCTGGGTGTCGTTCCACTTCTCGAGTAACTGCTGTCGCTCGGGCGCGCTGAGCAAAGCCAGCCGATCAATCGGTTGCTCGGGACCGGCGATAATGCTTTCGAGCAGATTAAGAAAATGCTCGGTCATGCGAACGATTGTCCGCTCATCGAATAAATCCGTATTGTAGGAAAAATTACCGCGCAGCTGGCCACTGCTTTCTTCCAGAAAGAGTTGTAGATCGAACCTTGAAATACCGCTGTCGAGGTCGAGCGGGGAGACTGACGTGCCGGAAAGCACAGGAGCGACGTGCGGCGTGTTCTGGAAAGCAAATGCCACATCGACAATGGGACTACGGTTTAGCTGCCGTTCAGGATGGAGTTCTTCGACCAGTTTTTCGAAGGGTAGATCCTGGTGCGCATAGGCCGCCAAACAGACCAGCCGCACTCGGTTCAACAACTCCAAAAAGCTTGGCTCGCCGGAAGTATCGACTCGAAAAACTAAAATGTTGAGGAAAAAACCAATGAGGTTCTCAACCTCAGCGCGATTCCGGCCGGCAACCGGGCATCCGATCGTGATGTCATCTTGCGATGTGTAGCGATGCAATAATGTCTGAAACGCCGCCAGCAAAGTCATGAAAAGGGTTGCGCCGCGGTCGCGGCTGAGCCGCTTGAGCTTGGCGGAAAGGTCCAGCGAAAGGGTAAAGCATTGCTTCGCTCCGCGACTCGATTGAACCGGCGGGCGCGGCCGGTCCGTCAATAAATGTATGGGAGTCGTTCCGTCTAGCTGTCGGCGCCAATACTCCGACTGCTTCTGCATCAGGTGGTTTTGCAGTCTGTCCCTCTGCCAACTGGCATAATCAGCGTATTGAATAGCAAGTTTCGGCAGCGAAACTTGCTTGCCTTGGCAAAACGCTTCATAGCAATCCGCCAGCTCGCGCCAAAGTACGCCCATAGACCAACCGTCGAAGACGATGTGATGCACAGCAAACAGCAAAACATGATCGTCATCGCTGCGACGAAGCAATGAAACCCGCAACATGGGACCACGACTCAGATCGAAGGGTTGCCGTGCCAGGGCGGCGCAATAGCGCCGCAACACCGCCTCGTCTTCAAGCACCGATTTACGTTCGCCGAGATCGACTACGTTGAGCGAGGTAGTCAAGTTTGCCAGAACCTTCAGGTTTGGCTTACCGTCCACCGACTCGAAAACTGTTCGGAGAACTTCATGGCGCGCGATAATTTCATTAAGACTTTGCTCCAGCGCGCTGATGTTCAGCTTGCCGGCGATCTGAAAAGCGCTAAGCAAATTGTATGCGGGATCTCCGGGATGGAGCTGGTCTAAAAACCAAAGTCGCTGCTGTGAAAAGGAAAGTTCTCGTGGCGGCTTGCTTGAGACAGAGCACAGGGCAGTTTCATTCGCAGGTGCCGAAGATCGCGCGGTCGCCTCAAGTAATCGAGCGATACCTGCAACGCTGGGAGATGCAAAAAGGTTCGCCATGGGGATTTCCCGTTCGAACGTTGCAGTTAAGCGGGTCATGACACGTCCCAAGGTTAACGAGTCGCCGCCGAGTTCGAACAAATTATCCTCGATCCCCACCGGCTCGATCCCAATACATTGGGAAAAGATTCGAGCGACGGTATTTTCTAAGTCGGTGCGAGGAGCGACAAATGGCGTATCGAGTTCCGGCCGGCGACTGTCCGGATCAGGTAACGCCCGGCGGTCGATCTTGCCGTTCACGGTTAACGGCAAAGCGTCTAGAAAAACGAACGTCGACGGAATCATGTACTCGGGCAGCTTGGTCTGCAGCAGACGGCGCATTTCTCTGGTGCTGGGTGCGGCTGGGGATGTGAGATAAGCGACCAATCGAGCCTCTCCCGAGTCCCTCACTTTTGCGACTACTACGGCATCTTGAATTCCCACTTGCTCGCGCAGAGTTTTTTCCACTTCGCCGATCTCTACACCGTAACCACGAATCTTGACGCGGAAATCCTTGCGGCCCTTGTGGATAAGGCAGCCATCGGCAAGCATGAGGCCGAGATCGCCCGTGTGATAGATACGTTGATCGCCGTGTTCGGGGTCGGTTTTGAATTTCGCCGTGGTTAGTTCCGGATCACGCCAATAGCCTGGCGATAGATATTTGCTACGAACTACGATTTCGCCGATTTCGTTGTAACCGACCGGATCACCTTGTTCGTCCAGCAATACGATTTCTTTATCTCGGGCAGCATAACCGACCGGAACGTCATCGCCGGGAACTTTGCTATCCCTCTCGATAAAATACTCGGCCAGCAAGTGTGTCTCACTAGAATTCAAACCGTTAACTAAGAGACTGTATGCGGAGAAATATCGTTTATAGAGATCGACATCGGTTTTACAAACCGTTTCACTGCTCAACCTAAGCAATCGTAGATCGGGAAATCGCTCCGCTTCCGTCAGAACTTCGCAGAGGTTACGAAATAATGGAGCGGCAATTGGCAAGATCGTTATTTTCTCCTGCGCGAGCCAACGGCTCAGACCGCCGAACCCTTCTCTGTTAACGTCGAACGGCAAGAGCGCGGCACCATTCAACAAGGCACAAAAACTCCCGATGATGGCATTTGACGTACCGGCACAATAAGATGTGGAATTCGGTCCTGGGCACAAAATCCGCCGGCATCGCTGCGTAACATCGAGATATGCAGAACCATCCTGTGATTAGTGATGACTCCCTTGGGGCGCCCGCTGGAGCCCGATGTGTGAACAATGAAGGCCAGCGTGTCAGGTAAGATTTCCTGGCAAAGATTGTCCAACGGAAGCCTGTCATCGACTGATTCGAGCTCGATCACCGACTGACCGTCTCGCATGAGTTCATTGGCTAACGAAAGATTTTGCCGGTTGGTCATTGTTAAATCCGGCGAGCAATCGTCTAGGATCGCTTCGAGTCGCGCTTTGGGCAGCACAGAGTCTAGCAGCACGAAGAATCTGCCGGCTTTTAGTACGCCGATCATTGCCGCGATTTGCTCTACGCCTTTCTCAAACAGCAGCGCGACAGGCATGTCTCGGTTGCCGCGCTGCGCCGCTACGACTCGTGCGACTCGATTGGCGATCCTGTTTAGCTCCGCATAGGTGACAACTCGTTTACCCGTCTTGATCGCGGTATGATCGGGGTATCGCTTTACGATCTTCTCAAATCGTGCCGGGATCGATGATTCGACTTCTTCAATGGGAAACTCGGCGAGCGTTCCCGACGGATGAAAACACCGATCCCGGATCGCCTGCTGCTCCGGCGGAAGTTTGCAGCTATTTTTAAGTGAATCCGTCATGTTCATATCCAATTGAGTTCGTGCCCGTTCTTCAGCCAAAGGGCTTCATCCTCACTTCCGAGATACCCATATCCTAACTGAGAACGCGATCGAGCTTCAATGTTGAATATCAGTGAAACAACTAATGTTTATGATGGTAAGACTATTCTTGTAGCGCGATTGCTGAGTGAATCGGCGATACGAAGAGGTAAATTAGCGGGATTGTAATGATAGCATCCGACCTTCATGCTCGATAAAGTCACCGCAAACTCCCGCATTGGATCAGAGTAGCAAAGGCCCCGGTCACGTCGAGACCCAATTCGAACGGCAGCTGCCATGATTGATCCTCCCCATGAAATGTGATTTTTGTTTTGTTTATCGTAGGGGCGACCCGCCGCCTGTCCTGAGCAAAGTCGAAGGGTGGTCGCCCGTCCGAGGGCAGACACATCGGTCTGCCCTGACGATGACGCGTCGTAAATCCCAAATTGAACCACTACAGCAACCTACCGGAGGATTGAACCATGGCCAAGAACGGCTTCAAGATTATCGACAGCGACATGCATATCATGGAACCGCCTGATTTATGGGAGCGCTATATCGACAAAAAGTTCAAGGATCGCGCCCCGCGCGGCGTCGTCAGTCATAACGTCCGCGACCTGCGCATGGTTTATCCCGACGGCCGGGATTGGGCGCGCCAATCGCCGCGCGAAAGCGATGTCGCCAGCGGCCACAATTTCGAAAAGAATCAAAACACCTACCGAGTCGATGCCGAGCGCGGCTGGAGCGCGGAAGTGCAGCTCGAAGCGATGGATATCGAAGGCATCGACATCGCGGTTTTGTATCCGACCCGAGGTCTGCGCGCCTTGGTCATTGACGATATGGATGCGCCCTTCGCCGCCGCCATGGCGCGCGCCTACAACGATTGGCTATATGATTTTTGCAAGAAAGATCCAACGCGCTTGATCGGCGCGGCGATGATCTCACCCTACAATATGAATGACGCCGTCAGCGAGGCGCGCCGCTGTGCCGAATTGGGCTTTCGCGCGGTTTTTCTGCGCGCGGTACCGCTGGTCGATCATCAATGGGAAGACGACTATTACGAACCGCTGTGGGATGCATTGGAAGCGCTCAATCTCTCGGTGGGACTGCACGAGTCGACCGGAACGGGTAAAAAACAAGTGGGCCGGCGCCTCGAGCCCAATCTCATGCTGCGCCGGGTTTACGCTCAGCCCTTCGAGCAGATGATGGCGCTCGGCAACTTCTGCGCCGGCGGCGTGTTGGCGCGCCATGCCAAATTGCGCGTGGCATTTTTAGAAGCTAACTGCAGCTGGCTGCCCTGGCTGCTCTGGCGATTGGACGAAACCTGGGAGCTCGAAGGCGATGTTTGGGCGCCGGCATTGAAAATGAAGCCCAGCGAATATTTCAAGCGTCAATGCGTGGTATCCATCGAACCCGGTGAGATTACCGCGACTAATTTAGTCGACCAGTTCGGCAGCGGCCGGTTAGTTTTTTCGACGGATTATCCGCATGGCGATTCCAAATATCCCGAAGCGGTGAATCACTTCCTCAAGCTGCCCATCGCCGACGAGCACAAACGAAAAATTCTCTGGGACAATTGCGCCGCCTATTATGCGATGTGACTCGGTGAATTGAAAAGGCGCGGCTCCAGCGTCCATTGGAACCCGGAGCCGCGCCATGGATGAAGCTATCGAGAATCGTAACCCCTGGAATAATCGCGGCGGTGATGCAACCAGTGGCAACCGGACGCCGAAACGACTCCCAACGCCAACAAGACCAATAGCGCGGTGGTTTTCATGGTCCCTCCTTTCCTTGCCAGAGTTCTTGAGTGTAACGACTGAGCCAATTGTTTTTTCGTCATTGTCTGATTCCTTAACTTGTTAGACGGCGGCGCAGATAGTTCGCACCGGCGTCGACAAAAACATTTCCCGCACAATCGGCGCGGCAATAGAGAAATGCTAGAGAGAAATAACCCGGCGGGAGATTCCAGTTACGGCGAAAGATAGCAGCGCAGACTTTTGCGTGAAGACGAAATTGCCCCGGCTACAAGCCAGGAGATTGTAAGTGCGTTGACTCGAAGTCGATTGGCTCTATTTGGTCATTCTCGCGAAAGCGAGAATCCAGGTGACGACAGCGCGGCTATGACGGAACTTCTCTTAGCCTGCCTCGTCGGCACGAGAAAATTGCCAGTTGGCCTACTTCGGTGGATCAATCCCGGTTGCGGCGATCGTCTTCGAAGCGCTGTTTCAAGCGGTCGCGGCGGTCCTGCGGCATGCGGTTCCAGCGGTCCCATTCCTCGCGCAGGTGTTCTTTGTCTTTCGGCGGCAGCTTTTCCCAGCGCTCATAATTGCGGCGAACATTGTCCTTCTCCTTGGGATTGAGCTTGCGCCAGTCATCGCCGGCGGCCAGGGCACTGGACTCAAACAAGAGAAATAACCCAAGGACGATTAGAAACAGTTTATGCGTTTTCATCTTTGTCATAGCCGCAGTTTATTTACGCAACCGCCGGCGCCGCTCCCCCGTTATGAATATCGCTGGTCTTAGGCTCCGGCTTGCTGGCATCCAGTTCTTCAAGGGTGCCGAGCGATTCGAGAATTTCCAGCGATTTGAAGAATTCGAGCTGATTCGAGTCGACCAGCACCTCGGCGGGAATGCTCGGCGCCGGCGTATCGATGAATGAAACCAGGTCACTCTTTTCCAATACCAAGGCGATCGCCAAAGCCGCCACCGCCATCGTGCCGAAGGCAGGCATCAGCCAACCGTTCAGCGGTGCGAACCAATCGCTCCACCAACTCTGTCGCGCCTCATGGGCGTCCACCTTCGCCATGGTTTCACGAAAGTAACTATCCCAGAACGGCTGCGGCAATTCCGGCTGCGGCGCCATCTGCGGTAACACGCGGCCGAGATCATCGATAAAGTTACGGCAGCGGCCGCACTGCGCCATATGCTGCTCCATCGCCGCGCGCTCGGCGGCGCCGCTCTCGCCGTAGTAGTAGAGCACCAAGTCTTCTTCGTAGTTTTTGCAGGCGCCTTCGAGCGGCGCAACGCGATTTTCCATGACCTTCTCCCTAAACGAACTCCACCAGGCTGTGGCGCAGTGCCGCTACCGCCCTGTGCAGATATACCCGAACGGTTCCTTCAGTGGTTTTCATCACCTTAGCGATATCGGCGATCGGCAGACCTTCCTGGTTCCGCAGTAGAAATGCCGTGCGCTGTTTATTGGGCATCGACTCCAAAGTTGCATTGGCGCGTCGCGTCGCTTCACCGGCGATCGCATGCTGATCCGGCAGATACTGGGTGTCAACCAACTGGCGCTGGCCTCCAGGTCCCTCGGCACTCTTGTCCAGCGACTCCCACATCACCCGGCCACTGCGCCGCGCATGATCCAAGCAGAGATTGACCACGATCCGATAGAACCAAGTATAGAAACTCGATCGGCCGTCAAAACGCTTGATGTTGACGTAGGCGCGCAGAAACGCGTCTTGCGATAGATCTTTGGCTGTCTCCGTATTACGCGTGAAGTTGTACGCGATATGAAACGCCTTTTCCATATAGCGCCGCACCAATACCTCGAAGCAATCGGTCTGACCCTGTTGAGACAAGGCCACCAACGCTTCGTCGCCGAGATCCTGCGTGCTTTCCATGGCTATTCAACGGTGGTGGTCAAACCAGCCGCTTGTCTGGTTAGACGCCTCAGCCAGACAAAGGTTAACACCGCCGATCTTCCCAGCGGAAATGGCTTAAGCTGCCGGATTGGTGTGATTTTCGATCGCAGCCACAGGGGCCCCGAACGACCGGAAGGTTGCACCAAAGAGTCACAGATATCCTAGCGCGGGTCCAGCGCAGCCAAAGGGGAAAGAGTTTTTCACCACGAAGTGAATCATGATCTTACGCACGCCCACAGATAATGAAAATACCGGAAGCCATTCCTTAGACTCGTCATGCCGGCGCAGGCCGGCATCCAGGGGCGGGAGGAGGGATGGATACCGGCCTGCGCCGGTATGACGGAACAGAGAGTCGTTATCGATGCGCAGATCATCGCTGCACGTGTATTTTCGAAGGAGGATCTAGCGTGCTAAAACCGCACCAAAGAAAACGATAGAACTCTGGAATTTGACTGCAAAGAGCACAAAGGGTGCAATAAAAATTCCGAGCGGAAGTCCGAGCGTAGGGGGCGTATGGCATACGCCCTGGGGCGGCGGAGCGGCGATCACTTGGATAGGAAATTCACCCAGACGCTCTAATGGACAATGGTCCCCTGAAGAAAATTGTTATCGCGAAGGTCGCTGGCAGCGTTCAAGAAACCTTCCCAGCGACAAGATTGTTAGCCGGCGTGAAATCTTTGCTGCCCGCTGGCTGCGCCGGCGATTAACTCGGGGCATGAGAATAGCAAGGAGCAAAACGCGCCCCCATACGCTCTCAATGACCGGATTGGCCGCTGATGCCGGTGACCTTGATACTGCCATGCTTGGATTTGTACTTGCGGTTGAGCGCGATGATCACACCGGTCAAACCTTCGATGACATAAGCATTGCTCGCTGGTCCGGCGTCGTAGGCAGTGGCGCCGATGCGCTGGATGATCTCCATGACTTTCTGTTTCGCCTCGCCATTGTCGCCGCACACCAGCACGTCGCCCAGCGGCGAATCGACATCGCCGAGATCGACGGCGGAGATATTATGCAGCGCGCCGATCACCGGCGCTTCGTCGCCGAGAATCTGCTGCGCTTCCTGCAACGCCGATCCGGCGGCGGGCACGAAAGGCTTAACTTTATTCAGCGGCACCACCGTATCGATGATAATTTTCCCCGCCACCTGGCCTTTCAAATCCTGCACCATCTGCGCCTGGCCTTCGTAGGGGACCGCGATCACCACGAAGTTGGCGTCCTTGACCGCCGCTTGATTGGTCATGCCGATCATCTCGCCGGCGCGCAAACTGGGCCGCAAAGTTTCCACCGCCTTTTGGCTTTTTCGGCATCGCGCGAGCCGATGATAATTTTAACCCCCGGCGCGCCCAGGCGGAGCGCCAGGGCGCTGCCCAAGTTTCCCGTGCCGCCGACGATAGCTACAGTGAAGTTGTCCATATTATTTTTCTAACCTAGCGAAAAAGATCTTCCGCCTCGGGGCGTAAGAGCTCCTGCACCGATCCTTCCTCGTTAATTTGTATGTCATAGCCGCGCACGATCACCACCGGCACACCGTCGCGCTTGCCCATCACCAACTCGGCGGCGGAAGCCAATTCATCGGCCACCGCCGCCACCGCCGCTTTGAGTTCGTAACCATGGCGATCCTTGAGACCGCGCTCATCCTTGATCGGATCGAGGCCGGCAACCCCGACCGCCACATCCACCGTGCCGACGCGCCAGGCGCGGCCGAAGCTATCGCTGACCACGATGCCGACTTGCTTGCCGGTCCGGCGCTGAATCTCAGCGCGTATCCCGCGCGCCGAACGGTCGGCGTCCTTGGGCAATAGGGCAACTTGCTTGAGCCCGACATTGGACTGATCCACGCCGGCATTGGCGCAGACAAAGCCATGATGAGTTTCGACGATCAGCGCCCGGCCGCCGGTGCGAACGACTTTGCGGCTCTCGCCGAGAATGACTTCAATCAGTTCGGCTTCTTTACCGAGTTCGCGCGCCAGCTCCCGCGCCCGTGCCGACGGCTGGACCGTTGCCAGCGCAATCATTTGGCCTTCGGCTTTGGAAACGATTTTTTGCGCCACCACGAGAACATCGCCGTCGGCGAGTGGCCACTGCTGCCGCTCGCAGGCATCGCAAATAAGTTGCCCGAGGGAGTCGCCGGCATGAACCTCGCGCGATCCCCTCCAAGCCGACCAGCTCAACTCTTTTCATGCCCCACCAGAGCCTTGGGCGAGCGGCGCGAGGCGCTCAGCGAGCAACTCCTGGGCAACCCGGGTCGACTCGCCGCCCTGATAACCATAGGCAAGAAACCGCTCGAGATCCTTCGGCTCGTCGATATCGAGAGCGATATGCTCGTTCTCGACAAAACGAGCCGGCAACCCTTGCGCGGCTACCTGGCCCATATGAAAAGTTGAAACTGTCATGGCCAAAGCGCAGTTGGATCACATCCGGCGGCGCCAACAACAGCGCATTGGTGCCAAGCTTGTCGTGGGACGGCACCAATAGAGCGATACGGCGCAGCCGCATCGACTGGAACCTGTGCCAGCACCGCTTCGACATCTGCGGCGCGCACCAGCGGCATATCGCCGGGAATGATCAGCACCGCTTGGCAGCCCGCCTGCTTCAATTCGCGACGGGCGAAATCGACGGCGCTGGTTTCGCCGTTCTCGGCACTCTCGCGGATCACTGCCGCACCCGCCGCAGCAGCGATGGCAGCAACCTTGTCATCGCCGGTGACAACAAAGGTTCCGGCAAGCCCGCGCGCCAGCCGCACCTGGCGCAGGACATCGCGGAACATGGTTTCCGCCAATACTTCACGCGCCGCAACGCCCAGCAGCGGGCCCAAACGTTGCTTGGCGTTGTGAAAACCTTTCACGGGCATCAGAGCGGCGACATTCATGGAAAGAAAATTCTTAGACTATTTTTTGACCAAGGCCAAGACTTCGCGCGCCAGGCGCCTTTTGGCGGCGATATCACCCATGCGAATATTGGTGCAGCTCGGCATAACTTTGACTGCCTCGACCGCCGGCACGGCAGCACGATCTTCATCGGCAATCAGCAGCGTATCGAGAAAGTCGGCGTAACAGCCAGCGACACCCGCAGCGGAAGCAGCGAAACCGCTGGCGACCATGAGCTTATGCGCCGGGCCGGAAATCGCCGCGCCACCGATGATCGGACTCACACCGACCACCGGAGCGCTGAATCTGTTTGAGCGCCGCGCGAATTCCTGGAACCGCGAGAATCGGGCCGATGCTGGTGATCGGGTTGCTCGGACAAACGATGATCGCCGCGGCGACTGCTGAATCGCGTCCAACACACCCGGCGCCGGCTGGCTTGCACGGCGCCGACGAAATGGACTGAAGTCACTTCGCGTGCCCAGCGCTCCTTGACGAAGAATTCCTGAAAGGAAAGCTCCCCCTGGGGCGTCCGCACGCGCGTCTCGACGCGGTCGTCAGACATCGGCAAGATTCTCGACTGAACTCCTAACCGTCGGCGAATGCGCTCGGTCACTTCAGACAGTTTCAGCCCTTCGTTGAGCAACTGGGTCCGCGTGATATGGGTCGCCAAATCTTTATCGCCGAGATTGAACCACGCGTCATTGCCGAGCCGGCGCAGCTGCTCCAGCGCTGTGAAAGTGTCGCCGCGAATTCCCCAGCCCTTCTCACTGTCGCTCAAGTCCGCCAGCGTGTAAGTGATCGTGTCGATATCCGGCGATACGTACAGGCCGTGAAAAACCGCATCGTCGCCGGTGTTACAGATAATCGTCAGCTCGGCTGGATCGATCTCAGCGGCCAAGCCTTCGATGAGTTTTGCACCGCCGGTGCCGCCGGTGAGAACGACCAGCATCAGGAAAGCCTTGGGGAAGGTGAAGTAATGGAGTGCTGGAGTACCGGAGTGATGCCTAGCGGGCCGCCATTTTTGACCAAGCCATCGGCATCGCACAGCGGCTCGATGTAGGAACGAACACGCGCCGGCAGATACTTGTCCCCCTGGCGAATATACTCGGGATAAATCGGCAGCCGCGCTTTCAGTTCGAATCCCGCCTGCGCGCTTTTCTCCTGGAGCAAGCGCAGCGCCGGCCAGGGCGCCTCGGGATTGATAAAGTCCGGCGTCAGCGGCGACACGCCGCCCCAGTCGTTGATGCCGGCGTCGAGATAAAGCTCATAGCCCTCCGGCGTCAAATTGGGCGGCGCTTGGATATTCATCCCACCGCCGAGGATCAAGCGCGCAAGGGCGATGGTCTTGCCCATGTCGTTTCTGGTCGCGTCGGGATGGCCGTGCATCGGAGTCCTCGGTTTCGCGCGAAAATTCTGCACGATCACTTCTTGAATGTGACCGTAGCGATCGTGCAGCTCGCGAATTGCCAACAGCGAGTCAATTCTCTCCTGCCAGTTCTCGCCGATACCGATAAGGATTCCCGTAGTAAAAGGAATCCGCAACTCACCGGCCAATTCCAAAGTGCGCAGCCGCACCGCCGGCTTTTTATCCGGCGCGTTATCGTGAGCGGCGCCGGCCAGCAGCAACCGCTCACTGACGCTTTCAAGCATCAGTCCCATGCTCGGGTTGAATTCCTTCAGCCGTTGTAAATCGCCGCGCCCCATGACGCCTGGATTCGAATGCGGCAAAAGTCCGGTCTCTTCCAGCACAACGCGGCAAGCCTCGACTAGATAATCGAGGGTTCGCTGGTAGCCGCGCTCGGTCAAGAATTGTTTCATTTCCGGGTAAATCGCCTCGGGCTTGTCGCCGAGGCTGAACAGCACCTCCGTGCAGCCCAGCGCTTTACCCTGGCGCACCGAGCGCAACACCTCATCAAGCGTCATGGTTTTCGCGCCCGGCTCATCCGGCGCTTTGCGAAAGGTGCAATAGCCGCAAAAGTCCCGGCACAGATTGGTCAGCGGCACGAAAATCTTCGGCGAATAAGTGACGGTGCGACCCTTATGTCGGTCGCGCAGCTCGGCCGCGGTCGCCAGAAGTGCCTGCAAGGTATCTCCCTCGGCGTCAACCAAAGATAGCGCCGAACCACGGGATAAGAGTTTCCCCTGTCGGCAGTCTTGAAGAATCGTACGCATCTGTTGTGTTTGAATATCCAATTGACCGCCGGTATTCAAACCAGCGGCGAAGCGCGCCGAGCCGGCCAATTCCGGTTGCCCTTGAGACTTTCGCTGTGGTAGGTCTCGTGGTGTCGAGAAACTCGGGGAGGATATTACCATGGACAACTTCGATAACGTTCTGGTCGTCGACGCGGACGGCCATGTTTATGAAGGAAATATCGACTTGCGACCGCGCATGCCGGAAAAGTGGCGCTCCCAGGCGCCGATTAACCTGAAAGACAACGAGGGCAACGGGCGCATGTTGCTCGAAGGCCGCATGTGGTCCGCCTCCCAGGGTCTCGGCCCCGGCGTCTCCGGTCCGATGACCGAGAAAGCACGCGGCTTTCGCGAAGGCATGGTCGACCCGCTGGCAAGGCTCAAAGACATGGACGCCGAAGGCATCGACGTCGCCATATTATTCGGCACCCAGATCGCCCTCACCGTCAACGGCTTGATGAGCAAAGAACTGTCCGCCGTGCTTTGCCACGCCTGCAACGATTGGTTGATGGAATACTGCTCGGCCGAGCCGAAAAGATTGCTCGGCGTCGGCCTGATTCCTTGCCAAGATCCCGCAGCCGCGGTGAAGGAATTGGAGTATTTGAAAAAAGCCGGCGCGGTCACGGCGATGCTGCCGACCAACGTCTACGGCTTGAACAACATGGGCGACAAGATGTTCGACCCGATCTATGAATGCGCCCAAGCCATCGGCATGACGCTGAGCGTCCATCCGCAAACCGGCCACGACGGTGTGCCCGGCGTTTCCGGCGTCATGGGCGCCGGCAGCGAGCGCTTTCGAAAATACGTCTACGTCCATATGACCGCGTTTCCCTTTGAACTGATGATCGCCATGATGCACATGATCGGCGAAGGCGTGTTCGATCGCTTCCCGAAACTCAAGGTCGGCTTCATGGAGGGCGGCGCCGGATGGCTGCCGTTCTGGGCCGAACGCTTCGATGAACATATCGAAAAGCTCGCGCCGCAAATGCCCGAGTTAAAACGCCGGCCGAGTGAGATCATCAAAAGCAAGCAAATCGTCCTCACCTGCGAATCCGAAGAAACCGGTCTCGACCGCGTATTTGCCGCCAATGGCGAGGATACCGTGCTCTACGCTTCGGATTACTGCCATTGGGATTGCCACTTCCCCTACTCGGTGAAAGACGTGGTCGACAGCCAAGACCTGAGCTTCGCCCAGAAAGAAAAATTGCTTGGCAAGAACGCCGTTGACTTCTTCGAGCTGAAAAATCTGCCGAAGCCCAATGCGCTCAAGATCGCTCACACCAGCTGGGCCAACGGCGATCAACCTAAAGTCGCCATGGCCTGAGGAGAGCCGGCATGGAACCCTTAGATTCTCAGCACCAAGGGCGCGCGCACCGGCGTTCACGTTCAACCCGTCGTCCGCTTTTTCTTACCCTTGCCCTTCGAGGGAGAGGGAAGGGTGAGGGTAAGAAAGCCACACTTCAAGCGTGTCTCCTCTTCGCCACCGTCATGCTCATTGCAGGGATAGCCCAGGGGGCGGAGAGCCCATATAAAATCCGCATCGGTTTCCCCTCACTGGCGTTTTCTTACATGCCCTTCTACGTCGCCCAGGAAAAAGGCATCTACAAGAAATATGGCATCGAGTCTGAGTACATTCAAATGACGTCAGCGATACAGCCTCAAGCAGTGGTCGCGGGTAACATCAATTACTTCACCTCGGTCTCGACCGGTATTTCCGCCGCCGTTGCCGGATTACCGTTGGTCATCCTCATGAACTTTTGCGACGTGTCACCTTGGGTCCTGGTAACCCATAAAGACATCAACAGGCCGCAGGATCTAGTCGGCAAAACCGTCGCGCTCTCGGGACTCCGCTCTTCGCCGTATTATTTCTTTCAAGCCTTTCTGAAAAAATCAGAAATTAACGAGAAGGATGTCCAAACCATCTACACCGGCGGCACCGCTGACAGCTATCGCGCGTTGACCACCAACCGCGTTGTCGGCACGATCTTGACGCCGCCCTTCGACGACAAGGCGGTGTCGCTGGGCTACAAGAAGTTCATGCAGTTAGGCGAGCTGGCGGACATTCCGTACGTCGGATTGGTGGCCTCGCAGAACGAACTCAAGACCAATCGAGAATCCGTCCGTCGCACCGTAAATGCCGTGATCGAATCGGTCGCCTGGCTGCGCGCCAACCGCGCCGACAGCGTCAAGATGATCGTCGATAAGTTCAAAGTAAACCAGCAGGAAGCCGAAGGCACCTACGCGACGCTGATTAAAATCTTGAACAAAGACAGCCGCATGAATCCCAAAGTCGCCCGTGGCTATCTCGACATTTTGCGTCAAGAGCGCCCCATCGCCGCCGACTACGATCCGATGAAACATACCGATTTCTCCTTGCTGCCGCGCAGTTGATACGCGACAATTGCGGCATGCGGTTAATCGTTAGAAAAACCTTCGTCCTCGTCTGGCTAATCGGCGTTTGTCTAAGTGCGAGCCCCGTCTCCCGCGCCGGCGCGCAAACAACTCGGCATATCAAGGTCGTACTGCACTCCCAGCAGACCGAAAGCTTGAACCGCGACGGCGTTCAGGGCAGCGGCAGCGTGGTCATCCGCCGCGGCACTGTCAGTCCGTCCGGGCGCGTCATCGCCAACGAACGTCAGACCACAATCCAACGAACCACCGGGATATTTACTCTGGTGCTCGACGGCGGCGAGTCGATCCTGACTGTGGCCACGCGGGTGCCGCAGAGCCAGGTGAGCTATTTTTACAACTACGCCCTTGGCGGCGGCTATGTCGAGCGGCGCATCGTCTTCAACGATGTCGGCACGTCACTAAAGGTCCACGCTACCACGCTGGCCGAAGGTCAAATCAGATTACGCCTGACGCCGCGCATTAGTTATTTTTCGATCGAGCGGCCGGGAGCCATCGATTTCACCGAAGCAGCAACGGAAATCATTGTGCCCAACGGCCAACTGGTTTCACTCGGCGGGGCAACGAGCAGCATGCATGAAGTGACCCGGCAGATCTTAGGCTACCAGAACCGCTCCAGCAGCGACGAAAGCCATCTCCAAGTCAGCGCGACGATCCAATAGATTTCATTTGACCGTCACGCCAGTCCGCTGTACCTCCGTTGATGGGGGCACTCGCCCGATCGCAGTTGAAATATCACGTAGGGTCATTGTATGAACCGGCTTCTCGGACTTTTCCTTTTTTGTAGTTGCTTGACCTCCAGCGCCTTGGCCCAGCCAGCGGCAGAACCTGTGCGCGCGGGTTCGAGGCTTGACAAACCGCCCTCGCCTTGATGACCTAACAGCCTATAAGCAAGGAGGATTCCCCCATGCCATACAAAGGACACACGATTATCGACGGCGACGGTCATGTGATCGAGGACACCAAAGCGATCATCGATTACATGCCGCAATCCTATCGCGACAAATATGACACCCATCCATTTTTCAATCCCTTTCCGCCTCTCGACCATTTGCACTCGGCGAACATGCACGACTTTCCTCCCGGCGCGTTCAATAAAGTCGGCCCCGCCGGCTGGGTCGATTTTCTCGAAGATATCGGTATCGAAAAAACCGTGCTCTATACCACGCTCGGTTTGGCGTTCGGTAAGATCGTCAGCCGCGACTGGGCCATCGATGTCGCGCGCGGCTACAACGACTGGATTTACCACACCTACATGAAATTCAACCCGCGCTTCCAAGCAATGGGCTTGCTGCCGCTGCAGGAGCCGAGCGCAGCGGTGGAAGAACTGCGACGGATCATTAAAGAACTGGGCATGTGCGGCGCCATGCTGCCGTCCACCGGCATCCAAGCGCACTTGGGCGATCAGTGCTACTGGCCGATCTACGAGGAGGCCAACAAGCTCGGCTGCGCCATTGGCATCCACGGCGGCGCACATGAGAACCTAGGCCTCGATGATCTAACCCCATACGCCCCGGTGCACGCCCTCGGCCATCCCTTCGGCCAGATGATCTCTTTCGCCGGCATCGTCTTTAACGGTGTCTTCGACAAGTTTCCCAACGTCAAGTTCGGCTTCATGGAAGGCGGCGTCGCCTGGCTGCTGATGTGCCTGGAACGCTTCGACCGTTCCTGGGAAACCCACATTCAACGCGACCCGCGCAAGCGATTTCTCGATTTGAAGCCAAAGGAAAAAGTTTGCGAGTATATCGCCCGTCATGTCGACGCCGGTCGCATCTTCGTCGGCTGCGAAGGCGAAGAGCCGGATATCGCCCACGCGATTAAACGAATCGGCAACAAACCCTGGGTCTACTCCAGCGACTACCCGCACGAAGTCAACAACGAGTACTGCAAGCACGAAATCAACGAAATGCTGGAGAACCCGGACATCACCGAAGCCGACAAGGCCGCCGTCCTGCATGGCAACGCGCGGCGGTTTTACAACCTCGGAGCTCCGGGATTATAAAAGCCAGGCGAAATTTTGCCCGAAAAACAAAAGGCGAGCCTCGCGGTTCGCCTTTTGTTTTTGTTACCATTTATGAACGGATAGTGACAAACGAACTGTGCACGGTTCTGATTATGTTTTGCCGAAAGAACTTCTTGACAACCCCTGGGGTCGCCGTGAAATAGTCAGTCCCACCGGGGAAATCGTGACTCGATTCCGTAAAAAATATTAGGAGAATTCCCATGGCAACTCCATTAAGCATCGGCCTCATCATTCCGTCGGCCAATCGCCTGACCGAGCCGCAGTTCAACACCTACCTTCCCGCTAGCGTTGGCGCCTTTGTCACGCGCTTGCGCATGGCCGGTAAGCACCGCAAACCTCTGGCGGAGTTGAAGCCGTCGCTGATCGAGGCCGCTGAAGCGCTGTCCGACGTAAAACCGAGCGTCATCGTGTTTCATTGCACGGCCAACTCGATGGAAAGCGGACTGGACCACGAAAAGGCGATCGTCGACATCATCAAGCAGGCCAGCGGTTGCCCGACCATCACCACCGCCCAAGCTCTGACCCAGGCGTTCGACCATGTCGGTATCAAGAAACTCGTGCTGATCAGCCCCTACGTTCAGGCCACCAACCAGCTCGAAGTGAATTATCTGAGCGAGACTGGCTACACCGTGCTGCACGAGAAAGGACTGGCGCTCGACTCTCAAGCCTACTCAACGGTCACGCCGGAGGAATGGAAGAAAGTGGTGAATGAGAATCTGCGCAGCGACGCCGACGGCTATTTTTTGAGCTGCACCAATACCCGCATGATCGAAACCATTACTGACCTCGAGCGCGATTTGGGTAAGCCGGTGATTAACAGCAATCAAGCGACGATCTGGGCCTGTTTGAATAAACTCGGCGTCAAGCACACCGACTCCCGCCTCGGCCGCTTGTTCAACTAACGAATAATTTCCCCAATGGAGGGCGGACATTCCTGTCCGCCAGGCGGGTTGGAAAACCCGCCCTCCTTTGGGCTAGAAACCAGTAGGCGAATTTTTCAGCAGCCCACCCGGCAATGGGTAAGCACGGAGCAGTGAAGCCACCTGACTGTGCAGTCGCAGAGTTTTATTCATCCACCGCGCCGAGCTTTCGCGTACCTAGCGCTCTATCCGGATGCACCATAGTCCAATAAGTGCTCAGAGGCAGTGGCCCATTGGCTTCATTGCGGAGGGCTTGCCCATTGCCGTGCGTTCATTGCCAAACGCGGCATCTGAACCTAGAAAAGCGTCGCACTTGCGTGCGTTGCCAAGGCGCCGATCAGCCTTTCTTTAAGCCCGGTATTGCGAATCTCGACTCTGACGTTGCGGATCGCCATGCCGAGCGCTTTGCGGCTGCCGACGACGATGACGAGCTTTTTGCCGCGCGTCACCGCGGTGTAAAGGATGCTGCGGTAGAGCATGATGTAGTGCGAAGTGTGCAGCGGTAAGATCACCACGGGATATTCACTGCCCTGGCTTTTGTGAATCGAGGTCGCGTAGGCCAGACTGATCTCATCCCACTCGTCGGCCTCGTACTCGACGACTCGTTCGTCATAGTCGACGCGAATCTTGGCATCGTCGCGGTCGATGGAGACAATCCGTCCGAGATCGCCGTTGAAAACCGCCTTGTCGTAGTTGTTGCGCAGCTGCATGACCTTGTCGCGCACGCGTAAAGTCATACCCGGCCGCTCGATCGCTTGGCCGGTTGGATTGAAGAGCGCTTGCAAATCCCGATTGAGTTGAATCGTGCCGAGTAAGCCGCGGTGCATGGGCGTCAGGAGCTGCACCGACTGGACGATCTGTTCCGGCGGCGCGCCGAGCCATTGCGGGATGCGCTCGCGCAACAGCTCTTTGATCGTTTCAAGAATCTCTTCCTCGCTCTCGCGGGCGATGAAATCGAAGTCGCGCCGCTCGCGCGCATCGGAAAACTCCAAGTTCTGTCCCTGGAGTATCCGGTGGGCATTGACCACGATCAAGCTCTGTTGCTCCTGGCGAAAAATGCGCCGCAGGGTCGCCACCGGAACCGACTGTGAATCGATCAAATCCTTGAGCACGCTGCCCGGCCCCACCGAGGGCAACTGGTCGACATCGCCGACGAGAATTAAGTGCGTGTGCGGCTCGATGGCGGCCAACAAATGATCCATCAGCGCAATGTCGACCATGGACGCCTCGTCGACGATGATGACATCCACTTGCAGCGGCTTATCGGCATTGCGTTGAAAGCCGCCTTCGCGCGGATTGTATTCGAGCAGGCGGTGCAGTGTGGTGGCATCTTCGCCGGTACTCTCGGTCATCCGTTTGGCCGCCCGCCCAGTCGGCGCGGCGAGAGCGAAAGTAACCTTGGCGCGCCGCAGGATCGCCAGCAACGACATCAGCAAGGTGGTTTTACCCGTCCCCGGCCCGCCGGTGATGACAAAAACCTTTTCCTGCAATGCCCGTCGCGCCGCGCTGACCTGATCTTCATCGAGGTTGATCGGCAGGTCGGCGAACAGCGCACCACTCAACAGATCGATGGCGCCGCGCCTAACGCCCTGGTCTTTCTCCCACGGCCGCGGCCGCCGTTCGCCTTGGAGAAACGACGGAGTGGTCAAGAGCCGGGCAAGCGCTTGGGCTACTCTTTGCTCCGCCTCGAACAAATTCACCAGATAAACGCGGGTGAGGTGCGGATCGCGCTCGCTCTGCAAAATGACCTCGCCGCGCTCAGCGAGTTTCTCCACCGCGATATCGATACGCTCGTCATCGACTTCGAGCAGTTGGCAAGCGCCTTTTGCCAGCGCGGTTAACGGCAAGTAGCAGTGACCGCGCTCCGACGATTCGCGCAACACATGCAGCACACCGGCCTGCACCCGCAGCGGAAAATCGCCGCGGATGCCGATATGGCCGGCGAGCCGGTCGGCGAGCAGAAAGCCGATGCCATGCACCTGCTGCGCGAGCGCATAGGGATTTTCTCTAACCTGAGCGACCGTGTCGGCGCCAAACACTCGATAAATGCGCAGCGCCAGGGAAGCGCCGACGCCGTGCCCCTGAAGAAATACCATGACATCCTGCATGCCGCGCTGGGCCTGCCAGGCTTCCATGATCCGGCGTGCGCGCACCTCGCCGATACCGTCGACATCGAGAACCCGCAGCGGTTCTTCGGATAACACCCGCAGGGTCTCCAAACCGAAGGCGCCGACCAAACGCTTGGCGTAGGTCGGCCCGATCCCTTTGATCATGCCCGAGCCGAGATACTTTTCGATACCTTCGAGGGTCGCCGGATCGACCTTGGTCCAATGGTCGACCAGAAATTGCAGGCCGTAACGGGCATGGCGCTTCCACACGCCGGTGACTTTGATCTCCTCACCTTCTGAAAGCGGAAACAGCACGCCGACCACCGTAGCGGCCGGTCCGCCGTCTTCGTCCAGGCGCGCCACCGTGTAGTGGCTCTCAGGATGCTGATAGGTGATCCGGCTGATGGTGCCCTGGATGGAAGTGAGTTCGTTCTGTTTATCCGCCAAAAAATACTCCCTATGGAGGCGATCCTACTTGAAAGCGGTCAAAGCGTAAATCGCAGCCCTTGCCTTTTCCCGGTGGGCCGCTAGAATTCCTATCAACCTCCATGCCCACTCGCAGCCCACGCCCGCGGCCCCGACAACATCGGTCGATTTGCTAGTACCACCACGCTGTTTTGCGCTTCGCTCGCTGCATCGAAGCGCAAATCCCAAACGAGGAGACGGCATCGATGACTCTCGATAATTTTTGGTTTCAAGCGATTTTGATCCTCGCGTTGATTTTCGCCAACGGCTTCTTTGCCGCTTCCGAGATCGCCATGATCGCCATGCGCAAAAGTCGCATCGAAGCCCTGGTCGACAAAGGGGTTAAGGCCGCCGCGGCGGTGGCCCGGCTGAAGGCCGACCCCGATCGCTTCCTCGCCACCGTACAGATCGGCGTCACCGTGGTCAGCTCCTTCGCCTCCGCCCTCGGCGGCGCCGCAGCCATCGGTTATCTCAAACCGGAGATCGAAGCTTTGCCGTTCGCTCTGGCTGCCCGCTGGGCGGATGCCATCGCGCTGACCATCGTCGTCTTGCCGATCACTTATTTTTCGCTGGTTCTTGGCGAGCTCGTGCCAAAATCTTTAGCTTTGCGGTTTTCCGAGCCCATCGCCTGCTTCGTTGCCCCGCCCATTGAATTGCTGGCGCGGGTCAGCGCGATCTTCGTCAGGTTCCTGACCGCGTCGAGCAATCTGGTACTCAAACTTTTCGGCGGCAAGGATGCCGGCAGCGTCAGTTTCATCTCCGTCGACGAAGTAAAATCATTGATTCGCGAAGGCGCCGCCAGGGGCATCTTCAACGAGACCGAGAAGGAATTGATCCATAGCGTATTTGAGTTTACCGACACGCCGGTCAAAGCGGTCATGAAACCGCGCACCGAGATCCATGCCATCGAAGGGCACGCATCACTGGCCGAGGTGGCAAAGAATTTTGTCGACAGCGGCTTTTCCCGCGTGCCGGTTTACGAAGGCGATCTCGATAAAGTTGTCGGCATTCTCTACAACAAAGATGTCTTCAAAGCTTTGCAGGAGCACAGCGACTTTCACGTGCGCGATCATTTGCATCCGGCGTTCTTCGTCCCCAGCACCCTGCCGATCAGCGAACTGTTAAAACAGCTGCAACGGCGCCGCCTGGGCATGGCTTTGGTAGTCAACGAATTCGGCGAAATCGAAGGTCTCGCCACGCTGGAAGACTTGATCGAGGAAATCGTCGGCGAGATCCGTGACGAATACGACCGCGAAGAACGCGGGCCCGTGGAGCGCCTGCCCGACGGGTCGATGGTGGTCGCCGGCTCGGCACTGCTCAAGGATCTCAAAATCGATTTCGACCTGCCATTCGAAGAATCGCCGGACTATCACACCCTCGCCGGCTTACTGCTGGCGCGATTGAAAAGAATCCCGCGCGGCGGCGAATGGATCGATGAATTCGGCTACAAACTCACCATCGTCGACATGGAAGGCCGGCGCATCGTCAAAATCAAAGTCGAGAAAAGCATGGCGGCGTAGAAACATGGGGCAATGGAGTATTGGGTGCGCCCAACACTCCATTACTCCATAACTTCGGTTCTTCAGTAGCAGCGTATCTCGATCTCATTGCCGTCAGGATCGAGAAAATAGACTGAAGTCGCCTGGCCGCGCGCGCCCCAGCGCGACACCGGACCTTCGCGAATGGCGATCTGGTTTTTCTTTAGCTCTTCGATGACGCCGGCAAAGTCGCCAGCAGCGACAACTAAACAAACATGATTGAGGTTGCCGTCGACTTTTTCCGTAACCGATCGACTGTCAACGGGCTTACGCGGGAAAAGGTCGATGATCGTGGCGTCGTTGATACGCACGGACGGAAAACCGACCTTGCCGGCTCGGAACTGCTCGACCCGCTCGCCCTCCAGGCCCAAGACACCGGTGTAAAACTGCAAAGCCCGGTCGATGTCGCCGACATTGAGCACGATATGGTCGAGCGCGGTAATCTCAAAATGACCCATCACGCAACTCCTTTCATCCGAGTAAGTATAATTTGCCGACTATACTGCCATCGCCGCCAGCTCGTTTAATAAAGCCCGAACTTCCTTGGGCGTGCCCACGGTGATGCGCAAGCAGTCGCGCAAACCGGGCGCGTCGAAATAGCGCACCAAAATTTTTTGCCGCTTCAGCTTCTCGTAGACCGGTTGCAAATTTTTGCCGCGTTGGCGCGCCAGAATGAAATTTGTATGGGACGGATAGACCTGATAGCCCAAGCGCTTGAGCCCGCTGGCGAGCCGCTGGCGGCTGCGCTGAATGCGCGCGGCATTGCGTTGCATCCAGGCCAGATCCTGGAGCGCCGCGGTGCCGGCGACGATGCTCAAACGATCGAGATTGTAGGAATCGCGCACCTTGTTCATGCCGGCGATAATTTCCGCCGACGCGAAGGCGAGACCGATGCGCATGCCGGCCAGCGAAAACGACTTGGACAAGGTGCGCAGGACAATCAGATTGGGCAGCTGGTGAATTAAGGGAATCGCCGACGCTCCTTCGCTGGCGGCAAAATCGACGTACGCCTCATCGACCACGAGTATGCCGGCAACTGCGCCGGCGAGCTTGACGATCTCCGGCAGCGGCACCAGTGTCCCGGACGGCGCATTGGGATTGCAAAGAAGCGTCAGCGCCGCACCTTGGCGTACCAGCTCTTGTGGAATTGAAAAATCTTCTGGAAAAGGTACGCGTACCGCGATTCCCGCCTGGATCTCGACCAGCGTATCATAGAGCGAATAGGTCGGAACTGGATAAGCGACCCGGTCGCCGGGGCCGACGAAACAGCGCAGCATCATCGACAACAGCTCGTCCGAGCCGTTGCCCGCCATGATATTTTCTATTTTGACGCCATAGGCGGCGGCCGCCGCAGCGCACAACGGATCGCTCAGCGGCAGCGGATAGAGCCGCAACGAAGCATCGATCGCCCGGCGCAAGGCGGCGTAGACTTTGGGCGATGGCGGATAGGGATTCTCGTTGGTGTTGAGTTTGATTATGCCATCGTCGCGCGGCTGTTCGCCAGGAACGTAGCCTGACATCGCCTGGATGTTGGCGCGGAAATAGTTGGCCATGGCGCGGGATTCTAACCACACCCACGAGTGATTTCAAATTGCCCTATGGGGCTAGACAGTCCAAGGGTTACCTTGCTTTACCTTGGGCGTCATCTGAACAGAAATAAAGGTTTTTCGGCTGCCCCCTGAAAACATTTTTGTCCGGCCATTCCCGAAATTGTCCAGAAATCCTCGCGCTTGCAGAATTCTTTGCTGAATTGCTCATTATGCCAATTGTAAGTAGCTGATTTTCAAACGACGCAGGTTTCCATCGGTGGCATGTTTTTGGCTAAGCTTGATGCTCGCAGGCCCTCCCGACAATCTATCAATTTGATTTTGCGGAAGAGATTAAGGTGGCAACGAGCAGTATTAAATAAAATGGACGCACCTAAATATCAAAAAAGTGATCCGGCGATTCTTCTGCTCAACGAGATCGATATCCTGTTGGCGCAGACGCGTCTGATGGAGCTCTACCTCAAGCAAGCGCAGGCGACGGCGGCCAATGAAAATGCGCGAATTCACGAACAGTATGAATCCCAGTTGGCGACCCTGCGCGCCGATCTCGCCGACAAAGAGCGGCAATTGCAACAACGCCCAGTCATCGCCGTCGAGCGCAATCTGAGCGAAACCATCGAACTGCTGCAACGCGAGCTCGGCGAAAAGCAACAAATTCTTTCCAGCCAGGAAGTCACATTCCAGCGCTCAACTAGCGAAATCGCCGCGCTGCAAGGCCGTATCGCCCAACTGGAAGCCGACAACAGCGCTGCCGTAAGCGCCGCTCGCGCGTCCAACGCAATCCGCGAAGGCCTTACCGCCGACGTCGCCGCAATCAATCAGGAGCTGGAGAGAAACCGGCGCGAGTTGCACCACCAGCAGCTCGCCGCGTTGGAACTCGAAAACAGCTTGCGCGAGCAGCTGCAATTGCTGCAAACCCAAGTCGGCGAAAAACAAGCCTACGCCTTTAGCGCCGACGACAAACTAGGCAAAGCGCAGCAAGAGATCGCGGCGTTGCATCAGCATCTGGGCTCGCTTCACACAATTCAAGATGAACTTCAGTCGAGAGCGGCGCGTGAGCTCGAACAGACGCGCGGCCGTTTTGAAAATGAACTGGCGAGCCTGCGCAGCGCCCTCGCCGAACGCGATCGCTCGGTGCTGCAGAACCAGGTCGCACTACTTGAAATCGAGCGGGGTCTAAGAAGCGAGATCGACACCCTGCGCAGCGAGCTCGAGCAAAGACAAGCCGCCCTCGGACTACAAGACGAAGATCTGCGCGCCGCCGGCGCGCGGATCTCTGCGCTCCAACAAACAGTAGCCGACCTTGAGTTGGCCCATCGCCAAGCAACCGCCGCCACCGCAGAAATGGATATGCTGCGGCGCTCATTGGCCGAAGAGGTAGCGAACCTCCAGCATGAGGTCGCGGTCAAAGAAAAGGAACTGACCCAGCGCTACGAAGCGGTGACCGCCGTCGAGCTCGCCTTGCACGGCCGGATACAAGTTTTGCAGCAGGAACTCGCACGCGCGCACGAAGCCTCGAATGCCCAAGAAGTCGCGCTGCAAAACCACGCCATTGAGACCGCCGCCTTACAAAGCCGTATTGCTGACCTGGAACGCTCCCAAGCCGACACCAGTTCGATCGACGCCGCCCGCCAGCAACTGGAAAGCGATCTTAATCGCCTGCGCACAGCCCTCGGACAGAAGGAATATTTACTGGCCGAACGTGAGCGCGCCATCAGCGATCTCGAGGCGCGCTTCGGCGCAGAAATCACCACGCTGCAGCAACAGCTGGAGCAAGAACGCAGCGCCGCCGCGCATACCCATGACGAAGTACTCCAAGCGCGCAGCGAACTCGCCGCCAGCCGCGAGAAACTTGAAGCCCAGCTCAGCCATAAAGACGCTGAAATCGGCAGCCTGCGCGCCAGCGCCAATCAACAAAGCGAGCAACTATCCAACCAAGTTAATGACTTGCAGCGGCAACTGGCCGAAGGCGAAACTACCGTCGCCAACCTGGAAGCGCGCTTGGGCGTGGAAATCGCCACGCTGCAGCAACAGCTGGAGCAAGAACGCAGCGCTGCCGCGCGAACCCACGATGAGTTACTCCAAGCGCTCAACGAACTCGCCGCCAGCCGCGAGCAACTTAAAGCTCAGCTCCGCCATAAAGACGATGAACTCGGCAGCCTGCGCGCCAGTGCCTTTCAACAAAACGAGCAACTGTCCAACCAAGTTAGTGACTTGCAGCGGCAATTGGCCGAGCGCGAAACTACCGTCGCCAACCTAGAAGCGCGCTTGGGCGTGGAAATCGCCACGCTGCAGCAACAGCTGGAACAAGAACGCAGCGCTGCCGCGCGAACCCATGACGAGTTACTCCACGCCCGCAACGAACTCGCCGCCAGCCGCGAGCAACTTGAAGCCCAGCTCCGTCATAAAGACGCTGAAATCGGCAGCCTGCGCGCCGGCGCCATTCAACAAAACGAGCAACTGTCCAACCAAGTTAGTGAGTTGCAGCGCCAACTGGCCGAGCGCGAGACGACCGTCGCCAACCTGGAAGCACGTTTGGGCGTGGAAATTACCACCTTGCACCAGCAGCTGGAGCAAGAACGCACAGCCGCCGCGCGAACCCAAGACGAACTACTCCAGGCGCGCAACAAATTCGCCGCCACTCGCGAACAACTTGAAGCCCAGCTCAGCCATAAAGACGATGAAATCGGCAGCCTGCGCGCCGGCGCCATTCAACAAAACGAGCAACTGTCCAACCAAGTTAGTGAGTTGCAGCGCCAACTGGCCGAGCGCGAGACGACCGTCGCCAACCTGGAAGCACGTTTGGGCGTGGAAATTACCACCTTGCACCAGCAGCTGGAGCAAGAACGCACAGCCGCCGCGCGAACCCATGACGAGTTACTCCACGCGCGCAACGAACTCGCCGCCACTCGCGAGCAACTTGAAGCCCAGCTCCGTCATAAAGACGCTGAAATCGGCAGCCTGCGCGCCGGCGCCATTCAACAAAGCGAGCAACTGTCCAACCAAGTTAGTGACTTGCAGCGGCAATTGGCTGAGCGCGAGGCTAGCGTCGCCAACCTGGAAACGCGCGTGGGCGCAGAAATCACCACCCTGCACCAGCAGCTGGAGCAAGAACGCAGCGCCGCCGCGCAAACCCATGTCGAACTACTCCAGGCGCGCAACGAGCTCACCGCCACTCGCGAGCAACTTGAAGCCCAGCTCCGGCATAAAGACGATGAACTCGGCAGCCTGCGCGCCAGCGCCATTCAACCAGAGCGAGCAACTGTCCAACCGCATCGATGAACTGCAATTTCAATTGGCCGAGAAACAGCTGTTGGCCGAGCAATACGCAATTGAACTCGATCATTTACGAACTTCCGTCACCAGGCTCAACGAGCAGCTCAACGAAGAAGCCACGAATCATGCGCAGGCCCTCGGCCTTTGGCAAGACTCCCAGGCCCAACACAGCACTGAGATCGCTCAGCTAACAACCGCGCGCGACGAGCTATTATATAGTCAGACCGCGCTGGAAGTTCAGCTCGACCAGGCACGCGGCGCCAACGCCGCTTTGCGCGGCGAGCTGCAGGAATCGAGAAACCGCGTTGGCGAATTTGACGCGCTGCTAAAAAGCAGCCAAACCGCCATGGCCGATGTCGCAGCCGAGCGCGCTCGGCTGCGCACCGAACTGGAAAACCTTGACGCGCTCCATAAGCAGACCAAGGCCGATGCCGCCCGCGATCTTGCCCAGGGCCGCGACGCCTTGGAAAGCGAACTCAGCGCCCTGCGCAACGAGCTGCAACAAAAAGCCTGGTCGCTGGCACAACACCAAGCCAGTGTCGAGAACCTGGCGCAGATCCACCGCGAGCAGATGCGCAAACTGGAAGCGCGGCTGACCGAGCAACAACCGGTCACGGAACAGCAGGCGCGAGAATTGGCACAGGCTGTCAGCCAAGCCAATGCCTTGCGGCTTCAGGTACGAAGAACTCCAAGCCGCCCTGCGCCAAGCCGAGGCCGACGGCGCAAGCCAGGCCGAGCAGATTCGTCAGGAATACGCCGCCCGGGTGGAAACCGTCAACTCGCTGCTGGAAACAAAGTCGGCGGAAATGGCCAACAGCGGCGCGGCCCGAGCCAACGTCGAAGAGTCGTTGCGTGGCGAACTCAGCCACCTGCGCAGCGAAATGCAATCACGCACCGCGGCGCTGCAGAGCCGGGAGGACGAACTCAACCGCGTGCGCGCGGAAATGACCTCGGTGCAGAATCGTCTCGTGCAGTTGGAATCGATCAGCGCGCGCACCGAAAGCGAAGCGCGCGAGATCAGCCAAGCCAAGAGCGGTCTGGAGAGCGAACTCACCGCCCTGCGCAACGAACTGCAACAAGGATCTTCCGCGGTGGCGCAACATCAGACAGCGATGGATGATCTTGCAGCGCGCCATCGCAGCCAGGTGGAACAACTTGAAGCGAATCTACGCGAGCAGCATAGAGCGAGCGAAGAGCATCGACAGGAAGTTGACCAAGCGCAAGCGCAGATCGCCCTGTTGCACAGCCGGATCGAAGAGCTGCAAAACGCATTGCAGCAGACCGAGTTGAGCGCCAACAGCCGCACCGAACAGCTGCGCCAAGAGTATGCAGCGCGCGTCGATGCGCTCAAACGCGAACTGGGCGAACATTCCGCCCAGCTTCAGGACCGCGCCAGCGCTAATTCCGACAGCGAGCAAGTTCTACACAGCGAGATCGCCCGGCTGATCGGCGAAGCCCAAGAACGAAATCAGATCCTGGAAAGCCGCAACGATGAATTGGTGCGGGTTAAAAACGACCTGGACGGTTTGGCCGAGCGCTTCAGTCAATTAGAGTCGCACGCCGTCCAAGCCGAAAGTAGCGCCAGCGGTGAAGCCGCGAGTATGCGCATCGGGTTTCAGGCGCAGTTAGCGCTGCTGCAGGCCGAACTCAGTCAGAAGGAATGGGCCCTGGAAGAGCGCCAAGCGATCATCGCCGGAATCGAACAAGAACATCGCCGGCAGCTCGACGCCTTGCGCCAGCAGTTAGCCGAGGAAGAACAGTCAACCGTGCCGGCCGACAACGGATTTGTCATGGGCGATCCCAACTTGACGGAAGCCCAGCGGGAAAAGCTACTCAAACTCGACGACATGGTCAAAGCGATGCGCACCGGTGAGGATCACAGCGTTCCAGCATTCTCGGGACGGCGTTGGCAAAGCGGCTTCGGATGGAAGCGGCGCTGGCGCTCGTGACGCCTGGTAAAATCTGGCTAACAGCCGAAAGCGGCAACGCGAAGGATGACGATGATTCAAACACAACGAGTAACCAGTGGAATCAAAGGCTTGGACCCATTGATCGAAGGCGGCTTCCCCAAGGGTCGGTCGATCCTGGTGACCGGCGAGCCAGGGACCGGTAAGACTATTTTTGCTCTCCAGTTTCTCGCCGAGGGATTAGCACGCGGCGAAAAATGCATCTTCGTCACCGCCGACGAAGGACCTCTGGACGTGCTCGAACAAGCGGCGTCGATGGGTTGGGACTTCGAGCGCCATGCCGAGCAAAAAGATTTGTCGATCCTTAACGCCGGAACCTATTTAAGTTCACTGCCGGGCGCCGGCCGTGAGCGCCAATTCGACATTCAGAAAGCGGTGAGCGACCTGGCGATCTTCGTCAACCAGCTTGGCGCCGAGCGATTGGTTCTCGATCCCGCCGGGCCGTTTGTCCTGTTGCGCGACGTCGCCACACGTATCCAGGATCAAACCCGCTTGCTGATCAAATTGCTGCGTTCTTCGATGTCGACCACCAACCTTCTCACCTCCTATGCAGTACCGAGAACCGGCGAGCGCAGCATGCATGGCATCGAAGAGTACATGGTCGCCGGCGCCATCGTCTTGGAGATGATTTGGCGCAACGATGGCGCGATGGGGCGCAGCCTGATCGTCGAAAAAATGCGCTGTACCGATGTCAAACCGACCCAACTGGAGTTCGACATCGTCAAGGGTGAGGGTTTGGTGGTACTGCCGAGGCCTGACTACCGGTCGCAGAAAATCTCTAGTCATGGCTGACGAATGCATCGCCACCGGCATCACCGGCTTGGATGCGCTGCTGCGCGGTGGAGTTAGCCGCGGGCGCACTTATCTCTTTGCCGGCGAAGCGGGCACCGGTAAAACCATCGCCTGTTTGCAGTTAGTCACTACGGGCCTCAAAGCTGGCGATAAGGCGGTCTACGTTACCGTCGACGAACGACCTTCGGAGATCTTGGAGGCCGCCGCGGCATTGGGTTGGGATCTCCAAACCTATATCCAAGAAAAGCAATTGATCATCCTCGACGCGTCGCCCTACTTCGGTGCCCGCGGCGGCGGCGAAAAAGGCATCGATCCGCAAAAGATCGTCGCCGATCTCGGCAATTATGTCAGACGCCTGGGCGCGACGCTATTGATTATCGATCCGGTAACGCCGTTTAGTCTCCCCCCCGACGCCAGTAGTCCAGCGCAAGATCAAGCGCGCACGCTGATCCAACTGGTGCAAACGCAGATTAGCGTCACTAACATTTTCACGGCGCAGCGTTGCCCCGACGGCGGCCCATCGTCAAGTGTGGCGATTGAAGAACATCTCGCCACCGGTGTGCTGGTATTTAAAATGACCGAAACCGCAGCCGGCTATGAGCGCACGGTAACCGTCAAAAAAATGCGCAGCATCGCCACCGCACCGGTGAAATACCGCTTCACAATGCAAAAAGACCAAGGCATCGTCCTCGACCTGCCCTGCAGCCTGGCTACCGCATCGAGCGCGACGCCACCCATGTTCGAATACTTCGATCCGTCCACGCTGCGAAACTAGCGGCCGGCGGGCGCGAAGAGCGCACCCGCCGTTGGAATCCGCGATTTCTCCCGGTTCAAGCGGTTTTCTTGACAGCCCGCCGAAGGATGCTTAAATTCCCCGCAAGCTGCGGAGAAATCATATGAATTTAGAAAAACTCACCACCAAATCTCAAGAGGCATTGCGCGACGCCCAGTCACTGGCCGAGAAGCGCAACCACCAGGCCCTCGATGTCGAACACCTGCTTTTCTCACTATTTGGACAGAAGGAAGGCGTGGTCCTGTCGCTGTTGCAAAAGCTCGGCGTGCCGCTGACCCAGGTGACCGAAAGACTGCAAAAAGCCCTCGACCGTCTGCCTCAAGTGACCGGCGCCAGCGGCCAAAGCTATATCACGCCACGGCTCAAGAAAGTCATCGAAAGCGCCGAGTCCGAAGCCGAAGCCTTGAAAGACGAGTATGTCTCCACCGAGCACTTGCTGCTTTCCATTGTGCAAGACAGCGGCGAAGCTGGGAAAGTCCTCAAGGAGCTGGGCGCAACTCGCGATAAAATTCTCAACGCCCTGGTCAGCATTCGCGGCTCTCAACGCATCACCGATCCGAATCCAGAAGAAAAATATCAGTCCTTGGAAAAGTATGGCCGCGATCTCACCGACCTCGCTCGCAAGGGCAAGCTCGATCCGGTGATTGGCCGCGACGACGAGATTCGCCGGGTGATTCAAGTGCTATCGCGCCGGACTAAGAACAATCCGGTGCTGATCGGCGAGCCGGGCGTCGGTAAGACCGCCATCGTGGAAGGCCTCGCCTTGCGCATCGTCAACGGCGATGTCCCGGAAGGATTGAAGGACAAAAAACTTATCTCGCTGGATCTCAGCGCCTTGGTCGCCGGGGCGAAGTTCCGCGGCGAGTTTGAAGACCGACTCAAAGCGGTTTTGAAGGAAGTCACCGAGGCCAACGGCCAGATCGTGCTGTTCATCGATGAGCTGCATACATTAGTCGGCGCCGGCGCCGCCGAAGGCGCCATGGATGCATCGAATATGCTCAAGCCCGCCCTGGCGCGCGGCGAGCTGCGCTGCGTCGGCGCGACGACGCTGGACGAGTACCGCAAACGAGTGGAAAAGGATCCGGCGCTGGAACGACGCTTTCAACAAGTCTACGTCGGCGAGCCTTCGGTGCAAGACACCATCGCCATCCTGCGCGGCTTGAAGGAACGCTACGAAGTCCATCACGGTGTGCGCATTACCGACCCGGCGATAATTGCCGCGGCGACGCTGTCGCACCGCTATATCAGCGACCGCTTCCTGCCAGACAAAGCCATCGACTTGATCGACGAAGCCGCGTCGCGGCTGCGCATTGAAATCGACAGCATGCCCATGGAAATCGACGAGGTCGAGCGCAAGATCATGCAATTGGAGATCGAGCGCCAGGCACTCAAGCGCGAAGAGGACAAAGCGTCAATGGATCGTTTGGCGCAGCTCGAACGGGATATTCACAATTTGAAGGAGGCCTCGAGCGGTCTCAAAACTCATTGGCAGAATGAAAAAGCCGCCATCCAACAGCTGCGTGGCATCAAGGAAAAAATCGAAGCGACCAAGGTGGAAGAACAAAAAGCCCAACGCGAGGGCAACCTCAACAAGGCGGCTGAGCTGCGCTACGGCACCTTGACGCAGTTGCAGAAAGATAGCGATGCGGCCAATCAGAAACTCGCCGAACTGCAAACCCATCAGAAGATGCTCAAGGAAGAGGTCGACGCCGAAGATATCGCCGAAGTGGTGGCCAAATGGACCGGCGTTCCGGTGTCGAAAATGCTCGAAGGCGAACTCCAAAAGTTACTTAAAATGGAAGAGCGGCTAAAGCTCCGCGTCGTCGGCCAGGAGAACGCGATTATCGCGGTGTCCAACGCCGTGCGCCGCGCCCGCGCCGGCTTGCAAGATAGCAACCGGCCGATCGGCTCGTTTATCTTTCTCGGTCCCACCGGCGTCGGTAAGACTGAACTCTGCCGGGCGTTGGCCGAGTTTCTCTTCGACGACGAGCAGGCCATCGTCCGCCTCGACATGTCGGAGTACATGGAAAAACATTCGGTATCGCGGTTGATCGGCGCCCCGCCGGGTTATGTCGGCTACGATGAAGGCGGGCAACTGACCGAAGCGGTGCGTCGCCGGCCTTACTCCGTGGTGTTGTTCGACGAAATCGAGAAGGCCCATCCCGACGTGTTCAACGCGCTTTTACAGCTGCTTGAAGATGGCCGCATGACCGATGGCCAAGGGCGCACCGTCGATTTTAAAAACACGGTCATCATCATGACGTCGAACCTCGGCAGCCAGTACATCCAAGAGCTCGCCGGCAAAGACCGTAAGCAGATGGAAGACTATGTCGGCAACGCCTTGCGCGAGGCCTTCAAGCCGGAGTTTTTGAACCGGGTCGACGAGACGATCATTTTTAGCAGCCTCGGCCGCGAAGAGATCAAGTCGATCGTCGATATTCAGCTCAAACGGCTGCGGCAGAATTTGGCCAACCGCAAGATGGCGCTGGAGATCACCGCCCCAGCCAAAGCGTTGCTAGCCGACAAGGGCTACGATCCGGTCTACGGCGCGCGCCCGCTCAAGCGCACCATCCAGCGATTGATTCAGGATCCGCTGGCGGTTAAGATCCTCGCTGGAGAGTTCAAGGAAGGCGACACTGTGAAAGTCGAAGTGGAAGACGACGAGCTCAGCTTCACCCATGGTCAGCCGCTGGCGAACGACGCGACCTTCGAGCAAAGGACCCTGCATTGAGTCCATCGGCAAAAAAGATTCCCATCGGCCTGGCGAAAGTGCGCAAGGAACTGCCGCCGCCGGGAATAATCTGGAAAAGTAAAAAAGACGTTCTGCGTAAGCGCGCCAAAGCCGAGCTAAGCCGCGAACTCAAAGCATCGCTGCGCGGCAGCCGATCATAATTACCGTCTGAAAAGAGCCGCTCAGGAGAGGGGGCAGCCGGCACCGGCCCGCCCCCTCTTTTAATTTTTAATTCATGGCAGATTCAACTTTCAGCGACGAACAGCAACGCCATGCCCGGCTGGTGCTTTATCAAGTGTCCCTCGGTCTCGCCGTGGTGGCGATCAACCACCGCGCCATTCAAGTCGCCTTGCCCACCCTCACCCATGTTTTTCATAGCGATCTGTCGTTCATTCAGTGGGTTTTGTTGGTCTATGATCTCTGCGTTATCGGCTTGGTCCTGACGTTGGGCAGACTCGGCGACCTGTTCGGCCGCAAATGGATTTATATTTCTGGCTTTTTGATCTTCGTTCTAGGTTCGCTGTTTTGCGGTTTGGCGCAGTCATCCACTCAGCTAATTTTGTTCCGCGTGCTCCAAGGCATCGGCGGCGCCATGATCATGGCCAACGGCCGTGCCCTGGTCACCGTCAACTCGCCGGCGTCCGAGCGCGGCAAGGCGCTGGGCTTCACATCCATGGCGTTTCACGTCGGCTACATCACCGGCCCGACGCTGGGCGGCTTCATCATCGACGCGGTGGGCTGGCGTTGGGTGTTCTTTCTCACCGTTCCCATCGGCCTGACTTGCGCCTATTTCGGCTGGAAAATTCTCAAAGAGCGCACCGTCAGCGAAGGGCCGGTCCAAGTGGATTTCGCCGGTGCCGCGTATCTGCTGCTGACCAACATCTGTTTCCTCTATGCGCTCAACCGGCTGCCCCACCGCGGTATCCACGACACCCTGGTCGTGGTCTTTTTCTGTCGTCGCCGCCGTGACGTTGTTTCTGTTCATTCGCACCGAACAAAAAGCAACCACGCCGATTCTGAGTTTATCTTTGTTCCGCAACCGGCTGTTCACTGCGGCCAATCTGAGCCTGTTCTTTTTGACTTCAACGCAGGCCGCCGTGAGCGTCTTGATCCCGTTTTATTTGCAGAACCTGATGGGCTTCACGCCGACCCAGATGGGCTGGATCTTGATCGGCGGCTCGGTCGTGATCATCGTGTTAGCCCCGGTGGCTGGCCGCCTGTCCGACCGCCTCGGCTCACGCATACTTTGCACCGTCGGCGCCGCGATCATGATCGTCGGCCAGTATTTCATCGGTTCGTTGACTCTACAATCGACGATTTTCCAAATGGTCATGCCGCAAATATTGATCGGCTTGGGTTGGGCGCTGTTCAACTCGCCCAATCAGAGCGCCATCATGGGCACCGTACCACTCGATAAAGTCGGCGCAGCCTCGGGTATGACGCTCACTACGGCGAGAATTGGCGGCGCCATGGGCATCGCCATATCCGGCGCGATCATGACCTACGCCTTGGGCGCCAACGGCCTCACCCCGGCGCAGATCGAGTCGCCAGCCAGTTGGGCCGCCGCGCCAGAGATATTTTTGAAATCGTTCAGCTTCACCACCCATTTGATCAATACCTTTGCGATCTTCGCGGTGGTCTTCGCCGCCATGCGCGGCCCACGCAAAGATTAGGCGACTGCGAAATGATTCCGCCAACGCAAACCCATGAGGTAGTCCACTCAAAGCGCGCCTCGCGCTTGATTTTGTTGAGCGTCTGCCTCGGCCAGGCATTAGTCGGCCTCGATCAACGCGCCATCACCGTCGCCCTACCGACATTGACGACGACGTTTAATACCGCCTTCACCACCATCCAGTGGACCATCCTGGTTTACGATCTGGTTCTAATCGGCCTGATCATCACCATGGGGCGGTTGGGCGATATGTTCGGCCGGAGGCGCTTTTACACCTTGGGCTTCTTGATCTTCGTCATCGCATCGGCGATCTGCGGCATGACTCAAACCAGCGGCCAGCTAATTTTTTTTCGCGCGGTTCAAGCCATCGGCGGTTCGATGATCGCCGCCAACGGCCGCGCCATCGTGTCGGTAAACTTGCCGGCGGAGGAGCGGGGCCGCGCCTTGGGACTGACGTCGACGGCGTTTCACATCGGCTTTCTCATCGGCCCTGCACTTGGCGGATTTTTGATCGACGGCCTCGGCTGGCGCTGGATTTTTTATATCAACATGCCCTTTAGCCTGGCCGGCGCGTATTTAGCTTGGAAAGTCGTTCCCGAGACACGCATGCAGGGCAAAACCTCGGTGGATATCGCCGGCGCCGTGCTGCTGTTATTGACCAATGGCTTGTTCATCTACGCCATCGATCAGTTGCCGCGGGTCGGCTGGCGCCATCCGGCGTTTTTTCTGACCCTGACGCTTGGCCGCCGTCGCGCTGGTCTTTCTCCTACGCGCCGAAAGCCGCGCCAAGCTGCCGATTCTCGTGCTGTCGATGTTTCGCGCCCGGCTGTTCAGCGCCGGCATCGCCAGCTTGTTCGTGCTCGCCGCCACACTGTCGGCAATTAATTTTCTCTTGCCATTTTACTTACAGAGCTTGCTGGGCTACTCGGCTTCGCAGACCGGCTGGATCATCGTCGCCGACTCGGTGATCATCATGGTGATGGCGCCCATCGCCGGCGCGCTATCGGACCGTCTCGGCTCGCGTTTGCTTTGCACCCTCGGCTGTTTGGCCGTTGCCATCGCGCAGTTCCTGTTGGCATCCCTCGACCTGCACGCGCCGCTGGTGCGCATCATGCTGCCGCTGGTGCTTTGGGGCATCGGCTGGTCGCTGTTCAACGCGCCCAATCAACGGTCGATTTTAAGCGCCGTGGCGACAGATAAAATCGGCGCCGCCGCTGGCATGATCGCCACCAGCGCGCGCACCGGCGGCGCCATGGGTGTGGCATTGTCCGCGACACTATTCGGCTATCTCCTCGCCGGCGCCGGCTTAACCGCTAACCAAGTGAATTCGCCCAACAGCTGGCGCGCCGCGCCGGAGGTTTTTATGAGTTCTTTCTCGATGACGATTTACGCTTTGAGCATTTTCACTTTGTTCGCAGTGTTTTCATCCGCGGTCCGCGGCAGCAAACTCGAACAGTGAACCGTCGGCTTGCGCTTGACAGGTAATGGTCCGCTCTCCTACTCTCGCGGCCATCACAGTTCACGGGAGGCGCCCATGATTCGCCGGTCGGAATTAGTGAAGGTCACCTTCATCGCGCTCATAGTCGGCCAGCTTTTCCTCGGACCGCTGGTCAGCGCCGCCGAAGCGCCTGTGCTGCGCGGCGTCCATAACGCTCTGGGCGGCACCATGACGCCGCTGTTTGTCGCCCAAGAGCTAGGGTTATTCGCCAAACATGGACTACAGCATAGCCTCAATTATTTGCCGGCGACCACCGCGGTTCAGGCCCTCGCCGCCGGCAGCGAAGAGATCGGTTTCGTCGGCAACCAGTGCGTCGATGTCGGCCTCGAAGGCGCCGATACCATCTATGTCGCCGCCACCGCGTCGCGTTTTATTTTTCAGCTCTACGGCGATCCGGCGATCAAGAGCGTGGCCGACTTGAAAGGCAAAGTCATCGCCGCCACACAGCCGGCCGCGTCCACCGACTACGCCGCGCGCATCTTGTTGCGTAAAAATGGGCTAACACCGGACAAGGACGTGAAAATTATATATGCCGGCAGCAGCCCGGCATTGTTGTCGATGTTAAAATCGGGCAACGCCGCGGCTGGCTTGATCAACGCGCCGGTGATCTATCAAGCGCAAGAACTCGGCATGAAGCCAATCGTCAACCTCACCGAGTTAAATATTCCGTTTATCTTCGTCGCGGTTTGCACGACCAAAAAAGTCATCCAGCAGAAACCCGATGCGATTATGCGCTATCTCAGGGCCTATACCGAAGCGATCTCGATTATCCTGCGCGACAAGGAAACCGCGCTCAAGATCATGGCCAAATACATGAAGATGGACAATCGCCAGTGGGTCGAGGCGGTCTATGACGACATCGCGCGTGTATTGCAGCGCACGCCGTACATGACCAAGCCGGAAGTCCAAGCGGTGTTGGATGCCGTCAGAAATCCCAAAGGCACACAGGTCAAACCGGAAGACTTTTTCGACAACTCATTCCTGCAGAAAATCGACAATAGCGGCTTTATCAATGCGCTCTACGCTCGTTGATCTTTGCAACACCAGGGAGAAAAAGATGAAACGCCTCCAGCGATCTCACCTCTGCCGTGCCACGACGCTCGCCGTGCTGCTCAGCTTATTGGTGCCAGCGAGCCGCCCGCTCAGCGCCGCCGAAGCGCCAAGCATGCGCATCGTCTACAACGCCCTCGGCGGTTCCATGGCGCCGCTGTGGTTGGGCCATGAGTTGGGCCTGTTCGCCAAGCATGGCTCTGCAACATAGCCTGAATTACTTGGCCGCGACGACCTCGGTGCAGGCGATCGTCGCCGGCAGCGAGGACATCGGCATGGTCGGCAATCAGTGCATCGATGTCGCCCTCGAAGGCGCCGACACCATCTACGTCGCCGGCAACATCAATCGCTTTGTCTTCCACCTGTACGGCGATCCGGCGATCAAAACCGTGCAGGATCTGAAAGGCAAAACCGTCGCGGCCACCCAAGCCGCCGCCTCCACCGACTACGCGACCCGCATCGTCCTGCGCCGTTCGGTTTGGTACCGGACAAGGATGTAAAAATTCTCTTCACCGGCAGCATGCCGGCGCTGGTGACGACGGTGAAGTCCGGCAATGCCGCCGCCGGCCTGATGTCGGCGCCGACGACGATTCAAGCCCTGGAGTTGGGCATGAAACCGATCCTCAACGTCACCGAGCTAAATATCCCCTTCGTCTTCGTCGGCGTCTGTACAACGCGAAAAATGATCCAGCAAAAACCCGATCACATCAGCCGGTTTCTCCGCGCCTATATCGAAGCTCTGGCGATTATTCGCAGTGACAAAGAAACCACGTTCAAAGCCATGGGCAAGTTCTTAAAGACCGATAACCGGCAAGTCTTGGAAAGCATCTACGACGACTACGGCAGCGCCTATCAACGTGTGCCGCTTGATGACCAAGCAGGAAGTCCAGGCAGTTCTCGATGTCGTAAAAAGCCCCAAGGGTGTCCAGGCCAAGCCCGAAGTATTTTACGACAACTCCTTCGTGCAAAAGATCGAAGCCTCGGGCTTTATCAATTCGCTCTATGCCCGCTAGCTGTAGAATGGGAACTATACATCGATCCGAAAAACCAACACGATCACGAAACACGAACAAGAATGTCCTGGTTCCTCCACATCGACATGGACGCCTTCTACGCCTCGGTGGAGGAAGCGCTCGATCCGAGTCTGAAAGGCAAACCGGTCATCGTCGGCGGGCGTAACGGCCGCGGCGTGGTGACCTCGGCGTCTTACGCGGCGCGAGAGTTCGGCGTGCGCTCGGCGATGCCAGGGTATCAAGCGAAAACACTCTGCCCGCAGGGGATTTTTCTGCCGAACCGGCGGCGCACTTATGTGGAATTTTCCGACAAAGTATTCGCCATCCTCGAACACTACTCGCCCGAAGTGCACAAGCTGTCCATCGATGAAGCGCTGGTCGATCTCACCGGCACGGAGAGACTATTCGGTCCGCCGCTCAAAACCGCCGACGCGATGATCCGGCGCATCGAAAATGAATTGGCGCTGCCTTCCTCCGCTGGATTGTCGACCAACCGGATCGTCGCAAAAATTGCCGCGACGTTAGCCAAACCGCATGGCCTGATCTACATTCCCGCCGGTGCTGAAAAAAACTTTCTCGAGCCCCAGGCAGTGGAGTTGATCCCCGGTGTCGGCCCCAAAACCCACAAGACCATGCTCCAGCGCGGCATCAAAACCATTGGCGAGCTATTGGCACGGCCTGAACTAGCCGCGCGCTATCTCGACCTCAGCGAAACTGCGGTACATCCCCACCACCACGATCATTCCATCGGCAATGAAACGACCCTGAGCACTCCGCTCAAAACCATCGCCGAAATGGAGGAGGTGCTTTGGCAGCTGGTCGAAGAGGTCGGCGGCAGGCTCCGTCAAGAAGAGTCCTTTGCCCGCTGTTTGACGGTAAAAGTTCGCTATAGCAATTTCCAGACGATCACCCGCTCGCGCACCCTTGCCTCGCCCACGTGCTTTGATAAAGAAATTTTTCAGGCGGTGAGCGACTTACTGCGCCAGAATATCGCTCAGGGCCGCGCGGTGCGTTTGTTGGGCGTGAGCGCCAGCGCGCTGCAAACTTCCGGCTGGCAGGAACCCTTGTTGAATCGTCAGCGGCGCGAATCTTTCGGACGTCTGTATCAAGCCATCGACAAACTGCGCCGCAAGTACGGCGAGCAGACCATCGGCGCCGCGACGCCGCGCAAACGTTCTAGTTGATTTTGCCGCTAAAGCTTCATACTGTTTTCCATCTCGACTAACATCATGGCTGCCACGAACCATCCTTTTCTTGCCGCCTGCCGGCGCGAACCGACTTCATTCACTCCCGTCTGGCTCATGCGCCAAGCCGGCCGTTACATGGAAGAATACCGCAAACTGCGCGCCCAACATGGCTTTCTCGAACTGTGCAAGAAGCCCGATCTCGCCACCGAGATCACGGTCACGCCAGTGGAGAAGTTGAACGTCGACGCGGCGATATTGTTCGCCGATATCTTGTTAATCCTCGAACCGATGGGCGTCGGTTTGGAATACTCCAAAGGCGATGGCCCGGTGATCCATCGGCCGGTGCGCAGCGGCAAGGATGTCGACGGCTTATTAGATTTCAAGGTCGAGAGCGAACTCGCCTACGTCTACGAGTCGATTAAAAAGATTCGCAAAGAACTGAAAGTGCCGCTCATCGGCTTTGCCGGCGCGCCGTTCACTCTGGCGTCCTACTTGATCGAAGGCAGCGGCTCGCGCAACTATGTGCATACCAAGAAGCTTTTTTATGGCGCGCCGGAAGCGTGGAAGCGCTTGATGGAACGGCTGGCTAAACTCATCGGCGAGTATTTGAATTGCCAGATCGCCGCCGGCGCCCAAGCTGTGCAGATCTTCGATAGTTGGGCCGGCTGTCTGACGCCATCCGACTATGAGCAATTTATTCAACCCTACACCAAAGCGGTGATCGACGCGGTCATTCCCGGTGTGCCGGTGATCAACTTCAGCACCGGCACCACCGGTTTGTTGAAGAACATCCGCGCCGCCGGCGGCGATGTCATCGGCCTGGACTGGCGTGTCAATCTTGACGACGGCTGGGCCACCGTCGGCCACGACGTCGCCGTCCAAGGCAACCTCGATCCGGTCGCGCTCTTCGCTGCGCCGAAAGAGATCAAAAACCGAGTGGCGGAAATCCTGCGCCGCGCCGGCGGCCGTCCCGGACATATTTTCAATCTCGGCCACGGCGTCCTGCCGGAAACGCCGGTCGATCATGTGATCGCCATGGTCGACGCCGTGCACGAACTGAGCACAAGGTAATAGAAGAGTTGGAAAGATGGAGTACTGGAGTGTTGGAGTAATGTTAAATTCGAAGAACTCCCCGTCCGTCCCAACACTCCAATACTCCGACGCTCCATCACTCCATTGACCCCCCCATGCCGCATCCGTACCAGGCCATTCTGCTCATCGCTTTCGGCGGCCCTACTTGCCCTGAAGAAATTCGCCCCTTTCTCGCCCGCGTGACTCAAGGTTTGCCGATTCCACCGGCGCGCCTTGAGGAAGTTGCCCACCACTACGAAGCGGTCGGGGGCAAATCGCCGCTCAACGAAATCACCTTTCGTCAGGCCAACGCATTGAAGAATTTATTGAGCAACAAGCTGCCGGTATACGTCGGCATGCGCAATGCGGCGCCTTTCTTCGTCGATACGTTGAAACAGATGGCAGCCGCCGGAGTCACGCGCGCCCTTGGATTCATTCTTTCGTCACATCGCAGCGAAGCGAGCTGGGAGCGCTATCAGGAAAATATCGCCGACGCCCGCGCCGAGCTCGGCGGCAGCGCACCCGAAGTCGATTATTGCGACGGCTGGCATGACCATCCGCTATTTATTCAAAGCTGGACCGAGCTGATTCAAACGGCGGCGAATGGAATCCATGCTGACCTGCGGCACAGCGACACCGTTGCTTTTCACCGCCCACAGTTTGCCGACGGCCATGGCCGGTCGCTCCGCTTACGTCGAACAATTAACCACTAGCGCCCAGCTCATCGTGACTAAGCTAAGCCACCCGCAATGGTCGCTCGCTTATCAAAGCCGCAGCGGCAGACCGAGCGATCCCTGGCTCGAACCGGATATCGGCCAGGCGATCCGCGACTTTGCGGTGCGGGGCGAAAAGCAAATCATCGTCGCGCCCATCGGTTTTGTCTGCGACCATGTCGAAGTGCTCTATGACTTGGACATCGAAGCGAAAAAGATCGCCAACGACCTAGGGGTGAGGTTAATTCGCGCCAGCTGTCCAAACGACCATCCGACGTTCGTGCGCATGATGGCGGATGTCATTGCCGCCAAGATCAAATCCGTCGAGGATGCAGAATAGAAGATGGACGATCGCAATCCTCGGTCCTCAATTATCCATCCTCCACCGGTTTTTTCATGCAGCGAATAGTCGTCATCGGCGCTGGCATCGCTGGTCTAGCCGCCGCTCACCGGCTCACGGAACTTGCCAGCGCTAATGAACGCAGCATCGACATAAAGCTGCTCGAAGCCTCAGGACGGCTCGGCGGCGCCATCGCTACCGAGCGCGTCGGCGAATTTCTCGTCGAAGCAGGCCCCGACTCGTTCATCACCGAGAAGCCTTGGGCGCTCAAGTTATGCGAGCGGGTCGGTCTAACCCATCGGCTGGTTTCAACGCAGTCGGCCTATCAAAAAATATTTATCGTGCACAACGGCAAACTGGTCGCGCTTCCCGAAGGATTCTTCTTGCTCGCGCCGACGCGCCTCTGGCCGTTTATCCAAACCCCGCTGTTCTCCTGGCCCGGCAAGCTGCGCATGGCGGGCGAGCTGCTTTTACCGCGCGGCGAATTGTCCGACGACGAAAGCCTGGGCGCCTTCGTGCGCCGCCGTTTTGGCAACGAAGCCTTGGAACGGGTCGCTCAACCGCTGGTCGGCGGCATCTACGCCGCCGATCCGGATAGGCTCAGCCTCGGCGCCACCATGCCGCGCTTCAAAGAAATGGAACGAGATCGCCGCAGCGTCATCTACGCCATGTGGTCGGCCCAGCGCCAGCGCGCCAGGCAAGCTGAAACCGGCAGCGGCGCGCGTTGGAGTCTATTCGTCACCCTCGCCGGCGGCATGCAGGAACTCGTCGACACTCTCGCCGCAGCGTCTGCCCGACGACAGCGTGCGATTGAACTGCGCGGCTAGACAACTGAAGCTTGGCGCCAACGGAAAGAGCTGGGAGGTTGCCGCCGGTGATAACCATGTCATCGACGCCGACGCGGTAGTTCTCGCCACGCCCGCTTTTCGTGCCGGCGAATTGCTGAACCCCATCGACAGTAATGCCGCCGCCGAATTGAAATCGATTTCCTACGCCTCCACCGCCACCGTCAGCCTCGCCTACCGCCGCGAAGATTTTCCCCAAGCGCCGAACAGCTTTGGCTTCGTCGTGCCCGCCATCGAGCAGCGCAAGATCATGGCCTGCACATTCAGCAGCCTGAAATATCCCGGCCGCGCGCCCGAGGATAAGATTCTCCTGCGCGCTTTCGTCGGCGGCAGCTTGCAGCCGGAACTATTTGCCGCAAGCGACGGCGAGATGGAGAGCAGCGTCCGAGACGAACTGGCGAAGCTGCTCGGCGTCACCGCCACACCGATTTTTTCGCGCATCTGGCGCCACCCCAATTCAATGCCGCAATATCATGTCGGCCACGAAGCCCTGGTGAAACGAATTGAAGCCGCATTGCAACCATTCCCGACCCTCACTCTCGCCGGCAGCGCCTACCACGGCGTCGGCATCTCCGACTGCGTCCGCACCGGCGAAGAGGCGGCGGAAAAAGTTTTTGCCCGCATTCTTTCGACCTTATAGGGTGCGATACGCGCATCGTTGCGCGAATGGTACGCACAACGCAGCCAACAAGCTGACAAGCCCATTCTTGTCATTTCGCGCACAGCGAGAAATCTTTCTTCGGCTTTTTTCTTGACGCACGCACGAAAGCCGGACTATGAATCGGCTATCGGAGTGAGCACCGGGTTTTCTCCCATTGAAGAGGAACAGCGAACGCTATGTTTATCATCGACTCACAAGTTCATATCTGGGCTCCAGAGACACCGGACAAGCCTTACGCCAAAGAAAACGCCTCGCCGCCCCATCGCGCCCATGCCCCTCGGCCACGACGAACTGTTGCGCGAGATGGACGGCGCCGGTGTCTCGCGTTGCATCCTCGTGCCGCCCACCTGGGAAGCCGACCGCAACGATACCTCGCTGGAAGCGGCGCGGCTCCACCCCGATCGCTTCCGCGTCATGGGCAAACTCGCGTTGACCAATCCCAACGGCCCGGCGTTGATGGCCACCTGGAAACAGCAACCGTTCATGTTGGGTATCCGCATGGTTTTCAACCGCGGCCAGTCGGCGCAGTGGTTGAACGATGGCACCGCCGACTGGTTCTGGGATGCCGCTGAGAAATACGACATTCCGGTGATGACATTGGCACCGGCCGATGTGCCCAAGCTCGGCGAAATCGCCGAACGCCATCCTGGGCTGCGCTTGATCGTCGATCATATGGGGCTGAATTCGGTACTGCGCGGCAAACCGCTCGATCCGTCGGTCGATGCCGTGATCAAACTCGCGCGCCACAAGAACCTCGCGGTTAAAGTCTCCGCGCTGCCGTGTTACGTCAACGAGACTTATCCTTTCCCAACCCTGCACCCGCTGGTGCGCCGCGTCGTCGATGCTTTCGGTCCGCAACGCTGCTTCTGGGGCACCGATTTGTCCCACCTGCCCTGTCCGTATAAACAAGTGGTGACGTTGTTCACCGAAGAAATGAAGTCGCTATCGTCGGCTGAGTTGGAATGGATCATGGGCCGCGCCCTGGCCGAATGGTTACGCTGGCCGCTGCCAAAATAAACTGGAGGAATGAGCAATGCAGATCATCAATCGCGATTTAGACATGAACAAAGACGGCGTGCCCTGGCTATCTCGCCCATCCCGAACGCAAAGAGCCCGGCCCCGGCATCATGATCGTGCATCATCACTATGGCTGCACCGGCAATATGAAAGTCAAAGTCTGCGACTACGCCAAGCTCGGCTACACGACGATCGTTCCGGACTTATATAAAATGCTCGGCGCCGCCGATGGCGTGCATGAAGCACAAAAGACCACCACCGACGGTCAGTTCACCGAGATCCTCACCCGCTCTTGGAATTATCTCACCAGCAGACCGGAGGTGGACGCCAAGCGCTGCGCCGTGGTCGGTTACTGCATGGGCGGCCGCATCGGCATTCACTTCGTTGCCGCGACGCCGAGCGCGCGCGCCTTCGTCGGTTATTATCCGTCGGTGCGCGATGAAGAGCCGAGCAAACTCCGGCCGCGTCATCCCAACGACGCGGTCAAAGATTTCAAATGCCCTTCGCAAATCTTCCTCGGCGGCAAAGACCATGTCGCCAGCATTCCGGTGCAGCAAAAACTGATGGCGAGCTTCCAAACCAACGGCCAGCCATTGGACTGGCACTTCTTCCACCGCGCCGGTCACGGCTTTGCCATGGCCGACGGCGACTGCTACGATCCGGCATTAGCCGATCAGGCATGGAGTCTGATGGCGAATTTCCTCGGAAGAGAATTGGCAAACAGCTAGCGAAGCGCGTAGATTAGGAAATCGCATATACGAAGTTCGCCGCTTCACTGCGTTCGTGCCAGCCGGCTTTAAGATAAAACTGCCGCTGGTAGGATTCGCGGTTGCGCAGGTTAATCAGGGATAGCCGTTGACAGCCGCGTGCCCGCGCGTCGACCTCGATGATTCTGAGCAGTTGGCGGCCCACCCCTTGTCCGCGCGCGTCATCGCGAACGAATAATTCAGAAACATAACCCTCTGGCCCCGCCATGAAAAGATAGGGCAGCCAGTGCACCGAACCATAGCCAGCGATCTCGCCATGGGGCGCTTCGGCGACGTAGATAGAGTGACTATCGTCGGCGAGACATTGCCGAAGCCGGCTTTCAACTTGCGTGACCGAGTCCTTGAACTCCCGGCTGCTGAACGCCTCGAACCATCCTATTCCTTGCAGCAATTTTGCGATCCCGGGTGCATCGTCGATCACGGCCTTTCTGATCGGTATCTCCATTGACTCCTCCGTTCTGATGGAGCGTCACAGACGCTCATCGTGAATGTGCAGCTAGCGCGCCCCTTGATTCGCGGCAAATCGATTTTGCCGGTGAAATCTTACACCACCTGACCGGCCGCCCATCCCGACGACCAGGCCCACTGGAAATTGAATCCGCCGAGATGACCGGTGACATCGACGACTTCGCCGATGAAATATAGGCCGGCAACGATCTTCGACTCCATCGTAGTCGATGAGAGTTCGTCGGTGTTGACGCCGCCGAGGGTGACCTCCGCGGTCCGATAGCCTTCGGTTTCGCTCGGCCGAAAGCGCCAACTTTGCAGCCGCTCGCAGATCGCGCGCATGTCGCGCGCGGAATATTGGCGCAGCGGCCGGCTGCCCAGTTCGATGTCACACAACCGTTGCGCCAAGCGTTTCGGTAGGAATTCGCCGAGCACGGTTTTCAATTCCGCGTCCGGTCGCGCGGACTGTCGTCCTTTCAGCCAAGCGTCGGCATCGGTCAACGGCAGAAAGTTAATCGTTAGATCATCACCCGGCTGCCAATAGGACGAGATTTGCAAAATCGCCGGACCGCTGATGCCGCGATGGGTGAACAACATCGCGTTGGCAAAACTTTGCCGTCGACACTCGACTTGCACAGGCAGGGCAACACCGGACAGATCTTTGTATCGCACCAGGTCGTCCGCGCTGAAAACCAATGGCACCAAACCGGCGCGAGTCGTCGCGATGCCGTGGCCGAATCGCTTGGCGAGTTCGTAGCCAAATCCGCTGGCGCCCATCTTCGGCACGGACAGGCCGCCGCAAGCAACCACCAAAGACAATGCTTCGAATGAGCCCCGATTGCTCTTGATGACAAACCCCGCGGCGCCGCGCTCCACGCTGTTCACAGTGCAATCGGTCGCAATCCGTACGCCCGCCTGGCTGCATTCGTCGGTCAGCAGCTTGACGACCTGGCGCGCCGATTGATCGCAGAACAGTTGGCCCAGCTCCTTTTCGTGATAGCCGATGCCATGGCGCTCCACCAGGGCGATGAAATCCCACTGCGTGTAGCGCGCCAGCGCGGACTTGCAGAAGTGCGGATTGGCCGAGAGAAAATTGTCCGGCGTGACGTTAAGGTTGGTGAAGTTACAGCGTCCGCCGCCGGAGATAAGAATTTTCTTGCCGACGCGATCACAATGTTCGATGACGAGAACGCGCCGGCCGCGCTTGCCCGCCTCGATGGCGCACATCAAACCGGCGGCACCGCCGCCGATCACAACCACGTCGAATAGATTCATCTAATGTAGTAGAAAACAGTGGAATCGCGGACCAGCTCCGATAGCCGAATAGATTCGTCGAGACCCGGACCCCTCTACTTGGCGCCCAAAGGATGATCGATGACAAAGCGCCGGCTGCCATCGCTCTGACGCCGCAGAACTTCAATGCTGTTGCCGCGCAACTCTACCGGTTGGCAATCCGGGCCGGAGCCTCGGAGCAGCCATTTACCGCGCAGCAACGCGGTGTCGCCGGATTCGATCAGGTAGGTCGTTTCCATTGTTAACGTTCCCTTGAAAGCTAGGTACTGATGCAGTGCGGTGCGCACCGCCTCGATGCCACTTATTGAATGGCCAGGTTGGGGAACAAAGGTTGCGTTGGGTTCATTCCCAATCGTCAAATTATTCCCTTCTCCTTGAACTCGGCGATCTGCTGGTCCGTATAACCCAGCGGCTTCAAGTACTCAGCGTTGTGTTCGCCCAACTCCGGCGGCGGCAACGGGTGGGGATTCTTGCTGTCGCTATACTGGTTCGGAAACGCCACCGTGCGAATGTTTGGTTTGCCGTTGCGTTCGATTTCGATCTCCAAACCCATATGTTTGATCTGCGGGTCTTGGAAAACTTCCTGCATGTTGTAGACCGGCGTGTGCGGCACGTCCTCGGCTTCGAGCCGTGCCATCCAGTGAGCGCGCGGTTTTTCTTTGAAGAACTCGCCGAAGGTTTTGGCGAGATCGTCGTAGTTCTTGCGCCGGTTGGGCCGTGTGTTGAAGCGCGGGTCGTCGATCAATTCCGCATGGCCGGCGGCTTTGCACAATCCTTCCCAGAATTTCTGCGGCGACGAAAGGTGAATCGCGAACATGGCGCCATCGGAACCGGTGAACGCGTAGGTCTGCGACTGAATGGGCCGGGTGTACGGACCGGGAATCTTTCCAGTGGCAAGCGAATCAGTCGCCGCGGCGATCAAGAACGCCAGGACGGAACCCGCCATCGTGGTATCGACTTGCTGGCCCTTGCCGGTCTTCGCCCGCGCGGCGATGGCACCGAGCACGCCAATTGTAGCGAACATGCCGCTCAAGCTATCGGCGTAGTTGGGACCGATGGGCCGGGGATTCTGCGCGTCCATCAGCAAGCTCAGCATGCCGCCCAACCCTTGGCCAACGGTGTCATACGCCGGCCGCTTCACGTAAGGTCCGGTCGGCCCGGTGCCGGTGATCGAAAGATAGATCACCCCCGGATTGGTCTTGCTCACGGTGTCGTAATCGATGCCAAGCTTTTTCATGACACCGGGCCGATAGTTGTCGAGAACTACGTCGGCAGTCTTGGCCAAAACTAGAAAGATTTCTTTACCCTCGGGAGTTTGCAGATTGAGCGTGATGCTGCGCTTGCCGCGATTGTAGGACCAGAAATTCGGCTCATCGCCGCCCAGGTCCCAGCCGCGAAAGGGATCGCCGCCCTTGGGATTTTCGACTTTAATAACTTCCGCGCCCATGTCGGCGAGCAACATCGCGCCGTAAGGACCGGAAATGAAATTGCCCAGCTCCAAGACTTTGATGCCATCCAAGCAACCGTTCATGCCATTCTTCCTTAAAAATGAATTCTCGTCTTCGTTAGTAAACTAGATAATTCCCTTCTCTTTGAACTCAGCGATCTTCGCCTCGTCGTAGCCAAGCGCTTTTAAAAACTCGCCATTGTTCTCGCCCAGCTCAGGCGGCGGAGAAGGAAACGGCGACGGCGTATCGCTGTGGGTCAATGGAAACTTCACGGTTTTGATCGTCGGCTTGTCTTTGCGCTCGATGGCGATCTGCATGCCCATGTGTTTGACCTGCGGATCGTCGAAGACCTCTTTCAGGTTGTACACCGGCGTGTGCGGCACGTCGTTGGCTTCGAGCTGTTCGACCCAATGGGCGCGCGGCTGTTCTTTGAAAAACACCGCGAAGGTCTTGTTAAGCTCGTCATAGTTGGCGCGCCGGTCCGGCCGCGACTTGAAGCGCGGGTCTTCGATCATCTCCGGATGGCCGACCGAATTGCACAGCCCTTCCCAAAATTTTTGCGGCGACGATAGATGAATCGCCAGCATGGCGCCGTCAGCGCAGGCGAACGCATAGGTCTGCGACTGGCGCGGCCGAGTGTACGGTCCGGGGATACGGCCGTGCGCCAGCGTTTCGGTCGCCGGCGCGTTCAGGAAAGCGAGGATCGATCCGACCATGGTCGCATCGACCTGCTGGCCTTTACCGGTGCGTCGTGCGCGCCACCAGCGCACCCAAAACACCCAGTGCCGAGAACATGCCGCTCAAACCGTCGGCGTAGGCCGGCCCCACCGGCTTGGGATTTTTTGGGTCCATCAACACGCTCATCATACCGCCCATGCCCTGGCCCACGGTGTCGTACGCCGGCCGTTTCACATAGGGCCCCGATGGGCCGGTGCCGGTGATCGAGCAGCAAACTATTTTCGGATTGATCTTGCTCAGCGACTCGAAGTCGATGCCGAGCTTCTTGGTCACGCCGGGACGATAGTTGTCCATCACCACGTCAGACTGCTTGACCAGTCCGTAGAAGACTTCCTTGCCTTCGGGAGTCTGTAAATTCAGCGTGACGCTCTTCTTGCCGCGATTATAGGCCCAGAAGTTGGGCTGATCGCCGCCGAAATCCCAACCGCGAAACGGGTCGCCGCCCTTGGGATTCTCGACTTTAATAACTTCCGCGCCCATGTCCGCCAGCAACATCGCGCCGTAGGGTCCGGAAATAAAATTGCCCAACTCCAAAACCTTGATGCCGTCTAAACAACCGCTCATGCTTCTGTCTCCTTAATTAATTTCTTACTATCAGCCAATGCCTCTGTCCTCTTGGTATGTTACCTTTTTACTTTCCCCTTGCCTGTTGCCTATTGCCGTCTTAATCCGATAATGAACTTTCATATCGCCCATTTCGCAGGAGAACAAGATGGCAACACCTCCGCCGGTCACCGACCTGCTCGCGCGCTTTGTTAACGACACTGACATGTCGACCATGTTCGGGAAAACTTTGGCCGATGCCAAGCTGCATATCCTCGACACCCTCGGCGTCGCCCTTGCTGGTGTATCCACAGAGGTAGCGGAGCTCGCGCTCGATTATTGCCAAGGACTCGGCGCGTGTAACGAGTCGTCGATCTGGGGCACCCCGGCAAAAGCCTCTGTTAGCACTGCTGCTTTCGCCAATGGCCTGCTGGCCCACGCCCTCGATTACGACGACTGGGATGCCTTTATCCATGTCGGTCATCCGTCGAGTATGATCGTCGGCGCAGCGCTGCCGCTGGCGGAACATATCGGCGCTACCGGCAAAGACCTGCTCAAAGCCTACGTGCTCGGCATCGAAGTGATTTGTAAAATCGCCGCCAATGCGCCCAACGTCCAGGACCGCGGCTTTCACAGCACGCCGGTCTTCGGCAGCCTCGGCGCCACCGTCGCCTGTGCCAGCTTGTTGAAACTTCCCGTCGACAAAATCAAAGCCGCTCTCGGTATCGCCGCCTCCGGCGCCGGCGGTATCCATCGGCAGCAAGGGTCGATGGTGAAACCGTTCCACGCCGGCAATTCCGCGCGCAACGGCGCCGAGGCCGCACTACTGGCGAGCAAAGGTTTCACCGCCGACGCCGCCATCTTCGAGGCGCCGCGCGGCTTCTGCGACACCTTCTTCGGCCCGGAGACCTGCGATTATGAGAAAATGGTGGCCAACATCGGCGCACCTTACTTTCTCGATTCGCCCGGCATCGGCCTCAAATGGCACCCATGCAGCGCGCCGCAGTTCCTCGCCGCCGACGCCGCGTTACAATTGAAGCGTGAGCACAAAGTCAACATCGCCGATGTCGCCAAGATGGAAGTCAGCATTCCGCCCAAACGCTACGCGCGCCACTACTCAGCCGAGGTCAAAACCGGCCTGCGCGGCAAGTTCGCCATCAACTACGTCGTCGCCATGTGCTTTCTCGACGGCAAGCTCGAGATCGCCACTTTCACCGACGAGAAAGTCAATCGGTCCGAAGTGCAAGACGCCTTCAGCAAGGTTCAAGTCATCTGCGATGAGTCGATCCCCGAGCCCGGCCCCTACTGCCCGGTCAGCGTCGAGATGAAAAACGGCACCCGTCACAGCTATACGGCAAAAATCGCCAAAGGCGACCCGCGCAATCCGATGACCGAAGAAGAAGTGACCGAGAAATTTCGCGGCAACGCACGGCAGGCGATTTCACAGAAACAGACCGAAGCAGTGGTCGACGCAGTAAAACGGCTCGAATCGATGGACAACGTCAAGACGATCGTCAACCTACTCAAGCCGTAAAAAGGAGCGTGGACATTCCTGTCCGCGTGTTTCTAAAGAGCGGGTTAGAAAACCCGCGCTCCATTCGGGAGCAAAATAACATGGGTACAATGACCCAAATCACCGCCCGCGACGGCCAGGTACCTCGATGCCTATCTGGCGCGGCCGGCAAATCAGCCGCGCGGCGCCATCGTCATCGCCCAAGAAATGTACGGCGTCACGAGCTACCTGCGCGATACCTGCGATTTCTACGCTGCCCAGGGCTATCTGACCATCGCACCGGCACTCTACGACCGGCGCCAGCGCGGCCTCGTCTTGGAATACACCCAAGAGAATCACGATCTCGCCCAGAAGATCTACAAGAACTGGAATTGGGAGCACGCCCTCGACGATCTCGACGCCGGGAAGAATGTTGTCTTAGAAGCCGGGAAAGTCGCCATCGTCGGCTTCTGCTGGGGCGGCACGCTGGCGTGGCTCGCCTCCTGCCGCCGCGACTACGCGGCCGCTGTCGCCTATTACGGTTCGATGATGCCGGACTTCGCGCTTGAGACCGCGCGCTGTCCCGTCATCGCCCATATCGGCAGCGCAGACACGACGATGCCGCAAGAACGAATCGAGCTCTTTCACCAAGCGCAGCCGACCGTTCCGATCAGCATGTATCCCGGAGCCCAGCATGGCTTTGACAATCCCAGCCGCGCCGACAGATTCCACCCGGAAGCCGGCCAGCTCGCCCGCGAGCGCACCCGCGAATTCTTGGCGCAGCATGTGGGGTGAAAAGAATGGAGTGATGGAGTGATGGAGTGTTGGACTCGGACACGGTCCGGATGGCTAAGCCAGCGACATCAACCCAACATGTCATTGCGAGCGCAGCGAGAAATCCCTTGATCAACTACCCGCGTGTTACTCCTGAAGAAAGTGAACGTATCTGAGCATCTCCGAGATACCCATCATTCCATAACTCCATCACTCCAACTCCTCATTCTGCCATCGACAACTATTTCCAACTGCGATAGATCGAAATCGCACCAGCAGTCTTGTTCATCCCAGGAGGCTCGTCATGGCCGGCAATCAACCTTTGGCGCCGCTCTTCGAAGCCGATCGTCTCGCCATCATCGGCGCCAGCGACCGCAATCACTACGCCGTCAATGTTTTTAAGAATCTGCAGAACTTCGGTTTCGACACATCGAAAGTCGTGCCGATCAATCCAGGCCGTCCCGAAGTCTTCGGGTTGAAGGCTTATCCAAGCATACTCGACGTTCCTGGCGAGCTGCCGCTCGCGGTGATTGCCGTCAATACCCAGAATGTGCTCGCCGTCGTCGAGGATGTCGGTAGAAAAGGCGTCAAGGCCGCGGTGATTTTCGCCGATGGTTTCGCCGAAGGCGGCGAAGCGGGAATGAAGATCCAGCAGGATGTCACCGCCGCGGCCAAAGCGGCGAACTTGAAGCTCCTGGGCCCCAACTGCATGGGCTTCGTCGCGCTCCGCTCTAAGCTCGGCATCTGGGGTGGCGAACTGCCAAAGAACATCCGCCCCGGCAACATCGGCTGCATTTTTCAGAGCAGCGGCATGATGAATTTATTGATGAACTTCGGCGTCAAGCGCGGTTTGGGCTTTCACCTTTGCGCCAGCGGCGGCAACGAGATCGTCCTCAACTCCGCCGACTATCTCGCCTACCAGGCCGAATGTGCCGAGATCGACGTCATCTCCTGCTATTTCGAAGCGGCGCCCAAAGAGCCGGAACGCTTCGCTGCCGCCCTCGACCGCGCGATAATCAATGGCAAAGCGGTCTTGATCCTGCGCGCCGGCCGCACCGAGCGCGCCAAGAAAAATGTCATCGCCCACACCGGCCAACTCGCCGGCTCGGCCGCGGCTTGGGACGCCTGCTTCGAGCAACATGGCGCGATCATCGTCAACGATCTCGACGATCTCATCGACACTACGGCGCTGTTTGCCGGCGCGCGACTGCGACCGGACCAACATGAGCGCGGTGTCGGTTTAATGACGATCTCCGGCGGCGACTGCACGTTGCTCTGCGACATCGCCGACCAGGAAGGTCTCAATCTGCCGGAGCTGAGCCCGGCAACCCAGCAAGTCATGGTCGAAGCGCTGGACAAGCCCACCGTGCTCGGCAACCCCCTCGACGTCGAAGACTTGCAGCGCATGAAACCGGAGGGGTTCGACCGCTGCCTGGAGAAGTTTTTCGCCGAACCCAACTTCGACATGCTCGGTGTCCGTTTGAATCTCCCCGAAGCGATCACGCCGTCGGCGGAGAAGCTGTACACGCAGATCTCCGCGCTGAGCAAAGCCAACGACAAGCGCGTCTTCGTCCTCACCCGCGCCACCGAACCGCCGGCGCAAGTGTGGTACGACAAATTGAATAGCCTCGGCCTGACCTTCACCGGCGACTATCGCAAATCCGTCCGCGCCATGAGCCGGCTGCGCAAGAACGAACGCGACCGCGCCATCGGCCGCTTCGTGCCGCCGACGAGATCGAGTGCTCAACCGAACCGTCTATCACTCGGCTCCGGCGTCGTGTCATACCGCGACACCGACAAGCTGCTGCAATCCTACGGCATCTCGCTCGCCCCAGGGTTAATGGCGCAATCAGCCGGTGAAGCGATCAGCGCCGCGGAAAAGCTCGGCTATCCCCTGTGTGCTCAAAGTCGCCTCAGTCGACATCCCACACAAGACCGAGTTCGGCGCCCTGCGCCTTGGCTTGGAAAACCGCGCCGCGGTCGAGAATGCTTACGAAGAAATGCTCATCAACGTGCGCATGAAGAAGCCCGACGCGAGAATCGAAGGTGTATTGGTGCAAAAGCAAATCAAAGGCGTCGAATGCCTGCTCGGCATCGACCGCGACGAACAACTCGGTCCGACCTTGGTGATGGGACTTGGCGGCGTCTTCGTGGAAATCCTCGCCGACGTGCAAATTAGAATCCCGCCCATCAGCGCCGCCGAAGCCAAGCGCGCGCTGGAAAGTTTGAAAGGCGCCAAAGTCTTCACCGGCGTGCGCGGCGCAGCGGCGGCAGACCTCGACGCTCTGGCCGACATGGCCGCCAAGCTCTCTTGGCTTGCCCACGATCTCAGGAATGAGATCGCCGAGTTCGATTTGAATCCAGTGGTGGTACTGCCAGCCGGTCAAGGCGCCTTCGCCGTCGACGCCTTGCTGGTGATGCGATAAAGGAGCGTGGACATTGGAGCGCGGACATTCCTGTCCGCGTTTTTTAATCGCGGGTTAGAATACCCGCTCTCCTTTCACGATAAGACTTGCCGCAGCCACTTAAGAATCGCGTCACGGCACTGAAGATCATGCAACGTTGGGCATTTTAGTTGCGAAGTCACTTCCAGCGGAACTGGCGGCCCATGGACTTGAATTAACGACGATCGTCGATCAGGATGAGAGTCTGATTCGCCGCGAGGCAGCGCTCATGTCCGAAGGAATCGTAATCGACGCCAACCCGCCACCCTCCCTGGTTAACACCACACACCTGATCTATGCCCTGCACGCCCTCAGTCTTCTGATCGGCATAACCACCGCTGCGACGATCATCGGCGCCTTCGTCTTCGGCCTTCCGTCGATTATCGCCGTCATCATCAACTACCTGAAGAGAGACGAGGTGCGCGGCACCTTTCTCGAGTCACACTTTCGCTGGCAGATTCGGACGTTTTGGTTTGGCTTCCTCTGGTGTCTGATCGGCGGGTTTTTGTTTGTGACTGTCATAGGCATTCCAATTGCGATAATGGTTTTCGTCGCCGCCGGCGTGTGGGTCATCTACCGAGTCGTTCGCGGCTGGCTTGCGCTGCGTGATCGAAACCCGATGTACACCAACGGCTGACCGCGGCTCCGCGCCTTGTTGCCGAAGCAGATTGTAGATCGAAGTTCGGTGGACTCATTGCAAAATCCAAAACCTGTCCTTAGCCAAGTCGAAGGATCGAAAATCCAATATACCGGTTGCACAATACCGCCCTCGCTCTCTTTATTGACAGCTACTTTCCTCTCGACGTTTTTGCTCCTCAACCTGCTCACAGTTACGCCAGCCCACTGCTGGTACGACAAAGGACACCGAATCGTCAGTTTGATCGCCCAGGCACATCTCACCGCCGGCGCGCGCAAGGAGATTGAAAGGATACTTCCAGCCAGCATGACCTTGGCGGACGCAGCCGTTTGGCCGGACCATGAGGGGCGACAAATACGCGAATTCGACCCCCTCCACTACGTCCGTATTCCCGAGCAGGCTAGCGGCTACGATCGAGCACGCGACTGCCCGGACAGAAACTGTATGGTTGAAGCCCTCATCTGGTTTTCTGCGGCCGTCGCCGATAAGAACGCGCCGATCGTGACGAGGAGACTTGCCCTTCGCTATGTCGCCCACCTGGTGGGCGACATGCATCAGCCGCTTCATGCCGGCCGCGCCGCTGATCGAGGCGGGATCGATATCTCCGTGTCATATAGAGGCGCAACCACGAATCTTCACTACTTCTGGGATTCTAACTTGGTCGACCTGGAAACGGGCAATGAGGAGGAAATCGCCAAGCGGCTTACAGCGACTCTCACGGCAGCGGATCGCCTCAAATGGCAGGCTGGCGATCCCAAACAGTGGACCGATGAATCGTTGATGTTAGTCAGGTCGCACGCATACAACACCGGCGCCTCAGGCGAACTAAGCGATGATTACGTGGAAAAAGCCCGCCCGGTCATCCGAAGAAAACTTGCTCAGGCTGGAATCAGGTTGGCTTGGTTGCTAAATAACGCGTTGAAATAACGACCCCGCCGAGTACCGAACACTCCCTTGACCACAATCTTCCCCTCCTCCGACACACTGCGCGGCTTAAGACGATTCACAACTAACGTTGCCAAACGTCTAAGCAGATGGCGCTTGACGTTGCCTTGGGGTGTTTCAGGAAACCACTCGACCCCTCGGCGAATCCGAGGATACGATTGACGCCTGCGCTTAGGAGGTAGTGGTCATGATTGGAGAATCCACCGCTCAAACGCGGCTTTGCCCAGACTGCGCCAACAGTATCGCGGCAGATGCCGCGAATTGTCCTTATTGCAAGGCCGAGCTCTCATCGCAGTCTGCTCCGCAATGGCTCAAGCGCGGCGGACAATCATCACAACCAAGAATTGGCCCGGAGAATCCCAAGAGATTCTCAATCCCGGCCAAATTTATCTGGATCGCCGCCATGCTCGTTGTGGCTGTGAACGCCTTTTTTGCCGGAGGCTACAGACAACGCAGCGAGCTCGCGCTGTCTTCTCAGGCCAACCTCAAGCAGCTCCAAGGGAAAGATCAAATGATTCAAAGTCAGGAAGGGCAACTTGCGCAAACGCGCCAACAACTGAACGATACCTCCAATCAGCTCGCCGAAATGAAGAATAAACTCGAGGCAAGCCAGAAAGAACTTTTGCTAGCAAAGCAACGCGTGAGTGCCGTGGCGCAGCAAATAGATCGTCCGACCGCGAGCCGGTCTCCGGTCGCTAAAAGAACTGCATCGCGCGCGACGGACACCGCTGGCTCGATGCCTCAGCCGGCGACGGCAACACAAACAGCCGCTCCGGGTGTCTATGAGACAACCCGAGCGACGTCGGTATATGAAAATCCGTCATCGACCGCGCGCATTATCTCGCAAATCGGCGGCGGAACCAGGATCAACGTCGTAAGTTCTGCCGCAGGTTGGCTGGAAGTGCGGTCCAAGCGCGGCAATCCTCCAGGCTACGTACGCGCCGATGATGCGCGGGTGATCGGCGGAACGAGCTGAGAATTGCCCGCAAATAGGGCTCGGCCTGTAGTCAATTCACTGCCAAAACTTCAATTCGCTGCCAGTCGGGACCGGTTCGACCACTGTCAATTTCACTAGTCCGTGAGCCCACCCGGAGTGTGTTCTAAGACCAGACCGCAACCTTTTTGGCTCGGCGTTTGTTGTTCCACTAGGCGCTGCTTCCTTCCGCCGGGAAATCGCCTCGCACACCTCATACCTGTCATCGTCAGCGACAACGTCAAGACACAAGCCCGTAAACCCTTAACTTTCCCCTCGACATAGAAAATTGACTTTTATAATGTGGGCCGTGACGCGTTTTCGCCGCCGGTTCGGCAACTTATTTCCAGGAGGAACTGAACGATGAATAACTTAATCCTGTCGATGATCTCACCGCTGCTGATCGGCGTGTTGTTGTTTCCCGGCAAAGCGGCATTCGCCCTCGATAAAATCAACGTCACCCTGCCGTCCAAGTCGTTTCAGTTCATCATCTTTCCGCTCGCCAAGGAGCGGGGTTATATGAAAGAGGAAGGGATCGATCTCAATATCGTCGTCATGGCCTCCACCCCGGGCCTGCAAGCCGTGCTCGCCGGTGAAATGGATTTCACCGGTTCCGGCAGCAGCGCCCTGGTCGCCGTCACTCAAGGCAATGCGCCGCTCAAAACCGTCCTGGCGGTCACCGATCAGGTGCTGCAGTGGCTCATGGTCCGGCCCCAGTACAGCGCTTTCAAAGATCTAAAGAATAAAAAGGTCGCCGTCACCGGCGTCGCCGCGGTGGCGACGTTTATGTTGAAAAAAGTTGCCCCGAAGTACGGCCTCGACGCCAACAAGGATTTGACCTTTCTCGCCTTGCCGCCGGGCCAGCGCCTTGCGGCGCTACAGACGGGGGTCGTGGATGGCGGGCTATTGAGTTCGGAGGAACGCTTTGCCGCCCTCGATCAAGGCATGAAAGAGATCTTGTATCTGGGCAAAGAAGTGAAAAATTCCTGGGGCACCATCGCGACCAACGACCAGTTCATCAAAGGCAAACCCAAGTTGATGCACGGATTCACGCGCGCCCTGCTCAAAGCTCTGCGCCTGGTCAAGCAGAACCGCGAGGTCGCGATGGATGCGATGATGAAGTTCTCCGAGTTAGACAGGGAATTGGCGGCGCGCACTTACGACGGCATGATCGGAACTTTTACGACCAACGGCGTGGTCGACGAAGAAACCCAGAAAAACGATCTCGACATCGTTCGCGAGGTCCTCAAAGTCACCAAGGAAGTGCCCATCGAGCGCGCCTACGATTTCAGCTTTGCCAAGAAAGCCGATATCGAGCTAACCCAAGCGGGCTGGAAACCTTAGAAACTCTTGCGGGTGGGGCGCTCCAGTAATACGAAGAGCACGAAGTTCGGAGTCTTAATTATGTGAAACCTTCTTGTCCTGAGCGCTCTTCGTGGTGCAAAAAATAAACTGAAAATTAAACATGATTTGCTCAAAAATCTGAAGGACCAGTTTCTAACGGAGGCAGATCGATTCAGCATGGGGCAAAAATTTTACGTCGTATGGTCAGGACGGCAGACCGGTGTCTTCACGGATTGGGCGACCACGCAGCGGGCCGTGGACAAGTTTGCCGGGGCGCGCTTCAAGTCCTTCCCGACCCGTGCGGAAGCCGAGCAGGCCTTTGGCCGCGGCGGCTCCGCAAGCATTTCGCCCAAAACGGTGAGAAGGAAAAATGCCAGCACACCCGACAGCGCACGCCGAGCCGCGCATACCGCTCATCAATTCGATGTCAGTATCTATTGCGATGGCGCCTGCGAGCCCAACCCCGGCAACGCCGGCTCCGGCATCGTGGTCTATCGAGCCGGCCAACTCGCGCAATTGTGGTATGGCCTGTACAACCCCAGGGGGACCAATAATACCGCCGAACTGAACGCGCTCTATCACGCCTTGCGCATGGCCGAAACGGAAATTACGGCCGGTAACAGCGTCGAGATCTGCAGCGACTCGGCGTACTCCATCAATTGCATTCGCAGTTGGGCTCCAGGCTGGGAAAAGAAGGGCTGGAAAAAAGCTGGCGGCGAGATCAAGAACCTGGAGATCATCCAGGACTGTTACGCGATCTACCGGCGCATTAAAAAACAACTGACCCTCACCCACGTCGCCGCCCACGTTGGCACCGAAGGCAACGAACTCGCCGACCGCATGGCCATGCTCGGCGCCCAGCTTAAAGAAAAAGAACTGCGGCAATATCAGGGAGAAATAGATATTCCGGCGCTGCTCAAGATCCGGGCCGGGTGAATAAAGATCGGTTGGGATGAAGGCTGGTCGACGAACGAAACAGCTGCGCCCGTATGATACTTGATAGCACCGCGTTATTGCGATAAGCGGTGTCAGAAACTTGAGAGGAGAACTTCGTTGAAGCAAAAGTATTTCGATTGCCATTTTCATATCATCGACAAGAATTTCCCCGTCGTGCCCAATCAAGGGTTCATGCCCGACGCCTTTACCAGCGAGGATTATTTGGAGCGGGTCAAAGCGATCGACCTGTGCGGCGGCGCGGTGGTGTCTGGCTCTTTCCAGGAGTTGGATCAATCGTATCTATTTCACGCTCTAAAGTTCCTAGGCCCGACCTTTGTCGGCGTCACCCAAGTGCCGCAGACCGTGTCGGATCGGGAGTTGCAGGAACTCAACAACGCCGGGGTTCGCGCCGTCCGTTTCAACGTCAAGCGCGGCGGTTCGGAAGACGTCCGGCATCTGGAAGGCTTCGCCCGGCGCGTTCATAAGCTGGTCGGCTGGCACACCGAGTTGTATGTCGATTCCACCGAGCTTGCCGGTCTTTTCGATACACTCGTGTCGTTGCCGGCGGTCAGCATCGACCATCTCGGTCTCTCCAAAGCCGGTTTCCCGACGCTGCTCAAACTCGCGGAAAAGGGAGTGCGGGTAAAAGCCACTGGCTTCGGACGGGTCGACTTCGACGTGCGCTCCGCCCTGACCGATCTGTACGCGGCCAACCCGCGGGCACTCATGTTCGGCACCGATCTGCCTTCCACCCGCGCGCCAAGGCCGTATCTCGATAGCGATTACACGCTGGTCTTGGAAACCTTAGGAGAAGAAAAGGCGGCGAATGTTTTTTATAAGAACGCGATTGAGTTTTACCGGCCGAAGCACGCTGGCTAGAGCTCGCCCTCTCATCAGGGGTGATGAATCAATCTCCGGCAGCCGGCGCAAGGATTTGTCGCTCTCATTTTTTTCTACCCGGCATTCTAGATTCACAGAGAGAAATCGCCCAGAATCAGTTTATGGCTAGTCCGCTGATTTCTTTCTTAACCGGCCTCGGTTCGCGCCGCATCGTGGAAGCTGTCACACCGGCGCGTACGATGGCGGATGTCGTATTGGCGCCGCACACCCGCCGCACCTTGGAGCAGGCGCTGGCGCAAGTGCGCAATTACAACTTGATTTTTAACCGCTGGGGCCTGGGCGAACGGCATACTTCGGGCCGGGGAATGGCGTTTAACTTCGCCGGACAGCCGGGCACGGGAAAGACGATCTGCGCCGAAGCGATCGCCTATGAGCTTGGTTTGAAGCTTCTCGTGGTCAATTATGCCGAGGCCGAGTCGATGTGGTTCGGCGAGACGCCAAAAAATATCGTCGCGACGTTCCGCGCGGCGGCTGAGCAAAATGCCGTCCTACTATTTGACGAGGCCGACGCCATCGCCATGCGCCGCTCCTCGGGCGCCGGGCTGCCGCATGAACGGGAAAGCAATCTCACCGTCAACGTTCTCCTGCATGAGTTGGAGTCGTTCAATGGCATCGTAATTTTCGCGACCAATCTGGCAGCGAACTTCGATCCCGCATTCGAACGCCGCATCCGCGCCCATGTGCTGTTTGAGATCCCCGGACCGGAAGAACGCGCACGCATCTGGGAGCTGCAAATTCATCCGAAGAAGACTCCGTTGGCATCCGACGTTGATTTCCGGGTGCTCGGCGAGCGCTATGCGGTGAGCGGCGGCGATATCAAGAATGCGGTTCTCAAAGCCGCCGCCTTAGCCGCCGCCCAACCAGGCTCAGATTTGGCTAAACGCATTAAGCAGCAGGATTTCGCAGTCGCCATGGATGAGGTGTTGGCGGCCAAGACGGTGATGCAGCAGTCACTCTTCGCCGACACCCGGATTGCAGCAGCCGATGCCGTTAATGCGCGCGCGATGGAGCCGCTATGGCGCAGCGCAGTTTTCGCCGCCCTGGCGCTAGCCGGAATCGCCCTGATCACCGCCTTCGTGGCGGTAGCGTTGGCGCTCATGCATTGAATCATGATCTCGTGAATAATAGATCCTCATTCTCTTTTTCATAACGCTTCAGAAACCTCGTCACACGCTTACAGCCTCAAATAGGCCAGCCGCGGCCCACCGTCGGCTGTTTGTAATTGCCCGTTGATATCCGGCTCGTCCCAATGACGGGACACATACTTGCGTTATGTCTCATAATTATCTTCGTAGCGATGTTTTCAGCTGAATTATCACGACTTTTTATTGGTATCATATGTGCTTTTATTAGTGCTAGTTTACGGAAAGGAGACAGTATATGAACAGCAATCAATTTAAGGGCGAATGGAAACAATTCAAAGGCGAACTCAAGAGAAAATGGGCCGACTTAACCGATGACGATTTGTTAGAAGCCGAGGGCGGCTACGATAAATTCCTAGGGGTTATCCAAAAGAGATATGGCGATAAACAAGAAGAAGTAAAAAACTGGGCAGAAGATTGGTATTCAAAACGGGAGCGAGATGAGATCGCATCGAGAAAAGCCAGCGAGTCAAGAAACCAAAGGTAAAATAGGCGCTCTGGCCTGACGCTAACTGGCACCGCGCTAATCAAGAACCCGACCGTCGCGGCCGCCGCAAGAATAGAATATTGCGCTGCTCAAAATTTGAGCGCTGGCCGAGGTATATCAGGTGTCTCACGAACGGGACACATTCACGCGTTCTGTCTCAAATTAGAGATTGTCGATCTTTAAATAATCCATATAGTGTCTGTAGTTTTCCTGCAAATTTTTCCTCCATATCGATTTCAGCAGGTGTAATACCTGGCTCACAGTTCGGCCCGCTTTCCTAGAATCCTAAGCTAGGTAACGACGCCGTTCGCGATGTACGCCACCCGCGTACCTGGTGACCAACGCGATATCGAATGAATCTTCGGCTGATTGGTTTACTAGCACCGACTTTGCAACTAGCGGTTACATGACTGTCAACAAAAGTTTACGCGGATTTAACCTAGAAAAGCCTTTTACCTGTTTAGATTCACTAAATAAACCTCTGGAACAGACGTTGCTTAAGCAAAACACCCAAGTACAGAAATACGTGCGATGGAAGGAAGCGAACGCCATGAAATCGTGGGCCGATTTTAAAGGTATCATGCCCTACGCCAATGATTTATTCGAATTTTACCAGCCCCTACTACACTGGAAATCACGTATTTTCGGCAATCGTTTCGATAAATTTCGCAGCGCGATTTTTCCTAACCTTGCTGGGCAGGCGCGGTCTTCGCAGCGCGCGCCGTTGCAAGCGCAACTCGATCGGGTGACCAGCACAGAATTGGCGACCGATACCGGACCTCAAGCGCTAAGTATCAGCGACCTCAAGCCGGTTGCCGTTGTCAGCCAGGCGCAGCCCGATCTCGAACCTACTATCGACTGTGGGATTGCTCGGTTGTTACAACGCGACATCGGCAAAAACCCGTCGCGGGACTGGCGCTGCCGGATCACACCCGAGTCGATGCAAACGCTGCTGGAGCAGTTGAAAACCATTGTCGCCAAACCGACTGAATTGCAGAACTTTCCCGAGATCGCTGAGTACGTTCAACGCTTCACCCAGGGAATCGCGATCACCGACCAAGCCTTGGCCATGCAATCCTTGTTCAACAAGGAAGCGCGCGTTTCAAGTTTTCTTCTCTTCCTTTCACGCCACAAGCCAAGTCAATTGAACGAATTATTTTTTACGCGCGCCGCAGGCGGATCATCGTCCGGCGGTCTGACACTCACGGCTAGGACAGCTCGGCACTTGGGACAGACCGAGCCAACGGAAGTTCACCGACCGACGTCCACCGTTTTGGCGCCATCCAAGGGCGCGGATTGCTTACCGCCGGGAATGACTCGCCAACCCTTGAGCTGATAGCCGCACACCGCACAGTAGCCGGTAATCGGATGCTCGCCATCGCTGGTAGCACTTTGCAGTACGTCAACGTAGAGGTAGTCGCGGCACTTGGGGCAGGATCGATGGAGGTATTTCGCCATGGCGACCGACACATATCGCGGCGAGCACCGGCGAGTCAACTTGTGCGATTGAGGCGACGTCAGTTCAAGCCAACGGCGTTAACAGCTTTCGACTTTGGTCTACCGTAGTGCCTCCTTAAATGAAGTCACTTCTTCGATCTAACCATTGGTTTCGAACTACCGAAGGATTCCGCAAATTATCACCGATAGTAATACGAAGAGCACGAAGTTCGGAGTTGGGTCATCCGGACCCTTCGTGACCTTTGCGATGAGTTTTACTTCCCCGATAAACTACCGACATCGTGAGACACTCCATTAGTTTCTAAGACCGGTCTTTCTACCTTCCTTGGTTCTCTGATTACTTGACAGTTTGTTCGGCCAAGGACTACAAGTGGATTTCTAAGCGATCTCAGATTGAGGGGCTATGATCTCAGGCCCCGAGCGCGCTAACACCAGCATGGACAGCTAACGTGCAGTGACTGCAAACAGAACAGGAGGCGTCATGAAAAAACGGACTCTCCCTGGCGAGTACTTTCTCATGCTCCTGGTCGTTCTAAACGGTGCGTCGGTTTCCGCGGGCCACGCGCAAAGCGAGTCCTTTTATAAGGGAAAGACCCTCAAAGTCCTGGTCGGAACCACTGCAGGTTCCTTTTATGATATCTGGGCGCGCACGGTTGCCGCCCATTTGCCGAGGCACATCCCAGGCAATCCGGATTCGCTCGTTCAGAACATGCCTGGAGCGGGCCACAAGATTGCCACCAATTACATGTATAACGTGGCCAAGCCCGACGGCCTGACGATCGTCGGATCCATTTTACCGGGAGTGTACATGGACCAGCTCGCGGGGCGGCCGGAGGTCAAATATGATTGGGCAAAGTTTGTCTGGATTGGCTCACCGGTCAAGAGTGAATCCCAGATGACCATGCGCGCGGACGCGCCCTACAAATCCATCGACGACATACGCAAGGCGAAAGAGCCGCCGCGCTGCGGCAGCACCGGCACTTCCGGCACGGACTATATGCTGGCCCGGCTTCTCGAAGAAATTATGCCGCCCCTCAAGATCCACTCCGTGCTGGGATATCCGGGCGGGCCGGAGCTCGATCTCGGCATTGAGCGAGGCGAAATACAGTGCCGGACCTTTACGATCGAAACGTTTTTCGCGCGCGAGCCTTATATTACGTGGAAAAAGAAGGGCTTCGTTCGCAACCTCTATCAAACCGGACGAAAACGCGATGCGCGCATGACCGATGTGCCGACGCTATATGAGGTCATGGACGGTTATAAGATACCCGAGGCTGGCCGGCGCCTGGCAACCGTGATCCTCGCCAACGGCACTCTGGGCAGGCCGATATTCACTTCCCCCGGGACGCCGCCGGATCGGGTAAAGATGCTGCGCGAAGCCTTTGGAAAGATGGTCAACGACCCGGCTTTTCTGGACGAGGTCAAGAAAAAAAACTTCGAGCTTGACCCGATCAGCGGCGAAGAGCTGGAAGTCATCGTCAAAGAGGTCATGACACAACCGGCGGAGACCATCGCCCGCTTAAAAACAATTCTGACACAACAGTAAAATCGGCATGCGCGGGAAAGCCTACAGCGACAGAGCAACAGGGTCTAGGAAAGATGCTATTCCCGGTGATAACAGACAACTCCGACGGCGTTGCTGAGCTGCGCGGTAACGAAGGTCGGCTACGCCGTCACGATTAACGCCTGGGGCCAGGCCGTTCATCACAGGGCCCGTAATAATCGACAACCTCGCGTTCGGTCGGCATGTTCGGATCGCCATAGGTCTCGATCTTCATATGGCAGCGATTATCCTCGCCCTGTACTTTCATGAGAATGCGGTCGGGTTCGGCGGTGCATCCCATGAACGAAAGGAGTAACACAATAGGAAACCCAAATATGGCAGGTTTCATTTCGACTTCCTTCCCTGGTTCCCTGATCTGGTAAGCTTTTCATGTCCTGCCAATTCAACGTAACGCTTTAGGGCACCAAGGGCTAGAGGAAGTCCAATAGGGTAATTGACGCCCCCGGACAGGGACAGCTGTTCAGCGACAAAGGATTTAGATTTGCCAGGAGATGGAAGATTACCGGAGCGGCAAGATGGGCCACTTGTCGTAGGAGAGGCGATAGGATAAGTCATCGCTGCCGCATGTCGTAAGAATGATCTGGCCCTCTGGCCACATTGTTGGCGATAAAGCGGTTACGATTGAAAGTGCGGATGGATATCACAAAAACCTGAGGTGAAAAATATGACCTATAAATCTTTTCGAGTCGGACTCGTTGCCGTGATCTTGGCGCTCGCAACCGCCAGTCCTAGCCTGGCCCAAACATCGAAATCCCAGCAACTCAAAGTCGCGGTGTCCACGGCGACGCCGCACAACACGCCGCTGTGGGTGGCCAGGGACAAAAAGATCTTCGACAAGTACGGCGTCGACGTTCAATTGATCTTCGTCATGGGCGGCGCGCTAGTGAGCCAGATGTTGGCCGCCGGGGAAATCCAAGTCGCCGCCAATGCGCCCGCCGCTCTTTTGAGCTTGATCGCCAACGGTGTCGATATCTCGATGTTTCTCGGCGTCAGCAATACCTCTCCGTTTGCCTTGATCACTCAAACCAACATCAAGAGCGCGGCCGATCTCAGAGGCAAGCGTCTTGGCACCGCGCGCTTCGGCGGCTCGTCCCATGTATCGGCCCTGATCGCGCTCGATCATCTCGGCCTCGAGGCCAAGCGCGACAATGTGACTATCATGCAAACCGGCCTCGACCCCGAACGCATGGCCGCTCTGGAGCAAAAAGCACTCGATGCCGCCATGCTTCAGCGGCTAGCCACCAAAACCATGATCGGCAAAGGATATCCCCAGTTGCTCAACATGAATCAGGCGAAGATCCCGTACCAAAACACAGTGCTGGCAGCGCGCCGGGATCAGATGGCGGCCAATCCGAAGCTATTCGAGAACTTCACTCGGGCAATGGTGGAAGCTATGCGTACGTTTTCAACAAGGAAAACAAGCAAGCGGTCAAGGAAGTCCTCGCCAAGAACCTGCGATTGTCCAACGTCGAAGCCGCCGAGGACTTTTACATTGAAGCCTTGGAGGAACTCGATCGGAAACCCTATCCGACCGTGGAGGGCACCCGGACCGTCATCAAATACGTCGCCGAGCAAAATCCCAAGGTCGCGTCGATCAAAGCCGAACGCATCGTCGACCCCACTTGGCTCAAGAAACTCGACGACGAGGGTTTCTTCGAGAAGATGTACAAAAGCAAATAACAAACATTCTCTGAGAATATTCCAGGGGCATCCTGGCGAAAGTCAGGACGACCCTTTCGCGCTAGGGATCGGCGTAAACGACTTCGGCTATCCCTTCGCTCCGGCGATCGGTGCGAACTCGTAAATACCGCCATCGGCCATGAGCGACAGAAAGAGGTGGCCGTCTTTCAATATGTACGACACCACAAACTCCCAGTGTTTGACGATGCGATCGTGGAGCGAGCCGGGTGGGCACATCGCGCGCGTGAGAGCGAGCGGACCAAACTGAAGTTGATTCCGTCCCGAAGATTTCCACGTGCCGCGCCCACGGTTACAGTCGATCCGCGCGCTTACACTGCCGTCGGTGCCGAAGGTTCGTCATAAACACCGCCCAAGAAATTCGCCAGCCGATGGAAGTTTACGGAGCGGCAAGATGGGTTACTTGTCGTTGGAGATGCGATAGGGAGCGTCATCGCTGCCGAACGAATTAAGGTAAGATTGGATCCTCGGTCCATAACCCTAACTCCATGAAATGGTTGGAAGCTCTATTTTCCTGTTCCCTTGTGAAATCGATTAAGGTATTTTCATTCAAATCAGTTTTGAGGTGGTATAAAGACACATTATTGTGCCTGACGAGGCTGATGTAAGATCATGGCAAAATCAAAAAAGGCTAAAACTGAGAGGCAAACGTCGGAATTTAATCTCGATGTAGGCGAAATTAAAGACTGTCCAGTTAAGCTACTCCGGCTCGACTTGGATAATCCCCGGCTCCAGACAGGAACTGATCTAGAAGTAAAGGATGAATCAGAGCTTATCTCTGTCCTTTCGGACATCGCCGCGCTCGACGAACTTGTCGGTTTCGCATCGAGATTCCGATCCTAGCATGGGGAACTCCATCGGCGGCGTGTTGCAGCGACCGCTACTCATGCCACGGGTCGATGACTGGACGCAGTTCGCGCACTTCGGCCAGGCGCTTATTTTAGCTGAGCTAACGCTGGGATGGGTTGGGACAAACCTTGCAATTATCCTGTTGGGACCGCTTAGGGGTGCTATACACTTCGACATGTCTGCGCGTCAGGAGCTGGTGATGAACTGGTTGAATCAGAGATCGCGCAAATAGCGGTAGGTTTGCCTTTTCTCATCTCTATACTGCAATTGGCCGGAAGGAGTATCAGGAATTTCTTGGCCTGACCGATGGCTGGTCAGACAAACCTCCGCTAAAACCGATCAAAGATGATTATGTAGCGAAACTTGGCGAAACCTTGGGTTATATCTACGGTGTAAAAAGCGATGATCGAGCAGCCTTGGTTCGCTCACAAAACCCCGACCTCAAACATCTAGGAGAAGCGCTCGTCAGCAAAACGGCGAGGCGGATTCTGCAAAACCGAGGAACTCTCGACGATGCACTGGATGAACTTAAAGACCCGAGCGACGCCTTTCAGGATTCACTTATCGCAGTTAATCTAAGGCTCAAAAGGGCGATCAACTTAATGCCGAAATACCAAGGAGGAAAGCCAGCGGTAGACAACCTTATCGAGGAAATATTCGAACAAGCCGACACGTTGCAGACTATCAACAGAAAGAAACAAAGCCGAAGTCGGCACTCAGATGGCGCTTAATGTCCCGCCTCTTAAGGCTTCCACTGCGACTGTCGCCGACTGGGTTGAACTAGCAACACTAGCCAACCCAGGAGGATCCTACGCGCTTTCACGTCTCAAAAGATTCTGGGACACCCATCGGGAGTCCGAGGATACTGATCCTGAAGGGCAATCTAGACGTGAGGATAATACTGACGATCAGGGTGTGGGCGGTCACGACGAAGATGCGTTTCTAGACGCCATTACCGATGAACTAGCTGAGCGGTATGAATCACTCAAGGACTCCTACCCTTTTGAAATTCCTGATAACGGCCTTCGGCTCACATTGCATAATGAACTGAATCCCGGGCAATGCATTTACTTGTTTTGTCTCTTGCTATCCAACTGCCAAAAAGGGGATGTCTTAGACGGAACCTGGATACCCCCCATTGATCACCGCATACGCGATCTCTTCCAAGCTTGTTCGACTGTTGCCGCCGCTGGTGAAGTAAATGGGTGTGCAATTTCGTTTGGATGGCCTCGCCCGCACGGCAATCCCGGACTTCTAAATAAACTCCAAGAGGTTTACAAACTTTTCGGAGAAGGTAAGCCCCGGCTTGAGCCACTGGCAGGGGCGCCCAAAATGGTTAAGGACGAGGCCATTGATGTTATTGCCTGGAAGCCTACAAAGGATCGCGCAGCTGGGACATACTATTTGCTAGGTCAAGTAGCATCTGGAGACAATTGGGAATGCAAAAGCATAAAAGGTGGCCCTATAAATTATTTTCATCGGACATGGTTCGACCCGCCACCGGCATCCGAGGCAATCGCCTCAATTTTCATACCTCACATTGTGCCCCCAGGTGACGGCGGAACGCGAAAGGATAAGATGGACCTATGGACGGCAAAATATGGAACGATCCTATATCGCCTCCGCATACCCGCACTTGTAATGGAGGGGATTGCGTTCGCTAAGCAAAATTCTGCCTGGTTGATCGAGCGAGTTGGAGATATCAAAGACATCGAGACCTGGGTTACAGAGCAAGTCAACTCTTTACGGCACGCCTCCGAAAACAGGAATTGATGATAAATCCTCTTCGTTACCCAGGCGGGAAGGCCGACTTCCTAGGCACCTTCCACAGAATACTGACTGATTCGGAATATGACGGTCTTCCGTTCGTCGAGCCGTATGCGGGAAGTGCAGCAATATCCCTTGGTCTGCTTGAGCTAGGTGCGATACCAAGTGTTACACTCATTGAACGCGACCCGTTAATCTTCTCATTTTGGACTTGCGTGTTTGAGCGTCCGGAACAGCTGGTCAATAGATATCTTGACTTATCAATATCGCTTGAGACGTGGAAAGAATTTCAGCCGCTCTTAGAAGTTGAAAAGCCGAACTCGCGAAATCTTATGGACCTTGCGATTGCTGGGCTCTTCTTCAATCGCGCAAACTTTTCTGGAATCATGCACGGTGGTCCCATCGGTGGAGCGTCACAATCGTCAAAGTACAAAATTGATTGCAGAACAAATAAAGCAGAAATCATAACAAGAATTGCTCTAATCTCTGAACTTGCTCCGCTTGTATCGGTCAAATTTGGGGACGGACTTGCCCAGATAAAGAGAGATGCTCGACGAACTAACGTCTTCTATTACATCGATCCACCTTACTTTCTCATGGGTGAGCGATTATACCGACATTATTTCTCTCACAAAGATCATAAAAAGTTAGCAGAAGCTCTCAATCGGGTTCGCTTCCCTTGGGTACTGAGTTACGACAACCATCATGTGATCGAATTTCTATATGAGGATTATCCCGTAAGAAGACATAGTTTTCTCTATAGCGCAAAGGGCAGCAAGCGCTACAGTGAACTGGTGATCGCAAATTTTGATCTCCCAGAACATTTGACTACTCCGTCCATTAACGGCAACAAACCACTGGGGTTAATAGCAACGGCCAAACGAACGATCAAACATGCTGAACTCACGTGATTCTGCTAACGGGAGAATCTAACTTGCAAAATGTAAATTTCTCAGCTCGCTTGGGAGGTTCTTGGTGATCTAATCGAGCAATTAGGGCCGCGCTGAATATTGCTTATTTCCTTTTGGATCATCGGACGGCCGGAGTAGACTTCGTTTAATGCAGCAAGTTGCAAGGTCAGGTCTTGTATCGATACTTTCGGATCATTTTCACGTTGCTATAGTCAGAAAACCCGCCAGGCACATTTTTGGGTGTACCCCCTCAAAGTTTGTCGACGGTAGAATTACACTTTCTCAAAGGGCGGCACAGGCGGCCAGTTGGCAACTAAAGTGCCATAACCCGGTATCCTATAGCTGAGACCGAGCTGCGAGAGGATATCCCACATCCGCGCCAGGCTGCTGGCGACTATCGGCACCCGGAGCTCGGTTTCGAGCTGGTCCAAAATCGGCAATGGATCGAGCAAGGCGCCTTGGAAATAAATCGCGTCGACCCCTGGGTGCGCCGCGAATGTTTGGCGCGTCATCTGCGCGACCTCCTGCGGCGTGAGCTTGAGCGCGTCGGTGTGTTTGCGCAAGGTCTGCGGTGGATAAACTGCGGCGAAACCAAACCCGGCAAGATAATCTCGGTACAGCTCTTTGAGCTTGTCGTCGACCGGGGTCATCAGCAAGATCCGCCCGGCGCCGAGCGCTCTGAGGGCGAGGGCCGACGAGCGCAGCGCCGTGGCCACCGGCACTTTGATCTCGACACAGAGGCGCTCCCACATGCCGGGATTGAGAACTTCTTTGGGCCCGCCGCTGATCACCAGGCCGTCCCATTTATGGCGCTCGATCAACTCATTGGCCTGGCGAATCAATCCCTCGGTTTTGCCTTGTACATCCCAAAGGGAAGTCCCCGCATCGGTCTCCTGCACGAAGGTAAACTCGATGTCCTGGGGCACGCAGGCGCGGAAGCTGTCGAGATGCGGGCTCGACGATGCCGTGGAGCCGAGAACACCGATTTTTACACGATCCATTTTGCCCTCGCTTTAAATGACATAAGTATTTTCGCGGGCGGGGATTTAACCCCGCCCTTGACCAACGGGGATGTTCACCCCCTTTGGAAACCCCATTTAGCTGTGCCCGCCTCATGAGGCGGGGTTAATGACATGAAAGTCCGCGCAGCTCCGGCGCTGGCGCCGTCAAACCACCGAGCCGGTTTTAGTTCGAACGCAAGATTCTTTTGATCTGCTCGATGACCGCCGGCGGTTGCTCCACCACCCGGCGCGCCAGTTCCTGGAGATCCTCCCCTAGGACGGGATCAAGCTCCCACTGCGCTTTTTGAGCTTCGGCCAACAGCTCCGGATCTCTCAGGGCTTTTGCATAAGCTTGGCGTAAGAGCTTCACCCGATCCGGCGGCGTGGCGGCAGGCGCCATCATCGGATGACCGAACTCTTCGGCAGCTGTGAGCACCTGCGCCAAACGGCGATTGGCGTCGCTGGTGGCGTAACGGTCCATGAGCTCGAAGATCGTCGGCGTTTCGGGGGCGCTGCGATCGCGTTTCCGACCGGTTTGAAGAATATGCCGGTCGAAGCCTTTTGCATGCCAGTCGATAAAGGGCTCCCGATTGGTGTGAGCAGCGATACCGATAAAGCGACAGATCACCTCTCCTCGCTCCACCGCCAGATCGACCTGTCTGGCCTCGGAGTAGCCGGTCACCACGTCCAGTTTTGCGCCGAGAATTTCTTCCAGAGCCAGAACAAAGCTGGCGCCCTCCAACCCCGTGCTGCCGCACTTGGGGGGAATCTTGGCTTTGATGATATCTTCAATGGACTTGTAAGGGGAGTCGGCCCGAATGTAGAGAACCGATGGATTACGATCAGGAGAGCCAAGCCAGTGAAATTTGCGCAAGTCGAATTTAACTTCCTTGTTGCCCAACAGTTGCGCCATATAAACACGCTGGTTTGGCATGCCCAGGGTCAGCCCGTCGGGCTTCGCCACCTGAGCCATGTAATTAGTGGCGACCACTGATCCAGCGCCGGGGATGACCTGCAAGATAAAGTTGGGATGGCCGGGGATGTATTTCGGCAGATGGCGCGTCAGCAGCCGGCCCAAGAAATTGTAGCCGCCCACCGGATCGAAGGTAATGATGCGAACAGTTTTGCTCTCATAGAAAGCGTTCGTCTGCGCGCCTGCGTAACCGGCGCCAATTTGAACGGTCTGCAAGAGACGAGAAGAGGAATCAAAGCCAGGATGTGCCATCGCGCACATGAGAACGGCGAAAAGAAAAATTCTTAATTTCATAGGGGTCGTATGTTGGTGAGGTGCCTGGGTTGTCCTTTTTCCTTTGGGATTATCTCGCAGCCGGAGCAAATTGATTCAAGAGCTATCAAGGAAGAAAAATGAAACTGCGCCTCTTCCCTAAACATCGCCGGCTACCACCCTTCCGTCCCCGGCTCTCCTTTCCACGGACCGACAATCTCTTTGGTTATCCAACCGCCATAGAAATAACCTGGCTGCGGGCGCACGCGCTCGCCATCGACGAAACAGTCGACGCGACCGGGATAGAAGGAAAAGTAATTGGCAATCGCGCCGTATGGCGCTTGCGCCCTCGGATAACTCCAGGCGATCGCTTCTCGTGGCGATATCAACGTTTCCAATGTCCAGTACTTGCGCCGCGCCTTTCCATTCGCAAATCGACGTGCCGGGAAACGGCTTCAGCAGTTCCGCGTGGACATCGTGCGGTGGAATGTAGAAAGTCGGCGGTCCCGCGGTTTCGAGGACGCGATAGGATTCACGCGAGTCGGCGATCAGCAGGTCGCCGCGTTGCACGACGATGCGCCGATGGTCTGCAACCAGTTTTGGCGGCCGCGGATAATCCCACACGGACTCCTGTCCGGGTCCCGGGGTTTCGGCGAAAGGCGGCCGTTTATGGCCGGTATATTGCCACATGTTTTTTGTTTAGCCGGTCAACCCAAGCGCCCTCCCGAGCCGCAACCGCGAACGCATAGTTAGTTTGCTTGACGGCATTCCTAGTCTTCAATAAACTCCACGAATGTTTCAACCGTTGGGAATATTCCGACTAATTCCGGAGTTTGTCTATCGGCCCAGAGCGACACGGCGATCTCTGGGTAATGCGTTTGGCGGAGAGGGTTCATGAGAGATGCCGGTTTGCCCATCACTCTGATTGTCATCGGCAGCGCGTGGTTGCTCTGGTACTATAGGTTGTTTCCCGACATCGATTGGATCATCGCCGCGGGGCTTGTCCTGGGCGGCATCGCGATTTTGTTCATGGATGGAATCACCAAGAACTCGGTGGTCACTGGGCCGATTCTCATCGCCAGTGGCATCGCCTGGACGCTCCATGATCGGTGGCATGTGACTTGGTTCGTGATATTGCCAACGCTACTTGTTTTGCTCGGGGTGCTTATGCTTATCGCCCGTCGAGACAACATCCCGGAACGGCGAGTGCGCCAAACATAGATCCCCCGACAGGCGGGATTATGGGTCAGCAGTAGTTTGGTCGATGGAGTCTGCTCGCCTGTTTTTAGCAGAGGGCAGCAGGGTCAGGTCAGCAAAGCAGCGTTTAAGTGTGATAACAGCAGAGTCCCTTCGGAGGGCTCTGCGTTATCACTACACCCGACCATAATCCTGACGAACAACACGGGGAACGTACTTTGGAACGGGATGTTAAACCGTTCTATTTACTTCGCCGTCGGGATACGCAGTTTCTGTCCGGGATGGATCAGATCCGGATTTTTAATCTGATCACGATTCGCTTCAAAGATCTTTTGCCACGTCACGCCCTTATATTGTGTCGCGATTTTGCTGAGCGAATCACCGGGGGCAACGGTGTAAAAAACTTCGCTTCCGGCGGCGACTTCGAGGTTCAAGACGACGTCGCCGGAGCGCATATCCGGATCCAGTCGATTATATTCATCCCATAGTAGTTGTTTAACGGCTTCGCTGGGCGCTGTGCCGTGGATGTGAAGCACGTTGTCCTGTTCCTGGATGTTCAAATCGGCAACTCCACTGTCTTCGGCCATGGCGATTAACGATTGGTACTTGTCTCTCAGCATGGGACACCTCCCTACTTGATAGTGAGTTGGTTAACAACTTTCTTCGGGTTGGCCTCGTTGGCCGCCTTCATAGCATCCTGCAATTTCGCCCGGGGAATCTCGCCAGTCAGTGTCACTTGGCCGTCCGCTACATTTGCGGTTACGCCTTTCACGTCGTATTTGGCCAGGCCCGCCTCAACCGCGCTCTTTATCTTCGGGTCCTCGGAAACAACGATCGGCGGCTTGACACTCAAGTTATTGACCACCGACTTGACATTGGCGACGCCCTTTGCGGCTTGCTCCGCTTGACTCTTCGCCGCGTCGTTATCCACGGTGCCCGTCAGAGTCACGACGCCCTCCTTAGTCTCCACATTGACCATGGAAGCCAAGGCCGGGCTCTGCACCGCCATTTGCGCTTTCACGCTGGTCGTCAACGCCGCGTCGTCGGGGCCTTTTTGACAAGCTCCCAATAGAGCTACCACGCAAAAAACCAGGGCTGCCGTAATCAATTGCGACGACTTTTTATCTTGCATAGTCTAACCTCCTTTGCCTTGAGAGAAACGCCCATTCAAGACGCAGGCAATCACCCTACCATGTGAAGCTTTTTGGCGACAAGCCCATTCGCCATAAAACTCCAGCCGACCGGAAATCAAGCCTCCATTCATAATGGCAAGATATCAAGCACGATATTGGCGAATCCGTGAAGTTGTCCGGGGTACGAATCCACAGACCATTTTCGGCATTTCGCGAGCCGCGGGTCAAGAAGAGTAGCTCCGCAATTCACACCGCAAAAAGAATTGTTTGGCGATCACAAACGTCCGCCGTTAACAAAAGCCATTAACTCCAAGAAACGCCTTGCCCCCAATAAATAGTTGCTGATAGAGTCGGGGCTCGGCAACTTGCGTTCTATCGGCGCTGGCAAATAGCGAGCTGCTCAAATAGCGGTTGGAATTTAGGCGCGGTGAGATACATCACGCGCGAGAACTCCGTAAACAGCAAAGGAGACGATCATGCTTGGTTTCTTGATGACCGTTATTATCGGATTTGTCGTCGGCGTGATTGCGAAGCTCATCATGCCAGGCAAGGAGAACATGGGATTTATTGTGACGACCTTGCTCGGGATTGCCGGTGCCATCGCCGCGACCTATGCCGGTCAGGCCCTCGGTTGGTATGATGCTAGCCAGGGCGCCGGTTGGATCGGCTCGATTGTCGGCGCGTTTCTGTTGCTATGGATCTACAAGAAGTTCCAGTCCCGTAGCACAGCGGCGTAATCATTCACTTCGGGCAACTGGCGGGGGCAACTGCGGTTGTGCCTGAGTATTGACTTACGTCCTTATGGATTATGGCACGGCCGGAGTTGAATAAGATCGAAAGCTGTCAAGGAAGAAAAAGGCAACTGCACCTTCTTCCCTAAACATCGCCGGCTACCATCCATCCGTCCCAGGATCCCCTTTCCATGGACCGACAATTTCATTGGTTATCCAACCGCCATAGAAATAACCCGGCTGCGGGCGCACGCGCTCGCCATCGACGAAACACTCGACGCGACCGGGATAGAAGGAAAAGTAATTGGCAATCGCGCCGTATGGGTCGTGCGCCGTAGGATAGCTCCAGGCGATGGCTTGCCGCGGCGCTGTCGGAGTTGCGAATGTCCAATATTGCGCCGCGCCTTTCCATTCGCAAATCGACGTGGCGGGAAACGGCTTCAGCAGTTCCGCGTGAACATCGTGCGGTGGAATGTAGAAGGTTGGCGGTCCCGCGGTCTCGAGGACGCGATAGGTTTCACGCGAGTCAGCGATGAGCAGGTCGCCGCGTTGGATGACGATGCGCCGATGGTCCGCAACTAGTTTGGGCGGTCGAGGATAATCCCAGACGGACTCCTGTCCGGGCGCCGGTGTTTCGGCAAATGGCGGCCGCTTATCGCCGGTATATTCCCACATGCTTTTTTGCTTGGTCGGTTAACCCAGCCACCCTCACAAGCCGCAACCGCGAACACATATTTACTTTGAGATTCAGCAGTGACGGCGCGCGCCTGTTCTACTCTCCTGACCTAACTCAATGACCGATATAGTCAAGTGTCGCCTGCCATGATCCGCAGATGATTCTGTGCCAGGACTTGCTCATGAACCACTACCCCATTTTTCCTTTGCTTGACCGCATTCCCAGTCTTTAATAAACTCCGCGAATGTTTCGACCGTTGCGAATATTCCTATGAACTCCGGTATTTTTCGATCGGCCCAGTTAGCGACACGGCGATTTCTGGGTCAAGTATTTGGCGGGGAGGATTCATGAGAGATGCCGGTTTGCCCATTACTCTGATTGTCATCGGCAGCGCGTGGTTGCTCTGGTACTACAGATTGTTTCCCGACATCGATTGGGTTATCGCCGCGGGTCTTGTCCTGGGCGGCATCGCGATTTTGGTCATGGACGGAATCACCAAGAACTCGGTGGTCACTGGGCCGATTCTCATCGCCAGTGGTATCGCCTGGGCGCTCCATGACCGGTGGCATGCGACCTGGTTCGTGTTATTGCCAATCCTACTTGTCTTGCTCGGGGTGCTCATGCTTATCGCCCGTCGAGAAAATATCCCGGAGCGGCGAGTGCGCCAAACCTAGCTCCCCGACGGGCGCTCTGCTAAAGTATTTTCGCGCGCTTCTTACTCCTGCGTCATTTTACGTAAGGCATCCCGCACCGGTCCGGTAGCGGCGCGAAATACCGCGGTGTTAACCTTCGCCGCGTCCTCGCCGACAAAACTGACCAATTGAAATCGCAACATGCGTTCCGCCTCCGCTTTGAATTCGGGATTGTCGAAGGTATCGCGAAAACCTTTGCGCAGTGTCTCGATTGTTGTCGCCGGCGTCTTGGGTGGCGCGACGACAAAACGACCGAGACTGCGTACCGCTCCGGAAATTTTGAAAGCGTCGGCTAACGGCCCTGAAAAATCGGCTTTCTTCGCGGCCCGAAAGAATTCCTTGAACGTCGGCAGGTCGGCGCGCGGATCGCGAACAATCTCGCCATCGGGAGCGGCCAAACCGTCTTGATAGATTGGCACCACGACACCCTCTCGCGCCATCATCGCGCCGCCCATGGTATAGCCGGTGAGACCCTCTGATGTGTAATTGATTTCGCCCCGCTGGACGGCCAGCCGAAGGTCGGCTTCGCCGGCGTAGCCCGTCACGTAACGGTAAGGCACGCCGAGAAGATCGAGCGCCATGCGGAGCGCCAGATCTTTGTTGCTCTCGCGGGTGAATCCGCCGATGATGATCGGCTTGGTCGGTTTGAGAATTTCCCCGGGACCTTTCACCCCGGTATCGGCGCGAATGTAAACCACCGAGGTTTCGCCAACGCCCGCGATCATCGGCATTTTGTTGAGATCGAAGCGGACGCCCGCGCCGCCGAGTATCTGCGGCAGATAGCCACCGGAGAAAACTCCGACGGTCAAGCCATCGGGATTGGCGACCTCGTACACGTAGTTGGCGCCGACATTGCCCCCGCCGCCAGGCATGTTCTGAACCGCCACCGTCGGGTTGCCGGCAAGATGCTTGCCCAAATATCTAGAGACCAGCCTGGCGACCACATCGGTGGCCCCTCCGGTAGGATAGTTAACCAGCAAGCGGACGGTCTTGCCTTTGTAGAACGTCTCCTGGGCGGGCACCGGCCGACTTGCCAAAAAAAAGCCGAGACCGATCGCGGCAGCAGAAAAAATCAAACAGCCTCTGCGCGCCATTGTGCTTCCTCCTTTTTGAGAGGTCGCTATCGAGCCTGGGTTGGTCAACTGCGCCGAACTCATGCAGTCCGACAATCCGGCAATCCCGGCCAATTTCATACCGGAAGATCACGAAGAAGAAACCGATAACGAACTATTCCACTGACACGCTCTCCTCACTCTCGACACTTTTTTTAACCGTCGGGCGCTGCATCATGCGCTCCCGCCATGACGTGTAGGCACCGAGATCCGTCATGGGAAATCCGCTGCGCGCGCCCCAGCCGTAGAAGACCAGCGCATAGCCATCGACGGCGGTGAACTCTTTGCCCATGATCCAGCCGTTTGCTTGGATCATCGAGTCGATCTCCTGGAGATTGGCCCAGAACGATTTCCGGCCGTTTTCCTTGACCGCGGCGTGCGCCACTTCGCTGTCGGCGAAACGCTCGGGCCGATGGAAGCGCTGGTACGACGGATGGACGACGCTCGAGAACCAGCACATGGTGCCGATGCAGCGCGCCTCCTCGGCCGGATCGGAAGGCATCAGCTTTTTGTCCGGAAATCGCCGCGCCAGATAAGTGAGGATTCCGGTGTTCTCGACCAGGATCTTGCCGTCGACGCTGAGCGCCGGGACTTTACCGCGCGGGTTGATCTTCAGATAGTCCGCGGTGCGCTGCTGCCCCTTGGCCAGCAGGATCGGTTTGGCCTCGTAGGGCGCGCCGGTTTCTTCCAGACCGATATGCGAAGCCAAAGAACATGCGCCAGGACTGAAATAGAGCGTCATCATGGGAACACCTCCGGTTTTGTTGAGTTGAATTAGCGTAGCGCACCGTCGAGCAGACGATCCACGCCGCGTCACTACGATTTTTTGCGACAGTAAGCGCTAACGAGCGATCCTGTCAACCTGACATCAGTTGCGTATCACTTTGATAATCATTTGACCTCTCGGATAAGCTCGGATTCAAATACGGATTGGAGAGATGAACAACGATCTGGTCGCCGCCGAGATTCAGCTCAACGACATGCTGCGCATCGCCGACAATCACGATTTCGAAGCCATCGACCAAAATGGCCATGATATTCTGGCGCGCAAAACCAATGTGGCGAGCGGCGCCATCGGCGTCGTCACCAAGGCGATGGAAATCGTCGGCGGTGCGGGATTTTTTCGAAGTTTCGGTCTCGAGCGGCTGTTCCGCGACGTTCAAGCCGCGCGCATCCATCCGCTGCCGGAAAGCGAGCAGGTGAAATTTTCCGGCGAGTACCTATTGCGGGACTGACGCAGTTCGCGCCGGGCGGCAGGTTGGCTTGACTGTAGAGAGCGGCCTGCCGCCCCGGCACACCGCATCGCCTCACTCGCGGAAGCGCCGCGTGGCAGCGGCGGCGGCTTCTTTTATTCCGGGCAGAGGACAGAAATTGTTCGCCTCTACGCCGAAGACCGGGTTGAACTTGCTGCGAAAGTTCTCGAGCGCGATGACCGCGGCCAATTCGACTAATTCCTCGTCGGTAAAATGCTTCTTGAGACGATTGAAAAACTTATCCGTGACCCGTTTACCCGTGTAGGTCATACGCTCGGCCAGCTCCAGCGCCAGCCGCTCACGCAAGGAAAACAATGGATTTTTCTTGTAATCGCCCAATGCCGCTTCGACCTTTTCCGCCGCCGCGCCGTTTTGCATCGCCCCGGATGCATTACTATCAATTCAATAGGGACAGCCATTGATATGGGCGGTCCTGACGCAGACCAGGTTGCGTAACTCCTGCGCGATCAGTCCTGATTCCTGAATACCCTGGGCAAGCGCCTGAACTCCCTTCTGAATCGTCGGCCTGACGGCGGACACCTGCGCCGCGTTTGAGACGAACCCATGACGTTTCTTCTGCTCTGCGAAAATCTGCCGCACGTCATCATTGGCATCACTTTCCGTTACCCCTTTGATCCTGGCCATACATTTCCCCTCTGTTTCCTTCGATGCTGAGAGTACGAGACGACGCCCGCATTCTGCTCATGCACTCTGCGATCTTTGCTAGAAAATCCGCCCCGGTGGCGCAGCCCTGTGCGATCAGCAGCGTTGCCAGCTAATCCGTTTGAGGCCAAATGCGCTATCAACCTCGACGCGCTCTTGGGGCGAATGGAAAACCCGTCAGGCGCGTGTTTAAACGCTGCCGTAGAGCTGCTCGGGGGTAACTAGAATCAGGCTGCGCTGCTCCTCGCGCATTTGCTTGGCAAATTCCTCGTCAGTCCCCTTGGTTCGTCCCATCGAAACGTAAAAGTCCTTCAGGCGCTTGATGTGCGCCGGCGTGTCTTGCCAAGGTTCGATGGACGCCGGCCCTTCGACGGTGACGTAACGCCGGTTTTCGAGTTTGATGACCGTGATCGTCGCTCGGCCCGTTCGTTCGATGTTTTTAGCCTTGACGGTACGCGGCCGCGCCGCGACGCCGACCTTGCCGTCCAGCACCGCAGTCGAGACGATGGTCGCCTGTGCACGGCCTTTCGGCGTGACAGTCGCCGCGACACCAGTATGATTTTCCTGCAACAGGGGAAGCGCTTCTTTCCATTCCATCTGATCGTTCCTCCGAACGTTGAAGTATTGGCGGCTTAACCGCGATCAACTCGGCAGCTATAACCCTGCCCACGGCGATGAGTCAAGGTGTAATCGCAACCTTTGCGCCCTAGCGTGCTTGGCGCGAGACATTGCGAATTTTACCGCACCCCAGTTCCGTAGGATGGGTGGAGCGCAGCGATACCCATCATCCCAGCGTAGTCTAGCGGCGCGTGTAAAACGCGGGTTAGAAAACCCGCGCTCCTTTCGGGATCGATACCGTCAAGCATTTTGAACGACTTGAACGGCTCTTAACGATGTGAACCTTCGTGGTGAGCCAGCTTTCCGAGGTGGAAAACCTTTTTCGATTGCGATAAGTGAAACTGTATCCTTTCGTCATACCAGTTCGGTCGACGCGGCTTCGCGTTCGCGGGATGTCAGTAACTTGGACCGAGCCCAGAACCTGGATTGCCGCGTTCGCGGGAATGACGAAGGAGCGAACTTCTCGGTTCGGAATCGGCATAAATCAAATGATCTCCGGCGCTCTCGAAGGATTTACTTGTATCGATGTCAGCGGCCATGTGGCCGGGCCCTACGCCGGCAGCTTGCTCGGCGACTTGGGCTGCGAAGTGATCAAAGTCGAGCTGCCCAACGGCGGCGACACCCACCGCGGGCGCAATCCCAAATACGACGGCTACGGTCCGAGTTTCCGCGCGCTCAATCGAAATAAAAAAAGCCTCACCCTCAACCTGCGCGACAAAAAAGCCCGTGAGATTTTGCACCAACTGCTCGCAACTGCGGATATTTTCCTGGAAAACTTCCGCCCGCCGACGCGCCAACAGCTGGGCCTCGACTACGACGACCTGGCGAAAGTTAATCCCAAACTGATCCACTGCTCGATCTCCGGCTACGGCCAGAGCGGCCCGTACCGAGACAAACCCGGCTTCGACACCATCGGCCAGGCGTTGAGCGGCATGATGAGTCTGGTCACCGATCTCGACGATCCCAAAGTCGCCGGCATCTCCTTCGTCGACCACTCGGCCGGCATCTTCGCCGCCCACGGCATCATGGCGGCGCTGCTCGCCCGCGGCCAAAACCGGAGTTGGGCCAGTTCATCGATGTCTCGCTCTTGCAAGTCGCCATCGCATTTATCGAGTCCCATGTTTCGGATTACTTGAACGGCGGCGAAGCGGTGTCGCGGGATAACTTTCCCAAGGGGCAGAATTTACAGCCTGCTCGATTGTGATAAGAAACCGTTCATGGTGCATCTGTCCGGCCACAACCAAGCTTGGGAAGGCCTGCTCAAAGCCGGCGAACTCGACGAGCGCGTCGGCGATCCGCGCTTCGCCACGCGCAAGCAGCGCAGCGATCGCCATGACGAGATCGTCGCCATGCTGCGCGACGGCGTTCGTCAAGAAACGCCGCGACTACTGGCTGCCGCGCCTCGACGCCAACAGCATCCCCAACGCGCCGATCAACACGATTCAGGAAGTGTTCGACAACCCGCAGATCAAACATCTGGGCATTCCCAAACAGATCGAGCATCCCAAGATGGGCGTGAGCAATCTGGTCGGCAGCCCGATCAACATGTCCGGCACACCGCCAAAATTTTTTCGCGCCGCGCCGCTGCTCGGGGAAAATACCGAAGAAATATTGGCCAAGTTGGGTTACGACCGGCAATGCTGTTAAGGAATTGAAGGCAATGGAGTGATATGAAATTCAGTTACGAGTTTGGCGTTACGGGTTTCGTCTTACTCGAAGCCGAAACTGTGAACGACTGAAAAGGAGTGAATCATGGATTTTAACGTCAGTGCAGATCCACCCCAGGTGGTGGAGTTTCGCAAAGAGGTCGGCGCTTGGCTTGCCGAGCAGTTTAAAGGCAACGAGCATCTGCGCTGGTCGGCCTCCTGGTCGACCCGCGAGGATGCCGACGAGTACAAGTTCCGCCGCGGCCTGGCCGAAAAGCTCGGCGCCAAGGGCTGGCTGTTCCCGCTCTATCCCAAACAATACGGCGGCGCTGAACTCACCGTCGATCATCAGATGGTGCTGGAAACCGAGCTGTTCAAGTACGGCCTCAATCTCTCGCACACGTTTTACACCTTGGCGCGCATCGTCGCGCCGGTGTTGATCCGCTGGGGCACGGAGGAACAGAAGGCGGAATTCTTGCCGGCCATCACCAAGGCGCAAATCTGCGTCTGGCAGGTGCTCACCGAGCCCCATGGCGGCAGCGACATCGCCAACTGTCAGACCAAGGCGATCCGCGACGGCGATCACTATGTCGTCAACGGTCAAAAAGTCATGGTCGGCCACCACCTGCCGCCGGATTATCTGTGGACGCTGGTGTGCACCAACCCCCAGGGCAAACGCCATGAAAATCTCGCCTGGCTGCATATCCCGGCCAATCTTCCCGGCATCACGATTCAACATATGAACTTGATGATGGGCATCAAAAACGCCGTGTTCTTCGACAACGTCCGCGTGCCGGCGAAATACCTGATCGGCGGCGAGAACAACGGCTGGAAAGTCGCCAGCACCCACATGGAGTTGGAACATGGCGGCGACGGCCGCATCGCCGTCGACCCATTGATCGAACGGGTGGTCGAGTACTGCCGCAATACCCACATCGACGGCAAACCGATCATCGAAGATCCGCGCGTGCGCGACCTGGTCGCCGACATGACCATCGAGTTGAACACCCTGCGCCGCTTCAATCAATTAATCTACTGGTGCCGCTTCGCCAAGAAGCCGCATCCCTACGGCGGCCCGCAACAACGTTATTTTCAGCGCATGTTGCGCCTGCGCAACGGCGAGCGCTTGCAGGCGATCATGGGCGCCGACGCCCTGGTGCAAAATCTATCGGTGCACGAAGTCATCGACTTCGAGTACGCCGTGCGCACCGGCCCCGGCCAGCTCCATGGCGGCGGCACATTGGACACCGACCGGTTGATCTTCGCCCGTCGTCTCGGCCTCGGCCGTCCGACCAAGGAAACCGCGCCGGAGACGCATTAATTGGACATGGGGCGACAGATAACAATTGGCACATCTGGAACCATTGGAACGATTGAAACATGAGCTGTTTTCGTTCCAGAGGTTCCATAAGGTTCCAATGGTTCCAAACGTAGGAGAAAAGAAATGGATTTAGGTTTAACCGAAGACCAAGAGATGTTGAAAAAGGTTGCGGCGGATTTTGTCAAAGCCGAAGTGCCGGCGCACCAGATGACCCAGTGGTACAAAAACAAGCAAGTGTTTAGACCGGAAATTTTAAAGAAAGCCGCCGAGCTCGGCTGGTTGGGCATGATGTTGCCGGAGGAATGGGGCGGCGCCGGCTTAGCGCCCATGGACTGCGCCGTGGTGTTCGAGCAGTTGGGCCATGGCCCGGTGCCGGGGCCGCTGTTCACCTCGGGCATACTCAGCGCCCAGATGATTTTTGAAGCCTGTACCGACGCGCAAAGAAATGCTTTGCTGCCGGCGCTGTGCAGCGGCAAGTCGATCGTCATACCGGCGATCGTCGACCAGTCGGCCTACTGGGGACCGGAAGCGGTGGAAACCCGCCTGAGCAAAACCCCCAGTGGCTATTTGATCAACGGCACCAAGCGTTTCGTCTTTGACGCCGACGCGGCGACGAGCTTTCTCTGCGCCGCGCGCAGCGAGGAAGGCAAAGTGGTTTTCTTGCTGGTCGACGCCAAGAGCCCCGGCATCACGGTGACCCAGCATATCGGCTTCTTTGTCTCGGTGTTTGAAGTGCGCTTCAACAATGTCGCAGTCAGCGCCGACAACCTGCTCGGCTCCAGCGGCGCCAGTTGGGCGACCCTGGAAAATGCCCTCGACAAAGCGCTGCCGATTTTGTCCGCCTACCAAGTCGGCGCCACCCAGGAAGTCTTTGACTTCACCTGCGAGTACACCCGCACCCGCGTGGTCTTCGGCCAACCCATCGGCCGCTTCCAACGGGTGCAAGATCACTGCGTCGATATTTCGATCTGTTTGGACACGGCGCGCTGGGCCACCTACGAAGCGATCTGGCGCCTGGAAGCCGGCATGGACGCCCGCGCCGGCGTGCATGAAGCTAAAGCCACCGCCAGCGATGGGTATTATCACGGCACCAACTATGCGCACATGGTCTGGGCCGGACCGGGCACGGATTACAGCCACCCGATGATGGCGCACAGCGTCCTCGCCCATACGCTGTATCAATATCTCGGCACGCCCGGTCATCATAAGCGCTTGATGGTCGACGCGTTGTATCCGCGGGCGTAGAGCTGATTGGGTCGAGGATGGAGGATTGAGGATGGATAATCGCCCGTTTCGCTCCCCGCCATCCTCGATCATCTATCCTCCATCCTCGACCGCGGCGGAGCTACGAGAACTAATATGAGATTCCATTTCCATTTTCTCGCGCCACTGGCTCTCATCGCGGTTACAACCGCCGCCACCCCGCTGTACGCGCAATCCCAATCCGCCCTCATCGACGGCGCCAAGAAGGAAGGCAAACTCACTTGGTACACTTCGATGGCGGTGGATACTTCGAAGCCGGTGCTCGATGCCTTTGTCAAAGAGCACCCGTTCATCAAACCGGAACTGGTGCGATTGGGCGAAGAACAATTGGTCAATCGCATCTTGAGCGAGACCCGCGCCGGGCGCTGGGCTTTCGATGTCCTATCGACAAGCTCGATCGCGACGATGATCGAGCGCAAGATGATCACGCCTTATCTCGCTCCCGATCGCGATCTTTTTATGGATCAATTCAAAGATCCCCAGGGCTACTGGACCGGCGTGTTCGTCAACAATCTGGTGCTCGCATTCAATACCAAGATGCTCGCCGCCAAAGACGCGCCGAAGAGTTATGAGGATCTGCTCCAGCCAAAATGGAAAGGGCAGATGCTCATGGACTCCACCGACTACGACTGGTTCGGTACGTTGATGACGGTGTGGGGCCGGGAAAAGACCGTCAAGTACATGCAGCAGCTCGCCAAGCAAGACCCGCTCTGGCGCCGCGGCCACGGCTTGACCGCACAACTCGTAGGCGCCGGCGAAGTGCCGCTGGCGTGGGCCTATAACTTCCGCATCGAAAGAATGAAGAGCGACGGCGCGCCAGTGGATTGGATCGAAAGCTTCGATCCGATCGTCGTGACCATCAGCGGCATAGCGCTTAGCGCCAAGGCAACCAGCCCCAACGCCGCCAAGCTGCTGATCAACTTCGCGACTTCGCGCAAGGGCCAGGAAATGATCCGCGAGATGCGCCGCATCCCGGCGCGCACCGACGTCAAACCGCTGGCGGCGAAAATGGACCAAAGCAAATTGAAGTTGAAAGCGGTGCCCAAAGAGGTGTACTCAGGACTGGACGATCACGCGCGCGAGTTTCGCAAGATATTCGGCATGTAACCTAGCACGGCACTAAGCGCAAGCAAATGGAAAAGAGCAATTCACCACGAAGGACACGAAGGTTCGGCATAACCGATACTCCGAACTTCGTGCGCTTCGTGTCCTTCGTGGTGAGATGGATTTTCTCATAGCGCGCGACTACTTCGGACAACGGGTTAGGACAATTTGCCCAGGCGGAGAAACTTTCAGGATAGCGATACAAGGAGAAACAAGATGGCACGTCGGCGTTGGCGACGGTTTATCGTTCTCTGCGGGCTCGCAATATTTAGCGCAAATTCGAACGCGCCGTTCGCCGCGGAGAAAGCTCCCTTCTATCAAGGTAAGACTGTCAATATCATCATCAACTTCGCCGCCGGCGGCCCCACCGACATCGAAAGCCGGATTTTCGCCAAACATTTAACCAGGCATATACCTGGGCAGCCGACGGTGACCGTGCAAAATATGGGCGGCGGCGGCGGCTTGACCGCGGTCAACTATCTCGGCGAGGTGGCCAAGTCCGACGGCATGACCGCTGCCTACTTCACCGGCAGCTTGTTTCTCCAACAGATCAAAGACCCGGCGTTGCGCGTCGATCTGAGCAAGTTCGGCTTTATCACCGGCGTCCATGGCGTCACGGTGTCGTACATTCGCGCCGACGTGGCGCCAGGCATGAAGAAGCCCAGCGATTTTTTGAAGGCGCAAAAATTTCGCGCCGCCGGTCTCGGCGTGAACAGTTCCAAAGACGTGCGCTTTCGTCTCTCCTTCGATCTCTTGGGTCTGAAGTACGACTATGTCACTGGTTATAATAATAGTTCCGACGCCCGCCTCGCCGTGCAACGCAACGAAGCCCAGTATCACGACGAAACCCTGCCCGGCTACCGCACTCAGGTCGAGCCGCAGATGGTCAAGACCGGCATGGTAATCCCGCTCTACTACACCGATTTGGTCGCGCCCAGCGGCGAGATCTTAGTCAGCCGCGACGTACCGGAGCTATTGCCGTTCAGCTACTTTTATCGGGAGATGTTTGGCAAACCGCCTGCGGGTATCAAATACGAAGCGCTGAAAGCAGCGAATATGTCGAGCACCAACATGACCCGCATGGTGCTCTTGCCGCCTAAAGTCCCCGCGGAATCGATCGCGATCCTGCGCAAAGCCTTCGACGCTTTGTCGAGAGATCAGGATTTCCTCCAGGATGCGATCGCGGCCATGCGCTTCCAGCCGCGTTTCGAAGTCGGCGCGGCCGGCGAGCGCTTGTTCAAACAGGCGTCACAGGTGTCTCCCGAAGTTGTCAATTTCCTACGCACGTACATCGACGAGGCGAATAGATAGTTATTCGAAATAGCGATTGCCGCGGCGCCGTTCAAAATAGATTTAGCCGCTAACTTTCCAGCGTCAAAGAGGAGAGCACCATGAAACGAAAACACGTATTGCAGATTTCCTGTCTCGGGTTGTTTCTCGCTATTTACACGCCGGTGCGCGCCGCGGAGAAAGCGCCTTTTTATCAGGGCAAGACGCTCACCGTCATCATCAACTTCGCCGCCGGCGGCCCCACCGATATCGAAGGGCGGGTCATCGCCAAACATTTAGCGAAGCATATTCCAGGCAACCCCGCGGTAACCATCCAGGCCATGGGCGGGGGCGGCGGCGTGACCGCGGTGAATTTTCTCGGCGAAGTGGCGAAACCGGATGGTCTTACCGCCGGCTATCTCACCGGCACGCTGTTTCATCATCAGTTGAAAGAGCCGGGCCTGCGCGTCGACTTCGCCAAGTTCGGCTTTATCTCCGGCGTCCAGGGCGTGACGGTTTCTTATATTCGCGCCGATCTGCCGCCGGGCATTAAGAAGGCCGCGGACTTCGTCAAGGCCGACCGTTTCAGAGCGGCGGGGTTGGGCTTAGCGAGTTCCAAGGACGTGCGCTTTCGGTTGTCCTTCGATCTGCTTGGGCTGAAATACGACTACGTGACGGGTTACAATTCGTCTTCAACCGCCCGCCTGGCGGTGCAACGCGGCGAAGCGCACTACCACGACGAGACGCTGCCGAGCTACCGCGCTGCCGTCGAACCGCAGATGGTGCAAACCGGCATGGTCACAGCGCTCTATTACACCGATCTGGTCTCCTTCGACGGCGAGATCTTGGTCAGTCCCGATGTCCCGGAGCTGCTCCCTTTCACCCATTATTACCGGCAAGTTTTTGGCAAGTTGCCGAGCGGCATCAAGTACGACGCATTGAAAGCGGCGAACATGTCAAGCACCAACATGACCCGCACCATCATGCTGCCGCCCAACTCGCCGCCGGAAGCGGTGACGACGCTGCGGCAAGCCGTGACTGCGCTGTCCAAGGACGCCGACTTCATCGCCGAGTCGCAGAAAGTCATGCGCTTTTATCCGCGCTTCGAGATCGGCGAACAGGGAGAGAAAACTTTTCAACGGGCCGCCCAAGTACCGCCGGAGCTATTGAGCTTCCTGCGCCAGTATATGGAGCAGGGGAGTAAGTAAGCGGGCATCATAGTTCAAATATGATGGGACGCTCCTGACAAACAGCTGGAGCGCCCCGTACATCTCTGCAATTTTTAGACTGGAAACCAACAAAACCTAGTCGTCCTTTTTCCTTCTCTGACTCTGACCGCGCATTTCGCCGGGACCGAACACGGTAGAATGCGCGTTGGCAAAGGTATCACCGGCACGAAGTGCAGCACAAAGTCCTTCGAAGTCGGCGAGCGTTTGTTCAAAGTGGCCTCGCAGACATCGCCCGGAGACCGTCGCTTTGTTGCGCAAGTATATCGAGGAGGCGAATAAGTAACGGCGCGAGCTTGCGCGAAGTCGATCGTCAACAACTGTTGAGGCGGCGAATAAAACCCCAGCAGGCGCGATCGTTACGCGCCTGTTGGGGTTTGACCGTAACTGGTGTGGGGTTTGTCATGAACAATCCCCTCGGCCATCACAGGAAATCGGCACGCCGCTCAGCGGCACAACTAACCGGCTGCTCGATTGACCTTTAAGCTGCGAGTTAAAGCGCTCAAGCTTTGTGCCGGCGTTCACCTTACCCTTGGTCGTGGATATCTGATTGAAATGTTCAGCGATCACGCTGCGAGGCTTAATCAATTCTTTGACCGCAAAGGCCGCCTCGTCAGGACCCATTGTGAATAGATCGCCGCCGTGAACCACGGCGAGATTAACTCCGTAGAATTTAGCTTGCGTGGCCCAGTCGCCAATCAAGCCGGAATCCCCAGTCCACAGAACCGAGAGACCGTTGGTAAAACGAAGGATATAACCCGTCTCATGTCCGGCATAACCTGTCAGTCCCTCAGGCACCCCGGGGTCGGTTCCGTCGGGCAGAGGGTCAACATGTATTCTAGCCACCCCGCCAGCATGAAAGGCCGGTATCGTGGTGATTTTGACTCCTTGACTGGCTCCCGACATAACCGCCGTCCGGGTTCCGCCGCGAATGACACCGACACAAGGGGAAGTGCGGGGCACTGTAAAAGTGTTATCCAGGCCCGTTGCCGGGCATCCCACCGGCGCAACAGTCCCGGCGAGGGTTACCATGTTATTGAGCTTTTTCGTGAAGTAGTCCGGCAATTCTCCGCCCACCAGGACCGCCGAGTTGAGCCGTGCGGCGATTTCGGGAGCGTTTCCCTCGGTGGGAAATTCAAAAGGCTTTTGTAGCGCTGCGGTAGCGCCGCAGTCTGTGTCAAACACATTACCAATATGATCGGTGTGCGGGTGATCGATCAGCAGCACGTGCACGCCACCGCTGAGCCGTGGATCAGCCGAGCCCCTGACATTAACGGCGCCGCCCATGTCGAGTCCCACGGTGCGCCCGGGCGCGATGAGTACGCGCACACCGGTCGGATCTTCGAAGAGCAACGCCCGGTCGCCGGCGCAAAATTCGCCCGCTTGCGCGCCGAGCGGTGTAATCGTAACGTTCTGCGCGTGGACCGCCGGCAAACCCAGGCTGGCACAGATACAAATAATTAGACTGACAAACCATTTTACGTACATGGACCTGTCCTCCTTTAACCTAGGTAAAATTGACCTCCTCTCCTCTACCACGTGAAACGGATATCTCTAATAGCCAAATTAGGCTCGGTCGACAACCTCCACCAACGCCAATGGCCCGGAGACTCAGCTGGCTCCGGGCCGGTGCCACGGTTACGCGCGGGATCAAAGTCGCTTTGAAAATATAAGCCGTAGTCAAGAATGTTCTCCCGCAGAAATTTCTCCCGCAGTATATGGAGCCTGCAACAAAAAAGCTCTCCGATTTTGTCATCGGAGAGCTTTTTGGGTTTTGCTTAAGATTGATTGCGTTATGCTCTAGTCGCGACGTTCGCTTCATTCAACCTGTCCGCGGATTTCACCGGGTGTGTGTAGCGTCGAGTGAACGTTGGCATAGGCGGCGCCACCACGAATTGCGCGAAGGATCTCATCAAACTCTCCTGCTGCGATCCCTTGAGCGGTTTGGGCAAGCACCTGAGCGGCTACGATCGTCCCCTTGACGGTGCCCTCGACTAGGGCAGATGGGTGTAGCGGCCACCTCCGGCGGACTCGTCGGGGCCGGAGTACCAGTGGTCTGGCAAAGCCAAATCACAATGCCGCCAACGGTGTGGCGCTGGCCGAAGTGGATGTGGGCTTGCGTCACTGTTCCCTCTAGGCCTTCATAGCTGAGCTCGTAATCGATTACGTCCTCGCCCTTGCGGAGATTGGCCTTGAACGATCCCTTAGCCTTAGTTGAAATCGCACCGCGAAGCGCCGGCGGCACAATTGGCGTCACCGTCGTGTTCCCAGCGACAAAGTGAACCTCGTTGAAACCAGAAAGCTCAGTGGAGAACTTGTGATCCTTATTATTCCCCTTGTCGTCCGAATACCCATTCCCAACGACAAGGAATAACATCGCGATAGCACAAACCGCGCTAAAAACGATCTTCATAAAACTCCTCCTTCAAAATCCGGTCGATGCTCACCTCACCTGCTCCTCAATCCGGTCAGAGCAATAACAACTACGAAAACTTCCCACAAGCCCCATTCGGGTAAGCTGATGATCGCCCCCTTTAAGGAAGAAGGATGGCCGGCGCATTGACTCACTTCGATGCACCATGTTATCCGGGCGGAAGAGATACGCGTCGCCAGCCGCACTGGCCAGCAAAGGTAGGGAGATCACCGTCATGTTGCATGCGATATCCGGTCTAGTAGTCTTTTCAGTTCTTTTCGCCAACCAACTCTTCGCCCAGCCGCGCAAGCCCGCCACCGTGTCGGAAATCTCCACCTACATGGGCGCGGACCGCGAGCAGCTGCTCTATGCCGGCGCCAAGAGCGAAGGCGTGATCACCTGGTACACCTCGCTGGCGGGCGACTCGTACAAGGCGCTGGCGCGGGCCTTCGAAACCAAATATCCGGGCGTGCGCGTCGAAGCGTTTCGCGCCGGCGGCAGCGAACTGGTCACGCGCATGTCGGAGGAAACCAAGGCGCGGCGGCCGACCATGGATGCGCTCGAAACCACCTACGATTTCACCATGGTGTCGAAGGCCTACGGCCTCACCCGGCCGTACAATTCGCCGCTGCTCGCCGCCTACCCAAGCGACGCCAAGGAGAAGGCCGATGCCGGTCTAACCTTCTGGACGATCTTTCGCGAATCGTACATGGGCTTCGGTTTTAGCAAGGATCAGGTGCCGGCCGATGCCGTGCCCAAAGGTTTCGACGGCCTGCTCCATCCGCAGTTGAAAGGGAAATTGGGCATCACGCTCAATGAAAGTTCGGCGCGCATGATCGGCGCCATGATTAAAATCAAGGGCGAAGCCTTCGTCAAAAAACTCAAAGCGCAGCAGATCCGCATTTACACCGTCAGCAGCGCCGCGCTGGTGGACCTGATGGCGTCCGGCGAGCTCGGCGCGTCGTTTCATATTTACAGAAATCACGCCATGGTCTCGGCCGAGCGCGGCTCGCCGGCAAGCTGGGTGCCGATGGAACTGGTGCCGACCAACTCTGGCTGCGTCAGCCTCAGCGCCCAGCCGCCGCACCCGCACGCCGCGACGCTGTTTGTCGACTTTCTGCTCGGCGCCGAAGCGCGCAAGGTGTTGGAGAAGTTTCAATACGGCCATCCGTCCAACAACCTGCCGTTCAAACGCTGGCATCCCGGCTTCGGCCGCTCCCTCGAACAATTCGAGAAAGACAGCGAGAAGTGGGAAAAGCTCGCCAAGGAAATCACCCAACGGTGACGCAGCAGAGGAGACTCCCGCGATGCACGTTCTAGTATTGGTCCTATCCTTCCTATCCATCGGATCGGTCCTACGCCCCGCTGATCTCCACGCCCAAGCGCGCAAGCCGACGACGATCGCCGAGCTGGCCGCCTACAGTGGCAAAGACCGCGAGCAACTGCTCTACGCCGGTGCCAAGAGCGAAGGCAAACTGACCTGGTACACGTCCCTTGCCGGCGACTCCTACAAAGCCATCGCGCGCGCCTTCGAGGTCAAATACCCCGCCGTGCGGCTGGAGGTCTATCGCGCCGGCGGCACCGATTTCATCATGCGCATGATCGAAGAAGTCAAAGCGCGCCGGCCGGCTTGCGACGCATTGGAGACCTCTGAGGATTCGTTACTGTTGGCGCGCGCGAATAATTTACTCCAGCCTTACTTCTCGCCGCATTTGAGCAAGTATCCCGACGACGCCATGGAAAAAGCGGGCAAGGGCTGGAGTCATTGGACCACCATCCGCGAATCTTACCTGGGCTTCGGCTACAACAAGACGCAGATTCCGGCCCAAGCGGTGCCGAAAAATTTCGACGGCTTGCTACATCCCGAGCTCAAGGGCAAATTGAGCATCACCCTGAACGAGTCGGCGACGCGCGCCATCGGCGCCATGATCAAAGTGAAAGACGAAGCGTTCGTCAGAAAACTCAAAGCCCAGGAGATCAAAGCCTATACCGTCAGCAGCGCCGCCATGGCCGACTTGATCGCCTCGGGCGAAATCGCGGGATCGTTTCAAATCTTTCGCAATCACGCTCTGGTCTCGGCCGAACGGGGTTCAGCAGTGGGCTGGGTGCCGATGGAGCTGGTGCCGACCAACGCCGGCTCGGTGGCGCTGGCCGCCCATGCGCTCCATCCGCACGGCGCTCTTTTGCTGGTCGACTTTCTGCTCGCCGACGCGCCGAAGATTCTCGATAAGTTTAACTACGGCCATCCGGCAACAGACTACGGCTTCAAAAGATGGTACCAAGATCAGGGGCGATCCTTGGAAGACTACGAGAAGGACAGCATAAAGTGGGGTAAACTCGCCAGAGAAATCAGCCAACGCTAACACACCAAAGGAAACTATCGCGATGCATTTTCTAATATTCGTCCTAACGCTCGGATCCGTCCTGTTCCCCAACGACCTGCTCGCCCAACGTAAGCCGCAGACCATCTCCGAACTCGTCACCTACAACGGCAAAGACCGCGAAGCTATGCTCTACGCCGGCGCCAAGAGCGAAGGCAAAGTCACCTGGTACACGTCGCTTTCCGGCGACTCGTATAAGGGCATGGCCAAGGCCTTTGAAGCCAAGTATCCCGGCGTCAAGCTCGATGCCTACCGCGTTTCGGGCTCCGACATGACCGTGCGCATGATGGAGGAGTCGAAGGCCAAGCGTTACATCGTCGATGCCGTCGAGACCACCGAAGGCAACTTGATGTTCATGCGCGATGCTTTTCTCTTGCGTCCCTATCACTCACCGCACTTCGCCAGCTATCCGGAGGACGCCAAGGAAAAAGGCGAGCGCGGATTATATTTCTGGGGCATCGCGCGGGAGTCTTATATCGGTTTTGCCTACAACAAGAAGCTCCTGTCGAAAAACGCCGTGCCGAAAAACTATGAAGGGCTGCTCCATCCAGAGCTCAAAGGCCGCATGGGCGTGTCGGTCAGCGATCCCGCCTACAAAGTCATCGGCGCCATGCTGCGCACCAAGGGCCAAGAGTTCGTCAAGAAATTGAAGGTGCAAGAAATCGCCCTGCACACGATCATTCCGCCGGCGCTGTTGGAATTGATCGCGTCAGGTGAAGTGCTGGCGTCGCCCGGCATCTTTCGCAACCACACGTTGAACGCGATCAGCAAAGGCGCGCCGGTGGAATGGGTGCCCATGGACATCGTGCCGACCAATGTCGGCGGCGCCGCCATCGCCGTGCAACCGCCGCACCCGCACGGCGCTTTGCTGCTGGCCGATTATCTTCTCGGCAGCGAAGGCCAAGCGGTCTTGGAGAAATATGAATATGGCAGCGCGGCGAAGAAACTCGGTTTCAACAAATGGCGCCCCGACCATGGCATCACTACCGACAAGTACGAAAAGGAGCTGGAGCGCTGGGAAAAGCTGCTGAAAGAGATCAGCCGCCGGGGCGTCGTAAAAGTGAGTTCGGCTTGTCAGCGGAGCCGGCGCACGATAAGAGTTTTGCAGGAGAGCCACAACGATGCCCGTCTTATTATTCGTCCTATCAGTCCTAGCGCTCGGATCGGTGCTATTCCCCGGCGAACTCGGCGCGCAGTCGCGCAAACCGCAGACCGCTTCCGAGCTGGTCACCTACAACGGCAAAGACCGCGAAGCGGTGCTTTACACCGGCGCGAAGACCGAAGGGAAAGCGACCTGGTACACGTCCCTCGCCGGCGACTCCTACAAGGCCATGATCAAGGCCTTCGAGACAAAATATGCCGGCGTCAAAATCGAAGCCTACCGCGCCAACGGCGGCGAGATCACCAACCGTATGTTCGAGGAAGCCAAGGCGAGAAAGTCCATCGTCGACACTATCGAAACCACCGAATCAAACTTAATGTTCCAGCGCGAGGCGTTTTTGCTACGGCCTTATCACTCTCCCTATTTTGCCTCCTATCCCGAGGACGCCAAGGTCAAAGGCGAACGCGGCCTCTACTTCTGGGGTACGGCGCGGGAGTCCTACATCGGCTTCGGCTACAATAGAAATCTTTTGCCCAAAGAGGCCGTGCCGAAAAACTACGACGGCCTGCTCCATCCCGCGCTCAAAGGCAGAATGGGCCTCACCCTCGACGATACCAGCAACAAGTCCATCGCCGGCATGCTGAAAACCCGCGGGCCTGAATTTCTGAAAAAACTCAAAGGCCAGGATATCCCTCTGCACACGATCATCCCGCCAGCTTTGCTCGATCTCATCGCCTCGGGAGAACTGATCGCCGGCGCAGCGATCTTTCGTAACCATGTCATCGTCGCCCAGCAAAAAGGCGCGCCGGTGGAATGGGTCGCCATGGATGTGGTGCCGACCAACGTCGGCGGCGTCGCCATCGCCGCGCAACCGCCCCATCCCCACGCCGCGTTGCTGCTCGCCGACTACCTGCTCGGCCCCGAAGGCCAAGGCATCCTAGAGAAATATCACTACGGCAACGGCGCAAAAAACTACGGCTTCAAAAAATGGCGCCCCGAACGCGACCTGCCGCTGGATAAATACGAGAAAGAACTCGAACGGTGGGACAAGCTACTGAAGGAAACCGGCCGCAAAGGCGCGTGAATGGTGCCGCAACCGATAACCAAATAGGAAAAAAGAATTAGCCGCAAAGAACGCAAGGTTCGCAAAAAGTATTCGGATTTTGTCGGGGCGCGGTCTCACCCGTCCTCACAAACCCAATTCTTTTTTGCGCCCTTTGCGTTCTATGCGGCCATTCCCCTCCTACTTCCCCTCATAAAGCTTTTTGATAAAGCCGCTCTTTTCCAACTCGGCGACGAAGCTGGTATCGACGAACTCTTCGGGTTTGTGCGTGCGGATCTCCGGGCGGCGAAACGCCGCGATCTCATAGATCGCATCGAGATTTTTGGTGATCGGATAGGGCACGGAAATAAAGTCTTCCCGGAACATGTTGTAGGAACCTTCAAGATATTCCGCATCGGTGGTGCGCATGTATTTGGTCAGCACTCGTTTGCTGAATTCCTTATTCTGCTTGAGATAGGCGATGCCTTCGACAAACGACCGCACGAAGCGCATCACCGTGTCGCGCTCTTCGCGAATGGTCTTGCGCCGCGTCACCACCGATGCGGTCGGATAGACAATTTCTTTGCGCGCATCGAGCAAGGGGCGAAAGCCTTTGCGCTCCGCCTCAACGTCGGCGGGGTAAGTCATGTCCGCCGCATCCACCGTGCCGGCCATCAATGCCTGCAACCGCTCCGCGGTATTGCCGACCGCTAGCCAGATGATCTCGCGCGTCGTGTCTATGCCGTATTTGCGCAGCACGTAGCCGAACAACAGATCGCCGGCGGAACCCAAGCTCGATATGCCGATCCGTTTCCCCTTGAGATCTTCGACCTTGCGAATCTCCGGCCGCACCATGAGACGGCTCGCCTGCACGCCGATGCCGTGGGCAACGTTGACCAGATCAGCGCCGGTCAAGTCCGCCAACATAACCTGCGGCAGCGCGACGGACGCCGCGAACAGACTACCCGAGAGCATGGCCTGCGAAGTCCGCCCCGAACCATTGAGCAAAACCGCCTCGACATCCAACCCGTTCTTCTCAAAAATCTTCGCCTCCTTGGCGATCCAAGGGATCCACAAGGTCGGCGACAACGTCGACACGCCCCAATAGATTTTTTTCAGCGGCTTGTCCTGCGCCGCGCCTTGCGTTGCGAATATGGTCAGCACCAGAATCAACACTAGCAACCCACGTCGCCTAACGATTTTGGTCATGGCAATCTCCCCAGTGTAATCTAACTGTTCGCTGAACTATTCGCCGCGCGAATTGATCCTTTAATAGCAACCTCAAAAGGGCAGGTTTCAAACCCGCCCCTTGTACAACTCCAATTCTATTTTGCGTCCTTTGCGTTCTTTGCGGCCATTCTCATTTCGGGTGCGGCTTCGCCGCGCTGGACCTTCGTGTCTAATCGGCCAATCTCTATTTAGCCGTCTTGCCGAAAATCTCATTGAACAACTTGTCCGCCGGGCGGCGGTCGGCGAAGTTATCGTCGTCGGCATCGAAGTAGTCAACGCCCTCTCGGCGTTGAACTTCTTCCGGCAGATCGTTCTTGGCAATATCGGTTCGCAGCGAATTGGACGCGGTGCGCGTGCGCCCCTTGCGGCCTTTTTGCACCACGGTTTGTCCTTCCCGCGACAAGAGCCAATTGACGAATACTTTCGCCGCATTGGGATGGGGCGCATTTTGCAGCAACGTCAGCGTCCCACCGGATGAACTCAGGGTGCCGCCTTCTTTGAGCCGAAGAACTTGCCCCACCGGCAGACCTTGATCCATCGCCTTGTCCATTTCATCCGAAACACAGGGAATGCACAGGGAGTAACGTCCAGATGCCAGCCAATCCACCGGCTGCCGATAGTCGCGCGAGATCGCCACCTCCATGTCTCCGTAAAGTTTGCGAATGAACTCGGGCCCAAGTTTGGCATGGTAGTAGAAAAACAGCACCGGGTTGTCCATGCCGCGGGAACGCGGGTCGGTGGCGGCGATTTTGCCTTTCCACTTAGGCTGGGTCAGATCCCAATAGGAAGTAAACTCCTTCGGATTGACCGAGGTAGAATTGTAGTTGATCTCGACACCGCCGGCATTGCCGATGTAAGCGAAAATATATTTATTCTCCGGATCGACGTATTTATGTTCGCGGCGCCACCACTTGGTTTCATCCAAGACATCCGGCAGCAGCAAAAGCGGCCGGATTGGATCTAAGAGTTTGCCGACGTAAAGTGTGCCCAACGCGGTCCCTTTGCCACCGGCGAAGAGATCGACCAGATATTTGCCGGCACGCCGCTCGGCGACGATGCGCGGACCGAGATCGTTGCCGCGGCCGCGCAATTGGTTAACCTTAATCTTCGGATAGGCGCGCTCGAAGGCAAGCACGGTTTCTTCGGTGAGCGGCCCGGCTTCGAATATGTAAATCGATACCGTGCCCTCCTTCTCAGCTGCCGCCACGGTCTTGTCCCATTCGACCCGCCACGCCGGCTTAGCATCCGCAGCAAAGCTGCTGCCGCTGATGGAGAGGGTAAGGAGAAGTGTTAATAATGCCTTTGTCATCATAGCTAAAGCCACAGCAAAGAAGCCGGTGCCCACTCTAAGAGCGGCGTTGCTGGCTGTCAACAATTGTCGCCAGATTCAAAACCACGGTTGCTCGACCGACAAGGCATCGAACGCTTATCGCCCATGTGGTTGGCGCGCAAAAGCGCCTCACGAGTTTGACGGGCGGTCTCGCCCTTGATTAAGATCGCCAGCGCAGGCTGAGGACATTTCTATCCCTGACCAATCATAATTGGACAGCCATCGTGTGAAGGAGTCAAAGCATGAAACGACAAATGCCATCGATCGTCCTATTGCTGGCAATGAGCTTTTTGCTGCCGCGCGCGAGCCACAGCGCCGAGGCAATGCAAAAAATCCGTGTCGGCCTGCCGTCCCTCGCCCTCACCTACATGCCTTTCTACGTCGCCCAAGAAAAAGGGTTGCTCAAAAAACTCGGCCTTGAAGCGGAGTACATTCAGATGAACACGGGCATCCAGCCCCAGGCGATTATGGGCGGCAATATCAATTTTTTCCCCTCGCTGGCAACCGGGATTTCCGCGGCAGTCGCCGGACTGCCGCTCGTGGTAGTGCTTAACTTCTACAATTTTACGCCGTGGATGCTGGTCACCAGCAAAGAAATTAACAAGCCGCAGGATCTGATCGGCAAAAAGGTTGCGATCTCGGGTATCCGAACGACGGGACACTACTTGATGGTGGCTTGGTTCAAGAAATTTGAGATCAACGAGAAGGATGTCGGTTTTATTATGACCGGCGGGACAGCGTCGAGCTTCGCGTCGCTGGCGAGCGAGCAGGTCGCCGGCGCCGTGCTAACGCCGCCCTTCGACGACAAAGCGGTATCCAAAGGTTTTAAAAAGTATATGTTGATCGGCGACCTGATGGACATACCGACTTCCGGTCTGGTTGCGTCGAAAGCCGAGGTCTCGAACAATCGCGACAGAGTTCAAAAGACCATCACAGCACTACTCGATGCGATCGCTTGGATACGTTCCAACCGGCCGGAGTCTGCGCGCATGATCGCGGACAAATTCAAGATCACACCGGCTGAAGCCAACGGAGCCTACGAGACCTTGATCGGCATGTTCAATAAAGACGGACGATTGCCGCCGAAAATTGCCCGTGGCTATTTGGACATACTACGGCAGGAACGACCTATACCCGCCGATCTCGACCCGCAAAAGTTTATCGATTTTTCGCTGTTGCCTGGAGCAAAGTAGAGCCCCGAAGTCCGTCTACGCGAGAGAAAGCAGCATCCTCGTGATGTTCGCACTGTTCATTACCGCTCATGGAAATCAAGGAGGTGCGCGATGGCTGAGAACCTGTCCGACATATTCGAATCCACCGAGCCGACCCAGCTTGCCACTGGCTGGGGCCGCGCTGAAGGGCCTCTCTGGCATGCCGAGGGCTATGTTACCTTTGTCGATCTCGAGGGGAACCGGCTGCTGCGTTGGGACCCGAACGGTGCCATAACCATAGTGCGGGAGAATACCGGCGAGGGGAACGGCTGCACTCTCGACCGCCAGGGCCGTCTCATCATGTGCGAAGGCGCCGATCACCGGCGCATTACCCGGATGACGGCAGATGGCACGGTCACGGCCATTGCCGAGCGCTGGCAAGGCAAACGGTTCAATAAACCGAACGATGTGGTGTGCCGCTCCGACGGCAGCATTTTTTTCACCGACCCCGGGCTGCGCCTTCCAGCAGAGCTGCGGGAGATCGGATTTTCCGGCGTATTTCGCATCGACCCGACGGGCCACCTGCACCTGGCCACCGACGAGTGCGAGTACCCCAATGGGCTGGCGTTCTCTCCCGATGAGTCGGTGCTGTACGTAGCAATCAGCCGGCTCGACGAGCGCTGCTTCCAGGAGGCGGAGCGTGGCGAGGTTTGTCCGCATCGGCGCATCCGCGCGTTCGACGTGGCCCCGGACGGGACCCTGAGCAACAATCGCGTGTTCTGTAATATGTCCTCGGCAGCTCCCGGCGTTCCCGACGGTATGAAGGTCGACACCAAGGGTCGAGTGTTTTGCGTCGGCTCCGGCGGCATCTGGGTTATCGCTCCATCCGGTGAGGTCATCGGTATCCTCCGGATGCCGGAGATAGTTCGCAACCTCGCTTTCGGCGGACCGGACTTTCGCACCCTGTATCTGACCACTCGTGGTTCCCTCGCCAAACTCGAAGTCAAAACACCGGGGATTGGGGCATTCAGATAGTCGGTCACTGGGTCGCAACTTACGGGTCGTCTCGTGCGCCTGTGTATAGCGCCAATCTTTTTAGCCAATCCGGCTTGGCTCCTAATCTCAAAGAGTTATCGACACTGATGCGAAATAGTCGCGGACACATGTTTATGAATTCGGTTTCCAGCGACGTTGAAATGGGAAACTGTGAACTCTACAATGAGCCCATCAGCTATGGGCGACGCATAAACGACTGGTTAACGAAAACGACCGCAGCGTAGCATCATTGAACGGCCTGAATAAGTAAGCGACAGCGGCAGAGACACACCTTTGAGTGCAACAAATCATGACAATATTTATCAAAGCCTCGATTGAATATCGCGTCAACGTTTCCCTCTGCAAAAATCAAATCCATTTCTAAATAATTGAAAGATGACAAAAACTATTGATGTTGGAAACTCGGCACATTTAACGCGTCCCAAATACCGTGCAGACATTGATGGGCTACGTGCAGTAGCGGTTCTCTCTGTTATTGGGTTTCACGCCTTTCCCTACAAGATAACTGGCGGTTTCGTTGGTGTAGATATTTTCTTCGTCATTTCTGGCTTTTTAATCTCATCAATTATTTTTGATAATCTAAACCGGGGCTGCTTCAGTTTTGCCGAATTTTACAGTCGCCGTATCAAACGCATATTCCCGGCGCTCTTGGTGGTGTTGATTGGCTGCTACGGATTTGGCTGGTTTGCACTATTCGCCGACGAATACGAGCAGCTCGGTAAGCACATTGCCGGGGGAGCTGCCTTTGTCTCTAACTTTGTATTCTTGAGGGAGAGTGGCTATTTTGACAATTCGGCCGAGACAAAGCCCTTGCTGCACCTTTGGTCCCTTGGAATTGAGGAACAATTTTATATTGTCTGGCCGCTGCTATTGTGGTTTAGCTGGAAGCAACGATTCAATCTTCTAACAGTAACGATTGTTATTGCTCTCATTTCATTTGCACTGAACATTATCGGTGTGCGCAGCAACGCGGTAGCTGCGTTCTACTCTCCGGTGATTCGCTTTTGGGAATTGCTGATAGGCTCACTTTTAGCGTATATCAAGCTGCAGAGAAAGAGTTTTTTCGCTGCGCCCACGCATAGACTAAATAATGTTCAGTCTGTTTTGGGTGCTTTTTTGATTGCCATTGGAATTGTTTTACTTACTAAAGAGCATTCAATGCCTGGCTGGTGGGCTCTGCTGCCGACAGTTGGGGCTGCATTGATTATTTCCGCTGAAAATCAAGCCTGGTTAAACAGTAGGATTTTGTCAAACCGTGTGTTGGTATGGTTTGGCCTAATCAGCTATCCCCTGTATCTCTGGCACTGGATATTGTTGTCATTCGCGCGCATCTTTGAGGGCACAACACCGAGCCGGCAAGTACGTACTACAGCCGTCCTTATCTCGATCGTACTCGCGTGGCTGACTTACAAATTGATCGAGAAACCTATTCGCTTCGGCAAAAATAGCAAAATGATAACTAGCACGCTAATTTTGTTGATGTTTGTTGTTGGATATGTGGGATATGCCACTTATAAGAATAATGGGCTGGAATTCCGTCGGAGCATCCACAACTCATCACTGAACCAAATGGTCAGAAATGAATTTGTCGGCCCATTATGGAAATATTCCAAAAACGACATCTGCTTAAATCGCTATCCGTTTAAAGAAGCTGCCGAATATCATTGGTGGTTTTGTATGGCCAAGAAAGATGAGCCGCCAACTCTTTTGTTACTTGGGAACAGCTATGTAAATCAACTTTATCCTGGTTTTGAGAAAAATAGCGGACTTACACATCACAACCTCTTATCCATTGGAGCCTGCGACCCAGCTAAAGTTGACGAATCTGAACTTACTAATGAAATCACTATTTCTCCTTGCTCTGGGTATCGTCCTTTACATCAGGAAAAGTTCATTGATAAGCTAATCGAGAATTCAAATTCAGTAAGATATGCGATTCTGGACGGCTTGAACCGAAATCCTGACTCGAAATATATCTTACGGCTCAAAGAACGAATTGATTTTCTGGAAAGACATAATATTAAAGTAATAATTTTTACACCACACCTCGTGGGCGAGTACGATATCAGAGCTTGCTTTGCAAGACCGTTTGCGTCTGTTAAAAGAAATTGCGAATTGAATCTTGAGTCTCGAAAAAAAATCACTGAAGACTTTAAGCCGCTCGTTGAGCATCTAAAAACAACAAACCCAAAAGTTGCCTTTTTTGATCAAAATGACTTGTTTTGCAATCACTACAAATGCTCAATGCTACAGAATGGAATGCCGCTTTTCAGAGATGAATATTACCACATTTCAGAATACGGCAGCATAGCGCTATCAAAAATCTTTACAAAATGGGCGAGTACAAACAGTCCAGAAATACTCAGATAATTTACTAAAGCACAATCTTGTCTCGTTAATTCGGCTCTAATAACAACGTTCTGGGCGGTCATTCACATCGTGGTGGAAAGCTTCTCAAGATTTCGTCATCTGGAAATATTCAAGATTTGGATTTCGGGAGGTCTTGAAAGGTTAGCGAGACAGGTCTTGGGGGGGGCAGTCACGGTAATCTTGCAATTTGGATTTGAGTTACGTTGAGAACTGCATTGCTTTTATATTTATCGGTTAACGATCTTCATGCCTGTCGGCTAATGCCCACGAAGAAACTCCCGCACATGACGGTTGAAAGCCTCGGGCTGTTCCCAGTTGATCGAGTGAGCGGCCTCGGGCAGGCTACATGGCGACGAATCTCGGTTATCTAAAATGCTGGATAGAGATTCATCCCAACTCGCGTCAGCAGGGCGCGCCAGTACAGAGTAGCCGTCGCCGCAGATTCTCTACTTCTCAAGCAGGTGAGCAAACTACTTGTCGGCCTTGATCACGACGACATCGTTCGGATTGCCATAGTGCTGGTACGCGCCCCAGGTATTGCCGAAGTCATTGATCTCCCTGCGGCCCAGATCGAGAGCGTCGCAGATCGGCTTACCGGTCAGCAGTTCCTTGTAGAACGTCCGTGCGAGCTTTGTCGCCTGTTCGTCGTTGACCGGCCAGCCGCTGCCGATGTAGTTGCTCACGCCGCGTTCGAAGAACGCCTGGGCGATGCTTGCAAGTCCCTTTGACCGCTCATCGTTCGACAGCGCCTGTCCCTGGGTCGTGACCGCCGAGAAGCAGGCGTTGGCGAACACCAGCCGCGGCACCTTGCGCGCGCGAAAGATCTCCCTCGCGGACAGCACGCAGTCCTTGCCGAAGATCCAGCCGCTACCGGCTGGGTTGTCCTTGTCATAGTCGCCGTGGCCCGCGTAATGCACGATGTCAAACGCTCCAGAGAGCAGCAGCGCCAGGATCTCGACGGGGTCGCATTGATCGGGGCCGATATGCTCCTCGACCTCGACGAAGATCCCGTGCTGCTTGGCCGGGAAGTTGCGGAAGACACTCGCCACCTCGCGTCCTTCGCGGCGCGCGCCCGGCAACTGATAGTCCGTCTCGCGCGCCGGATCGGCGATGATCAGCACCTTGAGGTTGCGGTTGAGCACCGGCTTCACGCCCGGCGCGCTCGACAGCAGCGTGCGGAACTGGCGTGTCACGCGCAGGCCGACGCCGAGGCTGGAGACGTGGTTCGGGTTATGCGCGCTGCGGAAGCAGGCCATCTCCCACGGGTACGAGGCGGTGCTGCGGTCAAGGATCAGCTTGAGCGGCTTGCCGCTGTCGATCATGCTGTGAAAGTCTTCCGGCACCAGGTAGGTGTAGAGCAGTTCGCCGAACTTGATCTGCTCGTCGCGCGTCGTGGATTCCATCAACCGGTCGGCAGCGCCGCGGGCGAATACTCCGTTGATCTCGACCTCGCGCACCGGGACGACGGCCGTCTCCGCGAGAGCCGAGAATCGGAACGTGCCCTCCTTGATCTGCTCCACCGTGAGCCGCACCTGATCGAGCGTCGATTGGGAGTCACCCCTTTTTCCGGTTTCGGCTTTTCGCTTCGGCCTGGCCGCGGAGCGCGCGCCCTTCTTTACGGTGAGCGTGATCATCGGCGCGTTCGCGGCGTTGTCTTCGATAGGCGACGCCTTGCGTTCGCGTGACGGCGCGCCGTCTGCCCCTGCAGTTGCGGGCTTTTCCAGCCGCCGAAGCTGCTCTTCGAGACTCTTGAACGGCGCGGAGTATTTCTCGACGATCGTGAGCGAGCGAGACCCCTGCAGCTTGCCGCTGGACTCCTGCTCGAAGCGCTCGGCGCCGGCCGCGACGCCCTCGAGAAACGCCTTCAGCGCGCTCTCGCGGTCGAGGTTGCCTTCGCCGGAACCGATCAGCACGCTGGCGAAGCCCTTCAGGCCCAGCGCGGACACGCCAATGGTCACGTTCGACATCAGGAGCACCAGGTCGCCGCGCGTGAACTTGCCGAACTCGCCCATGCCGGCCAGGACCGCGCCGCCGGCTTTCAACGCATTGCCGACGTTCGGCACGAAGAACGTCTCGCCGAGGTTCCCGCCGATCATACCCAGGCGCCCGGCACGTTCGATCCAGCCGCCGAGTTTATGATCAATGGCGCCGACCGCGCGCGTCGGGGGCACGCCCTTGTAGTGGCCCACGACGACCAGCGGCGCCACGACCTCGGTAATGTCGGCCTGCAGCAGGGTAACGTTGATCGGCTTGGTCCTGGCGTCGACCGCCGACGGCACAGACTTCTTCGTCTTCTGCTTCGACGGCTGGCCGCGGCTGCCGAGCGCAGCCTTGACGATCGCGTCCTCGGCAAAGCGGGCGTCGTCGTCGGTGAATGCGGCGCGCAACGCGGCACGCTCAGCCGCCTCGTTGACGCGCGTACCACTGCCTCGGACGGCTTGGTGGGTCGCCTCGGCCTTGCGCGCGAGCTCCCCGAGATCCTCGATGAGCTGCCGGTCCGCGGGCGTGCGGTAATCGCGCATGGTCGGCGTCGCGCGCTTGACCTCACGCAGCACCTGCGTCCCGAGTTCGGCCGTATGACCTCGTTCAAGCAGCTCGTCGACCGCGGCGATCACCGATTCGTTGCGCGCAAGGTCGCCGTGCGCTTCGTCGACGTAGTAGGTCAGCACGCCGTCCAGTTGGCCCAGGTCATGCGGAACCCGCCCGTCGCCGGCGTAGGTCAGCTCGTAGTCGAAGTCGCCGGGGTTGGCGATCTTCAGCCCGGACAGCGTCGCCTGCTTGCACCCGGCGACATAGATCATGCGCGCCGGGTCGATCGTCGATGCGGCCGCGAGATCGTGATGAAACTGGTAGGACCGGTCGAGGTGACGCTGCGATACGCGCCCGGCGTTCTCGCCCCAGGTTTCGCTGCGATACAGCTTTTTCAGCGCGGGAGGCAGCTTGTCCGGGGCCGGGAGCATCATATAACTACCGACGAACGAGTTGGTGATGTCGAGGAGCTCGCCCAGGTCGTGCTTCACGTCGAGCGTCGCGAGGAGATTGATCATCTTGTCCTGCCCGGTGATCACCTGCGGGATGGCGAACGAGCCGTAGTTTGGAGTGCCAAGCATGATGAGGCGTCCGCCGCGCACCAGCCCAGGATCCTCCATGGCCTCCCAAAGATTAGGGTGCAACCGGATGAAATTGCGGCACACCAGCCCACCCATGGAATGGGCGACGAGATGCACGGGTTTACCCTGAAAGTCGCGGCGGATCAGCTTAGCGAGTTCGTTCGAAGATTCATCGATGTCTTTGCGCCAGTCATAGGCGAACGGCATGACGTTCCAGCGGCCGCCGAGGGCGAGCACGGCGCGGGCGTAGTAGCGCTTATTTACCCCCGTAGGTATGACGCGCCAGGCCGGGTCTGCTTCCTTTGAGCCGTCCGCGGCAAGCCTGAGGCGGTCGATGCGGCCGTTGATCAGGCGGAAAAAGTTCACCCAGACGTCATCCGGCTTTCCCGCACCGGCGGCAACGCCCAGGTCCGAGCCGGTGATGCCATGGAGAAAGATCACGTTGCCGAGCGGCGCCGAGCGCGACCGCACGGTCTTACTGAATCCGGCGAGCTGCTGAAGCCGCTCGAATTCCTCGGCGCCGAAGTATTCCCTCAGGTCGCTCTCTGGTATGCCGCCTGCGCCGCGGGTCGCGCCGCCCAAACCGGCCGCGAGGTCCTTCCAGTCGAGCCCCGAGACTCGTCGTTCGAGCTCGACGGCCGCGGCGGCGCGAGTTGCGGGCTTCCTTGTGGCAGCGCTGGATCGTTTGGCTTTGGGTGTCTTCTTCATGACCGGCCTTGTGGGGCGCGAATTCCGAATCAAGCGAACTGGGGCGCTGCCAGCGCCCCAGTTCCACCGCCCGCCATCTCCGAGTCGTCAATAGACGATCGCTTGTGCGCGGTTGGTGGCGTTGCCTTCTAGCTGCGGGTTTTGCGCGAACTTACCTTGCATCAGCGTGCGCATTTTAGCGACCACATCCTTGCGCGCTAGTTTGTTCTTGGTATCGCGCATCACCTTTATATAGTAATAGGTGAACGCACCGTTGTAGCGACCGGTGAAGTAGGCGTCGGCGCTGGTTTCGTTGGCCTTGCAGCCAGTCCAGAGCATGTGATGCGCGCCGGCGACGGCTTTCTTGCTCTTGGACGAGGGCCGACCCTTGAGCGTAAAGCCTCGCATCCTGGCGGTTTTCTTGCCGAACTCATGGTTGGGCGGGGCGATATACCGGGGCTTCGGTGCGTGCAGGCCGAACTCCGCGCCGCGCAGACCTGTGCCGCTGTGGCAGGTATCGAGATAGACCTCGAGTAGCGCATTGGCTGGCACTTGCACAAAAAGGTCATGGAGTTCATCGTCGCTGATGATGCGTGATGGATCCCATTTGCCGCTCTTCTCGGCGATGTCGTAGGGCACAAAGGCTTCGTCCTTGCCGTCGGGCTCGTCGCCGCTGGTGTCGTTCATCTGGGTGCCGTGAGAAGAAAGACTGAACACCAGATAACCAAGCTTGCCGGCCTTCGCGTCGGCGACCATTGCCTTCAGCTTGGCCATGATGTTGGCTTTGGTCGCCTGGGCATCGGTGAGGATGGTGATTTCGCTGGTCTTGAAACCCAGCAGATCCTTGTAAAGTGCCGCCATATCTTTGGCGTCGTTGACGCAGCCATTGAGCGTGAACTGCGAGTAGTTTGCAAACTTGTTGATGCCCACTAAAAGGGCTTTCTTGCCGGCCATAAGCTTCTCCTTTCAATGCCGCATCCAAGAGAACTTGCGATAGTGCGGCGTTTACCGCCTTTTCATGATAGGCACTTCTTTTGACAGGCGGCACTGTGCACTCAAAATTACGCCGGCGACCCAGCGCAAGTCCGTGCTCCAAACTGCCAAGCAGCTAACTCAGAAAACAGATTGGCCCCGTACCCCCATCTATGGTTCAGACCGTATTCGATAAGGTCGCGTTATGTCAACTTTAATCCAGTGAGCTGTTAATACTGACTCAAGTCGAAGTGCGAGCTAATGCGAGACAAGCATCAAGGGATCAAATCATTATCAATTGCGCCAGCGCGTCCCACGCTCCGATCTGCTCACGGAAAAAGATTTTATTGCTAATCTTCACTTGCGGGTTCAGCGCGCCGGCAGCGGCGCGGGTCCCGCGAGCGTTTTGAACATCTCGATCAATTCAGCGTCCCGTGGGGTATCGCGAATTGCTTTGGCCAATTCTTCGGGCATCAAGGGATCGGCGTCCTCACCGACGACCTTGCGGTAATCGCGATGAAAATCGGCATCTTTAAGCGCCTTGCGCATCGCTTCTTGGACCACCTCCACGCGATCTTTGGGCGTTCCCGGAGGCATGACGTAGGGCGAGCCCGTCAGTCTGAAGGTTCTCGCCATGGTGAGAAGCTTAATCTCTTTTTCAGATTTGGCGAAGCTCTCGATCTCAGGGATATGGCCGAAGCGGGGAGGCTTGATCCCCTTGGGAACCTCCAAGGCGGCATGAAAATCCATCAAACCTTTTTCTACCCAATCGGGATTGCGCTGCCAGACCGACGCCGAGGTGTTCGCTCTGGCATCGACCTCGCCGCGCAGCAAGGCAACGTCTAATTCGGGAGCCGCGTAGCCCGGGATGAACTTGCTGTCTTTTAAACCCAGATAATAGGCAAATAAACGGGCCGCGACGTAGGCGCTGTGCCCTACCGGCCGAGCACCGACTCTGACTCCCGATGTGGCTCGGAGTTTCTCCAAATTGCTCAGGCCCGCTTCCTTTCTGGTATAGAACACCAGGTGGCTGGTGCTTTCCGGCGAGCCGAGGTAGAAAAATTTATCGATGTCGTACATCACTCCGCTTTCGCGCAGAATATTCAAAGAGATCACACTGCTGCTGAATGCGCCGATGGTGAGCCCGTCCGGACGGGCGTTGCGAGCCATATGGTTGCCTACCTGGCGACCTCCGCCGCCGTCCATGTATTCGACGACGATCGCCGGACTGCCCGGGATGTATTTGCGCAGATACGGAATCAGCGATTTTACTCGGCCATCGCCGATTCCTCCCGGCGCGGTTCCGGCAACGACGGTGATGGTTTTCCCCTGATAGAATGACGCTTGGGCAAAACTGTGATCGGCTGAGAGCACTGCGGACAGTAAGAGCGTGCCGAAAGCCGTTATTTCAACACCCGCTCCATGCGTAATCACAAATGGCCCCCTATTTTTTTCTCGCTGTCATCTCGCCCGCAGCGGCCGGCACGCGATCGCTCATCACGGCTTTGAACCCGAGCAAGATGCAACCGATGCGGCCAGCATGACAAATTTCACGTGCCTGTTGGCTAATGCCCCCGAATAAACTCCAGCACATTACGATTAAACGCTTCCGGCTGCTCCCAGTTGATCGAGTGCGCGGCCTCGGGCAGCACGATGAACTTGGCGCCGGGGATATGGGCAAGTTGGCGGCGCATGACCCAGGGCGGCGTTTGCAGGTCCTGATCTCCGGGCATCAACAGCGTCGGCACGCGGATCGTCGCGAGTTTCTCGAAGGTAATCTTGGTGCGTTCGAGCTGTACCGGCGCGCCCTGCTGTCGCGCGTTGTGATGAATCTCTAGCCAGCGTTTCAAACCTTCAGGATTGGTCGCCATGTAGCCCATACTCACTTCGCGAAACTCCGGCGGCCACTTGGCAAAACCAGGCAGCGCCGTCTTCTGGCGCAGCACGCGTAACTCTTCGTCGACGATGGCACCGCCGCTTGCAGCGATAACGAGGCTGCGCAACCGCTCCGGATGCCAGAGTACGTAGTCGTAGGCGGCAAAGCCGCCGCCGGCCACGCCGACGAGATGGAAGCGGTCGAGCTTCAAATATTCTGCAAGCGCGTGGAGATCGTCGGCGATGGAGCTTGGCTGAGGTCCCGTGTCCGGATTCGCCGCACTCCGGCCCCAGCCGCGTCGGTCAAAAGCGATAACCCGAAAGCCTGCCTCGACGAAGCTTGGAATGTTGTACTGCCAGCTGTCGGTGTTGCCGGTGTTCGCGTGCAGCAGCACCAGCGGCACGCCGCTCCCGCCGCTGTCGCTGTACCAGAGGCGCACGCCCGGCAGCTCCGCGTGCCCGGCGAAGCGGGGCGGCGGAGTCTGCGCCGCCGCCGCCATCGTCAAGAACAGTGATCCCTCACCTGCGGACAAACCCAAGAGCGCCGCGGCGGCGAGGCCCATCATCAACGGACGTGTGAAATTCATCAACGTCCTCCCTTGTATCGACTTTCGGCGCCGACCGTAGCCGATCCGGTCGCGTGATGTCAACGTGAAACCGACTCAAGTCAAAGTGCGCGATACACTGAAGACTTTCGACCGGGGATATTTCTCCCGCAAAGGCGCAAAGGTGACGGGAAAGCGCCCGTCACTCCGAACCAATGCGAGGGCTCTAAGAAAGATTTCTCACTCCGTTCGAAATGACAACGATTCCGAACTTAGCGTCTTAGCGCCTTTGCGGGAGCTATTTCGATCCTTCAATAAAGACAGTAATTCACTTCGCCGTATTGGCGTTAACCAGCGCCAACGCTTGGGCGTGATAAGTGCCGTCGTAGTAACGGCCCGGCGGCGGCGCTTTGCCGCCCCAGCTGCCCTCGACCTCGGCGCGGAACTTGAGAACGTTGGCGAAGCGCGGCACATCGATCGTTGCATCCTTAGCCAATCCGTTTGGACCGGTGTCCATCTCATAGATTTGTCCGGCCAGATCACGCGACAACTTCGCTTGCTTGGCAACGGTATCGATCACTTTGTCTTTGTTTGCCGGATGCATGATCCAGCGCTGCGCTTCAATATGCGCCGCGAGGTAACGAATGAGTAAATCGCTATGCTCTCGCGCCCATTGGCGGCGGGTGAAAACACCGTAGCGCAGCGTCGGGCCGAAGATGTTCGCCGTCGTGGCCAGACTCACCAAGCCGCCCTGGCGCGCCTGCACCGCGGTCTGCCCCGAGGCCATCGTCGCGGCAAATTCTTTTTGCTTCAGCATCGCCGCGACGCGCGCCCCCGTGCCGCCGGCTTCTTTCATTATGTAGTCGGTTGGCGCAGCGAGACCGGCGCCGAAGAGAATCTTTTTCAGGGCGAGGGCATTTTGCGTATTGGGCGCGTCAACAAGCACAGTCTTGCCGCGCAGATCGGCAAGCGCTTGGATTTCCGGCTGTGCCATCAACTCGGTCGGGGTGTAGTCCGTGGCGGCGACGAGAATGATATCGACGCCGGCGTTCTCAACCATGGCTATGCCGTTGTCGACACCATAGTCGGCCAGATCCAATTCACCCGACGCCAGCCAGCGCCGCACCTCTTCGGAGCCGCCGGCAGCCGAGCGCGGAATCTGAATTTGCAGACCGTACTTGGCGAAGATGCCGTTGGCCTGGGCAATCGATGTCGTGAAGCTGCCGCCGCCGACCTTCAGAGTTTTGAATTCTTGCGCATGGGCGGCGACGGCAAGCGCGATCGCTGCAGTGATAACGCCACTAGCAAAGTTTGCTCGTAGTTTTGGCCGCATGCGGCGTTCTATTGATCAATCCCAAGAGGGCGGGTTTCAAACCCGTCCATGCATCCGGAATTCTTCTTCGGACTTATTTTGCGATCTTTGCAGTTAATCACCCGGCTCCAAATCTTGTCTATACAGGTTTTTGACGTAAATCACTTAACCTCGACAATGAGTCGTTCGAGAGATTGCTCCCGCTCCTTCTTGAGTTCGGCTAACGCTTCAGCCAGATCTCCGGTCAAAGTCATGCTTCCGCAGAGTTTTAACGGAGATTGTTCTACGATTTTTCGCATTGCTATTAATCCTCCCTGCCTGCCGTCACCAACGGCTCGATCACCACTGACGGGTCTAACGGGTTCTTCCTCTTGGCGGCTTCGATGTAATCTTCGCCGTCTTCCGGCAGCAGGAAACCTTCCTTGACCAATTCATCGACGGCACGTTTGACGATGTCGACGTAGGCCTGATGGCTGGGATAGCGCTCCTCGATCGACAAGCGCGGATCGCCGATTTTTTCGCGCTCGGCTTTGGTGCGCGTAAAAGCCTTCAAACAACCGTTGGTCATCATTAGCTCGCCTTCAGCGAAGCCGGCTTTGCGCAGCGCCCAGCCGATATACGTCGCGATCGGCGCTTGCATGTCCGGATAGCGCACGCCGCCCAAGTCATTGCCGTCGGCGTCCACCTGCGGCACTTGGATCGGATACTCTTTGCCCGGCACCGCCTCGGGCGGGAAAATACACATGATGCCGCGCTCGTCGAAGTCGGGACCGTAGTTCCATAGCGGCAAGCGGCTTGGCTTGGCGGGCAAATTGACGTCGGGAATCTTGGGAAACCGCTTGAGCGCTTCCTCGGGCGACACCAGTTGTCCGGCGTCGCGCCGCGGCACACGATTAGACGGCGGCGGGACGCCTTGGCTCGCCCAGCGGTCCATGAGCATGAAGCAGGCGCGCAGGAACGGCTGCGGTGAAAAATTACTCGGCGGCAGTTGACCGACCCATTTGGGATTGTCGGCTGCGATGGCCGCGTGGGGTGAACCCGCGAGCATGTACATGCGCACGTTGGCGGGAATCTCAGCGTCGCTGCCGTCGCGCGGATCGGTGTGGGTCATCGAGCCGTGCCGTTCCCAATACTCGCTTGAGGTATGACAGTGAACCAGCAACGGATCGCTGTCGGGACGCTTGAGCACCGCATCTATTTTGCCGGTGAATGGGTCGGGGATCGCCATAAAGTTAAACGGGTAACGCTCCGACGGGTAGGAATGTTCTTCATGCTGGCGCGGATAGCGGCCGATCTGGGCGAAGCGCATGTTGAAATACAAACGGCCGATGCCGGTATGCGTCTGTACCGCGTCGAAAACTCGGCGCCCCTCGGCATCGCGGTTCCAGCCCTCGTAAACGAACTCGCGCACCACCCGGCCGGCCAGCGATGCGCCGTAACCGTAAACTTTATTGATAGCGCCGGCGAGCGGATTGGGCACTCCGGCAGAATCTTTATTGCCATAATGAAGAAACGAAACCACATCGCGCAGACCGAGGAACCCGAGCCCCATGACGCGCGAGCCTTCGGTGTCGTAGATCAATTCGTAAATCCAGCCGGTCTTGAATCCACCCTTGATGTAAAGATCGACGTTCGCAGGCTTAAGCTCGATCTTACCGTCGACTTCCTTGACCTTGGCCAAGTCCCATTCACTCGGCGGCACAGCAACCCGGGGGTCGGCTTCTTTTTCTCGAAGGGTGAGCGTCGCGGTGGCGCGGTTGAGTACCGGATAACATTGAATGTTGGCGGCGCCACTCACCGGCATCGATAGGACTCCTTTTCTGTCGGAAATAAATTCTTGGCGCACTTTGCCGCGCAGCGGCTGGCCGTTCTGGCGCGCTTCTGGTACAAAAGCAACGACATTGCTGCCGGTATAGACCAAGTCGCCCTGCCAACCCGCAGTGACCACCGTGTAGCCTTGGCGATTGAGAAAGCCGTTGCCGGCGCAATTCTCTTTCGTATAGTCGCCGCCGCCGTCGTTCAATCGCGTGAACGCGCCGCGCCCGCCGCGGTTGGAAAAATCGAACAACAGTTTGCCATTGCTCTTGCTCATGTCGACCGGCTTGACCAGATCAATCACAGCTTTGAACTCGACCAGGCCGTCAGCATTGCGCGGCGCGAATTCTAAGTCGCAAACAAACGGTAAATCCTTTTCGTTTGGGTCGATGGCGAAGGAAACCATGCCGAGCAACCGTTCATAAGGGCCGACGTCGCCGAAGGAAGCGCCGCCCGCAAAGGGCGTTCTGCCGGTGAATTCCAGCATGATTTTATTTTTAGACATCGATTCTCTCCTGCTTGATCATGGATCGCGAGGGGCAGCATCCTCTCACCAATCGGCCGCTCTCTAGTCGCGGACGCTAGCAAAGTAGTTTGCGACGGTCAACTTAGAGTCGTCCCGGATGAATTTGACATAAACCTCACCGATTGAATAAGTTCGAATCCGTCTCAATCCTAATCAGCCGGGAGGATACCAGATGAGCAGTCTAGATCCGGAGAAGCAGCCGGCCGTCGTCCGTGTCGATATGTATCAGGACTGGCGCCAGCGCGAGGGCGCGCCGCTGGTCGGCGGCGTTTATGTCAAAGACATGAAGGCCGTGGAGGTCGGGCCGTGGCCGCGCAAGGGCGACGGCGTCAAAGGGGCGCTCTGTTATCTCGACGGCGACGACGAAGGCGACGAGCATGTGGTCGAATTGCCGCCCGGCGGCTCCACCGCGCCCCTGCGCCATCTCTACACCGAGGCGATCTATGTCGTATCCGGACATGGCTCGACCTCGGTTTGGCGCGGCGACCAGGGAGCGAAGCAGACCTTCGAGTGGGGCCCCGGCAGTTACTTCGTGCTGCCGACCAACGCTTCGCACCAATTTTTTAACGCCAGCCTATCGCGCCCGGCGCGCTGGTTTTCCGTCACCGACTTGCCGCAACTTTTACGTCAATGGGCCAGTGAAGATTTCATTTTCAACAATCCCTACGATTTCACCGATCGCTACGCCGGCGGCGCCGACTATTTCACCGCCGAGGCCAAGCTCTACAAAGGGCGGGTATGGGAAACTAATTTCATCCCCGACATCAAAAAACTGCCGCTCTACGAATGGAAGAGCCGCGGCGGCGGCGGCACCAACGCTTTCATGGTGATGGGCGCCGGCATGATGGAGTCGCACGTCTCGCGCTTCGAATCGGGCCACTACAAGAAAGGCCATCGCCACGGTCCCGGCGCGCATTTGTATATTACCGAGGGCGAAGGCTACGTGCTGACGCAACGCGGCAGCGAGCCGCGCATTCGCTGCGACTGGCAGGAAGGCAGTCTCTATCTGTCGGGCGCCGGCGAAGGACTGTGGCTGCATCAGCATTTTAACGTCGGCTCCACTCCCGCCACCTATTTGGTGATGAACCAGGGCATATCGCGCAAGCACGCCGCCAACCGCTGGCAGGCGAGTCAATCCACCGTGCTGCGCCAAGGTGAGGTGAGCGGCAAAAAAGGCGGTTATCAAGTCGAGTATGAGGACGAAGATCCGGAAATTCATCAAATCTTCGAGGCCGAACTCAAGCGCCGCGGCATCACCTGCAAGATGAAAAAAATGGTGCCCTGGTGCACCGGCGAAGCGGGAGCTGAAAGCGCGAAAGCTTTTTTTCTCGACGAGCATGGCGAGGTCGCATAAGAAACAACGGTACTCGCCACGAAGGACACGAAGGGTTGGGAAATAGCGTTTCTTAGACTTCGTGATCTTCGTGCCCTTCGTGGTTAAAGGTTCATTCGCAAAACAGAGCTACAGACCCAATTTCTGACACCGCACCATGCACGATCTTCCCCACGATCACGAACACGGCGACGAAGCCGAACATCCGCTCTGGAAGCTCGATACGATCACGCTAACCAGTGTCGGCATCGACGTCGGCACGGCAACCTCACAGATCATTTTTTCCCAATTGATCCTGCGCCGGCTCGGGCGCGAGCTGTCCAGCCGCTTCGTCGTCACCGAACGGGACACGCTGTATTTGTCGCCGGTCCACTTTACGCCTTACAGCGCGGCGCGCGAACGCATCGATGATCAGGCGCTCGGTCGTCTGGTCGACGCCGCCTACCAGGAAGCGGGCTTGAGCCCGCGCGACGTCGACACCGGCGCGATCATCTTGACCGGCGAAGCGATCCGGCGCGACAACGCGCGCGCCATCGCCGACCTGTTCGCCGCACAGCGGGGCAAATTTGTCTGCGCCACGGCGGGCCACAACTTCGAGGCGCAGCTTGCCGCCCACGGCTCGGGCGCGGTCGCTTATTCGGCCGAACAGCAGTGCCGCGTCTTGAATGTCGACATCGGCGGCGGCACCACTAAGCTGGCTGTTGCCGACCGTGGCCGTGTGCTGAGCACAGCTGCGTTTCACGTCGGCGGGCGGCTATTGGCGCGCGACCGCAAAGGCATGATCACTGTGCTGGAGCCCGGCGGGAAATTGCTGGCGCGCCAGATTGGCTTCGAGTGGCAGGTTGGCGCGCCCGCGACCGACGCAGAGATCGAGCGGCTGGCGGACCACATGGCGCAGGCGGTGCTTAGCCTCATTCACGGTGAAAAGCCGGCAGCTGAATTTGACCAGCTCTGGCTGACAGAGCCTCTCAGTGGCCTGAACCGATACGATGCGGTTATTTTCTCCGGTGGCGTCGGCGAATATGTTTACGGCAAGGAGTCAAAATCCTTCGGCGATTTGGGCGCGCCGCTAGGACACGCACTGCGGGATCAAATAAGTCACGGCGCGCTGCGCTGGCCGCTTGTGCCGGCGCGCGAGTGCATCCGCGCCACAGTGATGGGAGCGTCGCAACATACGGTGCAAGTGAGCGGTAATACGATTCATAGCAGCGACGAAAGTTTATTGCCGCAGAAAAACCTCCAGGTGCTGCGGCCGGACGTGGATATGACTGGCGAGATCGTCAGCGCCGATGTCGCTGCGGCGATCCAGCACCATTTCCGGGCTTTTGATTTGGAAGAAGGAACAGCGCAAGTCGCGCTGGTGTTTCGCTGGGACGGTCCACCCACCGCGATCCGCATCGCGGCATTTTGCCGCGGTCTGATCGATGGCTTGCCAAATACTTTACAAAACGGTCGGCCGATCTATCTGGTCTTCGACCACGACTTGGCCGGGCTGGTCGGCACGATCCTGCGCGATGATTTTGCTGTCGATAACGCTCTGCTGTGTCTGGACGGCGTCACGCTGCACGATTTCGACTTCATCGATCTGGGCAAAACCTTGGAGCCGTCCGGCACTGTACCCGTCACGATCAAATCCTTGGTCTTTCAGATGTAGGCCCGGCCCCTGTGCCTGACCTGCCGCAGGGCAACCACGGGGGGTTGCCCCTACTCGCGCCGCGGCAGCTTCGCCGCGTCGCTGCCGCAAATATAACCCTGCGTCACGCAACGGCCCATGCCGTGCTGATTGAAACCCGCCGGCCGATTCACCGGCGCAGTAAAGTCCGGGAATCACTTGCCCGTTCATGTCGACCACCTGGCAGCGCGCGTTGATGCGCAAACCAGCGCGGGTGTCATGGACGATCACCGTTCCCCAGGCCGCGTAGAACGGCGGCTTTTGGATTTTGTATTTGGGCGCGGGCTTGCCAAAATCTTGCATCCACGCCGGCGTCGACAAACGAGTTGTAGCGCGCCACCGTCGCTTGCAACGCTTCGGCGTTCATCGGTTTGGCTTGATATTCATTCTTGATCGCGGCAGCTAGTTCGGCGAGGGTGTTACCGGAGAAAAAATAACCATCGGGGTCGACGTAGGGCGGCACCACCTTCCAGCCTTCGCGCTCCACCGCGTCGGCGTCGAAGATCGCCCACTGCGGCCCGGCGCAGTAATCCGGCGCTTCGGAGTATTCATTCATCGCCAGCGCTGCGTTGACGAAATTGTATCGGGTCGGATTGTACTTGACGTTTTCCGCGTTGCGATAATCGTTGGGCTTGCAATCCGGATATTGATGTCCGTGGCTGCCATGGGGCGGATCGCCCTTGGTCTCGTCATAGAAGCGCTTGCCGACTTGGTTGACGAGAATCAAATCCTGCCAGTCCTTGACGTTGAAACCTGTGGCCTTCACCAACGGGAAGATCGGACTCTCCAGTTTCCAGGTCGTGTAGTTGTATTTTGTCGCCAGGGCGCGCTGGGAGCGCATCGTCGCGCCGTTCTCCAGCGCCTGGTGGACCAACCCCCAGAGCGAAGCGCCGACGGCCATGGCGGCGAGTTCACCGCTGGCGTCTTGGTAACTGTAAGGTTCGCCGCCAACCTGAAACTCCGGCGTCAGGCGCGGATCGAACATGCGACGGAAATTTACGTCGCTGGTGCTGCCGCCAGTGGCGACGATGACGGCCTTGCGCGCGCGCAATCTCATCGTCGGTTTGGTGCTGTCGATATTGCCTTCGGAGCGAAAACTCTTTAGCGGCGCGGTCGCACCCGGCATGATATGCGGGTTGTACTGCGCGTCGATGCCGATCACATGGCCGGGATTTTTTTCCGCCGATGGCTCGCGAATCAGGCTGGTCATTTTGTAATTGAGCAAAAACTTGACGCCCTTGGCCCGCGCGCTCGCCTCCAATGGCCGGATCACGCTGGTGCCGTTGGCCGCATTGGGGCTCTCCAGCCCCGCGCCTTTACTCCAAATCGCATGATTTTCCCGCGGCGCCGAGTTGCCGGTGGTCGACGCGCCTTGATTGTCCGGCGCCTTATCGGCGAACTCGACGCCATTAGCCAGTAAAAACTCAAATGCCGTGGCACAGTGATCGGCGAAAGCGCGCATCACCGCCCGGTCGTTGTAACGGAAGTCCGGTGTGCCATTGGGTTGAACGATCGACCAGTCGGTGAGATCGGAGAACACCGTGTCCGGTGAGTCGGGAATATTATATTTCTTCTGCGCGCTGGTGCCGCCGCCCAGGGCCATATGGCCGCCGCTGATAATCGCGTGGCCGCCGACGTCGTAATTCGCTTCGACCACGATCACCGAGGCGCCATTGTCGACGGCTTTGATCGCCGCCGGCAATCCCGCCGCGCCTGAGCCAATAATGATCACATCTGCTTCGAGATCCCAGTTGTTATTAGCTGCTTGTGCCATGGTTCCGTCCTTCACGCATGATGTTTTTTGATTTCGCCAACCGACCGCTCGATCCCAGCCCGTATCTACGAAGATATCCCAAAGTTCAGAATCGCTTGCAACCGTACTGGCAAGCTACGACTATCTTTCCACTGCTGCTTCGATGGCGAATCGTTGCCAGCCGAAGGTTGTTCGCGTATCAAGTTGGTCAGCAGCCGATTAAGCGCTGATCGCCGAAGTTGACCCGACAAACATCAAGCAATTTTCAGGAATCATATCGATGACCATACGTGGTGTGACCAAACTGCTCCTAGTCGTGCTCGCGCTCGCCATCCTGTTCTGGCCCGGCATCCAATACCACTGGGAAATAGCACACGATCGATACTTCGTACCTTTTGACGCGGCCCATGTCATTCCTCCCTTTTTTAAATTCGATCGCGGCGATCCGGTCGCAACCAACTACGTCAAAGACTACTACCTCAATGCGCTCTCCCCGCTTTTGTACAAAGGATCGATTTGGCTTGGCGGCCAGTTTGCCGATGTGCGCCATTTTAAGCTCGCCATGTTGTACCTGGCCTACGCCGTTTTCATCGCTATCTTAGGCCGCTTGGGCTGGCTGTTGGGCGGCGCGGCGCTGAGCTTTGCCGTGATGGCGTTCACCATCACGGCGTGGATCTACATCGGGTTGGGCTTTCTCGGCGCCACCCCGCGCTTGTACGCATACCCGGTGATTGCGTTGATACTCTATGCGCTACTCCGCGACCGTCCATGGTTCCTGGCGGTCACCACCATCGTCAGTGGAATGCTCTATCCCATCGTCGCCACCATCGCCGGCTTGTGCCTGGCGAGCTGGCTGCTCGTTAAGCCTTTATCGGCCCAGGGATCGGTGGCGCGCTGGCGCTGGCCGCGCCGCTTGGCAACTGTCGCGCTGACCGGCTTTTTGACACTGGCTGGGCTGCTACCGATGTGGCTTGACAGCCAGCCCTACGGCCGGCGCGTGGTTGCCGCCGACATCGCGCTCTATCCCGAGGCTGGGCCCGAAGGCAATTACCGCGCCTATGACCAGTTACCCTACAAACTTTTCGGCAACGAATGGGCAGCCTATTTCGTCGGGCCGCTGTACAGCCACGGCGATCCGATTGCGCCATGGTTCAACGTCCATAAGAAATTAGCGCCAGGAGCTTTGCTGTTCGTCTTCGCCCTCACCGGCCTCGTTATCGTGATCGTCATTTGCGCCGGCGCAAGAGTCATGCTCAAGGAAGATTCCCGTGGCAGCGCGCCGCGGCTCATCGGCTTCTTCGTCGTCTGCCTCGTGTTGCACGTATTTGCTTGGCTGGGCGCGCCGCATTTGTATATTCCGACCCGCTTCTTTATGTATTCCCTGCCGTTTCTCATCACCCTGATATTACCCTGGTCGCTCTACCTCTTGCTCGGTCGAGTGACGCAACTGCGCTCCTCGGCCAAATTACGTAGCTTGACCTTTTTGGCCATTATCGCAATCTACCTCATGGCGTTTGGCGGCAGGGGCAACGTCAAATTCGCGTCATCTTCCGAACATCAACTGCCCAAGCCAATCGCCGACGCCATCGCAGCTTTACCAAAAGACGTGTTAATCGCCGGCTGGCCTGCTGCAACGATAAGAAACGTCGAATACATTACCCGCCGCAACGTTTTTTTGACCGCGGCGACACATCATGTGCTGCATTTGACTTACATGAACCTGATGCGCGAACGGATGAACGCCATGTTCGACGCCTACTTAAGCGTCGATGCCGCGCCGCTCATCCGCTTGCGACAAGAGTTTGGCGTCACTCACCTGTTAGTGGAGACGCGTGACTTCACCGATCCAAACCACGCGCCGGAATACTTCGCGCCCTGGCGCGAGCGCATCGCGCCCCGGTTGGCCGAGATCAAGGGGAAAGAGTATCTGATGAATCCAACGCTGCATCAAAAAGCTGCCATGTTTAACCATGACGGCATGATCTTGCTAGACCTGGGGAAATTACCGTAATAATAAGTGAGCAAGTTTCTTTTCAGCGAAGACAGGGAAACAAGGAGGCAGCATGACCACGAGCAGCGTTAAAAAATACAACGTCGGCGGCGTCGCCCTCGACCGGCCGTTTAAGATTCTTCGCCTCGGTCACTTTGGTTTCAACGCCGCAGACTTGGAAGCCAGCCGGCGTTTCTATTTCGACTTACTCGGCTTCTTTATTACTGAACCCGCCGGCGCCGGCTACTTCGGCCGCCACGCCGGCGATCATCACTCGTTCGCCCTGTTCGAGAAAAAGAAATTCAACCAGCGCCAATACGCCGGCGATAACGCCAAACATTTCCGCGAAGAAAACGACATCAATCAAATCACCTGGCAGGTCCAAAGCGTCGCCGAGATGGCCGGCGCAACCAAATATTTTCACGACATCGGCGTCGAGGTCATGCGCGAGGGGCGCGCTGGTGGCGGCGGTTCGCAATTTCACCTCTACGTCTGGGCGCCGGACGAACAAATCTTCGAACTTTATTATGGCATCGAGCAGATCAGCTGGAACGGCTACGCCCGCCCAGTCGCCATGCGCCATGGCTCTGAGGTAGCGCCCAACGACCCCCAGCTGCCGGACTACCAGCTCATCACCGATGACATAAACAAAGGCATTCCCGTCCTCGACGGCGCCCGTTACGTCAGCGAGATGCCGCTAAAGTACGACGTCGACGGCGTGCTGCTGCCGCAACCCTTCAAGATCACCCGCGTCGGTCCGGTGAAGCTGTTCGTCGACGATTATGAGAAACTCAAGCGCTGGCACACGGAAGTTCTGGGATTTACCTTGACCGAAGAAGTGCTCTGGCAGGGCGAACGATGCGCCTTCCTGCGCTGCAACAACGAACATCATTCGCTGGGAATTTTCCCCAAATCATGGCGCAAAAAGCTCGGCCTGAGCGAAACCACGTCGAATCTGTCCTTCGGCCTGCAATTGGCCAATTACCGGCAGCTGCAAGACGCGGTGAAGTTCCTGCGCGGCCACGGCGTGCGCGTCGAGACCGATATCATCCCGCCGGAACTTCATCCGGGCATCGACTACGCCGCCTACGCCTTCGACCCCGACGGCCATTGCCTCGAGCTTTACTACTCCATGGAGCAGGTGGGCTGGGACGGCAAACCGCGGCCGCAAGAATTGCGCCGCAAAGTCGATCCGAACCACTGGCCGGACATCCTCGAACCGCTATCGGACACTTACACCGGCGAACCGTACATCGGCCCCTGGGCGTAAGAGGGCGAGGAGTGAGTAGTCAGAAGTAAGGGGTCCGGAGTCGCTCAAGGCCGATCCGGCCCACTCCTCACTCCTAACTACTTACTCCTAACTTCCCCGACGCCAATTGTCTTACGCCGTCGAATTGTAATATATATCTCCCAGCCAAAGGACCGCTGACCGGCTGTTGCCAGGAGACCGGATTTGCCGATTTGAAAGGGGTGAATTTATGTTTGCGTTAATGATGCGTAATCCAGCCCAGATCATGTTTCTGCTCACCGGCGTGACGCTGGCTTATTTGGTCCTGCCGCCGTTCTTTTTCATCCTGCATACGAGCTTGGTCACCGACCGAGGGTTGCAGGCCGGCAGCTTCACGATTCAGCATTTCGCCAACATCGTCGACTCCCTCGGCGATGTAAAAACCCTGCTGACCAACTCGCTGATTTACTCCTTTGGCAGTTCCGCCGTCGCGCTGGTTTACGGCACCGCTCTGGCCTGGCTCGCCGAACGGAGCGACGCGCCGTTCCGCAAACTCGCCTATATCTCCGCCTACGTGTCCTTCGCCATTCCCGGCATCATCAAAGTCGTCGGCTGGATCATGCTGCTCGGCCCCAAAGCCGGCATGTTGAACGCGCCGGTGATCGCCTACACCGGCCAGCCGCTGTTTAATATCTTTTCCATGAGCGGCATGGTTCTGGTCGAAAGTTTTCTCTGGATCCCGATCGTATTCTTGCTGATGTCGACGCCGTTTCGCTCCATGGACCCGTCGTTGGAAGAAGCCGCCACCACCGCCGGCAGCACCGGCTGGCAAGTCTTCCGCCGCGTCACCTTCCCGCTGGCATTGCCGAGCGTGCTGGCGGTGCTGATCCTGACGATCATCCGCTCCCTCGAAGCCTTCGAGATTCCCGCGTTGATCGGCATTCCCGCCGGCGTCGAAGTGCTGACGACGAAAATCTATCTGCAAATCAAAGGCGGCTTAATTCCCAAATACGGCGAAGCGAGCGCCTATTCGATCATTCTCATCGGCCTGGTCGCCTTGGGCTTGATCCCCTACTACCGGATCACCAGCAAGACCTACAAGTTCACCACCATCAGCGGCAAAAACTTCCGCCCGACCCGAGTCGCGCTGGGTAAATGGCGCTGGTTCGGCGGCCTGCTAATGCTCGTGCTGCCGCTGCTGCAATTTTTTCCGATCATCGCGATCACCTGGTCTTCTTTCTTGCCCTTCGCCCAGGCGCCGTCGCGCAAGGCGCTGGAGCTGCTTACACTGAATAATTACGTCACCGCCTTCAACGACAGCGGCATCATCCGTTCGGTGATGAACAGCCTTACCGTGAGCATCACTTCGGCGACCATCGCGGTGATCATCACCTTTTTGGCCGCCTGGATCATCGTTCGCGCGTCGATCAAAGCGCGCTGGATTCTCGACCACATGGCGATGCTGCCTTTGGTGTTTCCCGGCATCGTCATGGGCATCGCGATCTTGAAAATGTATCTCTACCTGCCGGTTCCAGTGTACGGCACGATCTGGATTCTCGTGCTGGCGTTCGTCGCCCGTTACCTGCCCTATGGCATCCGCTTCAGCCACTCGGCGCTGTTGAGCCTGCACAAAGAGCTCGAAGAAGGCGCCATGACCAGCGGCGCCACCTGGTTCCAAATGGTTCGCCATGTCGTCATCCCGCTAATCATGCCGGCACTGCTAGCGGGGTGGATTTACATTTTCCTGATCACCTTCAAAGAGCTGTCCATCGCCCTGTTGCTCTACTCGCCCGGCTCGCAGGTGGTCGCCGTGACGATCTGGGAGCTCTGGGACAACGGTCATGTCGGCGAGCTTGCCGCCTTCAGTCTGGTGATCACCATCGGCACCGTCGTGGTCGGCTCGACCTTCCGCGCCGTCGCCCAGCGCTACGGACTACAAGATTGATAATCCTTGCATGCTCCGGTTGAACCTTGAACTTTTGCGCCTTGAACGACCCGCGTCGTTCAAAGGTTCAATGGTTCAAGGTTCAAAGACAGCGGCTGAAATTTTGGAGGTTTGATCGTGGAATTCACCATCATCGACGCCGACGCCCACCACTTGGACGGCGCGGCCTATAAACAATACTTGCCGGAAAAGTTTCGCATCCGCAGCGGGCCGTATTTTCCATCCTTCGGTTGGGACATTTTTTTGAATGACACCACCGGCAGAAAGCCGGCCAACCCGGCGGAATACTGCAAAGACCTCGACGTCGAAAAGATCGGCGACGCGGTCGCCTATCCCAGTAACGCGCTGGCCATCGGACTCGTGCGTGAACTCGACCTCGCCGTGGAACTGGCCAAAGCCTACAACGACTGGGCTGACGATTTCTGCAAACAAAGCGGCGGTCGCGTCAAGTACGCCGCCGTGATCGCGCCGCAAGTCGTGGCTGAAGCGGCGAAAGAAGTCCGCCGCGCCGTCACCGAGAAAGGCGCCGTCGGCGTCATGATGCCGACCTACGTGCAGCAAGGCCTCGACTTGGGCCAGCCCCAGTTCGACCCAATCTACGCCGCGGCGCAGGACCTAGGCGTGCCCATCGGCTTTCACGCCACAGCCCAAGTCGCCGTCGGCAACACCCGTTTTCATAAATACATCGGCGTGCACATGACATCGCACCCGTTCGAACAGATGCTGTCGGTGGTGTCGGTCATCTCCAACGGCGTGCTCGACCGTTTTCCCAAGCTCAAAGTGGGCTTCCTCGAAGCCGGCGTCGGCTTTCTGCCCTATTGGATGGAGCGCTTCGACGAGAAATATCTGATTAGAAAAGCCGAGATGGAGCCGCTCAAAATGCTCCCCAGCGAATATATCAAAGACCACCGCTGCTACTTCACCTGCGAAGGCGAAGAGTCGGCGCTGCCGTTGGTCATCGAACAGTTCGGCGACGAGTGCATGATGTACGCGTCGGATTATCCCCACTGGGACATGGAGTGGCCGCACAGCGTCAGCCAAGTGGTCAAACGCAAAGACATCTCGGACGAGACCAAGCAGAAAATCCTCGCCGGCAACGCCAAAAGCTTTTACCGGTTTGCTTAGTAGAGAGTCGTCATCGCCAACGGTGTCATCTCGAACGAAGTGAGAGATCTATGCAAAAAAAGATTTCTCGGTTTGACCTCGAAATGACAGATTAGCATTTCACCGACGATTTGAACGGCTTGAACTTTTGAACGATTTGAACGAAACTAAACCCACGGAGAAATTACATGTCCGACCTGAAACAAATCACCGCCAACATCGACGAAAACATCGGCATCGCCTGGCTGACCTTCAATCGGCCGGAAAAGAAAAACGCCCTGAGCGTCGCCCTGCTCGCCGAGATCGCGACCACCCTGCGCGAGCTGGCCAATAACGACAAGATTCGCTGCATCGTCACCGCCGGCGCCGGCGACTCCTATTCTTCGGGCCGCGATCTTTACGACATGCGCGGCCAGGACAACCGGCGGCGCACCCGCGGCTTCGGCGGCGTCGCCGAGATCGTCGACATCATGCGTAGACTGCCGCAAGTCACCGTCGCCAAAGTGCGCGGCTGGTGCCTGGGCGGCGGTCTAGCGATGATCAACGGTCACGATCTCGTCATCAGCTCCGACACGGCAAAGTTCGGCATGCCCGAAGTGATCCGCGGCAGCTACGGCGCCACCGCGACGCCGTCGCTCTTTCACGCGGGAATCCCGTTCAAGAAAGCTTTCTTTATCTCACTCACGGGAAGAAATCTCACCGGTGTCGAAGCCGAGCGCGTCGGTTTGGTTTCCGACGTCGTGCCGGAAAAAGACTTGGACAGCTACGTCGACACCCTGGCGAAAGAACTCGCCAGCCGCAACGGCCCGACCTTGGAGAACGCCAAGATCGCCGCCTACATGCAAAAAGATTTGCCCTTCGACATGGCGCTGCGCGCCGACGACCTGGTGCAACACCGCCTGCGCTATTACACCAATCCATTGAACGACGTCGAAGGCTACCTGCACTCGCAAAAAGGCGGCGGCACGGTGAAATACGTCAAGCCGGAAGATCGCAAGTAACTAACCTTCGGCTTGCGGATAAAGCGTCAATGCTTTGTCCATGACAATATGGTCCGTCGATCAAAGAGGAGCAGGATGAAGATTCGCTTGCGCTGCCTTTCGGTCCTCGTTGTCTTTTCGGTCATCGGTTCGCAGGCGCCAGATCTATACTCTCAGGTTACCCCGCAGGCCAAACTGATCGAAGGCGCCAAGAAGGAGAGCCGATTCGTTTGGTACACTTCGATGGCCATCGATCTTTCCAGGCCGTTGCTCGACGCCTTCACGAAAGAATATCCGTTTCTCAAAGGCGAGGTGGTGCGCGCCGGCAACGAGCAAATTACCAACCGGGTGTTGAACGAAACGCGAGCGGGCAAGTGGGCGTTCGATCTGCTCAGCATCAGCAGCGTGGAGCTTTTCGTCGACCGGGGAATTCTTACGCCCTATCTTTCGCCGGAACGGGATGCCTACATCGACGAATTCAAAGACCCGCAGGGCCATTGGACGAGTCTTTACAACAGCAATCTCGTGCTCATGTACAACACCCGCTTGGTCCATGAAAGAGACGTCCCAAGAAATTATCCCGACCTGCTGGACGCCAAGTGGAAAGGCAAACTGCTCATGGACTCCACTGATTACGACTGGTTTGGCACTCTCGCGCTGGCGTGGGGGAAAACCCGAGCGGTCAATTACATGAAGCAGTTAGCGCGCCAGGACTTAACTTGGCGCCGCGGTCATGGTTTGGTCGCCCAATTGATCGGCGCGGGTGAATTGCCGCTGGGCTGGGCTTATACCTTCCGCGTCGAACGTATGAAAAAAGAGGGAGCGCCGGTGGATTGGTCCGACACCTTCGATCCCATCGTCACGACGGTACACGGCATCGGCGTCAGCAGCAAAGCGGCCAGCCCGAATAGCGCCAGGCTTTTCGTCGACTTCGCCCTCAGCCGGCGCAGCCAACAGATGATTCGCGACCTGCGTTTGGTGCCGTCGCGCCGGGATGTCGAACCGTTGGTCGCCAAGATGGACCAGAACCGGCTAAAGATAAAACGTATCCCGAAAGAAGTGTCGTTGAATACCGATCAGCACGCCAAAGAGTTCCGTGAGCTTTTCGGCATCTAACCGCAAGTAACCAGGAGGCTCGATGAAACCTACTCGGCACGGCCTGGCAAACCTGCTGGCGATTTTTGCTTTCACATTGATCGGGGCGCAATCCTTAATCGCCGCCGATCGCATCCGCGTCGGCCTCAGCTCCTTCACACCGATCAATGCCGCTTTGTGGATTGCCGAGGAGAAAGGGCTGTTCAAAAAATACGGCATCGAAAGCGAAGTGGTTTTGATCGGCGGCGCCTCCGCGGGCGGCGTGAGCTCGCTGATCGCCGGCGACGTGCAATTTCTCGGCGGCGGAGGCGGCGGAGTGATCAGCGCGGCGCTCAGCGGCGCCGACGTGATCATGATCGGCTCCATCGTCAACAAAGGCGTGCAGCGAGTCGTCGCCCGCGGCGACATCAGGCGGCCCGAAGATCTCCGCGGTAAAAAAATCGGTATCACCCGGCTCGGCGCGGCATCGCATTTGGTGCTATTGATCATGCTGCGCAACTGGAACATGACGCCCAACGACGTGCAGACGCTGCAAATCGGCTCGTCGCCGGCGATGATGGCGGCGCTGGAAAAAGGCGGCATCGACGCCGCCGTGCTCACCGAACCGACGTTCTTTTTCGCCGACGACCAGGGCTACCGGACCCTCGCCGACCTTGCCGACATGGATATCTACTATTTACACAGCATGATCGACACCACGCGCAGCTACTTGCGCGCGCATCGAGATGTCGCTGCGCGCTTCATGAAAGGTTATGTGGAAGGCATCGCCTACTTCAAAAAAAACCGCAAAGAGAGCATTGACGTGCTGGCAAGAAAGCTGCGCACGGCGCCAGCTCAGACCAAGTATCTGGAACGTTCCCATGCGCTTTACACTTCCGGCTACTTTGAAAACGCACCCTACGTTTCGTTGAAAGGCGTAACGACCTTGCTCGATTTTTATGGACGGGATAATCCGCGCGCCAAGACCGCCAACCCGCAGAGCTTTTTCGATAACAGCTTGGTCAAGGAACTGGACGATAGTGGCTTCATCAAGAAGCTTTACGAGTAGAATACGAACCCTAGCAGTATCATGAGCAGAAAGGGTCGATTCCAAGCAGCGCACACTGCCTGCCAGCGTCATGCTCGACTACGTTACCACGTGTTGGAGGTATTCCTGAGACGCGAATATCGACTCGATAAGAACCCGGCCTGCTTCAGATTTGAACGTCAACAGGCCTAACCGCAGGAGCAAGCATGGCTAATCGCTTTTCACTTCGTGAGCGGCTGATGATGCTGCTAATTATTCTACTTATCGCAACCGTTTATCTACAGGACTCCGGTTTCCTTACTGCAACGTCAGCACAGGTGGCAGTCGACCGATTTCATAAGCTTTTCTACGACAGCGGAATCTGGGTGACGACGAAATGGCTTGGAGTGCCAACCGGGCAAAACCCCAACGACGCATGGATTCATCAGGAAATTATTGTCAGTACCAAACCAGACTTTATTGTCGAGGCTGGCACATTGTTCGGCGGCAGTGCCGCTTTGTGGGCAACAATTTTACAGCAGGTAAATCCTGACGGACGCGTCATCACGATCGACATTAAAGATCAGGCCAGTGCGGCCAAGAATCTTCCGATTGTAAAAGACAAGGTCGAATTTCTAATTGGCAGTTCCGTGGACCGAGCGATTGTTGAGGAGGTAACAAAACGTGTTAAGGGAAAGAGGGTATTGGTTATCCTAGACTCGGACCACAGCAAAGCTCACGTGCTTGCCGAAATGAAAGCCTATGCGCCCTTGGTTTCGAAAGACAGTTACCTGATTGTTCAAGACACAAACGTTAATGGACATCCTGTGCTGAAAAAATTCGGCCCAGGTCCGATGGAGGCTGTCAACGAGTTTTTAGCCACCAACGACGAATTTCATCGGGACCGCGAGGCTGAACGGTTGATGTTCACCATGCATCCGAACGGTTATTTAAAGAAAATTAAGTGAGCGGTCCCGCTTATGAATTTATTAGGAATAGCTGTGAAACATTATCGCTCACTGCTGACTTCAACTCTCCAAAGAACGCCAGAGATACCATGACGCAATCGACCGATAGGGCCGCCAGCTTTCCGCAACGCGCGGCAATAAGGTAGCTGAACTGCGCTTTTTGCCGTAAAGATTCCGCGCGGCGCGTTGTAACCCGGCGTCACCGATAGCGAGAACATCTAATCGCTTCAAGCCAAACAGCAGAAACATCTCCGCGGTCCAGCGGCCGATGCCGGGGACTATTACTAGCTTCTCAATCACGGCTTCGTCATTGAGGGACAAGATTCCCTCGAAGTCCAATCTGCCGTCACTGACATGCGCTGCAAGTTCGCCGATGTAACGGGTCTTTGCCCCCGAGAGTCCGGCACCGCGTAATTGCGCCGGCGCGATGGAAAGCACCTTGCCGATTTGAAACGGCATGCCGACTAGAACCCCCACACGCTGCTTGATCGTCGCCGCTGCTCGTGTCGAAAGCTGCTGGCTGATGATCGAGTTGGCGAGCATATGAAACGGCTCGAACTCACGCTCGGCGATGGAACAGTGACCATGCTTGGCGATCAGCCGTTTCATAACCGGGTCGGCTTTGGCTAATTCGCGTTCGACCCGGCGAATGGTCCGGTCGATTGCGGGTATGTCGAGTGATGTAGTGGCTTGCTTCATAGTTCTGAGATCCTGCAAGAAGCGATGCCGTCCGCGGCACCAGCGAATAATCTTTTCCTTAGACCCAATATTCACGGCTCGCCGAAGAACCTAACCGCGTTGCCGTAGAGAATTTTTTGCTTCTGTCTTTCGTTAATGTCTTTGCGCGCGATGATTTCTTTGGCGGCGTTGTGGCGGCCTTCGCCGTGGGGCAGGTCCGAGGAGTAGAGAATCTGATCTTCGCCGAGCAACTCGATCTCCTGCGGTAATAACTTATCGTCCGCCTCGCCGGCTACGAAAATTCTTCCCGACTTGGCGTACTCTTCGATGGCATGCTGCGGCACTTCGGTTTTGATCGGCATCTGACTGCGGTCGATGGGCAGGTAGTGATCGAGGCGCGGCACCATGTAGAGCATCCACTCGGCGCCGAATTCGAGAAAGCCGACTTTTAGATTTGGATAGCGGTCGAGCATGCCATGGCCGACGATGGCGACAAACGCCATCTGTGCCGGCAGACTCATGCCGATGCCATGGGCGGCGAGCAGGCCATTACAGACATCGGCGAAAGGCGGGTAGCTCATGCCCATATGCACGCACAACGGCAGACCGGATTGAGCGAACTCATCCCACACCGGGGTAAAACTAGGATGACATAGCAAGCGGTCACCGGCGGTACCGTAAACCACGGCAGCAGCGGCGCCCAGCTCTTTCATCTCAGCCAGCGCTGCACAGCCTTGACGCGCGTCGCGCAGCGGCAAGAGCCCGGCCCACTTGAGCCGTTGCGGCGCTTCGGCGCACTGGCCGCCGACATAACGATTGTACGAGCGCATCAGCGCCGCTTCGAACGCCGGATCGTTGGTCATGCGCGCATAGAGCGTGGTCGGATAGAGCATCTGGTGATCGATACCCATGTAATCCAGGCCGCGCAGGCGCGCGCCGGTGTCGGATAGATCGAAACCGCTGAGAGGAAATTCCGGACTGTGGGTCTCGGCACCGAACTCTTCGAGCACCCGCGCCGGTTCATTGCCGGGTTGGCTGCCAGGGCCTAGCGCGTGGGGAATGATTTGCCCCTCGACCAACCAACCGTTGGTCCACCGTCCCATGTCGGCGACGTCATGCACCCGTGTCGGCCGCGGCCGGCGCGCCACGAACTCTCGCGGCAAGGTTTCCCACATGCGCGGGCTCATCATCGCGTGAGCGTCGGCGTCAAACAGACGATAACCTTGCAGCATCTTTCTCTCCTTCGCCTGTCCGCTGCCAATAAAGCGGCTAATTAGTAAGGGACTGGCCTAACGCAGCACTTTGCGATCGTATAACTCGTGAATATCCTCCGCCGACACGCCGAGGAGGTCACCGAGCACCGCTTCGTTGTCTTCGCCGGCGACATGAACCGGGCCATCTGCGATAACACGATTGTGAGATAGCCGTGCCGTCGGGCCGGCCCTGGTTACCCAGCCGATCTTGCGATGATTCACTTCCCGCGCCAGGCCGCGTTCACGCAAGTGCGGATCGCGGTACAAGTCTTCAGCCGTCTGGACGACGCCCGCGGCGAAGCCATCGCGCTGCAGCAGGATCATCAACTGGTGCGGCGTGTACTTGCTCGTCCATGCTTCGATCTCGACATCGAGCTCGGCGCGGTTGACGATGCGCGCCGCGGGGTTGGCAAAGCGCGCGTCAACGAGCCATTCGCGGTGGCCGATGGATTCACAGAAACGTTTCCATTCTTCCTGATTTTCTATCGCAATCGCGCACCAGCGATCGTCGCCCTTGCAGCGGTAGCAGCCATGGGGCGTCGCGGTCGCGCTGAAATTGCCCTGGGGTTCGGGCTCGCGGCCGTTGATGAGAAGTTCCAATAACGCCGGGCCGATCATCGACGCGGCGGTTTCGGCTTGCGAGATATCAATGTACTGCCCTTCGCCGGTGCGGGCTCTATGGTGCAGCGCGGCGAGGATCGCCACCGCACCATAGGATGGCGCGATGTAATCGGGAAAGGCGGTCTGGCTGCCGGCACCCGGCCGCTCTATCTGCGGGTCGCGCCAGAGATAAGTCATGCCGGAATAGGCCATGAGGATCGGACCGAAGCTGACATAGTCGCGCCGCGGACCGGTCTGACCGAAAGCCTGCAAGCTCGCCATGACGATGTCCGGGCGAATTTCTTTCATGCGCGGATAATCCAGCCCCCAACTCGCCATCACCCGTGCGCTGAAATTCTCCACCACCACATCCGACTTGGCGATCAATTGTTTCGCCAGCGCCAGCCCCTCGGGATTTTTCATGTCGAGGGCGATGCGCTTACGCTCGCGGTTGCTTTCGAGATCCGCCGCTACCTGCCAACGCTGGCCCCGTTGCGGGCTGCTGATGACCCGGCCGGCTTCGATGGTAATCACCTCAGCGCCCTGATCGGCCAAGAGTCCCGCCAACGCTGGACCGACGATTCCCGTCGGGAAACTGATTACGCGAATACCTTCGAGGGGTTTTCGCATTGCCGCATTCGCGGTCGTCGCTAACGCAA
>CAVXEP010000006.1:0-132614 GCA_963760795.1 uncultured delta proteobacterium
GAATCGTCAAGCCGATCTGCTTGGCGGCTTTGAGATTGACGACGAACTCAAACGTCATCGGTTGCTCCGTTGGAATGTCCTCTTCTTGTTGGTCCCTTTCAACAATTTATCGACCAGGCGCGCGGCGTCTCGTCCATCTTGCGCTGGACTTGTAGCGTAAGACATGAGACCGCCTTTATCGACAATATCGCTCCGCGCGTAGATTGCCGGCAAGCGATATTTTACCGCGAGATCGAGCAGGAGTTGCGGATTCGAATTGGCCAGCGGATTGAGCGTCACCGCCACGGCACCGCTGCGCGCCTTCACCGCATCTTTAAATGCGCTCTCGTATCTTGTCGGCCACGCTGACCGCCATCGAATGCACTTGCAAACCCAGTATCCGCGCGGCGAGTTGGCTTTCATTCCATTGCGGCGTCGAGCCAGGATTATTCGGGTCCCACACCACGGCAACGCGGGAAAGTTTCGCTACCGTCTCTTTGAGCAACTCAAGCCGTTTGCTCGATAACACCGACGCTATGTTCGTCATCCCGGTTATATTGCCACCGGGCCGCGCCAAGCTATCGATCAGCCCAGCGCCGATGGGATCGGTTACCCCCATAAAAAAAATCGGGATCGTTCTCGTGACGTTCTGCGCCGCAAGGGCGGCGTTAGTGGTGTTTGCGATCAACACGTCAACCTTTAACTTGACCAATTCCGCGGCCAACTCAGGAAGGCGATCGAACCTCCCATCCGTAAATCGGTATTCAATGGTAAGGTTTTGTCCCTCGAAATGACCAAGCGCGCGCAGGGCTTGCAAGAAAGAAACAAGCCGGGGTTGTTCGGCGGCGGCAGAATTGGTCGTGAGAAACCCGAGCCGCGAAACTTTCTGCTTCTGTTGCGCTTGGGCCTCTGCCCCGCCCGCCACGACGGTAACAGCCAAGGCGACAACCGCAATCCATTTTGGATTGTCGATCCGACGATTTCGCTCAGTACACATTTTGGATTTTGGATTACCGCACGAAAATCGCAAAGTGGTAATTGATAGTTTTCTCCTCATGTTGTTTCTCCAACCAAACCGGTTTGTAATCGCGAATCCAAATCCTTTCCGCTTGCCTATTGCTCATGTCTTCTTCAACGAATGATTTTGCTCGCCCGCGCCAGCACCTTCGGCGGAATCGTCAGGCCGATCTGCTTGGCCGTCTTTAGATTGATGACAAACTCAAACTTCATCGGCTGCTCCACGGGGAGGTCGGCGGGCTTTGCCCCTTTCAGAATCTTGTCCACAAAGATAGCCGCTCGGCGGTACAGTCGAGAATGTTCACCCCGTAGCCGATCAAGCCGCCGGCTTCGCGAACTCCGCACGGCCAACGGAGGGGAGCCGCTGCTTTGCTGCAAGCTCAGCTATGCGGCTTCCGTTGGCGTTAAGAAAATCGTCCTCGGGAAGCGCGACGGCGTCAATGCGTTGTTTGGTCATTGCTGAAAAGGCGTTCTTGAACTCGTCAGGCGCCGCGCACTTCGTATCGTTGCAGCCCTACCTTGAGCAACTTGGCGGTCTGTTCCATCTGCCTGGAAGGTTTCGCTGGTTTATGGAATTGTCCGGATTAAAGAGGACACCGATCCGCTGCGCGCGCGGCAAGATTTCCTTCAGCAGCTCGAGCCGTTTCGCACTGAGTTCCGGGCTAAAGATGCTCGATCCAGTGATATTCCCGCCCGGCCGCGCCAGGCTGGCGACAAAACCAAACGCAACCGGGTCGCCGCTGGTTACCATGACGATAGGAATCGTCGTCGTTGCATTTTTGGCCGCACGGATCGCCGGCGACCCAGCGGTCAGTATGACGTCAACGTTGAGGCGAACCAATTCGGCAGCCAATTCGGGTAGCCGATCGAACTTTCCCTCAGCCCAGCGAGACTCGATGACGAGATTCTTGCCCTCCAGTAGCCCAAGTCACGCAGACCCGCCCGCAAGGCTTCCATCCGGTCAGCGTTGCTGGCAGCGGAGGTTGCACTCAAAAATCCTATGCGAAGAATCTTTACTGGTTGCGCTCGGGCCACGGCCCCGCACCAAGCGAAGACGAAAAGAAGGGTAATAACCGCAATCCGTTTTGGATTGTCGGAATAAGAATCCAGCCATCGCATCAAAGACAATCTATTCATGTTTTGTTTCCCCAATCCAAAATTCAAAATTCCTTAGCTTCGTTTGTGGATCCCCGCGCCAGTCACGTAGTCATACAGATTAGCAGCGTTTAACTGCATCACCCGGGGCGCCATGCCGCCCTGCTCCACGTCCATCGGATATCTATCGGTCAATGCCGTGAGGTTAGCGACACACTCTGCTTTAGTCATACCGCGCCCCACCGCGCCGCGTACATACTCAACCCACTCGCTGATAAACGCGCCCTGCTCGTTTAAGTAACGCTTATCACACACCGGCCCGTGTCCGGGAACGAAGGTGTCCTCAGGCAGCGCGCGCAAAGCTTCGAGAGACTTGAGCCAGTCATCCGGCTGCCCTTCTTGGATCCACGTCTGCACCTTGCAGAAAATATTGTCGCTGGTGAAAGTAACGCCTTCCTCTTCGACAATCACCGCGGCTTGGTACGGCGTATGAGCCGGGCATGTGGATCATGCGAAAGGTGTGATTGCCGACATGCAGCTTCATTGCGCTTTCAAAGGTAATCACCGGCGCATTGGCCCGGTAGTTCTCCAATAACTTCGGCTCCTCCGGACCAAACGACGCGACCCGCGCTAAGTGCTCGGTCATGTTCGCCGCCAGCATGCGCTTCCTCACCCCTTCGTGGGCGACTACTGGAACATCGAAAAACGCGTTGCCGGTCCAATGATCGCCATGGGGCTCGGTGTTGATGATGTAGCGCAGCTTGCCGCGCCGCTCGATCTCCGCCTTCAAGCGCACCGCATCGCTCGGCTTATGCGGCGTGTCGATGAGAACCAACCCCTCCGAAGTCGCTACCAGCCCATGATTGGCGCCCTTCTGCTGGGTTTCGATGTGTACGTTACTTGTGAGCTGTTGCATAAATCACCTTTCTAGTTTCGCGCCGGAGAAGACTTTCTCTCGCAAAGGCGCAAAGACGCGAAGTTCGGAATTGTCGTCATTTCGATCAAAGCGAGAAATCTTCTTGAATCCTTGGCATCCGATCCCGTTGACGGGCTTCGCCCGTCACTTAGCGCCTTTGCGCCTCAGCGAGAGATCATCCGCTTTCTTTTGTGCGTCCTTTGCGGCGAAATTCTTTTCCCATCTCATTCCTTATGGCCGAGCTCGCGCGCGACTTGCACGGCGAAGCGCGGGTCGGCGATATCTTCGAAGACAAATTTCTTGTCGGTGAAGCGCCCCTGGGATTGAATGCCTTTGAAGATGTTTTCGATGCCCGTTCGCGTCGGCACGCCGCTGCCGGCCCACGCGAAGACCATTAGCTCATGGGTCTTGGTCGCCGTTTCCTGATCCATTTTCATCGTCTTGACGATAAATTCGACGGCTCGCTCTTTGGAATTGAGTAGCAACTCCTTGGCCTCCTGCTGGGCCTTGATGACCCGGCGGACTTGATCCGGTTTCGCGCTCAGTGTCCTGGTCAAGGTCGTCAAACCGCCCACGGGCATTTCCACCGCAGCGCCGACATCGAAAACTTTGCTGAAACCTTTCTTGAGCAATACAAATAATACCGGCGGGTCAATCATCACGGCGTCCAAGGCCCGCGACTCGAGCGCGCGCTGCTGCTGTTGCGGTCCGATGCCGACAACGATGAAGTCTTTGGGATTCGCCCCCGCCTTTTCGACCGCCATCGTGAACGCGGTGTGAGTGGTCGCGCCCAGGCCGGCCACGCCGATGCGTTTGCCGCGCAGCTCCTGAAGCGTTTTTAGCTCCGGCTGGGCGACGACTTGTAGATCAACCGATTGGCGACGATCCACACCGCGCGCGACGGACTGCCGCCCAAGGTAGCGCTCACCGAGCCCGGTCCAACCCCCGCGACATACTCCAAATCGCCGGCATTGAGCGCCACCGACGAGAGCTGAAATGTCATCAGCAGCAGCTCCGGCTGAATGCCATTCTTGGCGAACATCCCGAGGTCCCGCGCGGCAAGGATCGGCATGCTGCTCAGCGACAAGCCGATGTAGCCGATGCGAATCTTTTCTTGAGCCGATGCTGCGGTGGAGAAAAGAATGAAGGCCAATAATGAAAGCGACAGTATCCGCGGCATGATTGCCCTCCAGCCGTCAGTCAACGTCCAAAGATTTCCCCCGTCGAAATGACATCTCTTTCCGATCTTAGCGTCTTAGCGCCTTTGCGGGAGATATTCCGAAAACTTGGGATGACTTCTTTGCGCCCTTTGCGGCTAACTCTTCTTCCGACCTTCGTGTCCTTCGTGGTTTAACAAACGTTACCCTTCGCTGCGAAGAAGGGCGTATGCCATACGCCCCTACAAATCAATTCCTAACTTTGCGTGCTTTGCGGGAGATATTCCAAATCCCACTCCCTTACGTTGTGATCTATGTGCTCTTTGTGGTTAAACCTCTTCACTTCTTCGACTACCGCGCAACTCCGCTGTGGCCGCCACATCCAACTCGAACTTTCTCCCCTGCTGTCGAATCGCCACACCATAGTCCGCGCGCGCCGCTGCGACGGACACATAGCCCGAGCGCACGTCGGCGAGCACGCGCTCGGGATCACGCTCCATGGCGTTCCAAAAGCCGCCGCCGCCGCCGACTTCGATCAAAAAACCGTCGCCTTCCTGCAAAGCAATGACGCCGGGAGTCTTGCCGGTCTTCATTGGCTCGACTGCGCCGTCTTTGCGGACGACGGTAAAGCGATTGGCCAGGGCGTCCTGGCCGCCATACAGTCCCCAGGGCGGACAGAGCGCCCGCTCCATCGCCGACAAGACGCTGCCCGCCGAGAGCAAGCGAACCTCTTGCGAAACACCGAGACCGCCGCGAAATCTTCCCGGCCCGCCGGAGTCCTGGCGCAGCTTGCGGTAGGAAACAAAGATCGGCGCGCGCCCCTCACCCGCTTCCACCGGCGTGTTATGGGTGTCACCGTCGTTGATACAAAAGGTCGCGTTCTGGCCGTCAGTATCGGACAGCGCTCCCCAACCGCCGCCTGACAGCATCGGCGGGAAATGAAACGAGCGGCCGCTCTTGGGATCGAGACCAAAGGTGCGCGGCGCAGCCAAGTCGGCATGATGGCCGGCCAGAACGTTATCGGGACAGGCTTGCGCCAAGGCTTTGAATATCGTGTCAGCAACGGTCATCGGCACCGTCATCCAGGTGCGCACCGGCGCCGGCTTGGTCGCGCTCACCACCCGGCCTGGCGGCAAAATGATTTTCAACGGCCGAAACGAACCTTCATTGATCGGCAGCAGCAACGGCGTGGTGAGGAATTTGAAAGCCACTTCCGATGCCGACCGCCCTGCCGTCGCACCGGAATTGTACGGCCCTGCCACCTGCGGGCTGACACCGCTCAGGTCGACGGTCATCTCGTCGGCTTTCACTTCGACGCGAATTTTAATCGGGATATGTTTGCCGATGTTGACGCCGTCGTCATCCATGAACGATTCAGCGACATAGACGCCGTCCGGGATCTTCTCCACCGCGGCGCGCGCGAGTTTTTCGCTTTGATCGAAGATTAGTTCGATGCTCTGCTTAAACGTCTCGGCGCCGTAGCGCTCGATCAGCCGGGTCACCCGCCGCTCGCCGGTGCGGATCGCCGCGATCTGGGCGCGAAAGTCGCCCATGGCGAAGTGCGGCAGGCGGCAATTGCTGCGAATTATCTCCGTCAGCTCCATATCTTGCTTGCCGGCTTTGAAGATTTTCACGAAGGGCATCTGCAACCCCTCGGAAAAAATATCCCGGGTCACCGCGCCGAGCACGCCGCCGACATCCTGCCAATGTCCCATGGACGAAGAGAACGCGATCAGCGCACCATCGTGAAAAATCGGCAGCGAGAAGATCATGTGGTTCAGATGGCTGCCCATCACCTGGGGATCGTTGGTCAGCAATATATCGCCTGGATGAATATTCTCCTTGCGCCAATGCGCGAGCTTGGCCTTGATCGCGTCCGACAAGCCGCGAATGAACATGGGCAGCCCGAGACCGATGGAGATCGTGTTACCGTCGGCATCGAACAGCCCGACGGTAAAATCCTCCGCCTCGTAGATGATCATGTTGTAGGCGGTGCGCATGAGATTGGTCTTCATCTCATCGGTGATCGCCACCACTGAACTACGGATCACCTCCGCCGTGAAGGCGTCCACATCGGCTAATTTTCGCTCGTCAGTTTCACGCCGCATAATCCAAAGCTCTCACTATTCCGATAGTCGAGTTTCTATCGCACCTAGTGTCCTAGTCGAGAAATGTCTTGAACAACAGAAGCATTGATCATTGATTCGCTTGGTCCCCCTTTTAAAAGAAGGGAAGGTGAAATTTTCTTATGCGCACGCACGCTAAATCCCCCTCAATCCCCCTTTCCCAAAGGCGGATGTCCTGAACATTCTAGTACGAATTATCTTTCCTCGCTCCAAGCAGCCACGCGCCAACCGCCGGCCTATCGCCGCCAGGGCCGGTTCTTCACCTGGAGGTGCAGAAGCGATATGGACATGTTATAGCAATTTTCATTCAAATTGAGGAAGTAGAATCCATGACCATCGATATAGCGAAACTCAAAAGCATGGCGCCCCCCAGAGGAATGGAGTTCCACATCGCCAAGGTCGGCCATGTGGTGCTGCAAGTCGCCGATCTCGAGCGCGCGACGCAGTTTTACACTCACGTTCTCGGCTTCAAGGTCTCCGACGTTTATCCCGAAGAGATGATGGCGGGAGGCATGGTGTTTCTGCGCTGCAACAGCGATCATCACTGCCTCGCTCTGGTCGGCCAGGGCGACGGCAAGAACAGCAATCGCGAACTGCATCACCTCGCCTTCGAAGTGCCGACCCTCGGCGAAGTGCTGCGCGCCCGCGACCGGCTGAAGCAATACGGCGCCAAGATCGACTTTGAAGGGCGGCGCCGCGCCGGCTGTCAGATCGCCGTCGAGTTCCGCGACCCGGACAACAACTCCTTGGAAATCTACTGGGGCGTCGATCAAGTCGGCAGCGACGGCCATGTCCGGCCGTCGAATGAATGGCACGGCGTGAAGTCGTTGGACGAAGCCATCGCCAATCCGGTGCCGGGCCAAGATACTCATATCCCCAAATGAATTCCTCCGCTGCTTCGCTCGAAGATCTGATTCGCGACTCGAAACATGCTCTGGTCATCGGTGTCGGCGGCGGCGGCGATGTCGCCGGCGCCCTGGCCACCGCGCGCTTTCTTGAATTTTGCGGTCTGCGCTTCACGCTCGGCGGCTTGTCCTGGGAACGAAACGTTTACGATCCCGTCCCCGGCCCGCGCAAACTAAGCGAAAGCAAAAATGTCCGCGCGCTGCACGAGTTTAGTTGGATGGCGAATGAGAATAGCCAAACCAGCACCGGCGTGCCCTTCGCCGAAGCCAGGATGGCTCAATGCATCAACGGCGAAGTCTTGCTCGTCGATATCAACGGCGGCGTCGACGGAGTGGTCGACGGATTGGAAGTCGCCATGAGCGCCCTCGACACCGATCTGCTCGTCGGCCTCGACGTCGGCGGCGATTCTCTGGCCCATGGCCAGGAACCGGGACTGCGCAGTCCGCTGGCTGACTCGATCATGCTCGCCGCCTTGGCTGAATTGGAAAAACGCGGTCATCGAACAATCTGGGGCGTCTTCGGCTATCGGCAGCGACGGCGAACTGACGGTTGACGAAATCGAGCTGGCCTTGAGCAAACTCGGCGCTGCCGGCGCTCTGCTCGGCGCCTGGTCGCTGACACCGAAGATCGCCGCCGAGCTCGAAGCAGTCATCAAGACCGTGCCGACGGAAGCCAGCGCGATCCCCGTGCAATGCTTTCGCGGCGCCTGGGGGCGTCATGACATCCGCCGCGGCGAACGGCAGGTGAAATTGACACCGCTCACCGCGCTGACTTTTTTTATCGCCACCGGCAAACTTTACGATACCCTCGCCCGACCCGCTCAAGCCGTGCGCCGGAGCTCGTCCCTCGACCAAGCCAACGACGCGCTCCACGCCCTCGGTATCGCCACCGAACTGGACTACGAACGGAAATTTTATCAGGCGGCGCTAACCAAGTGATTCGAAATCTCCTCGGCGACCCGCAGCGGGATGCGATTATTCTAATGATCTCGCGCGGCGTGCGCGCCTTCGCGTTTTCCTATTTGGGCGTGATCTTCACCATCTATCTGAGCCAGCTCGGCTACTCGACCATGACCGTCGGTTTCGTCGTCACCACCGCCTACACCGCCAGCGCGCTGCTCACGGCGCTGTGGGGTTACCTGTCGGATCGCTACGGCCGCAAGAACATCTTGATGCTGCTCGCCGCGCTGACCATCGTTTCGAACCTCATCTATATCTTTTCCAGCCAGCTATTTTTCATCATCGCCGCGGTTATCATCGCCAACGTCGGCGCCGGCGGCTCGGGGGCCGGCGGCCAGGGCGGCGGTCCGATGAGTCCGGTCGAACAGGCCTTGCTCGCGGAAAAATGTTCGGCGGAGAATCGCAACAAAGTTTTCGCCGCCAACGCCTTTGTCGGCTCGATGTCGGGCTCTCTCGGCGCCCTGTTGAGCGGCCTGCCGCAGCATCTGCAAGAACAATGGAGCTGGCCAGCGATAGATTCCTACAAGCCGCTGTTCGCTCTGACCATTTTGTTCAGCATAGTTCTCATTTTCGCCTATTCCCGAATTGACGAACATCACGTCTATCGCAAGCGCGAAAAGAAAACCCTCGCCACCAAGGCGAATAAGTTCGTGCTCAAAATGTCGCTCCTCGGCATGGTCGACAATCTGGGCGGCGGTTTGATCAGCCCGCTGCTGGCCTATTGGTTTTTCTTGCGCTACGGCGTCGAACTAAAATCCTTGGGATTCATGTTCTTTCTCTCCTACTTTCTCGCCGCCATGTCTTTTCTCACCGCGCCGATCATCGCCCGCAAGATCGGCATCGTCCGCACCATGGCGTTTTCCCATGGCTTGGCGTCGCTCATCTATGTATTTTTACCGCTGGCGCCGACCTTCACCATCGCCGCGGCGATGACGATCATCCGATCCTATCTTGCATACATGGACAATCCGCTGCGCAGCTCGTTCATCATGGGTGTGGTGCGGCCCGAAGATCGCGGCTCGGCAGCAGGCCTGACCAGTCTATCGCGTCATGTACCGGTGGCCGTCACTCCGACCCTGTCCGCTTATTTGATGCAAAGCTTTTCCTTAGGCGTGCCGATTTTCATCGGCGGTTTTTTGCAATTTTTCCACGACTGCGTGTTCTACTTCATGTTCCGCGACGTCAAACCGCCGGAAGAACAAGGAGCACAAGGCGCAAACGGCCAAAGCGTAATCCATGGGAATCCTCCGCGACCTGCACCGCGACGCCAAGCTCCTGATGGCCTCGCGCGGCATCCGCGCCTTCGCGTTCTCTTACCTGAACGTCAGTCTTCGCCATCTATCTCGACCGGCTCGGCTACACGCCGGTGACCATCGGCGTTGTTTACTCCGTCGCCTATTTGAGCGGCGCGGTGCTGACCGCCTTGTGGGGTTATCTGTCGGACCGCTACGGCCGGCGCAACATTCTCATGCTCTTGGCGCTGCTGACCATCGTCTCCAACGCCATCTTTGTTTTTTTTAGCAGCCTGTTTTTCATTCTGCTCGCGGTCATCATCGCCAACGTCGGCGCCGGCGGCTCGGGCGGCGGCGGCTCGGGCGGCGGACCGTTCAATCCGGTGGAGGAAGCGCTGCTGGCGGAAAAGTGTCTGCCGGAAAATCGCAACGCAGATTTTCGGCGCTCAACGCTTTCTGTCGGTTCGGTGATGGGCTCGGTCGGCGCTCTGGCCGCCGGCTTGCCGCAGTGTCTTCAGGAGCGCTGGGGCTGGGATTCGCGTGGCCTCGTACAAGCCGCTGTTTCTTCTGACCATTGTTTTCAGCGTCGGCCTTGTTGTTCGTTTACCGCGCGATCGACGAACGGCACCAGCCACGGCACGCGCAAAAGAAAATGTCCAAGACCACCGGCGTGTTCGTCACCAAGATGTCGATCTTAGCCTTCGTCGACAACTTCGGCGCGGGCATGGCGGGCGGGCTGCTCTGCCTACTGGTTTTTCTTGCGCTTCGGCGTCGAGCTTAAATCCCTCGGCATGCTGTTTTTTATCTCCAACTTCCTCGCCGCCCTGTCGTTTTTGAGCGCGCCGATCATCGCGCGCTGGATCGGCCTGGTGAAAACCATGGCTTTTTCCCATGGGCTCGCTTCGATGATTTTCATCGCTATCCCGTTGGCGCCGACGTTCTTCATCGCCGCGGCCCTGCTGGCGATCCGCTCGTTCTTCGCCTACATGGATAACCCCCTGCGCGCATCGTTCACCATGGCCATGGTCCAGTCCAACGAGCGCGGCTCCGCCGCCGGCGTCACCAGCCTGGCGCGCACCGTCCCCTTTGGCATCAGCCCGACGATCTCGACCTATCTCATGCAAAGCGTGTCGTTGTCGCTTCCATTATTCATCGGCGGCGGGCTACAATTGGTCAACGATGTGGTCTTCTTACACGATGTTTCGCCATGTCCGGCCGCCTGAGGAGATGAATCCGAAACCGTACGAGGTGAATCCGACGGCTTGAACGATTTGAACGGAGCGCAGCGATTGAACGGCTTGAACGTTTAGAACTCTTTTAGCCATGGCAACTAGACGCCCATCCCCAGCCACCGGCGCCGTCGGTTTCATCGAACGGTTGGCCGAACAGCGCATCCTCGAAGCCCAGCGCAAAGGCGAGTTCGACGACCTCGCCGGCAAGGGCAAGCCGCTGGAATTGGCAGATCACAGCGACGTGCCGGAAGATTTACGCATGGCCTACCATGTCCTTAAAAACGCCAACGTCCTGCCCCCCGAAGCCGAACTGATGAAGGACATCCGCATCCTCGAAGATCTGCTCAAGCATGTCGAAGACGAGGGCGAGCGGAAATCGCTGGCCAAGAGTCTCCAGTGGAAAATGATCCGCTTGGATATTCTCAAGCGCCGCTCGATGAATCTCGCCAGCGTGCGCGATTATAGCCGCAAGATCGTCGCCAAGTTGTCGCGCCGCTAGCCATCGGTTTCGCTTTGCCTTGGCGAATTTTCCGTGGTAGAAATCGCCTACCTTAAATACCGGCGTCAACTCGCCGCTTTGCCGACGAAAGGAGAATAGTTATGTCAGAGAAGTCTCCCATCAACATCAAGAAGATCGGTCATATCGTCTACGCGTGCAGCGATATCGAGCGCACGTCGAAATTTTGGACCGAGATCATGGGCTTTAAGTTTTCCGATAAGAACGAGGGCGGCATGGTGTTTTTCCGCAACGCCAACGACCATCACACCATCGCCTTGGTGCAAGCCACGGAAAAGAACCAACTGCCCAAACGCGGCGAAGTCGGCTTCGATCACATGGCGTTGGAAGTCGCCACCGTGTCGGAGCTGTTCAAGATCCGCGATTTCCTGAAGGCCAAGGGCGTGACGATTTTCTACGAGGGCCGGCGCGGCCCCGGCGGCAATCCCGGCCTCGAATTCTACGATCCCGATGGCTATAAGATCGAAATCTACGCCGCCATGGATCAGATCGGCACCGACGGCAAAAGCCGCCCGGCCAATGAATGGAGCCGCGCGACCACCTTGGAAGAAGCGGTGAACAATCCGCTGCCCGGCGCCGAGTATCATTAGAGCATGGCCGTCTCGGGTTTTGAGTTTCGGGTTAACGGAACCCGGAACTCAAAACCCGAAACCAATCGCTTCCACTCTCGGCCGCCGTCTGACGCTCGTTCACGCATGGCACAAAATTAAAGCCAATGATCTCCATCCGCCGCCTGCACAAACGGTTCACCGTCAGCGACGGCGTGGTTGCGGCGATCAAGTCCCTCGATCTTGAAGTCACCGAGGGCGAACTATTCGTCATCGTCGGCGCCAGCGGCTCGGGTAAGACGACGCTGCTGCGCTGCATCGCCGGACTGGAAGTCCCGGACGGCGGCGAGGTCCGCATCGACGGTAGAATCGTTTCCTCGGATACGCCGCCTACTTGGATCGCACCGCAGCAGCGCAGGCTCGGCATGGTGTTTCAATCCTACGCCGTCTGGCCCCATCTCACGGTATCGCAAAATATCGCCCTACCGCTGGCCGAGGGCGCCCAGCGCATCGCCAAGAGCGAAGTCGCCAACCGGGTCAAAGAAGCGCTCCGTTTAGTTCAGTTGGAAGAACAGGCCGACCGTCCGGCGACTTTACTGAGCGGCGGCCAGCAGCAGAGAGTGGCCCTGGCGCGCGCCATCGCCGTCAACTCGCGATTGTTGTTGATGGACGAGCCGCTGAGCAATTTGGACGCCCGGTTGCGCGAAGACGTGCGCGGCCGGATTCGCGAGCTCGCCAAACAATTGCGCTCCACGGTTCTTTATGTCACCCACGACCAGATCGAAGCGATGGCCATCGCCGACAAGATCGCCCTTATGCAAGCCGGCGAGTTATTGCAAGTGGGCACACCAGCGCAAATTTATCACAAGCCAATCAGCGCCGATGTCGCCGATTTCTTCGGCTCGGTGAATTGGCTCGACGGCGAGATCGTCGCCGCCGGTGTCGCCGACTCGCCCATCGGCAAGCTTCAAGTCGAGCCCACGGCTAAGCCGGGGCAAAAGGTTCGCCTCGGCTTTCGCCCGGAGAATCTGCGCGCCGTTAACGGCACCCAGTCAAACCAACGGCTTCGCCGGCCAAATCGTCTCGAGCACCTTTCTCGGCGATCAGTTTACCTTTTGCGCCGACGCCAACGGCCGCCAGCTGTTTGGCAAGAACCGCACCCTTCCCGATAGTTCAAATGGATTAACCCGATTCACCGTGGACACGGCGGACATCATGGTTTTTTCCCGCCGCGATCCGTAACTCATAGGAGGACAACACATGATCGTAAGACTCACAGGAGTGGTAGTCGCCCTGTTGTGCCTTGCCGCCCAGGCCGGCGCCACGACGTTAAACGAATTGATTGAAGGCGCGCGCAAAGAAGGCACCCTGCGCGGCCAATGGGGCCAGGCAAGCTTCGGCGGCAGCGAAGGTTTCAAGGAAATCGTCGCCAACATGAACAAGAAATATAAACTCGACCTGAAAGGCCAGTACACGCCGGGTCCCGACATGCAGGCGTTGATGTTGCGGATCATCCAGGAAGCTGCCGCCGGCCAGCCGGCGAGCACCGATGTCTACCTCGGCAACGCCCAGGCGATGCTCGACGCCCTGAACAGCAAAGCGCTCAAGCCGATGACCTACAATCAATTCATTCAGGACAAGCCGGCGAGCGAGGGCAAGTTCAACCCAATCGCCGCGGACGGCACCCATGTGGCGGTCGCCACCGCCGTGGTCGGCGTGCAGTTCAACACCAACGCGGTCAAGGGCAACGACATACCCAAGCGCATCGAGGACGTGCTCAATCCCAAGTGGAAAGGCAAGATCGCTTCGACGCCCTACGCCGCCGGCATGCGCGAGTTCGCCACGCCGGATTTCTTGGGCCGGGAAAAAATGGTCGACTTCACGCGCAAGCTGTCCAAGCAGATCGCCGGCCTGATGCGCTGCGGCGAAGTCGAGCGCATCACCAGCGGCGAATTCATCATGCTGGCGTTCACCTGCGGCGGCAACGACGTCAACGTCGCCAAACGCACCGGCGCGCCGGTGGGCCATAGCGTCATGGAAGAAGGCACGGTGCTGCACATGCGTTATGCCGCCGTGCCAAAGAATTCGCGCTCGCCCAACGCCGGCGCGCTGTTGATTCATTATTTGTTGAGCGCCGAGGGCCAAGAGCTGCTCTGGCGCATCGACGGTTTGGATCTGCACCTATTCCCCGGCTCGCAAACCAAACGGGAGCTCGACATTGTCCGCGCCGCCAAAGGCAAGATCATTATCAACTCCCCGGAATGGCTGGCGTCGTTCAAAGACTACACGGCGATCCAGAAAGAGCTGGAAGGCATCCTGCGGCAGAAATAAAACTCGAGCTGGAGTGTTGGAGTAGTGGAGTGATGGAGTGCTGGGACTGCTCTCTCCTCGACTCCGAGTACTCCAGTACTCCAATACTCCATCACTCCAATCCTCATGACCGCCTACACCTCACGGCTCAGGAGTTTTCTCGCCGGCACACAGACCTCGTCTGCGCTCCTGTCGCTGGCCGCGCTACCGATGGCGGTGATCCTCGTGCTCGTCATCGCCATGTTTTGGGTCAGCCTGCAGAAAGGTGCCCTCGGCACGCCCAGTGCGATTTACACACTGGCCAATTACCGCGAAGTGTTTGCCGATCCATTTATCATCGGCGTTGCCGTCAACACGTTGATCTTCACGGTCACGGCGACGTTGGTCGCCTTGCTGTTCGGCTTGCCGGTGGCCTGGCTGGTGGAGCGAACTACCCTGCCGGGGAAAACCTTACTCTACGCAATCATGACGCTCGGTTTACTCATACCGGGAATCTACACCGCCATGGGCTGGACTCTGATCGCCCATCCGCGCATCGGTTTGGTCAATCGCTGGCTGATCGATCTGTTCAATCTCGATGCCGGGCCGATCAATATCGCCACGCCCATCGGCATGGGCTTCGTTCAAGGACTGAGTCTCGCCGCCCTGGCGTTCATTTTAACCTCGCAAATGTTTCGTGCCATGAATCCGTCGCTGGAAGAAGCGGCGCGGGTGCATGGCATGAGCTTTGGCAGAATCATGCGGCGCATCACCTTGCCGCTGGCCCGGCCGGGAATCCTGGCGGCGGTGATTTATATCTTCACCATCGGCATCGCCACCTTCGATATTCCGGCGATCTTGGGCTTGGGCAACCGCGTTTACCTGCTCAGCACCTTTATCTATCTCAAAGTTCATCCCCAGGGCGCCGGCCTGCCCGAGTACGGCATCACCGGTGTCGTCGGCGCCTTCATGATCGTCGTCGCCGGCCTGCTGACGCTGTGGTACAGCCAAGTACTGCGCCAGGGACACCGCTTCGAAGTCGTCACCGGCAAGGGTTACAAACCGACGCTGATTCCGCTCGGCCGTTGGTCGCTGGCCGCCTGGAGTTTTATATTTCTCTACGCGCTGTTCTCGAAACTGTTGCCGTTATTGCTGATCGCCTACGCCGCGCTGACGCCCTACTTCGTGCCGCCGTCCATGGAAGCGATGAAGCATCTCTCCTTCAGCCACTTTCACGGCATGGACTGGGAATTGGTGTTGCGCGGTTTGAAGAATACCGCGCTGCTGGTCACCGTCGTGCCGCTTGCGGTGCTCTTGCTCGCCTTCGCGCTCTCCTGGCTGATCGTGCGCTCGCGCAGCCGGCTGCGTTATGTGCTGGAGTTCGGCGCCTTCCTGCCGCAAGCCCTGCCCGAAGTGATTCTCGCCATCGGCGCTTTGTTACTCGCGCTCTTTGTCATCGGCGCGAGGATCCCGCTCTACGGTTCGGTGTGGATCATCGCGATCGTCTACATAGTCGCCCGCCTGGCTTTCGCCACCCGCGCGCTCAACGGCTCGCTTTTGCAAATCCATCGCGAGCTCGAAGAAGCCGCCTTCGTCTCCGGCCTGTCCACCGCCCGCACCGCCTGGCGGGTCTTGTTCCCGTTGATTCGGCCCACGCTATTTTCCGTGTGGATTTGGACGGCACTGCTGGTCTACCGTGAACTCACCGCAGCGGTCTTCCTCGCGGTCCATGACAACATCACATTGCCGGCGGTGATCTGGAGCTACTGGTACAGCGGCAGCATCAACAAGGCTTCGGCCGTAACGCTGCTGATGACATTGGTTTTGGCGCCGTTGATTTTCATCGCCTGGTGGTTCGGCCGGCGCAGCCAGGTCTCGCTCAATTGACGATTCGGAATCGGATAATTGACCGCAAAGGGCGCAAACAACGCAAAATTCGCAAAGGACAGCTCACCACGATGGACACGAAGGGTTCGAAGGGTTCGGAAAATTCGGATAGTTTGAACTCCGACCTTCGTGTCCTTCGTGCCTTCTTCGAAAATACAGGTGAGGGGATGATATCCACAACGAAGAGCCTCCAGAGTTTCGTCATACCCGCGAAGGCGGGTATCCAGGCTAATTCAGCGCAGAACAAACTTGATTCCCGCATGCGCGGGAATGACGAATCAAGGAGGGAAGCATGTTCCGGGAATGCGAACCATTTTCATGCTCTGTAGGCGAGCGCAAGCTCATGGGCACTTCGTGGTGACTACTCCGCCACAATGAACCTGGAAGAATAAACCTGACCGCTGTCAAAGGATAATCATGGACACTGAGAATTTGCTCGAAATCATCCGCCACCGGCGCAGCGTGCGCGTCTACAAAACCGGCAAGGTGAGCGACCAACAGCTGGAGAATATTCTGGAAGCGGCGCGCTGGGCGCCGTCCGGCGCCAACACCCAGCCCTGGGAGTTCGTCGTCACCCGCGACCGCAAGAAGATGAAGAAAGTGCGCGAGATCTATTCCCAGGAATGGCGCGACCGAAAAAAAGAAGACCCGGTGCACTACAAGGGCTTGAAAAAAGATTATGTCGGCGATGTCAGCGCGCTCGTGCTAGTCTGCGGCGAGGCGCGCACCAAGCAGGTCTACTTGACCACGCGCCAGCCCGGCGACCGGGAAAAACTCTTTCAGGCGAGCATCGCCAACGCCGTGCAGCAAGCCATGCTCGCCGCCGCCAGCATGAACCTGGGCACGGTGTGGGTGTCCGTGCGTGAAGAAGTGGAGCCGGAATTAAGAGAACTGTTCAAGGTGCCGAACGAATTGCGCCTGCTCTGGGTCATGCCGGTCGGCCACGCCAGCAGTTGGCCCAAAGCCAAGCCACGCCGCCCGATTAGCGCCTTCACCCACTACGAAGTTTACGACAAGAAGCAACTACGTAAAGACACCGACATCCACGCCTGGCCGAAAAATTAAGAGGGCGGGTTGCAAACCCGCCCCTACTTTTGCCGTAACTCTTTTCGCCTCTGCGTCCCGATCGCCCGGAGCACCGTCGCATGGTGCGGCCAATCTTTTTTATCTTACGATTCCGAAATTTCGTATTTCTCGTGATGCAGCTCTTGGCTGGCCTTGATGATGATTCGGTGGTTGAGTTCGCGCTCGAGATTTTCCAGGCTGTTGTTTTTCTCGTCGTAGAGAAAGTTGGCGACATCGGGGTGCAGGCGCACGACGATGTTCCGGCCGTTATCCATGCCGGCGTGATGCCGTTTGATCGCGCGCAGCACATCGTAGGCCACCGTCACCGGCGATTTGATTCGGCCGCGCCCGTCGCAGTGCGGGCAGGAACGCAGCAACTGGTTTTCCAGACTCTCGCGGGTGCGCTGGCGGGTCATCTCGACCAGACCGAGCTCGGAGATTTTCAAAATATTGGTGCGCGCTTTGTCTTTTTTCAGCGCTTCCCTGAGAGATTCATAGACCTTCTTGCGGTTGGCCTCTCTCTCCATGTCGATGAAGTCGATGATGATCAGGCCGCCGGCGTTTCTCAGCCGCAACTGCCGCACCACTTCCTGCACCGCCTCGAGATTGGTCTTGAGAATCGTCTCTTCTTGACTGCGCTTGCCGACAAACCGGCCGGTGTTGACGTCCACCGCGGTCAGCGCTTCGGTTCGTTCGATGATGATGTAGCCGCCCGAGCGCAGCCAAGCGCGCGGGTCGAGAGCCTTGGTGATCTTTTCTTCGATGCCGAGCTGCTCGAACAGCGGTTCCTTGTCGGTATAGAGATTGATCTTCGACTTCAAGCGCGGCATGAAGTGGCGGGCGAAATCGACGATGCGCCGATGATCCTTGGGCGAATCGATCAACACCTGCTCGGTATCGGCAGTGAAGAAATCGCGGATCGCCCGCGCGATTAGATCGAGGTCTTGATGAATCAGCGATGGCGACGGCGCGCTTTCGGCTTTTTTCTGAATGCTTTTCCAGAGCTTCTGCAAAAAACCCAAGTCGTGCTGAATCTCGCGCTTGCTCAGCCCCTCGCAGGCTGTGCGCAGAATAAAGCCCCCTTCCTCGGTACCCAAGGACTGGGCGATCTCCTTGAGCCGTTTGCGTTCCTCATCGCTCTCGATGCGCCGCGAGATGCCGATATGCTTATTGCCCGGCATGAAAACCATGTAGCGGCCCGGCAGGGAAATATGCGACGTCACCCGCGCGCCTTTGGTGCCGAGCGGATCCTTGGCGACTTGCACGAGCACTTCCTCGCCGCGCGAGAGCTGCTTTTCCAGGGGCAGATGGCGCGATGGACTGGGCTTGGGCGCCGGCGCCTCTTCGAATTCGACATCGTCGCCGGAAGGGCTGAGCAGATGGACGTCATCGAGGGCGGAGAAGTCCGAGGCGTGGAGAAATCCCGCCTTGTCCATGCCGATCTCGACAAAAGCCGCTTGCATGCCGGGTAAAACCCGCGCGACTTTGCCTTTGTAAATATTGCCCGCGATGCCCATCTCTTCTTTTCGTTCAACCAAGAGCTCGGCTAAGAGACCGTCTTCGACGAGCGCGATGCGGCTTTCCTGGGGCGTGGAATTGATAATAATTTCTTGTTTCATAGTTTCCTATAGACACTAAACTCTTGGCGATGCCGGTGGGTGCGGTGCGAGGCGGGCCGTGCAGGGAATGGCGCAACCGACGAATAGCAAAAAAGAAAGTAGCTGACATGAGTTATAAAAGAAATCGCCGGTGAGATCAAGATGAAGCGCCCAGTTGGCCTGTCGTCAAATTGACATTGGCGCAGGAGCCCGGTATTTTCATAAGAGTACCGGCGACCCGATCGGCATCATTACCGCGTGACGAAAGCTGACTATGACTTTTTCAGCCACCGCGCCAGGTTATTCGATTCTCCACACCAAGGTCCTGATCCTCAATCGGTCCTACCTACCGATCCATGTCACCTCGGTTAAGCGCGCCTTCGTGCTGCTCTACCAGGGCATCGCCAAAGCGGTAAACGAGCAGTATCAAACCTTCGATTTCGACAGCTGGAGCGATCTTTCGATCGCCACCCATTACGAGACCGTCGGCATGGTCAATCGCGTCATTCGCGTGCCGCGGGTGATTCTGTTGGTGAGCTACGACCGCGTGCCCAAGCGCCAGGTTCGCTTCAGCCGCTTTAATATCTATGCCCGCGATAAGTTGACCTGCCAGTATTGCCACCGACGATTGCCGCGCCAGGAACTCAATCTCGATCACGTCATTCCGCGTTCCCAAGGCGGCGTATCCGTCTGGGAGAACGTGGTCTGCTCGTGCCATGAGTGCAATCGGCGCAAGGGCGGGCGGACACCGCAACAAGCCGGCATGCTGCTGAAGCGCAATCCGGTGCGGCCCGCAGTGGACGCCGTTCATGCAGGAAACCTTCAGCCTGTCGCGCTACCGCGAGTGGACCCCCTTCCTCAACACCGTCGACGCCTCATACTGGAATACCGAACTACTCGAGCGTTAGCATCCCTCGGATTGACGCTGGCTCGCGCTAGCCTACCCCCCGGCAATTTTCCCGGACGTTCAGCAGCGGTTAATTCAATATATAGTGGTAAGTTATCGGCAAACCCCACCGTATCTTGTGATTTATTCTTGACACCCTCGGAAAGCTGTGAAATAGTAACGCCATATTTCGCTTACCGAATTTACCCGAAAGTTACCTAAACTTGAATTAAAAGATGCGCCTCAAACGCCTTGAAATGGTTGGGTTTAAGTCCTTCGCCGAGAAGACTGCCGTGGAGTTCAATCCAGGCGTCACTGCGGTCGTCGGGCCGAACGGCTGCGGCAAGTCCAATATCGTCGACGCTCTGCGCTGGGCCATGGGCGAGCAAAGCGCCCGCCACCTGCGCGGCCATCAAATGGAGGACGTGGTCTTCGCCGGCAGCGATAGCCTCCCGCCCACCGGCATGGCTGAAGTATCGATCACCTTCGACAACGAAGACCACCGCAGCCCGGCGGAATACAGCAATTTGAGCGAGATCATGGTCACCCGCCGGCTGTTTCGCTCAGGCGAGTCCGAGTATGCCATCAACAAAATCACCTGCCGGCTAAAGGACGTGATCGAGCTGTTTTTGGGCAGCGGTGTCGGCAGCAAGGCCTACTCTATCGTCGAGCAGGGCAAGGTCGATGAGCTGGTCAATGCCAAACCGGAAGAACGGCGCGGCCTGATCGAAGAAGCGGCCGGCACCAGCATGTACAAGAGCCGCAAGGTGGTCGCCGAGAAAAAACTCGAGCGCACCCAGCAAAACCTCTTGCGCGTCAGTGATATCGTCCGCGAGATCGAACGGCAGATCCGCACCATGGAGTTGCAGGCCAAGAAGGCCGAGCGTTACCGCGCCCTCAGAGCCGAACTGCGCGAAAAAGATTTCGCCTTCACCGCGATGCAGCGCGACGCTTTACATGGCGACATCGCCCAACAGGAACAGCGGCTCGCCGGCTGTCGAAAACCGCCTGGCCGAATATCTTGCCACACTCCATGGCAAGGAGGCGGAGAACGAATCGGTGCGGCTGGCGCTGCTCGAAGCCGACAAGGCCATCGGCGCCCAGCAAGAAGACGCGTTTCAACGCCGCACGCAGATCCAAACCGACGAGCAGAAGTGCGAGTTCTACCGGCGCGATCTCGAGCAACTGGAACAGGCGGAAAACGAAGCCAGAATCGCCCTGACCACGGTTGACGAGCGGCTGCGAACCCTGAACCAGGAGATCGAAGAACTCAGTAAAGCTAAAGACAGCTTTATCCAGCTGTCGCTTTTCGAAGAAACTTTTCTGCGCGAACGCGAGACCGAACTAACCGGCCTGCAGCAGCAGATCCGCAGCCTGCAGGAAGACATCGACCGGGAAAAAACCGCGCTCATCGACACCGCCAACCAGATCGCTTATTTGAAAAATGACAGCCTGGCCAAAGACAAACGCCAGGGAGAAATTGCCGGCGAGCTGGCGCGCTGCCAAAGCGAGTCTTCCCAGGCGAGCGGCGCGTTGACCGCTTGCGCCGAACGGCGCGAGGAGACCGGCCAGGCGCTAAACTCCTGCGTCGACGAGCTGCGCGAGCGCGCGCTCGAATCGACCATGGTGACGGCGTCGATCCAGACCCTAAGCCATGCGCGCGATGAGCAACAGCAGCACATCGACGGGCTCAAATCCGAGATCCAGGAACACCGCTCGCGACTCGTGTCCCTCGAAGACCTCCAGCGCAACTATGAGGGCTATCAAGAAGGCGTGCGCGCCATCATGCTCAAGAAGCAGCAGGCGGTTTCGCCCAATGGCGTTTACGGCCTGGTCGCCGAGGTCATCGAAGCGCCGGAAACCTACGAGAAGGCATTGACCGCGGTCCTCGGCGAACGGCTTCAGTACGTCATCGTCAAGGGCCATGAAGAGGGCGTCGAGTCCATCGAATTCCTCAAGCAACAGGCGTCGGGCCGCGGCAGCTTTATGCCCATGCAGTTGCGCCACCGTCAACAAGAGCCTCTGCCACTGGGCGAAGCTGAGGTGATCGCGCCGCTGATCGACATGGTGTCGATAAAAGACGGCTATCGGGAAATCGCCGAGTATTTGTTGTCCGATGTCATCGTCGTGCCAAACTTGACCGCCGGCTTGGCCCTATGGAACCGCAACGGTTATTACTGCACCATTGTCACCCCGGACGGCGAGGTGATCGATTCCACAGGCACCGTAACCGGCGGCAGCACCACACCTCTGGAAGGCAATTTGCTCGCCCAGCGCCGGCGCATTCGCGAACTCGGCAGCGCCCTGGCCGATTGCGCCGCCCGACTTCCCGACGCGGAGAGCGAGTTTGACAAAATCAAAGCAGAACTCGATCAGGCGCAAACCCGTCGAACTATTCTGAACAACGAGAGCCATCGCCTCGAACTCGACCGGGTGCGCTTGGAGCATGAGAACCGCGCCGCCAGTCAGGAACATGAACGCTTGAGCCGCGCCCTGCAGGCGCTTGGCCAGGAGCAGAGCGATCTCGCGGCCGCGTTGCAAAATCTGCGCGACGAGTTCGAGCGCAATTACGTGATGATCGAAGCGCGCACGGCACAGAAACTGACCGGCGAACAAACCCTGGCGCAGCGGCAGGCGAGCTTCGGCGCATTACGCAGCGCCGTCGAGAGCGCCGAAGCGGCGGTGACCCAGTCGCGTATTCGCAATGCCGCCCTAGGGGAAAAACGCGAGAACACCCATGTCAATCTCGCCAATCGCTTAAGCCAACGAGACGCGACCACACAAGAGATCGCGAGCTGGCAAAGCCGCGGCGCCGATTGTCAAAGACAGCGCAGTGAAATCGCCGAGGCGCTGGGCCAAACCGAGGCTTCGTTGCGCGGCGGCCGGGAAGAACTCCAGGACTTAGAGAGCCGCCTACAGACCGACCGGCAAAATTATCGGAATATCTCCATGCAGCTCGCCGAGATCGGCGAGACCATCAAGGAGCTGCGCCCACTGGGCGAAAGCTGTCAGGAAGAGCGCAGCCAAATTCAGCTGGCGCTCGCCGAAAAGCGTCTCAACTTGCAGCACCTTGCCGACAACCTGCGCGAGAAATACGACGCCGACTTGGTTTCCCTGACCGCATCAGGCGGACGAGGACGGACCGTCACGCGACCAACTGCTGCTCGACATCGAAGATCTGCGCGGCCGCCTGGAACGGATGGGCGAGGTCAACCTGGCCGCCATCGGCGAGTACGAAGAGCTGACCACACGCTTCCAGTTCATGAGCCAGCAAAAGGAAGATCTGGAAAAATCCATCGCCGACCTGCAGCAGACCATCGTCAAGTTGAATCGCATCTGCCGGCTGCGTTTCAAAGAGACTTTCGAAGCGATCAACGAAAAGTTCGAGGTGATCTTCCCGCGCCTGTTCCGCGGCGGCAAAGCCAAGCTCGTGCTCACCGACGAAAACGACTTTCTCGAAACCGGCGTCGACATCATCGTCCAACCGCCGGGGAAGAAGCTCCAGTCGATCACGCTCTTGTCCGGCGGCGAGAAGGCGCTCACCGCGGTGAGTTTGCTGTTCGCGATTTTTCTAACCAAGCCGAGCCCCTTCTGTTTCTTGGACGAGGTCGACGCGCCCCTCGACGACGCCAATCTCGACCGCTTCAATGACATGATCCACGAGATGAGCAGCCACTCGCAGTTCGTCCTGGTGACCCATAACAAGAAGACCATGGAATCGGCCGAGATGTTGTACGGCATCACCATGGCCGAACCCGGCGTCTCCAAAGTCGTCTCGGTGCGCATGACTGATCGTCTTTCGGTGCCAAGCCGAGGGCGGTGATTTTGTCGACTCGAAGTCGACATACCTTCCGTAATTCTGGCGGAAGCCGGAATTCAGGTGACGCCTGCGCCGGCATGACGAACCTTCATTTCGTGTAAGAGAATTCTACCAGCCTCGATGGCGACACTAATTCCAATCGGTGCCGAGCTTTTTAAGCTCGCCGTTTGACTCTCAACACCGCTTCGCAGAATATCGAACCATGGCAGTCGGCGCTTTTTTTCAACGGCTCAAACAAGGATTAACCAAAAGCCGCGAGACCTGGGTGCAAAAGATCGGCGCGATCTTGCAAAATCGCCAATGGGACGAACAGTCTTTAGACGAGATGGAAGAGAGCCTGATCACCGCCGATGTCGGCGTCAAAGCCACGGAAAAGTTGATGCGGGCGCTGCGCCGTCAGGCGCCGGGCAACAGCGAAGATCTCAGCCAGGACATGTCGGCCCAACTGCAAGCCGCCATGGTCGACATGCTGCGCGGCTCAGTCGCCGCGCCCAAGCGCGCGCGGCTTTCGGTCCGCCCCTGGGTGGTAATCTTTCTCGGCGTCAACGGCGTCGGCAAGACAACCACCATCGGTAAATTGGCCGCCCAGTACCGCAACGACGGCAAAAAGGTATTGCTGGTCGCCGGCGACACTTTCCGCGCCGCCGCCATCGAGCAGCTCGACGCCTGGGGCCAGAAAAGTCGGCGTCGATGTCGTCAAACACAAGGCCGGCGCCGATCCCTCGGCAGTGGTCTTCGACGGCATGCAGGCGGCCAAAAGCCGCAGCGTCGACGTGCTGCTCATCGACACCGCCGGCCGTCTGCACACCAAAGTCCATCTGCTTGAAGAGCTAAAAAAAATCCGCCGGGTCATCACCCGGGAACTGCCCGACGCGCCGCACGAAACCTTGCTCGTCCTCGACGCCACCACCGGTCAAAACGGCTTGCAGCAAGCCCGGGTGTTCAAAGAAGCCACCGACGTCACCGGCATCGTCCTGACCAAACTCGACGGCACGGCCAAAGGCGGCGTCATCATCAGCATCCAAGAAGAACTCGGCGTCCCGGTCCAATATATCGGTGTCGGCGAGGACGTCGAAGATCTCCAGCCCTTCGAAGCCGAAAGCTTCGTCCAGGCGTTATTCGAGAAATAACTCGAACCAGTCTGATGCACGGGTCGGCAATCGGCTGATCGCAGCAGCCGATCAGCGCGTAACCACCTTGACTTGATCGGTCGTCGGCATTACCCTTAACGATAGGTGACTCATGGAAATGACCAATCCCGATAGTAATCTAGATCTGAAGCTCACCGAGAGCGCAATCGAGCAGATCAAGAAACTCCTGGCGCGCGATGACCGCGCCGGCCAGAGTTTGCGCGTCGGCGTAACCGACGGCGGCTGCTCCGGCCATTCCTATAAGCTCGACTTCGACCGCGAACAGAAAGCCGGCGACACCGTCCTCGAATGGAACGGTGTGAAGGTCTTTGTCGACGGCGCCAGTGTGCCATTGCTCCAAGGCATGGTCATCGATTACGAATCCGGCCTCTACGGCGGCGGCTTCAAGTTCAGCAATCCCAACGCCACGGCTACTTGCGGCTGCGGCACTTCCTTTTCAGCGTAACCGTTCCACTAGTTCATTTCGGAGCTTCAGCGCAGAGCCGCGGAGAACGCCGAGAAATAAAGTTTGTTTCAGCTCTGCGACCTCTGTGTCTCTGCGCTGCAATCCGAATCTTCTACTTCCCTTTGACTCTGATTTTCGTTCTTGCTAACCCAATTGATATTTTTCGAGGAAACGGTTTGAAAGCGGTACGGATTCATCACCATGGCGGCGTCGAACAACTGCGTTTCGAAGAGACCGCCGATCCCCAGCTGCAGTCGCCGGACGATGTCATCGTCCGTCTCAAGGCAGCCGCGCTCAACCAAACCGACATGCAAATTCGCCAAGGCAGCAGCGATCAGCGATCATGCCTGCCGCGAATCCTCGGCAGCGAGGGCGCCGGTGTGGTCGCCGCCGTTGGCAGCGCCGTCAAAGACTTCAAGGCCGGCGATGCCGTCTGCCTCTATCCGCGACGCGGCTGTGGCGCCTGCCGCGCCTGCCGCACCGATCGACAATCGCCGTGCGAGCAGCCGCACCACCTCGGCGAAACAGTCGACGGCACCTATGCCGAGTATGTCCGGCTAGGAGGGGAAAACTGCTTTGCGCTGCCGGCGGGATTTTCCTATGAGGAAGGCGCGGCCATAGCCGTCGACTTCCTATGCGCCTGGCGCATGTTGATCACCGACGCCGAGCTCAAGCCAGGTGAACTGGTGCTGATCCGCGGCATTGGCGACGGCGTGGCGACCGCGGCGCTACAACTGGCGGTGCGACTGGGCGCTCACGCCATCGTCACGGCCGATAACGCGGCGAAAATAGGCAAAGCGCAAGCACTCGGCGCGGCCCACGGCATTGACGAGCAAAGCCAGGATTTTCCACCGGAAGTGCGCCGGATCACCGCCAAGCGTGGTGTCGACGTCGTCGTCGACTGCCTAGGCGGTGAGAATTGGCCGAAAAGCTTCGCCGCCTTAGCCAGAGGCGGACGGCTGGTGACCTGCGGCGCCAGCGCCGGGGCGCAGCCGGCCACCGATCTGCGGCGAATCTTTTGGCATCATTTGAAAGTCTTTGGCTCATCTCTCGGCAGCCGCGATGAACTGCGCCAGGCGCTTAACTTCCTAGAAGTCAGCGGCACCAAGGCGGTGATCGACAAAGTGTTTCCGCTGGCACAAGCGGCCAGGGCCCAGCAGCGTTTGGCGGCAGGACAACATTTCGGCAAGATCGTCTTGAAGATCGATGGTTAAGCCTGAGCGGACTCTTTGACCATGAAAGTGATCGGCGGAATGGCGCGTGGCCGCAAGCTCAAAGTGCCCAAAGGACTGACAGTCCGGCCGACGGCGGCGCGGGTCAAGGAGTCGCTGTTTAACATTCTGCCCCATGATTTCTCCGGGCTGCGGGTGCTCGATCTCTACGCCGGCAGCGGCAACGTCAGCATCGAAGCGCTCAGCCGCGGCGCCGTCGAAGCGGTGTTGGTCGATGAGTCGGCGCGCTCCGCCGCGGTGATCCGCGAGAATTTGACCAAGCTGAAATTGATCCAACGGGCGCAGGTCTGGATCGTTCCGGTGGCGCGGGCGCTGCGCAAGCTCGACAAGGCCGGGGAAAAGTTCGATCTGATATTTCTCGACCCACCCTATGAGCGAGGCTTGGTCAAGACGACCCTGGAAGCCATCGGCCAATGCGCTTTGCTCAACCCCGCCGCCATCGTCGTCGTCGAACACAGCGGACGGGAAGCTGTCAAGCCCGGTTACGGCGCGCTCATATTGAATGATCAACGCCGTTATGGTGATACTCTGCTGTCATTCTTCGACAGATCACAGGCTATGAATCCGACCGCGTAAGGACAAACTTTATGGCAAACAGCGATGTCGCTATCTATCCCGGCTCCTTCGATCCGATCACCAACGGCCATGTCGATCTGGTCAATCGCACCTTGCGGGTGTTCGACAGAGTCGTCGTCGCCATCGCCAGCAACCCTGACAAAGATCGCTCGCTGTTCACGGTTCAAGAGCGCTTGCAGTTGATCGAAGAGGTGTTCGCCGGCACCGATGGCCGGGTCAGCGCCGTGTCGTTTCAAGGGCTGCTGGTCGACTACGCGGACCGTCAAGGCGCGACGGTGGTGATCCGCGGCCTGCGCGCGATCTCCGACTTTGAATATGAATTTCAAATGGCGATGATGAACCACCGGCTCAAGCCCAAGCTGGAAACTTTTTTCATGATGACCGGCGAGTCGGAATTTTACACCAGCTCGCGGCTCGTCAAAGAAGTCGTCAGTCTCGGCGGCAACGTCGCCGGTCTGGTGCCCGACAATGTCCTCAAAAAACTCCAAGAAAAATTTAAAGTCTAAGGATTGTGCGCCATGACTGTGCTGGCAGACCGAACCAAACTCGTCAAACCCTCGGTGACCTTGGCGATCGCCGCCAAAGCGGGCAAACTGCGCGCCGACGGAATCGATGTCGTCAATTTCTCCGCCGGTGAGCCCGACTTCGACACGCCGGAGCATATCAAAGCCGCTGCCATAGACGCCCTGCGCAAAGGGCTGACCAAGTACACCGATGTCAAAGGCATCGAACCGCTGCGCGCGGCAATCGCGCAAAAATATCAAGAAGAATATGGCCTGAGCTACCGCAAGGAAGATATCATCGTCAGCTGCGGTGCCAAGCATGCGCTGTATAATTTGCTCCAAGCGGTGGTCAATCCCGGCGACGAGGTTTTGATCCCGGCGCCCTATTGGGTCAGCTACGCCGACATGGCGCTGTTGGCAGGCGGCGTGCCGAAGTTGATTGCCACCGACGAATCCACCGGCTTTCGCATCACACCAGAGCAACTCCAAACCGCCTTGAGCGCGCGCACCAAAGTTTTTTTCTTGAATAGCCCGGGCAATCCAACCGGCGCGACCTATGACAAGGACGAACTGCTGGCCATCGGCAAGGTTCTGGAAAAACACCAATGCCTGATCTTTGCCGATGATATCTATGACAAGATCGTTTACGACGGCTTTGCCGTGCATAACATCGTCGCGCTCTGTCCCAATCTGCGCGAGCGCACGATCATCATCAACGGCGTGTCGAAAACCTACGCCATGACCGGCTGGCGCATCGGCTACGCCTTGGGTACCAGCTGACGTGATCGCCGCGGCGGGAAAAATTCAGAGCCAGAGCACGTCGAACCCGACCTCCATCGCCCAGTGGGCGGCGTTGGCAGCGCTGCGCGGCCCCCAGGACACGGTGGCGATAATGGTGCGCGAGTTCCACAAACGGCGCGGCGTGATCGTCGACCGGCTCAACACGATACCGGGGATTCATTGCCTCAAACCGGCAGGCGCGTTTTACGTCTTCCCCAACATCGCCGGCCTGATCGGCAAATCCGCCAACGGCAAGAAACTCAGTTCGCCCTGCGATGTCGCCGACTATTTACTCGAAGAAGCCAAGGTCGCCGGCGTGCCTGGAGAAGATTTCGGCTCCCAGCAGCATATCCGTTTCTCCTATGCGACTTCGCTGCCGGATATCGAAAAGGGCTGCACGCGCATCCGCGACGCGGTAGCCAAGCTTAGCTAATTCGCGTCTTCAGAGATGACCTGACAGCTGCAGCGGCATCCGAAGATCCGGAACAGTTTTTACACGAAGGTTTACCCGGCCGCAACCAACTGGGCGCATTTCCGAAGACACGAGTCACGAAGGTGGGAGTTCAAATTGTCCGAATTATCACGTAATCCGACATCGTCTCAGTCCGTGCAAAAACGTTGTCATGGTCGACGCGATGTGGACGAGGTAGCGACGTCAAAAGGATACGAGCTTCAGATCGACATCCCGCGTAGTGAAGATGTCGAACTGTCAATGGAAAACCAAACCCCGGGGCAGCAGAACATCCAATCGTGCGGTTGAAGACCAGAATTCACATATCAGGATGCCGTCGTTGATGCCGACCAAAGTGCTTGCGCAGGATCTCGAAATTTCGACCGTCAATCCGAGCAAGCTTTGACTCAGCTCATGCCTTGTCGCAATGTACTAAGACTGCTCAAGAGTCGTAAAATAATCCGCAGTCGGCAGCGGGCAGCATTTTCTGCCGATCGTGCCAAGTCCCCGTCCGACTCCGTCGTTGAACGTTGAACCATTGAACTACGCCGCCATGCGGCTTTCACTAGTGAACTTAAGCAGTGGCCGACGCAGTCGCTAATGTCAGCGGGTCGCCGCCGTTAAGACTGAAGGCTCTGACTATGGCGTCAATCTCCGAACCGTCTAGGACCTCTTTTTCCAGCAGCTTCTCGGCGATTCCGTGGAGCAACAGCAGATGGGTCGTCAATAGGTCCCTAGCCTTCTGGTAGCTCTCCTGAATGATGCGCTTGATCTCAGCGTCGATCTCGACTGCCGTGTTCTTCGAATAGCCGACCTTCTGGGTAAAATCTCTGCCCATGAAGATCTCTTCCTCTTTCTTGCCGAAAGTCATTGGCCCGAGCTTTTCGCTCATGCCCCACTCGCAGACCATTCGCCGCGCCAGATCCGTCGCCTTTTCTATATCATTGCCTGCGCCCGTGGTGACCTGCTTGAGCACCAGCTCTTCGGCAACCCGGCCGCCGAAGAGGATGACTAAATTATTGAGCAAGTACTTCGACGCATAGGTATATTTTTCGTCTTGGGGCAATTGCTGGGTCAGACCCAAAGCCATGCCGCGCGGGATGATCGTCACCTTGTGGATCGGATCGGCGCCCGGCAGCAGCTTCGCCACCAGGGCGTGGCCGGCTTCGTGATAGGCGGTGGTGCGTTTTTCTGCGTCGCTGATAATCATGCTGCGCCGCTCGGCGCCCATCATGACCTTGTCTTTGGCCAACTCGAGGTCGACCATGTTGACGATTTCCTGGTCGTTGCGCGCCGCCAGCAAAGCCGCTTCGTTGACGAGATTTTCCAAATCCGCGCCGGTTAGGCCGGGCGTGGACCGCGCCAGCACGTTGACATCCACGTCCGCTGCCAAGGGCACCTTGCGCGAATGCACCTGCAAGATGCCTTCCCGCCCTTTGATGTCCGGTCGCGGTACGACAACATGGCGATCGAACCGTCCCGGACGGAGCAACGCGGGATCCAATACGTCGGGCCGGTTGGTTGCGGCGATCAGAATAACTCCTTCGTTGGACTCGAACCCATCCATTTCCACCAGCAGCTGGTTCAAGCGTCTGTTCGCGCTCGTCATTGCCGCCGCCGAAGCCGGCGCCGCGGTGACGCCCGACGGCGTCGATTTCGTCGATAAAAATGATGCAAGGCGCCTTCTTTTTGCCCTGAACGAACAGATCGCGCACCCGAGACGCGCCGACGCCGACGAACATTTCGACGAAATCGGAACCGCTGATGTTGAAGAACGGCACTCCGGCTTCGCCCGCGATCGCGCGAGCCAACAGCGTCTTGCCGGTTCCCGGGGCGCCAACTAGTAAACACCCTTTAGGAATTCGGCCGCCAAGTTTGGTGAATTTTTTTGGATCCTTGAGGAATGCGATTATCTCTTGCAGATCATCTTTGGCTTCGTCCACACCGGCGACATCGCTAAAGGTGATGCGCTGTTGAGTCTCCGTAAGCAGTTTTGCCCTGCTCTTGCCAAAGGACATCGCCTTGCCGCCGCCCGCCTGCATCTGGCGCATGAAAAATATCCACACGCCGATGAGCAGCAGCATGGGAAACCAGTTAAGCAGCAGCAGCATGTACCACGGCGAGTCATCCTCGGGCTTAGCCGTGATTTTCACGTCCTTGCCGCGCAATGCCTTTACCAGCTCCGGATCATCGGCGGTAAACGTTCTAAACTGTCCACCGTTCTTGTATTTACCTTGAATATTATTTCCCTGGATCACCACCTCGCCAACGTCGCCGCGCTCCACGGCGGCGTTAAATTCGCTGAAAATAATCTCCGGTTCGCCCCGGTTTTGTTTGCTAAAAACGGTGAAAATCGTAAAAACCAAGAGCGCCACGCCCAGCCCAATTGCCATTTGTTTTGATGATAGACTCAAAAAACCCTCCGTCCGGGAAAGATCCCTCTGGCATCGATACTATTGACTCTAGCTCCGCCGCTACACTTGCGCAATGAACGGGGCTAATTTGCTGTGGCGAAACCACCACCGTCCACTCTGGAGTGTAAACATTGCACTCCAACCAGTCCCAGAACGGCTGGCAACCTGGATCTGGCAATTTATTGTCCCATTTCACTTACCGATAGTTTTACCCAAACCATATAATCCCTTCACTCAGCGGCGCCATTTGTTAAAATTCATGCAAACGGCGAAAAAGCCGGGGTGCTATTCAGAAAGGGGATTATATTCTTATGTTAAAATCTGATCGCAGCCGGGTCGTCGTGCGCTACTCGGAACTCGACTCCGGCCGGCCGGATTTTCACGAGAATATCAGTCGCAACGAGACGGCGAGCAAGCTGGCAAAACTCAACGGCTGGGAATTCGCCGGCGACTACGATCCGGGCAAGCATTACCCTGGACCACTCTACTTCGTCCCCGATGACACTCTGGTCGGTGTCGAAGGGCGCGGCAACTCGGTATTCACGATGAGCGGGATTTGTTCGGTGGTATCGTGCCGTATCCGTTTGTCGCGACCAAAACCATCACCCACCCTCTGGTCGATCGCGGCGCGCAAGCGCCCGACGGCTGGCAACAGGATTTGGGCGAACGCTTGCGAGACGCGGTATTGTACGGATTCACTGCCTTTAGCCGCGACGACGCGCGCAGGGCGGGAATGCTCGTACTCCAACGCGGCGCTGCGCGGGTCAAGCCCTCACGGGGCATCGGCGGGCGCGGCCAGGTGGTGGTCTCCGCGGCGGCCGAGCTCGACAAGGTCATCGCGGGTCTGAATGAATGGGAATTGTCGCGCTACGGCGTTGTCGTCGAGCAGAACTTCGAGAACATCGTGACTTACAGCGTCGGCCAAGTGCGCGTCGGCGAACTTTTGGCGACCTACTACGGCACCCAGAATTTGACCAAAGACAATAACGCGGCCACGGTTTACGGCGGCTCGGCATTGATCGTGAGCCGCGGCGATTATGATGCTTTGTTCGAGCTCGACATGGCGCCGAACATGCGCTGCGTCATCGACAAAGCGCGCGCTTATGAAGCCGCGGTGGCGGAGGCGTTTCCCGAGTGGCTGGCGTCGCGGCGCAACTACGACGTCGCCGAGGTCATCGACAGCGAATGCCGGCGTAACTGCGGCGTCCTCGAACAGTCGTGGCGCATCGGCGGGGCAAGCCCGGCCGAGATCGCCGCGCTCCAGGCATTTCAAGCCAATCCGGGACTGCGCGCCGTGCGCGCAACGTCAGCCGAAATCTATGGCACGGCCGAGGTGCCGCCCCAAGCGGCGGTGCATTTCCAGGGCGTCGATGGACGTCTCGGTCGGATTACTAAATACGCCGTGGTTCAAGACTATGACAGTTCGCGACAAGCCGATTGATATCACGGTCGATGGTCAGATAATTTGCGGCACACTGTTTATGCCGCCGCACGCGGTCGGCGCTGTGCTCTTCGCCCATGGTTGGGGCGGCAGCCAGCAGCAATACCTGCGGCGCGCGTGCGCGGTCGCTGAGCTCGGCTATTTATGCTTGACCTTCGATTTCCGCGGCCATGGTCGCCGCAGCAATCAACGGGAGACCGTGTCGCGCGCCGACAACCTACGCGATCTTCTCGCGGCGTACGATCTGCTCGCAGCCCAGCCCGGCTTGAACCCGCCCGCCATCGGTATCGTCGGCAGCAGCTATGGCGCCTACCTCGGCGCGATTACGGCGGCGCTCCGTGCGGTCGATTGGCTGGCGCTGAGAGCCGCTGCGCTTTATAAAGACGCCGATTGGGAAGTGCCGAAAGTTCAGCTTCACAAGGACCCGGACTTTGCCAATTACCGAAGACGCGTCCTGGCTCCAGAGAACAATCGCGCCCTCCGAGCCTGCGCGGCGTTTCACGGCGATGTCTTGATCGTCGAGTCCGAGCATGACGACACCATGCCGCATCAGGTCATCGAGAATTACATCGCCGCCTGTAAGTCCGCGCGCTCGGTAACGCGGCGGTTGATCAAGGAAGCGGACCACGGGCTGACCGAGCCGACATGGCAACGCGAATCGACCGCCTATCTTGTCGATTGGCTAAAGCAGCGTACGGCTGGTTAGACAGCCGTTCCAATGAAACTCGAGTGAAACTTCGGTTGGTTGATTTGGCAGTCACGCAACGCAGGTCGTTACCGCTGCGGTCAATTGCGAGTGGCGACCCTCGATGCCGAAAAAATTTCCCACACCGCCATGAACATCGCTGCAATCAGCCGCCCGATGACAAAACCATTGAGGCCGAAGATTGCCATGCCGCCAAGGGTGGAAACCAGCACGACATAGTCCGGTAGTTTGGTGTCTTGACCGACACTAGGATCGGCGGCAGCGCCTGTTCAAACCGGGGTGATAAATTCATGTCTTGCTCCTTTTATCGGTGCACAAGGTTGTCCCCCGGAGCGTCCCCAAGCTACTTCGCGGCTCTAGCGCGGCCCGCGGATCTCCATCTCTAAACCGTTGGGGTCTTTGACGAAGATCGTCGTGAGCTTCCCCGCCGCATCGCGATTTTCGCGCAGGATCGCCGCGCCCTTTTCCTTAAACTCCTGGCACACCTGGTCGATGTCGTCGGTGACGAAGCCATAGTGATGGACGCCGACCCCGGTGGCCGATTCCATGAGTTGAATCGCCGGCGAGCCGGCGATGCGCATGAAACAAAACGCATAACCGGCATCGCCTTTTCTTACCGCCGTCGGCTGCCCGCCGAAAAACTTCTCATAGAACTTGATCGTCGCGTTCAGGTCCTGGCAATAAATCGCCACATGCTCCAACTGATAGTTCATCGCGCCTCCTGTCGAGAAATTATCGCCCAACCTATTCGGGTCGCCGCTCGCCGTCAACCGGCGCCAGAGCTCTCTCAGTGTTTTCCGCTTGGCGTGTTTCCGGCCTTCCATATCAAGAACGTAAGCACTAGATAACTCTCGATTTGCGCAAATCCCGAGCGGAATTCCAGGAAGAGATTGTCGTGCGGAGTGTTTTGTGAAAATTTCGAACGTCCAAAATAACTATTTCGACAGAACTAACTTCAAAATCCGTCAGCAAAACCATTATAAAGCCAAGCGAAGATTGCCCCGGCAACGCCGCCGGCGATCAGCGAGTATAACGTCCCAACGAGCACGCTAAGCGGCCCCGTGGCGGCGTCATAGCCCAAATACACGGAACTCAGCAGCGCGAGAAACGGGCCGCCGTAGGGAGGCTGGATTAAATTCATCAGAGCGACAAAGAGAAAACCGATCGCCTTGAGCAGGGCGACTGCGATAGCGCAGGACTTTACAGAAAGCCGCCTCACGTTTCCTCCTTGGTCGACACACTTACTGTCCGCGATTGGGGCTAGCTCACGTTGTCTCTATACCGACATGTCCGAGATGCAAGCTTCAAGACCTGAACTCCCGCCGGCTAATACGTCTTAATAGCGCAGCAATCATTGAGCACAAATTTGGGTCACTTTACTGGAATCGCCGGGGAGGTGGCAAGGTTCTAAAGTTCAAGGACGGATTCGGGCGAGATGAAGATGGGGACGGCGCCGTTCAAAGGTTCAACGTTTTCAAAACCTGAAACACGGCGTTGAAATAGTTCAAGCCGGACAACCGCTACGCTCCGTTGAAAAGGTTAACTGAAGCTCCGTTCAACGGTTCAATACCGTCCTGTCGCCGTTCCAATTGTGCCAATAGTTCACTCGCTGCGCTTCGTTCCAATCGTTACCCGATTGAGCCTCGTCAAAGGTTCAATAGCAACGATTGCTGGCACTGGGCGATTCTATGGGTTGGCTGGCGCTTAGCCGCGGCCGGCCGACTTGATCCGCCGGCGGCAAGCATGGAGCACGGGCTCGGTATAGCCGTTGGCCGTTTCCCGTCCCTTGAAGACGAGATCCAAGGCAGCGTTAAACGCAATGCTTAGGTCAAATGCCGGCGCCATGTTGCGATAATTCGCATCGCCGCTATTTTGCCGGTCGACGATGGCGGCCATGCGCTTGAAAGTCTCGATGACCTGTTCCCGGCTGAGGACGTTGTGATGCAGCCAGTTGGCGATGTGCTGGCTCGAGATGCGCAGTGTGGCGCGGTCTTCCATCAGCGCGGTGTCGTGAATATCCGGCACCTTCGAACAACCGATACCTTGATCCACCCAGCGCACCACATAGCCAAGTATCCCTTGGGCATTGTTATCCAGCTCGTTTTGAATTTCTGCCGCGCTGAGCCTTCGATCGAGCAGGGGCGGCGTCAGGATGGCGTCCAGGCTGGCGCGGCTGCGCTGTGCCAGTGCCGTTTGTTGCTTGAGCACGTCGACTTTGTGGTAGTGCAGCGCGTGCAACGTTGCCGCTGTCGGCGAGGGCACCCATGCCGTATTCGCGCCGGCCTCCGGGTGGGCTTGCTTGGTATCCATCATCTTGCGCATCTCGTCCGGCATGGTCCACATGCCTTTGCCGATCTGCGCCTTGCCTGGGAGACCCGTGGCAATGCCGACATCGACATTCCAATCTTCATAAGCGCCGAGCCACGGTTGATTCTTAATGGACATTTTCGGCAACATCGGACCGAGCTCCATGCTCGTATGGATTTCGTCGCCGGTGCGGTCGAGAAATCCGGTGTTGATAAATACCACCCGCTCGCGCGCCGCGCGGATCGCTTGGTGTAGATTGACGGTGAGACGCCGCTCTTCGTCCATGATGCCAAGCTTGAGCGTGTTCTTGGTCAGCCCGAGCGCCTGCTCGACTCTTTCGAACAACCCCACCGTGGCCGCTACCTCGTCGGCGCTATGCTGCTTGGGCTTGACGATGTAAACGCTGCCGGTTCGACTATTGATAACCTTTCCGGTGCGCGGCAAATCGTGCAGGGCGGCCAGCGCGGTCACCATGGCGTCGAGAAATCCCTCGGGAATTTCCGCGCCGTCCGCCGTGGTGACCGCATCCGTGTACATGTGCATGCCGACGTTGCGCACCAGCAACAGGCTGCGTCCGGGCAGCGTTTCATCCTTGCCATCGGCCGCGGTGAAGCAAACGTCGGGGTTCAGGCTGCGCAGCAACTCCTTCCCGCCTTTATCAACGCGCGCGGTTAAAGTCCCTTTCATGATACCGGTCCAGTTACGATAGATGCGGACTTTGTCGGCCGCGTCCACCGCCGCCACCGAATCTTCGCAGTCCTGGATCGTCGTAACCGCGGACTCGAGGACGACATCTTTCACTCCCGCTGCATGGCTCTTGCCGATGGGATGATTGCGGTCGATGCGGAGCTCGATGTGCAAACCGTTATTTTTGAAAAACAGATGGGATAACCGTCCCGCCGCTTCCCTGTAGCCGGCAAACTTGGCGACATCCGCCAACCCCACTTCGCGCCCGTCTTGCAACTTTGCCGTCAATTGTTTGGCGCCGCCGGCGTCCTGCAGCGCGAACTCGGCAACCTGAGAAAACTTTCCGCCGGCAAGGCCCACGGCTTCATCCAAGAAGGCTTCAGCGTAGGCGATGACTTTGGCGCCGCGCCGCGGGTTGTAGACTTCGCCTTTTTCAGCGCCATCGTCTTCCGGGATCACATCGGTGCCGTAGAGCGCGTCGTAGAGACTGCCCCAGCGCGCGTTGGCAGCGTTGAGCGCATAGCGCGGGTTGTCCAGCGGAACCACCAGCTGCGGACCGGAGATCGTCGCGATTTCGCGGTCGACATTGGCGCTGGCCGCTTGGAAAGCATCTCCTTCGGCAACCAGATAGCCGATCTCGGTGAGAAAGGTCTTATATCCACCCAGGTCGAACGGTTTAGAGCGCTGCGCTAGACACCATTGATCGATCTCCCTTTGCAGTGCATCGCGTCGATCCAACAGCGCGCGATTTGTCGGTGCCAAATCAGCGACGATCTTGCCAAAGGAAGCCCAGAATGAGTCGGCGTCGATGCCCGTGCCCGGTACGATCTCATCGCGCACCAGAAGATAAAGCTGCTCGTCGACGCGTAACCCGGAGGTCTCAATATAGTCTGCCATTGGCCTATGCTTTCCTTCGCCAATCGTTGCCACCGCTGTCAAGCGCCGCGGCCCGCTGTGCGCCGGTTGACGATCGGCCGCTCCACCGGTTTGAACTGGCGCGCGATAAATTTTCTGATCGAGTCTTCATTGGCGAAGATCTTCTGGCCGCGCGCGCTGTCCACTTCCATGGCGATAATATGCGGATCGTCGGTGCGCGACGCGCGAAACACGCCGTTTTGAATCATCCGCTGCACCGACAAGCGATTGTCATTGGTCGGCGTGACGTAATGCACCAATTCGGTTTTGTAGCGATGCAAGAGGAAAAAATGCATCAAGGTCATCAGCCGCCGGGAACGAAATTTCTTAACGGTATTCTGGTCCTTGACCGCGAGAAACTTGCGTCCGGCGCGATCCTTGTCGGCGCGAAAAATGATCTCGGCGATTTTGTCGTGCGCCTCGTCGAACAGGTTAAGCATCATGTCTTCGGAGCCGGCCCAGCGTTCTTTCAATTCGACGCTCAAGGCGCCGCCTTGATAAAGGCCCTGCCGGTGCCAGTGCTCGGCCCACATGGCCAGCCATTTCACCAGCACGCTGGTGGGAACCTCGACGGCTTTGCGGTGCTGGGTTTCCGTCGATTTTCCGCCCATGGAGGAGCTCGTGAGCGATGCGCCGCGCGCGGCGCGCCGGAAACGGTCGGCCCAGTCGCCGCCGACAAAGCTCTGCGGAAATTGCGCCGGATCATGGGCCAGGCGCAGGGCACGCTGAATCAATCGGACAAAGCCGAGCACGCCTTCTTCTTTCAAGGCTCGCGCCAGGCGGCCGTTCATCAACGCCTCGGTCTGGTGGCCGCCATAGGTGATGAAGTTGAAGACATAACCCATTTTGCCCAGCTCGCTGGCAAAATTGCGAATCTGATCGTCGGTAAATCCCCAGACATCCCAATTCCATGACGGTGATAAATTATAAGCCAACAAACTTGCCGGATAGGCCGCATGAATGGCATCGGCCCAGGCTTTGTCATCCGCCAGGTCGGGCCTGGCCGTCTCGCGCCAGATCAGATCGGCAAATGGGGCGGTGGCCAAGCCTCGAGCGGTGGCCATGTCGCGGCCGCCGGCGATGACATAAAAGCCTTCCGGGGTTCTTGGCAGGTCCCAATCCCAGAAGAGATCGATACCCATTGACGCGGCGCGAGCGCGCGCCTCGCCATAGGAGACGCCGCCGGCAAATTTCTTCCAGCGCTCAACGGACATCGCCTGCTTGCCTGCGCCGCTCGCCAGCGCTTCCGCCACCGCTTCGGCGAAGGTCTTGAGCCGGGCTTTGTCCGCCCACTCCTGGCGGATATCGGCAATGACCTCGTCGACGGTTTCTTCGATGACCTTTTTCACCGCGAGTTCCAGCGCCGCCAGCTGCTCGCGAAAGTCGCGCTGGCCTTTGCCCGGGCGGCGCACCCGCTGGCGCAATTTTTTCAGCGCAGCGACCTCTTTCTCGATGCCCTCGATACCCTTGGCAATGCGCTCGACGAGATGCTCTCGCCTGAGCCATTTGTCCGCGTCGGCGTAAGCTTGCTCGGAAATCCTGTAGAGCAGATGACCGTTAATGTCCTTGAAGCCTTCTTGGTAAAACTTGCGAATCACCGCCAGGCTGACATTCTTGAAGGGGACGATATCCGGATTGGTCGCGCCGTAGACAAAGGGATGGTCGCGGTCATCGTCGACGCTGTCGATGGCCGTGGCGTCGTTGGAGTCGGTGCGGGCGACGATCACGCCCGGCACATGCATGATGTCGTATTGGAGCCGCGCGGCGTTGAGACGCGAAATCATCTCGGAGGTCGACACCAAAACTTTCTGCCCCTGATGACCGCAAACCTTGCTGCCGGCGCGCTGGTCTTCAATATGGATCGCGCCAATGTTGTTTTCGACGAAGGTCTTAACCAGGTTGCGCGTGTGGTGCTCGCCGCCATGGCCGGTGTCGCCATCGGGGATAATCAGCGGCGGGCTGAACTCGATGGGGCGAGTCTTTTTGCGCTGCAGCGACGACATGCGGATGCGCCGGGAACGTTGCACTTCGTCCTGGTGCATGAGCGCGCGCACCCAGGCGCCACCCTCTTTGGGCACCCGATCTAAAGCATAGTTGGCCAAGTCGGCGCCCGGGTCTTCGGATTCGGAGCCCTTGGCGGACGTCGCCCAGCCGCCGAGATAGAGCACTTTGATTCCTTCCATGACCGCGCGCACCGCTCCGGTGGGCGAATACGGGCCATAGGTAGTCTCTTGTTTCTTGTCCCGGAACAAGCGCTGCAAATAATCGAAGAGCTTTAGCGCCGATTGTTTGGCAATCGTATGATCGGCCTGCAAATTGCCGCGCAATGACACAACCTCGGCCGCAGTGTGCAAACGGGTAATATGGCGGAAGCGCGAGTTGTGAAACCAGCCATCGGTTTCGCGCAGTTCCTTCGCCCATGCGATCGCCTCGACGTCCCGGCGCGAATCCAACCTAATGACTTTTTCAGCCATGGCGCATTCCTTTTTATGGTCGGTTTAAATCCACTATTTTCCCCAATGCAACGTTCCTGACGGCCGCTTACGCTAATAAAAAGTAATCCTCTAATCAAGCGATCGCGGTTTCTGCGCCGGGACACCAGCGCAATTCGTTACAAGAGCACTTGGCGGGCCGGCGCTTTCACTGCGAAATTTATAACCCGACGGTAACCGGGGAATGACTCACCACCAAGAACCCGAAGAGCACGAAGGAACAGACTTAACTTCCGAACCTTCGTGACCTTCGTGGTGAGCTGTCCTTTCCGAAATTTGCGTTCTTTGCGCCCTTTGCAGTGAATATCTGATTCCGAATCTTTCTTTCGTTTGCGGCTGCGCCGCGCTATGTCCTTCATGGTGAAAAACTAATTCCCATTCGGTTGCGTGGCCGCCGCGCTAGGATATCTGTGCCTCTGCGGTGAATCTTGCCGATTGAATCCCATCACGGCTTGGGCCGATGACCGGTTTTCTTGAAGTGAAAGTAATCGCGCAGGATCGCCGCGTGATCGAATGCCATCGGTGTTGGCAAATTATTTTCCGAAAATATTCTCGCTACCCGCGCATCGTCGGCGCCCCTCGGTGTCCCCTGCGCCGTGGCGATAAACACCACCGCCAACGTGTGGTGGCGCGGATCGCGCCGGGGATCGGAGTAGGTGTGGAATTGCTCCGTCAAATTCACGTCTAAACAGGTTTCTTCCTTGGCTTCACGCACGGCGGCGCACTCCACACTCTCGCCGTAGTCGACGAATCCGCCCGGCATCGCCCAACCCGGCGGCGGGTTTTTTCTCTCGATCAGCACGATGCCGCCGTCGATTTCAATAATAATGTCGACCGTCGGAAAGGGATTACGAAAAGTTTCACTCATGCCGCTTCCCTACCTTGACTCTATGAAATGCGCAAGGTAGAAAGACCACTCAACAATTATCGCGGGGTGGAGCAGTCTGGCAGCTCGCAAGGCTCATAACCTTGAGGTCCCGGGTTCAAATCCCGGCCCCGCAACCATACTCCCTAGAGGGAGAAGGGCGTTTTCTGAGGCTTGCGGTACTATTTTAGTTCGATCGTCGGTGGAATTCCGTTCCAAGCTGAAAGCCCCAAGATTCCGCAAGAGTCCGCTTGTATCATCGCCAGTGACGTTCCAACGTACTGAGCGACTGCAGGCGGACTTTCCTTTTTCCCTTAATCATATCGGTAATTTTTTTACTCGCCGATTTTCACCACCGACGTGTCGGCCTTGTGGTACGCGCCGGGGAGCTTGGTCCGCTCTAAGCGGTCGAGTGCCAAGCGCAAAGCGCGCCGACAAATCTCCGACCTAGTTAATTCGAGGCGCGCCTGAACAGTCTCTAGCCGTTCATGGTCTTGCGGTTCGGCATTGAAATTTATGTTGACGTTTCGTGATTTCATTTTTGTGGCCCCCTGAAAATTTGCAGAGTTCTGCACCCTCTGCTAAGGTTAACAAACGGTGGATCTAGCGACGGAAAATCGATCTTTTCAGGTACTTACGACAGCGACGGCATGTCGTTACTGCGGACAGCTATTCGAGGAACACCGCACGGGGCCGGGCGTCGTGTTCCTACTCTGCGGGTGTAAGAACGTCGAACTTGGCGAGTTTTACAAATTGAAACTGGGCGAAGTTGATCGGCCGGAAGTATGGCACCCAGATGCTAACTTCCGATGTTCACCAACCTCGCCAGGAATCTTGACAGCGTTATTGGGTGGGGATATCTCGCCGCGAAATTTCTTCGATCTCACCAACACCGGAAGTGAATTTCATTTCTACAAATACCGCGATGGCCGGGCGACTGTCTATGAGGGGCACTGCGATAGCGTGACGTTTGGTTGGGCGCAGCATCAAGCAAGGACCCATGACCACCATTTAACCAAGTCATCCAACGCAAACCTCATTCAAGCAACTTATTCCGCGAGCGGTTCCGCCGTCCTTTAATGGCCGACGCGTTTCACGCCAGATTCGACATCGATCTTTCTCTCGATGAAGCCCGGCGACGCTTCGTAAATCGCGTAGAAACCCGGTGCTTTCCCACAACGGAGCTGGTTCGTTGAACGTAACCGCTGACGAGCTGCGCGAATACATCGAGACCTTTCATCGCACTCTGGCGGACTCAGTGCAAAAATATCTTCCTCCAGGGCATTCGTCCGATCTTTTTCATACTTCACTTTTACCAGCACGAATCACGGGATACGTGTCAACGCAATTCGGCGTGGCAATCGAGTACGAGGGAGCTACTAAAACCTCGGTTGATATCGTTCGCGGTAGTGCACGCGTCGAAGATTTGTTCATCAAGATGCCTGCGACTGTGCGTCGACATACCCGGCGCAACCACGTCATTATTGCCGCGCATGGTTGTGGCCTCTCCAACTTTACCTTAGAGGGAGGCTATCCCTTTCAACTGGCAAACGAGACCACGTCCGTCACAATTGTAAACATGACTTTTGTGGTTCGTTCATGGAAACGCGTCGTTAAATTTGCCGAGGTGTTTGGGTCCCGCAAAGCGTCGGACTGGACTATAGGGAAGGCAGAGTCGAAGGCGAAAGATGAAGTGCTCGCCGCAATGCTGCAACTGACGAAGGCTCGTGAGAGAAAGATCGACATCTCGCGGTACATTAGAGAATTTAAGGACAAGTCCGTTCTCGTGCTCGGCGATTACCATGAAGCAGGACTTGAGCGGCTCAAAAAAATCGCCGACGCTTTGGTCGCGCATGGCTACGAGCCAGTCCTAGTAAAGGATATTCCGGACAATCCCCATCAAGACATTTCCCAGAAGGTCGTGGCCATTGGAGCCGTTTGCCGATTCGTTGTGATCGAGGACTCGTCACCCTCTGGCCATTTGCTAGAAGCTCAGCTTTGCAAGCAGAACGACTGGATTACTGTCCTATTAAGAGCCGGTGGTATCGGCGCGTCGTGGATGACCGCAGGAGCGTCACATGCAAGTAATGTCGTCAAGGAACTGTCATATGAGCCGGCTTCTCTAACGCTAGCAATCGCAGAGGCTGTGCAATGGGCCGAAAATAAACTGGAAGAGCTTCAGGTCAAATTTGATAGTACTTATCCATGGCGATCAAACTCTTGAGCCCACCATGCACAAAAAATAGCCCCGAGCTTGCTTTTCGGCGCTTATCGTTATGCCTTTCGCCCGTGGTGAAGGTTGATAACAAAATCTTTGTCTTTCGCGTGCTGTATTTCGAACCGTTTCGGTTTTGAAGACGTTCATTATCCAGCGCTGTAGCTTTCTCGTGGCGATCCTTCATGGTGGGCGTAAGATTCTCGTCAGGGCGATTCGTCACGGCATTCGACGCGACAGCGCCTGTCCACAGTTTAAAAAGTTCCGATTTCTCTTGGGTGATTGTCTGAAACTGCGGGTATTTCCATCAGCGATCTACGCTTCATGCTGTTCCCTTCATCTTCGGGCACTGGGCTAACGCTAGGTTGGATGACCGGGACAGGCTACGTTTATTCACGAGATTCTCGGTGCGTCGATTGAGTCGAGTAGCAGTTTCGACTTGACCGCCAGCTCGATGACAGCGGCCTGTTGAGCCGAGATAGCATCCTTCCCGCCAAGGTTGCTAACCAGTTCCTTACGCCACTCCGCTAGCGCTCGCCCGGTTGCGGTACGCTTGTCTATCAGTCTGTTACCCAAGCCGTTGACGGCCCGCTTGAGCACAGTTAGTCCATGCGTTTGGGCGTTTTTGTTGCCGGGGCGCGCCCGTCGACTATGCTTTCGGACCGGCACCGGTTTGATTATGGTTTGATCGTCGTTAGCCATTGGGTACTTTTAAGCGACTTTACGGTTCCTGAGTCCTCTTATTTTCTGCTTAGATAGAACTTGCAAGTCGTTGCTAGCACTGGTCTCACCGGGTTCAAACCCCGGGCCCGCAACCAAATAATTAAGGGGTCTTCACGGCCCCTTTTTTATTTTCCCAGTCGCACCGCGCGTAATCGTCCGCGCCCAATCTTAGGCTTGTAGGCTTGCGTCGCCGCTCAAATCCCGGCCCCGCAACCAAATACTTAAGGGGTCTTCATGACCCCTTTTTTATTTTCTCCAGTTGCACCGCGCGCAATCTTCCGCGGCCATCCTGTAGGCTTGCGTCGCGGCCCAGAGCTGGTAAATTTCATGCAGCAAAGCTTTTCCAATTAGCATCGTCAATGTTACAGACGAAACGATCGATCGATGAACCACGCAACAAAGACAAATCGCGTCATAATTGCCGCATGGCTATGCGCTGTACTACTGCTCTGCTTCGGCCATCCGGCGTGGCCTTCGCGCCACTACACCGCCAAACAGATGGAAGCCTTGGCCAGCCGGGTGGGGCAGACTTTTTGGAGCCAACCGCTGGAAGGCAAGGGGCCAAGCTTCGCCACCGCGCCGGCAGCGACTGCCAAACTGGTTCGCGTCGATACGGTTGAGTCGTTTCAGATCTCGGCCCTGGTCGGACAAGCGGCCAAGAACCCCTACTACAAAATCAAGCGCGAGAACGGCCAAGAAGGATTTATAAGCCCAGAGCAGTTTCTCGAAGCGTTAAATTTGACGATCGTCACCACCGATCCGGCCGCCGAAGAAAAGCGAAAAAGCGCCGAACTCACCGAGGCCGACAAGAAACGGGTCGAATGGATCCGCGCTCAGCCATGGTCGCCGGCGGTCAAAGAGGCGGCGATCAAACGACAACCGGTTCCGGGATTGACCAGTTCCGAAATCAAACATGTCTTGGGGGCGCCAAGCCGGGTAACAAAAGTGCAAGGTCCGATCAAGGTCGCCGAAGAGCAGTGGCTTTACCCTGACGGCTCGGTGCTGATATTTCACAACGGGCTATTGAGTAAGGTCGAGCGGAAGGAAACCAAGTGATCCATCTAATGGGAAATAGTTTTTCACAACGTAGGACATGAAGAGCACGAAGTTCGGAGATTTGGTCATCTGAACACTTCGTGACCTTCGTGGTGAGTTACTCCCCCGATAAACTACCAACAGCGTGAGACACTCCACTAGAGACGGAGCTTCTTAAGTTTATCCTGGCGCTTGCGCTCCGCTTTTGACAGCCGGTTTGTCCCGCCGCGAGCGGCTTGGCGATCCTGCCAATCGTCAAACTCATCCGCGCCACCGGGAAAGTCCAGCTCTTGCAAGATCTCGCTAAACTCCTGGGCGTGAATCGCTACCGCGCCGAAGCGTTCCACGGCGTTGCGAATTTCGCGATCCGACGACACCACCACCGCGCCGCTGTTTTTTTCCCGGGCCAGACGAATGACCACGGCATCGGCCTTTTCACCCAAGCGCGAATAGACAATCGCAATACCATCTTGGGCGAGACGAGTTTCGCTGGCGGAACCTGAGCGCCAACCATCGAACACCACTGTCAGATTCATCGGCTTCGCTTGGCGGTAACGAATTAAATAATTGATAAGAGAATTGCGGCTCTGTTCCAGCCCGCGATCCAAACGCTTTTCAAGCGCGAGTAAGTTGTAGCCATCGATAATCAGGTCCATAGTCAACCCATCCTAACGACTTCTCGCAACTATGGCAAAAACGGGAATAATCGAGACAGTTGTCAAAACGACAAAAAACAGGTAAAACCAGTTCGATTTTCTAACGGAGGATCGTGAGCATTGTCCCTAACCATTAAAAAAGCCAAACGAATCAACGATTTACCACCTTACCTCTTTGCTGAAATCGACCGCCGCAAACGTGAAGCTCTGAGCCGTGGGGTCGACCTCATCGATCTTGGCATCGGAGATCCCGATATCCCGACCCCGGCAACCGTCGTCGAGAAACTGCTTGAAGGCGCCAGCCGGCCGGTCAACCATCGCTATCCCAACAGCTCGGGAATGGCGGAATTCCGCCAGGCGGTATCGACTTGGTATAAATCCCGCTTCGGCGTTACTCTGGACCCGGGCAAAGAGGTCTGCTCGTTAATCGGCTCGAAAGAAGGGATCGGCAACATGGCGGTGGCCTTCGTCGATCCCGGCGACATCGTCCTGGTTTCGAGTCCCTGTTATCCGGTCTATCATATCGGCACCGCGTTCAATGGCGGCAAGAATTATTTCCTGCCATTGAAGAAAGAGAATCACTTCCTGCCGGACCTGGACGCGATCCCAGCCGACGTGGCCAAGCAAGCCAAATTGCTCTGGATCAATTATCCGAACAATCCAACTGCCGCAGTCGCCGACAAAGATTTTTACCAGCGGGTGGTCGCCTTCGCCAACAAGTATAACGTCATCGTCTGTCACGATGCCGCCTATACCGAGATGGGTTACGACGGTTATCGTCCGATGAGCTTTCTCGAAGTCGACGGCGCCCGCGAAGTCGGTATCGAATTTCACTCGCTGTCGAAGACCTTCAACATGACCGGCTGGCGCATCGGCATGGCGGTGGGCAATCCGGAAATTGTCGGCGGCTTGGCTCAAGCTAAATCTAATCTCGATTCGGGTATCTTCCAGGCGGTGCAAGAGGCCGGCATCGAGGCGCTCCGCCTGGGCGACCAAATCGTCGAGCCGTCGCGCAAGATTTACCAGGAACGCCGCGATATCTTAGTCGATGGTTTGCGGGCCGTCGGTCTCGAGTGCGAAAAGCCCAAGGCGACGTTTTACGTCTGGGTGAGCTGTCCCAAAGGACTTTCGTCCGCCGACTTCACCAGTAAACTGCTCGACGAGGCCGGCGTGGTCACGACCCCCGGCAATGGTTTCGGTGAAGCCGGTGAGGGCTATGTCCGTTTTACCGTGTGCGTCGATAAAGAACGGCTCCGGGAGGTAGCGGAAAGGATTCGCCGCGTCAAGCTCTAGCACGGCGTTTCCCAGACGGCACCATGGCCAGCGTCATCACCCATCAAGTCTACATCGGCGTCGGCTCCAATGTCGGCAACAAGCGGGAGAACTTTTTTGAAGCCGTGGAGCGCGTCGGCAAACTGCCCGACACTCGAGTAATCAAAGAATCCTCGCTCTACGAAAGCGAACCGCTGGGCGACGCCAAAGAATGGTACGTCAACGGCGCTATCGAAATCGAAACCAAATTCAAACCGGAAGCGCTGCTCGAAAAGTTCAAAAACATCGAGCGGGTCATGGGGCGCAAGAAGGTGAAGAAGCGCTGGGGCGCAAGAATTATCGATCTCGATATATTGCTATTCGATCTCGCGGTGGTGAAGAAAAAGAACCTGCGTGTGCCTCACCCGGAGATGGCCAGCCGCAAGTTTGTGCTGATCCCGTTGAGCGAGATCGCACCGCAGGTGATCCATCCCGAACTCGGCGTCACCATTTCCGAACTGCTGATCAACGTCAAAGACGACAAGAAGATTCATCTCTATCATGTCTGAGGCAGCACCTCCGCCCTCGAGCTAGGAGCAACATGACCCTGCTCCGCCTGCTGTTTCTTTGCATCGTCATCTATATCATCTATTCGGCGCTTAAGCCGCTGCTCCGCGGCGGCAAGAAACCGGCTGACCCGGCGCGACTCGGCGAGGATATGGTGCTCGATCCGCAATGCCAAGCCTATGTGGCCAAATCGGCAGCCGTGGCGCGCCAAGGAAAGTATTTTTGCAGCGAAGAATGCGCGCGGCGCTATCTAACCGGCTAGGGCTTGGAGAATCTTGTCGTGGACACCGTCGAAGCCGCCGTTGGACATCACGAGCAGCACGTCCCCTGCCCGGCACTGGCGCGCGACATGCTCAGCGATGGCCGACGAGTCGGCAATCGTCAGCGCCCGCTCAGCACCGCCAATGCGGTTAATTTCGCCAATCAGATCTGCAACCGACAAGCGTTGCTCTTCGGGAACGCGCTCAGGCTGGAAGACGCCGGCAACAATGGTTTTGTCGGCCAGGGCCAGCGCCGCAGCGAACTCTTTTTTAAAAACATTGCGCTTGCTGGTATTGCTGCGCGGCTCGAAGATCGCCCAGAGCCTGCGGCCGGCATAGGCGCCGCGCACCGCGTCGATGGTTTCGCGCACCGCGGTCGGATGATGGGCGAAGTCGTCGATCACCGTCACACCGCGCATGGCGCCGCGCACTTCTTGGCGCCGCTTGACCCCTTTGAAAGTACTAAAGCCTTCCCGTAGTTTTTCGCCGGCGATGTCCATGGTTCGGCCCATGGCGTAGACCGCCAAAGCATTTTTGACGTTATGAAGGCCGATGACCGCCGCCTCGATCAAACCTTCAGATCGACCCTTGAAACAGGGTTCGAAAAAGCTTCGTCCCTGGTCGAACTTAACATTTTGGGCGGTCCAATCACCGGACTCGCCATAGGTTGCCGACGGCGCTTTCACCGCACGGCTTAGCGCAAGCGCGTCAGGATAGTCGCTGCAAACCAGTAATGATCCATCCGCCGGAATAATGTCGACAAGTTTGGCGAAAGCACTCTTCACATGGTCGAGGTCGCGGTAAATATCGGCGTGGTCGAACTCGACGCTGGTCAGGATGACATGCCGGGGCCGGTAGTGAAGAAACTTCGGCCCCTTGTCAAAAAATGCCGTGTCATACTCGTCGCCTTCGATCACCACATGCTCACCCGTGCCGGCGTTCCAGCCACTGCCAAAGTTTAGCGGCACGCCGCCGACGAAGAAACCGGGATCGAGTCCGGCGCTGGTCAGCACCCAAGCGGCCAAAGCGCTAGTGGTGGTCTTTCCATGGGTGCCGGCGACCACCAGCGAACTGCGCGTGCCAATCAGAAAGCGGCCCAGCGCCTGGGGGAACGAAATATGATCGATGCCTTGGTTCAGCACCACTTCGGCTTCGGGATTATTGCGCGACACCGCGTTGCCGATAACCACGAGATCGGGACGCGGCACGAGATGCTCGGCACGATAGCCGGCGAGCACGTCAATGCCGATGTCGGCCAAGTACGTGCTCATCGGCGGGTAAATATTTTGATCCGAACCGGTGACGCGATAGCCACGCGCCTTCAGTAGCCCAGCCAGTGAGGCCATGCCGACGCCGCAGATCGCGGTCAAATGAATATGGCTACCAGCGGGCGGCAGATCGCTCATGGGAAAAGCGCCTTCATAATCAGGTCGTGTACTTGGGGACGGAAGTCGCGAATCTTTTCATTCTTACGGCTTGGGTGCACCCGGTTGGTCAATAGGATGACATGACAGTTCTTGTCGAGATCCCACCACATCGAGCAGCCGGTGAAACCGAGATGGCCCACCGACCGGGACGAAAACAGCGTGCCGCTCGACGAATTGGCCGGCGACGGCGTGTCCCAGCCCAAAGCATAGGTCGAGTTCGGCACCGAAGTATCCTTGGTCAAAAATTCTTGCATCACCGACTGCGGCAAGAAATCGTCCTTGCCGTGCAGACAGCGGTTCATGCGCAGGAGAAAAGTATGCACGTCGCGGGCTGAAGAAAACAGCCCGGCATGGCCGCACACTCCGCCCATGGCGTAGGCGTTGTCGTCATGGACTTCGCCGCAAAGAATTTTTTTGCGCCACGGACAGTTCTCGGTGGGCGCGATCATCGCTTCCACCGGTTGGAGCCGGCGTTTGCGCAGCTCGGTAAGATCGACAAAGCCAGTGGAACGAAGTCCGAGGGGTTTAAAGATGCGCTCCTGGCAGAAACGGTCGAGGCCATTGCTGGTGATGGTTTCGACGGCCTCGGCCAACACCATAAATCCAAGATCGCTATAGAGCGCCTGGGCGCCGGGCGCGCTCAGCGGCTTGTCACGGTGAATTTGCTCCAACACATAACTTTTCGCCGCGCGGCTTGCGAAAAAGTTGATCCGCCCGGCCTTTTCCATTTTGACGATTTCCTCATGGTAGGGCTTCCACGCCGCCAGACCGGACGAGTGGTTGAGTAGTTGGCGAAACGTCGTGAGGTTTTTGCCGAACACGCCGAACGTGGGAATGATGCGGGTGAGTTTATCGTCGATGCGCAGCTTGGCTTCGCGCACCAGCAACATGATCGCCACCGTAGTCGCCATCGGTTTGGTGAGCGAGGCGAGATCGAACGTGGTATCGGTCTGCATCGGGCTCTTCTGCGGTAGCAACGAGCGATAGCCGAACGTCTTCTCAAAGACCACCTGCTCGTCCTTGCATACCAACACCACCGCGCCGGGAAAGACTCCTTGAGTCACCGCTTCGTTGAAGGCGTTCTCGACCGGTTGAAAATCCATGACCATAAAATTTTGCGTATCGAAGTATGCCGTGGACGTTGACACGCGCCGCGGCTGAGCGCAGCGCTGCTACAAAACCGGCGACTCAAGCATTTCCAAGGTTGCGCCGTCGCCATCCAGGCGCATCTTGACGCCAAAGGGGATGGCAAAATTCTCCTCGCCGTGACCGGCTGGCAGCCCCATCACCACCGGATAGGGCGCATGACCGAATATGTCGCCGACCACCGCGCGGACATCGCGCGGTCCCTGATCCGCACAAAGTGTGAAATCACCAAACACTACGCCAGCCAGATGGTCAAGCTTGCCGGCCATCTTGAGGTGCATGAGCATGCGTTCGACGCGGTAGGGCGCTTCGCCAACATCTTCAAGAAACAGGATTTTGCCACGGCTGTCGATCTCGTAGGCGGTTCCCAGCGTGGTCACAAGCATCGATAAACAACCGCCGGTCATCTCCGCCTCGACCTGGCCGGGCCGCAGGGTTTCACCCAAAGCGATTTTCCAGGCGCGCTTGCGGCCGCTCAACATACCCCAAAAATGCTCCTGACTCCGGTCGCTCAAGCCGCGGGCCAGGTCGGTCGCCACCATCGGACCGTGGATCGTCACCATGCCGCAGCGGCGGCGCAGCCAGTTGAGCAGGATCGTAATATCGCTATAACCGACGAAGAGCTTGGGATGCTTTCCGAGGTCTAGACCCAAGTATTCGAGTGTTTGGATCGAACCGAAGCCGCCACGGGCACAGAAGATCGCGGCAATATCGCTGCGGCGAAAAAAATTGGCTAGGTCTCGTCCACGATCGGCAGCGGCGCCGGCCAGATAGCCGTTGTTTTGGTAAATGCCAGGCGCCAGTTCCACGTTGTAGCCCTGAGCTTCGATGGCGGCAACCCCGGCCAGCAGCGACCCCGGCTCCACACAGCCTGCTGGCGCGACCACGCCAATGCGGGCTCCCGGCGTCAATGGCGGCGGCTTATGCACAGTCAAGAGAGTTCTCCACAGCCTGAATGGATGGTTCGTCTGACAAGCCGGCCGCTCCCTGTGGATAACTTCCGAATGAAAACCGGATGGTAGCCATTGCGATTGCTCATCTTCGCAAAAAACCTGCCTATGTACAAGAATTTAACCGCGCCGGCGCGCGCTTAGCGGCAATTGCCGCAAGGTAATTGACATCAAATCGCAGGCTCGGTAAAACTTCCAAAGGTCGTGCACGAATACCGGGAGAGCCACCGGTTCACGACAGGTTCCTCACAGATTATGCACAGCCCATGAAGATCAAACCCGAACAGCTCGATCGCCTGGCGGGGCAGCTCGTCGCCAGCTATCGAAAAAAAGACTTGATCGTCAGTAAAGCTAGCGATGCCGAACTCAAGGCCAGAGTCGTCGAAGCGATCAACCGCAACTTCGCCGAAGAGGAAGCGATCGAGGAAGAAGCCCGTAAGATGTTGGCCAGTTTCGCCCAAGCCAGCAGAGACATGGACCCTTTCAAGATGTTCTTGCTCGCCAAACAGAAGCTCGCGGCCAAGAAAGGCTTCATCCTATGAGCCGGCTGTCGGAGAGCCGCATTTCTCACTTAGCCCATCTCGTGCTCGAGAGCTTGAGCAAGGGCAAATTGGCCGAATTCCCTAGCGACGGCCGTTCCCTCACCGAGACCAAGCTTATTCTCCAGGAGTTTTTCCACTTTGAGGACCAAGTCGACGATGCGGTGCGCCAGAAGATCGCATCCCTGTCCCGGCTGTGCCACCCGGCAGCCGGGAATGGGATGTGCTGTACCGCAAGTACCATGAGGACGAGTCCCGTAAGCATCGCCGGTAGCGTGCAACCCGCCGAACGCGCTTGATATCTATGAGAATTTTCCCAAACAAAACCTTGACATCGAAAGATTGATGCTTAGATTCACCCCGCTCTAGTTTGTCCTCGGCCCTGCGTCGGCGGCGCCAATTAGCAGCAAACTACTTTTAAATCAGTCAGTTAAATTCAACCGCTTGAAAGGAGGCGCGCAGTGAAAATAAGGCCTTTACAGGACCGGGTTATTGTCAAACGCATCGCCGAGGAGGAGAAAAGCAAGGGTGGTATCATTATCCCCGACACGGCTAAAGAAAAGCCGCAGGAAGGGAAAGTGGTCGCCGTCGGCAAAGGTAAAGTGAACGACGACGGCAAGATTACCCCTCTCGATGTCAAAGTGAATGACCGTATCCTATTTGGAAAATACTCCGGCACGGAAATCAATGTTGACGGCGACGAGCATCTGATCATGCGCGAGGACGACATCCTCGGCGTTATCGAAAAATAATTAAACAGATAATCTGAGGAGGAAAACGATGGCAGCTAAAATAGTCAAATTTAATCGCGATGCGCGTGACGCGATCTTGAGAGGCGTGAATATTCTCGCCGATGCGGTCACGGTGACCTTGGGCCCCAAAGGCCGCAATGTCGTATTGGACAAATCCTTCGGCGCACCGACCGTCACCAAAGACGGCGTTACCGTCGCCAAAGAAGTCGAGCTCGAAGACAAGTTCGAAAATATGGGCGCACAGATGGTCAAAGAGGTCGCCAGCAAGACCTCCGACGTGGCCGGCGACGGCACCACGACGGCCACCGTCTTGGCCCGGCAGATCTTCGCCGAAGGCGTCAAACTGGTGGCCGCCGGCCATGATCCCATGAGTCTCAAGCGTGGCATCGACAAGGCCGTCAGCGCCATTATCGGTGAACTCAAAACCCTATCGAAGCCGACCAAGGATCCCAAAGAAATCGCCCAGGTCGGCACCATCGCCGCTAACAACGACTCCACCATCGGTGCGGTCATCTCTGAGGCGATGAACAAGGTCGGCAAGGAAGGCGTCATCACCGTCGAAGAGGCCAAGGGCTTAGAGACAACGCTCAACGTCGTCGAAGGCATGCAGTTCGACCGCGGCTATCTCTCCCCTTACTTCGTCACCGATCCGGAGAGAATGGAATGCGTCCTCGAAGACGCCTATTTGCTTATCCATGAGAAAAAGATCAGCACGATGAAAGACATCCTGCCGATCCTCGAGCAGATCGCCAAGTCCGGCAAGCCTTTCATCATCATCGCCGAAGACATCGAAGGCGAAGCCCTGGCGACTCTGGTGGTCAACAAGATCCGCGGAACTCTGCGATGCGTCGCCGTCAAAGCCCCTGGTTTCGGCGACCGCCGCAAAGCGATGCTCGAAGATATCGCCACCCTCACCGGCGGCAAGCTGATCGCCGAAGAGTTAGGCATCAAGCTCGACAACATCGCCTTGACCGACTTGGGCCGCGCCAAACGGCTGGTCATCGACAAAGACAACACGACCATCATCGATGGCGCCGGCAAGAAGTCCGATCTCGAGGGCCGGATTAAACAGATTCGTGCCCAGACCGATGAGACCACTTCCGACTACGATCGTGAGAAACTCCAAGAGCGCTTGGCCAAGTTGATCGGCGGCGTCGCGGTTATCAATGTCGGTGCCGCCACCGAGGTTGAGATGAAAGAAAAGAAGGCCCGCGTCGAAGACGCCTTGCACGCCACCCGCGCTGCGGTGGAAGAAGGCATCGTCGCCGGCGGCGGCGTTGCATTGCTGCGCTCCTCGGTGGTGCTCGAGAAACTGCGCGTCTCCGAAGAAGAGCGCTGGGGCGTCAATATTATCAAGCGCGTCTGTGAAGAACCGCTTCGCCGCATTGCCATCAATGCCGGTGTCGAAGGCTCCATCGCGCTGCAAAAGGTCAAGGACGGCAAGGGCGCCTTCGGCTTCAATGCCGCGACCGAAGAATATGAAGACCTGCTCAAGGCCGGTGTCATCGATTCGGCGAAAGTCGTGCGCACGGCATTGCAAAATGCCGCCTCAGTGGCCAGCATGTTGCTGACGACCGAAGCCATGGTTGCGGAAAAACCGGAAGACAAATCATCGGCGATGCCGCCGATGCCGGGCGGTGGCATGGGCGGTATGGGTGGAATGGGCGGCATGGGTGGAATGGGCGGCATGATGTAACTCTGGTTTGAATTAGCCCAAGCCCGTTGCGCGTGTCGGCTCCGATGCGCGTAACGGGCTTTTGTTTTTTCTGCGAACTTGACTCCAGAAACGATTTTTATTACTTTGTTTTTGGTAATTCTCTTGAAAATATCGCATCTTAGCATCCCAATACATGTTCGAATCTTTAACCGATAAGCTTGAACTGACCTTTAAGCGGCTGCGCGGTCAGGGCAAGATCACCGAAGATAATATCGATGACGCGCTGCGTGAAGTGCGTCTCGGCCTCTTGGAAGCGGACGTCCACCTCAAAGTGGTGCGCAGCTTTCTCGATGCCGTCAAAACCAAGGCGATGGGCCAGGAGGTGCTCCAGAGCCTCACGCCGGAGCAACAGTTCATCGGGGTGGTGCGCGATGAACTGGTTACGCTTCTGGGCGGCGATTACAGCGAGCTCGATCTCAAAGCGGCGCCGCCGGTGGTCATCATGTTGGTCGGTCTGCAAGGTTCCGGCAAAACTACAACGCTGGCCAAGCTGGCGCGCTATCTTAAGAACGAAAAAAAACGCACTCCCTATCTGGTGCCCGCGGATATCTACCGGCCGGCCGCCATCGAGCAATTAAAGATTCTCGGTAAAGAACTTGATTTGCCGGTGTACGATTCGAACCCCGAGACTTCGCCGGTGGCCATTTGCCGCCAAGCTCTCGATGAGGCAAAGAAAAAGTTCTGCGATGTGCTCTTGATCGACACCGCCGGCCGTTTGCATATCGACGAAGAGCTGATGCAGGAACTCAGCGCCATCAAGGACGCGGTAAAGCCGCATCAGATCCTGTTCGTCGCCGACTCCATGACCGGCCAAGACGCGGTCAATCAAGCCCTGGGTTTCGACGGCAAGCTAGGTGTAAGCGGCGTGATTCTGACCAAGCTTGACGGCGACTCCCGCGGCGGCGCCGCGCTGTCGATCCGGCAAATGGTCGGCAAGCCGATACTGTTTTCCGGCGTCGGCGAAAAGCTCGATGCCCTTGAACCGTTCTATCCGGACCGCTTAGCCTCGCGTATTTTAGGCATGGGCGATGTGCTCTCGCTGATCGACAAGGTGCAGCAAAACGTCGAGCAGAAGGAAGCCGAAAAGCTCCAGCAAGCATTTCAGAAACAGCAGTTCACCCTCGAAGAGTTTCTCGTGCAGCTGCAGCAGATAAAAAGAATGGGCTCCATGAACAGCCTGCTGGAAATGATTCCCGGCGGCAAAAAACTGGCATCGCAGGTAGACGGGGAGAAGGCCGAGAAAGAGCTCAAACGCGTCGAAGCGATCATTCACTCGATGACGATTCAAGAGCGGCGCAACCCGGCGCTGCTCAACGGCAGCCGCAGGAAGCGCATCGCCAACGGCAGCGGCACCACGGTCACCGATATCAATCGTTTGATGAAACAGTTTTTAGAGATGAAAAAAATGATGCAAAGGGTTAGCAAGCAGGGCGTCCGTTCGCTCCTGAGCCAAATGCCGAACCCTTTCCACTAACAGGAGAAGGAAGAAATCGCATGAGTGTAAGCATTCGCATGAGCCGCCATGGCGCCAAGAAAAAGCCTTTTTACCGCATCGTCGTCAGCGACCAACGTTTCGCCCGCGACGGCCGCTACATCGAGCAGGTCGGCACCTACGATCCCCGCGCCAAGACCGGCGGCGTGAAAATCGACCGCGAGAAGATCGCGGCGTGGATTAAAAAAGGCGCCAAGCCGAGCCAAACGGTTTCCGAACTGATCAAGAAAGAGCGCAAAGCGAGTTAAGCTTTGCCGCGGAAAGAACCGCCTGCATGAAGGAATTGGTTGAATACCTGGCGAAGTCATTGGTCAACGATCCCGCCGCCGTCGACGTCAAGGAGAGCGAGCGCGAGGACACCGCCGTCTTCGAGCTTAAAGTCGCCAAGGAAGACCTCGGCCGCGTGATCGGCCGGCAAGGGCGCACGGCCAAATCGATCCGCACCCTGCTCAACGCGGCCGCGTCTAAAACCAACCGCAAAGTCATTCTCGAAATCGTCGAAGAGAGTTAATCCGCTCCCAGGCCGCGCCGATGGCAGAACAACGAGTTCCCCTCGGTGACATCGCTACTACCCATGGCCTCGACGGCTGGTTGAAGCTGAACGCCTTCAACACCGACACCGCCATCTTGGTTGCCGGACGCTCGGTCTATCTCGATCTCGGCGATAGCCAAGTAAATTTAGAGTTAGCGGCGGATGCCAAACCGTTCAAGAAACAGTTCTTGATCAAGTTACGCGGCGTCGATGGCATCGACGCGGCACAGCGCTGGGTTGGCGCGACCCTGTCGGTGGCTGAGAATGCACTTGAACCACTCGAACCGGGACAATACTATCACTACCAAGTGATCGGCTTCGAAGTGTTTCACAAAGACGGCACGCGCATCGGTACCATCGCTTCACTGCTGTCGACCGCCGGGGGCGACATCCTGGTCGTCAAGGAAGCCGAAAAAGAATATTTAATTCCAGCGGTGAAAGAAATTGTCGACAAGGTCGACTTCGACAGCCGCACAGTGATCGTCGATCCGCCGGAAGGCCTGCTCGATTTGTAGAGCCGAACTCGCCGCTTAAGTCTTGCAAGCCAATGCTGACCTTTACCGTCATTACGATTTTCCCGCAGATGTTCGCTTCGACCCTGGGCCATAGCATCTTGAAGCGAGCCCAGGAAAAAAACCTGCTCAAGATCAATCTGGTCGACCTGCGCGATTACACTACCGACAAGCACAAAACCACCGACGACTCGCCCTACGGCGGCGGCCAAGGGATGGTGATGAAGCCCGAACCGCTGGTGGCCGCCATTGAGGATGCGCGAGCGCGCAATCCCAAGGCCCGCGTCATTCTGCTGGCGCCCCAGGGGCGCGTCTTCAAACAGAGCGTAGCCCAGCGCATGGCCAGTGAAGATGAAATTGTCTTACTGTGCGGCCGCTACGAAGGCATCGACGAGCGGGTCAAGGCGTTTATCGACGAAGAGATTTCCGTCGGCGACTACACGCTCAGCGGCGGCGAACCGGCGGCCAACATCGTCATCGACGCCGTCGCGCGCCTGATACCGGGCGTCCTCGGCAACGAAAACTCGGCGGCAGATGAATCTTTCAGCGACGGCCTGCTCGAATACCCGCAATACACCCGTCCCGAAGAGTTTCGCGGCATGAAAGTCCCTGAGGTGCTGTTGTCGGGAGACCATCAACGGGTCAAACAGTGGCGCCAGGAAAAAAGCCTTGAGATCACCCGGCAGCGGCGGCCCGACATGATGGCCGGGGCTGAACTAGCTCGCCCGGCAAGGACCGCCAAAGGGCACCGCCAAGCATCGATCTATCTCGCCCTGCTGCACTATCCGGTCTACGATAAGAACCACCAGGTCGTCACCACGGCGGTGACCAACATGGATATCCACGATATCTGCCGCGCTGGAAAAACCTATGGCGTCCAAGCGTTTTATCTCGTCACGCCGGTCAAGCCGCTGCAAAAACTGGCGCTCAAAATCATCGATCACTGGGAGCTAGGCTATGGCAGCCAGTACAACGTCACACGCAAGGATGCCCTGGCGCTGGCGCGGATAAGCGACAATCTTGACGATACGATTATCGACATCGACAAAGAGACCGGTCAAAAGCCCTTGATTGTCGTAACTTCCGCTCGCGACACGAGGAACGCTGCGGACCTCTTTCGTCGCGCTGCAAGAAATGTTACAAACTAGGCCTCAGCCCTTTCTGGTCATTTTCGGCACAGGATGGGGCCTTACAGAGACAATAATCTCACAAGCGGATTACGTTTTAGAGGCGGTCGAGGGCGGCACCGACTACAACCACCTGTCGGTGCGTTCCGCCGCGGCGGTCATTTTGGACCGCCTTCTAGGTGAATAATCTCGGATAGGAGCAGTCATGAATATTATTGCGCAATTGGAAGCCCAACAGCTAAAAGCCGACGCCCCGGTCTTACGTCCCGGCGAAACCGTGCGTGTGCATGTCAAAGTCGTCGAAGGCGAAAAAGAGCGAACTCAGGTATTTGAAGGCGTCGTCATCGGCATGGCCGGCACCGGCAGCCGGGCCAACTTCACCGTACGAAAAATCTCCTACGGCGTCGGCGTCGAGCGTATTTTCCCGATCCATTCTCCGCGCATCGAAAAAGTCGAAGTGATGTCCCACGGCAAAGTCCGCCGCGCCAAACTTTATTATTTGCGGGAACTGTCCGGTAAGGCCGCTCGCCTCACCGAGCAAGATCGCTAACACCGACGGTAGCCCAACTAGCTGCTGCCGAGAATATTTCCCGTCCCTTCGAACACCGCATCGGGGTGAACCTTGAGTTCAGCGACCCGAGCTTCACCCTTGAAGTAACCGCCCTTTAAGATTTCGAAACAGCCCATCGCCTGCACCGAGCCGATCAGTTTGCCCTCGAGGTGCACCTGGCGCGCCGACACATGGGCCTCGACCAGTGCGTTGGGGCCGATCACCAAAAGTTCCGAGGATTTTATTTCGCCGGTGAAGTGACCGTCGATCTTGACCGGCAGATTGTAACTCAGTTTCCCCGAGATCGACGAGTTGGCGAACAGCACCGTGCGCGGCGCCGTGCCTTGAATGAACGATGGATTATCCTTGTTCGAAGCTTCCGCCATGGCTGTTTTTCCCCGCTGTAGCGTGCAACATAGCACCGACTGACAGCGAGCGAAAGTCAATTCTCGGCAACTACAATCCAACCGCGCAATTGTGCTAGCATGAACTGGCCATGGACCTTTTTGACACGGTGCCAGCCAAAGGAAATCTCGCTTCACAACCGCTCGCCGAAGCGATGCGGCCGAACTCAATTGGCGAATTTGTCGGCCAGGAACATTTACTCGGTGCCGGCAAATTGTTACGCGGCTTGAGCGGCGCCGGCAGATTGCGTTCGTTGATCCTATGGGGTCCGCCGGGCAGCGGCAAAACCACCTTGGCGCAAATTCTCGCCAGCTCCGCCGGCGCCCACTGCGTGCATTTCTCCGCCGTGACTTCGGGCGTCAAAGAGTTAAAAAAAATCATTCAGGATGCCGAACAGCTCCAGCGCCTGGGCAAACCGACGGTCTTGTTCGTCGACGAGATCCATCACTTCAACAAGTCGCAGCAGGATAATTTTCTCCCCCATGTCGAACGGGGCACGCTGATCCTGATCGGCGCGACGACAGAGAACCCATCCTTCGAAGTCATCGCTCCCCTGCTCTCGCGCTGCCAGGTGCTGGTGCTCAAAACTCTATCGCCGGAAAACATGGCGACGATCGTCGACCGCGCGCTCAGCGATAGCCAGCGCGGTCTCGGCAAAATGAAACTGACGCTCTCCGCCGAAGGACGCGATTTTATCATTCAGCAATCCCAGGGCGACTGCCGGGTGGCGCTCAACGGCTTGGAAAGCGCCGCGGCGTTGGCCCAAGCCAGCCGGCAAAGTGAAATCAGCCTGGTCCATCTTGCAAGAAGCGTTGCAAAAAAAACCGTTGCATTACGACAAAGCCGGCGACGAGCACTACAATGTCATCTCGGCGTTTATCAAAAGCATGCGCGGCAGCGACCCCGACGCGGCGCTCTATTGGATGATGCGCATGTTGGAGGCCGGCGAAGAGCCGCTGTTCATCGCCCGGCGCATGGTGATCTTCGCCTCCGAAGACATCGGCAACGCCGATCCCCACGCCTTGCAAGTCGCCATCGCCGCCAAGGACGCCGTCCACTTCGTCGGTCTGCCGGAAGGCAAGATCCCCTTGGCTCAAGCGGTGACCTACCTCGCCAGCGCGCCCAAATCCAACGCGTCCTACAAAGCGATGCTGGCGGCGGCCAAAGACGTCGAGACCCATGGCGCGTTGGCGGTACCCCTGCACCTGCGCAACGCCCCCACCGGTCTCATGAAAAACTTAGGTTACGGCAAAGACTATCAATACGCCCACAACTACCAGGAGCAGATCGTCGACCAGCAGCATCTGCCCGACGAGCTCGCCGGCAAGAGCTATTACACTCCCGGCGAATCCGGCTACGAGAAACAAATCAAAGAAAGACTGAAATACTGGGCACGAGAAAAAAAGCGCAGAAGCGCTGAACCGCGCTGCAACCTAGCGTGGCAAAACCGCAACCGTAGTGAAAAATGTTTTCACACGAAGCACACGAAGGTCCGATATTTAGTTTGCCGAAAACTTCGTGACCTTCGTGTCCTTCGTGGTGAGAATGAACTTTCCGCTCAAGCTGGCAATTCGCAAATAACTCCAGAACACCTCACAGCGCGATCGTTTCGATGCGTTGAACTTCGTCGGCGGAAAGCGTGATCCGTGCCGCGGCGAGGTCCTCTGACATATGTTGCGGGTTGGTCGTGCCGGTCAGTGGCAACATGCCGACCTCCAGCGCGAAGCGAAAAATCACCTGCGCCGGCCCGACGCCCTCGCGCGCGGCAATGGCGTGTATTTCCGGTTCAGCGAGCACGTCGCGATTGGCGGTGAGCAACGAAAATCCTTGGTAAATTATTCCATGCTGCCGACAGATATCGCGAACCTCTTGGTCCCAGGCCGTCACCGCGAAGCAGCGATTTTGCACCATCATCGGTTTCACCTGAGCTTGCTGGCAGAGCAGGGTCAATTGCGCCGCGGTGATGTTGCTGACACCGATGGTTTTGGTTTTGCCAGCTTCATAAAACGCTTCCATCGCCGCCCACACTTGCCAATCCGCCGCACCCAACCCCCGGCGCGAAAACGGCGCGTGGAGCACGTAGGAATCCAGATAGTCGGTGTGCAAATGTTGCAGCGAGCTAGCGAATGACTGCTGCACCTGAGTGGTGAGATCGGCCGAGGCATCGTAAGGGGTTCGATGGTCTTGGCCGTCGACTGAAGTAAATTTGGTTTGCAAAAATAGCGCTTCACGCTTGACGCCTTTCGCCGCCAACGACTGCAACGCCTCCCCGACCAGCGCTTCCTGATAATGAATCAATTGATTCGCCGTATCGATCGCCGTGAATCCTGACTCCACCGCCAGTTGGACCAGTCGCGCCGTGGCCTCTTTCTTCCAAGCCGTGCCATACATGAACGACGGCACCGAAACCTGATTGTAAGTTGTCATCGTCATTACTCATTCTCCTCGCCAGACCTTGGCAATTTCACTGTGACATCGCAAGGGCGCAGACCACCGCGGATGCGGTAAACCCGACCAATGTCTTTCGTTTTGCGTTCTTTGCGGCCAAACTTCCGATTCCTACAGAAGCGCCACTCAGCGCCATTCATGCTTTGGATACCGGCGCTGCAGTTGCTGTTTGAGTTTCGGATAAGTCTCGCGCCAGAAGACCGTCAGATTTTCGGTCACCTGCACCGGCCGGTTACTCGGCGCCAGCACTTGAATGCGCACCGGGACGCGCCGGTTGGCGATCCAAATGCCATCTTTGATGTCGTACAGATCCTGAATGCGCGCCGACAGCGTCGGCGGCGCCATCGGCTGAATACACCACCTTGGCATGGCGGCCGCGCGGCAGCGGGATGCGCTCCGGCGCGTACTCGTCGATCCATCTTTGTTGCTGCTGCGACAGCCATGATTTTACCACTGGCAACACGGCGCGATCCTTGATCTGCGCATAGCTGAATGCCCCATGGCAAATATGCTCGACGATGGCGCCGCGATCCTCGGCACCGATTGCCGGCAATGCCAATTCCGCCATCCATTCACGCAGGCGGTTAACCCGCAAAATCCACTGCTCGACCGCATCGTTCCAGTTCTCCAGCACGCATCGACCCGGCGGCGACTTCGCGCGCCAGGATCGATGCCGCTTCATCCAAAGGCGGATTGTCGGTGAGACTCTCTTCGAGAATCAGATCGCGAAAGCGTCGCTCGACCCGAGCGACCACGCGGCGCAATGCCGGATCGTAGGTAACCGTCCGTTCTTCTTGGAAGTCCCGCGGAAACAGCTCGCGCAACCACTCCTCTTTCACTGCCGTGGCGAGATTGAGCATGACGTTTAAGTTACGATCGCGGCCGCCGCTGCTCTCCACCTCGCGCACTTCGGACACGACAAACAACGACGCATCGCGCACCACGCTTTCACGCGCCAACAGGCCGCGCCGGCCATGGACCAAATCGCAGCGCAGCGATTTGTCATCTAGGCGTCGCGCCAGCTGATCGGAAAAACCCAAGAGAATGCAGCGCTGCACCGCCGCGTTGTCGACGGGTTTTTCACCAATATCCAACCCTTCATCGCCGGCGATGCGCAGGAACTGTTCGAACAACGGCCCGACCTGGCGCGCCGCCTGCGCGTGAATGCCCATGCGCCGGCAGCGCTCGGTGTTGATAGCCGTTGCCCTCGGCGTAGCGCCAGGCGCGCAGCAGAACGAAAAAATCCGACCCTTTCTCATCGTCGAATAGCTCGCCGCGCCCGTCATCGTTTGACTTGCCGGGTTGCCGTATCAGCAAGTCGCGTCCCTGGGTCAGCGCCGCGATCGCCGCCACCGGCCGCACGCAGCCATATTGCTGTGCCGCCAAGAGCATGCGCGCGTAACGTGGATGGGCCGGGAATGCCAGCATGCGCTGGCCAAGCTCGGTGATCGCGCCGGCGCTATTATCGATTGCTCCCAGATCCGCCAATAAAGACTCGGCTCGCGCCAAGGCGCGCGCTTCAGGCGCTTCCAACCAGCGAAAGTTTTTCACGTCGACAACGCCGCTCGCCTTGAGCGTGAGAATGACCTCCGAGAGATCCAAACGTTTGACCTCGGCGAGTTCCTGGAACGGTCGCGCCTCTTGCTCATGGGACGTCCACAAGCGCAGACAATGACCGGGCGCGGTACGACCGGCACGACCGGTTCTTTGATCGGCCGCGGCACGGCTAATTTTGTCGATGAGCAAAGTATTGATACCGCGATAGGGATCGAAGCGCGGAATCCGTGCCAAGCCGCTGTCGACCACCAGACGCACACCGTCGATGGTGAGAGAAGTTTCAGCGACGTTGGTGGCGACGACGATCTTGCGCCGCTCATAACGCGCCACCGCCGCATCCTGATCGTTAGGCGCCAGCTCGCCATGCAGCGGAAAGACGACAAACTGTTCGCCGAGCTTGTCGCGCGCCGCTTGTACCGTGCGGGCAATTTCGTAACCTCCTGGCATAAATATCAACATGTCGCCTTCGGCATGCTCGCGCACCAACCGTTGCGCCTCGCGGATCGCGATGTCCCACACCGGCCCGTCGCCGAACGGCTGTTTCAGATATTCGATAGCCACCGGAAAGGTCCGCCCTTCGGAGGCTAGAATCGTGCAGGGTTGCAGGTACTTTTCCACCACGCCGACATCCAAGGTCGCCGACATGACGATGATCATTAGATCGGGCCGCGCGGTTTCCTGGATTTGCAGCGCCCGCGCCAGGGAAATGTCACCATAGAGATGGCGCTCGTGGAATTCGTCGAAGATCAGCGCACTGACGCCTTTCAGTTGGGGATCGGCCAGCATCTGGCGCAAGAGAATCCCCTCAGTAACGTAGCAGATCCGCGTGGCCACCGAGGCGACATTGTCCAGGCGCATTCGATAACCCACTTCACCGCCGAGCTTAACGCCGCGCGCCTGCGCCACCCAGGAGGCCAACAGGCGGGTCGCCAAGCGGCGCGGCTGCAACACCGTCACCTGGCCGGCGCCGAGCAAACCGCCGTCGAGGAGCATCTGCGGCACCTGCGTCGACTTGCCCGAACCGGTGGGCGCGGTCAGCACCAGCCGTTTCTGCGTCGCCAGAGTATCGCGCAGCCGTTGTTCGATCTCGAAGATCGGTAAATCCACACTTGCGCATAAATCAGCAAAACTTTAACATAATTGAAGAACGATTGCGGTCCAAGCCACCCACCAGAAGCGAATTTCTCTGGCGCCGTTTGTATAAGACGGAATATTACGGCAAGGAATAGTGTCGAGTGCGTAAAAGCTGGCGTAACGTCATATCGCGGCCAATGCCCGCGAGCCAAACCTATGAAGAGAATCTCATCCTAACCCATGCGTAAACGAATCATCGCCGGCCTTCTAGTTTCAACCGGCCTAGATCATACTCGCCGCCTTGAATGTCAACTTTCTCGTCGAGCGCAACCGAGATTATTTGCTCGGCCGGCTGGCCCAAACTCTCGGCCATACTGTTAAAGCCGACAAGATCGAGATCAGTTACCTACCCTTCGCCGTCCACTGGTGAACTTGGCCATCGCCGGTGATCCCGACGATGTCGCGACCCCGCTCGTCCTCGCTAAAAATAGCCATATAGAGCTGCGCGTTCTGCCCCTGCTCCTGGGTCAGTTGCAGCCCGGTCAAATCAGCCTCGACTCACCCGTCGTCACGATTGTTCGCGACGCTGACGGCCGCTACAACTATGAGCCTCAAGGAAGAAATCCGCAGCGCGCCCAGGACGGTACGAGCCGAGGCAAAAAAGTAGCCAACGTGCAGCCGTTGTTCGCCATCCCAGCCCTGCAAGTTACCAATGGCACGCTGCGCTACCGCGATCTGAAGAACGACGGCGAACTCACCGTGGCGCAAATCGAATTGACAGTGAGCGACGTCGCCACGGACGAAGCCATTGAAATCGACCTCGCCGCCGCCGTCATAGCCGCCAAACCTAATTTGAAGTTTACCAGCCGCATCGGCCCCATCGCGGGAATTCGTGACTACCAAGATTATCCGATCGATGGCGCTCTCGACGCCCAACAGCTCGACCTAGGCAAAGTGAACCGCGCCCTGCCGCAGTTTAGGAGAGCGCTACCCAAACATCTACGCTTCGACGGCATCTACGACATCAAGGATCTCAAGTTCAAAGGGACATTGAACAAGCCGTCGCTCAAGGGCGCGGTGAGCGGCACGGATGCCTCGTTTCGGTTCGAGTAGCAAAGGACCGCCGCGCGTCCCTAGCCCAGAGACAGCAAGCCCCACAGGCAACATAATAGGAGTCCGATGGTGAACGCAGCAAGCTGGAGGAAATTCGACCGCTCAAGCTTCTTGACATACCCGACCGCAGGGTCTGGAAGCAATCTTGTATTCGAGTCCCGTAGATCGGGTTTGCAGAGTGTAATCCGACGCCCGCCTACTCATACTGACATCGTTGAAGGCCAACCACACCCCGGTTACCCCGACAAATTCTAACTTTTTTGCGTTCCTTGCGGCTAAACTTCCGAATCCTGGTCTTACCTTAAGGAGACTGCACCAGGCGCGTTACACCTGCTCCAACGCCGCCGCTAGATCGGCGATCAAATCCGCCGTGTCCTCGATACCGACGGAATAGCGGATCAGATTATCTTTGATACCGACCATCAAGCGCTCTTCGGTGCTGAGCTCGTAGAAACTCATCAGCGCCGGCTGTTCGATCAAGCTCTCGACGCCGCCCAGGGACGGTGCGATCTGCGGGATACGACAGCCGTCGACCACGCGCGAAGTTGCATCGAGATCACCTTTGAATTCGAAGGACACCACGCCGCCGAAGCCGCGCATTTGCCGGCGCGCGATGGCATGCTCGGGATGACTCGGCAAGCCGGCGTAATGCACCGCGGCGATTTTGGCATGGCCGGCGAGAAATTCCGCTAGTCCTTGGGCATTGGCATTTTGCCGCTCGATGCGCAGGCCGAAGGTTTTCAAACCGCGGACGAGTAAATAGGCCGCCAACGGATCGATGATCGCGCCGGTGACATGCTGCAAAGAGCGAATGCCGTCGACTAATTCTTCGGAGCCGAGCACGGCACCGGCGAGCAGATCGTTGTGCCCGCCCAAGTATTTGGTCGCCGAGTGCAGCACCAGATCGATGCCGAACTCCAGCGGCCGCTGGTTGAACGGCGTCGCGAAGGTCGCATCGATCAAAGTTTTAACCCGGTGGCGCTTGCCGATGTCGGCGAAGCGCTCCATGTCGACGATGCGATTGTATGGATTGGTCGGCGACTCGCTGACCAAAAGCCGGGTCGTCGGCCGGATCGCTTCTTCGATCGCTTGATAGTCGCCCGCCGGCACCACCGAGACTTCGATACCGTAGCGATGCAAAGTCTGGGTGAGAAACTGCCGGGTGCGCCGGTAGGAATCATCGGTGACGACGACGTGGGAATTATGCGATAGCACCGCATACAGCGCGGTGGTCACCGCCGCCATGCCGCTGGAAAACAGCAAACAGTCTGCGGCGCCTTCCAATGACGCCAGTTTTTGCTCGGCGATGCGTTGGGTTGGATTGCCGTAGCGACCATACTCTTCGCGCTCGATCTTGCGCTGAAAGTGGTCGTGCAGTTCCTGGGTATCGGCGAACGTGTAGGTCGCGGTTTGCACGATCGGCGTGGCTAACGAATTGCCGAGTTTGGGCCGCGGCTCGCCGCCATGCACCGCCAAGGTGCTAAATCCCAGCGGTTCGCCCGCCGTACTCTTACTGGGGAAATTTTTGGTCATGTTGACTCGCCTGTGAATATGTTTCCGCCGGATATCCTGTGAAGAAGACTGCACCGCAGAGACGCAGAGATGGCCGAGTTCAGAAAATTCTTAAACAAGAACTCCTTGCCCCGCGTCCTCCGCGCGGCAATTTCCTTCATCTTTATCATAAAGATTCGTAAGCATTAGCTGTCCAACAAGCGCACCCGCTCGACGTAACGTGAGATCGCGTCGCTGATCTTTTTTGGATCGGCGCTCACCTGCACCGGCTGGTTCGCCTGGGATGCTTTGATCCCCGGCAACGCACCCGAATGGTAAGCGATCTTTTGATCGGCGAACTTGAGTCCATGGGCGGTCGAGATCACCACTACGCGCTCATGGCCGCGGATGATCTTCTTATCGACCAACTTGCGCAACGCCGCCAATGCCACGCCCGTGTGCGGGCAATTGAACATCCCCGTGCGGTCGGCGCGGGCGACCTCTTCGGCCAACTCCTGCTCCGACGCCTGCTCGACCACGCCGTTGAAGCGTTGCAATGTGGCGATCGCCTTGCGGATGCTCACCGGATTGCCGATCTGGATCGCGCTGGCCAAGGTCTTCTTCGCCGTCACCGGCTCGAAGTGTTCGAAATTCTTCAAGTACGACAGATAGAGCGGATTGGCGTTCTCCGCCTGGGCGACACAGATACGCGGCAGTTTCGAGATCAAGCCGAGATCGTACATCATCAAGAAACCCTTGCCGAAGGCGCTGACATTGCCCAAATTACCACCCGGCAGAATCACCCAGTCAGGAACTTCCCAGTCGAACTGCTGGACAATTTCCAGTGATATGGTTTTCTGCCCTTCGATGCGCAGGCTGTTCATCGAGTTAGCCAGATACAAGCGCTTTTGCTGGGTGACTTCCTGCACGGCTGCCATGCAACCGTCGAAATCGGTATCGAGGGACAGCACCAACGCGCCGTTAGCAAGCGGCTGCACCAGCTGCGCCGGCGCAGACTTTATCGCGTGGCAGGAACACCACAGTCGGAATGCCGGCCGCGGCGCCGTACGCCGCCAGCGCCGCCGAGGTGTCGCCGGTGGACGCGCAAGCCACCGCGTCGATCGGTTCGCCATTAGCGATCATCTGCTGGACCACTGACACCAGCACCGTCATGCCGAGATCTTTGAACGATCCGGTATGCGAATTGCCGCATTGCTTGACCCAAAGATCTTCCAGGTGCAGTTGCTTGCCGTAGCGGTTGGCCCAGAACAGATTGGTATTACCCTCGCAGGTCGAAACGATGTTCTCATTGTTGATGAACGGAATCACCCATTCCTTTTTCGCCCACACGCCCGAGCCGTAGGGATAGACGTTTTGGCCGACGCGGTCGTCGAACAGTTTGATCCAACCCGCCGCCGCCCGCGTGCGCAACGCCTCCATGTCATGGCGGACTTCGAGCAAGTCGCCGCAGCTGGGACACCGATAGATAATTTCCAACAGATTATACTGTCCAGGACAGCCGTTAATGCATTGGAACCAGGCGTTATAGTTCATCGCGTCATACCTTCCGCGCCTTAGCGCTGCCAGACTAGGCCAACAATTTTCCCGGGATCCCTACTGCGATCTCGGCTTATATTGCCTGCTTTGCCGGAGTTTTTCCAATGCGCCGCAACCCATGAACCGGCCGTGCGCGTTCAGGCAACATTGCATGGGAAGATGTGATATTGTAAAAGCCCAGCCAGCTGACAGGCAATGGAGGCTCCATGGCGAAGATCAAGCATATCGCGATCGCGACCCAAGATCCTGAAAAGACCGCGCAGTTTTACAAAGAAGTATTCGGTCTCAAAGAAATCGCCAAGATCAACAGTCCAGGCGCTACTGGTTTTCACCTAACCGACGGTGACATCAATTTCGCGGTGCTGAAGTTCAAAAACGACCAGACCGCCGGTGTGCCGCAAGGAAAAGAATTCTCCGGCCTGCATCATATCGGCTTCGAGGTCGACAGCATCGAAGCGGTCGATAAAAAACTCACCGGCGCCGGCGCGCCGATCCGCGACGACATCAATCAAGCGCTAGGCCTTGGCCGCAACCTGGCCTCCCACGTCAACGCCGAGGTCAAATACAGCGCTCCCGACGGAGTCATCATCGACATCTCCGAGACCGGCTGGGCCGGCACGGCGAAACATCCCCGATAAGCCGCTGTTTTCAGGAGTTGGAGTCGATCCATGCTTTGGCCAGGTTGATGACAAAACGCTCGGCGTCATCGCTGGACTTGAAACGGTCGGCCAAACCGCCGACGGAATGGCTAAAGCGCTGGCCGTCGCGCTTCCAGGTGATCTCGGCGCCGGCGCTCCAATCCTTGGTGCTCTGATTCATCGACGCGTAGGCGACGATCAGTCGGTCGTTGTGATAGAGGTTGGCCATGGTCGGCTATATCTCACTTCAGCGAACGATTCTCAAGCGATCCCTTAGCTAAAATCGTCGGCAAGGTAGCATGCACCGCCGCGGCTATATCCGCCGCCCCGGTACGCCCAGCCAGCGTAACGACTGCGTCTCCGCGACTCGTATGGCACAGCCCGGTCCGGCGATCGAGCCGCTGCCGCCGGGCATCTCCACCCACTCTACCCGTCCTAACTCTTCCCCGACGCTTACTTCGACTACCGCTCTTTCCCCAAAGCGCCACTGGCTTGGCGATTGCGTTGTTACCTTCCCAGACTGGCAAGAGAAGCGCGGCGAAATCGTTCATAAACCTGAAGGGATAACGCTAATGAAAGCATCGTTTACCAGCTTCCTCGACCCCACCGATGACGGCATCATCGAGCAGCTCTCGCGCAAGAGCTTCCGCGAGGGTGAAGAGCGGCTGCTCTACGCCATGGTGGAAAACGCCATCGAAGATTATCAGAAATACGTCTCGGCAATGGATAAGAAAGGCAAAGAATTATTTCAACAAGCCGAAGAATGGTTTTTCGAAACCGATTCCAGCTCGGAGTTCTCCTTTGAAAACATTTGCGACTATCTAAAGCTAAATGCCTGCTATGTGCGCAAGGGGCTATTACACTGGAAAAACGAAAGACGTTATCGCCAGCCAACGCAAAGACTAGCGAGCTAATCACACTGCGCTAAACAAATAAGCCTGCGGCCGTCCCAGCACATAGCGCACCGCATTATCACATGCCGGCTTAGGTCGGCATCCAAGCGAAATACATCATCCGCGCTGCATCTTCCATTGCGGCACGCCAGCGCCATGTCGATGGCTATGAGATCGAGTCCCTCTGGCTTTACTTTGCAGGCTCTCGACCAGCTTTTCTTCCGCCGATGGATCATAAACCGCACTTTAATGGCGTCCTCAAGCGCCGCAATCTCGACATAACGGCACTGGGAACTATCAACGAAAGCGCCAAAGAGAGATAAGTAAAAACTCTTATTGCGACAATGTTTGGGGATTTTGGAAAGTAGCTGCGAGGTGTTAGATGGATTACAGGCCAACAACCGTCACGCGCTCAATCCGTCAAATACTCGCGCCAATTGATAGGCCGGCGCGGATTATTCTGATAGTAACTCTCGCTGTTGGTGACTACTGAGCCACACCCCGATACCATGGTAATCAGCAAGATCGCTGACAGAACCATTCTCGTTACCGTGAATTTCGGAACCCGAACCAGCCGACGAATTAAATCTGCCACTTTCATAATTTCGCCTATTCCTATTGACTGACGACGACTCAAGCGCAACACCCATGCTTAATGACCCGATAGCCATGATAGCACCCGCAATAGTCGTATTGTAGATGTAAGCCAAAACATTGGACCTCAGCGGCAGCGTTGATTGTGGTACAATTGTCAGCGAAAACATTTTGGCGGCATATTGGGCAGAGACTTTTTCAGCGGAATCACAATCTAAACAATCCTAGGATCTAGTTCGCATAAGGTCCATTTGCCAAACGGCGAAATAATCAACACGTCCGCGAAAATCGGAGACTTTGCGCCGTCTCCGAATGTCACCGAGTTGATGCGTCGATCCTCGGGAACGAATAAATCTCGACGCGACGTTTCCTGGGGCGGATATCCGATTGAAGAGCGCCAAGTGAACTGCGCTATCCATTGGCGGGATTCTGCTGAGTTTTTGGATTGCGACGAGAGCAATTTCAGATGATATCTACGCCCGCCTAAGGCCGTGCCGAAATATAACTAACCGCGCGTTCGCACTGCCCTACGAGGTCAGCATGGAGAGCAAACACATCGTCCGCGCTACATCCTCCGTTGCGGCACGCCAGCGCCATGTCGATGGGTTTGAGATCGAGGCTGGGGACTTGAACTTCGTGAAGATATTCGACGGCATGGTCGTTGGATTCCATCGCTAAATTATCCCAGCTGTAAATCAGCCGCGCGGCGTAGAGAATTGCTCGGATGTACGGTTTGCGGTTGGCCGGCGCCAACTCAGTCAAAGCATTTAGCTCGGGCAATCGCGGTTTCCAGCTTTTTTCGATGCTGCGCAGCAACTCGTCGCGAATCGCTTGTTTTGTCGGCCGGCGAAACTGTGGCCTGTGTCCGTTGAGCAGCGGCACGCCATGGTCGAGCATATCGAGCCGATCTAGGTTCGGTAAGCGTCCCCAGTTAAATTCGGGATTGCCCCAGAAGACGGAAAGTTTTTTGCCGTACTCGGCGTCCAGTGATTTCGCTTCGGCGATTAAATCTACCATCCGCGGAGGAGCCTCTGGACAGTTCAGCAGCAGGCCAACGTCGATGTCACTGTAGACATTGCTGAAGCCGCCGTGGGCGAGACTGCCGAGCTTGTAAGCGTCGACGAGCGACGGCCCTAACCGGTTTTCGAAATGTCGTGCTACGGTAGCGACAAAACTTTCGATGTCAGACATTAACCGCCCACAGCCAAAGAGGGCGACCCGCCGGTCGCCCCTACAGAACGCTTAGAAACATACCGCCTTAACTATCGAGTCCGTACAGCCGGCGCGGATTATCGCAGAGAATTTTTTTCGCAAACGGCTCCGGGATATCCTCGCGCTTTTGCAGGCTCTCGACCAGTTTTTCCTCCGCCGAAGGATCGTTGTGGCCATAGTCCGAGCCGATCACGATGTTATCCTCGCCGATGCATTTGGCGAGATAGGGAATATCTTCATCGGCCTCGGCGGCAATGAAAATGTTGGAGGCGCGCAACAACTCGGCGCTGTTTTTGTACTCGAGCCGGTCTTTAAACAGTCGCCGCAGGATGTGCATCATGAACGGCGCCCAGCCCGCCGACGCTTCGATGAAGCCGAACCGTAGGTCGGGAAATTTTTCAGGGATACGATTCGCCAGTAAGTCGCGGAAAGCGAAGATCGGCAGCGCGCGCCCATGGGCAAAGGTGTGGTTACGCGCATGCTCGAAGTACGGCAGCATCCACGGCGCGCCGGAGCCGGTGTGGATGCAGATCGGCATGCCGAGTTTGGCCGCTCGCTCGTATACCGGATGAAAATAGGGATGATCGATGGTCTTGTCGCCCTCGATGCCGCGAAAGAATATCCCCACCGCGCCGAGTTCCTTGGCCCGCTGCATTTCTTTGAGCGATTCCGGGATCGAGCGCAACGGCAGCACCGCGACGAACTTCAACCGGCCGTTGGACTTGCCGCAAGCCGCGCCAAGCCAGGAATTGTAGGCTTTGGCTAACGCCGTATCCAATTCAGGATCGTCGGTGATATAGACCAAAAATAGCGTCGGATAGATCACCTGTACGTCGACACCGAGCCGGTCCATGTCTTTGACGCGGGCCTCGACGTTGGCGACTTCGCGGCTGGCAATGGCGATATCGCCGCGCCCTTTTTCCGCCTTCTGCGCCGACGGCGTGACCAGCCGATAACTACCCTTGCCCGCCGGCTTGGGAAAGATTTGGCCGTCGATCAGCCACAGGGCGTTGCGGTCGCCAAACCAGGTATCCTCCGGCAGCTCTACCAACACCGGCCGGCGCGGCGCCATCTGCTCGTCAATCAGCTGCCACATCGCCTCGGGCTCGGCGATATGGGTATCGGCATCGACTACTCCGTGCATACAGTTATTCCTCCGTCGGTCGCGATAATTTAGCTTCCTGCGATATATACCGGCGCAATCAAGTTTTGCAATCGACGAGAAGACCAACGGACTAAATCGACCGCGAAATCCGCTAGACATTTCACAGCCATTGCAATAAGTGGGAGCTAAACCAACCGATAAAGGAGTTCATATGGCCTCAACACTGATCACCGGCTTAGGACTGGTCGGCACTTCCTACGCGCAGCACGCGGTCAAGCGCGGCGATAGCGTGGTATTTTATGACTTCGCGCCGCGCAAAGATTTTTTGGCGCACAAACTCGGCGCCGCCAACGTCACCGTGGTGCAGCGCGACGTCCGCGATCTACCGTCGCTCATCGAAACCATTCAGAAACATAAATGCGACACGGTCATCCATACGGCCGGACTGATCGGCGGCAAGGTCGGCAACCCGATCTACGCCGGCATGCAGATCAACGTCATGGGCACGATCAACGTCGCCGAGGCCGTACGCCTTACCGGCGTCAAGCGCTTGGTGCAGATCAGCACCTTCGGCGTCTACGACCGTCGCCAGGGCGAGCCCAATCCCATCGACGAAAGTTTTCGCCGCGGTCCGGGAGAAGCCTACGGCAACTCCAAAGTCGCCAAGGAACTCATGGTCGAGGCCTACCAGCGTATGTACGGCTTCGAGCTGATCGTCCTGCGATTGGCCAACGTTTACGGCGTCGGCCACTTCGCCGGCGGCTCCGGCGGCGGTGAGATGGTCCAGAACATGTTGCAAACCGGCATCAAAGGCGGCGTGGTCAAGATCGCCCAGGAAGTCGCCCGGGATTTCGAATATGTCTATTACAAAGATCTCGGCCGCGCCCTGGATAAAGCGGTAACTACTCCACTGAAAGAACCGGTGACCCTCAACATCGGCACCGGAGTGGTCATTCCTTTCGATGATTTGGTCGCCACCGCAGAAAAGCTACTACCGAATTTACAAGTGGAAATCATTCCCGGAGTCAAGCCGCGCTCGGCCAAACAACCGATGGTGATCGAGAAAGCCAAGCAAATTCTCGGCTGGACTCCCGAGTACGATATCGTCAACGGCTTCAAGGACTACATCGGCGAACTGAAAGCCCTCTAGAGATTCTGGCACCACCAAGGCCTAGCGCGGCAAAACCGCAAACAAATGGGAACGACCTTCTGATCACGAGGGACACGAAGCTTTCGGAGAAAAGTAATGCCGAACTTCGAGCCCTTCGTGCCTTCGTGGTGACTATGTTTCGCTTGCAAGGCCTACAATCCCAACTTACCCGTCTTGCCGCTCTTGAAACCGTTATAGCGAATCGTTTGCCCATCGGTCTCCAAGATGATCGCGCCGTCCTCGTAGGTTTTCAGCACCTCGGCACCGGCAGCAAGATATCGCTCGACGATTTCGTCACGCTTCGCTTCGGCGCGGCTTCTGGCGCCCGCCGATAATATCGCCAACTTCGGTTTGACCGCGGCGATGAATTCCTGTGAACTCGCCGTCGCGCTGCCATGGCGGGGAATCTTGACGACGGTGCTGCTAATTGCGCTTGAACTCTGAGTGAGCTGGATTTCTTCCCGTTTCTCGACGTCGCTGGTGAATAGAAACGACGCCTTGCCATATTCCAGTCGCACCACCACCGGGCTCTCAGCGCCACCGCTATCCGCGCTGAAAAGGACGCACAGCGGCACCGCATTGAAGTCGCGGCATGGCGTTGCGCCGGTCAATTCTTTGCGGGCAATTTTAAGCCGGTCCAAGGTTTCATCGAGCTCCTCGAAACGCCGGGTGCCGCCCTTGGCGGCGCCGGACCAGAACTCGCTGGGTGAAAACTCTTGAACCAATGCGCGCATGCCGCCGTAGTGATCGATACGCGTATGGCTGACCAGCAGGTAATCGACTTTAAGAATCTTCCGCGATCTGAGATAGGGCGCGACGATGCTTTCGCCGGTATCGAAATCGCCCACGGCGGCGCCGCCGGCATCGATTACCAGAACTTTTCCGCCGGGAAATTCAACCACGGCGGCATCGCCCTGACCGACGTTCAAGTGGGTAATGCGCAGCTGATTGCTGTTAAACCGCTGGACGCGCCAATAGTAAACATCGCCGATCAGTAGAAGCAGGAAACTTCCAGCGGCAAAAAATAGCTGCATGCGCTTGCGCAGAACGAACAAAGCGATCACGCCGGCGTAAAGCGCGCCGACCTCAAGCAGGTTCGGCGCGGCGACGCGAATACTCGCCAGCGGCAAGCGGCCGAAGAACTCAACGATAACAATCGTCCAACCGGCGAGCCGATCGCCGAGCCAGGCCAGCGGCCAGGCAAACTCGCTGGCGATCAGAGTCACAAGACCGACGGTCAAACCGAGGGGTACGATGACGAAACCGACTAGCGGGACGATCAACGGATTGGTGACGAAACCGGCGAGGGAGAGATTGCCAAAATAATGCGCGATCAACGGCCCGGTGCCCAAGGTCGCCAGCAGCGGCACCGCCAAATGAAATGTCGCCTGTCGCGCCCGCTCCTTGATCCAACTTTTCTCCTGCGGCAACTCCTCAGTCCTTTCCCGCGCCAGCCCCTGATAGAGCCGGCTCATGCCCCAGGCGATAAACAGCACGGCGAGAAAAGAAAGTTGAAACGAGATGTCAGCAATCACACCGGGCCAGACCAGGGCGATCGCCAGCGCCGCCAAAGTTAGACTGGCGAACACCTCTTCTTCCCGATCCAACAGCACCGCCAACTGGTAAACCCCGATCATGATCGCCGAGCGCACCGTCGGCACCATGCCGCCCGCGAGCGCCGTATAAAACACCACCGCCAAAAAAGAAAAAAAGGTCGCCGCTTTGAGCAGATTGAAGCGCAGCAGTAAATAACTGCTGAACGACAAGCCGTAACGGATCGCCGCGAAGATCACCACGCCCAACATGGCGACATGCAGGCCGGAAATCGACAACACATGATTGACGCCCGCCGCCGTAAAGGCGGCACGAATGTCCTTGCTAATCCCGCCCATCTCGCCCACCGTCAACGCTTTCATCAGAGCGCCGCTGTCCGGCGCGTAGTTGGCGTCGATGTAGCGGCGGATCTGCCGGCGAATGTCCTCGACGGTGCCGCGGATCAGGCCCGGTTCGCGGGCGACCAGTTCGATCTCGCTATCGTTTTCCACAAACCCTGTGACGTAGATCTGCCGTTGGGCGAGATAAGTCGCATATTCGAAACCGCCAGGATTGCCGCTGTTCTGCGGCAGGTTGGGACGCAGCCAAAAACGAATGCGGTCGCCATATCGCCAGTCGCGCCGCAGCGCGCGCAAGCTCAGTTGGAAATCGCCGCTGACTTCCTCGGCCCCGGTGGCATGCCAGATGCGCTCCGCGCGAATCGACCAACGATGACGATTGATCAGTTTCTCCGGCTCGGCTTTGAGCCGGCCTTCGATCAAGACCCGCTCATGGCGCAGCATGACCGAACGCAAATGATCATCGGGAAATCGCGGGAAAAGGATTTCCCGATGGCGCACATAGCCGACTGAAAATGCCAGGGTAATTAACAACCCCAGCATCACCCAGCGCCGCCAGCGCCGGTAAAACGGCAACAGCACGAACGGCACCACGGCCAACCCACTGCTATCGGGCATATGCCAGGGAGCCGCGGCGATCGCTTGGCCAAGCAGCAGAAACAGCGTCGGCACGATCAGCCAAGCCGACGGATGAAAGTCTCCCGAACGTGAACCAGCTACGTCTTGCTGATCCGCCATGTTGGCTTTCGCTTCATGAGGAACTTCACCGATTGAGCCCGGCACTCAATAACGATTACTTGCGAAGGGCAACCACTGAAGTTGCCCTCATAATACGAATTTGTGAACGTTGCTCGGCTCCAGTTCCTTCGCTTTCGCTCTCGACAAGCATTGCGGCTAATTCTCCGAATCCGCATGGCCGCCCAGAGCGTCGAGCACTTGCTGGGCGAGCTTTTCGTTCATCGACGGCACCTTCAGGAGATCCTCCAGCGATGCTTCTTCGATGCGTTTGATGCTGCCGAAGGCGCGCAGCAAGGCGCGCTTGCGCACGCCGCCGACGCCGGGGATGCGGTCGAGTGCGGAGTAAAGAGTCTGCTGCGAGCGCAATTTCCGATGATGGGTGATGGCGAAGCGATGGGCTTCGTCGCGCACGCGCTGCAGCAGAAACAAAGCGTTGGAGTTGCGCTTCAATACCACCGGATTGGTTTGACCCGGCAGGAACACGCGCTCTTCCGAGCGTTCGATCTCGGCGCTGCGCGGCGCTGCTTGAACGCGCATCTTGGCCAAGCCCACTGCCTCGACGCCGTCGATGCCGACTTCGGCCATGGCCACCAAAGCCATGGCCAATTGTCCCTTGCCGCCATCGACAACGATCAGATCCGGTAGATCGGCTTCTGCCTTGCCGCGGCTGAAGCGGCGCTTGAGCATCTCCAGCATCATGCCGAAGTCATCGCCGCCGGACTCCGCACCGATGGTCTTGATGCGAAAATGGCGGTAAAGATTTTTGTCCGGTTCGCCGTCGACGAACGTCACCATGGAGCCCACCGCATGGGCGCCATGGATCATCGAGATATCGAAGCACTCGATGCGATGGGGGTAATTTTTCAGACGCAGCGAGGTTTGCAACTCGCGCAGCATCTGATCGCGCGCCTTCTCTTGATCGTGGCGGTCGGCGAAACTTTGCTTGGCATTGTCGCCCGCCATTTCGACCAAGTGGCGTTTATCGCCGCGCTGGGGACAGAGAATTTTTACGCTCTTACCCTTATGCTCGGCGAGATACTCCTCGCGAACAGCGGCATCCTCCAGATCCACTGGCAAAAGAATCTCGTCGGGGACGAATCGCTGGCCTTGATAGAATTGGGTCAAGAGCGAACCCATGATCTCTTCGTCGGGAAATTCCAAATCCGCCAACGAATAAGACTGGTTGCCGGTGAGCTTGCCCTGGCGCACCAACAGCACCTGAACTTCGATGAAGCCGCCCTCGCGGTACAAGCCGAAAATATCCTGGTCGCTGCCCCAGTGCGCGACCATGCGCTGCTTCTCCAAAGTCTTTTCGACCGCTTGAATCTGATCGCGCAACCGCGCCGCTGCCTCGAACTCCTGGGCGTCGGACTTTTCCTGCATGCGCTGCTTCAATTCGTCGATCAGCTCCTGCTGCCGCCCCTCGATAAACAGCATGGTCTGGCGCACTTGTTCCAGGTAAACTTCCCGCGCCACCGGCAGCACGCAGGGCCCCAGGCAGCGCTTGATCTGATACTGCAAACAGGGACGGCTGCGGTTGCGAAAGTTATGATCGGTGCAGTTGCGCAGCTGAAAGTGTTTTTCAATCAAGTCGATGGTCTCGCGCGCCGCCAGCGCCGACGAAAACGGCCCGAAGTAGCGGTTGCCGTCCTTGACGATCTTGCGCGTCGCCAGGATACGCGGCCAGGCGTGCTGGGTCGTCACTTTGATGCTCAAATAACTCTTGTCGTCCTTGAGGCGGATGTTGTAGCGCGGCTTGTACTGCTTGATCAGGTTATTTTCGAGGATCAGCGCTTCCTTGTCGTTGCTCGTCACCAGAGTTTCGATATCGGCGACACGACGCACTAAAAACTGAACCTGCGACCGCTCATCGGGATGATTGAAGTAGGCCCGCACCCGCGCCCGCAGATCCTTGGCCTTGCCGACATAAATGACCTTGCCGCCATTTTCGCGCATGAGATAGACGCCCGGTCTGGACGGCAAACCGGCGAGCTTTTCTGTCAGCGTGTTCACGGCGCGATTCCCGCTCTGGATCGGGAGTTTCGGTACAACTGCCGGCTCCGAAAGAACAAGCGAGGCACACATCGCGACAGCCAGGGACGATCTGACAACGCGCCGGCGGGGATCAAAGTCACTGGCCCTGACAAATCGCTACCTAGCAATACAGCATTTGCGGCAATGCATCGTTGGCATAACTCTTGAGTAACTATCCGGCTAATCACGCAGAATTCACGACAGGCCAAGGACCAAGGAGCCGTCATGTTCGATATCGAAACACTGATGCAATTGGGTGTGTTCAACCAGCTCATTCCCATCTGGCAGGTGTTCTTTTTCATTGCTGCACTGCTGCCGTTTCTGCTCATGGACCGGGTTAAGATGTGTCTGCTGGTTACCTATCTGTTTACTTTCTATCTCGGCTTCATGGTTCAATGGGGCGAATATCTATCCTCCACCGGCTCCATGCAACCCTTTGTTCTCTATTCGCTCAGCGGGCTCGCCATCGCGGTGTTCTTTGTCGCCACCATCTTCACCGATCCGGCGCCCAATCCCAAAGTGCGCTGGGCCCGCTACGGCCAAGCGTACGGCTACTCTGCCGAAGGACCAATTCCTAAAGCGCCCCAAGATCCCATGGAAATAGCGGTCGATGTCACCCACATCTCCGAGTATGAACGGCACTAATTCTAAGCTTGTTTAATCGCTGTCGACGCTGGTGTCGAGCGGCGAATCGCGCAGCGTCAACTCCTGGCTTTGCAGTTGGCGGATCTGGTCGCGCAACTCCGCCGCGCGCTCAAATTCCAACTTTTGCGCCGCCTCTTTCATTTCCTTCTGCAATTTGCGCAATTTCCGGGTCAGTTCCCCTGGGCCATAGTGGGCCGCCCCTTCTGCCGCCAGCGGAATGTCGACATAGTCGGCGTCGTAGATCTTCACCAGCGGCGAACTCAACGCCTTGACGATGGTTTGCGGCGTAATGCCATGCTTCTTGTTGAACACCGCCTGCAACCGCCGCCGCCGCTCGGTTTCGTCCATGGCGCGCTTCATCGAGTCCGTGACACCGTCGGCGTAGAGAATCACCGTGCCGTTGACGTTGCGCGCGGCCCGGCCGATGGTCTGGATCAACGATCGCTCCGAGCGCAGAAAGCCTTCCTTGTCGGCATCGAGAATCGCCACCAACGACACCTCCGGCAAATCCAACCCTTCGCGCAGAAGATTGATACCGACCAAGACGTCGAACTGGCCGCTGCGCAGCTGGCGGATGATCTCGACCCGCTCGAGGGTTTCAATATCCGAATGCAGGTAGCGGACCTTGACGTTGAGATCTTGATAATACTCGGTCAGATCCTCGGCCATACGCTTGGTCAGCGTCGTCACCAGTACGCGCTCCTTGCGCTCGACCCGTTTGCGGATTTCCTCCAAGAGGTCGTCGACCTGCGTGCGCGCCGGGCGCACGAGGATCGCCGGGTCCATCAAACCCGTTGGACGAATCACCTGCTCGATCACCGCGCCGTTGCTCTCGCGCAGCTCGAAGGGTGCCGGCGTCGCCGAAACATAAATCGTTTGATGGATCATCGCCGCGAACTCGTCGAAATTGAGCGGCCGGTTGTCGAGGGCCGACGGCAAGCGAAAGCCGTATTCGACCAAGGTTTCTTTGCGCGAGCGGTCGCCGCGGTACATGCCGCCGATCTGCGGCACGGTGACGTGGCTCTCGTCGATCATCAGGAGAAAATCGTTGGGAAAGTAACTTAACAACGTCGGCGGCGGCTCGCCCGGCTGGCGCCCGGTCAAGTGGCGCGAATAATTTTCAATGCCGGGGCAAAACCCCATCTCTTCAAGCAGCTCGAGATCGTAAAGCGTGCGCTGCTGCAAGCGCTGCGCTTCCAACGATTTGTGTTGATCCTGCAGCTCCTTTAACCGCGCTTTCAGCTCCAGGCGAATCGCCAACACCGCCTGCTTGCGGCGCTCTTGTCCGGTAACATAATGGCTCGCCGGATAAATCGTCGCCTTGTCGACCCGCCGCAGGATTTTGCCGCGGATTGGGTCGATCTCGTTGATCGACTCGATGGTCTCATCGAAAAACTCGATGCGCAGGGCCGAACGGTCTTCGTAGGCGGGAAATATTTCGACAATATCGCCGCGCACGCGAAAAGTGCCGCGGTGAAAATCGTAATCGCTGCGCTGGTACTGAATATCGACCAGCTTGCGCAGCATCTGGTCGCGATCGACCGTCGTGCCCTCTTCGACGTAGACCATCAGTTCGAAGTAAGCTTCCGGCGAACCCAGGCCGTAGATGCACGACACGCTGGCAACGATCAATGTGTCGCGCCGTTCGAGCAGCGCCTTGGTCGCCGAGTGGCGCAGCTTGTCGATCTCGTCGTTGATCGACGAATCTTTCTCGATGTAAGTATCACTGGCGGGAAGGTAAGCCTCGGGCTGGTAGTAATCGTAGTAGCTGACGAAGTAACGCACCGCGTTTTCCGGAAAGAGCGTGCGAAACTCTTCATAGAGCTGCGCCGCCAGCGTCTTGTTCGGCGCGATCACCAGGGTCGGCCGATTGACCTGAGCGATGACATTAGCCATCGTGAAGGTCTTGCCCGAGCCGGTAACGCCCAACAACACCTGGTGGCGCCGCTTGGCCGTTAGTCCCTTAACCAGCTTGTCGATCGCTTGCGGTTGATCGCCTTGAGGTTGGAAGTCGGAGACCAGCTTGAACTGCCCGCTATCTTGATCGCGTAGCATGAAGTTGCCAACTTATCGCGCCTGGCCGCCGTAAAGTTTATCGATGTAACCGCTCTTGTCGATATCGGCGAGCGTGCGCGCGTCGATGAACTCACCGGGTTTGTACTGCGCGTACTTGGGCTGGCTTTCCGCCAGATGATCCAACACCGCCTGCACCGCGCTCTCGACCGCGTACGGCTTGGCCGGCATTTTTGCCGTCCATTCCCAAGCCTCGGTCAATCCTTCCGGATCCTTGGTGCCGAGGAACTTGCTGAGAATCTTCGTGGTGTCGTCTTTGCGCGTCCGGAACAGATGGACACCGCGGACGATTGCACGCATCGCGCGCGCCGCCAGCTGGGGATTTTTCTGAACTAGCGAGCGCCGCGTGGTGATCGTTGAACCCTGGTACTCCAGTTTCAAGTCGGTCAGATCGACCATGAAATTCATGCCGGCCTTGCGCGCAAACAGCGTGCCCGGCGGCGACAGCACTGTCGCCGCCACACGATTGGTATGGAGCGCGCCCCACATCACGTCATTGCTGCCGAGGGCGAGCAGTTTGACGTCCTTGTCGGCATCGAGGCCGATATGCTTCAAGGCGAAGCGCGCGCTCTTTTCATAGGCGTCGCCGGGACGCTGAATGCCAACGATCTTGCCCTTGAGATCTTGGGCGCTTTTAATATCCGGGCGGGCGACGAAGACCATGGTAGCGTAGCGCGAAAATCCGCCGAGCATGACGATATCGCGATTCTGCACCGACACGGGAATCATCAGATAAGCCGACATGATCGTCATATCGACTTCATTGGCCACCAGTGCCATCGGCGCGATGGACCCAGCCGTATGGATAATCTCCGCGTTGATCCCTTCCTCGGCGAAGAAGCCCGCCTCCTTGGCGACAAACGGCACCGAGTGGGCCACGGCACGGGCGGCGTAACCGATGCGCAGCTTGTCAGTTTTAGCCTGTGCCGGCACCTCTCCGACCGAACCCGCCACTATTAGGCAAAAGGAAACAATTATCGAACCGGCAAACAACTTCAAGGTAGAGCCTCCGGTATGTTATGGCAGAACTTTAGATCATGAGAACAAGCTGATGGTGAGAAGAATAACAAGACCGTTGGCACGGAGCAACGACGACCTGGAATCACCGCGTTAAGATGAGCAGGTTTATCGAGTATATTAAGGCACAAGCGCGCGCGCTCAAACGCGAGACCCACGCCCTCTATCTCGCCGGCCGCGATCCGCGCACGCCCTGGCCCGCTAAAGTGGTCATCGCCATCGTGGTCGCCTACGCTTTGAGTCCGATTGATTTGATCCCGGACTTCATCCCGGTGTTGGGTTATCTCGACGACGTCTTGTTGCTACCGCTCGGCATCTATCTGGCGCTCAAGCTTATCCCCGCCGCGGTCCTGGCTGACGCCCGGCATGCCGCTCATCAAGCTAGCTTCAATTTGTCCGCGAGCCGCGCCGCCGCCGTCGTGGTTATCCTGCTTTGGATGATCAGCATGACGTTGTCGGAGTATTTGTGCTCCGTTACTTTGCACGCGGTTTGAGATAACCGATCAACTATCGAGATTCGGCCGTTTGCCATACCACCCAGTCGCCCGTTCATAAGCATGGCCCACTTGAAACAGCCGCGTCTCATCGAAAGGCGCGCCGACGATTTGCATGCCAATCGGCAAACCGCTGGCAGAAAAACCACAGCATAAACTCATCGCCGGCAGGCCGGTGACGTTGAACGGAATGGTACAGAGGGTCCCGGTGGTACCGCGCTCGTCTTGCAGCTCGACGCGCCGGCCATCGACGATGGCGAAACCTTGGCGGCACTCGTCAATCGTTTGCGCCGGCGAGCCGACGGTCGGCGCCACTATGACATCGACCTTATCGAAGGCCGATTCGAAGGAGTCGCAGATCAACCGCCGCACCCGCTGCGCGGTCACGTAGACATCGGCGGGAATCAGCAACGATTTGATATGCCGATAGAACAGCGGCGAGCTGTAGTCGCGCGGCGAGTTTTTCAAATATTCATGAGCCGTCGCGACGTTCTCGACGCGGCTGGTGGCCAACTGGACTGCGGCGATCAAGTCGGTGTAGCGAATATCGAGCTTGACGATTTTCATGCCGAGGGATTTTAATTGCCCAACCGCAGCGTCGAACACGCCGCGCACCGCCGCGCTCATGAATTCATCGAAGTAGCCATTGATCAATCCCACGCGCAAGCCTTTGACCGATTTGCCGATGGCGCTGATATAGTTCGCCACCGGCTCTCGCGAACTCAGCGGATCTTTCGGATCATGGCCGGCGATGGCCTTGAGCATCAAGGCGCAATCCTTCACCGTCTTGGCAAACGGCCCAAAGTGATCCGTCGAAAATCCACCCGTGCCGAGCACGCCGCCGTATCGGCTGACTCTACCAAAGGTCGCCTTCAAACCGACCACGCCGCACAGCGATGCTGGATGGCGCACCGAACCGGCATTATCCGTACCGATGGAACCCAAGCAGAGACTAGCCGCCACCGACGCCGCCGAACCGCCGCTGGACCCGCCGGAAATGCGCTGACGATCCCAAGGATTGGTCGTCGTGCCATAGTATGGGTTGATCGTCGTGCTGCCCGACGCCCATTCGTGCATATTGGTTTTGCCAAGAATCACCGCACCAGAGGATTTCAATTTTTCAACGACGGTTGCATCGTAGTCGGGAATCCAGTTGGCAAGTTGCTTCGACCCGGCGGTGGTTTTCACCCCGCGCGTCGCCAAATTGTCTTTGATGGAAAAAGGAATGCCATGCAGTGGCCCGCGCCACTTGCCCGCACGCAGTTCGCGATCGAGAGCGCGCGCTTGCTTCAGCGCATCGTCCGCCGTCACTGTTTGAAAAGCATTGAGCGCAGGGTTGTAACGGTCGATGCGATCAAGAAACCGCTTGGTCAAGTCGACAACGGAGAGTTTCTTCGCCTTGATGACCGGCGCAAGTTCGGCAATGGTCGCGCGCTCGAGGTCCGGCACCGTCATTTTCGCCTCCGATTGCCCGGGCTCCATCGAGGCGCTTTAAAGACACCCATGACTGGCCGAGTCTGCGCTAAATCTATCTGCTTTAGCCGTTCGAGGACCTTTTCTTGGACCGCCGCCTCCGCGGCGATGCGGTGAATCTCATCCTCACTCAGATTCCAACCATACTGAGCGCTCAGTCGACGCACCTGCTCTTCCATAATCATCCTCCCGCCGGCAATGGCCCAGCTATACTGCCGGCAAAATGTGAAGTCTAGAAAGAAATTCAGGTAGGCGAATTTGACATTAACTTACTGAGGGGAGGAAAGCCCTAGCGGCCGTTGCCCTTCGAGATCCGCGCCATGCCTTCCGGACTGACCGTGACGAGTCTACCCGGTTGGCCAAACATCACCTTCGCCGCGGTCGGCGAAATCTCCCGGCCGAACAAGCACAGGCGATTGGCCTTCAGGCTGTCGCCATTGGCCCACTTGGCGAACTCGTCGGGCGACGGCATGTGGCCGATGTCCGCCGCGCAGCGGCGCACGATGAAACCGAGCATCATCTTCGATTCATCGCTTTTGCTTTGGGGAATTCCGGCCATGGTTGAAATTTATAGAAAAACTTCATGCAGCTTGCAAGATTCTGACCGATTAATTTTCCAATCGCCCGACCGTCGATGGCTTGCGCCAACACGACTTAGTGGCATAAAGCCAATAGGCAAGGAGGAACCATGGCAAGAATACCACTGGTTGAAAGTAAAGAAAGCTTAGCACCGGAGCATCAAAAGATTTATGACGCCATCGTCAAAAGCCGCGGCGAGGTGCGCGGTTGTTTTCCGGCGCTACTGCATGTGCCGACCATCGCCGACCACACCGCCAGCCTGGGCGGCTACCTGCGCTTCGACGGCAAACTCGAACCGAAGGTGCGCACCCTCGCCGCGCTGACCGTCTCGCGAGAATTGGACTGCATTCACGAATGGGCTGCCGGTGTGAAAAACGCCGAGAAGAACCGCATTAGCCGTGAAACCCTAGTTGCGGTCCACCAGCGCCAGCCCACCACCGGGCTTCCCCCGGACGAAGCTGAAATCGTCGACTACGTTCGCGCGCTACTGCATTCCCATCGCGTCACCGAGCCGGCTTTTCAATCGATGCTCGCCCGCTTAGGCGTCGCCGGCATCGTCGAACTCACGGCAACCATCGGCTATTATTCGATGATTTCCTGTACGCTCAATGCTTTCGAACTTTCATCCTCGCCCAATCCGGTAGATTTCCCGATATGACCGATCATTGAAGTAAAAAGGTTCGGCAGACTTCGGTGTGGATATGGGTCAAGGTCGATTTGTTTTGTGCACCATGAAGAGCACGAATAGTTCGAATGGTTAAGATTCCGAACTTCGTGTCCTTCGTGGTGCAAACATCTTCACCGTAAACCCGGCATAATCCCAAAAAAGAGGCGAGCCGACGAGTCGCCGAATCGTCATGCAATTGGCTCATTGACTGCAACTCTTGATATTTTTGTCGGTTGGATTAGCATCATTGTTTGTGCTTTTAGCTGGGGGATTCTACTAAATGCGAGCAAGCGATGGACATCATCATCTATCTGCGGGAAACGTTATTCGTTCGAAAAGCTGTCATTGCTTTTTGGCGGTACCGACGACACCGGAGTGGTCCGCGGCAGCGAAATGGTCGGTGACCGTTACCAAGACCTCCTGCAGGAAATTGCCGCCATCACCGAATATCAATGGCGCTCCGGAACGACCCGAGGCCTGGTAAAAGGGTTCATGCTCAGCGGTCCTCCCGGCACGGGCAAGACAACCCTGGCCAAACGGCTGGCCTATGAACTCGGTCGCAGGTTTGAGGCCGAGGATGAGCCGCCAGTCGCTTTAGCCTTTATCGATGGCGGTGAGATTTCGCGCTCCCGGTATGGTGAGAGCGAAGAAAGAATTCGCGATATCTTTCTCCATGCAAGATCGGGATTCACTGCGCAGGGACAGCGCTCTGTGCTGCTGTTCGATGACGTCGAATCCATTTTCATGGCGCGCGGCAGTCAACATGCCAAAGAGTGGCACTTTTCTCAGGACAGCGTTTTCTTTCATTCCATAGACGATCTCGATACGTCCCGCGCCACGATCGTTTTGACAAGCAACCGCCCCGATCTGATCGATGAAGCCATTCGTGATCGCTTCCTGAGTTACGTCGTTGACTATCCGGATCTCGACACGCTCCTTCAGATGGTCCAGCAAATACCGGCCATTGAACAACTGTCCGGCACGCAGCAGACCACATTAAAAAACGATCTGATTGCCGCGGTGAAGAATGGCACCGTCCGCAGCATGCGCGATGGCCAACGTTTCGCGATGCGCCACTTCGTGGCAAAGTTGCTGAAAAAGGAATCGCTGGCGCAACAGATCGCTGACTAATTATTTAACACACTGACAAAGGGAATCGTTATGGCAAAGAATTTCTATGAACAATGGCTCGAAACGCCAAACAAACTTCAAGATGAACTTGAAATCGGCCGCCTGGTAGCCGCGGACAAAGACATTCCATGGGTTTCAACGCCCCATGATGTCAAAGTAAAACTGATGGTTGCGAACCATCTCGGTTTTGCCACCATGGGCAGCAATGTGCTCAAGTCGGAAATTCCGGTTGGCTGGCATACCGGCAAGCATCGGCACGGTGAAGAGTCGATGCACATCCTCGAGGGTGAAGGGTTTAGCATTATCAATGGCCAGCGTTTCAACTGGCACAAAAGCAGCACGCTGCAGATTCCATTTTGGGCTGAGCATCAACATTTTAATACCGGCAAGGTTCCGGTCTTAATCATTCACGGTATGTGTTTCGATCTCGAAGTCCTACCTCCGGGTTGCGCGCATTGAGCAGATCGAGACCTGCGGCCCCAATGATCCATCGATGATCGCCGCCGTGCCTGAGGAGACGTCACAGTATTACCCCGATGGCACCCGTGCGATTATCCATCTTGAGCAGGCGCCGACGAACAAAGAAAAACTACCTGACGGAGAGAGTTATAATCCGCAGGGCGCCATCGCCGCGACCAAAAACCAGCACGACTTTTCCAACTATCTCGTCGTGCCCAAAAATGGCTTCCGTGCCGTCAGCGTGGCGATTACCAATCGCTGGATTGAGCCGGGCTTTCCATGAGAGTGGCAGGCACAAGCATCTTGAGGCTGTCGTCTATGCCATTGAAGGTCAGGGGTACACCGATATGCAGGGCAAGCGGATTCCTTGGGAAGCTGGCGACGTTCTCTATGTGCCGCCGGCCATGTGGGAACACCAGCACATTAACGAAAATCCAAATTCGATTACCCAGCTTCGTATTGGCTTCAATATTCGCCAGTGGATCACGTCAATCTGGCCCCAAGGTTTTACCAGCACGCGCATCTATGACGATGAAGGCGACCCAATTGAAGCAGGCCGTATCGTGCGTAAACGCGAGCGCTCCTACTAATCAAAATTGTTCCGCTGTTCTCATCGACCTTGGTTTAGGACCATCTTTATGTTCAGGCTTTGTAAGCTTGGTAATGAGCCGTCCCTGGCAAAGTCGCGTGCACGGCTGCACCATCTACGTGCGCCGACCGCCGTCCGTTGCTAGCCCATCCTTCAATGCCTTCAGCGCGGACAATATCGTGCTCAGATCTCGCCTCAGATATTTCGCGGCCACCGTCAGGCTGATCCCGCCTATCTTACGACCCACATAGGCCGGCTCCGCTCTTAGTCGATTCTCTACTCGTCCTCGGGCTCTGCCAAGTAATTCTCTGGCTGATCAAGCGACTTGCCGTCATCTACCAAAGTTGCTACCCCGGAGCTGCATGAATAAGCTTTTGGGCGTGCTCGCCCTGGTCGCCGCTGTCCTTGGCGGCGCGCTCGTGATCGGCGTTCAGCGCTTTGTGCCGCGTCAGATCGACGTCGCCCCCGCAACGCCGATTCAAATCGATGTCGATGCCGCTGCACAACGACTTAGCCGCGCGATTCGCCATCGGACGGTCTCGCCGGTCGACTGCGGCATCACAGGCTGAGTTCGAACGCTTTCATGCTTTTCTTACCGAGTCATTTCCCGCGTTGCATAAGCGCTTGGCGAGAGAAACCGTCAATCAGCACAGCCTGCTTTACACTTGGCAAGGCACTCGCACCGAGTTGAAACCGATCCTGTTGCTTGCCCACATGGACGTGGTGCCCGCCGACGCCGAAGATTCCCCTAGGTGGCACCACCCGCCTTTCGCTGGTGCAGTCGCTGAGGGTTACCTGTGGGGGCGCGGCGCCATGGATGACAAAAGCAGCCTGATGGCAAGTCTTGAAGCGATAGAATGGCTCGTCAAACAAGGTTACCAACCCGAGCGCACTATCTACTTAGCCTTTGGCCACGACGAGGAAACCGGCGGCCACAACGGTGCGGCAAAGATCGCGGCGCAGCTCCAAGCGCGCCAATTGCAATTCGAGTACATACTCGACGAGGGCGGCAATATCCTCTCCGGCCTTTTGAAAAATGTCAGCGCGCCGGTGGCTCTGATCGGCATCGCTGAAAAAGGCTATTTGAGTTTAGCCTTGACGGCGGAAACCGCCGGTGGCCATTCTGCCATTCCACCGATCCACAGCGCCATCGGCAAACTGAGCTTGGCCTTGGCCGCCCTGGCGAGCAACCCTTTTCCTTCGCGCCTGTCCGAGCCAACCCGACAGATGTTGGAATATCTTGGACCGCACATGGCGTGGCCCGAACGCTTTCTCCTCGCCAACCTCTGGCTGTTCGAGCCCGTCATTCGCCACCAATTGGAGCGCTCTCCTCTGACCAACGCGGCTATCCGCACGACCCTCGCGCCGACACTCATCACAGGTGGCATCCAGGAGAACGTTTTGCCGAGCAAAGCGCGCGCGGTGGTGAATCTACGGTTATTGCCGGGCGACATCACCGCCGCGGTGATTGAACGAGTCCGCAAGATTATTGCTGACAACGCCATCACCATGACGCCGTTGGCCACGCGCGTCGAGCCCTCACCCGTAACGCCCACCAGCTCGGCTTCGTTTCAGACCCTGCAACGCACGGTGCGTGAAATCATTCCTGAAGCGATTGTAGCGCCGGGCTTGCTCGTGGCGACCACCGATTCGCGCCACTATGCGACGCTATCTAAAAACGTTTTTCGTTTTTTCCCGATGACACTTCGACCGGGAGATACCGAGCGCTACCACGGTATCGACGAACGGATCAGTGTGGAGGATTACGCGCGCTGCCGTACGGTTTTATGTGCAACTGATCCGGAACAGCCAAAGTTCTGGAAAATAACCGGGGGGATTTTCCAACCCGCTCTCCTCGGTCCCACGCTCAACGGTACAGCGCTTTAATAAACCCGCTGTCGTCCAGCTCCTTAATAAACCGGTTATCCATGAAGTCCGACGCTTTGACGTTGGGCGTCTGCGGATTGCGCTGGCGGATGAAATCGATCACGCCCTGCAAGCCCTTCTCGCTCACGTAAGGAACCCGTGGAATGATCCGGCCGACGTAATAATCGTAACTGGCGTTGAGCACATCTTTATCATCCGTGCGCATGTATTTGCTCAGGACTTTCAAGGTAAATTCCCGGTGGGTTTGGGCATATTGGATCGCCGCCACGAAACCCTTGGTGAAGCTGCGCACCATATCGGGATTCTCCTTGATCAAAGCGCGCGTCGTGATCATCGACGCGGCTTCGTAGGGAACGTTGGCTTGGGAAAGGTCCAATATGGCATGGAAGCCCATCTTCTGCGCCGCCACATAGCCGCCGATGGTGACCACCGTGGCATCAACCACGCCCTGAGTCATCGCCGCCAGTCTTTCGCTGTCGGTGCCCATGGCGAGAATGGTTACGTCTTTTTCACCGAGTCCCAATTTCTGCACCGCGACCCTGGCCGCGAGATCAGAATCGGTGCCGGGCCGGCTCGCGCCGATCCGTTTGCCCTTCATGTCGGCGGCGTTGCGGATTTCCTTTTTTGTCACCAGATAGAATAACAACCCGGGTGTTGCGGTCGCGATCAGCACGGTGTCCATGCCGCCCAACTTGGCGAGCACGGAAGAGCTGGCGCCGAAGGCGCCGAAATGCGCATCCTTGGTCGCCAGGGCATTGATCGCGATCGTGCTGCCGCGGAAAAACACCACGTCGACATCCAATCCATATTGTTTATACAACCCGGCTTCGCGAGCGAGCCAAAACGTCGTCAGGTTTGGCCCGGTGGAACCGAAGGCGAGCACAGCACGATCGAGTTTTTGCGCTGGCGCCGGCGCAGCAATGGAGCTGATCACCATCCCCGCAACGACTAGCAAACAATGTCTAAACCCCATGCTTCACCTCGGCATCGGAAAAGTGCTAAGCGGCCATGCGCTTGAGGCGCGCGCCCAAAAACGCATAACCGACTATCGCTAGAACAACGGCTCCGGCGGCGATCGCCAACGGCGCGCTGGTCCATTCGGCGACGAAACCGGCTTGCATGCCACCAAACTCACGCAAGCCGCCACCGGTTAAACCGTAGAACCCGGAGACCCGGCCACGGAACGCCTCGTCGACGCGCAGCTGAATCGACGTGTTGAGCAGGGTTTCAAATACCGTGCTCAAGGCGCCGATGGCAACCAAGAGCGCGACGGCGATGGAAAAGTTGCGGCTCAAGGCAAAACCGAACAATGCCGCCGCGAAAGCTAGCAGCATGGAGACCATGAGCCAGCGCTTGGCCTCCACTCGTCCCAAACTTGCCAAAGTAAACGAACCGAAGATCGTTCCAAGTCCCGGGCCCGCGGCGAGAAAGCCAAAGCCTGAGGCACCCACACGCAGGACATCTTTGGCGAACACCGGCAGAAGCGTCGCATAGGAACGGCCGAAGATATTAAAAATCGCCGAAACCGCCAAAAAGTTGAAAATGATCGGCTCGGCGCGCACGTAACGAAATCCGCCGAGCAAGCTCTGCAGCACCGTGCCGCGCCCAGGCTCCTGGACGTTGGCTGGGACGCGTAGCCGGAGCAAGGCCGCCACTACAGCCAGGTAACTGACAACGTTGACGTAGAAACATCCGTCGATGCCGATCGTGCCGACGGAAATCCCGACCAAGCTCGGCCCGAGCAATCCGGCGCCGTTCCAGGTCACGGCGTTTAGCGCCAAAGCATTGACCAGGACATCGCGCGGAATCAATTGCGGCAGCAAAGCCTGGCGCACCGGCTGTTCGAACGCCCATGTAGTCGACGTGACCGCGCCGAGCACGAAGATATGCCAGACCTGGATCGTATGACTCGATACCAGCAGCGCCAAAGCAAGTGAGGTGCCCGCGGCGATGAACTGAATCCACAACATCACTTTGCGCCGGTCGATGCGGTCCGACATGATCCCGCCGATAATAAAAAAGCTCAGCAGCATGACCATGCGCAGCGAGCTGAACAGCCCAAGATAAAGGGGCGACGCGGTCAGATCGAAAAGCAGCCAGCCCATGGCGATGCTCTGCATCCAGGAACCGACGTTGGAAACGAAGTAGCTCGACCAAAACCAAAAATAGTCGGGATAGCGAAGCGCGTGAAACGCGCCGTAGGTTTTTGAATCAGTCATCAAGGCTACGCAGTAGGGGCGAAAAATCCTTCGCCCCTAACCAGATATCATCATGCTAGTTCTTTCGTAAGGAAAAAGAGAAGCTTACTGCAAAGCCAACGGATACATCCGTTTGGGATTCTCGAAACAAATCTTGCGCTTGATGTCCGCGCCGACATCTTCCCGCGCCATAAATCTTTCGATATTCTCGCGAAATTCGGCGCGCGGCTCGTGCGGAAAATCGGTGGCGCAGAAAAGGATATCATCGCGTAGCTGCCCGGCCACCTGCGGGATGGCGCGATCTTCGAGCTCACAATGAATGAAGATATGACCGCTTTTCAATTGCTCCGAGGGCAACCTTTTGCAATCCGGCACTTCCGTGTTGCGGTGATCGTACTCCATGTCCATGCGTTCAAGTAAATACGGCACCCAGCCGCAGCCCGCCTCCGCATAAGCGATGTTCAAGTTCGGGAATCTGTCGACCACCCCGTTATAAATCATACTGGTCATCTGAATCATCTGACCAAAACCGTGGCTGAGCGTGCGCACTTCGATCAACCGATCAAAGTTGTCCACCCCGATCCCTTGTGTCGGTGCGGCGTGAACCGCGAGCAGGGCACCGAGTTTCTCTGCGGCTTCGTAAACCGGGAAATATTTTGGATCGCCAAGCGGCTGGCGCAATCCGACTGCCGGCAAAACCGCGCCGACAAAGCCGAGTTCTTTAACGGCGCGCTGCAATTCCTTTACCGCGTCGGGAATCGATTGGAGCGGGATAAGCGCCATGCCCTTCAAGCGTTTTTCCGGTTTAGTAAAGGTCTCGTAAAGGTAATTGTTGTATCCAGCGGCGACCGCACAAGCCCAGTCCTTATCACGGATTAAACCGAAGGTAAGCCCGGCGGTGGGATAAAGCACCGACCAGGCGATTTGATCTTCATCGAGAAAATCTTGCCACTCTTTCAAACTGCCTTTGGCGATGTAACGGCCTTTGCCATCGGCGACCCGCCGCGCTTGGCGGTGAAACCCGTCGAGAGTGGGAAAGAACGGGAATGCGAGCAGATCAGCGCGTCCATGGTACGGTCCCGGTAGAAAATCCAGCAGCTCGGCATCGCTTTCGACCACATGTCCGTCGGCATCGATAAAACCTTTCATTTTCGTCATCGTCGCACCGACTTTCTGCGGCAAGCCGCAGCAAATTTCCGACTTCGTTTCTATGCAATGCCGAGCAGATCTCTGTTGTGTAGCAAATCCGCGCTGTAGCCACTAAAGAAAAACTAAATGCGCTCCGGAGTCAATGGAGCAGCTGTTTTTGCCGCAAAAACTCGCGCGCCACATCCTTCGCCTGTCGCTTCTCGCCATCCACCGCGTTGTTCAGCTTACGCATCTCATCGACAGTGAGAATGCCGCCGAGCTGTTTCAGCACCTCGCGCAGCGCTGGATATTTCTCCAAAGCCGACTGGCGCACTACCGGCACCGCGTCGTAGGGCGGAAAATAATGCCGATCGTCTTCGAGTTGAAACAAGCCGTAGCGACTGATCAAACCGTCGGTGGAGTTGCCAGCGATGAGATCCACCTGATTCTCCGCCAGCGCCCGGTAGGTCAGCGATAAATCCATCTCGCGGGTGGCCTCGAAGTGGAGTCCGTAGGCCTTGGAAAAACCCGGATAGCCATCGGCGCGCGACATAAAGTCTTGGCCGAAACCGGCACGCCACTGCGACGAAATCTTCGCCGCGTCGCTGACCGTTTTCAGACCAAGCTTCTTGGCGTCGTCGCCGCGAACGAGAATGGCAAAAGTATTGTTAAAGCCAAGCGGTTCGCTCCATTCGAGGTTAAAGCGCGTGGCGTACGCCGATTTCACGCGGCGCAAAACTTCCTGCGGATCGGCCATGGGCTTTTCTTTTAAGATCGCCAAGAGCCCTGTGCCGGTATATTCGACGTAAATGTCGATCTCGCCGCCGATGAGCGCCTCATGGGCGAGATTGCCGCCCAGGTCGAAACGACGAACCACTTGTAGGCCAGTTTTAGCCTCGATCGCTTGGGCGACGATCTCGCCGAGAATGACTTGCTCGGTGAAATCTTTGGAACCGACGGCGATGCGGCCGCCGGTATTACTGTTGAAAAAGTACACCCCGCCGAGCACCGCCAAAACGACCAGAGCACTAGCCCACAGCAGGCTCTTCGACTTGCCGCGCACCGCCGCACCGAGTTGAATGGTTTTTTCGAAATAGCCAAGCAGTAAATCGGCGGCGATGGCGATCAGCGCCGCCGGCACCGCGCCGGCCAGGATGAGCACGTTGTCGTTGGCGCGCAAACCGCGAAAGATATAGCGGCCCAAGCCTCCGGCATCGATGGCCGCGGCGATGGTCGCGGTGCCGACGCAAATCACCGTGGCGACGCGCACGCCGGCGATGATCACGCCCAACGCCAACGGCAACTCGACTTGCAACAGCAACTGGCGGTCGGTCATACCCATGCCGCGGCCGGCGTCGCGAATCGCCGGGTCGACATTACTGATACCGGTAAAAGTATTGCGGATGATCGGCAGGAGTGAGTAGAGCACCAAGGCGACGATCGCTGTGCGCGCGCCGATGCCACCGACGATTTTAACCTGGAATAAATAAATATTCAGCGGGATGAGAAAACCAAACAGCGCCAGACTGGGCACAGTCTGCATGATGTTGGCGAAGCCTAAGATCGGCTTGCTCAGTGCCGGCCGGCGCGTCAGCAAGATGCCTAGCGGCACGCCGATCAGGACGGCGATGCCGGTGGAAACAACGACGAGAAAGAGGTGCTCCAAGACCAGTTCGCCGAGCTCGCCGCGATTGTGGGTGAAGAATTCTAATAGTGTCACGCCGGTCTCCTGATTGCCTGGCCGTCGTGAAAGCAGGCGGCGAAGGCGCGCGCCTCCGGATGAGACGATTCGAGCAATTCGGCGGGCGCGCCGAGCAAGACCATCTCGCCGTCCTTGAGCAGCCCGATGCGGCTGCCGAGGACAAACGCCTCGGCGATATCGTGGGTGACGAACACCATGGTCTTGCCCAGGTTTTGCTGCAAGGCTTTGAACTCCTCTTGAATACCGCGCCGGGTGATCGGATCGAGGGCGCCGAAGGGCTCGTCCAAGAGAATCACCGGCGGATCGGCGGCCAGCGCGCGTGCGACACCGACCCGCTGGCGCTGGCCGCCGGAAAGCTCACGCGGCATGCTCCCGGCAAAGCGCTCGGCGTCGAGGCCGACCAGATTCAACAGCTCATAGGCTCGTTGGTGAATGCGTTCCGGCTGCCAACCCTCCAGCCGCGGCACCACGCCAATGTTTTGTTCGATAGTCAGGTGCGGGAACAAGCCGATCTCCTGGATCACATAGCCAATGCGCCGGCGCAGTTGGATCGGATCCCAGTCCACCGTCGGCTTGCCATCGATGATTACTTGTCCGGCGGTCGGGTCGATTAAGCGGTTGATCAGTTTCATCGTCGTGGTCTTGCCTGAGCCGCTGCGGCCAAGCAGCACCAAGGTCTCGCCCCGGCCGACCTGCAAATTAAGATGGGCCAACAGGGTCTTGCCGCCCGGCAAAACGAAGCTGACATCGCGAAATTCAATGGCGGATTCTGTATTACTCATGATCTCCTGGCGGCGGTCGCATCCGCGTTAGATTTCTTTTATAGTCACCCGGGCCATGGAACAGCAAACCTTACCGATTATTTTCAGCGCCGATGAAACATCACGCTGGTCCTCCGAACACGCGGGAATCTGGTCGCTGCGCGGCGCCGATTTCGACTCGGTGCCGACAATGTCGATTTTGACCACGCTGTGGGACCACCCGCGTTGGCTCGAGGCATATCACCTCTACGACGCCCAAGGCTCGGAACTCTTCGAAGATATCTGCGAACTGCCGGAATACTATCTCACCCGCACCGAGAATAGCATTCTCGAAGTTCAGGCAAAAAACATCATCGCCGCCGCACCGGTCAAGTGCATCGTCGAGCTCGGCGCCGGTTACAGCAAAAAAACCGTCCACCTGCTCACCGAACAGTTGCGCCAGCGCGGCAGCTGTCAGTTCGCGCCCATCGATGTCAGCATCGCCGGACTGCTCGCCTCCCAAGCGGCGGTGCGCCGCGATTTCCCGCAAATCCAGTTCCACGGCATCCACTCGCGCTACGAAGAAGGCTTCTCCGCCGTCGACAAGAATCTGCCGACGCTTTTCGTGTTTCTCGGCAGCACTATCGGCAACTTCAATCAGACCGAGTTCCCGCGTTTCTTCCGCGCCCTCGCGGACAACATGGGAGCCAACGATTATTTGCTCCTGGGCGCCGACCGGGTCAAAGACAAAAATATTCTAGAACCCGCCTACAACGACAGCCGCGGCATCACAGCGGCATTTATTTTGAACGTGTTCGGCAACATCAACCGACTGCTCGGCGCTAACTTCGATCGCGCCAAAATGCGCTATCACTCATGGTTCAATCCCGAGTGGCAGCAGATCGAGATGTACGCGGTGGCCAATGAATCCCATTCCATCAGCATCCCCAGCGCCAACGCAGCGTTTACCTGGAATAAGAATGAACGCATCCTGGTCGAAATCAGCCGCAAGTTCGAACCCAACCGCTTGCAGGAACAATTGGGCTTCCTCGGCTTACAGCCGGTCGCCCACTACACCGATCCGAAGGAATGGTTTTCAGTTTTCTTGTTGCGCAAACAAGCTCACAGATAGGGCCGCACCCGCAGCACCGGCGCGCCCTGCGGTAGATCCTGGAGCGCGATGGGACCGCGCAGTTGATGCAGGGCCGTGGTGAAATAGCTGCCATGGTATTTGCCTGCCTGAGCGTCGAACCCCTTGGGCAAATCGATCCAGGAGATCGCCGGATTGATGTGATGAATACCGTGCAGATTGAAATTCAACAATAAGCCCGCCAGCGGTTTGGGCAGACTGAGATTCTTGGCAAAAAACACATCGCTCACCGCCGTCTCGTAGTGATAAATATTGTCGAGAAACGAAATCAGCAATGCGCGCGCCGCCAACGCACCGAGCAACAACGGCCAGTGCGGACCGAATGAGTAAAATGCCAAGACCAACCATCCCATCGTCAACGCCCCGTCGCGGCGAATCTCGCGCAGCGATTCGGCGCCGAGCCAGTTCTGCATCAAAATATTGCTGACGCTCTGCGCCGGCAGATAGCGCCGCGAAAGCGCTCCAGCCAGCGCCGCGGCAAGAAAAAATAGAGCGGACTGATGACTTCGACAAGGTACAGGCCGAGAAGAATCTGAAAATAATATCCCGGCGCCGCGCCGGCTTTGCTGCCCTTGTCACGATCGTAGTATTCCGTGCCTTCAACAGGCATGCGGTTGAGCTTGTGGTGCAGCAAATGACTCAAGCGTAAGATGCGAAACGGCGACCCGAACACGATCGCCAGCATCCGCCCGATCACCAGGTTCACCGATTTAGCCGAATGCAGCAAGTCGTGAATCGCTTCGTGGATCAGGCTCCAGAATGGATTGGTCAATAGCACCAGCGGCAAAAGCAGCCAACCCCATCGCGGGTCACGAGGCAACAGCAATAATGGCAATACGAAAAACTCCAGGAGATTAACGCCGAAGTAGAAGAGCGCGAGAGCGCAGTTGATCGCATCCGGCACTCCAGTGCCGCGTTGCACGGTGGTTTCAGCCTGGCGAACCATGGTCAGAAAGTAAAATTCAAGGTTTGCTTCAAGGGCGACAGGCTTACGAGCACCACAATACCGAAACCGAAGGTCACGACGCCGGAGGCCCGATGAATCACGGGTAAAAATCCATTACTGATATTGAGCCGGAACAAGGTCAGCCCGGCAAACAACCCCACCCACCACAGCGCCGACCCAATGAAGACACCGGCCATCAGACAGCGCCGCCGCCGGGTAGTGACCTTGCAGACTTGGCACATGCCGACCCGCATGGATCGCGATAAACGATAGAATCGTCACCGAATTTGAAAAGGTCAGAAAAAATGTCGTCGCGTAGGCGCCGAGCAAGCCATTGGTAGAAATCGTCGGGACTTTCACCACCGGTTCGATGCGATAAATCCGATACCCGAGCACGCACAGAAAGATCCCGCCGATCAAACGCAGCAATAACTGCTGTTCAATAAGAAAATCAGATATCAATGAAATCCCCAGCGCGGCGATGCCGGCGGCAATCGCATCCGCACTGGCAACACCCAACACGGAAGCGAGGCCAGCGAGAGCACCGAGCATCAGCGATCGATTGATGCATAACAAACCGAGCGGCCCCACCGGTACCGCAACCACCAGACCGATCAGCATACCTTGGATGATAAAAAAAATCGGCATGAAGTATCTTCGCGATCAGGGCGCGCTAGCGAGCACAACGAAAGCTGATGTTGTGATGGCCCCCGCGCGGATTGCGCGAAACCTGCCGGCCGCGGTGGGTCGTGGTCAATTCGTCGGCGCCAACGTCATGTCCGCCGCCGCGAGTGCCGCGCACTCTATCCTTGCTCAAGTCTTCCCTACCGTCTTTAGAATTGTAGGGATAGGGCTGATAGGCGCTGTTCACCCACTCCCAACCGTTTCCTGCCGCATCGAGAAGTCCGTAAGGACTCGCGCCTTTGGGAAAGCTGCCGACCGGCTTGAGATCGTTCCAACCGCCACCGAAATGCGCGCGCGTGCGATCAGGAGGTTCATTTCCCCAGGGATACTTTCTTGCGTCGGTGCCGCGCGCAGCTTTCTCCCACTCCGCTTCCGTCGGCAAGCGCTTGCCAGTCCATCGGCAATAGGCAACGGCGCCGTACCAAGACGCTTCGACCACCGGATTATTCTCGAAACCCGTATCCGCCGACCACTGACCGTCACGCCGATGCACCCGCGCGTCGTTGTCGTCGATGTCAAAATATTTTTCGCCCTGCGGACCGACCGGTCCAATGGCGTTCAAGAATAAGGCAAACTGGGTATTCGTCACCTTAGTGCGATCGATAGAAAATTCCGCCACCTCGACGCGATGCTGCGGCCGTTCATCGTCGGGGCCGTCATTGCTGCCCATCAAGAACGCCGCCGCGGGAATTCGAATCATCTCGCTGCTCTCTCTGGACTGAGCGAACACTGCCATGACAGTCGCCAGAATAGTGGCTACGGCTGGACCAAAAAACATTATGAATCGCGGCTTCATCGCGGTGGTAAACTCTTGCCGTGATCCTACGCAAAGCCATTGGTCTTGGCAAGCAAACGATTAGCGCGACACCACTTCGTCAGCGAATACGCTCGCGGGTTACGACCGATCGACTTTGAGAGAAGAAACCGTTGCCTGGAATATCGTGACCGGCTACGTCCAACCGCTATTCAAAGAAATATCATGGGATTGTTGTGGACCTTGGCCGTAGCGACGCGGCCGGCGACAAGGACAGAAATTAGTATCATAACCAAAATATCCTTCGGCGGCTTGATTTGCATCGCTTGTCTTTTCCTTGGCCGCGCGACCAATCAGCTCGACCTGAGTGATGGGCCGTCTCGCGAACGCGACATTTCGTAGCCTTCGGTATCCATCCCGAATACTCCGCTCGCTGTGCGGTTTTAGCTCATCAAAGGTTGCAGATCAGGTTCTTAACATTGCGCTCCTATGACAACCCCTCCCAGCAGTTCTTTCGATATTCAGAGTCTTCCTTAGAACGCTCCCGGATTGCGTGGTGCAGCATTTGCTTCACCAATCTATCGAATTACCGACAGAAAATTACAGCGAGGTTCTTTAAAACGGACGGGACATGATTCAGTTCGCCTCAAGCCTTCGAGCTCGCCTGATCGCCTTCGTTCTGCTCGCGGTATTCCCCGCGTATGGGGTCATTTTATTCACCGATCAGAGACACCGTGCCTCAATTGCCAACCAGGTACAGAAAAACGCGCTCGGATCGGCGCGAGTCATTGCCACCGAACAGCGACGGATTTTCGAGAACGCGCACCAACTCCTAATTACTCTGGCGCGCCTACCACAACTCCGCGAGGGGAATGCCGCTGCATGCGAAAGGATCCTCGCCGGACTCTTGGAGCCGCTTTACGTTGATCTCGGCGTAGTCGATGCCAAGGGTAATCTGTTGTGCAATGCTTTAGGGTCACAAATCTTCCAAAGCCGGCGCCTGAAGAACTCGTACGTTGGCCGCGTTGTTGAATCCCGGGATATCGCTGTCGGTGAGATTCAACAAGATGCATCCAACGGCAAGACGGTTATCGAGCTGGGATTCCCCATCGGCGAATCAACCGGTAGTCTGCGCGCCATCGCTTTCATAGTCCTAGACTATTCCTGGATCGTCAGAATCACGGCAAAGAATCATCTTCCGTCCGGCGCCTCATTTACGATCTTCGATGACAATGGCAAGGTATTTTTCCGCTACCCCGACGAAGCCGTTGTAGTTGGAACGCCAATTCAAGCGGACAATGCCAGCAAAACAAAACTCATTCGAGGTGTCGAGGGCAATATAGAGTCCACGGGCGTCGACCAAACTGCCCATCTCTTCACCTACCGGCAGTTAGACCACCGGATCGGCGGAAGTGTGATGTATGCCGGCATCGACATACCGGCGCGGGCAGCGTTTGCCGAATCCGCGCTCATACTTCGGCAAAACCTCATCATTCTTAGCGTCCTGACGGCGTTAACTTTGATCGCAGCCTGGTTCGGCGCAGATCTCTTCGTGCTGCGCCGTGTGTCCGATCTGGTGGGTGCAACTAAGGAATTGGCCAGTGGTAACTTGAAGGCGCGGACTGGCCTACCCTATGGCGGCAGCGAACTCGGCCATCTGGCGCGGACCTTCGACGATTTAGCGAAAACCTTAGAGCAACGCGCCGCCGACGCCAAAGTGGCTGAGACTGAGATTCAAAAGCAACACCTACGCCAAAGCGCCATCCACGAAATCAGCGCAGCGATGACCTCCAGTCTCGACGTCGGCAATGTTTTGACTGCTCTCTCGGAGGGAGTCGCTCCGCTGTTTCCCTCGTGCTGTGTATCAATCCGTTGGCTGGATGAGCAAAGCGGCAGGATCGAGCCGATCGCACAGTCACCGCGAATCGACCCCATGGGCCAGTTAGCTGGCGCGCAGAGCGAAAGCGGCCTTCCTTTGGAGGTCTTCAAACTCAAATCTCCCTTGCTGATATCGAATGCTCAAAATGATCCCCGCGCTTCCGATCCCGAATCCTTGCGCGCCGCGGGTTTCGTCACTTATCTGGGTCTACCGATGATTGTCAAAGGCGAGGTATTGGGCGTCCTGTCCTTTTACTACAGGGAAACAATCGATTTACGGATAGAAGAAACCTTTTTAGCCGACCTCACCCACCAGGCCGCCATCGCACTTTATAATTCACACTTGTTTGAGCAGACCAGAAATCAAGCGGTGGAGCTGGAGAAGTCGAACCGGATTAAAGACGAATTTCTTGGAGTCATTTCCCATGAGTTGCGGACGCCGCTTAATATCATCATGAACTGCGCTGAAGCGTTGAACATGGGCATATTCGGCGACATCACCCCAGAACATAGCAAAGGCACAGAAAAAATTCGCGTGCAGGCCAGCCATCTGCTGTCGCTGATCAACAGCATTCTGGAAATCACCAAGATTGAATCCGGCGGCATGGCCGTCAACCCGGAACACATCGATCTTAAGGAACTCATACGGGAACTCGAATCCGACTACGCCATGGCGTCCAAGGAAAAAAACTTGGCGATAAACTGGCAGATTCCGGACGATCTGCCGAACCTCGTAACCGACCGCATGAAACTTCGCCAAGTGGCGATCAACCTGGTAAACAACGCGATCAAATTCACCGATCAAGGTTCGGTGGATATATCATTTAGCTCTGTGCCCGACGAGCCGTTTATCGAATTCTCCGTATCGGACACGGGAATTGGCATGGCCGAGGAGTTTTTGCCGCACATTTTCGACAAATTCAATCAGATCGACAGCGCCGCCACGCGCCATTATGCCGGCGCCGGACTCGGGCTTTACCTGGTCAAGAATTTCGTCGGACTACTGGGCGGCTCGCTGAGTGTCCGCAGTAAGCTAGGGGAAGGGACGACGTTCACCGTACGCCTCCCCATTAGTTAGTCGACGGGCTTTCTCGAAGAGGATTGTATCTGCAGCACTTCATCCACCGCTGTCGTTGCTCCGCGCCCATCCATGGAGGTTAAGCATTGATTACACGATCCAGTCTCCAACGTTTGATTATCGGCTATTCATCGATGCTGATGCTGATGGTCGCGGTGTCAGGTTATTCGATAATCCAGCTGGGAAAGCTCAGCAATGCGGCGAATATCGCGCTCAAGGTTGACCAGCGTATGATCGATTACTCGGAACAACTTGCCGATGCTTTCCTTTCCGAGGTCAGATACGCGGGCCAGTTCAACGTCACCCATGCCACCCAGCATCATGAGCAATATTTACAGTTCAGATCCGACTTCGACCGGTACACTGCGCTACTAAAACCTCTCGCCCGCTCAAGCGGCGCGGTTCAGCGCCTGGCCCGTGCTGAGGAGTATCACGCGCAGTATCGCCAATTATTCGAGAAGGAAGTCGTTTACATCAAGACAAAGCAGCCCTATGCGGAAACCCGCTTTCGCGAGGAAAAGGAGCGCCTCGTCGATTATTTGCTGAGGGAAAGTGAGGCGTTTAAGAGTGATGTCCAGAAAGGCTTGCAGGAAAGAATCGAACACATTGAACATGCGGCAATGAAGAGCCAAAAGATCACCCTAGCTGCCACTTTGTTATTGGTCATTGTCGGGATATTTTTTGCCTGCTATCTCGGCGCCAAAATACCCCAAGAAGGGGAACGGGCGCGCGGCGTGGATCAGACCGCGATAAGGCGATTCTTGTGTTTTCAGTATTGGCGGAAAGGTCATGGTGCCACGAAATGAAGACCCGAACGTCAAGCAGTTCATTGTGGTGGATAACGCTGCTTTTGGGAGTCTGGCTCTCCGGCTGCTCGTCCATGAATGGAGGCCGGCCAGTGCCCGCGGTTGCCGTGGTGGAACATCGGACCGACCCCTTCGAGCGAAGCAAAGCGCTATTCTCTCAGGGACAGTATGAAGCCGCCATCAATGAGAACCAAAAAATTCTTCAAGACCGCAGCGGTTCCCCCGACCTGGCGCTTTTCAACATGGGAATGATCTCGGCCCATTCGACCAATCCCAAAAAAAACTTTCCCCGCGCTCTTTCGACCTTTCGGACGCTCGTCAAAGATTATCCTCAGAGTCCGTTAGTTGAGCCCGCCAAGACTTGGATTACTGTCCTTGAGGAACATCAAAAAATCGCAGAGGAGAAGCGAAGCTTGAGTAAAGAACGGGAAGCTTTGGTACAGGAAAAGGACAAGCTCAAGTACACCATCGAAAAATCACGGCAGGTCGATATTGAAATCGAAAAACGGCGGCGGGGGACGCTGCAAAAATAATCACGACTCGACTGTGCTCGGCGGCTAAGGCGGTTGATTAGAATAAATCCCGCCGGCTTCATGCCACCAACCACCTAAGCCTCGCGGTATCCCACTCGTCTAACGCAATCGGGTGACTGTTTTGGCCATCTCGGGATAACGCCAATCTTTTTCCTCTAGCGATGCTATGCGAGATTGGGTTGCAAGGAGTAAGGCCAAATTTTTTGCTATGGTCGACAGCGCACCGGCGGCGACAAATTGAATTCGGCGCGGGGGATGAATACCTATCGCAGCAGAAGCAAAACCGCGATTGACACCTTGCGGGTGTTTCCTGTACAGATTTCTATAACTTAAACGACGCGGCCATGTAGCAGATACGCTCGCCCCATGGCCACGCCCAGGCGGATTAGAATCATATTCCAAGTTAGTAGGGAGATAATGACATGGCAGCCAATCCGGAAGACAAATTCGTTAGCGTCGATGGACTGAAACTTCGCTATATCGAAGCAGGTACAGGACCCGCTGTGCTGTTTCTGCACGGCGCGTCGCTCGGGAGTTCGGCGGACGTGTTTCTGCGCAATCTCGACCCTTTTGCCAAATCCGGATTTCGCGCCGTCGCCTTCGACTATCCCGGTTTTGGCCTTTCCGACATTCCCGTCAAGCAAAGCACGGCGCAGCAACGCAATTCCATTCCGAAATTCATCGATGCCGCGGGGCTGGGCAAGACCGCGCTGATGGCGCATTCACGCTCGGGCGGCTTCGCGATTCAGCTGGCATTGGAAGATCCCAGCCGCTATTCGCACGTCGTCATTCTTGGCACCGGCTCGCTGCTGCCGCTGCAGACCGAAGCGCAGGTCGGCAGGTACGAAGCGGTACAGGCGCGGGTCGACAAGGAGATGGCGGAAAAGGAACCGACGCTGGAGGATGCCCGCAAACTCCTGCAGGCGGACACCTTCAACCATGCGCTGATCTCCGATGAAGACGTCGCCCTACGCCACCGCAGCATGATCGGCCGCAATTTCAAAGCACACCAGGACCGCCAGAGTCACGAGGCCCCCGCGGCCCCCGCCGGGGCCTCGGCGCCGGCCAAACCGTTATGGGAGAGACTCGCCGACCTGAAGCTGCCGCTATTGATGATGTTTGGCCGCGAAGACCGCGCCCACGCCGGTGAACGCGCCGAATTGCTGAAAAAACAGCAACCACGGCTCAATCTCCATATTGTCAATGGCTGCAAGCACATGGTGCATTGGGATGCCTTCGACGACCTGATGCGCCTGGGCGTGCCGTTTTTGAAGAGCTAGCGAGGCGCCTGGGAGAACCACAGGAGATCAGGGTGAGGTCGTTTCTTTTCATGTGAGTCTTGGACAGCAGGTCTCGCTGGTCTCGGACCAAATCGCTAAATCATTCCGCGCCTCACGCCGATGAGCAACCGCAGTCATGCTCCTCCAGCATTGCTGTGCGAAATTAGCGCGGCATGAGACCCGCCAAAACTTTTCACCGCCGCGGCATTGTCGAAGGCTTCTTCGGTCCGCTGTGGTCGATGGCGCACCGGCGCCGGCTGTTCGCATTCGGCGCGCAGCGCGGCATGAATACTTATCTCTATGCACCGAAGGACGATCCCTATCACCGCCAACTTTGGCGACGGCCTTACCCAGCGGCGCAATGGCGTGAGCTACTGCGGCTGATTAGAGCTGCGCAAAGAACTCGAATTGACTTCGTCTACGGTTTTCACCCCGGCGCGGGATTGTACTTTAGCGACGATCGCGCCGTTGGCATTCTGCTGCGCAAAGCGCGGCGCTTCTACGACGCTGGGGTACGCACCTTCGCCGTCCTGTTCGACGATATCCCGTCGCGCCTGAGCGATCCACGCGACCGGCGCGCATTCAAGAACAGTCTGGCGCGCGCCGAAGCGACTTGGATGGCAAAAATCATCGCCGCCCAGCCGGCGAGCTGGAGCGCTGTCGAGTGGTGGATTTGTCCTTCTTACTACAGCGAAGATGTTCTGCTCGAACGGGTCTTCGGCCAATTCGAACCGGAGTTTCTCGAAACCTTGGCGCAATATCTGCCGCCAAACATCCCCTGTTTCTGGACCGGGCCGTCAGTGGTTTCAAAAAGCATCACACTCACCCACGTGTGGCGCATCGCCAAGAAGATTAAGCGACCCCTGCTGCTGTGGGACAACTATCCGGTCAACGACCTGTCCATGCGCGACGAACTGCATCTCGCACCGCTGCAAGGACGCGATCCGGGCTTGCCGAAGCATGTCTATGGCTATCTTAACAATCCATTGCTCCAGGAAGAGTTGAGCTATATGCCGTTGGCAACATGCTTCGACTATGCGCGGGCGCCGGCCAAGTACCGAGCGGAATCGTCCTGGACGAAAATCGTTCGCCAACGTTTCGGCGCCGAGGCGTTAAGCCATTGGCGCGCGCTCAGGAGCTATGCTGAAGCAAGCATCGCCGCTGAAAAGGATAAGCGTCCGCTACAACTCACGATAGCCGAGACGCGCCGCCTGCAGGCCGCATGCAAGTACGTCGAACGAAATCGCCGTCGGTCCTGGGCAAAAGAAATAGCGCCGTGGCGCGCGGCCATCTTGAAACGGATTGGCGATTTGTGATGCGCGGCGATATGCGTTAGATCACTGAAAGAAACTCCCCGTTCAACCTCGACACTGCCCAAATGCCAATGACGATCGCCAGCGCAACCTTCGGCCCCCTCGCCACAATGGGGGCGCGCCAATTGATCGCAACCATGAGCGAGTTCCGCGACCGCTTGCTCAGCCTGGTCGTCGATCTCGACGATCGGCAGATGATCGGTCCGCGCTTGGCGATCGTCAATCCGCCGCTCTGGGAAATCGGCCATGTCGCCTGGACTCAAGAGTTTTGGGCGCTGCGACACCTGCGCGGTGAAAAACCGCTCTTGGCGGGCAGCGACCGGCTCTACAATTCCACCGATGTCGCCCATGACACGCGCTGGGAACTGTTGCTGCCAAACCGCGCCGACACATTGGCCTACATGAGCGAAGTGCTCGAACGCTGCATCGCCGGCATCGACGCCAAGTCCGAACTATCGGCCGACGAGTTTTACTTTTACTGGTTAGCGACATTTCACGAAGGCATGCATGCCGAGGCGCTCGCCTACACGCGCCAAACTCTAGGCTATCCGCCACCGTCGTTTCTCCAACCCGCTACTTTGGGCGGGACTCGGAACCCGCGCGCTTGGCCCGGCGATGTCGAGATTCCCGACGGCAAGTTCACTATCGGCGCGACCAAGGACATACCGTTTGTTTTCGACAATGAGAAGTGGGCTCACGAGGTCGAGGTGAAATCCTTCCGCATTGCCCGCGCGCCTGTGACCAACGGCGAGTTTTTGCAATTCGTCGAAGCAGGCGGTTACCGCGAGCGCCAGCACTGGAGCGATGAGGGCTGGCAATGGCTTGAATCCGGCGGCGCGCCGCAGTTGGAGAAATCGTTTGCCAAGTTCTTCAACACTAACATTACTGAGCCGATGGAAATTGCCGCCTTCAAAGAAAAACTCGATCACCCAGTTTACTGGCAGCAACTCGACAACGGCCGCTGGCAGCAACGCATCTACGACCGCTATGTCCTGTTGAACGAAGACCTGCCAGTGGTGCATGTGAGTTGGTTCGAAGCCGAAGCCTTCTGCAATTGGGCCGGTCGGCGCCTGCCCACGGAAGCGGAATGGGAAGTGGCAGCCGCTGGCGAACCCACGGCGAATGGCATCGTGCTGGCGCCGCGGCGCCGCCATTACCCTTGGGGCGATAATCGCCCCGAACCGCAACACGCCAATCTCGACTGGCACGGCGGCGGTCTCGTCGAAGTTGCCATGCATGAAGCCGGTGACAGCGCCTTCGGTTGCCGCCAAATGATCGGCAATGTCTGGGAGTGGACCGCGGATAATTTTCTGCCTTATCCAGGATTTAGCGTGGATCCTTACAAGGAATACTCGCAGCCCTGGTTTGCCACGCATAAAGTCCTGCGCGGCGGCTGCTGGGCAACCTCGTCGCTGCTGATCCACAATGGCTGGCGCAACTTTTACACTCCAGACCGGCGCGATGTTTGGGCCGGCTTCCGCACCTGTGCGAAGTAAAGTGGTTTGTGAAAATCCAACTGGTGACCCCCGCGCCGCTGAAGGTCAACAACGGCAACAAGATCACCGCGCTGCGCTGGGCGACCATACTGAAAAAACTCGGCCACCGCGTTCAGGTGCGCCAGGCCTACGACGGCCAGTCCTGCGATCTCCTGATCGCCTTGCACGCCCTGCGTAGCGCCGACTCGATCCAGCGGTTTCATGAGGCTCACCCGGACGATCCGCTGATCGTCGTGCTTACCGGCACAGACGTTTACCGCGACATCCATGAGAATAAAAAAGCTCAACGATCACTTGAGCTGGCAACGCGGCTGGTAGCCCTGCAAAGCATGGCCGTAGGCGAGCTACCGAAAAAATTTCACGGAAAAACTCAAGTTATCTATCAGTCAGCGCAAGCGGTCCGGGCAAAATTTAGAAATCGCAACCATATCTTTAATGTTTGCGTTATCAGCCATCTGCGCGATGAAAAGGATCCGTTGCGCGCCGCCATCGCCGTGCGCAACCTACCGCAGCAGTCGCGGATCGTAGTCACCCATGTCGGTCAATCTCTAGATCGACGAATTGCCAGAAGTGCCAAGGCGGAAGTTAAACGAAATCCCCGCTATCGCTGGATCGGCCAACTCTCCCATCGCCAAACCCGCCAGCTCCTCGCTCAGAGTAAACTGGTCGCCATCACATCGAAGATGGAAGGCAGCTCCAACGTGCTTTCCGAGGCCCTCGCCTCCGATGTGCCCGTCGTCGCGACGAAAATTTCCGGTTTGATGGGAACGCTAGGAAAGCGCTTTATCGGCTACTATCCAACCGGCGACACGGATAAACTCCAACGGCTGCTTCTCAGAGCGGAGAGCGACGACAAGTTTTACCGTGAGCTTAAACGGCAATGCCGCGGCTTTGCTCCTCTCGTGCAACCCGGACGGGAACGGAGCGCCTGGCGGCGCCTGCTTCAGGAAATTGCTTGAGTAAATTCATTCGCGCCGTTCGTCATGAATCCAGCCTTTCACCCACGGTAACAGCAAATACGCCGGCATCGACAGCAAGAAAGTGATCGCGAAGTAGTTGGCGAAGCCGTACTTCTCCGCCCCCAGTCCGCTAATCGCGCCGATCAAACGCCCGGTGAGGGAAAAGACCGACGAGAGAAATGCGTACTGCACGGTCGCGTGCTCCTTCTGGCAGACGTTCATCAAGAACGCCAGAAACGCGGCGGTGCCAAGGCCGCCGGAAAGCGACTCGAACATCGAGGCGCCATAGAGACCGAAGCGGCCGAGGTCCAGCCACTCGACCAACGAATAACCGAGATTGGACACCGCCTGTAACAGACCGAGAAACCACACGCCGTGAAAGATGCCGTAGCGCGAGATGAACGCCCCGCCCATCAACGCGCCGACGACGCTGAGCACGATGCCAAACGTGGTCGGAAACATGCCGATCTGAAACATCAGCTGTTCCTGCACCGGCCAGATCGTCCTGCCGTAGTCTACCCAAAACGGTTTCACCATCGGCCCGATGGCGAACTCGCCCAACTTGTAAGTCAGGACGAATAAGATCAGCGGGATCACCTTCCAGGTGCCGGCCCAACCGGCAAAGCCGGCAAGCCAGTGCTCGCGCGCTGCTGCGGGCAAACTCAATTGCGGCACCGCCAACACGGCAAACGCCAGCGCGGCAAAGACCACTCCGGCCAAAACGAAAAGTGCATTCCATGCCAACACGCCGGCAAGAAATACCGAACCGCCGCCGACGAAAACCAAGGCAACCCGATAGGCCGAAGCGCGCACACCGTTGGCCGCGCCCTCTTCGGCGCGATCGACCAAACCGACGGAGTAGGAATCGATGGCGACATCCTGGGTCGCCGATAAAGTCGTCAGCGCCAAGATCAACACGAGGACGATCACGCCAACAGCGGCGACGTTCACGAACGGTAGCGCGAACAGCACCGCCGCGATGCCGAGCATGCAAGCCAGTATCCACAAGCGCCGATCGCCGAATCGATGCACCAGCGGCGACCAAAACACTTTCAGTGAATATGGAAGCTCCAGCAACCGCAGTCCGCCGATGGCGCGCAGCGACACGCCGTTGATACGAAAATAAACCGGCAGGACTTCCCACAAGATCGCCGCCGGCGCGCCTTGAATGAAATAGAGCAAGGCGATGACGCCGAGCTTGCGTCGACTTGCCGGCGTGCTATCACCGACACCCAAACATTTCCACATCCACGCTGGCATATTCGCATTGTTATAGAGACAAACCGCGAAACTTGCTAGCTCATTGTCATCGACTCTTCGCTCCAGCGTTATCGCACAGGCAAATCGCGCCGATAATTATCGCGCGAACGCAAGACAAGATTTTCAGAGAAGGAATGATATCAATATCGACCACAGACTCACGGCCTATTTGGTTGTCCAGACGCAAGCCAGCGCGCAAACAGCGCTGCCGCCACGGCGCCAACGATCTGCGCCGCAATAAAATTTATCACGCTCTGCGGCGCGATCCCGGCGAAGGTATCGCTCATGGCTCGCGCAATGGTTACCGCGGGGTTTGCGAAGGAAGTCGAAGAGGTAAACCAGTAGGCGCTACCTATGTAAGCGGCCACCGTCGCCGGCACGGCCTGCGCGCGAAATCGCGACGTCAACAAAATCACCAACACCAATCCGAAGGTCGCAACGATCTCACCGAAACCTTCACCCAACGATGAGCGCACATGGGTAGAGACTTGGACGATATTCAAACCAAACATCGCATGGGCCGCGGCGACCCCGGCAAGTGCGCCGCCGACTTGGGCCAGCGAATAGCTCAACCCCTGTCGCGCCGGCATTTGTCCACAACAAACGCTCACCCAGGAAACCACCGGATTAAAATGCGCGCCGGAAATCGGTCCAAAGATGACGATCAGGACATACAGGCCGGCGCCCGTGGCAATCGCATTCGCCAACAACGCCACCGCCAGATTTCCCTGGGCGAGCTTTTCCCCCATGATTCCCGAACCAACCACGATCGCCAACAGCATGGCTGTTCCAATGACTTCCGCGACCACAGATCGAGACAGCATCATTGCATTCGGCCAAGCTCGTCGAGTTTTTCTTTGAGAGCGAGCTTGTTAAGCGTATCGAACGGCAAGTTGACGAACAGCGAAATACGCCGGTAAAGCTCCGTATACGCCCGAAGAAATGCTTTCCGCTTGTCGTCATCGCTGCCCTGAACCGCCGCCGGGTCATGCACCCCCCAATGCGCCGTCATCGGTTGACCCGGCCAGACCGGGCATGCTTCCGCAGCCGCCTGATCACACACCGTAAAGACAAAATGCATGAACGGCGCGCCCGGTTGGGAGAATTCGTTCCAATCCTTGCTGCGCAGACCTTCGGTCGGCAGATGATTCTTTGCTAGCAGTTCCAATGTTAGTGGATTGACACTACCGGCCGGACGGCTCCCCGCGCTAAAGGCTTTGAATTTGGTTTTCCCGATGGAGGTCAGGATGGCCTCCGCCAAGATGCTGCGCGCCGAGTTGCCGGTACAGAGAAATAGAACATTGAGAATTTCCTGTTTCATAAAAATCTCCCTTACGCGCAGCACACACTGGTTTTTCTAGCCGTGGAATCAGCGATCGGCGCGGTTTCGCAGCAGGCGCCCGTCTGCGCGCGCGACCTGTCGCCGAAAACGGGAATGGTATCGAGGAAAGTAAAAACGAATGCTGGCATCGAGATTATCGACGGACACGTGCACATGAAAACGTTTCATGATGACCTCCTCTTGGCTTTGGACTTCACTACAGCGGGCGCACAACAATCTCCCAGTGCGGTCTCCACGACGGTCAGACATTTCTGCGGCATACCGTGACAACAATTCTGCGTCAGAAAGGTCATCAACTCGGCCATCCGCTCGAAGTCAACGGCGTAGTAAAAGAACTGCCGCTCTTGTCGAGCCGTCACCAAGCCCGAACGCGCCAGTTCCTTCAAGTGGAAGGACAACGTCGCGCCGGGAACTTGCAACGTCGCACCGATGCGCCCTACCGATTCGCCGTCCCGGCCCGCCTCGATAAGCAAACGAAAAATCGCGAGGCGGGTTTCCTGCGCCAGCGCTGCTAAAGTCGACACCGCCGCCTTTATTTCCATATTTCTAGTATCATCGAAATAAATTTCAAGATCAAGTCCGGCGATGCTCTGCCGCCGCAATTGAAACCAAGCGCCAACGTAATCCGCGCGCCACGGTGCGTTCATCGACACTTCATTGGCTCGTCGCACAACCGCAACATGATGGGGATACAACTCCGAGAAATTTTTATTCGCAAGGAGACAGATATGAAAGATGAGGATATCGTCAGCAACCGGTCCAACAATCCGAGCTTCGAAAAGATCATCGAAGCACGCTTATCCCGGCGCGGCTTTCTTGGCGGCGGACTTGCCACCGCAGCGACCGTGGCTTTGGGCGGCGTAAGCGCGCTCCTTAAAGCCGTTCCGGCAGCGGCCCAAAAGCATGGGGGCCCTCTCTTGGGATTCGAGAGCGTGGCCGTATCTACCGCCGACACTGTCGTGGTGCCGGATGGCTACACGGCGAAAGTCTTGATCGCCTGGGGCGATCCGGTGTCGGACGGACCGGCATTCAAGCCAGACGCCAGCAACAGCGCGGCGGACCAGGCTCTGCAGTGGGGCATGCACAATGACGGCGTGGTGTATTTCCCGATCGACGGCTCGAGCCGCGGCCTGCTGGTGCAGAACAATGAGTACACCGATGACGGCTTGCTGTTTGCCGACGGCATCGCCAGCTGGAGCGCGGAGAAAACCAGCAAGTGTCTTAATGCCCATGGCGTGTCGATCGTCGAGATCGCCAAGCGACGCGATAAGAACGACAAAAACGACAAGGACAAAAAAGGCGGCAAGCACAACAACGGCGGCGAGTGGCAGATCGTGCGTCCGTCGAAGTACGCGCGCCGCATCACCGGCCAGACGCAGATCCAGATCGGCGGCCCAGCAGCTGGCGACGACCGGCTAAAAACCAGCGCCGATGCGACCGGCAAGTTAGTGCTCGGCACGCTCAATAACTGCGCCATGGGCTTCACGCCTTGGGGCACTTATCTCACCTGCGAAGAGAACTTCAGCGGGTTCTTCCAAAAAACCGCTGCTAACCGCACTAATATAGAACTCCGCTACGGCATCTCCCCCTTCGGTTCGGGCTTTCGGCTGCACACCACAGAGCCGCGGTTCAACGCCGATGCCGAGCCCAATGAACCCAACCGGTTCGGCTGGGTGGTGGAGATCGATCCATTCAATCCCACGTCGACACCGGTAAAACGCACTGCGCTCGGCCGTCTCAAGCATGAAGGCGCATGGGTGCAGGAGACCAAGCGCGGCAAGATCGTCGTTTATATGGGCGACGACGAGCGCAACGAATATATCTACCGATATGTCTCGAACCTGCCGTGGCGGGATGCGCGCCGAAAGGGGGTCAACCCACTGGACGACGGCATCCTCTACGTCGCTCGATTCAACGCCGATGGCACGGGCGATTGGCTGCCACTGACACCGGCCGATGTCCCGGCGACGCCGGACCATCCGACGGGCTGGTCGCTGAACGATATCCTAATTAACACCCGTGCCGCAGCCGATGCGGTCGGCGCGACGATGATGGATCGCCCAGAGTGGATCGATACTTTTCCGCAGGCGCTCACCGCGATCGCCACGCTCACCAACAATAACCGCCGAGGTAGCACTCCAGCGTCGGTCAACGATCCCAACGGCACCACTATCGCCGGGTCCGCTCGTCCAGCCGTGGACACAGCGAACCCGCGCGTCATCAACAATTACGGACACATCATTACTTGGAAATACGACAGCGATTGGATCGAGCCGGACTTTGAATGGGAAATTTTCGTCCTTGCCGGCGACCCGGATGCTCTGGTACCCGATGGCTCGGATATCGACGGCGACAAGTTCGGCTCGCCTGACGGCATTTACGTGGCGCCCAGCGGCAGGCTTTGGATTCAAACTGACGTGTCGACCTCGACGATCAACGCGGGCGCGTACGCCGGCTTTGGCCATAACCAAATGTTGTGCGCCGATCCCGAAAGCGGAGAAATTCGCCGCTTCCTGGTCGGTCCGAAACAGTGCGAAATCACCGGGGTATTCGTGACTCCGGACGAACGCGCCCTGTTCGTTGGCATCCAGCACCCAGGCGAAACAGCCGACGAGTCGCCCAACGATCCCCTCGACCCGAAGAAAAACAGCGACTGGCCCGACGGCCCAACCGGTGGCCGTCCGCGTTCGGCCTGCATCGTAATCACCAAGGATGACGGCGGCCGCATCGGCAGCTGATCTATTTCGAAATAGTTCATTAACCTATCAGAGGGTCGCGCCCCTTGGGTCATGGGGAGCGCGACTCTCTGAATCAATCGCACGACTACTCCAAGTAAAGTACGCCGCACTCGAATTGTAGAAATACCCTGGATATGGATTTGCGGCTCGCTTCCGACCTCTGCCTGAGAGTTGTTTGCCCCTCGGGCGTGATCAGCCATTTGCTTTGTCGCGGCGGCGAATCTTCATCAGACCGTAACTCGCGTTTAACCCAAGCTCGCCAACATTCCCGTCAAACACAGTTAAGGAGATAATCATGGGAAAATTAGACATCGGAGCAGTGATTCAAGAGGCGATTTCACGATTCAGTCAAAACCGCATAGGCGACAAACCGCCGGTATTCGTCACCCTCGCACCGGCGTTCACGCAGGTGCCGTGGCGCAACCAAACAGCGGAGAATTTCGTGCGCCGGTTTATTTACGAGACCCTGCTGACGAGCGATCCCGACGCGCCCATCGAAATTTCACTCAGGCGTAGAAGCCGCCTCAACGATCTCAACGCCTTCATCGGCATCAAGCCGAGCTATTGGATTCAACTGCGCCTCAGCGGCCGCGGCATTCGCGTCGGGGAAAAATTGATTGACGAACTTTTTGGCGAACTGGGCTTTCGTGTCGAAGAATGGGTCGGCATCGTCGGCTCGGACACCCGGCTGGGCATTTTCGGCACCATCGATGCGCCGACGCTCAAAATGGTTTTTTGTCTGGAGTCGGTGCGCCACAAACTGAAATGCGACCTGTTGCTGCCCATCGACGATGGCACCGTCGCCTCCGATCTGATTGCCAATGACCAGCAAAGCGATTCCGTGCAGCCTTAACCGAGTGTTCTTCGCGTCGTCATTACCCGCTAATACGGCGGTCTTAAGCTATCTCCAGTAAAATCAAAAAAGGAGAACTTATGAAACGCTTGAACAAAATCCTGATACCCACCGATCTGTCGGATCACTCCCGGCGCGCCCTTACCTATGGCTATCGCCTCGCCGCGGAAGATAAAGCTTCGTTAGTCGTGCTGCATGTCGCCAACGAACTCAACAGTTGGAATCTGTCGATGGAGTTCGAACTCTACACCGGCAATCTCGGCCGGGTATGGCCGCTCGATCGCATTCTCAGCGAAGCCTCTCTCGACCTGAACAACTTCCTGGAACCCCATCTCGCCGATCTAAAACATCTGTCGAGCGTGACCAAGCGGGTTGTCCTCGGCAACGTTCTAGAACACATTACGTCAACGGCTGAAGAAGAACATGCCGACTTGATCGTTATGTCGCCGCGGCGCAACCGCGGCCTGCGCCACTGGCTCGGCGGCGCTATCACGGATCGAATCACCCGCATGAGCCCCTGCCCGGTCTTGTCGATCACCGAGCCGCTGCCGTCGACACCTTGGCGCGGCAAATTCGCGCCGATGTTTTTTGGCTGGCCGAAGCAACGCACCGTGGAGCTTTAGCAATTTTGCGGGTTCTAGAAATCATGATCGGCGTCCAGCATCAAAGCTCACCGGCGCAGATCGCCGCTCGTGCGCCGATGGCTTTGGTGCCGGCGGCGGTGCTGACCTTGGCGACTATGACTTCGCCCATGGAACACAGGTTGGTTGAATAACTTCAGCAAACCTGCGAGTCGGCCGAGCCGGCAAACGCCGACGCGAATCCATCACGAAATCTGCTGGCCCCAATCCCGGTTCAGTAAAGCAAAGGAGATCGCCGATCATGAGACAGCGACCGCACTCGAAGCAAAACCAAACCACCGCCAGTTCCGACGAGGTAGCGCGCCGCCCCTACACGCGGCCAATGAATCGTCTCGCCGAAGATCTGGTTAACCAGTTATGCGTGCTCAACCTTATCGTGGCTAAGATTAGAAACCCGATGACCGATCGATCCAACTTTTTAAGTGAGTGCGATTGGCAAACCTTCGATGGTTGCCTTGGTAGGGCAAACTCACTCGGGGAGCAGATGGCGCAGCTATTGAAGCACCAGCCGGGCAAGGCTGCCGACGACATCCTGCCGCCGGTTAAACCAGAAGGACGAGTGATTCGCCTACTGCGCATGGTGCCGAAGCGGAACCGCTAATTTTTGGTAATTCAACTCACGAACTCTTGGCATCTCTCCGGCTGGCCTCGCCGTAACTTATTTTTAACACAATTGTAACCTGACGAATGTCGGCTCTTGGCGCTTTATGATATGAAGCTGTGAATGACACAGCACTTCGCAGTGGTCGACGTCGGCAGCAACGCCATGCGCTGTCAGGTGGCGGTGGTCGACAAGCCCAAACACTATCGAGTCCTCGAACAAGAGCGCCAACCGGTGCGCTTGGGCCATGATGTCTTCAAGAGCGGCAAATTGAACCCGCAAACAGTCGAGGCAGCGCTCAAAGTCCTCGGCGATTTCAAGAAGCTCGCCGATCGATTTCACGTCAAAGCGATTCGCGCCGTTGGCACTAGCGCGTTGCGCGAAGCATCGGACAGCCGGGGATTTATCAATCGTGCCGCCAAGCTCGGCATCCCGCTCGAGGTTTTATCTGAAGAAGAGGAAGCCCGGCTCATCAGTCTCGGCATCATGAGCGGATTGCGCTTCCATCTCCCGCTCGGCCTATTCCTCGACATCGGCGGCGGCAGCGTCGAATTGGCGGTCGCCAATACCACCAATACCTATTGCTTGTTCAGCCTGCCCTTAGGCGCCGTTCGCTTGACCGAAAAGCTCATCGCCCACGACCCACCGCGACACAAGGAAGTCAAGGAGCTGCGCGAGTATGTTCAGAGCTCGGCTCAAACCGGTGGTGCGGCGCATACACAAAGAAAAATATACCATGGCATTCGGCAGCGGCGGCACGATCACCGCTCTGGCGGAGACCGACAGCCGCATCACCGGCGATCCTAACCGCGCCGGATCGCTGATCGTACTGCGGCGCCAGCGGCTAAAAATGCTGTTGGAACTTTTGGTCAATGAGCCCGCCGCCGAGCGCGCCAAAATGATCAGCGGCGATCCCAAACGGGCCGATATTATTATCGCCGGCGGCTTCGTGCTGCACGAGATCATGTCGGAGATCGGCCTGGAATATATTTTCGTCTCCCGCAGGGGCCTGCGCGACGGCTTGATGGTCGACCTGCTGCAACAGCGATATTCCGAAAGCGGCCCATGGCAACCAAATGCCGACCGCGCGGAATCTTTGGATCAAGTGTGCCAGAAATATCTCTATGACGCCGCGCACGCGCACCATGTCAGCCAATTGGCGCTCAACCTCTTCTACCAGCTGCACGACCTGCACGGGTTACCGGAAAAATATGCGAGCATTCTCCATGCCGCCGCCATGCTGCACGACATCGGCCTGTTCCTCGCCGGGCCGAAGCACCATAAGCATTCCTACTATCTGATCAAGAGTTCCGGCATGAACTCGTTCAACCAACTCGATCTCGACCTGGTCGCCAACGTCGCGCGCTACCACCGCAAAGCACACCCCAGCCCAAAGCATCTGGGTTTCAGCCAGCTGTCGCCGTCAAATCAGGACATCGTTCGCAAGCTCAGCGCATTGGTCCGCGTCGCCGATGCGTTTGACTTCAGACATGGCCAACAGGTAGATAACTTGAGCTGCACATTCAAGAAAGCTCACACATTGACCCTATCGGCAGCGTCAGCCGCCAATCTGAAGGACGAAATCCACTGGGCCGAACAAAAAGGCAAACTTATTCAAGAGGTTTTTAACGTCGATCTAATCATTGAAAAAAAGCCATCGCGTGCGCGTTAGCATGATTTCAAGGAGAAGAAAATGCGTCGAGAGATTCATGACAGAAACATCCTTTTTCTTTGCGAAGACAATACCCAACTCAGCCAGATAGCGGAGGCTGCAGCCAAACATTTATCGCCGCCGAAAACTCGTATTTTTAGTGCCGGAATCAAGCCAGGCCGGATACCGCCTTCGGTCATCAAAGCGATGAGCGAAATCGGCGTCCCAATCGCTGGCCAGAAAAGCAAAGGCCTCGCCGAGGTGCCGATCGACGAGATCGACTTGGTCGTCAGCTTCGGCGATGCCGACAAACAATGCGCCAACTTGCCCAGACGCATCAAGATCGAACGCTGGCCGGTTACTGACGAGTTTAAGAGCAAGAAGTCCGATGCCGAAGACCTGGACGCGTTGCGCGAAGAGCGTGACGATATTAAGAAACGGGTTTTCGCCCTGTTCATGGATTATTGGCGCAACGTCGCATAGCCAGTTCAACCACGGAAGTGATGAATCTATACTTCATGCGCCATGGCATCGCGGTCGCCGCCGATGACCCGAGCGTCAGCCATGACAATGAACGGGCGTTGACCAACAAAGGCGTTAAACGCATGCGCCGTGCCGCGCGCGGACTGCGCCGGCTCAAAATCGAGTTCGATGGAATTCTCACCAGCCCGTTCCTGCGTGCGCGCCAAACGGCAGACATCGTCGCGGCAGTTCTGGGCATGGAATCGCGTCTGGAAGAACTCACCGAACTAGCGCCGGAAAGTTCCGTGCAGCATCTGATCTTTGGCTTGACTCGCTATCAGGACCGCGACCATCTGTTGCTGGTCGGTCATCAACCACTGCTGGGGCAAACACTGGCCAGCTTGATCGACTCAAGCCGGGGAGCCAAATCCGAATTCAATCTGCGTAAAGGTTCTTTGTGCCGAGTCGAAATTGATGGTCTGCCGGCGGACAAGCCGGGAATGCTGCATTGGCTCATGACGGCCAAACAGTTGCGACTCCTGGCCGACCGTCCAACTAAGAACTGATCCCGTCATGAGCGCCGTGCCAACAGATGTAGTGTCAGCGCAAAGCAAGCTGCTCAAACTGACACGAAAGCGCCTGGAAAAGTACGCCACACTGCTACCCAAAGTCCTCGTCAGCGACGATCCTGAAACGATCCATGACCTGCGCGTCTGGAGCCGCCGCTTACAACAGGCTTTGCGCGTCATCGCGCCACCGCCTCAAGGCAAAAAGAGCAAGAGATTACTCGCCGAATTGCGCCATGTCCGGCAAACCTTGGGGCCTTGCCGGGACCTCGATGTCAACATCGCCCTACTCGAGTCCAAGCGTGAGCATAACGGCACCGGCAGCGTTCAAAGGGCCTGGGAATCCATGCGGAGTGAATTAGCATCGCAACGAGGCGTCTTGCTTGACGGCATGCGGCGTGACATCGCCGGGCAAGACCTATTCAAATTCATCATCCGAGCTCAAAGTTTGATTGTGCGCGCTGAGCCCGACTTCGATCCGCTCGAACAAATTATCAAGGCGACGGCAAAGTCGATGGACGGGTGGGAAGAATCGTTTGCGACGACGCGGGAACAGCCGAACGCCACGGCTTTGCATGCCCTGCGTATCGCCGGCAAGAAATTGCGCTACCGCGCCGAGCTATTAGCCGCCCTCGGCCAACCTAAAATGAATCCGTTGGTCAAATCCCTTAAAGAAATTCAGACCACCCTCGGCGACTGGCATGACCGCTCGGTGCTACTGCACCATGTCGCCGAGTTCATCGGCCGGCCAAGCTTTTTGGCGGACCACCCGGACATCGGACGGATATTGCTGGCGGAAATGGAAAAAGAACGTTTGCGCAGCGACAGTGACGTGGCAAGCGTACTGCAACAGGCCGCCAAAGTGCGCGAAGCTTGGGCACTTTGGAAAGCCAGCAGCGCAGCGACTGAATGAGCAGTCCTTAGGTCTCTAAATGCCGTTACTGGCGATGACGCTGTCGACGCGATCGCGCAAATCTTTGAACACATCTTCAACAGAACTTGAAGCGTCGATAGTACCGAAACCATAGGGTTCGACCATTTTATCGAACTCGGCTAACAGCCATTTCTGATAGCGGATGAAACTTTCGTAAAGATCATCGCCCATGCGCAGGTCCATGCCAGACTCCCAATAATCGAATCCACCGCTCTGCAAGACTCTCGTTACCAAGTCGTCGATGTTGACCCGCAGATAGAAAATCGCATCGGGCTTCAAGGCGAAACCGTAGACCTCGCGCAACCACTCTGGGTCCATGCCGCGCACGATCGCCCGCGCCATCAGAGAGTAAATGTAACGGTCGGTCAGGACGACAAAGCCGGCGCGCAGCGCCGGGATGATTTCGTTTTCCAGACGATCGGCGAAGTCGGTGGCATAGAACAAGCTCAGAGTGATGCCGCCGAGAGTATTGCCCTCTTTAGCTTGCTTTAACCGCTTGCCAGCCAGAGCCGAGCGGGTCATGCCGGTGTCGAGCACCGCGTGGCCATGATTTTCCAGCCACTGTTTCAACAAGCCGATATGAGTCGAGCGGCCGACACCGTCCGTGCCTTCCAGGACAATAAGCTTGCCTTTCAACTCAGCCAGGTCTATTTCCGGGAGTCCTTCGCCAAAGAAGCTAAATCGAGCCATCGTCTCACCTTGGTTTTCTTGGTTCCTTCTAAGGCCGCGGCAACAATGCGGCGCACATCGGCTTGCTGCTCTTCGATAGACCGCGTCGCATCGATGGCCACCAGGCCGAATTCGTCGACCATCTTTTCATACTCATCGATAATCTGGCTTTGGAATAACCGGAAGCTCTGTTCGATATCGTCGCTCAAACCGAGATCCATGCCGGCTTCGTAATACTTGATCGCGTCCCGCCCACCTAAAATCCGTTTCATCGAAACATCCAACGGCGTGCGAAAATAGAAAGCCACGGTTGGTTTCACCGCAAAAGCGTAAAGATCACGCACCCATTGGGGACTGACGCCGCGCACCACATCGCGGGCAAACGCCGTGTAGACATAGCGGTCGGCGAGCACCACTGCCCCGGCTTTTAATGGTGGAATAATATGATGCTCGGTGCGGTCGGCAAAGTCGGTCGCATGGATCAGGCTGAAGGTCATCGGCGTCAACATCTTTTTTTTCTTACCCCGTTTGGTGACATCGTGCACCAGCGGCGAGGAGTTCCATTCGCTGAAGTAGACCACGTAACCCTCGGATTCCAACCACTTTTTCAACAACGAGAGCTGCGTGCTCTTACCTGATCCATCGATCCCTTCGACAATAAACAGCCGCCCCGCAAGACGGTGTTTACCGAACATTTTCATGCTTGTGGTCATGCCAGTTAACGCCTAACTCGGCGAAATCTAACAAAGCTCCTAGGCCAATTGCTAGCCCCTATGGTCCAGGACATTGTTAAATCTATGTTACGGAATGGTCCGGTTTCACGGCTAAATTTCAACTTCGAACCGTTCTTAATCGATTCTTAACCTTGTCGTTACACTTCGGTCACGCCCCGACTTTATGTTCGGCGTCAAATCGGTACGATGATCACCATTTCGCGAACCCGTTGTAAGTCTTGTTTGCGCTGCAAAAGCCCATGACCGGCTTTCACGACCGACTTCACGCGACGTTAAAGGGTTTGTAACACAACCGTAACATTGGCTCACTAAACATAAGAGAGGAGAATAACCCATGAAGAAAGCATTATTGGCCATATCCATTCTCGCCTTGGTCGGCATCGTGCCTCGAGTGGTCAAGGCGCAAATTATTCAGATCGATGGTTCGAGCACCGTGTTTCCGGTTACCGAAGCGGTTGCTGAAGAGTTCCAAAAGTCGAAAAAGGGCAAAGTCAAAGTCACTGTCGGCATCGCCGGCACCGGCGGCGGCTTCAAAAAGTTCTGCCGCGCCGAGACCGACATCAGCAACGCCTCGCGGCCGATTCTAAAATCGGAGATTGAGGATTGTAAGAAAAGCAACGTGCAATTCATCGAACTGCCAGTTGCCTATGACGCCCTTACCGTCATCATCAACCCCAAGAATGACTGGGTTAAGTCCCTTACCGTCGCCGATCTGAAAAAAATGTGGGAGCCTGGAGCGCAGGGTAAAGTGTCCACTTGGAATCAAATCCGGCCTGAATGGCCCAATAGTCCGTTGAAACTATTCGGCCCTGGTGCGGATTCCGGCACCTTCGATTACTTCACCGAAGCGATCGTCGGCAAAGCCAAGTCGAGCCGCGGCGATTTCACCGCCAGCGAAGATGACAATGTGTTGGTTCAAGGCGTTGCCAACGACCGCAATGCCCTCGGCTATTTCGGCTTCGCTTACTACATCGAGAACCAAGCGAAGTTGAAGGCAGTAGCCATCGAAACCGCTAAGGGACCAGTCGCACCGTCGGCGAAGACAGTAGAAGACGGTACTTACCAACCACTAGCTCGGCCAATCTTCATTTACATCAGCAAGAAATCCCTGGACACCAAGCCTGATGTAAAAGAGTTCGTCGATTTCTATCTAAAAAATGCCTCAAAGCTGGTTAAAGATGTGAAATACGTCGCCCTGCCGCCGGGGGCCTATTCGATCGGCGCGGAGCATATAAAAAAAGGGAAGATCGGCACGGTCTTTGGCGGCACCGCCGAGGTCGGCGTCAAGATCGAGGATTTAATGAAACGCGAAGCGAGTTTCTAGAGTTAACCAACGAATGGGAAGGGGCCTCCGGCCCCTTCCCTACCCAAAACCTTCTCTAGACTTGAAAGCGAAACATCATGTCAAAATCGGAAGTTGCCGTCGATTATACGGATGTCCGGGAACAAATTCGCAGTCGCTCAGGAAGTGTCGCATCACGGAAGGTCCGCGAGCGTATTATCGAAGCTGGCATGTTCCTGTGCGCGGTTTTCTCAGTCCTAATTACAGTGGGCATTGTTTGGGTCTTAGTTTACGAGTCCTGGAATTTTTTTAGGAACGTTTCGATTATTGACTTCCTCACCGATACGCAATGGACGGTTCTATTTGAAAACCCGCGCTACGGCATCATGCCGCTGGTGACCGGAACTCTGGTTACCTCAATGATCGCTCTGGTCGTTGCCCTGCCGCTGGGGACGATCATTGCTATCTATTTGAGTGAATACGCTAACTCGACGGTTCGTGAAATCCTCAAGCCGATCCTAGAGCTCTTGAGCGCCGTGCCCACAGTCGTTTTCGGCTATTTTGCACTATTGTTTATCACGCCAATGCTCCAAAGTATTCTACCCGAGTTGCCTGGATTCAACATGCTCAGCGCCGGTATTGTCATCGGCATCATGATCGTTCCCTATATCAGTTCGCTGAGCGAGGATGCCATGAAAGCGGTGCCGGTGACCATCCGTGAAGGCTCCTACGCCATGGGCGCTACTCGAGTGCAAACCGCACTCCGCGTCCTGATACCCGCGGCTTTTTCAGGCATAGCCTCCGCCTACGTGCTAGGCTTCTCCCGTGCCGTCGGCGAGACCATGGTGGTCGCCCTTGCGGCTGGAACCCAGCCCAACCTGACCCTCAATCCAATGGAAGGCGCGGCAACTATCACTGCCTATATCGTCCAAGTGAGCTTGGGCGATTTGCCGCACGGCAGCGTCGCCTATCAAAGCATCTTTGCCGCCGGTCTGACGTTGATGGTAATGACTCTGGTATTCAACATCGGCGGTTACTTCCTGCGAAAGCGCTTCCGGGAGGTTTACTAGTCATGGAGAAACCATCTGCATTGGTCATCGAGAAAAGCGTCGCCGGTAATAAGACCCGCGATAAAGTTTTTGCCATCGTCGGCCTGCTCGCCACCTTCATCGGCATGCTCACGTTAGCCGCGTTGCTCTTCGATCTTTCGAGCGACGGACTCTCACGCATCAAGCCGCACTTTTTCACCTCGTTCCCGTCACGCTTCGCGGGCCAAGCCGGAATTCTTTCCTCCTGGGTGGGCACGATCCTCGTGATGATTGTCACGGCGCTGGCGGCGGTTCCGATCGGAATTGGTGCCGGTGTGTATCTTGAGGAGTATGCGCCGAAGAACTGGCTTACCGCGCTCATCGAGATCAACATTGCCAATCTCGCCGGCGTGCCATCGATTGTTTACGGATTGATGGCACTGGGCCTGTTTGTTTATCAATTTAGGTTCGGACAAAGCATTCTATCCGCCGGGCTCACGCTAGCGTTGCTGATTTTGCCCATCATTATCGTTGCCACCCGGGAATCCCTCCGCGCAGTCCCAGGCAGCATGAGAGAAGCCGCCTACGCCCTCGGCGCAACCAAATGGCAGACCACCAGCGACCATGTCCTGCCCTATTCCATGGGCGGCATTTTGACCGGTGTCATTATCGGCTTATCGCGAGCCATCGGTGAAACGGCGCCGCTCATCACCATCGGCGCTCTGACCTTCATCGCCTTCCTGCCTGACGCGCCAGTCAAGGCGGAGTTTCCATTCATCTCATTTGAGTGGCTCTGGTCGCCCTTTTCGGTCATGCCAATTCAAATGTTTAACTGGGTGTCGCGGCCACAGGCGGAGTTTCACCTCAATGCCGCGGCAACTGGGTTGGTGCTGATGGTCATGACCCTGGCGATGAATGCCGTCGCGATCTATTTTCGTTACCGCTTCCGCAAACGGATCAAGTGGTAGAAGGCGCCCGAGGCAGCAATGACAAAAACACCCAATGGAGGTAGTATGAGCTTACAAGAACCAAGGGAACCGACTGCCGTGAACCGCCCAGCGATGAAAGCTATGGACACCTCCATGATCACGACCAGCACTGGCAAGCTGCATAAAGACATTATCAGCGTTGAAAACGTTGATTTTTACTACGGTGAAAAGCGCGCGCTTAAATCGATCAATCTGGCGATTGGTGAAAAAAAAGCTACGGCGTTCATCGGCCCCTCCGGCTGCGGCAAGACCACCTTGCTGCGCTGCCTCAACCGCATGAACGATCTTGTCCTAGGGACTCGGGTCACCGGGCAAATAAAGCTCGAAGGCAAAAACATCTATGACCCCGACCTGGACGTCATCAACTTGCGCCGGCGGGTTGGCATGATTTTTCAAAAATGGAACCCCTTTCCCAAGAGCATTTACGAGAATATCATTTATGGCCTGCGCATCGTCGGCATCAATAACCGCGCTTACTTGGACGAGGTGGTCGAGAAAAGCCTGCGCCGCTCCGCGCTGTGGGACGAAGTAAAAGACAACCTGCACAAAAGCGCCGCTGATCTGTCGGGCGGCCAACAGCAGCGCCTTTGCATCGCGCGTGCCCTGGCGGTCGAACCGGAGGTATTGTTGATGGACGAACCCTGTTCCGCCCTCGACCCGATCTCGACCGCGAAGATTGAGGAATTGATCCACGAGCTAAAAGACACGTTTACGATCGTCATCGTCACCCATAACATGCAGCAAGCCGCGCGAGTATCCGACTACACGGCATTTTTCTATCTGGGTGAACTAATAGAATTCGGCGACACCGGCAAGCTCTTCACTGCACCGGAGAAGCGTCAGACTGAAGACTACATTACCGGGCGGTTCGGATGATAAGGGAGATATCGATGAAAACCGAGCATACCGACAAGAGATACGAAGAAGAGCTGACAAAGCTCCGCGAAGAGATCCTCTACATGGGAGGATTGGTGGAAGACCAGATTCAGAAAGCGGTCAAATCGTTGGTCGACCGCGATTCCGACCTGTGCAATATCATTATAGAACGCGACCATGAAGTGAACCGTCTCGATGTCAATATCGACGACCAGTGCATTAAACTGTTGGCATTGCACCAGCCCGCAGGCCGCGACCTGCGCTTCATTACCACTGGATTGAAAATCACCACCGATTTGGAACGGATCGGCGATATGGCCGTCAATATCTGCGAACGCGCGCTGGAATTGAACCAGGAACCCCAGCTCAAACCGTATATCGATATTCCGCGCATGGCGCGCATCTCCCAGCGAATGATACATGAAAGCCTCGACGCCTTTGTCCGGGAAGACACCGAGCTCGCCTTAAAGGTGTGCAAGGACGACGACGATGTCGATCAGCTCAACGCGCAGATTTTTCGCGAGACCCTTACGTTCATGCTCGAAAACGTTCAAACCATCAGTCGCGCGACTAAGATTAGCTCGATCTCAAAATATTTGGAGCGGATCGCCGACCATGCGACCAATATCGCTGAAATGGTGATCTTCATGGTTAAGGGTAAAAGCATTCGTCACATGAAGGTACTCCCGCCATCGGTTTAATTAATTATGGGAAATGGCGCATACAAGATTCTCGTCGTCGAAGACGAGCCCGATATCCGCAAGCTGGTGCACTACAACCTGGCTCAGGATCATTACAAAGTTATCGAAGCTGAAAGCGGCGACCAAGCGCTTAAACTTATTCATCGCGATAAACCAAGCCTGGTCATTCTCGACCTGATGATGCCGGGAATGTCAGGCTTAGAGGTTTGTAGAGTACTCCGTGGCCAAGACGAAACCGCCAAACTACCGATTCTAATGCTGACCGCCAAGGCGGGTGAAGCGGATCGCGTTCTTGGGCTGGAATTAGGCGCGGATGATTATCTGGCTAAACCCTTCAGTCCGCGTGAACTGGTCGCCCGCGTGCGCGCAATCCTACGCCGTGCCAATGGCGCCGGCCGAACGGAAACCCTCCCGGCTTATCAAAAGGGCGGTTTGAAAATCGATTTTGCCACCTACGAAGTATCGGTGCGCGGCAAACCGATCAAACTGACGCTCAAGGAGTTCGAGCTTTTAAAATTTCTCGTCGAGAATCCCAGCCGAGTGCTCAACCGCGATCAACTCCTCGATCGCGTCTGGGGCGGCGAAACCTTCGTCACCCCGCGCACCGTCGACGTGCATATTCGCCGCTTGCGCAAGGCGATCGAAAAGGACGATAGTAATCCCACATGGATTTTGACTCTGCGCGGAGTCGGCTACAAGTTCGATGAAAAGGCTCTGGAATCTTAGTCTCGTTGCTAAAGTATTTTATTCTTACCTTGCGGTCGCTCTGCTGTTGGTCCTGGGGTTCTATGTTTCCGCCAGCGACCTGATTCGCAGCTTTTATGTCGCCACGCTGAGCAGTCGGATGGACCAAGAAGCCCATCTGCTCGGCCAAGTGTTGCCATTTGGCGTGGAAAGCGACGAGCTTGACGCCCTCTGCCGCCAATTCGCCGGCGAACTGGGCTCGCGCATCACCGTGATCGCCCTCGACGGTAAAGTCTTAGGCGACTCCGCCGAGCCTTCGGCTAAAATGGAAAACCATCGTAGCCGGCCAGAGGTGATCGAAGCGGTAAAATCCGTGACCGGCAGCGCTCAACGCTACAGCAACACGGTCGGCTTCGACATGCTCTACCGGGCATTTCATCAGCGCGGCGAAAATCAGCAGCGGATCGTCCGTCTCGCCATTCCACTAAAGGACCTCAATGGCGTCATCCACGCCATGCGCCGCTCGCTAATCGCGGGATTACTCATGGCTTCGGTAGCCGGACTCTTACTTGCTTGGTGGTTTGCAAAATACCTGGGCGAGCGCTTGGAACGGCTTGTACACTTCTCTGGCAAGATCGCCCAAGGAAGCTTCCCGCAAGACTTCTTTCCCGGTCACGAGGGAGACGAGATCGGCCTACTCGAGCGACACCTGAACGATATGAGCCGGCAAATTCGCGACAATCTTGTCGAAATCACCGGCGAAAAAGAAAAGGCAGATTCGATCTTGCGCTGCATGATTGAGGGGGTAGTGGTACTCGATCCAAAGGGTAATGTACTAGTCATCAACGACCAAGCCAAAGCCATGTTTCAATTGCCAGCTGGGCGTGATGTCCACGGCGCCTCGGTCCTAGAACTCTCCCGCCATCCCGACATCCGGGCGATTTTGAATGAAGTCGTGAAGTTCGATTTTACTAGCCAAAGGTACAGCAAAGAGATCGAATTCGCGGATGGCATCTGGTTCAGCGTCAACGCAGCGCCGCTACGAAATGCTCAACGTATGACCTTGGGCTCGATACTGGTCTTCCACGAAGTCACCGAGCTGAAGAGGCTCGAAACCATTCGCTCCGACTTTGTCGCCAACGTTTCGCACGAATTGCGAACACCGCTGACGGCGATCCAAGGCTACATTGAAACGTTAATCCATTCTCCACCCAGCAAAGCCGAGGATCGCCAACAGTTCCTCGAAATCATCGAGCGCCACGCCGAAAGACTCGGCCGGTTGACCGAGGATCTCCTGACCCTGTCAGATCTCGAGTCGGGCAAGATCCAGATCGCGCCGCGGCCGGTGGATACCTCCCGACTGGTGCAGCAAACACTCGAAGTCTTTTGGAACCGGGCAGCCAAGAAGAAAATCAAACTCAGCCAAGAAATATCCGCTACATGCGGTAAAATCAGCGGCGACCCGGATCGTTTACAGCAGCTGCTCATCAACCTCGTCGACAATGCCGTCAAATATACGCCGTCGGGCGGCACCGTGACCCTGAGCGCCGCCGAATGCGAATCGGAAGACGGGGAGCGACAAATCGAAATCTCAGTCGCGGACAGCGGTGTGGGCATCCCGGAAAAAGATTTACCGCGACTGACAGAGCGCTTCTACCGTGTCGATAAGGCGAGATCACGGGATCTCGGTGGCACAGGCCTCGGCCTGGCAATCGTCAAACATATCGTTCAGGTTCATCGCGGCGAACTGAGAATCACCAGCGAGCTGAACAAAGGCACGACGATTAGCGTGCGTCTGCCAATCGCCGAGAACGGTACTGCTGCTAATGCTGGTATTTTATTTCTGTGTACAGGTAATTCTTGCCGCAGCCAGATGGCCGAGGGCTTCGCCCGCCAGTTGGTTCGCAACGGAGAGAAAATTTATAGCGCGGGAACCAGTCCAAAGGGCGTTCACCCATTGGCGATCCGCGTCATGCAGGAAGTTGGCATCGACATATCCCAGCCAGGACTCGAAGGGACTCGACGAGATTCCCTTGCAGCAAATAGGTCACCTAATTACTCTGTGCGGCGACGCCGCCGATAGCTGCGCGTCCCTGCGGGGTGGATTCACGCGCACACATTGGCCGTTGTCCGACCCTGCCGCGGCAGCCGGTACGGAAACAGAAGTCTTGCCCCTATTCCGCACCGTTCGCGATCAAATCCAAGACCGGGTCGCCGCTCTCTTCTCCCAGCCATAAATCTTTTCGTTTTAGTTGAAGCTCCGCGAAACGCGTGATAGATCTCATCGCGTTTCGTATTCTCGGTTCTCATATTCCAATATTTAACCGTTTTGCTTGGAGCGATCATGGCGAAATTTCAGTTTTTGCCGGCTGAGACGAAATTCTACGACTGGTTTGAGAAAGCTACGGCGAACCTTCTAGAAGGCGCGGCGGCGTGATCCAGGGCTCGGTCCTCGACGCCGCGCTCGTCGATGACTGCATGCGCGAGGCTGGGACCTGCTTCCATCTCGCAGCCCCGGTGGGGGTGCGGCTGGTGATCGATCGCCCGCTCGACACGCTCGTCGACGGGGTGGAGGGGACGCAGACCGTGGTCGAGGCCGCCGCCCGCCACGATCGCCGCCTGATCTTCGCCTCGACCTCGGAGATCTACGGCAAGAACAGCACCGGCCGCTCGGCGAGGACTCAGACCGGTTGCTCGGCTCGCCCTCGAAGTCGCGCTGGAGCTACGCGACGGCGAAGACCTTCGGCGAGGTGCTCGCCTACGGCTATCACCAGGAGCACGGCTCGCGACACGTCGTGCGGCTCTTCAACACCGTCGGCCCGCGCCAGACCGGGCTACGGCATGGTCCTGCCGCGCTTCGTCGCCAAGCGCTGCTCGGCCAGGACCTGACCGTCTACGGCGACGGCACCCAGTCGCGGTGCTTCGCCCACGTCGCCGACACGATCGAGGCGCTGATCGCTGCTCGCCGAGCGCGAGGACTCGGTCGGCACCGCGTTCAACATCGGCAACCCGAGCTGAGATCACGATCGGCGACCTCGCCGAGCGCGTGATCGAGCGCGCCGAGTCGACTTCGAGATCACCTACGTCCCGTTCGACGTCGCCTACGAGGAGGGGTTTGAGGAGCTCGGCGTCCGCAAGCCCGACACGACCGCGCTTCGCAAGCTCACCGGCTGGGAGCCGAAGCGATCGATCGAGCAGGCGATCGACGACGTGATCGCCCCAGCACGAGCTCCTTATCGCGGCCGAACGCGCGCCCGCCGGCCGCGCGTTCGTGAGCGACGTCGGCGCGCCGGCGGTCGGACTCGCCCTCGCGGGCTTCGGCCGGCCGCGATCCGGTCCCGCTTGCGGGCGCTCGCGGTCCGCACCGGGCTTCTTCGACCATCCGGTCGGCTACAAGGCCCACGGCGCGCGACCCCCTACCTCGGCGGCTTGCGGTGGTGGCGGTTCGGTGCGCCGTGGTCCTGATCGGCGACTTCGCTCGCGGTTCGACCAGCCATTGGCGTGCGTCTCGCGCCTCCATCGTGGTCGGCACGGTCGACGACCGGGTCAACCTGCCGGTCGCTGCCGGCGTCGCGGTCCAGGTCGGCTGCCGCGATCGCCCTCTGGACGCGGACCTCGGCTGGGAGCTGTTCGCCAGCGACGCGCTCAACCTCGCGCTCACGGTCCTCTGGGTCGTCGGCCTCGTCAACGCCTTCAACCTGATGGACAACCTGGACGGCGCCGCGGGATCGTGTCGCCGCCGCGAGCCCGATCGGGATCGCGTTCTCGCCCTGGTCCACGGCGACCCGCGATCGCCGCGCTCGCCATCGCGCTCGCCGCCGCGTGCGCCGGCTTCCTGCCGTTCAACCTCGCGCAGCCCTCGCGGATCTTCCTCGGCGACGGGGGCAGCATGCCGATCGGCCTGCTGGTCGCGGCGCTGATCATGGCTGCGCGTCGTGGGGATGGGCGAGCGCTACCCGCCTTCGCGCCCCTCGCCGGCCTCGCGATCCTCGACACGGCCCTGGTCGTCGTTTCCCGCGCCGTCGCGGGGCGCCGATGCTGAGCGGCGCCCGCGACCACCTCACCCATCGACTGCTGACCGGCTCGACGCCCAGCGCTGGTGGCGGCCCGCTGCGATCGGCCAGCGCTGCTCTGGCGCTGCGCGCTCCTCGTCGCTCGCCGAAGCCGGGCGGATCGCGGTCTTCAACGTCGGCGCCCTCGGCGCCTTCGTCGCGCTCGGCACCATCCTGGCGCTCGGGGCTCGTGCCGAGAGCGCCCGCGCGGAGCGCTCGGGCTGAGCCGGATCCGGGTTCTGCGGGTGATCGCCCGCCTCAACCTCGGCGGACCGGCGCATCAGGCCGCCCTGCTCAGCGGCCGCCGGATGGATCCCGATCGCTTCGAGACCCTGCTCGTCCACGGTCGCCTCGCGCCGGGCGAGGAGTCGATGGCGGAGCTCGCCGAGCAGGAGGGCGCGCGGATGATCTACCTGCCGACGCTGGGCCAGCCGATCTCGCCACCGCGCGACGCTCGCGCCCTTGCCGGGCTGCCGGCACGATGGGCGTTTCCGTCCGGACATCGTTCACACCCACACCGCGAAGGCCGGCTTCCTGGGCGCGCGGCGGCCCGGCTGCGCCCGGCTCCGGCCGGGATCGTCCACACCTTCCACGGCCACGTGCTCGAGGGCTACTTCGGCGCCCGCCAAGACCCGTCTGTTCGCGAGCTCGAGCGCGGCGCTCGCCCGTCGCACCGACCGCCTGATCGGGGTCAGCCAGGCAACGGTCGACGATCTGGTCCGCCTCGGGGTGGCGCCCGCGAGAGCAGTTCCAGGTGATCCCGCTCGGGCTCGACCTGCGACCAGTTCGCCGAGGCGATGGGCCGGCACGGGCCATCGAGCTGCGCGACGAGCTCGGGCTCGCGGCCGACGACGTCGTCTTCACGTCTTCGTCGGTCGCATGGTGCCGATCAAGCGCCTCGATCTTCTGCTTCGTGGGCTTCGCTCGCAGCCGCAAGCGGACGAGCGCGTCGGCTCGTGATCGTCGGCGACGGCGAGATCGCGATCGGGCTCGAGAGCTCGTGGCGTCCGAGCTCGGCGTCCGCGACGCGGTGCACTTCCTCGGCTACCGCAGCGACCTCGCCCGGTCTCCGCCGCCGCGGACCTCGCCGTGATCAGCTCCGACAACGAGGGCACGCCCGTGTCGCTGATCGAGGCCGGCCGCGGCCGGCCTGCCCGCAGTCGCCACCGATGTCGGGGGGGTGGCGGAGACGATCGTCGGCACGGATCGAGGGCTCCTTGTCTCGCCGGGCCAGTGCCGATGCGTTCGCAGCCGGCCTGATTCGTCTCGCCGACGATCGCCCCGGTTCGCACGGCATGGATGGGCCGCGATGGCCGACACAGGTGCTGGCCCGAAACGGGGCGGACCGTCTCGCACGCCGACCGGCGATCGGTGAGATCATCGAGCTCTGAACGAGGGGAGTTTCGGCGTCGTCGCGCTCGGCGGCGGGGCTCGCAGGACTCGGTGTCGCGACCTGCCGAGCCGACCCAGTCACCTGCCGTCGGACTCCGTTTCCCGTTTGAGTCGCCGTAGACTCAAGGGCCGCTGCGGGGGAGGGATCGGCGTCCTCTCGGTCCGTAGCCGTATTCGCCGTACCCATACAGTCCCGAGCGCCCGCGCCCGTGGCCACGACACCGAGGACGTCCGGCTCGCGGCGTCGATCACTACCCGCGCCCTCTCGAGTGATCGCGAGTGGTGTGGTTGAGGCGCGCGACGAGGATCACGCCGGAGACCGTCCGAGCAGCGGGCAGCGCGTCGCTGACCACGATCAAGGGCGGTGTCGATGACGACCATGTCCGGCTTCGCCCGTCTGCCATCGAGGAGCGTCCATCCGCTCGGACCCGAGGAGGACGCAGGGATTCGAGGCAGGTGGGTCGGCGGACAGCACGCGCAGACGCCGCCGCCCACGTCGACCTGTCGAGCGGCTCTGGGGTCCGCTCCCCGACGAGGACGGCTGAGCCCGGCCGAGCGCTCGACGCCAAGTGCGCCCGCCGGCTCGCGGCGACGCAGATCGCCGTCGAGGAGGATGACGTCATGCGCCGCGAGCGCAGCGCGATCGCAAGGCAGACGCCACGCGTCGACTCACCGTCCGCGCGGTGGGGCTTCCGACGAGGACGCTCCCGAGCGACCGGTCCACGTTGAAGTAGGTCAGGCTGGCGCGCAGGGTCTCGAACGCCTCGCGCGCGCCGGGGGCAGGCCGGCGCCCGGGAAACGCGGTTGCGGGAATCGTCGCCAGCAGCGGGGCACCGGTGATCTCCTCGAGCTCCTCGGTCTCACGCAGGCGGCGATCGAATCTGAGCAGCAGCGGCACCAATGCCGCGACGATCAGCAGGGCGAGGACGAAGCCGACGACGGTGTCGCGCGCGGGCTGGGGCGAGGCGGGGTCCTCGGGCGGGGTTGCCGGCCCGATCGTCGTCGTTCCGCCCTGACTGGCCCGCAGCGCCTCGAGCTCCTGAACCTGGGCCGCGCGCTGTTCCTCCTCGAGGGCGGTGTCGGCGGGGTTCGCCTGGCTTTCGAGGGTCTCGATCGCGTCGTCGATCCGCTCCACGGCGCGCTCGGTGCGGATCTCGCCGACCGTCTCGGCGAACGTGTTCGCGATCGTCGCCGCACGCTGCGGGGTGTCGGCCTCGGCGCGGATCTCGAACAGCTGCGTCACCTGCGACGAGCGCGACTGAAGTGGGCTCAGCCGGGCGCTGACGTCCTCGAGCAGGTCCTCGAAGCCGGAGGGCGGCTCTCCGAGCTTCTCGAGCACCCGCTTCGCCACCGGCTCGGTCTCGACCAGCTGGAGCGCGCCCTGCGAGACCGTGACCGAGGTCCCGCCGAGCGTCGTCGCTGTGCTACCTCCGGTCTGCGCCTCGACGGTCACGGTCGCTGCCCACGTCTTCGGCAGCAGGGAGGAGATCGCGAAGGCGAGCGCGGGGAGCGCGATCAGGATCGCGAGCAGGATCCAGCGGTATCGCCACACGCGCCGCAGGGCGGCGCGCGGATCGCGTGATCCCCCGGCCTCGTTCACAGAAGCGGGCAGTGTATAGCCCGGCTATCTTCGCGCCCGACAATGCCTGTGCGGCCCACCAACCCCGTCCACGACGTCTTCGCGACCGCGCTGGTCCTGATCCTCGTCATCGGTGCCGCCGTAGCGCTGCGCTTCCTGCGCCGGACGCGGCCCGACCTGCCGCTTGCCTGGCCGCTGGCGGTGGGGCTCGGCATCAGAGTCCTCATCACCGGCCTGTTGGTGTTGGTCGGTCCAAGCCGGGACTTCCGGGGCGGCGACGAGATCTTCTTCCTCACCCAGGCCGACGCGATCGCCGACACCCCGTTTGCATCCGAGCTCTGGGTCGAGGCGCTGACCGACCAGCTCCACGTCGCG